>JAHDVK010000038.1 GCA_023384675.1 Bryobacteraceae bacterium | reverse complement strand
CGCCTGCAGGATTCTGCTGTTCGGATCGTTGTCCACACGTGGCGCCGGCTCACTGACGGGGGGTGGGATAACTCGGCGCCAAGTGTGCAATAACTCTGGGGGTCAGGTGTTCGTTTCTGGGATTTTACCGGGTGAGAATCCTGGTTGACCGGTGGTCTTGTTGCTGTTAGCGCAACGCAAATTCGACGCTTCCGGGGCGCTGCCATCCGGTCCGGGGCGTGGACGATTTTGGAGCGTGAAGAGTGTCAGTAATCCCCTACGAAGAGATCGATGTGGAGGTCCGAAGACTGGTCCGGCTGCTGAACGCCATACCGGGTATCCGGTCGGTCGGCTCGTGTGCCGGCCACGCACCCGAGGCCGAGGCAGTCGTGACTTTCCGGGCTGCGGAACTGGAGGCGGTGGCGAGGCTCGCCCGGCTGCTACCGTTTCATGGCGTCCGGCCGCGCCTGGTCGGGGGCCGTCCGGTCGTGGGGACCATCGTCGTCACGGTTCGGCACTGTGAAGAACTCGGGTTGGTCCACGATCTGCGCCTCTCGGCCTCGCCAGATTCCTTCCGTTGGGATCTGATCGGGGAAGTCGAGGCGAACCTGGCGAAAGGTTGACAGTTATTTCCAGGCGAGAGGAATCGGCTCTGGCAGAAGCGTGGTCATGACGATCTCTTGCGGGGGTTTCCGGCTGGCGCCGGGGCCCTGGAAACAGAGGATTCCTTCCATAAACGATTTCGGCGGTATCGACCCAGATTGCAGCAGGTTTTGTCTGACATGATCCGGTCCCAGTTCGCGCGACAGAAAGGACCCAAACAGACCACTCATCGCCCGCGTCGCGGCCACCTCATCGAGCATCTGAAGCGCCCGTCCCTCCGCTGTTCGCAGAACTACAGTGCTCAGATCAAGAGGCAACGCCTGGTCGGACAGGTTCTCGACCTTCGCGTAGACGGCACAGTAATTCGGGTTGCACCCGGCAGTGTACGTGCCGACGCGCTTTGTCGAGACGGTGATCCTCACGGCTTCGGTTTCCCTGGTGGTATGGCCTTTCTTCTCGGCCGCGCCGGCGAGCTGCGCGAGGACCAGGCAGGACAGAACAAATGTACGCATCACACCTCCTTCAATCACCCAGTTTGGCAAACTCTTTTCTGAAGTAGTGGGGCATTCCGCAGTGAGGGCAGTTCACCTGCCAATCCTTCCCGAAATCGAAAACCTGGAAGCCGGACCTGGTCATGGTCGCGCCGGTGCTGAACCACTTCTTGTGGGTTGGGCATAGAGACATGATGGGCAGTTCCCGGTCGGCCTTCCTGACTGTCTGACTGTCTGACTGTCTGGCGGCCAGTTTCTTGCCGACCGGGGCAAGGCCGCGTTCGACGCGGTCAAGGTCGGTGGCCAGGGCCATGATGGCTTCCTCATATACCTCGCGCGCGGCGCTGCTGCCTGCGTGATCACGCCAGAGTTCCAAAGCGCGGATCAACGGCAGGGGCGTCCGGTTGCTTTTGGCAATCTCCATCGCCAGGTCGAAGAATCGCTCGCGCGCCCGCTGGCCGCTTTCAATCTTGGAGAAGAATTCGCCGAGTTCCTTCCGCGCCTCGTCCACGCGGCGGTTGAGGTCCGACTCCCAAAGTTGCATCTCGCTTGGGACTTCGCCGAGCGCCTCAAGAATCGGCTCGCGCTCGTCGCCTTCCGCGAGCTGTAGGAGGAGGAGAAGGATTGACCTGCTGGGCTGAAGCTTGCCCGCTTCGTAGCGGCTTATCGCAGGGTTTGTCAGACCGAGCCTTTCGGCGAACTTGACCATGGTTTCGCCCCGCCGCTTCCTGATCGAGCGAATTGTTTCAGCGAGAGTGGGCACAAAAGTCTCGAATCTACTTGACTCAGAAATCTGCGTGAGTAAGAATAGACGTAAACATGAAAGCTAACCGCGTTCACGAGAAGGATACTACATGGACCTGAAGACGAGACTCCGAGGCATCCGAATTTGGCTAGCGATGAACGACCTCACTCAGAGGGAAATCGCCCGCCAGCTCGGCATTAGCAACCCCTACCTGACGATGATCCTGCGCGGCCAGCGGCCAGCCGTCCACATCCGCGAGCAGCTCGTGGATCTAGGTATGCCGGTGGATCTGGTCGAACTGCCCGGAGCCCAAGATATGCCGGTCGAGCTGGGCGTCCGGCCCGGCGCCAAGCAGCAAAGGGCTGCCTGATGCAGCTCCAGAATGCGGCCTGGCCCGCCAGGCTGTCCATGAAAACGTTCGGGAATGTTTCTCAGGAGCAGCCATGCGGGACTTAAAAACCGTGCTCTACCTGACCGTCCACGGCTCGGAGAAGACCGTGGAGCAGCTGGCGGATTCGATGGGCATCTCGGCTTCGTACCTGTACCGGGCGTGCCTTGAAGGGGAGAGCGGATGCCGCTTTCCCCTTGATTTATTACTGCCTCTGATCCAGGCGACGGGGGATCACCGCATCCTGGATCACCTGAACGCCAGGTGCGGGCGGGTGACGACGAGCCTGCCGCGGGTGGGCCGGTTGAAGAAGAAGGACCCCCAAGTCGTTAACGAAATCCAGAAAAATTTCAACGCCGTAATGGCGAAGGTTTTGGAATTCTTCAGCGATCCGGACCGGGCGAAGATCCCGGAGATCGAACGGGACCTGCACCGGCATCTGTGCGAGGTGGCCTCGTTGCGCCGGACGGTGAAGGACTTCCATCAGTCCGACCTGTTCTAAGAGGAGACGCTCATGGACCATCCTTACGAACCCGAAATCACCGACGCGGCCAAGGCCGTGATCGAACTCCGAAGCGCATTGAAGGCCGCCGTGGAAGTGATCCACTCCTGGCACGGCGACGCCTGTTGGGATATCTACATCAATAAAGCCCCGGAAATGAAGGAAATCCGGGAAGCCCTGGTGAAGTACGCATGACAGGGCTGAGCGACACAACGATCCGGCTGATCCGCGAGCGGGAAGTGGACTACGCGGCTTCGGCCGAGGACGGCCGCTGGATGGGGCACATCGTGCTCAAGCAGGAAGGGGAGCCGGCGCGGCCGCTGGTATCCTCGCCGCCCATGTACGTGTCCGCGGAGTGCGCCGTGGACGGGATGCGGCTGCTGTCGGATGTGATCCGGAGGGCGAAATGAGCGGCTATTTCAACCTCGATCTGAATCCGGATCAGATGCCAGTGAAGGCGACGCACACGCTGAACCGGAGATATAAGGGTGCGGCGCGATTCGAGATGCGCGCCCCGGATGCCGCCGGGACGCTGATCGTCTGGGCCCGGGATGAGGCGGAAGCGAGGGACCACCTCGTGAATGCCCTGTTCGAGATGATCTTTCGGAGCGCGCGCCACGCTCTGTCGGTGTCCAATCCGGCCTGCCCTCACTGCGGCGGAAAGACGCACCGCCGAGGCCGGAACTCGGCGGGGAAGCGAACCTGGCAATGCCTGAACATCGAGTGCCAGAGCAGCTTTGTGTTGGACCGGGTCTGGCGGGGCGGGATCAATCATCCTTCCGCCTCCAAGAAGCCGGATTTCGCGCGGCTGCTGCTGGAGGGTACGCCGGTGGCCGATGCGGCCCGGCATCTCGGCGTCAAGGTCTCGACGGCGATGAATTGGGCGGCGCAAGTAGCGGCGAACAACCCGGAACACCTAGCCCGGATGACGTGCCCGTGCGGCAGGTGTATCCGGCACCGGGGCAGTTGCTGGTACCGGCAGCATTTGCCCGCGCCACCAAGGCGATCCGCCGCGGGCAGTTATATGAGGAGCACTCATGGACGATAACACCTGGTTGAAGCACGCCGAGAAGGTGGCGCACCTGCGCGGACAGGTCGTTTTCTGGCGGTTGATGGCGCTGGCGGGGGCGACGGGCTGTGTGCTGCTGACGCTGTTCGGGGGGCTGCGGTGATAGAGGGGGTTACGAAGACGCTCCAGATCCTGGAATTGATCCGGGAGCATTCGATCATCACAGTCGCCGGAGTGGCCAAGATCGAGGGCTGGAACAAGGCGTCGGCGTCTCGCTACCTGAAGGCCATGGCCGAGGCGGGCTGGCTGGAGAATGTGCGTCTGGGCGGAGAGCATCCCAGGTATGTCCTGGGGCGGAAGGCGCTGGAGTTTGGGGTGGACCTGAGACCGTGAGCCGCAACTTTGTTGCGGCTTTTCGAGACCGGGCCACTGAAAACAAAAGACTTACAAGAAAGGAGCCGCAACAAAGTTGCGGAATTTGCCAAGGATGAAACAAGGAGACGACCTGATTATCGCCGGGGAGGCCATCAATCAGGAACAGCAAGGCCCAACGCTTCGAGAAGAGGTCTTCCGCCAGATCGGCCGGCATGATGCGCTGGGCATCGTGAATGGTTTGGTGTCGAGCGCTTGGGCAGCGATACTCAAACAACTTCGGGATAGCAAGGCACATCAGGCATTCGGGATTGACCGGGACCGCTTCTGCACCACCTATTTGAACATGTCCCGTATGCAGGTCGATAAGACGATCGCCACATACGAGGAGTTCGGTCCAGTCTACTTCAACCTGAATCGGGTGGTGAAGATATCCCGCGAGAAATTCCGCATGATCGCCGGGCACGTCACCGACGAGGGAGAGATCGACCTGGGCGACGAGAAGGTCTCGATCACGAAACAGAACGCGGATCGGATTCGGGACTTCATCAGGGAGATGGTTGCTGCGCACGCCTCGACCCAGGACAAGCTCACACACACCCAGGGCGCGCTGACGAAGACCCGCGAGGAGCGGGACAACGCGCGGAAGGCGGCCGAGGCGGCGCGCGAGGAGATCCAGGCCAAGAAGCGGAAGGAGCAGGAACTGTTCGCGGACGCGACCGAGAACCAGCGGCGGCTGCTGAAGGCGCAATCGAAGATCTGGGACGCGGTGCTGCTGATCACGCCGGTGACCCAGAAGGAACTCGACGACGTGGACCAAGGGATGGTTGACGGCCTGGTCGAGTGGTCCTTCAAGACGCTCGCTGCCGTTTCCGGCCGGGACTGGAGCGCGTTCCCGATGTCACTCGCAGAGGGGCGAGACCTGATCAGCGAGTACGAAGCTGAGCAGTTGGCGAAGAAGCGGCCGCAATAGGGGGCGTGATGACAGCCATGTATCCACCGCGATTCGTGGAGTTCCTGGAGGAACTGAGAGACCTTGGCCCGGGCGATGGCCCGGCGCGCCGGCGGGAGATCGCGGCGCTGTTTGGAGTGTCTCTGTCCACGTTATCGCGGTGGTGCCGGGCGGCGGGCTTGCGGGTGCGTGAGCGGTCGGATCAGGGTGAACGGCGGGTGCAGGTGGATGAGGAGAAGCTGAAGGAGCTGTTCAGGCTGCAGCAAACAGGCCGGACGCTGAAGCATGGCGTGCAGATGCCCGCGAAGGATGTGATCGACATCGCGGAGAAGAACGGCCTGATCCCCGAGGGCGCGGTGACGCCGAACTACTTCAACGCCTGGCTGCGGGCCCAGGGTTTTTCGCGCGCCGAGGTGGACACGCCGGAACCGCACGTTGACCTAGTCAGCCTGGGACCGCAGCACGTTCACCAGGCGGATTTCTCGCTCTCGATCAACTGGAAGGTCGAGAAGCACCAGATTGTGTACGAGCACTGGGTGTACAAAAACAAGCTTCCGCCGGCGGGCGTGCCGCGGATCTGGCGGTTCATGCTGGTGGATCACGCGACGGGGTACTTCTTTCCGCACTACGCGATTTCGCCGGGCGAGAGTCTGAAGCTTTTCCTGGAGGGGATCTACCGGGGCTGGTCGGTGAAGGAACTGGGCGGCCAGCCGATTCAGGGCCAGTATCCGTTCCGGGGCGTGCCGCGCATCCTGATGGTGGACAAGGGGCCGGGGATGAAGGCGGGTATCACCGGGGACCTGATGGAGCGGCTTGGGGTGACGCTCAACATCTGCAAGGGTTCACGGTCGAAGGGGCAGGTGGAGAGCCTGATGTGGTGGTGGGAGCAGCGGTTCGAGTCGCGCTTCCGCTTGCAGCCGCTGGAGTCGATCGAGCGGCTGAACGAGGAGGCGGTGGAGTTCGCGGCGTGGCTGTGTTCGAAGGAAGTTCACTCGCGGACAGGCGCGACCAGGCGGGCGAAGTGGGAGTTTCACCTGAACCGGAGTTTCGAGACGCAGCTGCGGATGCTGAACATCGACTTCGAGACCTTCACGAGGATTGCGATGAGCGAGCCGCAGCGGTGCCGGGTGAGCGGATCCGGCGTGGTTATGTTCCGCTCACAGAAATACCGGGTGCCCGCGCAACTCATTGAGGCGCGGTACGTGGCAGTGCAGTACAGCCCGTTCGAGTTTCCGAAGGTGACGGTGCGGGCATGGGAGCAGGCCGATGCGCCGGGCTTCCTTTGCGAGCCGATCGAGCTGGATGAGTTCGGGTTCCCGCGCGATGGCGTGGTGATCGGGCAGGAGTACCGGAGCCACGAGCACACTGAGCGGCGGCGGATGGTGGCCGGGGCGGAGACCTGGTTGAAGGACTATCAGCGCGGTACCGGTGAGCGGCTCCAGACGCGTGGCTATCACCTGGAGCGGGTGGAGGCGAGCGGGATCAAGAGTGCCGAACAGGAGATCGAGACGGCCGCACCGGCGGCGCCGGGGATCTCGAAGGTGCGGGCGCGCGAGGAAGTTCTGGCGGCGATCGCACGACCGTTCACGAAGGCCGAAGCCGAGTACCTGAATAGCGTGTTTGGGGCGGTGGTGACGGGGGCGGAGATCGACGCCGCAATCGAACAGATTGAGCAGGGCCTGGCGGCGCGAGTCCTGTCATTTCCGAAGGCCGGAGGAAGCCTATGACCCTACGCGAGGCGATCGGCGAGGCTGGGCTGAGTTTGAGAGCCGCGGGCGCCGCCTGCGGGATCTCGAAGTCGGCGATGTCGCGCCTGGTCGCAAATGGAGAGTATCCCGCGCGGAGAGACCGCGCGGATTTCCGGGCGCAGCTGCTCGGTCTGCTCGAATCACGAGGCGTGATTGGGGCGGTCGAGTGGCCGGAGCGCATGCCTGTCAACCATCAACCCGTCCGAACCGAGGAGATCGAACTTATGCAACTGGACCGAGCGGTGCTCGGGCACTATGGCCTGAAACGCAACCCTTTTCTGAACGATGTGGAGACCGACGATGACGTGTTCGCCTGGAAGGGGCACACGGCGATCGTCGATGCGATCCGCGAGACGATCGAAGAGCGCGCCTTCCTGGCGGTGATCGCGCCCAGTGGCGCGGGGAAGACGACGATCTGGGACACGGTGGAGGCGGACGCGCACGGCCGCGAGGACGTGGTGTTTTGCCGCCCGGCGCTGAAGAACAAGGAACTGCTGACGCCGGAGCACCTGGTGCATGCGATGATCTACGGCCTGCTCGGCGAGGAAGCGGTGATCGCGGGCAATGCCGAGAAGCGCGGCCGCCAGCTTTCGCGGGCGCTGATGCAGGCGCGAAATGGCGTGGTGGACCGCCGCGTGGTGCTGGTGATCGACGACGCGCATTACTGCGGCACGTCGGTGCTGCGGCAGTTGAAGACCTTCTTCGAGGAGAAGGTGGGGCGGTACCGGCTGATGGCGATCGTGCTGATCGGGCTGCCGCCGCTGAAGGAGAAGCTGCAGCGGTTCCCGGAGATAGGCAACCGGATCCGGCTGTGCGAAGTGCCGCCGGTGCCGGTGAAGGATTACCTGGAGCACAAGCTGCGCCGGGCTGGCAGCTCGCTGGAGAAGTTGTTCGACCCGCAGGGGCTGGAAGCGTTCCTGGCGCGTTTCCGCGCGCCGAGGCGCAACGCCCTGGGGTGGCCGCTAGTGATCAACGCGACGGTGATCCGGGCGATGTGCAAGCTCCACGAGAGCGGGCCTCAGCCGGGCGAACGGATCTCGCGCGAAATCGTGGACTTGCTGCCGAGCGGCTCGGTGATTCAGACGCCGCGGGCGGCGTGAGGGAGGCAACGATGGCGGTACCGACGTTGAAGCTGACGGCCCCGCAGTTCAGGCTGCTGCGGGACTTCATCGATTGGCACAAGCCGTTCGTCCGGATTGAGCCAGGAATTTCGAGCCGCATGAAGTTGCTGCCTGAGGAGATCCCCGCCTGGAAGCGGCTGGTGAACTGCATTCCAACCGTGACGGTCAGGGACCTGAGATTGAAGACGAACATCTATTCCAAGCTGTGCAGGCTGGAAGCCAATAAAGGAGAGTCATGCTGAACGAATGGAAAGACGCGGATGAAACGCTGCGAGAGATCGCGGTGATCGATGTGGTGCTCGGCGAGGCCTCGGGCCGCCGGCAGGAATCGCTGCTGGTGGTGGAGGAAGCGTACAAGCGGGAGACGGCCCACCTGGTGGCGAAGAAGGGTGAGCTGGTCACCGAACTGGAGGCCTTCTACAAGGCGAACCGCAAGAAGGTGGAGGCCGACGGGCGGCGCTCGATCGACCTGTTTTTCGGGCGGCTCGGTATGCGGAAGGGCAAGCCGACGCTGGCGCTGGCGAAGGGCTGGAAGTGGGAGCGCGTGCTCTACGCGATCAAGGAGCGCTGGTCGAAGAACAAGGACCTGTTGGAGTCCCTGGTCACCACGAAGGAGTCGGTGAACAAGGAGGGCTGCAAGAGCAGGCTGGACGAGGAGAAACTGGCGCTCGTCGGGCTGAAGGTGAAGCAGGAGGACGAGTTCTACTACGAGACGTTCCCCGAGAAGGTGGAGGAGTCGCGTCCGGCGGCTTGATTATGAGACGCCGCGCCGAGGAAGACATGGAACGCGTGGGGATTCCACGCGTTCACGGCCCCTTGTTCGACATGGACGAGGGGCCGTTCGCCCACTCCCAGATCGACCCGACGATGGAAGAAGTGCTGATCGGCTCCGTGATCTGGAAGCACAAGGGCCGGAACAACCCGATATCGATCGCGCGCCTGAAGGAGATGACAAAGCTGTCGGAGCGGCAGATCAAGGGCGTGGTGGAGCAGCTCGTGGTGTCGCACAAGCTGAAGATCGGCGGGCGGCGCGAGGAGCCAGCCGGGTATTTCGTCATCCGGGACGCGGAGGATCTGGCGGCCGCCGTGGGCCCGTATAAGGCCCAGATCCTGGCGATGTGGAGGCGTCTGCGCGTGCTGGAGCAGCCGGGGCTTCTGCGGGAGTTCCTGGGGCAGTTGAGCCTGGAGGACTGAATGGCGAGGATGACGGATATCGAATGGGCCGATGCGACTTGGAACCCCCTCCGGGGCTGCACGCGGATCAGTTCCGGCTGCATGAACTGCTATGCGGAGCGGATGGCGGCGCGGGGTTTACCGGGCTTGAAGTCGCCCACGACCGGCGAACCGTTTGCCGTTATGGGCAAGGCCGGTCCGGCCTGGACAGGCCGAGTTGAGTTGGTCGAGTCGAAGCTAACTGAGCCGCTCGGCTGGCGTAAGCCACTCAGAATCTTTGTGAACTCCATGAGCGACACCTTTCATGAGTCGGTGCCGTTCGACGAAATCTGTGAGATCGTGCGCGTGGCGAAGCACGCCAACCAGCACACGTTTTTGATCCTGACCAAGCGGGCGCGGCGGATGTGGCAGTTTGTTAGCTGGTGGATCTCCATTCACCATAGATGGCCGCGGAATGTGTGGCTCGGGATCTCGGCGGAAGACCAGCGCCGGCTGGAAGAGAGAATCACGTTTCTGCATTTCTTGACTCCGGCGCGGCGGTTTCTGAGCCTGGAGCCACTGTTGGGTGAGATCGACCTCAGTTGGCACCTGAAGTACTGCGAGGGGAATGTGGGCTGGGTGATCGTGGGGGGCGAGAGCGGGCCTGGAGCGAGAACCTGCGATGCGCGCTGGATCGAGGGGATCATCGAGCAATGCCGGAGCGCGGGTGTTCCGTGCTTTGTGAAGCAGATGGGGTCTCATCCCTTGCTCTGCGACGCGAAGGGCGGCAATCCCGATGAATGGCTTCTGCCGCTGAGAGTCCGCGAGTCCCCGTTTGTAGGGTCAGGCCCCGAAGGAGGTTTCAATGCGCGCTGTGAATGAGGACGAACTGGGCAGTCTATTGGAGTTGCCGGTTATCCGCGCCTGCCAGCGGAAGTGGAATCTGGGGCGAGCCGAGCACGGCCCTGTGTTCGTGGGCGATCCACTGGAGGAACTGTACGGCGAACTCGCCGACGCCCTCAATTACACCGATCAACTCGAATTGGAAGGCTACAGCAGCATGGAGACGATCCGCGACCGGCTGTTCCAATGCGCGACCGAGATCCGGGATCTGTGGCTGGAAAAACAGGGATTCCGCGACGAGTGCGTGTACCACCTGACGAGGAATGAGCATGCCTGACACAAAGTACCTGCGGGCGATGTTCGGCGCGGCCCGGGAACACGGCCTCACGAAGGAGGACCTGAACGACGCCGCGATGGTGGGCTTTCAGAAGGTCTCACTGCGGGATCTGACCAATGACGAGGCCCGGACGATCCTCGATGGGATCAGGGGGAAGAAGCGCCGCACGAATCACGGTGTGTCGGGGCACAAGCACAGCGATCGCGGCTACGCGATGGCGGTGGCGGGCCGCCGACGCAACGATGACAGCCCTGGCGAGTACATGGTCGCTGCGCGGGAACTGGAGATGCTGAGCGACGCGGCGGGCCTGCGCGGATGGAGCCGGGAGACCCTGGACACGTTCATCCGCCGCCAGTTGCACGGGCGGCAGATCCGCACGATGAAGGACTTCAACAAGGTGTTCTGGGCGATCAAGGCCATGAATCGGCGGGACGGGTTGACCGGCAAATACGACAGGCCCCGAGCAGAAACCCCGAAGGAATAGGCCATGGATGACTCCCAACTGAAACTCCCCTTTATGTTCCGTCTCCGCGAAACCGTGGACACCTCCACCGCCGCCCGGATTGCGAAGGTGAGCGAGGAGACCATCCGGCGTTGGTGTGACACCGGCAAGCTGCCCGCGTACAAGCTGGTGGGCCGGTGGCGCATCCACAGGGTACAGTTTATTCGATGGCTGGATGCATTGCAGCGCGACGTCGCTGAGTAGATCTTGAGTTCGGCGCAAGCCGACCCGCCCGGCCAGCAAAACGCCTCGGGGGAGGATGACCTGGCCGGGCGGCACCCAATCCCACAAACCAAACACAACCTGAAAACCGTCTAGCCTTGTCGCCTGGATCGGGCGACGCTGGGGCATGCGTTAGGACGGGCCATGACTGCCGGGGAGGCGCCTCCTCCGAGCCTCCCCGGTTTTTTGGACCCGCGAAAGGAGCACAGTGCCCCTGAAAGGTGAACAACTGAAGAGCGCGATGCGCGCCTACCTGGACGAGATCCGCACCGCGGATCCCGAAACCCTGACTCATCGGCAAAAGCTGATGATCGAGTTCGGCGATAACTTCCTGGACCTGTTGCTCCGAGAGGAACGCGGGCGGAAGGATGAGCCGGCCGTGGCGTACGAACTGCTCGAATTGTGCAGGTCGTACAGGATGGGCATGCGAAATGGGGAATTGATTCAGACGGGGAAGTGACGCGGTGCCCGGACTCAACGACCTGGAACGACTCGCGCAGGGCCACGGGATGGCGGTGGCAATACTGCTGGTGGCCATACCAGCGTTGGCGCTGGTCATCGTGGCCCTGTGGCGCGAGAACAGACGGCTATATCAGCGAATCGAACAACTGCTGGAGGCCAGGGGCGAGATGTACGGAAAGATGCTGCTGGAGGCGATGCATGGTCGAGCAAATCGTTAAGTGGTTCCGTCAGCAAGTGCTGGCAGTGCGCTGCGCCCGCCTGCGCCGGCGGATGGCCCTGATGCGGCTCGACGGTGAGTTGCGGCTGTTGGAGATGGTCCGGGAGAACTAAGTGGCCTACGACGCCAAAGCTCGCGAATTCGCCTTCGGGTTCTACGCGCAGGGACTTTCCAAGGAGAAAGCCCTCCGCGAGATCCGGAAGGTGTATCCGGGCTTCAGTGGTGCGACTTGGGATGACTGGGAGCGGCGCTTCGACTGGAAGCAGAGGCGCGCCAAGAGTGACGCGAAGCTGGCCGATTTCAACGACCAGTGCCGGGACACAGCGCGTGCCCTGATGCTCGAACTCAACGAGATCCGGCAGCAGCTCTACAACCAGATCCAGGGCGGGAAGTTCGACAACCAGACGGTCTACGCCTTCACGAGCGTCACGAAGCAGATCTCGGATCTCGCGCGGCAGCATCTGGCCGGTCAGGACCCGGCTCGCGTGGCGATGGAAACGCTGCGGGCGGCGTTCGAGAAGTTCCTGGCCGGACTGCGGGAGATCGACGGCCTGGCGAAGCCTCTGGAATCGCGCGCCGGCGACGTGGGCCAACTGGTTGAGAAGATCGGCGTCGAGTTTGGCGCGGAGGCGCTCCGCTGATGGCGGCCACCCGGAAGCGCACCGCGAATGTGACGCCAGGGGAATTGGGGGCGCGCGCCGAGCGCATCCTGCGCGGCGCCAGGCCGGGCGATCAGATGACCAAGGCCGAGCGGGTGGCGCGCGGCCGTCAGGACTTTCAGTGGTTTTGCCGCTACTACCTGGGGGACTACTTCTTCTCCGAGCCGGCTGAATTCCATCGGGAGTTGAGCGAGCTGGCCGACCGGGAGCGCTTCATCGGGGCTGCGCCGAGGGAGCATGCCAAATCGACGGTGGTGAGTTTCGGCAAGCCCATCCATACGATTGTTTACAAGCTCAGGCGCTTCATCATCCTGATCCGTGATTCCAACGAAGTGGCCCGCCAGGCCCTGGACGACATCCGGCAAGAGCTGGAATCGAATGAGCGCATCCTGGAGGACTTTGGCGATCTCATCGGCAGCAGGAAGTGGGCGGAAGGCGAATTTGTCACCTCGAACGGCGTGAAGGTGCTCGGGCGCGGCCGCGGCCAGACCATGCGCGGGTTGCGCTACAAGCAATACCGGCCCGACCTGGTGATTGCCGATGACCTCGAAGACGACGAGAGCGTGGATTCGCGCGTGCAACGGGACAAGCTGGAGCGCTGGATTCTGAGGGCGGTGCTCGGCGCGATCGGACCCGCGGGCAGCTTCTTCATGATCGGGACCGTGATCCACCACGACAGCGTCCTGGTGCGATTCCTGAAGCGCAGCGACGTATTCCAGACGCGCGTCTGGCGGGCGATCCAGGATAACGGCAAACCTCTCTGGCCCTCGCGCTGGCCGCTGAAGCGGCTGGAAGCGAAGAAGATCGAACTCGGCGCGCGCCACTTCGCGACCGAATTCATGAACGACTCGGCCAACGAAGAGGACGCCATTTTCTCTCCCAATAGCTGGCGGCGATTCGAGGATGCCGATGTGGCCGGCCTGCGGATGGACAAGGTTGCCGCGATCGATCCGGCCATCGGGCTGAAGCAAAAGAACGACGACACCGGCCTGGCGGTCGTAGGCGGCCATGACGGCCGCTACTACGTGACGAAAATCCGCCTGAAGAAACTGAAGATCCAGCAGCAGGTGGATCTGGTGCTTTCGACGTGCCGCGAGGAGCCGGGTCTGCTCAAGTTCGGCTTCGAGACAGTCGCATATCAGGATGCGCTGAAGCAGATGGTGGAGGAGGAATCCCGCAAGGCGAATCTCCAGGTTCCGGCGGTGGCGGTGGATGACATCTCCAGCGACAAAATTCGGCGCATCGGCCGCCTTGCGCCGCTGGCCGAGCAAGGGCTGCTGTTGTTTCCCAGCCCCAAGAGCGCCTACTGGAGTCCGGATGTCGAGAAGTGCCTGGAGCAGTTCGAAGCGCTGGGCGTGTCGGCGAATTCCCACGATGACGGCCCCGACGCTGTCGAGCGTGCCGTTTCTCTGCTGCGCGGCCGCGCGTTGCGGAAAGTGAGGGCGAGGCTGCTATGAGCGGAGTGAAGGCCTATCTGTTCGATTCGCACGCCGGGCGCGTAGTTAATCTCGACGCCCCGCTGCTGCTCGATGCCCGCTACGAGTCCGCTCGCTGGCAGCACACGCTGAAGGCGATGCAGGCGTCGGATGGCAGCGCCCAGGTGCCCACGGACGTCGGGGTGAGCCTGGACGGCGTGAACTGCGCGGTCCGGCCCTTTGATCTGACTCTGTTCGCCTATGCTCTCGTGGTGAACACCTACCATGCCCGGGCGGTGCGCGCGAAGGCGAAAGACATCACCGGGCGGCCCTGGCGTATAGCGGGTGAAGGTCCCGAGGGAAAGCGTCTGGAGATCGAACGGTTCTTCCGGAAGGCGTTCGGCAAGCGCAGCTTCGCTCAAGGCATGGGCTGCGTTTGGACAGATTACGAGGCTATCGGCAACGGATTCCTCGAAATCATCCCGGATCGGACCGGCCAGCCGGCCGAGCTGGCCCATGCCCCGGCGCCGGAGATCTGGGTCCGGTTGGATGGTCTCGGTTATGTGCAGCACAAGCAGGGCCGCTACGCGCATTTCCGGGACTACTTCGTCGAGGAGGAGCACTACGCGGATCTGCCGGAGAAGGACCCTCTGAAGGCCAAATGGTCGGGCACATTCCTGACGCACTTCAGCCGCTACAGCCCCTGGAGTCCGTTTTACGGAGTTCCGGCCATCATGCCGGCGTGGAACGCGGTGGCCCTATGGACGCTGGTGGCCGAATATAACCTCCAGTTCTTCAACAACAACGCCATCCCCGACTATGCGGTGGTCATAGAGGGCGAAGCGGCCGAGGATGCCGTCGAGGTCATCCAGGAGTACTTCCGGACGCACCTGAAGGGGCAGGCGCACAAGACCTTGGTGCTTGAAGCGCCGAACGGATCGAAGATCCGGTTCGAGAAGCTCACCTCGGATTCAGCGCGCGAGGCGAGTTTCCGGCTGCTGCGGCAGGACTGCCGCGACGAGCTGCTCCACGCCCATGGTGTGCCGCCGCAGAAGGTGGGCATCGTCGAATCGGGAAAACTCGGCGGCAACTTGGCGACCGAGCAGATCGAAGAGTACAAGAACTCGATCGTTACGCCGGGCCAGGAAATGGTTGTCTCGGTGTTAAGCGAAATCATCGAGCGCGGGTTCAAGGTAAGCGACCTGTGGTTCGAATTCGAGGCCTGGGATCTCGATGACCGCGAGGCGAATTCCCGCGTCGACGCTACCTATCTCGACCGGGGCGTGCTGGTCCCGAACGAGGTCCGGCGGGAGCGATTCCCGGATCTGGATCCGTTGTCAGATGGGGATCTCCCCCTGGGTGGGGCCGCGGCGTTCGAGGCCGCCATTGAAGAGATCCAGCGGGAAGTCCGCAAGGCGGTACAACTATGATCGCCGCTGCGGCCATACTGACCGGCACGGCCCGCCTTCTCAGGAGGGTGAGGCGCGCGCGCCGCTTCGATCGCGTCCGCGCGTCCCGCAAGCTCTACCGCGAGGTGCTGACGTACTGGAGCGGCGGAATCGACGCGCTGTTTACGCATCTCCAGCACACGAAGGGGTGGGACCGGCTGGCGCGCCATGTCCAGGGAGACGCCGTCGACGCGGCTCGGGTGGAGAAGGCGCTCACGGAAAAGGACCGGCAACTGATTATCGACCTGCTGGCCGGCTTCAGCTATTACGACGACGTCGAGACAGTGGCCGCGGCGATCGTGGAGGCCACGAGGCAGGAGACCTTTGAGGAAGCCGCAAAATTCGCCTTGCGGCAGCTTGGCATCGCCGCCGCGGATTTCTCCCTGCGTAACGAAACGATCCGCGCGGCCTTGCTCGAACGGGTATCGGCCGAGATCTTCGCCACCCGGAACAACATCGCCGGCGTGATGGAGTCCATGGTGCGGCAATTCTACGAGTTGGGCCGCAACCCGTATGACCGGCGCTTCCTGGCCGATCTGCGCCAGCAGTTGGGGGACGTGACGATGGCGCAAGCGAAGCGCTTCGCGCTGACCGAGACGGCGATCGCGGCCGAGTTGGCGCAACTGGAGACGTTCCGGCGCAACGGCGTGCAGCGCAAGAAATGGAATGCGCTGGGCCAGAACACCCGGCCGTCGCACCAGGCGATGGACGGCGCCGAGGCGGGGATCGATGAGAAGTTCGCGCTGGCCAGCGACGACGGCAACACGTACCTCGCCGATTCGCCGAGCGATCCAAGTCTGCCGCCGCACGAGCTGATCAACTGCCGCTGTTGGATGTCGCCGGTAGTGAACGACGAGTTTCAGATCGACCCGGAAAGAATTTGGGAGGGACAATGAAGACACTGCTCTTGTTGATCAGTCTGTCCGCCGCCCTCGCGGCGCAGACCACGCTAACCCTTTCCGGCCCCGCAACGGCGCGGCCGGGGCAAAGTATCGATCTGGTACTGTCCCTGGCCGCGCCTGGTCCGAGGCCGGCGGGCTTGCAGTGGACTCTCGAGCTGCCCGCGGGCGCGACGGCGGCGGCGCAGGCCGGAGCCGCGGCGGTGGCCGCCGAAAAGACCCTTTACTGTTCGGAGCAGGCCACGCTCTGTCTCCTGGTGGCCTTGAACCAAACGACGATGGCGCCGGGCGAAGTCGGGAAATACACGGTCACCGTGCCCTCCACCGCAGCGAAGGGGCTGTATCAAATCCCGCTGTCCGGCCTGATGGCCGCCAGTGCGCAAGCCGTGGTTCAGTCGATCGCATCCGGCCCCGTCTACGAAATCCGCGTGCTCGCGCGGTCGGACCTCAACGGCGACGGCGTCACGAACATGGCGGATCTCCAGCTGATACTCGACCAGGTATTCGGGCGGTCGCCTTGTAGCGACGACCAGAACGGCGACGGCCGCTGCGACCTGCTGGATGTGCTGCTGGTCGTGAGGGGGGCGCTCGACCAATGAGCCGCGTAAATCGATTCTGGCGCGTCCCGGAAGCCGGGGGGATAGGGAACCATGCCCCGAGTGTCCCAAAACGATTTGGGACAGGGTTCCGGGCCGGTAGCGGGGTGCCTGGATGAGACGCGAAGTGAAGTTGTCGATCCGGGTGGAGAAATCCAGCCAGGAACTGGGCATCATCTGGGGTTACGCCTCGGTCGCCGACCTGCTCGACGACCAGGGCGACGTGGTGCCCCAGGAGGAACTGGTCAAGGCGGTCTACCAGTTCATGGAGGACTACTACTCCGGCCAGGCGGTGATCAAGGAGAACCACGAGCAGGCCGCGAAGGCGACCCTGGTCGAGTCCACGTTCCATTTCATCGGCACGCACGTAGCCTGGTTTGTCGGTGTGAAGCTGCACGATCCCGAGCTGCGCGAGGCGGCGGCCAGAGGCGAAATCAGCGGGTTTTCGATCGGCGGCTGGTATCAGCCGGATGAGGAAGGCGCAAATGGCTAAGACCAAGAACCTCGTACTGGAAGAGTTTTCGATTGTCCGGGGCAGCGAGCTGCGGCCCGCGAACCCCGGCGCCGTGGCCTTGGCGTACAAGGCTGAACCCACCAAGAAGGAGTCCCAAATGGATGAGAAAACCAAGGCCGCGGCGGCCAAGAAGTCGCTGGCCTCCCAGGTGGCCGAAGCGGTGAAAACCGTGCTCGGCACCAAGGCACAGACCGTCAGAGTCAGCAAGTACAATCATGTCTCGCAATCGACGTCCCGCGAAACCATCGATGACGGGCAGGAAGACGCCACCGGCGGATCCACGACCATCGTCATCACCGACGCAACGGAGGTCGAAAAGACCGAATCCGCGCCGGCGAAACCGGCCGCGGCCTCGGCCTCGGCCTCGGCCCAGCCCCAGAATCCCGCCCCGGCCTCCGATCTGGCCGAGGTGGTGACCAAGGCCGTCGAACCGCTGGTGAAAAGCGTCGCCAGCATCGACGAGCGGCTGGCGGCGGTGGAGAAATCCAGCGTCGGAAGCAAGGTCATGAAGACGGCCGCGTCGGCGAACCCGAACGACGGGGCGAAGTTCCCCGCCTTCAAGTCCTTCCTGGAACAGATGACGCCGGGGCAGCGGCTCTCGAAGGCGGTCATCACCGCCCAGAACTGGCAGTACGGCCTGTCGGTCGACGAAGCCACGAAGTTCCTCCAGTACATCGTCGACGAGTCCACCCTGCTCAAGCGGATCCGCACCGAGTTCATGAACTCGCCGACGAAGAACATCGACAAGATCGGCCTCGGCAGCAAAGTGCTGGTGAAGGCCACGCCGGGCGTCGATCCGGGCGACACCGTCAGCCTCTCCGGGCCGACCCAGATCCAGCTGGTCACCAAGGAGATCATCGGGATCGTTTCGGTCGGCGACGACACGCTCGAAGACAACATCGAAGGCGACGCCTTCCTGCAGACGCTGTTGGGCATGATCACCCGCGCGGCGGCGAATGAAATCGAGCAGGCTGCGATCCACGGCGACACCGCGGTGGCCGACGACTTCCTGCTCGACCGGTGGAACGGCTTCTACAAGAAGGCCATCACCGGCGGCTGCCACCGCATCGAGGCGATGGCCGACGCGGACCGCTACTGGCCCGGCGCGAACGGCGCGAAGGCGACGCGGGTGCTCAAGTCCCTACCGACCAAGTACCGGCAGGACACGCGGACGCTCGGCTGGATCCTGCATCCGGACGCGTATCTGGACTACAACGACGAGCTGGCCACGAAAGGCTACAGCGAAGCGTTCGCGTCCATCACCGGGATCCGGGACGTGCCGCTGCGCGGCATCCAGAACGTCCAGGTGCCCCTATTGAAGACCGACATGGTGTTCAACTACGGCGAACCGGCCGTGGAATACACCAACGGCACCATCGTCATGCTGACCGACCTGCGGAACCTGATCATCGGGCTGCAGCGGCAGATCCGGATCGAGACCCAGCGCAATGCGCGCAAACGGGCGACCGACTTCGTGCTGACGATGCGCGGCGACGTGCAGGTCGAAAACCCGGACGCCATCGTGATCTACGATCACGCGCAGGTGAAGGCGGCCTAAGCGGTCCCCCGAGGGAGACACGTCTATGAGCAAATCGCCAACGAATTCGAAATCGCTCTTCGCCGTCTTCATGCTGGCGATGGGCAGCCTGGTGCTCGGCGAGCATAAGTTCATGCCGTTCGAGATCCAGCAGGTCCCGGCCTGGGTCAAGGATCTCGCCTGCCCGCGGACTACGCCCGTGAAATTCTTCGCCACGCGCGAGGACGCCGAAGCGGAAGTGCGTGCGCTGCGCGCCGGGGCCTCGAAAGCTTCGGCGCCGCAGCAGGAGTGACCGGCATATCCCCCCTGAACCGAGATAAGCATTGTCTCGCCGCGAACCGCGGGTTCGACTGGCGGACAAAGGCAAGACCAACGATTGGACCGGGGGGCGCCGCGGCGCCCCCTCTTGAAGGAATCTTTTCTCGATGAGCGCGCTCCTGCACAGCGTCGATCCATCCACCGCCCGGCCTGGGGATACGATCACCCTTTATGGCGAGGCCTTCGAACCTGGCCTGATCGTGGTCTATGCGGCGCCAGGAGTCTCGGTGGAGGACCCGAACGCCGTCCTTGCCGGGAACGATGAGGCTACCAGCGTGGTGCCAAATCTGCTCTCCGGTCTGGCTGGTACGCTCCTGGTCAGTGTCGTCAATCCGGACGAGGGACCCAGTAACCAGGTGGCTCTCACGATACTGGCATCCCCGGCGGTGCAGGCGCCGGTGGAACTCTGCTCCGCCGGGGCGCTCAAGGAACTGTTGGGTGTTTCTCCGAGCGAAACGTTTGACGATGCGAAATTGCGATCGCAGATCCGGATCGCCTCGGCGCAGATCATCGCCTATTGCGGCCGGGGATTCACGGTGGAGGAGTACACCGAAAAATACGACGGGGACTCCACCTCCACGCTGGAACTTCGTCACACTCCGATCGTCGAAGTGCTTGCGCTGAAAATCAACGGCTTCGATGTCCCCACCGGTGAAGTCCTGATCTACAAGAACTGGATCCGGTTCGGAGGCGGTACCGGCTACGATGCCCGGCTCAGAGCCGCTGGCCGGATCTTTCCGCACGGCCTCCAGAATATCGAGGTCACCTACAGGGCAGGGTACGAGGAGGTCCCCGCCGAGGTCAGCGGCGCCTGCATGTTACAGGTGATGCACCTGGCGAACACGGCCACCAAGCAGGGACTAGTGAGCGAAACCAACCAGCAATCCGGGGTCACGATCAACTACGCCCAGGCTCAACTGGCCCCGGCGGTCCGGGCGGCCTGTAACCGCTGGCGCCGGCCGCGGATGGGGGTGAGCGCGTGAGATTCGAGTGGGACAACCCGGCGAAGCTGCTCGACCAGCTCACGAAGATGCTGGAGGAGCGGGCTGCGAAATTCGAGCGGATTCCCGAGCGCGCCGTGCGCCGCGCCGCACCCGAACTTCAGGCGCGCGTGATGGCGCTCACTCCCAAACGGACCAGTACGCTGGTGCGTTCAATCGGATTCCGCGTCGACCGTAATGCCGATGGCTCGGCCACGGCTGTCGTCGGTACTCATATGGCCTATGCGCCATTCGTGGAATTTGGCACCGGGATTTACGGACCAGAGCGCCGGCCGATTCTGATCTCCGCCAAGCAAAAGCGCGGGCTTTTCTGGGGCGCCTACGACGCAAAGGGCAACCCGATCATCCGCCGCTCGGTCAAGATCCAGGGGATGAAGCCGCGGGCGATGTTCGGGCAGGCCGTGCGCGACTTCCTGCCCCGATATGAGGAGATCATCCGGCAGGAGTTGGCGCGGGAGGCACAGGCGTGATCGACTTCTACGCGCAGATCGAATCCGGCCTGCTCGCGATCCTGCAAGTCGCGCCGGGCCTGACGGGCGTGCGCGTCTGGGAGACCGAGGTGCGCGAGGTGCTATTTACTGGCGAAGCGCTGAGTAAGGGTTTCCGCGGCGAAGAACTGCCGGCCGTCATGATCACGGCGGCCCTCGATCCCTCACGTTCCTCTCCATTCACCACCGGGCAGATCCAGTACAAGATCCCCGCGCAGGTTTTGATTGTGACGCGGGCGCAGAAGGGCCGCGATGCGCGGGCGGAAGCGCTCGGCCTGGCGCGCGCGGCCGAGGCGGCGATCCACGGCGCGCGCCGGTCGGACGAGTTGCTTGGCCCGAACACGTTTGTCACGGGCGAAGTGGTGAGCAGCTTCGTGGTGGTAGAGCAGAAACCCCTCTGCTTCGCGGTCGCCAGTATCGCGGTGGAGGTGACGAAGGTGGTCGAGCTATGAAAGCAATTTGCAGCGTTCCAGTGCAGATCTACGACGAAGGCCTCGCCGGAGTCTATCGGGCGGGCCAGGTTATCGACGGCGCGGCCGCGCGCCGCCTGGCCGAACGTTACCCCGAGTATTTCCGGGCGGTGGAGAAGCCGTCCAAACCGGCCAAGGCCGGAGAAAGTGAGCCTGAATAATGCCGAAGAACATCACCGGCGCCTGGCGCGGCTTCTCGCTCCAGGTGCAGTCCGCACTCGCGACCCCCGCCGCCGTGGACACCCTCCTGTATTTCGAGGGCGAGCCCATGGAGCCGGAGCCTGAGAACTTCTATGTGAACACCGAGGAGATCACCGGCGAACTGCTGCCGACGGCGAAGCGCCTCATCACGAAGAAGTTCGCGGGCAAGCACAAGGGCAAGGCGCATCCCCACCTGGTGGCCCTGTTCGCCTCGATGGCGATGGGCAAGGACACCGTCACCCAGGTAGGCGCGACTCAGGCCTACCGCCACAAGATCGAGATCGACAAGACCGTCGTCGAGCTGCCCACGCGCACGATGGTCGAGAACGACGGTCATGTCCAGAACCGGTTCCGGGGCGTCGCCTGCAGCGCCTTCACGCTCAGCGCCGAGCGCGGCCAGTTCGTCGAGTTCGAGGCCGATCTCATCGGCAGCGGCCACGAGGTGGCCGACGCGACGGCCAAACCCGCCCGCGTCGATGAGAGCTACCTGATCTATGGAGACGCCAAGCTGACGCGCGGCGGCACGTTCGACGGGGAGGTGATCACCGGCGGCGACGATCTCTCCGCGCCGCTGGTGCGCTTCTCGCTCGGCTTCAAGAACAACGGCCGGGGGGCGTATCTGTTCGGCGACCCCTCGGGCAACGTCGGCAGCTTGCGGCGCGGCAGCATGTACGAGGTGGACTTCGAGGCAACGCTCGAAATCGAGGATTCCACGCACCGGGCCGCGCTGCTGGCGGGCAACGAATATGTGATGTCGATCCCGATCATCGGCGGCGTGGCCGACGGCATCGCGAACTACACCATCGAGGCGATCCTGCCGCGGGTGGCCTACGCCGAGGCCAAGAAGGGCGTCGATGAAGGCACGCTCGTGGTCGCCGCGAAATTTGCCGTCATGGCGGATCCCGTTCACGGCGGCCTGATCCTCAACGTCATCAACCAGCGCCAGCCAAGCTACCTGGCTGTCGCAGCCTAAGGAAGGAAACAATGGCCCTCGCACTATCTTCGAAACAGCGGATTCCGATCTCCGTCGGAGGCGAGACGGTGACCATGATCTGCCGCCAGCCTACCGCGAAGGAGGTCTCCATATTTCTCTCGCAGCGCTTCGAGACCAAGCGGAACAAGATCAAGAGCCGCCTCTACGAGGCCCGGCCCGAGTTCGTGCGCAAGATTCTGCTGGACGTCGAGAACGCCCAGTACGAATCGGCCGGCGGGGAAATCCGGCCGCTCAATGCTCAATCCGTGCTCAGTGAGGAAGATCTGAGGCACGCCAGCGCGCTGCTCGGCCGCCAGGTCGAGTCCTGGCTCGATCTGATCCCCGACTCTTGGTTCTCGGCCGTCGCCATGAGGTTCGAGGACGCCGCCCCGGACGACGAGGACGGGGAGGGAAACTGACCGCCCGGGTCCGCGAGTACCTGGAGAGCGACATCGCCAAGCGGGAGGATGAATGCAGAGAATGCCCATCGCGGCGGACCGGAGACCTCGACGAGGAGGGTTACTGTCCGGTCTGCCCGATGCGGCGCTACGACGCCCTCTACCCGGCGGAGTTTCGCGCCTGGGTGGGGGATCTCATCCGGCTCCACAACTGGCGGAGGGCCGGTTACGGGATTACGGAAGAATTAAGCGCGGAGCAGTGGGATGCGCTCGCCTTGATCACTCGCTGGTTCGAGGTTCGGGACGTCGAGGCGCAAATGGGGCAATTGCCGTTTCCGCGATCCAGATGAGGATCGAGAGCGCAGCGATACAGATCCACAGAACGGCGCGCCAGGCCATGAACAACAGTTCGATGCCCGCCCAGACGAACAGCGCGGCAAACATCCACAGGATGAGGATCGTGATCACGCCTTCATTATGAAGCGTTACGCGGAGAGAAACAATGGCACAGAACACCGTTGAAGCGAAACTGACGAGCAGCTATACCGACCGCATCAGCGCCGGCGTCGAGCGGACCAAGGCCGCGATGCAGTCTCAGATGCGCCAGATGGGCGCGTCGCTTTCCGCGTTCGCAAGTGCCGGTGTGGATTCCTTCGTGAAGGTGATTTCGGCCGCACGCGATTACATCCGCGAACTGAAGGGCGCGGAGCAGTCCTCGAACTCCACGCTCGGCGCCATGAAGGGCCACCTGCTGACCCTCGGGCTCGCCGCCGCAGGCGCTGTCGTCGGTCTGGGCGCCTACATCCACAGGCTGATGAGGGACGCCTCGGGCGTGACCGAACTGCGCCTGGCCTATGAGGGCCTGGCAAAATCGGTGAACTGGTCCGCGGACACGTTCTACCGGCTGCGCAATGCGACCGACGGCCTGGTGCAGGACGCCGAGCTGCTCCGGAACGCGAACAAGGTCATGCAGGCGGGCGTGCGCCTCACCAGCGAGCAGTATGTCGAGCTGGCCGGAAACGTGAACCGCCTGGCGAAGTCGGCCCGGGTCGATGGCGCCCAGGCGCTGAATGCCCTAACCGAATCGCTGATCAAGGGCAATGCCCGCAGCCTCCAGGCGGTCGGACTCATGATCAACGTCAAGGACGCCATCTCCGAGATGGCGGCCGCCACGGGCCAGAAGGCCACCGAAGTGGAGAATGCCGCGAAAGCGCAGGCGTTCTACAACGAAATGCTGGAGCAGACCCGCGTTGCCGTCGCCCGGCTGCCGGAGGATTTCGTTTCGTACGCCGACATGGTCGGCCGGGTCGCCAAGGCCTGGCAGGACTACCAGCGGGATATCGCCGAAGCGGCGTCGAGAAGCGGGGTGATGCTCGAGCTCTTCCGCAAGCTGATGAAGGAATTGAACGAGTTCGTCAAGTCGAAGGACGATCTCGATGCGATCACTCTGGCGACGAACCGCTTCGTTCTGGCCCTTATCCGGGGCGCGGCGGCCGCCATCGAGGTGCTGGAACTCCTGAGCTATGCCTGGGACGCCCTTTGGGGTGTCGTGAAAGTCAGCGTGAACGCTCAATTGGCGGCGATCGCCGCGCTCTCCTCGGCCGGCGCGAAAATGCTGGGGCGCTTAATGGAACTGATTGCGATGTTGCCCGGCGAGATGGGGAAGGCGGCGAGGGAGCAGGTCGCATCGATGCGGCGCATGGTGGAGGCGAGCGAGGAGTTCGCCCGGCTCGCACTGCGAGACACATTCAAAGCTTTTGACGGCGTCGGCGACAACGCGGAGGCGTTGAGGAAGTTTGCCGAGTGGCTGCGGCTGACCGAGGCTGAACTGCAAAAGTACGCCAAAGCCGTCGTCACCGGAAAGGGCGGTACCGATGCTTTCGGACCAAGCGCCGATCGGGCCGCCGCGGACGTCAAGAAGCTGGCCGATCAGCTGAAGGAGTTCAACTCCATTCGGGATCAACTCGCCAGACGCTACGCGACTCCCGAAATGGAGGCCATCTCGCGCTGGGCGGAGACGCTGCAGAAAATCGAAGCGCTCACCCTGATCAGCGAGGAGAAGAAGAACATGTTGCGCCGGGCGGCCTACAAGAACTGGGTTGCCGAGATGGTGGAGATCCAGCGGGCCGCGTTCGACCGGGAGTATGAGGCCGCGAAGGAGCAAGCGGAACTCCTATCCGCGCTGGCGCGGTCGATGTCCGACGTGACGAAGCTGCCCCCGCCCCCGGCGATGACGCGGGAAATCCGAAACCTGGCCGACGATCCTGGCTATCGCGAGGTTCGCGAGCTCGAGCTGCGCAGGCGGGAGGAGCAGCGCCGGATCCAGGAAGATCTGCGCGCCATGCTCGATCGGAACACGCCGGAATGGCTGAAGCCATACACGGAGCTTCTCATCCAGATGGAGAGGCTAAACCAGGTTGATCTCAGTCCCTTCCATGCGACGCTGCAGCATTTCCGAGACAACATGCTCACCATTGGCCGCGAGGTCACTCAGGCGTGGGGCGCCTTCTGGGCCGATCTAGTCAGTGGGCAGGAAAACGCCGGCAAGAAGCTCATTGCCGGACTTATCAATATTGTGGCTCAGAGGCTGATGGTGATGGCCGTCGAGCAGACGGCCATGGGTATCGCGTACGCGGCATTCGGCATGTGGGCGCGCGCGGCTCGCCACTTTGCCGCTGCAGCAGCGCTTGGCTCGCTTGGTGGCATTCTTACCGGCATCTCCGCGAATCTCGCCCAGACCCGAGACGCCGGCGCTGGCGGCAGCTTCCAGCAGAACGTGGCGCGGCCGACGTCGAGCCCGCAGGTCCAGGTGATCCAGGTCGGCGCTCCCGGCGGCGCTCAGTCGCCCGGGGCGGCCGCCGCGGCGCCCGCCGTCCAACGGGTGGAACTCTCGATCCGCCACGAGCCGGGCGTCATCGTGCGCGAGGTCTCGCGCAATATCAAGAGCAACGGCGAGCTACGGACGGTGATTCAAGGGGCGTCGGCCTGATGGCGAACTTTCCCTCCAGTCCGCGGCCGAGTTACCCGATTGAGGAGCGGGCGGCCGAGCCTGATGTGCTCGTGAGCCAGCATCGCGACGGCTCCGAGCAGCGGCGGCTGAAAGCCGCGGGCAAGGGCCGCCAGTTCACCCTCAACTTCGGCAGTTCGCTCCCCATCACCAACGCCGAGCGCCAGGCGATTCTCAGCCATTACGCCGACGAGAAAGGCAAGCTCAACGCCTTCCAGTGGCAGCATCCGGAAAGGACCTCAGAGACGATCACGGTCCGCTATGGCGAGGCCCCGGAGTTCACCCACGTCGGCTACGACGCCTATGAGGGCCGCGTGGTCTTTGAAGAGGTGTCCTCTTGATCCAACTCTCTCCAGAGTTGCGGGCGGCGCTGGGTGCGACGGCGAACCAGCCGGTGGATCTGTACGAGTTGTATCTGGACAGCCAGACGCTTTATTTCTCCGACCAGGCCATCTCCTGGGGCGGGAATAACTACCTCCCGTATGTGCTTTCGCGGTCCGCGATCCGCCGTTATGACGGAGGGCAGTTTGACCAGGTTCAGGTGACGTTCTCGAACGTGGACACCTCGATCGCCGAGTTGCTCCTCCACAACGGCATCGAGGGCCGCCGGCTGGTGATCCGGAAGGTGGACCGGGACGTCAGCAACGATTCGCTCGTCCTGTTCAACGGTGTGATGGAGCGGCCGTCGGAAATCGACGAAGGGTCGGCGACGATCACCGCCGTGCAGTTGCTCGGCTCGCTCGATCACGAAGTGCCGTCACGGCGGTTCACCACCTTTTGCCCCTGGCAATTCAAGAGCTACGAATGCGGCTACGCCGGCGCGGAGAGTGAGTGCAACAAGAGCTGGGCGCGGTGCTCGGAACTCGGCAACACGAACCGCTTCGGGGGCTTCCGATTCGTCCCTCACTCAGGAACCTTCCAGTACCAGGAAGTCGAGAGCAAGCGCTTCATGCTGCTGTTTAGCAGGAAGAAGACGGTCACCAAGACGACGGCCTTCAACGCTGTGGATGACACCCCGTATGAAGTGCCAATCCCCCTGGTGATGGGCCGGGCCCAGATCGCCGGCATCCCGATTCAGTATGTGGACGAGGGCGGGGAAACCAAGATCCTGGCGGCGCTGGCCGTGGGAGCCTGCTCGAACATCACCTACATCAGGGCCAACGGCCAACTGGTGGCCTCGGCCACAGGCCACCTGGGGCAGCTCGGCGGTACCGGCTCCCAACTCGTGGATCCGCGCTTCCCGCAAGGCTACCCCTACAACCTGCTCTGTTATGTTGGCGTCACCGTACCGAGCGACGTGCGCGACGAAGATCCCGCGCCGGTCATCGATTGCGTTCTGCTCGGGGCGATCACTGACTTTTACGACACCTCAGGCCAATGGACGGGATTCGGCTGGACGGACAATCCGGTCTGGCTCACGCTCTGGTTCCTCCGGCTCAGCCTCGCGCAGGGTGGCATGGGATTCCCGGAAAGCTGGATCGACTTCGGCGTCTGCGCGGAGACCGCCGCGTACTGCGATGAGCTGATCGCAGACCCGACGAACGATCAAAAGATCTTCGCCCCGCCGAATCTCCCAGGATCGATGGAGGTGGGCGCCGATTACCAGCGGTTTCAGTCGACGGGCGTCTATGGACAAGACCCGCTGGTGGATGGCCCTTACGACGACTATATTCCGGGCGTGGATGACGACACGAATGTGACCCCGCCGGTGGTCATGGTCAAGCGCTTCACGATGAACGGCGTGATCGGCAGGGCCGAGAAAGCCGCCGATGTGCTCTTCAAGAAACTGCTGCCTTCGTTCCGGGGTTACGTTACATTCTCCAAGGAGGGGAAACTCCAGATCCGGACGGAGCGGCCCGTCGCGAACACGGCGATCGCCGCTCCGTCGAGCGCCGAGGCCACGCAGCTCACGGTACAGGAGAGCGCCGAATTCGCCGCCGGCGACTGGGTGCTGATCGGGGCCTTGACGGCGGCCGCCGAGGTTCGCCAGGTCAGCCAGGTTGGGGCCGGCGTACTGCATTTTGCAGTACCGCTGGCGGAGGCGCATGCCGCCGGCGAACAGGTCCACTTCATTCACAAGGCGTTCGACGACTCGAACACCATTGGCAAGATCGCCTATCCGCTCTCAGACCGGCAGGCCTCCACGAACAGGGTGACGGTAAAGTACGTCGACGCGCCGGCGGGCTTCGAGGCGCGCGAGGTCTGGGTGAACGATTACGAGCACCAGGCACAGGTGCACCGGGTCAATAACGAGGAAGTCGATGGCGCGATGATCGACTCCTACTTCCAGGCCTGGCGGATTGGCCAATGGGCGAGGGCGAAGGCGCGGGATCTGGGGCGCTTCGTTAGTTTTCGTTCCAACATCGGCGCGTCCCCACTGGAGATCGGCGACATCATCACCGTCTCCTCGGGGGAGCATGGACTGAAAAACGTTCCGTTCCGGGTAATTGAGATCGGCTTCGAACCGGATGACGAGGTCACGATCACCGGGCAGCTCTACGCACTCGGCATTTACGACGATTCGGCTCCCCAGGCCACTGTGGGCGTGCCGGGCGTCTTCCGGCCGGTCCTGCCGGGGCAACAGCCCGAGGTCGGCAGCGTGACGAACCTGCAGGCGCCAGTTGAGATCAAGGATGGCCGGGTACTCATCGGCCTACAGGGCACGGCTCCGGAGCACAGCATCTTCGCCGGATGCTACGCCTTCGTGGAGATCCCGAAAGAGGACGATCCCGACCCGGAAAATCCCGCCTATCCGGGCCAGCTCTACCCGCAGGGCTGGCACTACAGCGAGCCGAGCGAGCCGGGGGACGCGCGGATCTGGATCGCTCCGCTGGACCTGCCCGTGCCGCCGCGTGAATACCTGGAGAGTCTCGCCACCCCGAAGGTGACCTGGACGCTGTACGCGCTCTCGCGGACGTGGGGCTATGCCAACGCGTTCGTACGGCATACGGGCGTGAATCTGCCCGTGAATCACACGCCGTCGGTCCGGGTCACGCTGGACTTCACCGACTACCTGGCCGGGATCGTGGGCGACGAACTGGGGTCGGTGACGCTGGTTGGCAACCCGGTGATCGGACAAGGCGCGGCGGGCGTCGAAATCGAGCAAGGCTACATTCCGCCCTACCACGGAGTGGGGGACTTCTTCACGATCGGCGACTTCGAAGGCGTGGAAGTGGTCGCCGAACTGGCAGACGGAACGGTCCTCGATCGCGGCCGCCACCCCTACACGGCGAATTGGGAAGCGCCCGGCGAGAACGTGGACCACGTTCGAGTCACGCTGCCAAAGCCCGCCTCGCTGCCCGCGACGGTGTACCTGCACATGATGAGCTACTCGCCGCGGGACCGGCAGAAGTTCAAGAAGGTGCTTCACGACGGCGTACCCACGGTGCATGGCCAGTACGCCATCTCCGCCGCCACGGTCACCGAGCAGTCCCTCGAGCTCGCCGCGCCCACGATCCAGTCCGTGACGGCCGTTTACCGGCCCATTCCCGGCTCGATCGCCAAGGAGTGGCGGCTCAATATCAGCCTCTCGAACGTGCCCGCGGGCGGCGCCTATGGCGGGACTGTTTTCGATCTTCAGGATCTGGAGACGGCCTCGTGGTCATACGCCTTTCAGTCCCATACCGCGGGCAAACCGCACGCGCCGGTTGAGGATGGCGACTGGTGGAAAATCCAGCCGGGCGAGTCTCGGGAGTACAAAGTGCGCGGCTGGGCCTATTCGAAGGCCGACCCGAACAACCGCATTCAGACGAACGATGTCACGGTCCAGGTTTCGTTGCCGGTCGATCAGGTCATCCCGCCTGTGGATTCCGGATCTTTCAACGTGAACGTCGACGGCTATACGAACGGCGAGGACGGCGAGCCTTACGGCAACGTCTCCGTCGCCTTCACATTGCCGCAGGGCGCGGACATCGTGACGGCCTATATCTGCGAGCGGCCGCACGGCCACACACCCACCCCCGGTATCGCCGAGTTTACCGGCCTAACCTCGTCCACCGGCACGAACTTCCAGACCTGGCGCCGCCGCCCGAGGGACGGCGCCCGCGTCTTCATCGCTTTGACCGCCGCCAACCAGGTGTCCGGCGTTTGGAGGCCGGTGGATGCGGCGGCGCCCATCAAGTGGGTGGACCTGGCGCCCTGGGGCTCGCCCGGCCCTGTCGTCAATCCCTCGGTCTCGATCCAAAATCAGCGCACCATCGACGGCGCAAAGTACATCGACATCGCCGTCAACTTCACGCCGCCCTCCTCGCCCGACTACTGGTACACGAAGGTGGGCCGCATCTGGCGACTGAACGCGAACTTCGATCCGGTCCCCGGCGAAACCTACGAAAAGCACGGCGACTTCGGCGAACGGACGAGCTTCGTGATCGAGAAGATCAAGCTGCCCGCCGCAACCGAATACCTCACCTGGCGGTTCCGCCCGGTGGACTGGCGCGGAAATGTGGTCGAGACCGATACGGTCACGGTCAACTTCACTCTGCCTGCCTCCACTGGCCTCGACTTGACTCAGATGGACGCCACGAAGGTGCTCGGCTTTGAGATCGTGGCCGGGAAGTTCCAGCCCAAAGTCGGCCCCGACTTCATCGTTGGCCAAGACGGGAAGCTCACCCAGGCCGCTGTCGATTTGGCCAAGGCCTACAACCTGGGTCCGGAATTCACGCACAACGGGGATCTGCTGGCGGTCAACGGCATCGCGGTGAATAAGCTTCTGGCGGGGACCGCCCTGTTTAGCGGGAATGCGGTTTTCGCGGGCGCAGGAAGCGGCGGGAGTCTCACCGTGGGCGTCAGTGGCCTCGTGGCCGTGAACGGGTCGAACCAGGTCGATATCAGCCCCAGCGCGATCAATCTGACCGGCGGCGGGCAGACCGTCAGCATCGGCAGCAATGGCATTGTGGGGAATATTCTGCAGTTCACCTCGATTTCCGCGCTGGGTGCCCTGGCGGTATTCACATCCGGGAATGCGCAGTTTTCGGCAGGCCAAGGCGGCGTGACGACTCACGTTCCGCTGTTGGTCCAGCAGGGGATCAACGTCGTCGGAGGCACAGTGTCCGGCCTCGTCCGGTCGGTGAATGGGCAGTTTGGCGACGTTACTGTGCAGGAGGGCACCCAAGGCCCGGCCGGCCCGGAAGGGCCCCAAGGCCCTCAAGGCCCGCAGGGACCGCAAGGACCGCCCGGCGAGAACACCAACGCGTGGCAGGTGACGTATGGCAACTGGAGCCATCCCCACGTCGCCAGTGCCCTGGATGACATTCTGCAACGACTCAACACGGCAGGGATTTAAGACATGGCTAAGATCACGATCACGTTTCACGAGGACGGCGACGAGCCTGTCCAGTTCGTCATCCCCGCCGAAGCCGCAGCCGCGATCCAGGCGCACGTCGATGGTCTGACGCGGCGGGAAATGCGGGTCGAAAACAACCAGGTCGTCGCCCATCAGGAGAACCCCTTCGAAGGATCGAAGGCCAAGTTCTTCCTCCATGTCTGCAACGAGCAGATCCTGAAGCCGATCCTACTGCAACACGCGCAGGCGATGCCAGCCATCGCGCAGCTTCGCGCCCACCAGGAAGATATCGAGCGGCAGATCAAGCAGGCCATCGAGCGCTCCGCGCTCGTCCGGGTTGAGGAGGGGCGGCGGTGAATCTGGAACAGATGAAGGCGATCTGGCATGAGGGGACGTGGGAGCAAGCGGTCTTCACCTGGGATGAGGCCAGTTTCCCATGGGAGCCGCAGCAGACGTATCAGGGTGTGAAGGTTCCGCCGTCAGAGACGAACAGGCCTGTGGGGATAGGCACGCCGGGGGGCAGGTAGATGGCTAACATCGTCGTCATTCAGGGGACTGACACGCCCAAGGATGCCCGCGCCGTCATCAATGCGAACTTCGCCGCTCTCAACGCCGCGGCGGGCGGCAAGCACGTTGAGAATCTGAATGCAGCCACCGGGACAGTGACAATCACTCACAATCTCGGCACGCAGGACGTGGTGGCGCAGGCCTGGGATTCCTCCGGGCGGGCCGCCATCGTGGATTTCGCCCTTGTGGATGCGGCCAGCATCAGTGCCTCGTTTTTGGTCCCATTCACCGGGCGTGTCGTAGTGAGGAGTTGAGTATGGGAAGACTCGTTTTGCTTTTTTCGCTGTCCGCCGGGGCACTTCTGGCACAGCGCGTCCCCAGTAGCCTTGATATCGATGGGCGGCTGGATGCCTCGAACGCCCTGTGGACGTCCCCAATCCGGCTGGTGACCACCTTGCCGGAGACTTGCATCTACGGTCAGTCGGTGTACTTGACGACCGCCCCGCTGACGAAGTGGCTCCATGTCTGCACCAGTACGAATACCTGGACGCAGCAGGGGGTGACGCAATTACCCTGGGGGTCAATCGTAGACAAGCCGGCCACATTCCCGCCCTCGGTCCACTCGCACTTGGCAGTGGATCTGCCGGCAACGGTACTCTACTCCACCGGCACCTATTCCAACCCCGCCTGGCTGGCATCGTTGGCCGGCGAGAAGATCAGCGGGCCGGTTCCCGCCGCCGAGGCCCTGGCTCAGGATGGCACGGATTGTCCCACGGGCCAGGCCTCGCGGGGCATCGACACACAGGGCAATGCCACCGGATGTTTCGTCCCAGATGGCGGAGGCGGAGAAGGCGGGACGGTCACCAGTATCGGATTGTCGGCCCCGGCTCAGTTCACCGTCCTCGGTTCGCCCATCACTGCATCGGGCATCCTGACCATGGACTGGCTGCCGCAGAATGCGAACACTGTGCTCGCTGGCCCAACTTCGGGATCGCCCGCTGCTCCTGGATTCCGCAGCCTCACCGCCCAGGATCTGCCCGGCACCGTGCTCCACTCCACTGGCAGCTACGTGAATCCGGCCTGGTTGTCGTCCCTCGACTGGTCGAAGATCAGCAACCGGCCACTCTGGATGCAGTATGCCCTCCTGGTCGGCCACACCACCAGCCCCAACAGTCTCCCCAGCGGCTTTTATCAAGCAAGCGAACCGGATTCAAACTGGCCGGCCGGTGCCACCAGCTGGTGGCACCTCCTGACGACTCGGCACAACAACCCCGAGAACAACTATGCGATGCAGTTCGCCGGTTCGTTCTTCGATCAGAGATTTTGGGCAAGGAAGACGAATGGGTCGGATACCACCCCCTGGAGCGAAATCCTCACCACTGCTCTGCCCGCTCAGATCAACTTCGGCTTCGGTGGTGATCCAGCCACGGTCATCCCCAACACCACTTTCAACAACGTCTGGCGGGCGCATGCCCACTCCGCCACCGTCACCGAGGTCGCCTGCTGGACCGACGCCGGGACCGTCTCCCTCACCATCCGGCGCAGCGACGGCACCAATATGCACTCGGCGCTAACCTGCTCCGCTACGGGAGCCTCGACATCGACGATCACCACGCCGGGCGTCGCCATGGGCCAGGGTCTCGGCTTCGTCACCGCCTCGGCCTCCACCGTGAAGAACCTCTCCGTCTCGATCAAGTACACGAGGAGTTACTGATGCGCCTTTTGTTGATCCTGCTGGCCCTGCCCCTCGCGGCGCAGACCTCCTTCTTCCTCGCCAACGGCTCGTCGAACAATTACGATGGACTGGCCAGTGCCACGTATACCGACTTCTACACCCAGCCGATGTACTTCAGCACGTTCGACGCCAGTGTGTCCAATTTGGCCTACTACGGCATCAACGTTCCGAACCTCTGGGCGGCCTTCCATGTCCGCTACAGCTACACGAATACCTTCGTGGGCGGGGAGACGGGTTGGAAGACGGATGTGGATAAGCGCAAGTCCTTCATGCGCTTCGACACGTCCACGATTGGAGCAGGAGCCACCATCACCGCCGCCAGCCTGCACTTCTATGCCTCCAGCGTCTCGCTGTCCGGTACGCCGACGCTCACCGCCTATACCATCACCAACTGGCCGCCCGGCGTGAACACCACCGATTACAACGGCGGCTCAGTGCTCTGCACGATCACTGCCGCCAATCTGAGCGGGACCGGATACAAAACTTGCACGATCGGCTCGGGCGCCTTTTCTCAGATCAACAAAACCGGTTTCACCAACGTCCGTTTCCAGTTGCCTCACCCGCCGCTGAACTATTCAGCCGGTACCTGGACGAGTCAGTTCTACATCGAGTCGGGGAACAACTACCCCAGCACCAACCCGTACCTTTCCATCACGACGGACACGGGCGGGGTGTTCCTCATCACGGTCACCGAAGGAGAATAACCATGCCCGACATCACCATCACGTTTCAGGAAGAAGGCGACGAGCAAATCGGCTTCCGTATCCCGGCCGCCGTGGCCGAGAAGATGGACGCCTTCATCGCCGAACGCAACGCCAACCCGGTGCTGGGCGGCCCCGCCTACGCCGGCAAGGCTGACTGGTTCACCAAGGAATGCTACTACCGCATCCTGAAGCCGGTGCTCGATCGCTTCCCGGATCCGCCGCCCGAGGATGCCCAACGCAAGCTGGCCCAGGCCGCGGTTCTCCAGCAGGAGGCAGCCCGGATCATCGCCGCGGCCGCGGTGCAGCCGTTTGTGCCCATTGATCCAGTGAAGCCGAGTGGGGAGGATCGATGAGCCAGCCCACCTTTATTCCTTTCCCTGAGGCCATGGCCGAACACCTGCGCCAACTCGAACTGACCAAGCAGAATATCGTCGCGGGCTATCTGTACGCGCTCAAACTGACAAATAAAAGGGTGGAAATCACCCCAGACCTGTCTGGCATAGCCGTCATAGACCAAGCCGCCGACGATCCCAACCACACTCAACCCACAGACAAAGGAGATTCGAATGTTTAAGACCATCACGCGGCCGGACCACAGTGAGCGGATTCTCGCGGTCCCTCCAGAGCACTGCATCAGCCTCGCTGAAGCGAAGTTACTTCGGGGGGTTCTCCTGGAGAAGCTGCCGCGCGGCTCAACGATCGAGATTCAAGGGGCCCCCGCCGGAAGCTTTAGCGGCGAGGACTATCCGGAAAAGTGGCTCAATGACAATATCGCCAATCATGACCGGCCGCTCGTCCTGCGGTTGCGGATCAACGCGAACATCGGCCAGGTGGCGGCCGCCCCTTACACTGCCAATGCCGCCGCCCTGGCCGCATTGTGGATGAGGTCGCCGCGAGAAGCCTTCGAGTCTGTCTATGCAGGCTGCGGCGCAAGCCAGGCAGAGATCGAACGCTTTCACCTGACCCGCGAACCGGTCAACCAGGCGATTTCCTCGCTCTATGCCTAGTCAGAGGGCTTGGTCTGCCGAGTGAGCCAACCGCCTGTGCGCACTGGCCGGCCAGGTGCAAGTCCTTGGTCGGCCAGTGGAGTCAAAGGAGATATACGTATGACGAGACAAGAATTCTTTGCCCGAATCATCCCCGGAGCGGTTGCGGCAGAGGATCACTACGGGGTTCCGGCTGAGATGATTGTGTCCCAGGCCGCGATCGAGACCGGTTGGGGCAGGTCGCCAATCGGCACGAACTTCTTCGGTATCAAGAAGGCGATTCGCCACAAACGCAGCGAGTGGAAGGTGACTCGCGAGGTTCTCACCCAGGCCCAGATCAACCGGATCAAGAAGGATCTGATTATAACTGTCACGCCCAGGAGCGACGGGAAACTCGACGTTATACTCCGGCAGGAATTCGCGGGCTACTTGAATGTCATGGCTGGCATCCTGGATCATGCCTACTTGGTGAGTAGCCTCGGCGACTACCGGGCGCACTTTCAGCGATTCAAAGGCGACAACGACTTCGCGGTGTATGTTCGGGGTGTCGCCCGGGTCTACGCGACGGACCCGAACTACGGCAACCTCCTGTGGACGATCATCAATCAGCGCAACGTGCTTGAGGCGTGCGAGACAGAGCGGGCCCGTGGCTGATGATGGGCGATCTGGATCGGTTCAGGAGATCAATATGAACTGGAAGAAAGGATTGAAGGCGGCTGGAGTAGCGGTCGCCGGGACGGCCGGAGCGGCCGCCGTGGGTGGCCTGGCCGGTAGCGCCGAGGCCGCCGCTCAGGGACTACTGAACCCCCAGGCGCTGGCAGGTATAGCCATGGCCGGCGCGGTGGGTGGGGGGATTGCCTATTGGAAGAAGAGGCAGGTACCCAGACCGCCGCGCCAGGCTCCGGACTGTTCCGCTGAGCGCAACAAGTAGCTACTTTTTTCGACGGCTCTGTTGCTCTGGGCGCAACGCAAATTCAGAAGCCGTTATCCCACCTCGCGGCGCGAGTTATTGCACGCCGCAACACCCAGGCAGTCCTCGCTGCAGGTGAGACGCATAGGCAGTGAAAGCAGCACGAAG
>JAHDVK010000056.1 GCA_023384675.1 Bryobacteraceae bacterium | reverse complement strand
GGAAGAAAAGAAATCGTGATCTGCACCGGCTTACGCAGGCTTGCCGAAAGGACACAGTGCTTCCAACCCTTCTGCTGTGCGTTGCAGCAGACGTAATAGCGGTACCGCTTCGCATTCCGCGCCGTGTACGTGTGCATCATCGGGGTGCCGCAGGACATGCAGAACAGCAGTCCGCGCAACAGTGCTCCGTACTTGTTTCGCATCCGGGCGCTGCCGTCGACCTTGTTGCGTCGCAGGCCTCGCTGGACCTCGTCCCAGGCCGCCTGGTCGATGATCCGCTCGTGCTCCCCTGGGTAGAGGCTCCCCTTGTGGTCGACCACCCCGGTGTAGATCGCATTCGTCAGGATGCCGTGGAGCGCGCTCTTGCCGAGCCGATGCCCTCCGCGCGGCTTGCCGTCCGCTGTCGTCCAGGCCTTGGCGACAATCCCGCGCCGCTGGGCCTCTTGGAGGACAGGCAGCAGCGAACCCAGTTCCAGATAGAGGCTGAACAGCGTCCGGACCAGCGTCGCCTCGGCCTCATTCACGATCAGCCGCCCGCCTTTCGGGTCGATGTCGTAGCCCAGCACCGGGTGGCCGCCGATCCACTTGCCCTTTCGCCGCGCGGCCGACATCTTGTCGCGCGTGCGCTCCGAGATGATCTCCCTTTCGAACTGCGCGAACGAAAGGAGGATGTTCAGCGTGAGCCGCCCCAGGGAGTTCGTCGTGTTGAACTGCTGCGTGACCGAAACGAAGCTTACGCCGTTGCGATCGAAGATCTCGATGATCCGTGCGAAATCCATCAGCGAGCGGCTCAGCCGGTCCACCTTGTAGACCACGACACAGTCGACGGTCCGGGCCTCGACGGCCGCCAGCAGCCGTCTCAGCGCCGGCCTGTCCATGTTGCCGCCGGAGTAGCCGCCGTCGTCGAAGGGCTCGGCGACCACCTGCCAGCCCTCCTGTTTCTGGCTCGTGATGTAGGCCTCGGCGGATTCCCGCTGGGCGTCCAGGGAGTTGAATTCCTGCTGGAGTCCCTCGTCGGTGGACTTGCGCGTGTAGATCGCGCAGCGGATCACCTTCTTCGTTTCCGGTGCCGTGACGGCGCGCGCCGCGCTACTTCTTCCCATTCGGCACCTCCGCGGCGGCGGCGCAGTTGAAGAACAGGAAGCCGTTCCACTTCGTGCCCGTGACCTCTCTGGCGATCGCGCTGAGCGAACGGTACACGCGGCCTTCGAACTCGAAGCCGGTGGTCAGGACCTTGACGATCAGCCGCTGGCCCTTGTACTCGCGTTCGAGGTAGGAGCCGGGCGGCGGCAACCGGGCATCGTGCTCGCCCGCCACCTTGCGCGTGACACAGCGGCGCGGGTCCAGGTGCGTGTCCCCGCCAAAAAGGTTCTTTGGCGCTCGGATCCGCAGGTCGGCGTCGTTGGCGATCTCCAAGGCACGGCGCCGGGCGCGCTCGGACAACCCGCCCCACGCGTTGGCCTGGATGCGCCAGGCGATGCGGCGAAACAGGAACTGCTTGTGATTCGACCGCGACTCCTCGCCGAACACCTCGATGTACTTCTGGCGGAGTTGGCGGACGGTCATGCGGCCCAACTCCTCAATCTCTCTCTGAATTTGCACCGTGGTTTCCACGACGTTCTCCTTTCTCAAGGCCGTTAACCTCGTGTCCATGAGGGCTCGGCGCGGGGGAACTATCAAGTGGAAGTTCGCGCGGGCGCCGCCGGCGTAGCCGCAGGTAGCCGGTGGCGAGGAGGCGGGCGATGGACTGGGCGTCCTCGATGGGAAGCTGCAAGACGGTTGACCTCGTTGTGGGATGGCACCACAACGGAAGTCCGCCTCACGGTCGTTCCGCTGTCGGTTGGCAGAGCCTCGAACAGGCTCTGCAGTAAACATACGCAGAGCGCTCGAAAAACGACAACCGAGCCGGACGAAGAATGTTAACCAAGCCGTTAACCACGGCCCGATCCGGCGCTTCGGCGCCGCACCGCAGACACGGACGAATGGAGAATTGACGAAGTGCGCTATACCCCTGTCATCATTAGGTTGCGCGGCTTCGAGCGAAGTTAAACAGCGCCCGGTTTCGGAAAATGCCGCCCGACTCAAACAAAGCCGTTAACCCGCGCCTGGGCCTCTCCCGAGCCGGGGAGAAGAGGGCCGAAGAGGAGAGAATGGAGGCTCGCCGGGGCGCCGTGGAGAATTCTCCCCGCGCCGGCGCGGAGAACAGGACCACGGTCAAGTTATTGGTTTTATTGGCGTTATCAGGCAGGCCGCACGCAGGCACACGAAGGCCGCTGCTGTGAACTCTTGGGGAGGAAAAAGTCAGGAGGGAAAGGTTTGGCTCCCCAAGTCAAACGATAAAACTAGTTGCGAAGAGAGAAAATCTTGTAACTCGTTGATTCTATGTTGCCGCGGAGGGCGTCGGGAGGCTGAATGGGGCCGTTCCACGCCGAAAGTGCGCATCCAGCAGGTGTAACAGAGTGAGGTAAGGTTCGTCGGCCTTGCAGTTACGGACAATCGAATATTCGGGCCATAACCCGTTCCTTCTTTCGCTTCATGCTCTTCTCACCTCCTCTTGGAGGATTTCGCCCGGCGCCTCGTTCTCCAGAGGCGACCGGCCCCCATGTGTGCGATTGGCGGAATGAGCGCCAATCGAGGCCAGAGTCTCGCGGATGCGTCTCAGTGTGCGGTGAACAGGGATTGATATGGCTGGGGTGGCGCCCGCAGCTCGGAGAGTCTGAGGTGCCAGGATGCGCACCTGTGTCTCCTGTCCATGTTCGGAGAGGACTACGTGCAGAGGGAAGAAGAGCGCGGCCGCGCCGTCGGCAACGAACGCCTCCAGGAACTGGTACGCGCAACCCACCCCGAGCACTGAGGATTTCGGTAATCTCACACCGGATGAACGAAGGATGCTGCTGGCCACGTCGAAGTCGAATGCGACCTGCAGGCCTTGCTCCTTCAATGTCGTCAGGATCCGCCTCCGAGCCTGGTCGTAGGGTTGATTCAAGACCAGGGTGTTACTGCATTCGAGGTTCATTGGCGTCCCTGGACTTCCTCCATGCAATCCAGTCGCCAGGCCGGAAATCAGCGTGTTCTCATTGGATTCTGGAGATTCCTGGCCATCTGGTGTGCAGGATTGGCCACCAGTGGTGATTGGAGGCCGTTGCCTCCCAGCGCCAGACTTGGCCCCACTTGCGTCACGACCTTCAGCAAAGCAAGCACCGTACCAACACCGGCACCACGCAGATCCAGTCACCTACGAAGCCCACTTGACATGCGCGCTGATCATGAGGCACATCGCTGCGCCCGCGCCGCGCCGGCGGACGCCGCGAGACGCCGGCCCGCCTACAATGGAAGGAAACCGCCGCAACTGGTATACGATGCTCATTTTCGCTTTCCTCCTCATGGCGCAAATTGCGCCACAGTCCGCCGACGTACCGAACCGCCAGCCGCAACTGGCTACCGATGGAGCCCGCCTAGTGCTGACCTACGGCGCCGGCGACAGCGTTTTTTTCGCGGAGTCCACAGACACGGGCAAGAGTTGGAGCAAGCCGGTGGTCGTCTCCTCGCAGGGCAAACTCTCGCTCGGGATGCGAAGAGGGCCGAGGATCGCGATCACGCCGGGGGCTATTGTCATCTCGGCCGTTGTAGGGGAGAAGGGTCGCGGGGCTGACGGCGATCTCGTGGCGTGGCGTTCTATCGACGGCGGGAAGACTTGGTCCGCCGGCAAGGCGATCAATGATGTCTCGTCCTCGGCGCGCGAGGGACTCCACACCATGGGTGCTGGCGGCAAGGGCATGCTGTTCGCCTCATGGCTCGATCTGCGCGGGAAAGGCACCCGGTTGTATGGTTCGACATCAAATGACGGGGGCGCGACCTGGTCGCCGAATACCCTTGTGTACGAATCTCCGTCTGGATCGGTGTGCGAGTGCTGTCATCCAACGGCGGCCGTCGATGCGCAGGGCCGGATCTTCGTCATGTTCCGGAACTCGATTGACGGGAATCGCGATATGTACCT
>JAHDVK010000037.1 GCA_023384675.1 Bryobacteraceae bacterium | reverse complement strand
CCCGCTCCCAACCCCAGGCTCGCGCCATGGGGCCGTCATTCAGAATAGCATCGCGCTCGTCCCGCTGGCAACTCAACCGGCGAAAGTTTTTCAAATCGGCGGCGCGCGCGTGTCATCACGGGTACAGACCGCGGGCCATGGTTGCCTCCGCCACCCGGTTGATACCCAGCATGTTGGCCGCCAGGCGCATTCCCACCTTGCGGTCCGAATGCAGATTCAGCACTTCCTGGAAGGCCTTGTTCATGACATTCTCCAGCCGGGCTTCCACCTCGTGAAGATCCCAGTAATAGTGCTGTTCGTTCTGGCACCATTCGAAGTAGCTGACCGTGACGCCGCCCGCGTTGCAGAGGATGTCCGGAATGATGAAGACCCCGTTGCCTTCCAGAATCGCATCGGCATCCGGCGTCAGCGGGCCGTTCGCAGCTTCGGCGATGATCTTCGCGCTTACGCGATGGGCGTTTTCGCCGGTAATCGCGTTTTCCAGCGCGGCGGGGATGAGGATGTCGCACTCGAGCGCGAGCAGGTTCTCGTTGCTGATCGCTTCCGCATTCGGAAAGCCCACAACGGAACCGGTGCGCTCCTTGTACAGCATGAGTTTCGGGATGTCGAGGCCGGCGGCATTGAAAACCCCGCCACGCGAGTCGTTCACCGCGATCACCAGCGACTGCTCGCCGTCCAGCAGTTTGGCCACTACGGAACCAGCGTTGCCGAAGCCCTGGACCACCGACTTCGATCCCTTCATCGGGATGTGCAGATGGGCGCAGGCGCTCTGCAGCGTATGGTATGCGCCACGCCCGGTGGCTTCGTTGCGGCCCAGCGAACCGCCGATCGAAATCGGCTTGCCCGTCACCACACTGGGTGTCGGGTAGCCGGCGGCCGACATCATCGAATAGGTGTCCATGATCCAGCCCATGGTCTGCGAGTTCGTATACACGTCCGGGGCGGGAATATCGCGGTGCGGGCCAAGCAGCGGCGCGATGCCTGCCGTGTATCGCCGGGTCATCCGCTCGAGTTCCGGATTGGTGAGCTTCTTCGGATCCACAATCACTCCGCCCTTGCCGCCGCCGAAGGGGATGTTGACCACGGCGCATTTCCAGGTCATCCACATCGCCAGCGCCTTCACCTCATCGAGCGTGACGTCCGGATGGTAGCGGATGCCGCCTTTGGCCGGGCCGCGCGACGTGTTGTGCTGCACACGATAGCCTTCGAAGCGGTGGATGTCGCCGTTATCCATCCGGAACGGTATGTTGACAGTAAGAACCCGCTCCGGATACTTAATCAGCGATCTGGTGCACTCGGTGAGTTCGAGCGCCTCGGCGGCCATTTCGAAGTTTTCCTGGGCGAAGTCATAGGCGCTCGGTTGCTGAGCGGCCGGTATGGAAAGGGTTTCAGTGGTCAAGGGTGTATCACTTTCGACGGGGAAATACGAGGGCGGGGCTGCCCGCGTACCTGAGGCTTTCGACGTGGGCGCCAGGTTAAGCAAAAATTATACTACATGACCCGCATCATTAGGAAAGCGGGATGCGACGCCGCGGCGTGCAGGCGCCTATCCCGCGGCATCGTAGGCAAGCTTGAGCCAATCGATCAGTTCGTCATCCACTTCCGCTGGCGAGGTGAGCTTCACTCTGAAATTACACATGCCCTTGGGAGGCAGAGCTTCCAATCGCGCCGACGGTGGCAACGCGCTCATGTTGATTCCAGCTTCGACGCGGGTATTCGTCGCCGGGCCAATCATGGCGAACTGCTTCCTCCGCCGCAGGCTGACGTAGGTCTTTTTGGGGACGATGTCGAAATCGCCGAAAGCAGCCAGGCGCGCCATCAAGATCTCATGAATGGGCCGCAGGGCGGCCTTGGGCCCGGAATAGAGCGTGTCAAGTACCTCCCCGGAGCCTGCGGCGGAGCCCGGCGCGCCGCCCTCGGCTTGCCGCGCCACATGCGCCAGCGTATTTGCGTCGCCAAAGCCCAGGCCGAGTTCCTGTTTGAGCATGTCCCGAACCTCGGAGTGCTTCGTCAAACCACTTGCGTGGATAAACGTCTTCAGTTCTTCAAGCGTCTTCCCGGTTCGTCTTTCGATGTTGGAAAGCTGCGTTGTCAGTGCTTTCTGCGGGTCGCTCATCGCATTCCCTTCTTGAAGGTTGGCTTTCTCTCCAGGATTGTGTTCGGCCACGTACTCTAGCAGGGTTCCGGCGGCGCGTCCAGCAGGAGCATCGGCGCCGGCCGCGGTCCGTCACTCGCTCACCACATACCGCACGAAGGCGAAGCGCCTCGAATCGGGCGCCCAGGAGTTCACGTTGAGGGTGCCCTGACCGCCAAAAAGCCGCTGAATGACGCGAATTTCGCCCGTTTTCGCATCCAAACGGCGCAAAATCACGTTCTTGTCCGCGGGGTGGCCCTGTGTCCCCTTCTCGAAGGAGAGAAACACGATCCAGCGGCCGTCGGGCGAGGGGTGGGGGAACCAGTCCTCCCATTCGTCGGAGGTCATTCGTTCGGCGTGTTCGTCATGGGGACCGGCGCCGGCGGCGGGTATGCGCCACAGATCCCACGTGCCCGCGCGGTCGGAGTTGAACCAGATCCAGCGGCCGTCCGGGGTGTAGTCGGGGCCGTCGTCGTAGCCCGGGTGGGTGGTGAGGCGGCGTTCTTCTCCGCCGTCGATGGGGATCGCATAGATATCGAAGTTGCGCGCGCCGTCCACCTCTCGCGGCGCGCAGTACACGAGGGTGCGTCCGTCCGGCGAGATGCCATGCCAGTAGCTGGGCGTCTTTTCGGTGATGCGGCGGGGCGTGCCGCCTCCGGCGGGCAGGGTGTAGATGGGGCCGGCGGAGATGATGAAAGTCATGCCGTCCGGGGTGATGCCGTGATCGTTGTTGATGCGCTTCACCTCGCCGGTATCGACGCGCACCGGCCGGGGATCGGCCAGCGGGAGGCGGTAGAGCGAGCCGCCCGAGTTCAACAACAGGTAAGCGCCGTCGGGCGACCAGTTGGGCGCTTCCCAGCGGCCTTCGAGCGAGGCGACGACCTGAGCGTTGCCGCCGTCGGCGTCCACAATCACCACCTGGCTGGTGATGGCGAAGAAGGCAAGGAGCGGGAGCATGATTTGGTCTATCATAAATCGCATTGCTCCCTCGCGTTTATCCAATCGTGGACACGGTCGCGCTTGCGCGCCGCGGCGGTGTTGTTCGCGCGTTCGCGGAAGCCCTGCTTGAAGGCGGGACTACCCTGTTGCAATACCGGCACAAGGGCGAGTTTACCCGCGCCGTCTTCAAGGAAATGGAGGGCATTGCGCACCTGTGCACGTTGGCCGGCGCGCGGCTGGTCGTCAACGACCGCGCCGACCTGGCGGCGCTTTTGAACGCAGGCGTCCATCTGGGCCAACAGGATCTCACGCCCGCGCAGGCGCGGCGGATCCTGGGCGCGCGGCTGGTCGGCTACTCGACGCACAACGAAGCGCAGTTCACGGCCGCTGAGACGGAAGGCGTGGATTACCTCGCGTTTGGCCCCGTGTTTCGCACGGCATCGAAGGAAAACCCCGACCCCGTCGTGGGCCTGGAGATGCTGGCGCGCCTGCGCCCATTGAGCAGGAAACCATTGGTCGCCATCGGGGGCATCACCCGCGAAACCGCCCCCGCGGTCTGGCGCGCCGGGGCGGATTCGGTCGCCGTGATCGGCGACCTGCTCACCGCGGAGTTGAGCAAACAATCTATCCGGAAGCGAATCGAAGAATGGAACCAACTGTCCCGCTGACCCGGCCGAACGGCTCCGGCGGCGCGCTGGTGGCGCGCCTGGGCCTGCTCGACGCCACCACGATTGTGATGGGCTCGATGATCGGTTCGGGCGTGTTCATCGTCTCGGCCGACATTGCGCGGCAGGTGCAATCGCCGGGCCTATTGATGATCACCTGGGTGATCACGGCTGTGCTCACTCTGATCGCCGCACTGAGCTATGGCGAGCTGGCCGCCGCCATGCCGCGCGCGGGCGGGCAGTATGTGTATCTGCGCGAAGCCTTCGGCCCGCTGTGCGGGTTTCTCTACGGCTGGACGCTGTTCACGGTGATCCAGACAGGGACGATCGCGGCCGTGGCGGTGGCGTTCGCGAAGTTCCTTGGCGTGTTCGTGCCGCAGGTGGCGGAGAACGTCTATCTGCTGCAACTGGGGCCGTTCAGAATCAACACGCAGATGGGAGTGGCGATCACTTTACTGGTGTTTCTGACCTGGGTGAACACGCGCGGCGTGGCGGTGGGCGCGCGGGTGCAGAACGTATTCACCATCGCCAAAGTGGGGGCGCTGCTGGGATTGATCGCCCTCGGGGTGATTGCCGGACGCAGGCCCGAGGCGATCGAAGCGAACTTCACGGACTTCTGGCGCGGCGCGGATCAGGGCTGGCTGGTGGTGAAGCTGGTGGGCGTGGCGATGGTGGGGGCGCTGTTCAGCTCCGACGCCTGGAACAACGTGACCTTTACGGCCGGCGAGACGAAGAATCCGCAGCGGAATCTGCCGCTGTCGCTGGCTTTGGGCGTGGGCGCGGTGAGCGTGCTGTATTTCTTGTGCAACCTGGTGTACCTGATGGCGCTGCCGCTCGACGGCATCATGAACGCGCCGGAGGACCGCGTGGCCACGGCGGTGATGGCGCAGATCATGGGAGGGGGCGCGGTGCAGGTGATGGCGGCCGCGGTGATGGTGTCCACGTTCGGCTGCATGAACGGCATGATTCTGGCCGGGGCGCGGGTCTATTACGCGATGGCGAAGGACGGGCTGTTCTTCCGCGCGGTGGGCCGCGTGGACGCAAAACGGCACGCGCCGGTCACCAGTCTCTGGGTTCAATGCCTATGGGCCTGCCTGCTCACGCTGACCGGGCGTTACAGCGACCTGCTGGACTATGTTATCTTCGCAGTTTTGCTGTTCTACATCCTGACCATCGCAGGGTTGTTCGTGCTGCGCCGCCGCCGCCCCGCGATGGAGCGGCCCTACCGGGCCATCGGCTACCCGGCGCTGCCCGCCCTGTACATCGTGGCGGCGGGGGTGATCGAAGCGCTGCTGCTCGTGTACAAGCCGAGCTACACGTGGCCGGGGCTGATGCTGGTCGTGCTTGGCGTACCGGTGTATTGGGTGTGGCGCAGAAGAGAAGCGAGGTATAGCGGATGAATCTCTTTGCGACGAAACCGATCGATCGCATCCTGGCCGAAAGCGAAGGCAAGGGCGGTGAAAGCCTGAAGCGGACGCTGTCGGCGATGGCGCTGATCTCCCTGGGCATCGGCGCGATCATTGGCGCGGGCATCTTCACGCTCACCGGCGTGGCCGCCGCGCAGCACGCGGGGCCGGCGGTGGTCTACAGCTTCATCATCGCCGCCATCGGCTGCGCCTTCGCGGGCTTCTGCTATAGCGAATTCTCTACCATGATTCCCATTGCGGGCAGCGCCTACACCTATGCCTACGCCACGATGGGCGAGTTGCTGGCCTGGATTATCGGCTGGGCGCTGGTGCTGGAATACGCCGTGGGGGCATCGACAGTGGCGGTGAGCTGGTCGGCCTATTGCCACTCGATCTTGCAGGACATGGGTATTCATCTGCCGCAGGCGATTGTGGCTTCGCCGTACGACCCCACGCCCGGCTCGATGAACCTGCTGGCGGTGGTCATCATCGCGGTCATCTCGACGATTCTGATTATTGGCATTCAGGAATCGGCGAAGTTTAACTCGCTGATTGTCGTGATCAAGCTGGCGGTGGTCGTTCTTTTCATCGGTCTCGGTTACTTCTATATCGACCGCGGCAACTACACCCCGTTCGTTCCTCCCAACGTGACCGGCGAGTTCGGCGACTACGGCTGGACCGGGGTGCTGCGCGCGGCGGGCATGATCTTTTTCGCCTATATCGGATTCGATGCGGTGTCCACAGCGGCGCAGGAGGCGAAGAATCCGAAGCGCGATATGCCCATCGGCATCGTGGGCTCGCTGGCGGTCTGCACGGTGCTTTATATTCTCTATGCCCTGGTGCTGACCGGCGTGGTGAACTACAAGGACCTGAACGTGGCCGCGCCGCTCGCCGTGGCGGTGGACCGCATGCACGACGTGCCGTGGATGGCGAAGCTGATGAAGCTCGGTTCGCTCGCCGGGCTGACGTCGGTGATGCTGGTGATGCTGCTCGGGCAGAGCCGGGTGTTCTATTCGATGTCGCGCGACGGCCTGCTGCCGCGCACGTTCTCCACCCTCCACCCCCGGTTCTCGACGCCCTATCAGTCGAACATTCTGCTGATGATCTTCGTCAGCCTGGGCGCGGCGTTTACACCCATCGCGCAACTGGGCGAGCTGACATCGATCGGCACGCTGTTCGCCTTCGTGCTGGTGTGTATCGGCATCATCATCATGCGGCGGACGCAGCCTGACCTGCCGCGGCCGTTCCGGACGCCGCTGGTGCCGCTGGTGCCGATCCTCGGGGTGCTGGCGAACTTCGCGCTGATGGCGAGCCTGCGCTTCACCACGTGGGCGACGTTCCTGGGCTGGATGGCGATCGGGTTGATCGTGTACTTCAGCTACTCCCACTCCCGAAGCAACTTGCAGAAGTCGCTCAGCGGGCGGCAGTAGTTCCTTAGGCGCGTTCGTAATCGGCGCGCACGGCGGGCGCCTCTTCGCCGGTGGGGGTGATAATGTCCATGCCGAACAGCAGTTTCGCTTCCGGCGAAAGCCGCAGCGTGATGCGCCACCCCCAGGGCGGGCCTTCCGGCGCCGGAAAGCTCCCCCGGACCGAAATCCCCGCTTCGGCCGGCTCCGGCTCGCAGAGCATGAGGGTCTGCTGATGGAAGGTGTCCATCCAGGTGGCGTTCGCGGCGCCGCCGCTTTTGTCCATCGCCACGACGAGCAGGCCTTGATGCGGCCGGCCTTCGTGGGCCCAGGTGTAGTGGATTTCAAGGGCCCGGCCGTCAAGAGCGGCGCCTGCGTGCAAGGAGGTTTCCGAGACAAACTCCTGCGCGGTAGGTTGGACGAAGTAAAGGCGGTTTGTGCCGCGCCAGGCGCCGGCGATCTGTTCGGGCAGGGTGGGCATGATTGAGTCTAGCGCGGGCCCCGCAGTCAGAGACTACGCGGCTCTCCGCGACTCCGCCCCTTTAATCAGCTTCGCGATATCGGCCGGATCCGCTCCAATCGTGAGGAGCGAACGCACAATTAGGTCCAACGTGACTGAGTTGGATCCCGCCTCCATTTTCGCCACTCGAGACTGGCTTGAACCAAGCAATTCGGCCAAGGCGGCCTGAGTCATTCCGCGCTTCTCACGTAGCCTCCGGATGCCGGCTGCAAGAGCAAGCTTCAATTCAACGAACCGCGCCTCTTCAGCGCTGAGACCGAGGAAATCAGAGGCTTCGCCTACGGCCCAGCCGGAGCGCGTCAGACGCTCCTTTTTCGAGTTGTTCATTGTCCCTTCCTTCCTCTAACGGTTGTCACTCTGATATAAGCCTCCAGGCGCCGCTTGCAATTGGCGATGACATCCTTTGGCGTTCTTGTGGTCTTCTTGGAAAAAACATCCAAGATCACCACGGCATCGGCGGCAAGAAAATAAACGATGCGCCAACTCTGGTTCTGATCGTTCAAACGTAATTCGTGGCACTGCGGGCCAATGGATGGCATCGGCCTGGAGTGGGGCAAATCGAGAGCCTCACCCTTCTGCAACCGGCGCAGCAGGAGTCCGGCTTCGATTCGCACCGGCTGGCTGAAAGGTGGCGTTCTTACCTCACCTTTCAACCAAACAAGCGGTTTGTCCTGGGAGCGAAGCATTTTCGCCTTATGTCTAATATGACATAATCCAGGGTTCCTCGCCATCAACCCAGAAGACGTGGTTTTCCTTGCTGCACTTCGAAAGCTCCGCAGATCAGTCACAGATGGTGCCCGGATGGGCGGCGGGAAATGGCCGCGACCGGTGACATGGCCACAGGTCCTTTAGTACGCTGTCCCTGAGCCGTCACGTGATGTCCAGCCTGGTTTTGTTGAGTCCCGGCGAGGCGCGAGCCCTGCGGGCGCCCGAGAGATTGCGTGCCGCGCGCGCGGAGACGATCGGCCTCGGCCCGTTCTCGGTGACTTTTGCGAGGCCCGCCGGCGGCACGCCCGCCGGACGCCACGATTACTTTTCCGAAGGCCCGTACTGGTGGCCCGACCCCGCCAATCCCGGCGGACCTTACATCCGCCGCGACGGCGTGGTGAACCCCGATCGCTTCACGCGCAACCACGACGATCTGGGCCGGCTTGGCGAATGCGTGTTGACGCTCGCGCTCGCCGCTTTTCTACTCAAGGACGAAGCCGCCGCGCGCCGCGCATGGCATCTGGCCCGCGTCTGGTTCGTCGACCCCGAAACGCGCATGAATTCGAATCTCGAATTCGGCCAGGCGATTCGCGGCCGCACCACCGGGCGCGGCATCGGCCTGATCGATACGCGCGGCTTCATCTGGGCGGCGCAGGGCCTCGCGCTGCTGCGCGAAAGCCATCCCGATGAGCGCGTGGACGCGGCCGTCGTGGACTGGTTCCGCGAATTCACGCAGTGGATGCGATGGTCCACCAAGGGCCGCGATGAACTCTACAACGGCAACAACCATTCGACTTGGTGGGTGGCGCAAGTGGCCGCCTATGGCCTCTACGCGGACATCCCCGCGGCCGTGGAACAATGCTGGGCGCTGTTCCGCGACTACCTGGTCCCGCACCAGTTCCGCGCCGATGGCAGCCAGCCGTTGGAGGAAGCGCGCACGCGCTCGCTCAGCTATTCCGCGATGAACCTCGATGGATTCGCGCTGATCTGCCGGATGGCGAAGCGCGCAGGCGTGGATCTTTGGAATTATCGGACTCCCGAAGGCGCCGGCATGACGCGCACCCTCGAATACCTCGCGCCATTCCTTGAAACGCCCTCGAAATGGACCAAGCCGCAGATCACGCCGGTTCGCGACGGCCGCGGCTATGCGGTGGGCCTGGCTGGTCTGGACCTGGACGGGCGCGGCGAATGGCTGGCGCTCCAGCGCCGCTGGGGCGCGCCGCGCAACGCTTGGGGCCTGCTGCTGGAAGCGCTGCTGCCACCGGGCGCATAGGCCCAGCCGAAGACGCACAGAGCGCACAAACGGTGAGCCCGTTTCGCCAGCCCGCCGCCGCTCTCTACCCGGCAGGGCGGGCTTCAGCCGGCGCGGGACTTCAGTCCAGCCGCCGTAACTCGTTGATAATCAATGGGGTCTCAGATGAGCCCGCCCTACTTTGGCGCGGTTAGCAAGCCTCTGGCCGATTTTACTTGACAGCACGGGCCGCTCCGCCCCTCAATAGGAAAGCTGGGAATTCACTGGAGGTGTTTGTATGACGGAACTGAGTGCGCTCTGGATGCCAATCGTGGTGTCGGCGGTGCTGGTCTTCGTGGCGAGTTCGATCATCCACATGCTGCTGCCCTGGCACGCGGGCGATTACGTCCCGCTGCCGAAGGAGGCCGAAGCGCGCGCGGCACTGGCGCCGATGGCCATCCCGCCGGGCGATTACATGGTGCCCCGCGCGATGAGCATGAAGGACATGGACACGCCGGAATTCAAGAAGAAACTCGAGGAAGGCCCCGTGATGGTGCTTACCGTGATGCCGAACGGCCCCATGACGATGGGCGCCAGCCTGGCGCAGTGGTTCCTGTTCTCTTTGGTGGTGGGCGTCTTCGCGGCTTACGTGGCGGGGCGCGCGCTGCCGCCGGGCGCGGATTATCTGGCGGCGTTCCGCTTCGCCGGCGTGACGGCCTTCATCGGTTATGCGCTCGGAGCGTGGCCAATGTCCATCTGGTACAAGCGCAAGTGGTCCACTACCATCAAGACCACGGTGGACGGGCTGGTCTACGGTTTGCTGACCGGCGGCGCCTTCGGCTGGCTCTGGCCCGGCGCATAGCATCACCGCGGCATCGCAAGGCAGCGCAAAGCCTGGGGTGCGCCGCCGCTGCCCGTACTTGCAGCGCGGCGTTATTCCCCTGTGAAAGAGGTGAATCTGTCAGCGCGCCTGATCGCCGGAGCCGTCGCGCTTGCTTTGCTACGATAGCAGCGAGGCCATGGATCACCGCCGCATCACGGTTCTGCTGACACTCATCGTGTTTGTGTTCGTTGCGGCATTCCCCGCCGAGGCGCAGCGCCGCAAGAAGAAATCCGACGAGGATTTCACGCAGACGCTGGAAATCTATCCCGACCCGCCAGCCGTGCTGACTGTACCGGTGGACCGGCTTTCGTTCTATACCGTTCCGGTCTCCGCCAAGGGATTGCTGTCGCAGCAGGTGCGCGACGGGTTGAATCAACTTCTGCGGCGCGCGCGCCGCAACGAGGTCGTGAAGATCCGAGCCTTCGTCGCGGGGACGGGTGACATGCGGCGCGTGCAGGCGATCGTTAGCGAAGTGTTTACGCGACGCCGCAAGGCCCTGCCAGTGCTCAGCGTCATCCAGGCCGGTTCCTTGCCGATGGACGGCGCACAGGTGCAGATGGAAGCCACGCTGATCGAACGAAAGCCGGTTAATCCGGCTGGGCTGGCGCTGCTGTCCGGGCAACTGGTGACGCGCGACGGACCGTTGCAAGTGCGGGTGGCGCCTCTGGCCGCGGAGTCGGCGGCGAATCTGGCCGCGGCGGCGAAAGCGGCCGGCGTGGATCCGGCGGCGATGCTCCGGGTGTCGTGTTTCCTCTCTTCCCTCGCTGATGCGAACGAGGTGCGGGCGGCCATTGCCCGGCAGTTTCCGCGGATCCAGCCGCTGCTCGTTCAAACCCAGCGCTCCCCGCTGCAGACGCTGGTGGAGTGCGAAGGGATCGCGCGCCTGGCGGCAAAGCCAGCCCAGGATGTGGTCCTGCTGAATCCCGAGGGATTGCCGCGGTCGAAAGACTATTCGCAGGCGGCTCTAGTGGGCGCGCCCTCGGTTGTCCTGGCGGGATCGCAACTCGCATTTCGCTATACCGAGGCGGACGCGCAGCTGGCGTTCGAACGGCTGGACAAAACGCTTCATTCAGCGAATTCGTCGCTGGCAAATACGATTTTCATGAATACTTACCCGCTTTCCAACCAACTCGCGGAATTGGTGCGGCGGGTCCGGTTTGATTTCCTGGATCCGGCGCGGCCGCCGGCCTCCACACTGGTGCTTTTCGAGGGCTTGCCCTCGATGGACGGCGCGTTCGCGCTCGAAGCGGTCGCGCTGCCTTCGTCTGTTCCATAGATCAAATTATGTCTTCACAACCTGTTGTTACTTTCGGCGAAATTATGCTGCGGCTCGCGCCTCCGGGCTTCGAGCGGTTCCTGATGTCCCCCTCGCTGGTGGCGACCTTCGGCGGCGGCGAGGCCAATGTCGCTGTTTCCGTGGCGAATTACGGGCAGGCCGCCCGCTATGTCACCGTGCTGCCGCCCAGCAACCCCATCGCGGACGCGTTCCTCGGCCAGATGCGCGCCGTGGGCGTGGATGTCTCCATCGTGAAGCGGCAGAAGGGCCGGTTCGGCATCTATTTCGTGGAACCCGGCGCGAACCAGCGCCCGTCGAAGGTCGTTTACGACCGCGACCACTCGGCGATCGCGCTGGCGAAACCTGGCGACCTCGACTGGAAGGCGATTCTCTCGGGCGCGGCCATGTTCCACGTCACCGGAATCACGCCCGCGCTGTCTCAATCGGCGGCGGACCTCGCGCTCGAAGCCGCGCGCACGGCGCGCGAATTGGGCGTGCCGGTTTCCTGCGACCTGAATTTTCGCAAAAACCTCTGGAAATATGGCAAAACTGCGCCCGAAGTGATGCGCGAATTGACAACTTTCGTCGATTTCGCGATCGCGAACGAGGAGGATTGCCAGAAGGCCCTCGGGATCCAGGCGGACGTGGATGTGCACTCGGGCGAACTCGACCGGGCCAAGTACGAACGCCTCGCGGCGAAGGTGCTGGACGAATATCCGAACCTGCGGCTAATCGCGATCACCTTGCGCGAATCGCGTTCCGCTTCGCACAACGGCTGGTCGGCATGCCTGCACAACCGCAAGGAGTTTCTGCTCTCGCGCCACTATGAGATTACCCACATCGTGGACCGTGTCGGCGGCGGCGACGCCTTCGCGGGCGGCCTGATCTTCGGCCTCCTGAACCTGCCCACGCATCAGGAAGCGCTGGAATTCGCGGTGGCCGCAAGCTGCCTGAAACATTCGATCCCCGGGGATTTCAACCGCTTTACGCGGGCGGAAGTGGAGTCGCTGCTTAAGGAAGGCGGCTCCGGCCGCGTGCAGCGGTAGCCAGGTACCGCTCGTACGCCGCGTCCCATCCCTCGCGCTTGCCGGGCTCGAATGTCTCCAGCGGGAACGACGCCCGCACCACCGCCCGCGCCTCCTCCAGGTCCCGGACAGCGCCCGCGCCCATCGCCTGCACCAGCACATTGCCCGCCGCCGTCGCTTCGGTCGGCCCGGCGATCACCGTCCGCCCGGTGGCGTCCGCCACGAATTGATTCAGCAGCGTGTTCTTCGAGCCGCCGCCCATGATGTGGATCACCTCCACGCGCTGCCCGCCCAGTTCGTCGAGCAACTCCAGCACCTGCCGGTAGCGCAGCGCGAGGCTTTCCAGGATGACGCGGACCATCGTGCCCGGTTGCTCCGGCGCGGTCTGCCCTGTGCGGCGGCAGTAGTCCGCGATGCGCTCCGGCATGTGCCCCGGTTCCAGGAAAGCGTCCGGGTCCAGCACCGCTTGAAAAGCCGGCGCCTGCGCCGCCATGCCGGTCAACTGCGCATAGCTGTACTCGCGGGTCTCCAGCATCCACGCGCGCCGGCACTCCTGCACCAGCCAAAGCCCGGCGATGTTTTTGAGGAAACGGATGCGCCCCGCCGCGCCCGCCTCGTTGGTGAAATTCGCCTTGAGCACGCCGCGGTGAATCAACGGCTCCGCCAGCTCGAGCCCCATCAACGACCACGTCCCCGAACTGATGTAGCACCACGGACGCTCCCCTGTGGCCGGGGCCGCAGCCACCGCCGCCGCCGTGTCGTGGCCCGCCGTGGCGAACACCGGCACGCCATCCAGCCCGCTGGTATCGGCAACCTCGTCCAGCAGCGTACCCAGCTTCGCGCCCGGCTGCACGATTTCGCCTAATAAACCAGCGGGCAGCCCCAGCGTTTCAAACAATTCAAACGCCCATTGTTTCGTCGCGGGATTATAGAACTGCGAAGTGCTCGCGATCGTCAACTCGTTCTTGCGCGCGCCCGACAGCCAGTAGTTCAGCAGATCCGGCATGAACAGCAGTTGCGCGCCTTCGGTGCGCAGCCCCGCCGTGCCCTCGAGTTTCGCAGCGTACAGTTGATACAGCGAATTGAATTGCATGAACTGCAGGCCGGTGAGTTCGAAGATGCGTTCGCGCGGCGCCGCCTCGAAGGTCCGTTCCAGCATGCCGTTGTTGCGCGCGTCCCGGTAATGCCGTGGCGCGTCCACCAGGCGCCCGCCCGCGTCCACGATGCCGAAATCCACGCCCCACGTGTCCACGCCGATCCCGTCGAGATGCAGTTTCCGCTCGCGGCCCGCCACGCGCAGCCCCTCTCGGATCTCGTGGAACAGCCGCAGCGCATCCCAGTACAGACCGTCGGGCAGCCGCACGGGCTGATTGGGAAAACGGTGCAGCTCCTCGAGTTCGAGCCGGTTCTGCTCCAGCCGGCCCAGCATCGCGCGCCCGCTTTCGGCGCCCAAATCCACCGCGAGGAAATGACTCATATCCTACAGTTCCATATCAAAGATCAGCTTTCCTACGCCATCGGCCCGCTGGTGCAGGATCTCGAACCCCTCCTGCGCGGCGCTCAGCGGCTGCAGGTGCGTGATGATCGCCGATGGAATCTGCCCGGACTCGAGCAGCGCACCCGCCGCGCGCCCCTTGTGGTTCGAGCGCTTGATCATCTGCAGGTGCAATTCCTTGGACATCGCCGTGTGTAGGTCCACTTCAAAATTGAGCGGCTCCGGAATGCCCACCAGCACAAACTTGCCCCCGGACTTCGTGCAGCGGATACCGAGATCGATGGTCTCAGGCGCGCCCGCGGCGTCATACGCGACATCCACCCCCGCACCGCCCGTCGCCTGCATCACTGCATCGAAAAAGTCCCCTTTTCCCGCCTCCAAAGCCACATTTGCGCCCATTTTTCGCGCTAATTCGAGCCTGTGCGGCGCCAGGTCGCACGCCAGAATCAGCTGCGCGCCCGCCGCCTTCGCCATCGCAATCCCCAATAGGCCGATTGAGCCGCAGCCCAGCACCGCCACCGTCTGCTCCATCTTCACCGGCGCGAGTTCGTAGATGTGGACCCACACCGCCACCGGCTCCATCAGCGTGGCCTCGTGCCAGGTGAGCGAAGCCGGGATCGGATCGCAATTATGCGCGGGCGCCACGCGATAATCCTGCAGGAAGCCCGCCGCCTGCGGGCCACCCATGAACCGCGACGTCAGGCACAGATTGTGCCGCCCCGTCAGGCAGAATTCGCAATGCCCGCACGTGAGCGATGGCTCGACCGACACGCGGTCGCCCACCTCTACTCCATGCACCCGCGGCCCCACTTCCACCACTTCGCCCACCGGTTCATGGCCCAGAATCTGCGGATAAGCGGCCGGAGTGCCGTGAATGTTGCCTTCATTCCACCAATGAAGGTCGGAACCGCACAGGCCCACGGCCTTCAATTTGACGAGGACCTCGCCCGGCCCAGGCCCATCGGGCATCTTCTGTTCGACAAGCTCAAGCCGGCGTGGGGCGACAAGGGGAACGGTGCGCATAGGGCTGAAAGAGATCACTGTATCGCAATTCGTACGGTTGTGAGCGGATCATCGTCGGAAAACCAAGCGACCTCTGGCAAATCTAAGAATTGCTTTTCAAACTGTCCAGCACGCAGGTCCCCGAGAGTAGTCCTGAGCGCCACCCACATTTTCTATTAGCCTAAGTACATCGAAGGTGTGGTCATACGAGATTTCAAATCTGCTCAACGGCCAACTCACGAGGGGGCCTGTGTCGTCAGGGGAGTCTCTGTAGGTTAGATAGAATTGGTTGCAGTCGATGAACTTGCACAGGTGGTCGCTGAGGACTGGTCCGCTTTGTGTGATCTTTGCGAGTGAGACTATAATTACTCGTCCAATCCACTTCCGGAGAAAATACGTTTTGCTGTTGCGCTCAGCAATCAAGTCACCAAACATCTGGTCTGAGGCCTCTATTGATTCCGACCCCCGCCGCACGTATGAGCGCCCTGTAAAATGGGGTCGATTGCCGCTTCCAGGAATAATCACGGCGAGCACTGATTCTCCTGCCGGCGTCTTAATGCACTTCTGCAGCATGTAAAGAGGCGGATATATAACCTTACATTTATCGCTAATTGTTTTCTGCGAGTTGTCGAGTTCAGCGTCGCCTTTGTTCTCCAGAGATCCGTCATTTCTGACACCGACAAACAGTAGGCACGGATAACCAACTGGTGCTGAATTTGCAAACGCGCAGACCGTCTTTGCTGCATCTTTGCCAATATCTCCGAATGTCTTGCGCTCGCTGAAATTGTCCTCCGTATCGGCTAGCCGTCGAAGGATATCCTGATCGGAAAGGTCTATCCCTGCTTGTCTCTCATTCATGAGAGTCATTCTGTCATCGATTCCACCAATATGGAAGCGCCCCCGAGAGACTGGCGCCCCGAGAGACTGGTATGCTGGCGAGGTACTCGTGCCCTCCAAACCCAACCGTCAACCCCTCCATCCTGGCGAAATTCTCCGTGACCAGTTCATGGCGGACTTCGGACTTGGGATCAACCGCCTCGCAAGGGATCTCCGCGTCCCCGCCACCCGCATCAGCGAAATCGTGCATGAGCGCCGGGCCATCAGTCCGGACACGGCTCTGCGGCTGGCCCGCTATTTCGCTACCTCGCCGGAGTTCTGGCTGCGCCTCCAGTCGGACTACGATCTCGACGTCGCCCGAGCCGCATTGCCCCAAATCGAAGCGGACATCCAGCCCATCGCCGCAGCCTGAACATCCCCCTTGCGCACCAGCGCGCGCGGTGTCAATATCATACCGCCATGTCCGCAATACACTGTGCTTCCTGTCACGCCTGCTGCGGACTCTCGCGCAGGCAACTCTTTGCTTCCATTGCCGCCGCGCCCGCCGCTTTCGCCCAGCAGCCCGCAAAGGAAGAAGGGCCTGTCGAAGCGATCCGGAGCACGTTGCGCGTCCAGCCCGTGCTCGTGTATCAGATCTACAAGCGCCGCCCGCAAACCTCCTGGCGGCCTTGGGGAGGCCTGTTCACCGAAACCGAAGTCGCCGAAGAAAAGGCGCGCATCCAGGATGAACTCGCCGCTCTCGATTGCGCCGGGCCGTGCGGAATCGAGTTCCTGCCTCTGCGAACCGCCTCGACCGCCGAAGAGGCGAAGACCCGCGGCCAGGGCGATCACGATGTCCTGCTGCTCTACGCCGCCACCGGTCCTGCTACCTGGCTCGAATCCCTCACGGCTACCAATCCCTGGACCATCCTCTTCGTCCGCCACCGTTCGGGTCCGGTGTACGAATGGTACGAGATCGTCTCCCCACGCTTCCTTCGAAAAACCGTGGACGAATGGGGCGAGAACAACATTTCCACGGCCGACGTCGTGGTGGACCGCTCCGATGAACTGCTCCTGCGGCTGCGCGCGCTCGCCGGCGTGAAGCAGACCATGGGCCGCAAAGTCGTGTGCATCGGCGGAGCCTCCGGCTGGGGCCGCGGCGGCCGTGAATCTCCGCGACTGGCCCGCGAGATCTGGAATATGGACCTCGTGGACTTCACCTACGACGATCTTCGTACCCGCATGATCGCCGCCAAGTCGAGCGATGCCCTGATGCGCACGGCCCGCCTGCGCGCCGCCGATTACCTCGGGGAAAAGAACGTGAAGCTCGAATGCTCCCGCGACGCCGTCGAGAACGCCTTCCTGCTCACCGATGTCTTCCGCGCCATCCTCCGCGAACAGCGCGCCGACGCCATCACGGTGAACAACTGCATGTCCACCATCATGCCGATCGGCGAAACCACGGCGTGCCTTACGCTGAGCCTGTTGAACGACGAAGGCGCGCTGGCGTTCTGCGAATCGGATTTCGCCGTGATCCCCTCCGGCATCCTGCTCAACGCCATCTCGAATATGCCGGTGTTCCTGAACGACCCGACGTATCCACACGATGGCCTGATCACGCTCGCGCATTGCACCGCGCCGCGCCGCATGGACGGCCAGAGCGCCGAACCCGTGCGCCTGCTCACCCACTTCGAATCCGATTACGGGGCCGCGCCGAAGGTTGAGATGCAGTTGGGCCACAAGGTCACCAACCTGATTCCGGACTTCAGCGCCCGCCGCTGGGTGGGCTTCACCGGGCAGATCGCCGCGAACCCCTTCCTGCCCATCTGCCGTTCGCAAATCGACGTGGGCTATAACTGCGGCGACGAACGCCTCGCCGAGGAGATGCGCGGCTTCCACTGGATGACCGCCTACGGCGACTGGAACCGCGAAGTGGGCTACGCCCTCCGCAAGGCCGGCATCACGTGGCTCGACCTGGACCGCACCTGACCCGTCAGGCCGCTTCCCGCTTGCGGACCGACTTCCGCACGGCTTCACCCGACTCGCGCCGCGCCACGCGCAGGTCATGGTTGGCCTGGAGAGCGATCCACGTCTCCGCGCTGACGCCGAAGTAGGCTTCCAGACGCAGCGCCGTATCCGCCGAAATCCCGCGCTCCCCGTGCACAATCGCATGGACCCGCGTAGGCGGCACGTGCAAATCCCGAGCCAGCCGGTTGATGCTCAACCCCATCGGCTGCATGAACTCTTCCCACAGAATTTCGCCCGGATGGATGGGTGTCAGTTGCTGCTTTGTTCTCGCCATGTTCACTCAGTGGTAATCCACAATCTCCACATTGTGCGCCTCGCCATCGTGCCATTCGAAACGGATTCGCCATTGATCGTTGATCCGGATGCTATGCTGCCCACTCCTGGAACCCAGCAACTGCTCCAGCCGATTGCCCGGAGGGTTGCGAAGATCGTCAAGGCGTCTGGCCGCGTCCAGCAACATCAGCTGCCGCCTCGCTACTCTCTCAATGGAGGCGAATTGGCGAACCCGTGCATCGTTGAACAATGACCGGGTCGCTTCACAGCGGAAAGAGCGAATCACCTGTCTTCAGTTTATTCCGCCAGGCGTATTCCGTCAAACGGGATACTCGGCCCTCAATCCATCCGCGCGGAGAGGACCTGGATGACGGAGAGTTTGGAGCCGGTGACGCCTGCTTTGCCGACGACGACCAGTTTGCCGGGTTCGAGGTTGGCGCTGCTGGAGATGACGACCTGCTTGCCCTCGCCCATTAGCATTTTGAGTGTAACCGACCTCAGTCGGGCCCGCGAAACTTCCAGAGTGGAGTCCATCACAAAGAGGGAGTATGTGCCCATGGAGCCCAGATTCCCGGACAGATTATTGTTCTCCCGTAGTCCCACCCTGAGGACGGCAGCTTCGATCATCCGGATCTGACTTAAACCGAAAGTGCGTTCCAATTCGGTGGCTACGCCTTTCAGGGCGCTGGGCAGCGGCGATCCTTCCACTTCCCCGTCCGGCGCGGCGAGGAGGATGTAGCAGGTGAGTTCAAAGGTGTTCCGGCCCGTAATGGGGGCCGCCCGGCCGGGGACGTCGAGTGCCTTGAGGGAGGCCATGATGGTGTCGACTTCTGATGGCGTTCCATAGACCGTGATGGCCCGGAGCGCCGCGCTGGATCGGAGCACGGGTGTTTGGCCCTGTCCAGGGCTGGTGAAGACGAGCCGATAGAGTTCATCCACATCGGCGTGCTGAACCTGGTAGACACGTTGGATGTGGTTGACGCCCGGTTGCCGCGCGGGGGGTTGTGGTTTCGGGGCGTCCTGCGCCGGCGCAGCTAGCGCCGCCGCCATCAAGATCAGAATCGCGTTTCTCATTCCTCGTCTCCTTCGCCGTTGTCAAAACTCCAATAAATGATGATGTTCGGGTCGCGGGTGGCCACGCGGACCAGCCCTGGGATATCCGTCGCCTCCAGCAGCGGGCGTTCGCGTTGCACCGGCGCCGCCTTGCGCTTCTCCGTCCCCACCCACGCCGCCTCCACCACCGCCGGCGCCTTGGCCACCCGCGGCGGCGGCGCCACATCCACCGGTTTCGGCCACAAAAGCACTGCAACCACCGCCGCAGCCGCCGGCGCCCAAGCCCACATCCACCACCGCACGCGCGGCCTCTTCACCCGCTCCAGCACCCGCGACCGCACCTCCGCCAGCGCCGCCGCCGGCACATCCTCGTCGCCCAATTCCCGCAGCGCCAGATCCAGATCCTCGTCCGTCCACTTCATCGCCTGCCCTCCAGCCACTTCTTCAGCCGCGCCTTGCCCATCGACACCTGGCTGCGGACCGTCACCTCGCTCGTGCCCAGCGCCGCCGCCACTTCGGCCGTCGAAAGCCCTTCGATTTCCCGCAATACCACCGCCGCGCGCTCGCGTTCAGGCAGCGTTTTCAAGCCCTCGCTCACAAGGCGCCGCCGCTCGTCCCGTTCGAGATCGGTCTCCGGCGGCGCGGCGGGCTCAACGGCCAGCCGATCCTCGGGCCGCCGCTTCCGCAGCGCGTCATAACAGCAGTTCACCGTCGTCCGGTAGAGCCACGCCTCGAGGGTGACCCGGTCCACCCGGCGGTGGTGCCGGTGGAGCTTCAGAAACACCTCCTGCGCGGCGTCCTGGGCATCTTCGAGCGTGCCGAGCATCCGCCACGCCACTCGCAGCACCCGGCGTTCATGAGTGCGCAGCAGGGTTTCGAACGGCTCCACGTTCTCGCCCGTCATGATGAGCTGCGCGGCCTCATGCACCACTGACACTCTATACGTGTCCGCGGGCGAAAACGTTGAAGCCGGCGCGGCGATTTCTACATGTAGTCCGGCGCGGGAATGCACAGGATGGCCAGCGTCCGCTCCAACTGAGAGTGGAAATAGGAGGCCAGCCATAGCAGGAAGGTGCGCTTCTCCGGATCCTTTTCGGCCAGGATCGGGAAGTCGTGATAGAAGGCGTTGAAGGCCTGCGCCAGCGTGAACGCATAACGCGCAAATTGCGCCGGTTCGCCGCTTTCGAGCGCCGTTTTGAGCGCTTTTTCGCTCTTTGAAGCGTTCAGCAGGAGTTGCCAGAACTCTTCCGCCGCAAGCTGCCGGCCGAGCGAGGCGCCCGTCAGCGCGGCCGCGAAATCGGGCAGCGTTTCGCCGCGCTCTTCGAGTTTCCGCAGGATATTGCGGGCGCGCACGGCGGCATATTGGACATACGGCCCCGTTTCGCCCTCGAAGCTCAGCGCCTCCTGTAAATCGAACGCAATCACCGTATTCCGCGTGAATTTGAGCAGAAAATACCGCAGCGCGCCGGTGGCGATCTGCGTGGCCACCCGGAGCCGCTCGTCGGCCGGCTTGTCCGCGTGCCGCGCGTCCACCTCGGCCTTCGCCTTTTCGATCAGCTTGTCGATCAGGTCGTCGGCCTTTACGCCCAGCCCTTTGCGGCCCGACACCTCCACATAGGGCTTCGCCTTGTCCTCCTCGGACAGCGGAATCCCCAACTCGACGCACGTCCGCGGCGACAGCGCCACCATTTCGTAAGAGAAATGCACGGAGCGCTCCGCCTGCTCCTCATACCCCAGCGCGCGCAGCCCCGCCACCACGACATCCTGCAGGTAGCTCTGCCGCGAATCGATCACGTTATAGACTTCCGTCCCGCCGCCAAACCCGGGCGCCGCCGGGTCGCCCTCATCCGGAGCCGCCACCCACGCCACGTGCCCGTCCGGATAGGTCCGCAGCGGCCGGTAGTGAAAATCCTTGCCCAGCAGGCCGAATTTCCAGAGTTGATAGGCGATGTCCTTACCGACGTAGGTCACCGTTCCGTTCGAGCGGACAATCACCTTGGCGTCGTCGTCGCCCGCCTCCTCGCCCGCGTGGTCGCGGAAGTGATGCGCGGCCATCACCCAACAGCCCTTGTTCTTTCCGTCCTCGACGAGATAGACCGCCTTGCGCTCTTTCAACTGCTCGAACGCGGTGGACCAGAACGCGAGGTGCAGGATCTCGCTCTCGCGCGGCAGCACGTCATAGGCGATGCCCAGCCGCCACATGGTGGTCAGATGGCATTCGACGATCGCGTCGGCCACCAGATGGCCCAACGCGGCGAGTTCGCCCTCGCCGTGCTCGATGGCGTGCAGCGTGTCCCTGCGCCATTGAATCGCTTCGGGATTATCGGTGTAATAGGCCGACATCCGCGCGTACAAATCCCAGCAATAATAGTCGAATTTCGGCGCGCGGGCCAGGGCCGCCACTTCTTCCGCGCTCTTCTTTTCCAGGTACCGAAACCCCACCACGACATCGGCCACCTGCACGCCCGTATTGTCGATATAATTCTGAATTTCCACCGTCCGTCCGGCTCCCCGGAGCATGCGGACAAAAGTGTCCCCCAGCACCGAATTGCGCAAATGTCCGATATGCGCCGCTTTATTCGGGTTGATATTCGTGTGTTCGACGATCACCTTGCCCGCGGGCGGCGCGCCGGCGCGTTCGTAGCCCCGCAACAAGCCCTCGGCATACGCGCCGCGGTCGAAGCGAAGGTTCAGATACCCCGCCCCCGCCACCTCAACGGCCGCGATGCCCGGCACGCCGCGCAGTCCGGCAGCGAGTTCCTCGGCAATCGCCTTGGGCGCTTTCCGCAGTTGCTTCGCCAGAGCGAATGCCGCCGGCAGAGCCAGTTCGCCGAAGGCGGGGTCCTTGGGCTGTTCGGTGACAACCGGCGCCGTTAGTTCATATTTTTCTTGGAGATACGCCGCCAGAGCCCGGCTCGTCTCCGCTTCCAGGTGGGTAAACACCTCTTCAGTGTAGCAACGGCCTCGCGCGGGTCAGTCAGCTCAGCTTAATATGCGACCATTTGGGTCCACGATTGTGCTATTCTGAAGGCGTGGCGAAAGTGACCATCCTGCCTGCGGGCGACACCTACGAATTCGATCTCGACACCATGCCCTACGATGGGCACGGCCAGCCGAAGAGTTTTCTCGACGTGGCCGAAAACTTCGGCTTCCACCTGGAGCACGCCTGCGGCGGCAGTTGCGCATGCACCACATGCCATATCGTCGTGAAGAAGGGCGGGGAGTTTATCACCGAGATGGAAGACGACGAAGCGGACCGCCTCGACATGGCGGCCGACCTGCAACTCACTTCGCGGCTGGGCTGCCAGGCGGTGATTACCTCCAACGATGCCGACATCGTCATCGAAATCCCCTCCTGGAACCGAAACTACGTGAGCGAAGGCGGCGGCTCGATGAACCTGGGCGACGCGATTCCCGCGCCGAAGAAGTAGTCGTTAATCGAGCAGCGTCAGCAGGGTTTCCACCAGATCTTCCGGAACCTGGGCCTGGATCTCCACCTCGGTTTCCCGTTCATTGACGCGGATTCCGTTGGCCAGCCGCTGCAACGGGCTTTCCCGCTCGCCGGACCGGCTGCGCGCCACGCCGACCAGCGCCCGCACTGCCTGAGCCGCCTGCCGTGCCGTGGCGGCATCGGGGTAGCCGCCGCGAACCGTGATCGCCAGGCCGTCATCGAGGCTGGTATGCATCGTCAGCGGCCCCAACGATTTCGCCAGGTTCGCCGCCCCCCCCAGTAGCCCCTTGGAGGGAAGCTGCGGGACCAGTTTCCCGCCCTTCGCGGTCACCATCCAGATGGGCGTAACGCCGGGCAGCGTCTCGGCGAGATCGAGCAGTGTCTGGTTCTGCTTCCAGCCGGGTTCGTCGCGCCGGTCCACGATCCGCTTCAAATCCTCGATGCGGCCCGCCGCGGCGGCGCCCGTATTCAGGAACATCACGCCCGGGCCATCGCCGTAAATGATGTAGTAGCCCTTGTAGCTCATCCTCTGCAGACCGGGCTTCTCGAATTGCGGCTCGAGGCCGAACGATCCGCCAAACTTGCCGCGAATCAGCACCACCGGTGGGGCGCCGTCCGCCTGCATGACGAGGAGCAATTCCCAGACGTCCTTGTATACATCGAGTCCGGTCATCTCCGCGAAGCGCTCGAGCTGCGGCACCCGGCCCGCGGCAATGTACTTTTCCTGGAACCAGGTCTTCTTGATCCGGTCTAGGCGGATGCAGGCGATCGCCTCGGCGTCCGGGGGAATCAGTGGGGCAAGCGCCGCATCCACGCGCGCGAACTCGGGTTCGCGGCGGCAAGCGTTCAGGCCGAACAGGCTCAGGATGAGGACGGGGATCAATAAAAACTTCATGCAGGTTTCACCACACTTCTAGGACGCAACCGCGGCCGGAGTGCTTCAAGACTCTTCCGCAAACTTACAGGCTACCGCTCCCACGGGGGTGCGGGGAACCGCGCGCCATGGCCCCGAAATCGCCCGCGCACGCTGTTGAACTTTCGCTGTGATCCCCCGGTTCTTCATTTTGATATGCTTCTGGTGTCTCAACTCGTTCGCACTCGCCCAGGATCCCCCTGCGCATGAAGAAGATACGCCGGCCTCCGGTGGACAGCAAAGTCAAAAGTCTGAGGATCAAGAGGTCAAACTCGTTCCCGAGCTGAAGTACAAACAGCATCCGGGGCTCGCCTACGCCGCCTCAAAAATCTACTTCTCCGACCAGCGCTTCTCAATCAGCGGATTTGGCGAGATCAACGCCGTTCTGGCGCCGGACGACCAGAGTAAGAATGGTGGCGATATTGAGCTATTCTACACGAATTTATACCGCTTCTCGGTGTTCGCCGGATATAAATTCACGCCAAAGCTCATCTTCAATTTTGAGTTTCTGGGCGAATTTCTGCAGGATGGCACGCGCGAGTACGGCCGCGACAGTGTGATTGAAGCAATGCTCAACTACCTCATCCATCGCAATTTCAACATGCGCTTTGGCTTCTATCCGCTGCCGATGGGCTACATCAACAATAGCGACGAGCCTGTGATGTTCCGTTCGGTGAACCGCCCGGAGGTGGAGCGCCTCATCATTCCGTCTTCCTGGATCAGCCTTGGCATGATGGGTTTCGGCGCCATCCCGCGGACCGAACACTTTTCCTGGTCGCTCGGCGTGGTCGGCGGCCTGGACGCCGCCGAGTTCCAGCCCGGCTCCTGGATCCGTCAGGGGCGGCAGATCCATCACAGCATCCCGAAGGAGACCGCCGCGCACGGGCAGATCTCCTGGTCCACTGGCGAACACCTGCAAGCCGGGCTGTCGGGCTACTGAGGGCAATCCGGTTCCGAGGGGATCGCGGGCGCCGGCCGCCTGCGCGCCACCACCAGCCTGGGCGCGGCCCATGTCCGCTACACGCCTGGCCGCGCCTCGCTGGTAGGCGTAGCCACGAGGGGCGGACTCGGCAACACCGAGGGGATTCACGCACAGACCGGCCGGACCCTGGGCGCGCGCACGAATGGCATGTATCTCGAGCCCTCCTACGCCTTCCGCAACGGAAAATTGCCGGTTTTCGCGCGCTTCGAACGGCTGAACACGCATGCGCGCGTTGCCCCTTCGCTGCAAGCGTTCCGGGCAAACGAGGGCGACCTGCGCATCACCACCGTGGGCGTGAACTACCTGCCAAAACGCAACCTCGTGTTCAAGGGCAACTACCAGTTCCGCGCCAACCGCTCCCCGTTCTCCGCTCCCGAGTCAAATCTTCTCGAGTTCGGCTTCGGCTTCATCTTCAGGGTGTCCGGCACGGCGGGGTCGGGCTGTGATAGGCTTCCCCGCAAGCCATGCTGCCCGACTATATTGTCAAAGCCTCTCCGAACCCGGTTTCGAACCGCGCGCCGTGGTGGACGAATACCGGCCCCAGCTATGCCGGCGTCCACTTCTGGATCGCCTTCTACAACATGATCGCCGTGGGCACCATCACCCGCGGTTCGCTGCCGCTCTGCCTGTTCGCGATCTTCACCGCCGGCCTGCTGAGCTGGGCGCTGTTCTATTACGCCCCCGCCATGATGGGCATGAAGACGGGCTTCTCGCTTTACGTCGTCGGCTCGTCCACCTTCGGTACCCGCGGAGGCTACGCCATGCCTGGCCTGCTGATGGGCCTGTTGCAGGTGGGCTGGTTCGCAGTGGGCACCTACTTCGCCACGCGCTTCATGCTGAACGCAGCAGGATCAAGCGCCGGTCCGAACACGCTGCCGTTCGTGCTCGCCGGCTTCGCCTGGGGCCTGACGATGGCCTACATCGGCGTGAAAGGGATCGGCTATGTGGCGAAAGTCGCCACATTTCTGAACTTCATCCCGCTGATCATGCTGGTGTACATTTTCTTCCGCGTGGCCCCGGGCATCCCTCAGCACGTGCCGAGCGAACCGAACTCGTTCATCGCTTTCACCTTCATGCTGCAGATGATCATCGGCTTCTTCTCCACCGCGGGCGCGGCGGGCGCGGACTTCGGCACGAACAGCCGCCACGCGGGCGACGTGCGCTGGGGCGGCTTCGTCGGCATCACGCTCTCCATCTTCGTCGCCGCCGGCCTGGCCCTGGTATCGGTGGCCGGCGCGCGCGTGCTCTACCCCTCGATTCAAGGCTTCCACTACGACGAAGTGGTCGCCACCGCGGGCGGAGGCCTGGCCTCGGCCATGTTCCTGCTGTTCACGCTCGCCTCCATCCCCTCGGCGTGCTTCTGCGCGTTCATCGCCAGTAACTCCTTCTCGACGATGATCCCGAAGGTGCCCCGGCTCAGTTCCACCATGACCGCCGCGGTGATCGCGATTATCCTGGCGGTGACCGGCGTGGCCGAAAACCTGGTGGAGTTCTTCACCATCGTCGGCGCCTCCTTCGGCCCCATCTGCGGTGCGATGGCGGCCGATTACTGGCTCAGCGGCAAGAAGTGGGCCGGCCCGCGGAAAGGCATCAATTGGGCGGGCTATGGCGCCTGGGCTGCCGGATTCCTCGTCGGCATTCTGCCCTTCCTCCCGGTCTCCGAACAGGTGAAGACCTACGGACAGCCCGCCGTGCTCTACAGCTTCTTCACGGGCTTCCTGGTGTACACGATCCTCGCCAAAGCCGGCCTGGAACCGGAAGTTGTCGAGTTGCCCGAACGCGCCTGAAAAGAATCAATCCGCCGCGGCCGCGCTCTGATGAATCTCCTGCAGGCTCCACACGCGGATGGGATCGCGCAAGCGCGAAGTCATCGCCTCGGTCGCAGCGCGAGCGCCCGAGATCGTCGTGATGCACGGAACGCGCCATTCGACCGCCGCGCGGCGAATCGCACGTTCGTCGGAGAAGGAATGTGCGCCCGTCGTAGTATAGATCACCAACTGCAGCGCGCCCGCCTTCAAGAGGTCCACTGCGTTCGGCCGCCCTTCGTTCACTTTGAAGACCGTCTTCACGCGCAGCCCGTGCGACTGGAACAGCGCCGCGGTGCCGCGCGTGGCGGCTAGTTCGAAGCCCAGCGATGAGAAACGCTTCGCGAGTTCGACGGCCACCTGCTTGTCGCGGTCGTTGACGCTGAAGAATACGCATCCGTTGCGCGGCAGCGGCGCGCCCGCGGCAAGCTGCGCCTTGCCGAACGCCTCGCCGAAATTGTCGCCCACACCCATCACCTCGCCGGTGGAGCGCATCTCCGGTCCTAGCGCCGGATCCACGCCCGGAAACTTGTTGAACGGAAACACCGGCGACTTCACGTACACCTTCTGCACCGGCAGTACGCCGCTGAAATATCCGCCCGTGAGATGAGTCACCTCGCGCAGCTTCGAGCCGAGCATCAGCGCCACGGCCACCTTCGGTAGCGCCACTCCGGTCGCCTTCGAAACATAAGGCGCCGTGCGCGAAGCCCGGGGGTTGACCTCCAGGACGTAGATTTTGCCGCCTTTCAGCGCATATTGCACATTCATCAGCCCGACAACATTCAGCGCACGCGCCAGCTTCTCTGTGAAATCGCGCAGGATGCAGAGCTCCGCGTCGCTGATCGACTGCGGCGGCAGCACGCACGAGGAATCGCCCGAATGCACGCCCGCTTCCTCGATGTGCTCCATGATGCCGCCGATCAGCACGTCCTCGCCGTCGGACAGCGCGTCGACATCCACCTCGACCGCATCTTCGAGAAACCGGTCGATCAGCACGGGGCGCGTGGGCGAATACAGCGTCGCCTCCTGCATGTAGCGCCGCACCGTCTCCTCGTTGTAGGCGATCACCATTGCGCGCCCGCCCAGCACATAGCTCGGGCGCACCAGCACCGGATAGCCGATCTCGCGCGCCACCGCGCAAGCCTCGTCGACGCTGGTGGCAGTGCCCCAGGGCGGGCTGGGAATTTTCAGTTCATCCAGCAGCTTACCGAACCGCTTGCGGTCCTCGGCGAGATCGATATTCTCAGGGTCGGTGCCGATAATCGGCACGCCCGCCGCCTTCAGCGGCAATGCGAGATTCAGCGGCGTCTGTCCGCCGAACTGCACGATCACTCCGTCGGGCTTCTCGGTGTCGTAGATGTTCAGCACTTCCTCGAGCGTAAGCGGCTCGAAGTAGAGCCGGTCCGAGGTGTCGTAGTCGGTGGAAACCGTTTCGGGGTTGCAGTTCACCATGATCGACTCGACACCAAACTCCTGCAGCGCGAATGACGCATGGCAGCAGCAGTAATCGAACTCGATCCCCTGCCCGATGCGGTTCGGCCCCGAGCCCAGAATGATCACCTTCTTGCGGTCCGTGGGTTCGGACTCGCACTCGAATTCATAAGACGAATACAGGTACGGCGTGAAGCTCTCGAACTCAGCCGCGCACGTATCCACGCGGTTGAAGACCGCCTCCACGCCCAGCCGCTTGCGCGTTTCGCGCACCGCCAGCGCGTCCTGCCGCCAGATGCGGCCCAGGCGCACGTCCGAGATGCCATCGCGCTTGGCGCGCCTCATTTGCTGCTCACTGACAGTTTCCAGCGTCTCCTCGGCCAGCTCCTTCTCGTACGCAATCCCGTCACGCATCTGCCGCAGGAACCAGGGGTCGATGCGCGTCATCTCGTGCATCTCTTCCACGCTGTAGCCGCGCTCTATCGCGAAACGCAGATACGCCAGCCGGTCCGGGTTGGGCGTGATCAGCCGCTGCGGAATCAGCTTCTCGTCGAATTCGATCGCAGTGGAGCTCTTGCCCGTCTCCAGGCCCCGGATGCCCTTGTTCAGCGCCTGCCGGAACGTGCGGCCGATGGCCATCACCTCGCCCACCGACTTCATCTGCGTGGTCAGAACGGGTTCCGCGCCCGGGAATTTCTCGAACTGCCAGCGCGGAATTTTCACGACGACATAGTCGATCGTGGGCTCGAAACAGGCCGGCGTCTTGCGCGTAATATCGTTCTTGATCTCATCGAGCCGGTAGCCCACGGCCAGCTTCGCAGCGATCTTCGCGATGGGGAACCCGGTGGCCTTCGAGGCCAGCGCGGAGGACCGCGACACGCGCGGATTCATCTCCACCACCACCATGCGGCCATCGCGCGGGTTGATGGCGAATTGGACGTTCGACCCGCCCGTATCCACGCCGATCTCCCGCAGGCATGCCAGCGCACCGTCGCGCATCATCTGGTATTCGCGGTCCGTCAACGTCTGCGCTGGAGCCACGGTAATCGAATCGCCTGTGTGCACGCCCATCGGATCGAAGTTCTCGATCGAGCAGACAATGATGGCGTTGTCCGCGAGGTCGCGCATCACCTCGAGCTCGAATTCCTTCCAGCCGAGCACCGATTCCTCGGCCAGCACTTCGTGCACCGGCGACAGATCCAGCCCGCGCTCGAGAATCGTCACCAACTCCTCGCGGTTGTATGCGATGCCGCCGCCGCTGCCGCCCAGCGTGAACGACGGACGCAGGATCATCGGGTACCCGATCTTGCCCGCGAACTCCAGGCCTTCGTCCACGTTCCGCAATAGGCGCGACTGCGGTGTCTCCAAACCGATCTTCCGCATCGCATCCTTGAACAGCAGCCGGTCCTCGGCCTTCTTGATCGAATCGATCTTCGCTCCGATCAGTTCGACGTCATACTTGTCCAGGATGCCCTTCTCAGCAAGCTCGACCGAGAGATTCAGCCCGGTCTGCCCGCCCACGGTGGAGAGCAGCGCGTCGGGCCGTTCGCGCCGGATGATCTCCTCGGCGTACTCGGCGGTGAGCGGCTCGACATAGGTCCTGTCCGCCAGTTCCGGGTCCGTCATGATCGTCGCCGGATTGGAGTTCAGGAGCACCACTTCGTAGCCGTCGGCGCGGAGCGCCTTGCAGGCCTGGGTGCCGGAATAATCGAACTCGCAGGCCTGTCCGATGACAATGGGCCCGGAGCCGATGATCAGGATGCGGTGAAGATCGTTTCTGCGCGGCAAGGTTACTTCCGGAACTCCTTCATGAGGTCGGCGAATTCGTCGAACAGGTACTGCGAATCGTGAGGCCCGGGGGCGGCCTCGGGGTGGTACTGCACACAGAACGCGGGATGCGAGCGGTGGCGCAGGCCTTCCAGCGTCTCGTCGTTGAGGTTGAAATGGGTGAGTTCCACCTCGCTGTCTTTCAGCGAGTCCGGATCCACGGCGAAACCATGGTTCTGCACCGTGATTTCGACTTTGTTCGTGCGCTTGTTCAGCACCGGGTGGTTGATGCCGCGATGCCCGAACTTGAGCTTATAGGTCTTGCCGCCGAGCGCCAGGCCCAGCACCTGATGCCCCAGGCAGATGCCGAAAATCGGCTTCTTGCCCACCAGTTTGCGAACCTGCTCCACCTGAAACGCGAGCGGCTCGGGATCGCCGGGTCCATTCGAGAGAAAAACGCCGTCGGGGTTGAGCGCGAGCACCTCTTCGGCGGTCGTACCCGCGGGCACCACAGTCACCTCCGCGCCGATGGTAGCCAGGCGGCGCAGGATGTTGTGCTTGATGCCGAAATCGTAAGCCGCCACGCGGAACCGCTCAGCCGGCGCGGGTGGAAGCAGTTCGGAGGGCGAGCAGGCCGATACGGGTTCGGTCCACGAATACGGCTCTTTGGTCGAAACCACAGTGGCCAGATCGCGGCCGGACATCAGCGGCGCCTTCCTGGCCATCTCCACCAGTTCAGCCGCGGAATGGCCCGCGGTGGAGAGCGCGCCGCGCATCACGCCCTGCGAGCGCAGGCGGCGCACAATAGCGCGAGTGTCGATCTCGCTGATCACCGGTATCGATTGCCTCGCCAGGAACTGGTCGGCCGATTCCTCCGAGCGCCAGTTCGAGGGCATTTCCGTCCATTCCCGCACCACGAGTCCCTCGATGAAGGCGCGCGCGGCTTCGTCGTCACCTGCATTCGTGCCGTAGTTGCCGATCTGCGGATTCGTCAGAATGACGATCTGGCCCGTATAACTTGGGTCTGTGAAAACTTCCTGATAGCCCGTGATCGAAGTGTTGAAGACCACTTCTCCCGTGCGGACGGTACGCGCACCATATGCGCGGCCCGGAAAGACGCTGCCGTCCTCCAGGGCAAGTATCGCGGCGTTCGACAAGGCGCCTCCTGGGGGTTTGGGGAACAATCCCTATTGTTTCATTTCAGCGGCCCGTATTCAACACATCCCCCACCCGCCGTATCATGGTTTCCATGAGCGAGTTGTGCCGGATCGGCGTGGCGATTGACGGGGAATTGCTGGGACAGTTCGATGGGCTGCTCGAGCGCAAGGGCTATCCGAACCGTTCGGAAGGCTTCCGCGACCTGATCCGCGACGCGCTCGTCCGCGAGGAAACCACCGATCCCGACCGCGACGCGGTGGGTACGCTGACCCTCGTTTACGACCATCACGTGCGCCAGCTGGCCGACAAGCTCACTGACCTCCAGCACGACCATTACCGCGAAATCATCTCCACGCTCCACGTCCACATGGACCATCACAACTGCCTCGAGGTTCTGGTGCTGCGCGGCCGCGCCGGCACTGTCCGCCAGATCGCCGACAAACTGATCAGCACCAAGGGAGTAAAGCACGGCCAGCTGACTCTGACCACTGTGCGCTAGCGGGCTACAATAGGGTTTCGCCGGACATCTGGGTCCATGATCGCCGAAGTCCAAACCGCCCAATTTGACACCCTGAAGCTCGATTGCGGGGCCACTCTGCGTGGCGTTACCGTGGCCTACGAAAGCTACGGCGAGTTGAACCGCGAGCGGACCAACGCTATCCTCATTCTGCACGCCTTCACCGGCGACGCCCACGCCGGCGGCATCGACCACGAGGGCAAACCCGGCTGGTGGGCCAACATGATCGGGCCCGGCAAAGCCTTCGACACGGACCGCTACTTCGTGTTCTGCGCCAACGTCCTGGGCGGCTGCCGCGGCACCACCGGCCCTTCTTCGATCAACCCCGGCACCGGCCGCCGCTACGCGCTCAGCTTTCCCGTAATCACCATCCGCGACATGGTGCGCTTGCAGAAAGCCCTGGTGGACCATCTGCGCATCCCGAGGCTGCTCGCCGTCACGGGCGGCTCGATGGGCGGCATGCAGGCCCTCGAATGGGCCGTCTCCTACCCGGACATGGTCGAGGCCTGCCTGCCCATCGCCGCCACCGCGCGGCATAGCGCCCAGCAGATCGCCTTCAACGAAACCGGGCGGCAGGCGATTGTCGCCGATCCCGACTTCAACAACGGCGACTACTACGACGGACCGCCGCCCGCGCGCGGCCTCGCCGTCGCGCGCATGGTCGGGCACATCACCTACATGAGCGACGAGTCAATGCGCGAAAAATTCGGGCGCCGCCTGCGCAACCGCGAGACCGTCAGCTACGGGTTCGACATCGATTTCGAAGTCGAAAGCTACCTGCGCTACCGCGGCTCTCAATTCGTGGGCCGCTTCGACGCCAATTCCTACTTGTACATCACCAAGGCGATGGACTATTTCGACCTGACAAACGGCGCCCCCTCCCTGGCAGCCGCGCTCGAAAAGACCCACTCCCGCTTCCTGGTGATCAGCTTCACCTCCGACTGGCTTTACCCGAGCTATCAGTCGCTCGAAATCGTCAACGCCCTGCGCGGCCGCAATCACGATGTCACCTATTGCGAGCTGAGCTCCAGCTATGGCCACGACGCATTCCTCGTGGACGTGGGCGAGCAGACCGGCATCGTCAGCGGTTTCCTGGCCCGCGTCGCGCGCGAGGCCGGCATCGATTCCGCGAAGGTCGCGCCGTCGTGAGGGTGAAGGAAGTTCTCGGGCGCGGCGACTACGCGCTCATTAGTGAACTGGTGCCGCGCGGGGCGAGGGTGTTAGATCTGGGCTGCGGCGACGGAGCCCTGCTCGCGTGGCTCAAGGAGCATAAGCAGGTCGCCGGCCGCGGCGTCGAGCGCCAGCGCGCCCTCGTGCAGGCCGCCGTGGCCCGCGGCGTCACCGTCTATCAGGGCGACATCGAACAGAGCCTCCCGGACTACCCCGGCGCGGCCTTCGATTACGTGATCCTCAGCCAGACCCTGCAGGAGGCGCAGCGCCCCCTCGCCGTGCTCGAACAGATGTTGCGCGTGGGACGGCATGCCATCGTCGCCTTCCCCAACTTCGGACACTGGCGCGTCCGCCTCGCCCACCTCACCAGCGGCCGCGCCCCCCGCACGCCGCTGTTTCCCCACAACTGGTACGAATCGCCCAATATTCATTTCCTCACTGTTCAGGACTTCGAGGAATTCATTCGGGAACAAGGCTGGAAGATTGAACGGCGGTTGTTTCTCGCCGGTGACCGCCGCATTGAACTCTTTCCCAATCTGCTGGCCGAAATCGCCGTGTATTTGTTCCGGCGCTCGTAATCTACTCCGGATCCTGTCCGATTTCTCACCTGTATCCTGTATTTCTCATTTTATTTGTGTTTGCTAATCTAAGAGATACCTGCCGCGCGGCAATTCCGTATGGCGGCGGGCAGTCCTCTTTGCCATGCCTAATGACCAGCCATTCCATTTTCATACCGAGCGCCGCCTGGTGGAGCTGGCGGGCCGCCAGGCTGCGAATCTTCAGGAGTTGCGGGATTTGGTGGCGGAAGTCCCCGGATCCTCCATCTTCTACCACACCCACCACCTGTTTCTTTCGCACAATCTCAGCAGGCACGTGGTTTACAACCAATTCGCCATCTGGGCGCACGAAGCCATCCAGGAGCCCGCTCTTTCCGAGAAACTGGCTGCGATCGAAATCTATGCATTTACTTCTATCCGTCAGTTGCGCGAGGAGTTGCTGCGGGTAATCGATGAGCACATGTCCGCTCCGAATTTCGAACTGCGTCAGGCGCCGCGAGATAATTTGTTTCACTTCTGCCAGTCAAAGAGTTTCATCTTTCCTACCGGGGTGACGGCCTGGACTGTTCCGGAATTCTTTGAGCACTTACGTCACATTTCCCGCCTCTCGCTCTATTTTCATTTCCTCGAGGCCCGCTTGCGACTGGAGAGGAAGACGAACGACTTCTCAGCCTGGCTCGAGGGGCGCGGCGAAACCCAACTGGCCCGCGCGATCGACGCCCTCGATCCCTACTCCATGGACCTTGAGGGGCTGAAATCGAAGATCCTCGCGCTCGGCGCGCAGCACGAGAGGCCCGTAGCATGACGGTCCATCTCGACAATTACCGCGAAATCGCCGGCGCTGAGGTGCTCGACGAACTCCATATTGTCGCCGACCGCGTGCGCCATCTCTCGCTCCAGAACATCAACTCCACGCCGGTCGGCGGCGGCGTGGCGGAGATCCTCACCCGCATGATCCCTCTGCTCAAGGATCTCGGCATCAACGCCTCCTGGGACGTCATCAAGGGCGATGAGGCGTTCTTCAACGTGACGAAGGCCTTCCACAACGCGCTCCACGGCGCGAAGGAAACGATCACGGATGAAATGCTCGATTGCTTCCGCGAGAACACGGAGATGAATCTCCGGGATATGGACCTGCACGGCGACGTGATGTTCATCCATGATCCGCAGCCGGCGGGCTTGATCGCCCGCCGTCGCGAAATTGGAAAGAAGTGGGCATGGCGCTGCCACATCGATGTCTCCACCCCCGATCCGCGCGTCTGGAACTTTCTGCGCCCCATGGTGGAACAATACGACGCCTCATTGTTCTCGATGCCGGACTTCGCCCAGCGCCTTCCAATCCCGCAATTCATGGTGTGGCCATCCATCGATCCGCTGGCCGACAAGAACCGTGAACTCGAGCCCGAATTCATCCGCACAGTGCTTGAAAAGTACGAAATCGACCCCAAACGGCCCCTTTTGACGCAAATTTCGCGCTTCGACCGGCTGAAGGACCCGCTCGGCGTCATCGCCGCCTACCGCCTTGCGAAAAAGAAGCACGACTGCCAGTTGGTGATCGCGGGCGGTGGCGCTCCCGATGACCCCGAGGGCGCCGAAGTGCTCCGCGAGGTGCATGAGGCGGCCGAAGGCGACCCCGATATTAAGGTCCTGCTGCTGCCGCCCTTCAGCGACCTGGAAATCAACGCCCTCGTCCGCGGCTCCACCATCGTGTTCCAGAAATCGCTCAAGGAAGGCTTCGGCCTTACGGTGAGCGAGGCGCTCTGGAAGCGCAAGCCGGTGATCGGGGGCGCCGTCGGCGGCATCCGCGTGCAGGTGATCAACGGCGTCACCGGATTCCTGGTCCACTCGCCCGAAGGCGCCGCCAGCCGCGCCGCGCAAATCCTGGCCGACCCTGAATTCGGCCGCCAGATGGGGGAGAATGGGCATCAGCACGTGAAGCAGAACTTCCTGCTCACGCGCCACGTGAAGGACTACCTTCTCGTGATGCTGGCGCTCGAGCACCCCGGCGCCGATATCGTGGACCTGGTCTGAGCGAATCGCGCTTCCGTTGAATGAGAAATATCTCCGAATCGCAGCCTTTTTTTCTGCCGCGCGCCACCTGCCGCCTGCAGATCAACCACTCCTTTCCGTTCGCCTCCGCCGCGGAGCTGACTGACTATTTCGCCGAACTCGGCGTCAGTCACCTGTACCTCTCCCCCATTCTTCGGGCCGCGCCCGGCAGCCTGCACGGCTACGACATCACCGCGCATGACGAGATCAGTCCCGAGGCCGGCGGCGAGGCCGGTTTCATCGAACTCGCCGCCGCCGCCCGGCGCGCCGGGTTGCACCTCATCGCCGACGTCGTGCCCAATCACATGAGCGTCGCCCACGAAGACAACCGCTGGTGGTGGGACGTGCTCGAGAACGGCCCCAGTTCGCCGCATGCGCAATCGTTTGACATCGACTGGCATCCGCCGAAGGAAGAGCTGGCCAACCGCGTCCTGTTGCCCGTGCTCGGCGACCAGTTCGGCCGTGTCCTTGAGAACGGCGACCTTGGCGTGTCCTTCGACGCCGGCGCCTTTTATGCCACCTTTTATGGACACCCGCTGCCCCTCGGCCCCCGCTCGTGGACCCGCCTGATCGAGCCCGCGCTGCGGCGTATGCGCAAGTTGCTCGATCCGGAGCACGAAGCTGTCCTCGAACTGGAAAGCATCCTGACCGCGCTCACCTACCTGCCGCCAGGCTCTGAAAAACAGGAATCCCGCATCCGCGAGCGCTACCGCGAAAAAGAGGTCATCAAGCGCCGGTTGGCCGCTCTTGTCGAAACATACGAACCGGCACAGGAAGCGATCGACGCCGTCGTCGCCCGCGCCAACGGCCAGCGCGGCGCCCCCCGCAGCTTCGACCTGCTCGAACGGATTCTCTCCGATCAGTCATACCGGCTCTGTTTCTGGCGCGTCGCCGCCGACGAAATCAACTACCGGCGCTTCTTCGACATCAACGACCTCGCGGCCATCCGCGTCGAGGAGCCGCCCGTGTTTGATGCCGTCCATGGCAAGCTCTTCGAGCAGGTCCGCGAAGGCCGCATTCATGGCTTCCGCGTCGATCACCCGGATGGCCTCTACGACCCGGAGCGCTACTTCAACGACCTGCAGAACGCCTGCCGCGACGCCCTGCGCGATGGCGGCGTTTCGGGGCCGGCCCTGGACGAACGGCGGCCGTTTTACATCGTTGCCGAGAAGATCCTGTCCGGGGACGAACGCCTCCGGCCGCAATGGTCCATCGAAGGCACCACCGGCTACGGTTTTCTCAACTTCGTCAACGGCCTCTTTGTGGACACCTCGCGCCGCCACGCGTTCCTCCGCATCTACGAACGCTTCACCGGCTGGAACCAGCGCCACGAGGACCTGCTCTACAACACGAAAAAGCTCATCCTCCGCGTTTCGCTGTCGAGCGAACTCACCGTGCTCGCCCGCCGCCTCGACCGTCTCAGCGAACAGCACCGCTTCACGCGCGACTTCACCCTCGAAAGCCAGAAGGACGCCCTGCGCGAGGTCATCGCCTGCTTTCCCATCTACCGCACCTACGCCGATCCCGATTCCAAGCGTCCGGACAGCGAGGACGAACGCCACATCCGCACCGCCGTGGCCGAGGCCAAGCGCCGGAACGCGGCCATTGACAAGTCCATCTACGATTTCATCGAGCAAATCCTGCTGCTCGAGCAACCCGAGGGAATCAACGAGGCGCAAATGGAAAGGCGCCGCCAGTTCGTGATGAGCCTGCAGCAGTTCACCGGTACGGTGATGGCGAAGAGCCTCGAGGACACCGCCTTTTACCGCTATTTCCCGCTGACCTCGCTCAACGAAGTCGGCGGCCATCCGGAGAAATTTGGTTCCTCGCTGGCCGAATTCCATCTGCGCAACGCAACGCGGTTGAAGGAATGGCCCAACGCCATGCTCGCCACCTCGACGCACGACACCAAACGCAGTGAGGACGTCCGCGCCCGCATCAACGTGCTCAGCGAAATCCCCGGAATGTGGCACCAGGCCCTGCATTCCTGGGCGGCCGAAAACCGCGAAGCCAAGCTGGACGTTCAGGGCCGCGCCGCGCCGGACAACAACGAAGAGTACCTCATCTACCAAACCCTGCTCGGCTTCTGGCCGCTGGGCGCGCTCACGGATGATCAGTACCGCGAAGCCACAGACCGGCTCTGCGGGTACGTCACCAAGGCGCTGCGCGAGGCCAAGCTCCACACCAGTTGGGTGAACCCGAACGAAGCATACGAAGGCGCCGTGCACCAGTTCGTCCGCACCATCACGCAGCCTGCATCCGGCAACCGTTTCGCCGCCCACTTCGTGGAATTTCGCGACCGCATCCTGCGCGCCGGACTCCTCAACGCCCTCGGCCAGGTTCTGCTGAAAGTGGCCGCGCCCGGTGTGCCGGATTTTTATCAAGGCTCCGAACTCTGGGATTTCAGCCTCGTCGATCCCGACAACCGCCGCCCTGTGGACTACGCTCTGCGCCGCGCGCTGCTTGCGGATCAGCGTTCGAGGGAGGCGGCTTCCGGCCGCGACAAACTCCTCGAATCGCTCGCCGGCCAGATGGAAAATGGAGCCGTCAAGCTCCATGTCACTCGTGTGCTGCTCGAAACCCGGGCGGCCCATCCGGAATTGTTCGCGCGCGGCGACTATCTGCCCCTGCGCGCGGTGGGCCCTCGTCATAACCACGTCATCGCCTTTGCCCGCCATCGCGGCGAGAGCACCGCGGTCGCTCTCTGCGGACGTTTCTTTCAGGGCATGGGCGCCGAAACGCGGATGCCCGTGGGCGCGCCGGCGTGGGGCGACACCGCGGTCATCTTAAGAAAACAGTGGACGGGCGCGCGCTGGCGCGAGGTGTTCAGCGGCCGTTTGATCGAAGCGCGCGAACGGCGCGGCGCGCCGTCGCTCCCGCTGGCCGACGTCTTTCAGACATTGCCGCTCGCGTTGTTGATCCGGGCCGAAGAAGGAGAGCCGTCCGCATGAGGTTCGGCGCGCACCTCAACGCCCGCAACCAGACCGTGTTTCGCGTCTGGGCGCCGCGCGCCCGCAGCGTTGCGTTACGGCTCGACGGGCAATCCCACGAAATGGATTCCGCCGAACACGGCGTTTATTCGCTGACTGTACCCCGCAACCTCGATGGCGCGGACTATTTCTATCTGCTCGACGGCGAGCGCGAACGGCCCGATCCCGCATCCCGCTTCCAGCCGCACGGCGTGCATGGCCCGTCGCGTGTCGTCGATCCGGATGCGTTCGAATGGGGCGATGGCGACTGGCCGGGCCGGCCGCTCGAAGAGTACGTCGCCTACGAACTCCACATCGGGACTTTCACCCGCGAGGGCACCTTTGAAGCGGCGATTGCGCGCCTGCCGTACCTGCGCGCCTTGGGCGTCACTGCTGTCGGGATCATGCCGGTTGCCGAATTTCCCGGCGCGCGCAACTGGGGCTATGATGGCGTCTCCCTCTATGCGCCTCACAGCGCGTATGGCGGCCCCGAAAGTTTGAAGCGCCTCGTCGAAGCCTGCCACCAGGCCGGTCTCGCCGCGATTCTGGACGTCGTCTACAACCACCTCGGCCCCGAAGGCAACTACCTCAACGAATTCGGCCCGTACTTCACTGACCGCTATCGCACCCCTTGGGGACCCGCCCTGAACTTCGACGGAGAGCACAGCGACCCGGTGCGGCGCTTCTTCCTCGACAACGCGCTCTACTGGCTCACCGAGTACCGCTTCGACGCCCTGCGCCTCGACGCCGTGCATGGCATCTTCGACTTCAGCGCCCGCCATCTGCTCGCGGAGATGGCCGATGAGGTCAACGCTGAAACCACGCGCCAGGGGCGTCCGCTCTATCTCATCGCCGAAAGCGATCTCAACGATGCGCGCGTCGTCGACGGCCGCGCCCGCGGCGGCCACGCCGTCCATGCGCAATGGATGGACGACTTCCACCATTCGATGAACACCGCGCTGCTGGGGCGCGGCGACGGCTACCTCGAAGACTTCGGCTCCCTGGGTGACCTGGCGAAGGCCATCACCTCGGGCTTCGTCTACGACGGCTGTTACTCCAAACACCGCAAACGCCGCTTCGGCAATTCCTCCGCGCACCTGCCCGGCGAGCGCTTCATGGTCTGCACCCAAAATCACGACCAGGTGGCCAACGCCTGCCGCGGCCAGCGCCTCGGCGTACTCGCGGGCTTCGAGCGCGAAAAACTCGCGGCCGTGCTGCTGGTCACGGCCCCCTATCTGCCCATGTTGTTTCAGGGCCAGGAGTATGGCGAAACCGCGCCGTTCCACTACTTCGTCAGCCACACAGACGCGCATCTCGTCGAGGCTGTGCGCGAAGGCCGGCGGCGCGAGTTTGCTGCGTTCGTGACGGGCGAGCAGTTCGCCGACCCCCAGGCGGAGTCCACGTTCAAGGCTTCCAAGCTCGATTGGGCGAAGCTCGATCAGGAACCGCACGCCGCGCTCCTGCGCCTCTACCAGCGGCTCTTCGAATTGCGGCGGCAGCGCGAAAGCCTCTCGAACTGCCGCAAGGAACTCACCCGCGTCGAGTTCGACGAAGCGCAACGCTGGCTGGTAATGGAGCGGGGCTCGGAGGCAGGCGATCGCTCACTCGTCGTCGCCAATTTCTCCTCCGAGCCTTGCAGAGTGCCGTACGACGACGGCGGCCGCTACTGGGAACTTGCGCTGTGGACGGGCGAAACGCTCTACGGGGGTATGGGAGAACCGCGACCCGAGGAGGCGCCCTTCGAGCTGGGTGCTTGGGAAGCTGCGCTTTACGTGGCGCGGGGTTGAGGGCGAGTGGGAGTCCGGACACACTCCGGCATCGCATGATCGATCGAGGCGTTTCCACCTCCCTTACGGTCGGTGCTTCGAAGCCCCGCGCGTCAGCAAGGGGCTGCGCTTCGTCGTTCCATGCGATCCACCTCCCTTACGGTCGGTGCTTCGAAACCCCGCGCGTCAGCAAGGGGCTGCGCTTCGTCGCTCCATGCTTTCCACCTCCCTTACGGTCGGTGCTTTGACGCCCCGCGCGTCAGCAAGGGGCTGCG
>JAHDVK010000010.1 GCA_023384675.1 Bryobacteraceae bacterium | reverse complement strand
ACAGAATCGCACAGGAAATCTCCGATTTCCCTTGACAGATACCTATCATGAATGTTCCCGAACCTGCGGGAAGGCGCCGGACTCTCGAACCGTCACCCGGCGGTAGCGGATATTCGCGCCCACCTCCACCGAGTTCCATTGCTTGCAGGCGGTCTCGCAAGCGTGACAATGTATACATCGTTTCTCGTCAAAAAGCCATCCGTACGAGGGCATATAGAACCTCCGGCGCGAGAACGCGCCGGAATACTGCCAGCACGTTACGAACCGTCTCGAAATAAGACACCAATGTCGGAAATCTCAACAGGATTGACCGGCTAAAGTGGGTCAGTTTGCGCAGGTGCGAAACAGGGTGGGTCGCCTTGACCCATCATTCATTTCCAGTATGGATTTCAGAGCTACAAGTCTGATATGATTTGGCCACGGAGATCAATGAACCATGCGATGTGAGAGTGCATTTTTGAACAGTCTGATGGGCAAGAAGGTGGAGTTGGTGGTGGTGGACGCGCCGGTGTTGCCTCCGATGATCCTCGAGGAAGTCACTTCGCTGGGGGTTGTGGTCCATGACGATGAGCGGGCGCATTTTTTCCCGTGGTCCGAGGTAGTGGAGATTGCGCCGTGCAGGCCCGAGCCAGGCGACAAGCAGACCGAGGAGTTGCTGGAGGCGGCGCTGGAGGTGGATTCGGAGCCGTAGGGGCGTTGGAGAAGTGACACCCGCGGGCTGGCCCCCTCGCTAACGGGCGTGTGAAAAAATCGAACGCTACGCGCGAGGCGCCCACAGCTTCGACCTCCACCTGACGGTGGAGGATCGGAACGTATTGAAGCGAAGGCGCTTATGAGCCCCCACCGTCAGGTGGGGGTAGACGCGGGATAGGGCATCGGGGGGCCTGCCTGCTGTCCCCCTCCCTGACGGTCGGGGCTTGCAGTCCGCCGCTTTCTTGCACGCTTTCATCCAATTATCGAACGCTGCGCGCCAAATAGCGCATCTGGGATCATTTCACCCACAAACGCGCGGCCGCGGCCACGAGATTCCGGGGCAAGAAAACCGCCCTGCCGGGCGCGAGGCAAAAGCGCGGCCGCCGGGCGCTCTGCGCGATTGCCCGGCGGCCGCAAGGGAGCCGCTGGATGGCTTTAGCGGCTAAGAGCGGAGCTTTTCGATTTGGACGACGGCGTCCATAATGGCGCCGGAACCGCCGAAGTCCATCAGCTCAAGCATTTCTTCCGGGGTGAGGTCTGGGATCACGTCGCCGTCGCGCGCGCCCTTGTTGGCGGCGTTGCCGAGGCTGCGGGAGCGGTGGCCGAAGCCGTGGGGGACGAGGACCATGTCCTCGCGGACGGTGCGGCTGAGGTGCGCCGGCAGTTCGATGGCCCCCACGCGGGAGCGGATGCGGACGGGGTTGCCCTCCTGGATGCCATGCCGGGCGGCGGTCGCCGGATGGATGGTGACGTGGTTGGTGGGCATGATCTCATGCAGGATGGAGCAGTTTTGCGTGGTATTCCGGCGGTGCGTGCCCGGAATGTAGGTGACGTAGTAGAAGGGGTATTCGGCGGAAGGCTGTTCGCGTTTCGCGTGCCAGTGGGGGAGAGGTTCGAAGCCCTTGTCCTTGAACTGCGGGACGTAGATCTGGCACTTTCCGCCGGAGTTGGGGGCATTGAAGGTGGTGCGGGGGACGAAGGGGCGGCGATCCTCGACGACGCCTTTGGCGCGGAACTCGGCGAAGTTTTCGCCGAGGCCGGCGCGCTTGGTTTTCTCGTTGAGGAGGGTTCCGCCGGCGATCCAGGCGCCATCGGGGGTTTTGAAGTAGTCCGGGGCGAGGCGTTTGCCGAGTTCGATGGCGACGGCGCCGGTGCCGCGGGCCTCGAAATAGGCGCCGGCCACCGACTGCCGGACGACGGACTGCGGATATTTCGCGTTGAAGTTGCGGGTGATGATGTCGTTGCTCTCGAGTTGATGGCCGGCGGGGAGAACGATATCGGAGAGGTTGACGGTGTCGGAGGGGAGGAAGTCGAAGGTGGCGATGAATTCGACGGTTTTGAGCGCTTCGACCATGCGGAGAGGCTGAGCGAACCCCTTGATGTCGTAGGCGTTGATGAAGGCGCCCTTGATGAGGCCGGGATAGCGGCGCAACATGCCATCGGCGAGGGTGGCGAACATGCCCTGGTTGACATCGTTGGCGAAGAACAGCTTGTCACGCCCATCGATGCGTCTTCCGAGCTTCTGGGGGTAAGCGGGCGGGGGATAGACGGCGTCGACGCCGGGCACGCTATGGGTGCGGGCGAAGTAGTTGCCGCCTTCGCGGTCGATGGTGCCGGTCAGGATTTGGAGGATGGCCTGGGCGTGGGCCATCTGGGTGGCGTTGGTGTAATTGGCGGTGAGGGTCTTCTTGTAGGCCGGGGCCATACCGCGCGCCCTACCGAACTCCTGGGCGATGCGGCGGATCGTTGCGGCGGGCACATCACACAGGGGCGCGGCCCATTCGGGGGTGTACTGGGCGAAGTGGGAACGGATTTCGCTCTCATATTGCGGGAAGTTCGTGTAGTTGTTGACGAAATCCCGGTCGTAGAGGTTCTCCGTCAGCATGACGTTGATCATGGCGAGGGCGATGGCGGGATCGGATCCGGGACGGACAGAGATCCACTCGGAGGCCATGCGCGAAGTGGGGGTTTGATTGGGGCTGAAGTGGATGACTTTGACGCCCTTTTCGCGCGCGGCGAGGATGCCGTTGACGCCGGGCAGCTTGTTCTTCGCAACGAGGTCCCAGCCGAACAGGACGATGTAGCGGGCGTTTTCGAAGTCCTCGCACCAGGTTTTGCCGCCGGTGGTGTACTTGCGGACGGCCTGGTCGGCGGTGTAGCAGATGTCGTTGTGGTCGACGCGGTTAATGATGCCGAGGGCGTTGACGAGGCGGGCGAGGAGGTCAGGGCTGTTGCGGGAGAGAAAGAGGATGGAATCGCGCCCGTGGTCGGTCATGTAGCGCTGGAAGCGCTCGGCGATGGTGTTGAGGGCTTCGTCCCACGTGATGCGGACGAAGCCGGGGTCCTCGTCGAGGCCGCGGCGGGGGTTGGTCCGCTTCATGGGGTATTTGAGGCGGTCGGGGTCGTAGGCGAAGTTGAGAATGGAAGCGCCCTTGCCGCAGAGGTGGCCTGCGCCGTGGGCGTCGCCGGGGAGGCCTTCGGCGAAGACGGGGACGTTGTTGCGCAGCGTCACCTGCATGCCGCAGGCGGGCGTGCAGAAGCCGCAGCAGGTGATCAGCTTTTTGATATCCGCCGTGCTGGCGGCGGAGGCGGGTTGAAAGAACTCCTCGAAAGCGCCGAACGCGGAAGGGGCCGCCAGAAGGCCCGCGCCGCCGGCTTGCATCAAATGACGACGAGTGATTGCCATGGTGGATCTCCTTTCCTTGCTAACCGGGGAAGCCTTCGACAATGAACCGGGCGCGCGGGCGCGTTCCGGCGGGGTTCGAGAAGTGGTCGATGCGGGCGGAGCCTTTGCCCTGGATCTCTTCCCACTTGCCGAACCGGATTGCGCCGGTGGGGCAGAGCGTGGCGCAGGCGGGCTGTTCGCCGGCCTCGATTCTCTCGGGGCACATGGTGCATTTCTGCATCACGCGTTTCGCTTCGTTCCACTGAGGCGCCTGATAGGGACAGAACGCGTAGCACTGGCGGCAGCCAAAGCATTTGGTGGTATCGATTTGCACGGCGCCGAGGGCGTCGCGGGTGATGGCGCGCGCCGGGCAGACCTTCATGCACCAGGCGTTATCGCAATGGTTGCAGGCTCCTGGGAGAGCCAAAACGTTGCCGGCCGTGTTTTCGTGAATGCGGACCAGGCGGTACCGCAGGCCGGTGGGGACTTGGTTCCACTGTTTGCAGGCCACTTCGCAGGCGCGGCACTCCACACAGCGTTTGGGATCGAGCAGCCATCCATATGTTTGCATAGTCATGACTCCTAGGCGCGGCTGAGCGCCACACATCAAGGTACGTATTGCAGGTTGAATTCCAAAACCACGGTGAATCAAATCAAGAGGATAGAAGTTAGAATGTGTTGGATTTCCCAGCGGCAGGTGATGGGATTTCCGACAGGCTTTTGGGCTATGGCAGGCGCAAGGGTCCCGGACATCCGGACGTTTTCGCCGGCGCGGAAAATTTTCTAAAACTTTCGCGCCTGCCACCGATACGCTAGTAGAGGAAAGCGCCGGAAAGGACCGAAGGCACGATGCGTATTGATGACCACAACCTGGCGAACATGAACGCCTCACCGCTCGGCCGGACCTCCGCGCCGGACCCGGCGCAGCAGCAGGAAACCCGGCAGTTGGAGCAGCGCGGCGGCAACGAAATCCGGGACAAGGTGAGCCTGTCGTCGCTGGCGGCAAACGTCCAGTCGTTACAGCCCGATTCGGCCGCGCGCGAGACGTATTTGGCGGAACTGTCGGCGGAGTTTCGCGCCGGGCGGCTCGAAAGCGACGCGGAACGGATCGCCGATGCGTTGATCGGCGACGCGCTGGAGGAGGGCGGATTTGATGGTTGACGGGCGCGGCGGTCCCATGCGGGGCGCGGCGCAGGCGGCCCTGGCGCATCTGGAATCCGCGCTGAGGGCAGTCGCGGCGGCGGAGGAGGCGCTGTGCCGGCCGACGGCGGCGTCGCTCATGCTCGCCGCCGGGACTTTGGAGCGCGAGGCCATTCCGAGTCTGAAGGCTCTCGAGGCGGCGCTGCTTCCGGTCCAGCCGGTGCTGGAGGAGACGTGCCGGGCGAGTCTGACGGAGACCGGAGCGGCGTTACGGATGCGCATCGCGCGGCTGGGCCGTCTGCTGGACGGCGCGGCGCGCCTGCACGCCGGATATGCTCTGGAATTGGCATCCCGGCTCGGGTATAGCGCCGAGGGGGCAGCCCTGCCGCTCTCGGTCATTCGCGGGGCGGGCCGCGAGTGTAATTTGCAGGCGTGATTGGGATGCGCTTCGCCGGCTGGAGGAAGGGAGGTCCGCAATGAGTGGATTGCTTGGCTCGCTCAGGAATGCCGCGGGCGCCATGCGCGTGATCGAGCGCGGGATGAGCGTGGTGCAGACCAACGTGACCAACGCCTCCACGCCGGGATATGCCCGCCATCGGCTGCAGACCGCGGCCATGCCGTTCGATCCCAGCCAGGGCCTGACTGGCGGAGTGTCCGCCGTGGGTCTGGAGAGCGCTCGCAGTCTCCACGCCGAGCAGAGCGTGCGGCGGCATGCGCAGACCAGCGGCGCGGCGGGCGAACGGGCCATGCAGTTGGCCAGCCTCGAGCCTGTCTTCAGTATCGATCCGGCGCAGGGCGTCGGCGGCGCGCTCACCCGCTTCTTTCAGGCGGCCTCGGGTTTGACCGTCACCCCCAATGACGGGGCCGCGCGCGAGCACCTGCTGGAACAGAGCAACCGGCTCGCCGCGGCGTTTCAGCACACCTCGGCGGGCCTCAGTGAGGCCTCGGCCGCGGTGGACCGGGGCATCCATGCCCAGATGAACGAGATCCACGCCATCGCGGCCCAGCTTCAGCAGCTCAACACGCAGTTCAAGCAGGACTACCGCACGCAACAGGACGCGGGCATCGATGCTCAACTGAACAGTTTGCTCGAATCGCTGTCCGGCCGCGTCGATTTCACGGTGCTGCGCGCCGCCGATGGCAGCGTCTCGGTCTTCGCAGGCGGACAAACGCCACTGGTGATCGGCGAGCGGCTCTACGCGCTGAGCGCCGCGCCCGGCGCCACGGGCGGGACGGCAATCTTCGACCACGATGGACGGGAGATCACCAGCCAGTTGACCGGCGGCCGTCTCGCCGCCCTGCTTCACCTCCGCAATGAGGTCTATCCCGGTTATCAGCAGAGCCTGGACCGCGCCGCTGAGCGTTTCGCTTCGGAGGTCAACGCCGTGCTCGCCGCGGGGGTGGACCAGAATGGCGATCCCCCTGCGCAGGACTTGTTCACCTTCGATCCGGCGCTGGGGGCGGCCCGGTCGCTCAGGACCACTGGCCTCGGCGCCGCCGAGCTGGCCCTGGCCAGTTCTGCCGCGCCCGGCGGCAACGCGAATGCGCTCGCGCTTACGGCCCTCGAACAGCAGCGCCTGGTGGACGGCGTCACCTTCGCCCAAGCCTACGGGAACCTGGCCGGGCGCATGGGCCGCGACCTCACCACCGCGCGCGAGGAGGCCGGGTTGCAGCGGCAACTGCTCGCCCAGGCCCGTGAGATGCGCGACGAAATCTCGCGCGTCAACCTAGATGAGGAGGCGATCGCACTGATGGAATTCCAGCGCGCCTACCAGGCCACGGCGAAGGTGGTACGCGTGGCGGACGAAATGATGGACACGGTGATGGCCCTGCTGCGATAGGGAAAGGATGTCCGATGAACTCCTCAAGCATTGACGCCCCTTCGGCCCGCTTTCTCGACTCGCTGCGGAACATCGAGGCACGCCTCGCGCGCGCCCAGCGCGAGGTGTCCAGCGGAAAGCGGATCTCGACGCCCTCGGATGGGCCCGACTCCATCTCCACACTTTTGGAGGCCCGAGCCAACCTGGCGCGCCTCGAACAGATCCACACCAACCTCATTCGGGTGAAAAGCGAGACCGACGGCGCCGAACAGGCGCTCCAGAACGCCGTTCGCCTGTTCGACGAGGTCCGCACGCTGGGCATGAGCGGCGCCAATGGCGTCCAGACCGCGCTTACCCGGGAAGCGATCGCGGGCCAGATCGGCTCGATCCTCGAACGGCTGGTCGCGATCGCGAACACCAGCGCCGGCGGCCGCTATGTCTTCGCAGGCGACCGGGACACCGATCTCGCCTATGCGCCCGCCGACCTCGCCCAGGCGCCACCCTGGGGCGCCTACCTGGGCGCCGCCGCCACGCGCCAGGCCCTGCACCCCACCGGCGTGCTGTTCGACGTGGGCCGCGCAGCCAATGAGATCTTTGACCACCCCGAACCCGGCCGCAGCGTCTTCGCCGGCATCGAAACCCTGCGCCAGGCCCTGCTCGCCAACGATGAGGATGCGATGAAGGCTGCGCTCGCCCCGCTGGGCGATCACGCCGCTCACCTGAACGCCGCCCTCAGTTTCTATGGCAATGTCCAGAACCAGATCGCCGAGGCCATGGAAACCGGCTCGCGTTTGCGGCTGCGTCTGGCGGCCGAGGTCAGCACGCTCGAGGACACCGACATTACCGCCTCGATCCTCGAGTCGCAGCAATTGATGTTTCAGCGCGAAGCCGCGCTGCGGATGCGCGGGTCCATGCCCCAGCGCTCATTATTCGACTACCTCCGCTGAATCAGCTCCAGCGCCAGCTCACGAGTTTCGTCTCGGTCATCTCCTCGATGGCGTAGCGCGGCCCTTCGCGCCCGGTTCCGCTCATCTTCACCCCGCCATAGGGCATTTGGTCCACACGAAACTGCGGCACGTCGTTGATCAGGAAACCGCCCACCTCCGCCTCCTTCGCCGCGCGGAAGGCCGCCGCGAGATCTCGCGTGAAAATCCCGGCCTGCAGTCCGTAGGCCGAGCGGTTCATCAGCTCGATGGCCTCGTCCAGAGTGTCGTACGGCCGCAGGCAGGCCAGAGGCCCGAACGCCTCCTTGGACCACACGGCGGCCTCTTCGGGCGCTTCGAGCAGCAGCGCGGGCGTCACGGTCGCCGGTCCGCTTGCAGCCCCGCCGCTGACTCGGGCGCCGGCTGCCGCCGCCTCGCGGATCCAGTCCCTCACCCTTCGCGCCTCGTCCGGGGTGATCAGCGAACTCACCTGCGTTTCCTCCTCGAGCGGATGGCCGATCCGCAAGCCGGCCGCGCCGGCGGCAAATCGCTCCGCAAATTCCTGGAACACCCGCTGGTGCACCAGAATCCGCTGCACGGAAATGCACACCTGGCCCGAATGCGCGTAGGCGCCACTCACTGCTCGCGGCAGGCAATCGTCGAGGTCGGCGTCGCCGTGGACGATCAAGGCCGAGTTGTTGCCGAGTTCGAGAGTCACGCGCTTCATCCCCGAGCGCGCACGCAGCGCGACGCCGACCTCCGCACTTCCTGTGAACGTAACCATCGCGACGCGCTCATCCCTGGTCAACGCATCTCCTACCACCGCGCCCGGCCCGGGAATCGAATTCAAGGCCCCACCGGGCAGGCCCGCTTCGGACAGCAACCGCGCCACCATCAGGCCGCTCAGCGGAGTGGCGCTGGCCGGCTTGTGGACCACCGCGTTGCCCGCCGCCAGCGCCGGCCCGATTTTATGGAGCGAAAGGTTCAGCGGGAAATTGAACGGCGTGATGGCCGCGATGACACCCAACGGCTCCCGCAGTGTCATCGCCATCCGGCCGGCGCCGCTGGCCGCGGCCTCCATCGGCACCACTTCGCCCGAGAGCCGTAAGGCCTCGTTGGCCGAGAAGAGGAGCGTATCGGCACCGCGGGCCGCCTCGATCCTCCCCTCCCGCAACGGCTTACCCGATTCCTGGCTGATCACGCGGGCGAACTCCTCCCGCCGGGCCACGAGCATGCCGTGTGCCCGCAGCAGGATCGCGCCTCGCTCCGCCGCGGTCAACGACCGCATTACGCGCGCGGCCCGCCGCGCCGACTCCAGCGCCGCCTCCACTTGCGCCGCTCCCGCTTCATGCACCCGCGCGAATTCCGACTGGTCGAAGGGAATGCGCAGGCTGCGCACCCGCTCTCCTTTCGCCTCACGCCCGTCAATCCACAGCGCAAATTCCTGCATGGTTGTGTCCCTAGCCTTTACCGGCATTGTATCGGCCCGGCGCAACCTTCGCGTCTCCGATGCGAAGGGCAGGCTGTGCAACGATCAGTGCCCGCCAACGATTGAGGGTGCCCGTCCTCGCGCACTCACTTCCGGAAGGAAAGCAATCGGGCAGGTATAATGGCGGGAACTGTACCGCCCAAGCCGCCTTCTGGGTCAGGGGCCTTGGAAGCTCGCGTTGAAGAAGCTCTTCGCATCTACGGTTTTTTCCATTTCGTGCCTCGCGATCTCCTCGATGTCAGCGCAGGAGAGAACCGGTGCGCTCAGCGGCCGCGTCATGGACCCCAGTGGTCTCGGCATTCAGGGCGCGGCGGTGGTGGCCGTCAACAACTCCACCAAGGCCTCCGGCAACGCCGTGACCGATGACGGCGGCTTTTACCATTTCCGCTCGCTCGCCGTTGGCGTGTATGAAGTCACGGTTTCGCATCCGGGCTTCAAGGCGAACGTCCAAACCGGCGTGCGGTTGGAGGTGAACCGGGCGGCGCTGCTCCGGCACCGGATGCAGATCGGCGAGACGCATGACTCAGTTCTTGTTGAAGGCGATGCTCATTTGACCGAGACCCACGCCGGCGCCGTGACCGCGTTCGTCAACCAGCGGGCGATTGAGGAACTGCCGCTCAATGGGCGGGACTACATCCGCCTCGCAGCCCTGGATGCCGGCGCGCCCGTCGCCCGCGCGCAAGGGTCGACCGTCTTCAACGGGTATGGGCTGCCGCTCAGCTTCGCAGGCTCACGGCCGTATCAAAACCACTTCCGGATGGACGGAGTCACTCAAAGCAGCTACAGCAACGCCACGCCAGGGTCCATCAACGGCGTGAACCTCGGCGCGGATGCCTTGCAGGAGTTCAGCGTCATCGCCGGACCGTACAGCGCGAAATATGGGCGCTCCGCCGGCGGGATTGTCAACGCCGTCACTCGCTCCGGCAGCAATGTATTTCACGGCGGGCTGTTCTGGTTCCACCGCAACGACAACGTCGATGCCCGGAATTTCTTCGACGGCGAAACCAAGCCGGAGTTCCGCCGTCACCAGTTCGGCGCGTTGCTGGGCGGCCCTGTCGTGCGTGATCGCACATTCTTCTTCGCCAGCTTCGAAGGCTTCCGGGAAGTGCGCGGGTTTACCAGCCGCGACACCACGCTCAGCGCCGAGGCGCGCACGGGTCAACTCGTCAGCGGGCGCGTTGCTGTGAACCCGGCGATCGCCCGCGTGGCCGCCCTCTACCCCCTGCCCAACGCCGAGGTGTTCGGCGATACCGGCCTCTTCGTTTTCGCCAACGATCAGACCGGAAAGGAGCGCTTCGCCGTGGCCCGGCTGGATCACATCCTCGGCGAACGCGACCGCCTGTTCGCCCGCTACAGCCTGAGCGAAGGTTCCCGCGCCTTCCTCACCGCCTTCGGGGCCGGAACGCAGACCAACCGCACCACCATGCACTCGGCTGCGATGGAACACACCCACGCATTTTCCCCAGCCCTGCTCAACGTGCTGCGCGCCGGGTTTCTTCGTAACCCAAGCGTTGACGGCGAGACCGTCTCCAATAACCCGGCCGCCGACGACCCCACTCTGGCAGCCCTCCCGGGCCAGGGCGCCGTCGGCGTCATCGAGGTGATCGGCCTCTCGGTTTATCCCGGCGGCACCGATGCCCCGGACGTGAACCGCCACGTCTTCAACTCTTACCAATTGGACAATGACCTGTCCTGGACGCGCGGCCGCCACAGCTTCAACTTCGGTGTGCGTCTCGAGCGGACCCACTACAACCTCGATAGCCAGAACAGCGCCAGCGGCGAGTTCCGTTTCCGCAACGTACAGGACTTCCTCACCAACCGGCCGAACCGGTTTCGCGCCCAACTGCCGGGTTCGGACACGATTCGAGGACAGCGGCAATCCGTCCTGGGCCTCTACGCCGAAGATTCCTGGCGAGCCGCCCCCCGGCTCACCCTCGATCTGGGAGTGCGCTACGAATGGGCGAGCGTGCCCTACGAAGTGAACGGAAAAATCTCGAACTTCGACGGCGTCATGTCGGTGGAGCCCCGCATCGGTGCGCCGCTCTACAGCAACCCGTCGGGCCGCGGCATCGCCCCGCGGGTGGGCCTCGCCTGGGATCTGTCCGGCAGCGGCTCGACGATCATCCGCAGCGGATATGGGATCTACGCGGACCTGTTGCTGTCGCAGTTCGTCATGCGCGCGAGCGTGCGTAATCCGCCCTTTTTCCTGCGCGGAAACACAAGCGCCCTCCAGGCGGGCGACTTCCCGAAGGGTGGCTATCTGGCGCTCGTGAACGCCCCGAACGCGGAACTGCAGGCTGAAATCCTCGACCCCCTCGGCAAGCAGCCCTACGTTCAGCAATGGAGTTTCACGCTGGAACAACGGCTGGGCAGCGCGCTCATGTTCCGTGCCGGCTACCAGGGTTCGCACGGCATTCACCTTTCGTCGCTCATCAGCGATGGCAACCTGGCAACACCGGAACTGCAACCGGACGGACGCCCCTTCTTCCCCGCCGATGGCCGCAAGATGAATCCCCGCTACAGCATCATGCGCGTGCGGGGCTTTGACGCGCAATCCTCCTATCATGGACTCGCCCTGAGGCTCGAACGCCGCTGGAAGGCCGGGCTGCAACTGGCAGGCTCCTACGTCTATTCGAAGAGCATGGATGACAGCTCGAACTATCTTTCCATCAGCGAGGCGGCCAATACCGGAGCGCTGCCGCTGAACGGCAACCCGCGCTTCAACCGCGGCTTGAGCGGCCACGACGTGCGGCACGCCCTGGTCATCAACGGCGTCTGGAGCATCCCTTTCCGTGGCGGACGCGTCGCGCAAGCCTTCCTGGGCGGCTGGCAGACTTCGGGTATCGCCACATTCAATTCGGGCCTGCCCACCTCGGCGTGGCTCGGCTATGACGGCGCGCGCACGCGCACCTCGGAGACCGACCGGCGCTCCGGCCAGCGTCCCGATCTCGCCCCCGGCGCGTCACCCAACCCGGTCACCGGCGATCCGAACGGGTGGATCGACGTCACCGCGTTCCGGCGTCCCGAACCAGGCTACCTGGGCAATCTCGGGCGGAACACCATCATCGGTCCCAACCTGTTCAGCACGGATTGCTCGCTCGTGAAGCAGGTGCCGTTGAACCGCTGGAGCGAACGCGCTTCGCTGGATCTGCGCTTCGAGTTCTTCAACGTCACCAACCGCACCAACTTCGATCTGCCCGACGGCGCGCGGATGGAGATCTTCACGGCCACCGCGGTTCGCGAGGACGCGGGGCTCATCACGTCCGCCGGGAATCCGCGCCAGATTCAGTTTGGCGTGAGGTTCCGGTTCTAGCAGCACGATGTGGGCCGAATTCCAGAAATTGGCGCGATTTCACCGGGGACTGCCCGGCTTCTTGACCACTCCCATCGCCGCGGCCGAAGCGGACCGGATGTTGGAAGAAAGCCTGCGAAACCGCGAACGGCAGTTCCTCAGTCTTGTCCGGTGCGCCATCTACGAAAACCCCCGTAGTCCCTACCTGCCGCTTCTGCTGCGTGCCGGAGCCCGTTTGGGCGACGTGGAGGAACTTGTGCGTTTGAAGGGCCTCGAGCCGGCACTGGAACATTTGGCCCGAGAAGGCGTGCAGGTCTCCCTCGATGAATTCAAAGGGCGCACCCCCATCCGGCGCCCCGGGCTCGATCATCCCGTGCGCGCCGCGGACTTCGACAACCCTCTGCTCGCGGGCGAATTCGAGGTCATGACCGGAGGCTCTTCGGGCAGGCGCGAACGTCTCACGATCGACCTCGATCTACTGGTATTTGAGGCCGCCGCGCGCCACCTCTTCCTTCGCTCCCACGATCTGCTCCACCGGCCGATGGCCATCTGGCGCGCGGTGCCGCCGGGTTCGTCGGGCATCAAACACGTCCTGCGCGCGGCCAAGCTCGGCAGACCCGCGGAGCGGTGGTTCTCGCCGAAACCGGTCTCCTGGGACCGGCTGCAGTGGAAGTCCTCCGTCTTCCTTCACCTCGCCTTGTGGCATGGCCGGCGGAACGGCGGCGTGCTGCCGGGGCCCGAGTTCGTTCCCCCGGACCGTCCCGCGCCGGGCGCAGAATGGCTGGCCGCCAGCAAACGCGCCGGCACGCCCGGCGTGCTCTCCTGCCCGGTCAGCGCTGCCGTCCGCATCGCGGAGCATGCCGCAGAGCATGGTCTCGACATCGGCGGTTCCGTGATGTGGGTCGGCGGCGAGCCGCTCAGCGCGGCTAGAGAACGCATCATCCACGCGGCGGGCTGTGCCACGGTGAACGGCTGGTCGCTCTCCGAGACCGGTACCCTCGCCATCGGCTGTGCCTCGCGCTCAGAACGCGACGAAGTCCACTTGTTGCAAGGCAAGGTTGCGGTCGTGGCCAAGCCGGGCAGCGCGAGTCCCGAGAGCGGCGCAGCCCGGCTTCTGCTGACCACGCTTCTCACGGCCACGCCCAAGGTGCTGCTCAATGTCGATAGTGGCGATCACGCCGTGCTGGCCGCGGGAAGCTGTGGATGCCCCATCGAAAGGGCCGGATTCCCCCAGCGCCTGCATACCATCAGAAACGCGGACAAGCTGACCGCGGGCGGCATGCATTTCACGGCCGCCGATGCGCTGCGCCTCGTGGAGGAAGTGTTGCCCGCACGGTTCGGCGGCAAGCCCGGACACTATCAACTTGTCGAAGAGGAGGACAACGGAAAGAGCCGCGTCGCACTGGTGGTCAGCCCGCAAGTCGGCCCGCTCGATTCCGGTTCGGTCCTCAAGGCGTCATTCGAGTACCTGGGCTCCCACTCGCCGGGCCACCGCATGATGAGCGAACACTGGGCCCGCGCGGGCATCCTGGAGGTGCGGCGCGAAGAGCCGCACCTCTCCGCGGCCGGGAAAGTCCAGCCCTTACGCGTGCGGGTCCGCCCCTGAAACAGATACAGCGAGATTTGATTTGACAACAGATACCCAACCGGCGGCGGAAAGAGCCCAAAACAGGACCCAATGGGCGGTGCAGGCGGCGGGTCCGGGCATCGTGTTCCTGCTTTCTTCCATCGGCCCATCCGACCTCGTCAGCAACTCGGCCGCAGGCGCGAACTTCGGCTATGCTTTGCTGTGGACGCTCCTCGTCATCGCCGCGGCCCGCTTCGTCATCCTTGAAGCGAGCGCCCGCTATGTGATCGCCACCGGCGAGAGCCTGCTCCAGGGCTACCGGCACGCGGCGCGCTGGTCCTCGTGGGTGATACTCGGCGCGATCGTCATGCGGCGGCACCTGTCGAACCTCTATCATGTGCTGCTGCTCGGCCTCGCGCCAGGCTTTCTGCTCGGGTGGGACTCGGGCTGGAGCCGTACGGCCTTCTCTCTCGCTTCCGCGGGCCTCGCCTTCGCGGTGATGTACAGCGGTGGATACAAGACAGTCGAGCGCTTCAGCAAGCCTCTGGCCTTCCTGCTGGGCTTGACGATCTTCATCACCATGCTCTGGGCCAGGCCCGATCCCGGCGAAGTGCTCTCCGGCCTGGCCAGGCCCTCGCTGCCGGAGGACAACGGCGGCGGACTTGGCCTCATGCTGGTGATCGTGATGCTGGTCGGCACGGGCGTCGGTTCGCTGAGCAATCTGAAATACTCCGCCTTCACCTTTGAAAAGGGCTGGCGCGATCCCAGCTTCCTGAAAAAGCAGCGCTTCGATCTGATCGTCAGCCTCGCCGCCGCGTTTCTGATCGCCGCGCTGCTGCAGGTCACCGCCGCCGCCGTGCTGCAGCCAGCCGGCCTCACGCTGAAGAATGCCGAAGAACTCATTCCCTTGTTCACCGCCGCGCTGGGCGACGCAGGCCGCATCCTCATGGCCGTGGGCCTGTGGACCACCGTTTTCACGACTTATGTCGGATCCAACACCGGCTACAGCCTGCTCGTCTGCGACATCCTCTCCTCCATGCGCAAAACGGGCCTGAGCCCGGCGCAAAGAAGCAAAACCTTCCGCGGCCTGTTGATCTTCTTCTGTCTCAGCCCGATCTACGTCCTTTGGACAAGCTGGAAGCCCGTGCCTCTGGTGATCGCCTCCTCGGCGCTCATGACGCTCGCCGTGCCGCTGGTCACCCTGCTGCTGCTGCGCATCACCACGGACCGCGAACGCATGGGCCGCTACGTCAACACCCCGCTGGCCACCGCTGCGATGGTCCTTGTCACCCTGGCCTCGCTCGCCGTCACCTGGCAGGGCGCCGCTGCGCTGCTGAAACGCTTGTAGCAATGGCAAACGGCGGCGTTTGGCACGCCGCCGTCTCCCTTCAACCGGATCTGCCTTCTATCTCAGCGCAGATCGAACCGGTCTAGGTTCATCACCTTGGCCCAGGTCTTCGCGAAGTCCTGCACGAACTTCTCTTTGGCGTCAGCCGAGGCATACACCTCGGCGATCGTGCGCAGTTCGGAGTTCGAGCCGAAGATGAGGTCCACGGGCGTCGCGGTCCACTTCACCTGGCCGGTCTTGCGGTCGCGCCCTTCGTAGATCCCCTCGGTGGAGGACTTGCTCCAGGCCGTGGACATGTCGAGCAGGTTGACGAAGAACTCGTTGCTCAACGTCCCGGGCTTGCTCGTGAACACGCCGTGCGCGGCCTGACCCGTGTTGGCGTTCAATGCGCGCATGCCGCCCACCAGAACCGTCATCTCCGGAACGGTCAGCTTCAGCAGATTCGCCTTGTCCACCAGCATTTCCGCCGGCGACAGGCGCTGACCGGCACGGTAGAAATTGCGGAATCCGTCCGCCGCCGGCTCCAGCGCGGTGAACGATTCCACGTCGGTCTGGTCCTGCGAAGCGTCCATCCGCCCCGGGGTGAACGCTACCTGTACGTTATGACCCGCGCTCTTCGCCGCCTGCTCGATTGCGGCGGTGCCGCCCAATACGATCAGGTCGGCAAGCGAGATCTTCTTCCCGCCGGACTGCGCGCGGTTGAACTCCTGCTGGATGGCCTCCAGCCGGCCCAGCACCTTTGCCAGTTCCGCCGGATTGTTCGCCTCCCAATCCTTTTGCGGAGCCAGACGCACGCGCGCTCCATTCGCGCCGCCGCGCATGTCGCTGCCGCGGAACGATGCGGCCGACGCCCAGGCTGTGCGCACCAGTTCCGGCACCGTCAGGCCCGAAGCCAGAATCTTCGACTTCAGCCCCGCGATGTCGTTCGCATTCACCAGCGCGTGGTTCGCCTTCGGGATCGGATCCTGCCAGATCAGTTCTTCGTTCGGCACTTCCGAACCAACGTAACGGGCCCGCGGGCCCAGATCGCGGTGCGTCAGCTTGAACCACGCCTTCGCAAAGGCCAGCCGGAACTCCTCCGGGTTTTCCCGGAAACGCATCGAAATCTTCCGGTAGCTCGGATCAACCTTCAGCGAAAGGTCGGTGGTGTACATGATCGGCGCGTGCCGCTTTTTCGGGTCGTGCGCATCGGGCACCAGATTCCGCGCCTGGTTGTTCGCGGGAACCCAGATGATCGCGCCCGCGGGGCTCTTGGTCTGCACCCACTCGAACGTGAACAGATTGTCGAGATACTGCGAGGACCACTTGGTCGGCGTCGCCGTCCAGGCCCCTTCCAGGCCGCTGGTGACCGTGTCGCCGGCGTTGCCCTTGCCGCACTTGTTCTCCCAGCCGAAGCCCTGCTGCTCCACGCCTGCCGCCGCCGGCTCCGGGCCCACGCATTTGCCCGGATCGTGCGCGCCATGCCCCTTGCCGAAAGTATGGCCGCCCGCAATCAGCGCCACCGTTTCTTCGTCATTCATCGCCATCCGGCCAAATGTCTCGCGAATGTCCTTCGCGGCCAGCAGCGGATCCGGCTTGCCGTTCGGACCCTCGGGATTTACGTAGATCAGGCCCATCTGCACCGCAGCGAGCGGTCTCTGCAGGTTGCGGTCGCCGCTGTAGCGCTGATCGTCGAGCCACTTCTGCTCGGGACCCCAGTAGACGAGGTCCGGTTCCCACTCGTCCGTGCGTCCGCCCGCGAAGCCGTAGGTCTTAAAGCCCATCGACTCCAGCGCGACATTCCCGGCTAGAACCATCAGGTCGCCCCACGAGAGTTTCGCGCCGTACTTCTGCTTCACCGGCCACAACACCCGCCGCGCCTTGTCCAGGTTCGCGTTATCCGGCCAGCTATTGAGCGGATCGAAACGCTGCTGGCCGCCATCGGCGCCGCCGCGCCCGTCCATCGTCCGGTAAGTACCCGCGCTGTGCCACGACATGCGGATGATCAGCGGGCCGTAGTGCCCGTAGTCGGCAGGCCACCAGTCCTGCGACGTCGTAAGAGCCTTCTCGATGTCCTGCTTTACCGCCTTGAGGTCGAGGCTCGTGAAGGCCTTGGCGTAATCGAAGTCCTTTCCTAGCGGGTTGGACTCCGCGGAATGTTGCCGGAGTGGCGAGAGATCAAGCTGTTCCGGCCACCAAAATTTGTTCTGCATCGGTTGCTGCGCGCTGACGCCTTGCGCCAACATTGAAAATACTGCGGCAACCGTGAAGACAGTGCGAATCGGCTTCAGGTTCTTCATAGTGCCAATTTTAGGCCTCCTCTTGACATAGGTCAACTCAGTTGAGACTATCAAGCTGATCGGAAATTCCTATGTGGCAGCCGGCGCGGGCCCGCGGATTCGACTTGCGGCAACTGGAATACTTCTGCGCCGTGGCGCGGGCCGGCAGCTTTACGAAGGCGGCCGCGGACCTGGGCATCACCCAGCCATCCCTTTCCGAGCAGATCGCGAAACTCGAACACTGCCTCGGCGCGGCGCTCTTCGAGCGGCTGAACCGGCGAGTTGAGCTTACCCCCCTCGGCGACGCCATCCTTGGCAAGGCCCAGGCGCTGCTCGAGGACGCCGCGGCGCTCCCGGCTCATTTCGAGCGCGCACGGCAGGGCGTGCATGGACCATTGCGGGTCGGCGCGATTCCCACCATCCTGCCATACTTCCTGGCTCCGCACCTGAAGGGTTTCACCGAGCGCTACCGCGACATCGATCTGCATGTTCGCGAGGGCACGACGGCGGAGCTGGTCGATCAGGTGCTTGAGGGGATGCTCGACGTGGCGATCGTGAGCCTTCCCGTCGAAGCCGCTGGTCTGGTCCGGCGAGAGTTGTTCCGCGACGCCCTTTACCTCGCCGTGCCCGAAGGCCATCCCCTGGCCTCTTCGCCAAAGGTGCGGTTGCGGCGGTTGTCCAATGAGCGGCTCATCATCCTGAAGGACGGCCATTGCCTTCGGGATGAGACCCTGGCTGCCTGTGACCGCGCCCGCGCCCGCTTCGCCGGCCAGTTCGAGGCGGAACAGTTTCTGACGATCTTCGAACTCATCCGCGCGGGATTTGGCGTGAGCATCGTGCCAGAAATGGCAAGAAGTCTCAGCACGGGCTGCCGGCTGATCGTGATCGAACCGAAAGCCAGCCGCCGCGTAGGCTACATCCGCCTCGAACGGCGATACCTCTCCAAAGCCATCGAGGCCTTCACGGGCTATCTGAAAGAGGCCGCCGAAAAACGGAAGCCGTAAGACCCGCCGGACAGCCCGCCAGGCGGCCTCCACGTTGGCTCTTCACTTTTCTCGCCAATTGCTCCAGCCAAAACCGTTAATCAGTATGGGGCCGCTGCAGGCCCGGTAGAGCAGGAGAAACATATGAGCACTCAGATTAAGAAGGACATTGCTGTGGCAATTCTGGAGGAGTTCGTGCAAGGGCTGCAGACGGCGACTAAGAACGGCGGCTTCAATAACAAAACCATGATCTGGCTCATCAAGGCGTGGTCGAAGGCCGGCATTCATCTCCGCGGGCCCGGTTATCACCGCCTGATCGCCGCCTACTACATCATGAAGCGGGATCCGGCCCCCTCGGCGCAGAAAAAGTCCCAGGTGCTTCTGCTGGCCATGCAGGGGTTCTTAAATATGCTGTCGCGGCATGGGATCTCCGAAGGCGATTACTTCAACCGCGCAGACCGGGCGATGACCGATTTTGTCTGGGAATACCGCAAATATGTGGCGCAACAGCCAGACGGTGGGAAGTCCGAACAGGAGTTTGTCAATCTGTTGACGGCATGGCGTTCGACTCCGCCTGAACAACTCATGAAAGAAGTCATCACCAACATGGACCGGCATGCCTGACCACGTCCCTCCGAATCCTCCGTCATGATCCCCCGCAAGGCTCGCTTGCCCTCGATCTGACGGGTTTGCGAGTATTCCGCCGGTCACAACGCCCTCCCGCCGGGGCAGGACCGCCGGCTAGCGGATCACACCGGTGAGCGGCGAACTCGCCGAGGCGTACAACCTTCGCTCCATGCGCCCCGCCAGATACGCCAGCCGGCCCGCCTCGACTCCATGCTTCATCGCGGCGGCCATCTTTTCGGAATCCCCGGCGGCGGCCACGGCGGTGTTCAGCAGAATCCCGTCAAAGCCCATCTCCATCGCAACGCACGCATCCGAGGCGGTGCCAACGCCCGCATCCACGATCAGCGGCACTTCGGTGATCTGCTCCCGCAGAATCCGCAGCGCGGCGTGATTCTGGATGCCCAGCCCGGAGCCGATCGGCGCGGCCAGCGGCATCACAGCGGCCGCGCCCGCGTCGATCAACCGCCTGGCGGTGATCAGATCGTCGTTCGTGTACGGCAGAACGATAAAGCCTTCCTTCGCCAGGATACGCGTGGCCTCCACCAGGCCGAAAACATCGGGAAACAGCGTCTTTTCGTCGCCGATCACCTCGAGCTTCACCCACTCGGACAGGCCCACCTCGCGCCCCAGCCGCGCCGTGCGGACGGCATCCTCCACGGTATAGCAGGCGGCGGTATTCGGAAGAAGAAAGTATTTCGTGCGGTCGATGTGATCGAGCATCGACTCCTGGGATTTGTCGGTGAGATTTACCCGCCGGACGGCTACCGTGACAATCTCCGCGCCCGAGGCCTCATGGCAGCGGACCATCTCCTGAAAACTGCGGTATTTCCCCGTTCCAATCATGAGGCGCGAGCCGAACGCCCGGCCCGCAATGGTTAGCTGATCGCTCATAGCTCCATTGTAGGCCGCGCGGGCGGGCCTCAGTCCGGTAATTCCGCAGCCGGCTCCTTCAGCCAGAAGCTGGCGATGACGCCGGTGACGTACACAAACACGGCCACGACGCCCGAAGCCCACGCCAGTTGCGCCGCGGGCGTGTCTCCCGGCGCGTAGTTGGAAAGCTGCGCGGTGACAAACGCCGCCGACGTGCCGATCATCCGCCCGCCGATGTTCGCTGCGAACGATTCGCCCGTGCCGCGCAAATGGGTCGGGTAGACGCGCGGCAGGTAATTCCCCCAGAAACTGAACTGAGCAATGGTGAGCAGCCCGGCCAGCGCGATGCCCCACTTCAGCATGTCCACGCTATGCGTCGCCGCATAGAAGAAAACAAACGGGAAGACGATCAGGCCGGGCACCTGGAAGATCCGCAACAGGAAGCGCCGGCCCACGATACGCACGGCCAGAAACGCGAGAATGAACCGCCCCGTCAGTCCGCCCATCTCCTGGAAAAACTGCACCGCGCTTACATATGTCTCCTGCAGCGGCCGCGCCAGCCCCGCGACCTCCGGCAGCCCAGGCACGATGCGCGGCACACTCTGAATCGCGCCGAAAGCCGCGCCGTAGCCGCAGGCGAAAAGGATCGTCGTGACGATCGTCACCTGCCGGTATTCCGGCGCGAACAGCGCGGCGATGCTGGCGCGCTTCAACGTTCCCGCCTTTTTCTTCTGCGCCCACAGCGGGCTTTCGGGCAAGAACGGCCGGATGATGATCAGCGGCAGCGCCGGAATCACGCCTGAAATCAGGGTGTAGCGCCAGGCCGAGTGGTCCCCGTAGATCGCCGGCAACGAGTTTGCGAACTGCACCGAAAGAAAGTACGCGCCCGTCACCATCAGCCCGCCCAACGAACTGAACGCCTGCGTGTAGCCCAGCACGGCCTCCCGCCGCTTCGGATCCGGAAACAGTTCGGCCAGCCACGCCACCGCCGCGACGAACTCCACGCAGACGCCCACGAATGTCGTGGTCCGCAGGAAAAGAAGCATATACAGCGACGTGGAAAAGCCCGCCGCAAAGGCCGAGAGTGCATACAACAGGATCGACCACACCAGCACCCGGCGGCGGCCGAAGCGGTCCGTCAGATACCCGCCGTACAGGCCGAACAGGCCCCCCGCGACGGCGGGAACCCAGAACAGCATCCCCACCCAGAAGTTGAATTCCGGTGTGCCCGGCTGAATGCCGCTCAGTTCCATCAGCGCGGGGCGCACAATGAGCGGCAGCATCAGCAGTTCATAAATGTCAAAGGCAAAGCCGATGGCTGCAATGATGCAGATCAGCCATTGGGTCCCAGTGAGTTTCTGCATGGCGAAGGTTCTTTTTACGATACTCGAAACCCGGCGGGCGTGAGTTCATGGATGTGGACGATGAACTCGCGGTAGGGCTGCTCGCGCACGAACGTGTACCCAAGTTTCGCCATGATGCGCAGCGACGCGGCATTCTCCCGCGCCGCCATCGAAACTACGCGCGAAAGCCCCACGCGGGTGAATAGATCGTGGATCGCCGCCCGCGCCGCTTCCGTGGCCAGCCCGCGGCCCCAATGCGAGCGCGCCAGCCACCAGCCCACTTCCACCTCTTCCTCGGCCAGCCCGTGCATGCGGCCCCCGCCGCAGAAGCCCACGGTAGCGCCGGTGGCCTTCTCTGCGAGCCGCCAGCGGCAGTAGCCTTCATCGGCATGCCGTGTGATCTGCTTCGAGACAAACTCCTGAACCCGCTCGTCGGACCACGGCACGCCGCCCGTGATGTAGCGCATCACTTCTGGGTCTCTCGCAACCGGTGCGAAGGCAACCCAGTCCTCGGCGCGCCACGAGTACAGCCTCAAGCGGCCGGTTTCAGCAACCATATCCCTATTCTGCGGCAGGCCGCGTCAGCAATCCCAGCCCCGGCGCCGTGGGCCGGAATATCGCACTCACTGGGGAATCTGGCGTGAACCCCTGACGCGATTCTTCAGATCGCGCCAGCGCAGGCCCAGGATCACCAGCCTCCCCGCTGTGCCAGCGCTCTTCAAGGGATCCGGGGGAGGAACCATGCAATTGCTCTTCACCTAACGGCGCTTCCCCTCGGGCGGACCTTTTTTCGCGGCATATGTAACCTCCGCCCGGCCGCTGTCGCTATCTCTATAATCCCCGTTACGAAGGATGGGGGCTCGGCTCGACACCCGAAGTGAGCCCCCATGCTTCGCCGCCCGGCCGGCGCCGGCCGGGCAACAACGCTGCCGCATTTTGTCTCATGCCTCTGAGGTTTCCACCCTAATATCGCGCATGCCACTTGTTGCGGAGGCCGAAGCAGCCTATGATGCAAACAAGATGCCTTCCAATTGTCTTCCTATCCTCGTCTTGCTGGCGATGTGGGGCTTGCCGCTGCAAGCTCAGGGACCCAGCCTGGTCTGGCAGCCCACGTCTTTGACGCTCAACGCGCCCGCCGGCACCACCGCCGCAGTGACGGGCAAGGTCGTCCTCTCCAATTTCGGCACCTCCACCAACTATCTTGCGGTGACGAACCAAGGCTGGTTGACCGTCACGCCTGTCAGCGGAACGCTCTTCCAGAACGGCACTGTGGAGTTTCTGGTTACCGCGAATCCCGCTGGGCTGCAGACCGGCCAGTACACGGGCTTCCTCTCGGTCATCCCCGCCGGGCTGAACGCCGTGAACTTGCCGGTCACGTTCAACGTCACCGGAGTGGTGATTCTCACGAGCACGGAGGAACTTTCCATGCTGGCGGGACCCGAGGGCACCGACGAGAAGCCCTTGGATCTTCAGATCTCCGACGGCCGCAGTAATCCGCTCAATTGGAGTACCGTCACTCAGTCAGGCGGCGATTGGCTGAGCATTCGCGAAGCCCAGCCCGTCATGACACCGGCCCGGCTTACCGTGCGGGTTACGGCCGCGGGCATGGATCCGGGCGAGGAGCACGAAGGGACGCTCCAGTTCACTAGCACCGCGCTGCCCGGCTATCAGAAGACGGTGAAAGTCCGGCTGAAGGTCCAGGAACGCTCGCCAAACTTTACGGTCGCCCCGACTTTCCTAACCTTCTATGCCTTCGGGCAGACTCTCCCACCTTCGCAACCCATTCAGATCCTCTCTTCGCAGGGCCGCATCGTCGCCTATGACATCACTAAGGACCCCGAGGCCACTGCCGTTTCCCTCTCGCAGGTACGAGGCTTCACGCCCGATAATGTGGGCGTTTCGGTGGATACCGTTCAACTTGCCGACTTGCCGAAGCAGAACACGATCACCGTCACACCGTCGGACGGCTCGCCGCCCTACATCATCCCCGTGCGTACACTTCCTCGGCCGCCACTCGTGCGGACGATTGCCCAGGTAGCCGACGGCGGACCCTACCGGACCGCCATCACCGTCACCAACAACGACCGCACCCCGGCCTTGATCACGCTCCGCTTCTACCTCTCCGATCCGCAGTCGGGCGGCACTGCGCCCTGGAGCCCCGCAATGCTGAATAATGCGCCGTTCAACCAGATCACCATCCCCGTTGGAGGTTCGTGGACGATCGAAACCGCTGGCGCCACCGCGAATATCCGTCAGGGCTGGGCCGAAGTGATCAGCCAGGAGCAGGTGGAAGGCACGGCGATCTTTCGGCAGACCCGTCCGGACGGCCAAGTGCAAGAGGCCGCCGTTCCCGTCACTCCCACTCTCATGCAGCGGCTGCTGCTGCCCTTCGACAACACCAACGGCAATGTGACCGCCGCGGCGCTGGTGAATCTCAGCAAGACGGAAGTCTCCCGCGTGGTCGTGCTCTTCCGCGATGCGAAGGGCGAACTGCTCCGGATTGACCGGGTGATGGACCTGCCCCCTCTCGGCCAACTCGCCTTCTCCTTCACCGACAGCTTCCCTTATCTGGCCAACGTGCGCGGTACAGCGGATATGTATGCGATCCGCGGACAGATCTCGCTGCTCGGCCTGCGCTTTAACAGCACCGGCGCTTATACGAGCTTCGAAGCACAGTCCATGGACGTGCGCGCCAACGGACGCCGCTCTCTCGCCCAAATCGCCGACGGCGGCCCGTACACCACGGAGATCACTCTCGTGAACAACGACATCGTCCCGGCCAGCATCCAGTTGCACTTCCACCGCTCTGTGGGAACCGCAGGCGCTACGCAACCGTGGCAACTCGCCCTGGAGGACGGGGTCAATCCGCTGATGATCGAAATCCCGCCCGGCAGTTCCCGCATCCTCCGCACCGCCGGGCTCAGCAGCGGCCCCACCGTGGGCTTCGCCGAAGTGAGAACCGACCAATGGGTCACCGGCTTCGCCACTTTCCGCCAGGTGGTCCCCGGCCGGCCCGATCAGGAAGCCGCCGTTCCGGTCTCGGTGGGCACGCCGCGCCGCATCGTGCTGCCCTTCGACAACACCAGCGGCTACGTCACCACCGTGGCCGTCGCCAACTTGAGCGCCACGCAGCCGGCCAGTATCTTCGTTGTATTCCGCGACGAACAGGGACAGCGGATCCAGCAATTTGAACTGCCGGTGCTGCCCGCGATGGGCCATCGCGCGTTCGTGCTGCAGGAACTCTACCCCATTGTCCGGGACCGGAAGGGTACTGTTGAGTTCTCCGAAGTCGGCGCCGGTGAAATGTCCATCATCGGCCTGCGCTTTGCGTCCTCAGGGGCCTACACAAGCCTCAAGGCGACGCGGTTGCCGCAATAGACATTTGCTCTCGCCGCTTGCCGGCGCAATTTGCCCTATTTTGGAGGCCCGCCTATGCGGAACTTAATCTCTTGCTTGTTGGTCTTCGCGGCGCTGGCCGCCGCGCAGTCGCGCAAGAGCGGCAGCCCGCTGGATGCGCTCCCCCCGAATGTCGAGATGCTCACCCATTTCGGCGAGCGCGCCGACTTCTCCCCGGCGAATGATGCGGTCGCCTTCATGGCGAAGAGCTTTGGCGACGCCTTCACGATCGATTTGCAGACGCGCGCCATTCGCTGCCTCACCTGCAACGTCCCCGGCGCCGCGTTTCTGCGCGTCATGCACTTGACCACGGGCGATTATCTCCTCATCGGTCCGGAACGCTTCACTACTCTCCACGACGGGCGCCACCGCGATAATGAACTCTGGCTCCTGCGCCGCAAACCCGGCGCCACGCCTGAACGCCTGGATCAAAAAATGAGCGAGGGCGCCGCGCTGTCAAAGCAAAGTCTCAAAGTCGCCTTCGCGCAAACCTCCTCCCAAAATCCGGACTTGCCCAAGGGCTCGTCGCGGCTGATCACGGCCGAAGTGGACCTCGCCAGGCCGGGCCTGCGCAATGTCAAGGTGGTTCACTCCAGCCCCTCCAGCGAGTGCACGCTCGAGGCGCAGGATTTCTTCGACAACGATCGCAAACTCACTTTCACCTGCTACGAACCGCAAAATCGCGCCTCCGTCTATGTCATCGACCTCGAATCGGGCCGGATCACCCCGCAAAGCGCCTCTATCGGCGCCTACAACGAGGTGGAAGGCATCTTCCCCGGCGGGTTGCACACGTGCGTTGAAAGCGACCAGCACGCCCAGCGCGCCGGGTGGGAGGGCGGCTTTCGCAACATCGACGTTTGGAAACTGCGGCTCGACGGGACTGGCAAGCAGTTTGAGCGGCTCACCTTCTTTAACGATTACGAAGGCTGGAAAGCCTCAAACCCCGTCATCAGTACCGACGGCCGCTTCATGGCCTTCCAGGCCGCAAAAACCGCCGACGAGGCCGGCGTCGGCTACGGAATCCTGCTGCAGCGGCTGCGATAGCTCGCCGGTTCAGGGAACTCGCGCAGCCTGCGCTACGTAAGCCATAAACAGGAGAAGGTCATGGCGCAACACATCCGGACAGCAGGCATACTGCAAATCGTCTACGCTAGCATTTCGATCCTGATCGGACTCTTCCTGCTCTTGATCCTCGGCGGCCTGGCCACATTCGTTTCCACGCAGGACCGCTCGCCCGACGCGTTGGTCGGCGCAACGGTGCTCGGCGGCGTGGGCATCGGCTTGTTCGTCCTGATGGCGGTGCTGGCGGCGCCCGCGATGATCGCCGGGATCGCGCTGCTGCGCGGACTTTCATGGGGCCGCGTGCTCACCATCGTCGTCGCAGCGCTGGAGCTGCTGAGCTTCCCGCTGGGCACCGCCCTCGGTATTTACTGCCTCTGGGTGATGGTCCAGCCCGAAACCGAACGGCTCCTCAACGCGCGCCCGGACGTGGCGGGCGCCCCGCATGTCCTGCGCCGCTGAATCAGCTCAGATCCAGACGTGCTCTTCCGGGCCGTCGATGCGCGGCGATTCCTCGACTTGGGCGGCTTCGAGGTAATACATGGCGTCGAGCTTCGCCAGATAATAGAACGGCAAATCTCCAAAGCTGGGCGTCTGCGGGTTGGGTTGATACACTACAACCGCCAGTCCTACGACCTTCGCCCCCCGCTCCTCGATCAGCCGCCGCAATTCAGTCAGTTTCCGTCCCGACCGCAGAATATCATCGGCCAGCAGCACCTTCTCGCCGGGCTGGGGCTCCTGGTATGGGCGGAAACGCAGCGGACCGCCTTCCTCCCCCCGCTCGGCCCAATATACCTGCTTCGCCTGCAGGGCTTCGCACAGCCCGAATGCCACCGGCAGCCCGCCGGTGGCCGGCGTCACGATCGATAACTCCGACGTGATCGCCCGCAGGTCGGAATGCGCCCGCAGCTTTCGGCTTAACGCGACGCAGAGCGTCTTGGAATAGGCGTGATGGCGCATCGCCAGCGCCACCTGGAGATAAAGATCGGAATGCAGCCCGTTGGCGTAAACGAAATGTCCCCGGCGCAGCGCTCCCGTCTCTTCCAGCAGCTGAATGACTTCGTCTTGCGTAGGTATAAGTTCCATGGTGATCAATGTGCTCCCTTGCCGGTCAACACGTGCGGGACGGTGCGCAACATAATGCTCCAATCCAGCCTGAGCGACCAGGCGTCGATGTAGGCCAGGTCCAGCCTCATCCAGTCCTCAAAGTCGAGCGCGTCCCGCCCGGCCAGCGCCCACAGGCAGGTGAGCCCGGGACGCATTCGCAGGCGGCGCCTCTGCCACCGCTCATATTCTGTCACCTCTGAAGGCACCGGCGGGCGGGGGCCGACCAGCGCCATCTCGCCCTTCAATACGTTCCAGAACTGCGGCAATTCGTCTAGCGAAAAGCGCCGCAGAAACCGTCCGATCCCGGTGACGCGAGGATCATTCGGCACCTTAAATGCCGTCTTTTTCACGTTCAAATGTGCGATTTGTTCCCTCAATTCGTCGGCGTTCGCCGCCATCGTCCGGAACTTGTAAAGCCGGAATCGCCGCCCGTTCAGCCCGCAGCGGATCTGGGAATAGATCGCGGGACCGGGCGAGGTCGCCCGAATGGCCAGAGCGATCAGCGCCATCACGGGAGCCAGCAAGATGAGTGCCGCCGCCGAAATCACAAGGTCGGTGGCGCGCTTGGCCACCAGCCGCAATTCGTCGTGCGGCGCGGCGGCAAAAGTCAACAATGGGGCATCGTCGGCCAACCGGTCCAGCGTCACACGCCGGTGAACGTGCGGGAAAAAGGCCACATCCACCCGCACCCGCACACCCTCCTCGTCGCAGAGCAGAAACGTGTCCTCGAGTTGTGCAAGCTTGTGGGAATCCACCGCGAACAGGATCTCATCCACCACCTCGGTTTCCAGCAGGCCCGGCAGTTCCGAGTACGGATGAACCGGATATTCTCGCGAAAGCGTCAGCGTGCCCGGCCGGTCGTCGAGAAAACCCAGCAGCTCCAGTCCATAGTCGCTCGATTCCTCCACCAGCCCCGCCAGGCGTTGCGCACGCTGCGTCGTCCCCCCCACTAGCAAAAACCGCTTCGTCGCCAGCTCGCGCATCAGCCGCGGCGCCGCCGCGCGCACCACCAGCCGCAGCGCCGATTGGAAGACGAACGCCTGGAGGAAAAACAGCGCGAGGAACGGCCGGCTCAGGTCGAACCGCAAGAGAAAGCTCAGCAGGACCACCGACGTGCCCGCCAGCACGGTCTGCCGCGCCGCGCCCCAAATCACCCGCTTCACCGAGGCCGTCAGCGTCAGATCATAAACCCGCGACCAGAGCGCCACCAGCACCCACGCCGCCATCGAAAAGAAAATGATCAGCAGCTTCGCCGGAAGCAGAATGTAAAATTCACGCTCGAAATCGAGCAGACTGCGAATCGCATACGCCGATTCCAGCGCGAGCCAGGTAAGCAGCAGATCCGCGGCCCCAAGCCACAGGCGGAGACGGCGGTTTTGGCGGCCGAACACGATTGACTAAGCAGGATATCACGGGGCGTGCCCGGCCACCCGCCCCAGTCCAAGCGATTCCTCTACAGAATTCCGGCCCAGTTCATGATGGGTACTGACGAAAACGAATTACCGCCCCCGGTATTGAAGCGCAGGCCGATCGCAGAGAGCCGGTCCGTGCTGGACTCTACGTAAAGCGTCGCATAGCGGCCGACGACTCCGGGGAACCACTCCCGCACCGCGACCGCTGTCTGCTGCTCCGGCCCCAGCGTGATGTTGCGGCTCGCGATCTCGTTCCCATCGTCATCCAGAAGTTGCAGCTGGATGTTGGCCGTGAGGTTCGCCGATGGGTTGCAGATGGCGGCGGCTGTGATGAAGCCAGCACTGTCGTTGATGGGCAGCAGGAAGGCGTAATCCTCGTATGAACTCATCGGGATCAGTGCCTCGAAATCGGGCCGCCCGGCGATCTTCTGCCGGAACGTCGCATGTCCACCGAGCCGGAACTCCGTGTTGGCGTTGTAGTCTACCACGGCCCATCCGGTGCGTAGCTGGCCCGGGGTCGTATCCACCAGAATCACCGTCGTGCTCGCGCCGCTGCCCAGCGAAACTTCAAACGCGCTATTCACAATCGAAGGGCCCGCGGGCTGCTCGCGCAGCGTCACCACCAACTCCCCACCTTGCGGATTATAAAAATATACGTCAAAATCCACGGCCAACTCGGACATATTGACGAACGTGAATTCGGTCTCCCATCCGTCGCCGGTGGCAAGATGCGGAAAAACGACATCCTCGGGGAAGAAGAACGTCTTGCGCGCCGTTCCCGCCTGCGCGGCTTTGGCCGTAGCCGCGCCCTTCACCGCCGCGCTGGCCTGAATCGGGCTGTTCTTCCAAGGGATGGGACGGACGTTCTGCGCAAAAAGGGCGCCGCAGGTCAAGACAATTAAGAACAAAATTCGCATGGTGCCTCCTGAACTCATAGACCTCGCCAATTCCCGACGGCCTCGACGCCATTCAAACGGCCATGCCGCAAGCCCGTCTGCACAACTGACGGCGCGGCGGGCCACCGGGTTGCAGCTGGATTTGTTCCCGCCCGGCAACCGCTATTGGATCGAACCTGAACCGCTTCTAGCCTCCAGCCGGATCTCCCCGAAGGTCGATTCGTACTGCTGAATATTCTGCTGCAGAACATTCAGCAGAGCCTTAGCCTGTTGCGGACTCAAATAAACCCCTTGAAAATTTTCAATCGTTACTTCCTCAGGGCGCGATTGCTTCATCTGACCGAAAAGCAGGAAGAAATCCCACAGGCTGGCCCGCAGTTGAACGCTGTTGGCGTAGCCTTCGCGGTAATCCTCCGTCGTCTGGAGATTCAAGGCCGGCGGATTCGGCAAGGGTTGCATCGGCCTCATGGTAGCAAAACCCGGGCCTGGCCTTTGAGCGCCGCTCGCAAGTCCACTTCGATCAGTCCACTTGCGCCGCTTTCGCTGTCGCGCACCAGAATCCGGAGCCGCGCCGCGTTGCCGGGCTTGCTCATTTCCTTCGGTAACACCAGACCGCTTTGTGCGATCTGCTGCGCCTGCGCCTGCGTCAGTTTCAGGCTCACCTTCGACGTCTCCACTTTCGACTTCCCATCCGCGCCAATCACGGCGTAATACAGTTCCACTGCGCCCGTCACCGCGCCCCGCTCCTCGCGAAGCGTGAGACCGGAGGGGTCGATCTGAACCGTAACTTTGAGCCGCGAACCAGTATCTACCACTTCCGCGTTCACCAGCACCCCCGTCGCGGCGAGCGAATGTTGAATCATCTCCGCACCGCTTACTGAAGCCGCCACCGGCCCCACGCTCACGCTGCGCCGGTAGTAGGCCACGGCGTCCTTCCGCTTCAGCCGGATCTCGATCTGGCGCGGGCGGCGGTTCTTGTCCTCGTCCGTGTAATACGCCACCGTGTAGCTCGACGCCGCATCGTCCAACGACTGACGGATGCCCGCCTCCACTTCGTTCATGTTCCGCACCACCCGCCCGCCCGTCTCCTCGGCCAGCCCCTGAATCGAAGACAGCGTATCCGCCGCCATCGCGTCGCGCATGCCCGCCTGCGGCGCGCCCGCAAACCCCGGCCGCTTCGTCCGCAGTTCGGTCATCTCCGGCGCGTCCACATCCGGACGCAATCCCCGCGCGTCAATCGCATACACCGACACGCCCGCGTCCGTCACTGCCCGCACTGCGCGGCTGAACTCCCGGTCGAATGTCCGCAGGCCGGGATTGGCGCTCCCGCCCACCTGCATCATCGACCAAGTCACCAGCAGCGGAATCCCCGCGCTCACCCACACCAGGTTCTTCCGTCCCGGCAGCCCCGCCAGACGCTGCGCAATGAACTCAAACTGTTTCAGCGTGTGCGTCACCCGCACTTCCTTCTGGAAATTCGCCGCTTCATTGATCGCGTCCTGTTCGGTTTGTCCCGTCGCCTGCGCAAGATAGGTGGCCGTCAGCTCGGCTTGCCGCAGCAGGCTTTGGTCTTCCTTCAACCCCGCCGGCGGCCACTCGGCGCGGATCTTCTCCACCGCTTGGGCGAGTGACGCCGGATCGTCCGTGTAGTCGTGCGCCACCCGCAGGCTTCCGCTCAACGTGTAGATCGCCACCCGGTCGCTCGCGTCCATTTCCTTCAGATACTCAGCGACCTGCGCCCGCGCGAATTGCTGATCGCGAGGCTCCGTGTTCAGCCAGTCCAGCAGAATCACGGTCAGACTCCGCGGCGGCGCCTTCACATATTCGGGGCGATTCGAGAACACGCCCGGCGGCAGCGCCTCAACCGCCAGCGGCTCCGCAGCCGCGGGATTGAAGAACGCCAGCGGTTTCGCCTTGCCGCCCTCCACGACCTCGAAATCGTTCTCGGTCAGATCCTTCAACGGCTTGCCATCCCGCCCCGTCACCACCACGTTCAACTCCACCAGCCGAGTTCCGATCCGGAACACCGGCGTCTCCTGTGCGGGCGCCGGCAGCGCCAAAACCAGAAAAAGAGCAAGAGGTCGCATTTGCTTCGCACCTGCATTATTCCACGGAGACCTTCCGCAAAAGGCGCATCGAACGTCCCCGCCGCGCCCGAACGCCCATCCGGCAGTACCACCCGCACCCAGCCCCCCGATGGCAGGTTCGTCCGCGTAGGCACTCACTCCGTTCCAGCGGGCTCCCGGTTTAACCCTTGGCGCCGCCTTGCGCGACGTCTCAAGACTCGCGGCGGCGGTGACGGCGATGATCGTGACCCCGTATTCCGGCTCAGACTCGGCGAGACATGCAGCATGCTCGGGGACTGGCGCAGCGGGCCACAACGACGGCTTTGTCCGTGTCGAGTGGGCCGCACATAGCGCGCCGCTCGGCGACGTCTGTCCATCTGAGGCCCTGCGTTGGCTGCTCCACCTAGCGAGTGAAGAAGAGAAGATGCCCGCAATCGTCGCACACCAACGCGCGCGACTCGCGGTTGGCCCAGTCCAGCCCGAAGAACGTCATTCCACGGCTGTTAAGCAGCACCTTTCGCTCCCAGAACCATTCATGTCCGCACATCGGGCATCGCATGGCGCGGCCCTTGACGATCAATTGCGCCGTTTGGCGATTTTTCTTCTTGGCAGCCTCCGGCATGCTCTCGACGGTATGGGGCGTGGTGTTGGGCATGACAGTCTCCTTTTGTATGAAGACGGCGATTCCGGCCCTCAGGTTCGCAAAACCGGAAGCCCCTACTCGCGCGGAGTATGGCTGCGTGGGGTGGCTTCCCTGCCGCGTCATTTGTAGAAGTTGCAGCGTTCGCTCCCTTCAATTTCTCCCCTGATCGGGTGCGCAGGGGCAGGCCGATACGCTGTCGATTCAGCCGGCGACGATTCTGCCGGGGGCGGCGAGTTGCAGGGCGCATGCGACCTGGATTGGCGGGCTGGCTGGAGGGAATCACGCAGCGGCGTGGCGGGCGCGGGAGGCGGCGCTGGCCTGCGACACGGTTGGCCCTGGCGCGCGCGGGCGCGTATGATTGAGGCATCACGAAGGTTCATGACGCGGCGAGAATTCAGTCTGGGGATGGCGGCGCTGGGCGCGGCGCCTGCGGGCTGGCGGGCGGCCGCGTTCCGGGCTGACGCGACGCCGGCACTGGGCGAACCGCTGATCTGGGTGGACCCCGCGCGGGAGGTCGTGGACCCGCTCTGGGCGAAAGGCATTGTGCTGGACGGCCCCGGGGGGCGCGCGGTGGTCTGCGCCGTGGACTGGTGCGGGCTTGGCGGCTTCGTCCACCGGATGTTCGTAAACGCACTGGCGCGGGCGGTGAGGACCGCGCCGGAGCGCGTGGCGGTGGTGGCGGTTCATCAACACACCGCCCCCTATGCCGAAGGGGATGGGTATGAGCTAATGGCGCAGCTCGCACGGCCGCCTCTGATGATGAGCCGGCGTTTCTTGCAAACAGTCACGGCGCGCCTCGCGAAGGCCGCGGCGCGCGCGTTGGAAGACCTGACGCCCGTGGACGCCGTGGGCCTGGGCGTGGCGCATCCGGAGAAGATCGCGAGCGCGCGCCGGCTCATGGTGGACGGCAAGTTGGTGACGCGATTCAGCAGTGGCGCAAAAGACCCCGCACTCGCCGCCCTGCCCGAGGGCGATATCGACACGCGCCTCCGCACCCTCACCCTGTTCCACGGCAGCCGCCCACTCGTGCGCCTGCACCACTACGCCTGCCACCCGCAGTCTTTCTGTTGCAATGGCCAGGTTTCGAGCGACTTCGTGGGCGCGGCCCGGGAGGCTGTGGAGCAGGAAGAAGGGGTTCCGCAGATTTGTCTCACCGGTTGCGCGGGCGACGTGACGGCGGGCAAGTACAACGACGGCAGCGAGGCGGCACGCCGCGCACTCGCCGGGCGGCTCGAAACGGGGATGCGAGCCTCGATCTCCGCGACGCAAACGGCCGCGGCGGGCGCGATGGATTGGCGCACGGCGCAAGTCCGTCTCCCCGGCCCCGCCGAAGGGAACCCCGAGTGGCCATCGGCCGAGGATCCGGGCCCGCAGCAACTCTACCGCCGCGCCATCCGGGCGGCTTTCGCCCGGCGGCGCGAGCCGCTTATGTTCACGCGCGTGGCGCTGGGCACAGTGCAGCTTGTGATTCTGCCCGGCGAACCCATGCTCGATTTCCAGCGGCACGCGCCCGAGGCGCTGATCGCTGGCTACAGCGACATCAGCCCCGGCTACATCTGTCCTGATTCCGCCTTCGAGGAAGGCGGCTACGAGCCTTCGGCCGCGAACGCCGGACCCGGTTCCGAGGTTATCGTGAAACGAACTATATCCGCGCTGCTTGCGCTATGATCCGATTGTTTCCAGAGGATGAACCGTCATGCCAACGACTCGACGCACTTTTTTATCCGCCGCCGCCGCAGCCCCCGCCGCCGGCGGCGCGTATCGCGAAACCCTGGCCCTGAAGGGCGGTCAGAAGGCCGTCACGTATTCGCCGGCCCGTGCCTCGGCGCTCAGCAACTGGCCGCGTTACGGCGCGGCGGAAAAGAAAGCCCTGCATGAGCTGATCGATTCCGGGCGCTTTTACCAGGAAATTCCCCTTTTCGAGAAGGAATGGCAGGACTACACCGGCGCCGAATTCGTGAAGGCGCACATGAACGGGACGAGCGCGATTACGTCCATGTACTTCGCGCTGGATCTGCCGCCGGGCAGCGAAGTGATGGTTCCGAGCTACACGTTTTTCTCGCCGTGCCTCGCACTGCGCTTCTTCGGCTTGGTGCCGGTCTTCATCGACATCGATCCCAAGACGGCCACTTTCGACCTCGAGGACGCCAAGCGCAAACTGACGCCGCGGACCAAAGCGATCGAAGTGATGCACTCCTGGGGCCTGCCCTGTGAGATGGACTCCATCAGCGCCTGGGCCCGTGAAAAAGGACTGATTCTGCTGGAAGACGCGGCGCACGCGCACGGCGCATCCATGCACGGCCGCAAGATGGGCACGTTCGGCGACATGGCCATCTACAGTTATCAGCTTTCCAAGGTGATGCCCTCGGTGGAAGGCGGGATGGGGATGTATAAGACGCGCGAGCACTATGAGCGTGCGGCAGCGTTCGGTCACTACGAAGATCCGGTGAAGTTCGCCGCGGACAGTCCCGTGCGCGCTTACGAGGGCACGGGTTTCGGGCAGAAGTACCGGATGCATCCCCTGGCCGCGGCGATTGCGCGCGTCCAGCTCCGGAGCCTGGATGAGCGCAACGCGGTGGCGCGCAAGAACGTCAAGGCCCTGAACGCCCGCCTGCTTCAGCTCGAGGGTGTGGCCGAACCGCGCCTGCTGCCCGGCCAGGAACGCGCCTACTATAGCGGCAACATGCTGCTGGTTGACTTCGCGAAAGTGGGTGTTGCGCGCGACAACATTCTGAATGCGCTGAAGGCCGAGGGGGTTGCCGTGAGCTTCTGGGACTATCCCGAGCAGCACAAGCTCAAGATCTATTCCGAAGCCAAATGGTGGCATCATCCGCCCACGATCCCCGCTTCGATGCCCGGCAATGCGTGGGTGAACGCCAACCACCTGTTCGTCCGCTGCCAGTACGGCGAAGCGCCGGAGCTGATTGAACAGTATGCGAAGGCCTTCGAGAAGGTGTGGGCGCACCGTCGCGATCTCGTGTGAATAACCTGGTTCAAAGTATCGAAGTCAGGTCACAGAGGCGCACGCGTCGCTGAACACCACTATCCCGCGGCGGCAGCCTGCCGCCGTGAGCGGATAGACGCCGGAAATCGCTCAGCACTATCGTTCATCCGCCAACGTCCACTCGCACTGCCCTACCCTCGCTCCTCCGCGCGGACGCTGGCCTCGCACGGCTCAATTCCGGCTCGCCACTTGAGCACGTTTGACAATTGCCGCAAGCCGCGTCCAGGAGCATAATGCTGTCAGTGGGGCAGAACTCATGAGACTTTGGATTCCGTTTCTCCTGCTCTGGGCAGGTGGTGCAGTGTTCGGCGAGCCGCCGCGCGGCATCGAGTTGCTTGGCACCTTCGGCGCCATGCGCGGCGGTGGAGACGAGGGCTCGGAAGGCTCCGGAGCGGTATACGGAGGGGCGGCCACCTTGCCCTTCACCTCCCGGTGGGCGGTGGATGTCCAGGCGCTGACGTCGCCTCTCAGCAGCAGGCCGGATTTTCGTCTGCGACGGGTTCTGCTTTCGCCGGGTCTGCAGTACCGGCGGGGGAACGACCGCGCTTACTGGTTCTTGGCATTCGGCCCCGGCTGGCAGCGGGACCGTACCAGAGGGATGTATCAGGTGCTCGACACCACTGGCGGATCACGTACCGTGCCGATTGAATCAACCCAGTCCGGCGTGACCCTGCACTGGCGGACAGGCTCGGTGTTTCAACCTGTTCGGCGCCTGCTGGTTCGCGGAGAGTTCCTCTGGGCCAACCGGCACGTTCTGCCTAATCTCGGCGTCGCCGTCTCACTCGGCATACGCCTCGGCCGGTAGCGCCCGCCCTGCCGGTTCCCGAATCCCAGCCGCGATGTCCGATCGATCCCTTGGGCGCTGCAGCGCAGCTCTATCCATGCCCCGGAAAATCCAGACGCCCAGGAGCGGCGCGGCTTAATGTACTGACGCCGTGGCGGCTTCGATGATCTGGCAACGAAGCCAGGCGAGGGCTTCGTCAGTGTGTCTGTTGTGCCGCCAGACGATCGAGAACTCGAACTCGGGGAAGACCACTGGCAGGCGGCGGAACCGCAGCGGGAGCCAGCGGGCGTAGAGACGGGCGAGACGTTCGGGGGCGGCGGCAATCAGGTCGGAGGCGGCGACGATGGCGAGGGCGGAGACGAAATGTGGCGTATACAGAGTGACCCGCCGGCTGCGCCCGCGGCCGGCTAGAACCGTATCCATGAGGCCAGGGCCGGAGCTGCGATAAAAGACCGCGGCGTGGCGTTCCGCGAGAAACTGCTCCTCGGTGATGGTCCGGCCTTTCAACCGGGGGTGGCGTGTGGCGGAGACGCAGACGTTGCGGTCGCGCCACAGCGCCGCGCTGAGAATTCCTCGGTGGGGGGCCGGAGCGGCGCCGAAGAAGCCAAGAGCCAGATCGAAGCGGCCTTCGGCCAGTTCGGTCTCAGGAGCAAGGAAGAGGTTGTCGAGCCGGATCCCGCGAAGGACGATGCCCGGCGCGACCCTTGCGAGGCGGGCGGCCACGGCGGGCATCAGAAGGGCCTCGGCGTAGTCGGTAAGGCCGATGTTGAACTCGAGATCGGCGCGGGCGGGATCGAAGGCGGGCGGGGGTGCAAGGACGCGGCGAACGCCGGCGAGAGCCGTGGCGACAGCGGGTGCGAGGCGCGTGCCGCGCTCGGTGAGAACCATCCTGACTCCCTCACGCCGAAGCAGTTCGTCCCCGAACAGTGCGCGAAGCCGGGCCAGGGCGTTGCTCATCGCCGGCTGACTCAGGCCGACGCGGCGGGCGGCCTGGGTTACGCTGCGCTCCTCAAGCAGCGCTTCCAGGGCCACAAGGAGGTTCAGGTCCACAGAGGATAAATTCATAGAGTGAATATACCTTATCACCAACATCCATCAAACAAATGGTGCAGAATCGCGTTTAACCGGTTGTGAGGACGATGAGCATGAAGCACATACAAACCAGGACCTGGATTCTTCTGGCGGCATTGATGGCGCCCTGGCTGGCGGCGCAGACGCCCAACCCGGCCGCAACGAAGCTGCGCGCGATGCTGGCGGCGATGGAGAGTGACGAGGCCGCCGCACGATTTGTCGAGGAGCACTTCGACGCCGGGCATTTCCGGGAGACTTCGCCAGCCTCCATCGCAAAGCAGATTCGCGCGATCGGGCGTCAGAGCGGCGGCGTGGAGATTGAAAGTCTGCAAGAGCGCGGGCCCCACGAGGCGGAGGCGCTGCTGAAGGCGCGGCAGGTGAATGGAAAACTCATGATGCGGCTGGGGGTGGCCAAGGACGCGCCGCACCGGATCACGGGCTGGGGCACGATGCCGGCCGTGCGGCCCTATGTCGAAGACCTGCTCAAAGGAACCGCGGCGACGGAGGCTGAGAGGCTGGCGCTGGTGCGGAAGGCAGTGGAAAGGGCGGCACTAGAAAACAAGTTCTCGGGCGTGGTGCTGATCGCGAGAGGCGAAAAGGTGCTGCTTGAGACGGCGGCAGGTCTGGCGAGACTCGATCCACCAACCGTGAACACGCCGAAGACGAAGTTCCACCTCGGGTCGATGCCAAAAATGTTCACGGCGACTGCGGCGCTGCAACTGGCGCAGAGTGGAAAACTGAAGCTGGACGAGCCGATTGCGACGTATCTGCCCGACTATCCGAACCAGGCTCTCGCCAGGAAGATCACTATGCACCACCTGCTGACGCATACCTCCGGGTTGGGCGACTACTTCGGTCCCGAGTTTGACCGGAAGAAGGATTCGATCCGGAAGCTGGAGGACTACTTGCCCTTTTTTGCCGATAAACCGCTGCGCTTCGCGCCGGGTGAAAGATGGGCGTACTCGAACGCCGGCATGCATGTGGCGGGCATCGTGATTGAGCGGGTGTCTGGGTTGTCCTATTACGACTATGTTCAGAAATACGTGTTTGACGCGGCGGGGATGAAGGCGACAGGCAACAACCGCGCGGATGAAGAGGTGGAAGGCCTCGCCGATGGCCTGACGCGGTTCAACACACAGGATGTATTCCACTCCGAACCCCCAACGCTGAGCAATAAAGGCACCTTGCCGCCCCGGGGTGGTCCGGCGGGCGGCGGGTATTCCACGGTGGGCGACCTGCATCGCTTTGCGCGGGCGCTCGCAGGCCAGCAACTGCTGGATGCGAAGCACACGGCGCTGCTCACTGAAGGCAAAGTGGCGATCCCGATGGGGCCTGGAGCAAAGTATGCCTACGGGTTCGAGGAGATGGAGATCGCAGGACGGCGGTCGATCGGCCACTCAGGCGGTGCGCCGGGGATGAACGCGGTGTTGAGGGCGATCCCCGACCTCGAGTTGGTGGTGGTCGTGTTGTCGAATTTCGACCCGCCGTTCGCGCAATTTTTCGGACAGCGGATTGCAGAAATCATGCTGCGGCCGTAAGCGGACGGCGTGCGGAGGTGGCGCCTTTTCCTGCAACGGAAGGCGCCAGTGCTGATCGCGCCGGACGTGGAGACCATCGAGAGGATCTGGGCGCGCTTGAAAGGTCTGGCGTCGCGGCAGGCCCGCTCGCCGTGCCGGTCCAATGCGGTCTGATATGCTCGACACCAACCGCCGCGGGACAGGACCAGCACATGAATACATCTCGCCGTCAACTTCTGCAGACCGGGGGCGCCGCACTCACCGCGCGTGCCGTCGCCTCCGCCCAGACAAATGCCGCCGGACCCGCTCCCCGGCCCGCCTACCGGAACTACTTCGGCGACCTGCACAATCACAACCAGGTGGGGTATGCGCAGGGCACCCTGACGCGCAGCTTCGAAATCGCCAGAAACCACCTGGATTTCTACGCCTTCACCCCCCATTCCTACTGGCCCGACGTCGGAGAATACGACGGGCGCATCGAGACCAAGTGGAAGAACGGATTCCACGTCGCGAAAGCGAACTGGCCCGAAGTAGTGGCCCATGCGCGCCGCTTCGACGATCCGGGAAAGTTCGTCACCATGCTCGCCTACGAACGCCATGGCGCGGCTGAGGGCGATTACCACCTCCTGTTTCCCGACCTGAAGGGCGATTACGAGCTCATTCCCGGCCTGAAAGACCTTCAGGAGTTCGCCCTGCGCCGCGGATGTCTGCTGATTCCCCATCACCCTGCCAACCGGCTCGGCCACCGCGGCATCGCAGCGGCCAGCGTCGATCCGCGCGTCTCTCCGGTCCTCGAGATCCACTCCGAATGGGGTTGCGCCGAGCACGACCGCGCGCCTCATCCCTACAAACGGCACACCGAGGGCGGCCGCTGGACGCGCCACACCCTGCAGCACTACCTGGCGCAGGGCCTCCGCTTCGGCGTGATCGCCAGCACCGACGACCACCTCGGCTACCCCGGCGCCTACCGTGAAGGACTCGCCGCCATCAAAGCCGCCAGCCTCACCCGCGAAGCCCTCTTCGACGCCCTCCGCCAGCGGCGCTGCTACGCCGTCACCGGCGACCGCATCGACCTCGACTTCTTCCTCAACGGCCACATCATGGGCCAGGAACTCCCCTACACCCAGCGCAGATCCCTCGAGATCCACGCCCGCGGCTGGGACGAGATCGAACGCGTGGAAATCCTCAAGAACAACCGCGTCGTTTATCGCGATTTCCCCATGGACCGGCTGCCGGGGGCGGACCGCTGGTCCCGTCCCGTCACCGTCCGCTTCGAATACGGCTGGGGCCCTTGGCCGGCTCTCGGCTGGGGCGGCACAGCCGACTGGGACTTCCGCCTCGAAGTCGAGGGCGGACGCATCGACTCTTTCCAGACCTGCTTCGTCACCGGTCCGCTCGATGAGTTCCGGCGCGATCAGGTGCTGAGCCGCTCCGAAAGCCATGTCCATGTGAAGAGCTACACCGCGCTCCGGCAGCAGGTGGACGACTACTCGCAGAAAGCCATCGTGCTGCGCGTCCAGGGCACGCCGCAAACCCGCATTCGCGCCGTCTGCACCAAGCCTAAATCCTGCTCGCTCACCCAGTCGCTCGCGCAACTCGCCGATTCGAACGAGATGCTCTTCACAGACAAGTTTCCCTGGGAAAGCGCGATGCTGCACCGCCTGGTTTTCGCCGGGAATTACGAAACCCGCTTCACCTTCGAAGACGAAGACGCCGGCACGGAAGTCAACTGGTACTATGTGCGCGTCGTGCAGGCCAACGGGGAACTCGCCTGGAGCAGCCCCATCTGGGTGGCGAAGCGCTGAGCCTGAACGGGCGACCTGTAACGATTGCGGGAAGCTTGGATATTCGCCCCGGCCGGCCGGAAGCCCTTTTGAACGGCGTGGGGGCGCGAGCCCGCCGGTTAAATCCCCTTCGCGAGGAATCCGCCGTCGACGGGGAGGATGATGCCGGTGACGAAGCTGGCGGAGTCGCTGCCGAGGTAGACGGCGGCGCCCATGAGTTCATCGACGTTGCCGACGCGGCCCATGGGGGTGCGGCCGAGGATGGGGCCGGAGCGTTCGGGGAGGTCGATGACGTGGGCGTTGAGGGGGGTGCGGAAGACGCCCGGGGCGATGGCGTTCACGCGGATGTTGTGTTTGGCCCACTCGCAGGCGAGGGTCTTGGTGAGCATGGCGACGCCGGCCTTGGAACTGGCGTAGGCGGCGACTTCGTTGAAGCTGACGAAGGTGGTCATGGAGCAGGTGTTGATGATCGCGCCGCCCTCCTGGTGGATCATCTGGCGGCCAAAGACCTGATTGGCGCGGAAGGTGCCGTTCAGGTTGCAGTCGATGACTCGTTCGAACTCGGCGTCGGTAAGATCGGCGGTGGGCTTTTTCTGGAGGATGCCGGAAGTGACGACGAGGATGTCGACGCGTTCGAAGGCGCGGACGGTCTCGGCGCAGAGCTGTTCCAGGCTTTCGCGGTCCTGCACGTCGGAGGTGACGCGGAGGGTACGTCCGCCGGCTTCTTCGATTTCGTCGGCGGTGGCGTCCACCTTCTTTTGGTCGCGCGAGGAGGCGACCACGGTGGCGCCGGCGGCGACATAGCCTTGGGCGATGGCCTGTCCGATCCCGCTGGTCCCCCCCAGAATCACGGCCACCTTGCCGCGCAGCGAGAACAAGTGCTCCAGGGAAAGTTGCATTCTTCTAGTCTAGAGTGAAGTAGGCAAGCGGGCGGGAAGGCGCCCCGGCCGAGGAAGGATTGCGATGAGACTGGCCACATTCTGCGTGCCCGGCGCTCCGGCGCAGGCGGGCGTGATTACTCCGGACCAACGTGTATTTTCGCTGGAGCCGGCGGGATTCAAGGATCTGTTGAGCGTGATTCGCGGCGGCTGGACGGCGCGCGCGGCGATCGAGGCGTACTTGCGCGCGGCGAACCCGTCGGTTTCGGTGGCGCTGGAAAGCGCGGTGCTGCTGGCGCCGATCCCGCGGCCGCCGAAGTTGATTTGCGTGGGGCTGAACTACCGGGACCACGCCGAGGAATCGAAGGCGGAGATTCCGGCGACGCCGACAATCTTCAGCAAGTTCAGTTCGGCGGTGACGGGGCCGGGCGCGCCGGTGATTCTGCCGCGCAACACGGAGAAGCCCGATTACGAGGCGGAGTTCGCGGTGGTGATCGGCAAGGGCGGGCGTCATATTCCCGCGGAGTATTGGCACCGGCATGTGTTCGGCTACATGTGCCTGAACGACGTGTCGGCGCGCGATTTTCAGATGGCGACGTCGCAGTGGCTGATGGGCAAGACGTTCGACACGTTTGCGCCGGCGGGTCCGTGGCTGACGACGGCCGATGAGATCGACGACCCGCACAACCTCGACATTGAAATGCGAATCAATGGGGAAGTGCTGCAGAGTTCGAACACGCGGAATTTGATCTTTGGGGTGCCGCAATTGATTGAGTATCTGTCGTCGGTGGTTACGCTGGAGGCGGGCGACGTGATTTCGACCGGCACGCCGGGCGGGGTGGGATTTGCGCGTAAACCTCCGCGGTGGCTGCGTGCGGGCGATGAGATGGAAGTGACGATCACGGGGCTGGGGACGCTGCGGAATCCGGTGGTGGCCGAAGAGTGAGCGATGTTCTCGCAGCGGACACCAGCGAGCCTGGCGCCGAATGAATTGACCCGGGCGCTGGCGGCGCGGCGGCGCGCGGGCCTGCCGGTGCTGGACCTGACGGTGACGAATCCCACGCGATGCGGGCTCGCGTTGCCGGAGGCGGAGATCCTGGAGGCGCTGACCGATGCGCGGGCGCTGCGTTACGAACCGGAGCCGCAGGGCTGGCTGGGGGCGCGCGAGGCCGTGGCCATGCATCACGCGGCGCAGGGGTATTGCGCGGATCCGGGACGGGTCTTTCTGACGGCGAGCACGAGCGAGGCCTATTCCTGGGTCTTCAAGCTGTTGTGCGATGCGGGCGATGAAGTGCTGGCGCCGCGGCCCTCCTATCCGTTGTTTGAGTGCCTGGGGGCGTTGGACGGCGTGGAGGTGCGCGGTTACCGGTTGCTGCCGGAGCTGGATTGGGCGATTGACCGGGCAGAGTTGGAGGCGCAGATCACACCGCGCACGCGGGCGATCCTGCTGGTGAATCCCAACAACCCGACGGGGTCGTATGTCCACGAGGAGGACTGGCTTTACCTGGCGGAACTGGCGTCGCAGAGAGGGCTTGCGCTGGTGTCGGACGAGGTGTTTTTCGACTACCGCCTGGCGGAGGGCGCGCAACCGGTTTCGGCGTTGGGAGTGGAGGCTGACGCTCTGGTAATGACGCTATCGGGGCTGTCGAAGGTCGCCGCGCTGCCGCAGATGAAGATGGGGTGGATGCATGTTGGGGGTCCGGAGGGGCTGGTACGAGAGGCGTGCGCGCGGCTGGAATGGATCGCGGATGCTTATTTGCCGGTGAGCGCGCCGGTGCAGTATGCGGCGCCGCGGTGGCTGGCGCTGGCGCCGAGGGTGCGGGAGGCGGTGTTGGAACGTTGCCGGGAAACGCTGGCCGTGTTTCAAGGCATAATGGGGGGAACGGTGCGGGCTCGCCCGGTCGAGGGGGGCTGGAGCTTGGCGCTGGAGGGGCCGAGGACCGCCGCCGGAGATCCCGCGCTCAGGCTGCTGGAGGGAAGGGGCGTGCTGGTCCAGCCTGGGCATTTCTTCGATTTCGAGACGGAGGGTTTCGTGGTCGTAAGTCTGCTGAGCCGTCCGGACGAGGCGCGGGAAGCGGCTGGCCTGATCGAGGGAATCTGGCAGCCGTCTTCAGATTTCTCCCCGTTTGGCCGATGAATTGAAGAGAGAGTCCGAGAGGACTTCTGATGCGTGATGTGCGGCATATAGCTTTCATTCTGGGAGGACTGATGCTGGCGCTGGCGGGCGGCTTGCCGGCGCAGCGGCTACCCTTCCGTCACTACAACGAGGTGGTCGGGCTGTCTGCGCCGTTCACTCGTGCGCTGGCGCAGGACGCCGACGGGCTGATCTGGGTGGGGACGGCCAATGGTCTTTTCCGGTACGACGGCGAAAGGTTTGAGGCGTTTGGGGCGGATCGAGGGCTTCCGGGAACGCACGTGCGGGCGCTGCACGTGGACCGGCAGGGTACGCTGTGGGCGGCGACGCGGGAGGGGTTGGCGCGTTGGAAGGGGACACGATTCGAGGCTGTGCCGGTACCCACCCTTTCCGGAGCGGGGCAGGCCGGGGCATTGGATTCAACGAGCCAGTTCCTCTACCTGGCGACGGAGCCGGGCTTGGTGGAAGTGCCGCTCAAGGGCGGCGGCGCGCCACGGCGAGTTCCGGCGCCCGGCGGGCTGCTCGTCCGTTCGGTGCACGTGGACAACAGAGGGCGCGTTTGGGCGGGCTGCGGCAGCCAGGTCTGCCAGTTGCAGGACGGGCGTCTGCAAAGGCTGGAGGGCCTGGAGCTTCCGGAGGATACATGGGATGCGCTGGCGACAGATGGCGCGGGAACGCTTTGGGTGCGTTCGAGCCAGCTTCTCTACCGGTTACCGCTTGGAGCAAAGCGGTTCGAGCGGGTGGAGGGGAATTTTCTGGCGCCGAACGGGGTGACGGCGCTGGTGGTGTCGCCGGCGGGACGGATCGTGGTTCCGTGCGAAGCAGGGCTGTTCCTCCAACGCCAAGACCGGAGTTGGGAACGGATTCACGAAGGGCGGGGACTACCGGCCGATCGCGTGGCGCACGCGATCTGGGACCGCGAGGGGAACCTATGGGTGGGGTTGGAGAGTTACTTCGTGGCGCGACAGCTTGGCAACGGAGCCTGGACCGGCTGGACGACTGCGGAGGGACTGACGAGCAACAGTGTCAGCGCGCTGGCGCGGGATTCGGGCGGGCGGATGTGGATCGGCACAGCGCTGGGCCTGAACCGCCTGAGCGTGGATCCAGAGGAGTGGCGGACCTGGCGCCAAAGGGACGGCCTGCCGGCCGACGATGTACGCGCGATGGTGGCCGACGCATACGGAGGGCTTTGGGTTGGTTCGCACGCCGGCGGGCTGGCCCGGCTGGACACAGCGACATCCGCGATCCAGCGCTTCGGCCGCGAACATGGTCTGGGCAATGACCGGGTTGTGAGCCTCACTCTGGAGGCGGATGGGACCCTATGGGCGCCCACGCGCGACGGTCTGTACCAGACACAGGTAAGCCAGCGGCCCTGGCGCTTTGAGCGCATCGAAGTTCCCAGCCACTATGGCGATTCGGTGGTGTACCGGGTGATGCGGGCGCGCGATGGCACATTGTGGGCGGCGGGCCGGCAGGGGCTGCTGCGCCGGGAGGGCGAGGGCTGGAAGCAATTCACTGACCGCGACGGCCTGCGATACACCAATCTGGTGTTCCTGGCTGAAGACGGCGATGGCGCGCTGTGGATTGGCTACGGTCCGGTGATGGGGGTGTCCCGGGTGACTTTCGGACGAGACGGCAAGCCCCGGTTCGAGCATTTCCACAAGGAGTCTGGGCTGAGTTCAGACAACATCAGCTTCATCGAGGCAGGCCGGCGCGGGGAGATCTGGATCGGCACCGATTCGGGAGTGCACGTGTACGACGCGGGGCAGTTGTATCACTTTTCGACGGGCGATGGGTTGATCTGGCAGGACACGATATTGAACGCGTTTTTGGCCGAGCCGGACGGCGGGATCTGGATCGGCACGACGCGGGGAGCGGCGCATTTCGAACCGCCTCAGGCGTTACGGCAGGTGCGGACGGAGCCTCGCGTGCTGTTCACGACCGTGGAAACGGCCTTTGGACTGCTAGCTCCGGGCGGGACCGCGATATTGCCGTTCGCGCAGCGGCATTTGCGGGTCCGCTACACAACGCCGGCATACGCCGCTGAACGGCAGGTGGAGTTCCGGTACCGCCTGAAGGGCTCCTCACGGGATTGGACTGTCACCCGCCAGCGCGAGTTGGTGCTGCGCGATTTGGCCTCGGGCGAGTATCAGCTCGAGGTGCAGGCGCGGCTGCCGGGGAGCGCGTGGAGCGCGGCTTCGGCCGTGCTGCCCGTCGAGATCCGGGGGCCGTGGTGGAGCAGTTGGTGGTTTTGGAGCCTGGTGCTCTCGGCCTTCGGGTTGTCGATCTACCTCGTGTGGCGGCAGAGGTTCGAACGCCACTTGGTCCGGCAGCGGCAGTTGGAAGCAGCGGTAGCCGCCCGGACACGCGTGATCGATGAGCAGCGGCAGAAGGTAGAGAATCAGAAGCGTGAGATCGAACTGCTCCTCGAAGAAGCAAGGATGGCTTCGCGGCTGCGCGAGGAGTTTCTGGCGAATATCAGCCATGAGATCCGGACGCCGATGAACGGCGTGATTGGGATGACCTCGCTTGCACTGGCCACGCCGCTCGACGCCGAACAGCGCGAGTATCTGGAGGCGGTCGATAGTTCGGCGCGCTCACTGCTGCATCTCCTGAACGACATCCTGGACTTTTCGAAACTCGACGCGGGGCGCGTGGAGCTCGAGCGGATCCCGTTCTCGCTGACCGAACTCATTCAGAGCGTCCACCGGCAGTTTCAGATCCTGGCGCGCGAGAAGGGCCTGCGCCTGACGGCTGGGCGTGCGGCGGATGTGCCCGAATTGGTCACTGGGGATCCGCACCGCTTGCGGCAGGTGCTGGTGAATTTGCACTCCAATGCGCTGAAATTCACCAGCCAGGGCGAGGTGCACCTGCAGGCCAGCCTGAGCAGCCGGAACGAGAGCAAGGCCCGCATCCGCTTTGAGGTGATCGACACGGGGATCGGCATCCCGGCGGGCAAACTGGATGCCATTTTCGACCCATTCCGCCAGGCGGATGGCTCCACCACGCGCCGCTATGGCGGTACCGGTTTGGGGCTGGCGATCTGCCGCCGGCTGGTGGAGGCGATGCAAGGCTCGATCGGGGTCGAGAGCGTGCCGGGCCAGGGAAGCACATTCGCTTTCGAGGTGGAACTGGGCGTGTGCGCCGCGGCGGCCAGTCCCGCGCCGGTGATCAGCCCGGAGCCACCCGCAATCCAGGTTAACGCCCGCGTCCTGCTCGTGGAGGACAACGACATCGGCAGCCGGCTCGCATCCCGCCTGCTGGAGAAATATGGCTGCCGGGTGACGCCCGTCCACGGCGGACGCGATGCGGTGGAACAGGCCGTAACTGGCGAATTCGATGCGATCCTGATGGACCTGCAGATGCCCGACATCGACGGCCTCGAGGCCACGCGCCAAATCCGCGCCGCCGAGCGGCACACCGGCCGTTACACTCCAATCATCGTGCTTACCGCGAACGCAGGCGAGCAGGACCGGCAGCGCGCCTTCGAAGCCGGCGCCGACGGATTCCTGCTGAAACCACTCGATTTCGGCCCGCTGCGAGCCGCCCTGTCGGAGCTGACGAAATCTCCCGCCCTCCGAAAGCAGTAAATCAGATCTGTTTGACTTGTTTGCCGCCGCGTCGATAAACTGCTGGATGAAGGTATCCCATGACTGCGCCTGCAACTCCCGTCCCGATGGAAAAGCACACCGCCCCAATGCCCGTCTTGCTGCTGATCGGCCCGCCGGGCTGCGGCAAGGGTACACAAGCCGAGAGGCTCGCTACGCGGCTCAACATCCCGGCGATATCCACCGGCGAAATGATCCGGGCGGAGATCAAAGCCGGCACGCAATTGGGCAAGATCGCCGCCGGGGTCACAATCACCGGGGGACTGCTCTCGGACGATCTGGTGAATCAGATCGTCGCCTCGAGGATCGAGCAGGAGGACTGTGCGGGCGGTTTCCTTCTGGACGGGTATCCGCGGTCTATCGAACAGGCGAACTTTCTGGAGAAACTGCTGGCCGGCCGGGGGTTGCCGCAGCCGGCGGTGGTCCATATCGACGTCCCCTCCGAGCAGTTGATCGCCCGCACCTGCATGCGCCGCTTCTGTTCGCAGTGCGGCCAGCTTTTTAATCTGCTTTCGCAACCGCCCAAGTCAGAGGGTGCGTGCGATCAGTGCGGGGCCATTCTCGCGCAGCGCGCCGACGACTGCGAGGACACCGTCCGGAACCGGCTCACTGCGTACGAAAAAACCACCGCCCCGCTCATCAACCATTACCGGGCGCGGAACTACCGGCGCGTGGACGGAACCGCCAATCCCGACGGCGTCCACGAAGCGATCCTCGCCGCCCTCGCCTGAGCTGAGGCGGCGATCAAATCCCCGTTGCGCGGCCATTGCGCAATCGCGCGGGCGCGCTAGCCAACGCTGGTCTTGCGGAGAAACTCCACACTCTGCCGCACGCTGTCGATCGGGTCTCCGGGCGTGAAGTCCTGTTCGATGAGATACTCCTCCACGCCCGCGTCCGCCGCGGCCTTCAACACCCGTGGCCACTCGAGGATGCCCGCGCCCACTTCCTTGAACGCGGCGCGTGGAATGTTGGACTCTGATTTCTGGCGGGGCGCATCGGCGGCCACATCCTTTACGTGCAGCGATGCCACGCGCCCTTTCCACTGGCCCAGCATCCGGACAACGTCCTCCCCGCCGACCGTCGCCCAGAACAGATCCAGTTCCAGGCGAAGCTTTGGATGGCTCTCCCGCAGGAGCCGGTCCATGAAGGTGTCGCCCGCCGCGCCCTCGAACTCCCAAGCGTGGTTGTGATAGTAGAAGCCCAGCCCCAGCGATTCCAATTGTTCGACGGCCTCGTTGATGCGGGCCACGGCGGTGGGCCTTTCGCCGGGCATCAGATAGCTCAGCCCCAGCCTTCGGATCCCAAACTGTTTCGCCAGCGGCGCCAGCCCGGCCAACGTGGGCCGCGGCGAATCGCTTTTTGCCGCCCGTGACCAGTCGCCGGTGATCACACCCGAGTCCACAAACATATGGACCGGTTGCAGACCAGCCCGGCGGATGAATTCGGCGTGGCCGCGCAGATGGCTCTCGCGCACCTCGAGGCGCTCGATGCCGAGGCCCGCCAAGGCCTGGTAGGTCTTCGCGGGCTGATGAGCGAGCACGTCCCGCACGGTGTACAAATTGATGCCAAGCGGCTTGTCGAAAGTGGCGCCGCGCAACAGAGGTGCGGCGGCGGCGCTGAGGGCAAGAAAGCGGCGGCGGTCCATCATGATGGTGATCTCCCTTCTCTGCTGGATTGCGGGTGCGGCCAATGCCAGTATAGCGGCAGCGGTGGGGAGGCCTCCGGTCGGCGGGAAAATCGGCTTGCGGGTCGGCTGTCTTGGAAGTACTAAGGGTACTACTTTTCTGAGGCTACAGTACCCCCAAAGGAGTTCTACAACCCACCCACAGGCGGGACTAGGAAGAACGCCTTACTTTTGACATGCTTGGAACACCTGAGCCAAGCCCATCTGCAACTTCAGGAAGAACGTCCCGCTTCGGAGGAGTACAAAGAGAATGCCAGCAGGAAGACCGCGAGCCAACTGTCAGCTGGACGCATGCCGTGAGGTGGGGCTCACATGTTTTGATTGCGTCCAAGGCACTGCCCAGCAGTTGGCGCAGATCTCGGCGGGGTTGCCGCGCCCGAAAGTCCGCCAGTTCTTCAACGCTATGTATCCAGAGCCGCAATGCCTGCGGATGGTGGATGTCTTTGTGCAGATCGTGGTGGAGAGGCAGGGCGTGGCGGCGAAGCCTCCACACCGTGAGACCAAGGTTGCCGCGCCGTCGTATGTCCGCGCGGCGGTGGCCTGAGGCTTCACTTCACCAGGTGATACCGTTCCTGCCGCGGCAGGGTCCAGCGGATGCGTCCTTCGGCGTCGATTTTCGCCTCTTCTTCCATTCCCACAAAAAGCTCGCGGCCGTTCCACTCGGGGATCGGCGCGCGCACGCCCAGTTCGATGGAGAACCAGGTTTGGGGCAGGATGGACAGATCGCCCTTGCCGGGCACGCCTTCCTGGCGGTCCCAGAGGCCGATGAGCGGACCCGCGCCGTGGCCGTGGTCGCCGATGGGATGGGAATAGAGAGTGCCATTGATATCGGCGCGGCGCATGGCGGCGAGCGTGGCGGCGAGCACCTCGTTGCCGGTGCGGCCCGGGCGCAGGTTCTCGATGACCAGGTCCTGCAGGCGCTGCGCCTGTGCAAGTGCCGCCTGGATACCGGCGGGTGGCTCCGTTTCGCCGGGTCGCAGGACATAGCCCATGTGCTGGGTATCCGTCTTCATGCCGAAGGCGCTCAGGCCGAAGTCGAGATGGAGCACGTCGCCGCGCTCGATCACCACCGGCCCGCCTTCGGCCAGCGGGCTGGTATTGGCCGCCTCGCGCGCCTTTTGCACCCGAACCGAGGGCTGGAACCAGGTGCCGTAGCCGTGTTCGTGGGCCTGCTGGCGCAGCCACCAGATCACATCCTGATTCGTGGTCTTGCCCGGCGAAATCACTTCGTTTGAAAACGCGCGGCCGATGAGCCAGTGCGCCACGCGCATCAGATTGCGGTAGGTTTCGTCCATTTCGGGCAGGCGGACGGAGAGATATTCGATGGGAAGGGCGCCTGCTCGCACCACGCGGCTCATCCATTCGGGACCCAGCGCGTCAGAAAGGCGCTCGTGCTCGCTGGCCGAGAGGCCATCGGCGAAGGCGCTAACGTGGGAGACGTTGATGCCGATGGAGGCGGGCTTGCGCTGCTCAATGATCTTGCGCAGGGTGGCCCACTGCGCGTCATCGGGGATCTCGCGCGCCGGGTCGGCCGGGTCGCGATAGACCTGATAGAGGCCCCCCTGCGAGCCTCCGCCGAGCGCCAGGCGTTCGAGGCCCTGCTGCGCCCCCCGGTCGTGGAAGATGTAGATGGTGCGCCGCCGGGCGGCGAACGTAGTGGGCGGCACGAGCGAATAGAACACGGGATCTTCGTTATGCTCGCGGCAGATCACCAGCCACATCGCCACGCCGTGCTTGCGCATCAGCGGGGGCAGCACGCGCTCCAGGCGCAGTTTCAGCCACTCCTGCTGGGTGCTGGCGATCTCGCGCAGCGGCGGAAGCCGGTATGGCGGTTCGGCGGCGGGCAGAAGGGCTGCCAGCAGCAGCGGTGCGACGATGGCGGAGCGGATCATTTCTCCATGATGCATCGAAGCGGGCGCGGCGCGAATCCGCTTCAGTGTGGCGTTCCTTTTGAAGTTGATGGAGCTGATGGCGGCGGGCGGGTTGTTCGGCGCGATGCTGGCCGTGACCGGACCCGCGCGCGTGCGCCTCTGGGGCTTCGCCGCGGCCGCCGCGCTTGCGGGGGTGAGCATCGGCCGGGGAATGCTGTGGGACTGGAGCACGGTCCACCTGATGCCGCTGGCCGCGGGCGCGCTGGCGGGGGTTTTCGGGTGGGCGAAGTCGCGGCTGGGATTGGCGCTGCTGGCGGTGGTCTACCTGGCCTGGATCGCGCACCGGGGCTGGTAGGGCCGCGCCGCTCCGGGGTCAGAACGGCTTCAGGTTGCGAAGCAGGCCCAGGGTGCCCGCGCCGCGGGCACTTTCCACTCCGTGGGCGGGTGTCCACTTGCGGCCGTCCCGCGATGGGGCGACGGCGCCGATGTAGCGCGCCGAGTCACGGTCCGGGCCCATCAGAATCACGATGTAGCCGCGTTCCGGGTAGCCCATTGCGCGGAACTGCAGTTCGCCGGCGTCCTCCCGCCAGCGGTCTTCGGCCGGCGCGCCGAGACGGCGCACGATGGAGTGATAGTCGTCTTCGCGGGTGAGTTCGAGATACGTCTGGTCCTTGCCGACATAGGTGGGGCGGGCCTCGGGCGTGAAGCGGACCAGAGCCCACAGCAGCAAACCTACAATGATGATTGAGCCAAAAGCGATGCCGATGAGCTTGGTGATCTGGCCTTCCGTGCCGGACTCACCCCGGCCCATGATGGCTTGGAGGCCGCGCGGGCCTGCGTCCTCCGCCCGGATTTCGCCGGGCATCCGCAGCACCGGGCGCAGCGGCGGAGCGGGCATCGCGCGTACCTTGCGCTCCGTCGGCCACACGCTGCCGGTGCGGTATTCGAGTTCGCGGGTGAGGCCGACGATCATCACCGGTTCATCCACCTGGCCGAGCGAACCGACGAGCTTGCGCGGGATGGCTACTTCCAGTAAGGTCTTCGTGTTCTCGACGACGAGTTCGGACCAGGTCGCTTCGCGCAATCGCCACTCGTTGTGCTCCACGCCGAGGATGGGCGGATAGAAGGAGAACGGGCGATCGGCGAGTTCGTCGTTGAGTGGCGCCGGCGGCGTTGACATTCAGTTCCTCGGCCCCATCATAGCCCGTTGGCGGGCGAATGTGGATCAGGAAAGCAGCAGCCAGGCCATGTGCGCACCCATGGCAGCCACCGCCAGAAGGACCACGGAAGCGGCGCAGAGCATGCGGTTGGTGCGCGCGCATTCGATCTGATAGTCGCGAAGCCTTGCGTCTTCCTGATTTGGTATTGGGTTCATGGGCGCATCCTGTACTGTTCTGGCATGCACGCGGCGTACCAGTTCCGATTTGGGCCGATTTCCCGCCCCGAGTTGCCTTTTTTCGGGCAGTTGTGGACCTTTCGAGCCAGTGTTGCGAGGGGGTGTGAAGAACTCCGATCTTGGCAGTTGCCTGCCGGCTGACGGGAGAGTGAGAGAATCGAATGCGACGCGCCAGGCGGCCTCAGCTTCGACCTCCACCTGACGGTGGAGGCTCCTAACCGATTGATAAAAAAGTGCTTATGAGCCCCCACCGTCAGGTGGGGGTAGGCGCGGGCGACCGGCGAGAAGCGGATGATTTCTTCACAGACCCGTGAGATGGCAGGCGCGTCCACTTGGCTTGGTACGCTCATCCCGGGGTTCTTTCACACATCCCGGCGGTGGATGCTTATACCATTGAAAATAAATAGGTATTTCGCATTGACGTCTGGTGTGAGCCGGCGGGCAGGCGTTGCGACCGGTAGCCGGTCTCTTTGCTTCGCTGGAATCCGGATTTGGTCATCGGCTTGCACTGGAAGGCAGTGATGCCCGTAGAGACTCCAGTCAAAAAGGATACGATTCTGGTCGGGGCCGCCGACGCCGAAAAGCTTTGGGCGCTGGTGGAGGGCGAGCGCGCGCCGTTCTCGCGCGACCGGTTGAACCTGGTCCGGCTCGGCGAAGAACTCGACCGCGCCATGATCGTCGAGCAGGAGGACCTGCCGCGGGATGTCATCCGCATGCATTCCCGCGTGCGGCTGCTGGATCTCGATACGGACGCCGAGATGACTTACGTCCTTGTGTACCCGCATCAGGCGGGGGCGTTTCCGGGTGCGATTTCGGTGGTGGCGCCGGTGGGCACGGCGCTGTTGGGTTACCGGGCGGGCGCGGTGATCGAATGGGCTGTCCCGCGCGGGGTGCGCCGGCTGAAGGTGCTGAGCGTGCGTCCGCCCATCGCGCCGGAGCCGCCGGCGCGCGCCGCCTGAAGCGGCTCGACGCTTGCCGCCGCCCGCGCGGCTCGATACTCTGGCCTGGAGAAGTGAACCGGCAAACTTGGATCACTGTGGCTGGCCTCGCCGCGCTTTGCGGCGGGTTGCTGCTGGGGTTGGCCGCCGTTCCCGCGGACCGGCCTGAACTGCGCGCGCTGATCGAGCGCCTGTTCTACCTGCCCGTGGCGGCCGCCGCCCTGCTCGGCGGCTGGCGTCTCGGGCTGCCTGCCGCGGTTGTCGCCGCGTGGGGTTTGCCTGTGGCCGATCTGCCCGTCCTGTTCGCGATGGGCGGGGGGCTGGGCTACCTGGCCGACCGCCACCGCCGCCAGCGCGACGCTTTCGCCCGGGTTCTCGATCAGCTGTCGGTGGCGCACCGCGAGTTGCAGGAGAATTTCGACGGCATGCAGCGCGCCGAACGCCTGTCGGCGCTTGGCCAGCTTTCGGCCGGTCTCGCGCACGAGATCCGCAACCCGCTCGCCGCCATCTCCGGCGCGGCGGGCATCCTCGAACGTAACTCCGCCTCGCCCGGCCGCCAGCAGGAGTGTATCCGCATCATCGCCAAGGAATCCGAGCGCCTCAACGGCCTGCTGACCCGCTTCCTCGATTTCGCGCGTCCGCGTCCGCCCCGGCATGAGCCTGTTGACGCCCCCGCCCTGATCGAGACCGTCCGCGAACTCGCCAGCCACGTCATTCACCGCAAACCCATTCGATTCCACGTGGAGATTGAACCCGGCCTGCCCCGCCTCATGGGGGATCGGGAACAGCTTGAACAGGTTTTGCTGAACCTCACGATCAATGCGATTCAGGCGAGCCCGGAAGGCGCTTCGGTTTTGTTGAGCGCCCGCGCCGAATCCGGGCACATGGTGATCCTGGTCCGGGACGAGGGCTGCGGCGTGCCCGCCGAACACATCAGCCGCCTCTTTGATCCTTTCTTCACGACCAAGGAAAACGGCACCGGCCTCGGCCTGCCCGTCGCCCATCAGATCGTGACGCAACTCGGCGGCGTGCTGGCCGCTCACCGCAACGAGGGCGAAGGCATGACCTTCTCGATCCGCCTGCCGCTCACCCCGAAAGGAGATCATGCCGCACCGCCGCATCCTGCTCGTGGATGACGACGAAAGCCTTCGCCTCGTGCTTCGTATGGAACTCGAGGAGTTGGGCTATGCCGTCTCCCCCGCCGCTTCCGCCGAGGCAGCGCTCGAACTGCTCGAACGCGAGCCGCCCGACCTTGTGCTCAGCGATGTCCGCATGCCGGGGCTTTCCGGGCTCGAGCTGCTCGCGCGGCTGCGGGTACTGGCGCCGGGCGTCGCGGTGATCCTGATGACGGCCTACGGCACGATTCAACTCGCGGTGGAGGCCATGAAGGCCGGCGCCTACGACTTCATCGCCAAGCCGATCAGCCACGACGAGCTCGCCATCCTGCTGAGCCGCGCCCTGGAGCATCGCGACCTGGTCGCCGAGGTCCGGACGCTGCGCGCCACGATCGACCGGAAATACGGGTTTTCGGCCATTATCGGCTCCGCGCCGACCCTGCTCGAGGTGCTGGACTTGGCCGCGCGCGCCGCCGGCTCCGATTCCACGGTGCTGATTCAGGGCGAAACCGGGACGGGTAAGGAGTTGCTTGCGCGCGCCGTCCACTGCAACTCAGCCCGCCGCGACCGGCCGTTCGTCACCATCAACTGCGGCGCGATCCCGCGCGATCTGCTGGAATCCGAGCTGTTCGGGCACGTGAAAGGCTCCTTCACCGGCGCGATCGCCCATAAGGCCGGCAAGGTGGAACTGGCGGATTCAGGCACGCTGTTCCTGGACGAAATCGGAGAAATGCCGGCCGAACTCCAGGTGAAGCTCCTGCGGCTGATCCAGCAAGGCGAGATCGAAAAGGTGGGCGCCACAGCGCCGGTGCGGGTGGATGTGCGCATCATCGCCGCCACGCACCGGAACCTGCAGGCCATGATCGACGACGGCGCCTTCCGCGAGGACCTTTACTACCGCCTAGCGGTGATTCCCCTGGATCTACCGCCGCTGCGGGAACGCCGCGAGGACATCGCCGAACTGCTGCAGCACTTCTTCGCCCAGGCCCGCGAGAAGCACAAACGGCCGAACCTCCGGCTGCCCGCCGAACTGGCGCCGCATTTCCAGCACTACCGGTGGCCGGGCAACGTGCGCGAACTCGAGAACATCGTCGAACGGCTGGTGGTGCTCGCGCGCGGCGACGAGATTACCCTCGCCGACCTGCCCGGGGCGCTGCGGCAGCAGCGGCCGCCGCTTGAAGCGCTCCAGATCGACCTGCCGCCGGAGGGGATTTCCGTCGAAGCCGTGGAAAAGGACCTGATCCTGCGCGCGCTCGAAAAGTGCAACTGGAACCAGACGCACGCCGCGAGATACCTCGACCTGAGCCGGAAGGCGCTGATCTACCGGATGGAGAAGTTCGGCCTTCGGAAACCCGCCGGGCGGTGATCCTTTTGAGCCAGTGGTGGTGGTTTTCGCACAAAAAACGGCCTTCCCGGCGGTGAAAACACCTCAAAATACGGGTTTTTCGCGTTGGCCCGTGAATTGCACTTGGAAAGGGTGACGGAAGTGTCAGAGGAGACGCAAATGCTACCCATCCGGCGAATTCTTTACCCGGTTCTGGACTCGACGGCTTGCCGCGCGTTCAAACCACAGGTGCTGCAGGTGGCGCGGCGCTTCGGCGCCGAAGTGATCCCGCTGCACGTGGTACCCACACGTCTGGACCTGCGCGCCGGAGAAGCTTTTCTGGCGGGCTGCGAATGGGATGGCGTTGCGGCGCGCCCGCGCGTCGAGACCGGCTCGGTGGCGGCGGCGATTGCGCGGGTGGTCACCGAGGAGAGCATCTCGCTGGTGATGATGCCGGCCCGGGCGCGCTCTTTCTGGCGGCGCTGGACCGATCCGTCGCTGGTGGCGCGGGTCGCCAAGGACTGTCATGTGCCCGTCTGGACCGCCTGGGGCGGCGTGCCTTCCGAACACGGCGCGATTGAACGAGTTGCCGTGGGCGTGGACCTGCATGGGCTCAGCCGGCAGTTAGTGTTGGACGCCGCCGGACTCGCTGCGCGGCTGGGCGCGAAGCTCGAGATTCTGCATGCGGTGCCGCGCGTGGATATCGATGTGCTTTCGGCTTCGTCGATCGACGATCTGCCGGTGGCGCTGTCGCGCGAAACCGCGTACCTGGCGCTGGAGCGGCTCACGCGCATGAGCGGCGTGGACGCGCCGGTCAGGATCGACCTGGGTCATCCGGCCGCCGTGCTGCCGGCGCTCGTCCGCCGCCATCACGCCGACCTGCTGGTGCTGGGCGCGGGCCGCCGGACGCTGGGGCCGAACGTGCTGCCCATCATCCGCGCCGCGCATTGCCCCGTGGTGCTGATGCCGCGGATGGAGGTGCACGAGGCGGCGCCGGAACCCGCCGCCGTGGGCTTGGCGGAGCTTAAAACGTAAACGCGAAGCCGAGCGTGAAGCGCTGCTGGCGGAGCTTGCGGCGTTCGCCGCCGCGCATCAGACGGACGCTGTAGCCTTCCGGCGCGTTCGGCGCATCGCCGGCAAAGGATGGCGAGAATATGTCCGGCTGCGCCGCGACGGTCTCGCGGAAGTCCCAGCGGAAGACCCAGCGCGGATGCGCGCGCCACTTGACGCCCGCGCCGTATTGGAAGCCGGCCTGGAAGATGCCGCCGCCATCGAGCGGCGGATCGCGGCGAAAGTTATAGGCCGACTTCAGCAGGCCGATGTTGCGCCAGCCGACGCGAAAGACGCCCCCGGCGCGTTCGAGCGGCGCGTCGGTGAGATGCACGAGTTGCAGCACGGGGCCGCCCGCGATGTAGGGCCGGAGGCGGCGCTCGCGCGGCGTGGCATGAATCAGCCAGTTGTATTGAAACTGGCGCGTGAGCAGCCCGGCCCGCTGAGTCTCAACGCCGGCGTCCGGGGGGAGTGGTCCTTCCGGAGTGACGAACAGGTCGTATTTGCCGCGCTGGTAGCTGAAGGCGAGTTCCTGGGAAAAGTAGCGGAACGTGTTAGTGGTCAGCGTGATGCCGGCTGCCCAGCCGCTGCCGAGGTCGCTGGCGGTGTCGAGAGAGAACGGGTCGGCGCCATTTCCTGTTTGTGGGAAGAATTCGAGGCGGAACGGATCGAGCCGCGGCAGGCCGAAGCGCAGGCGGCCGCCCTGCGCGCCGAGTTCGAACAGGCTTGGCGCCCAGCGGTCCAGAGGCTGGCGCCCGTTCGATCGCATGGGGAAGGCGAAAGGTTCGGGTCGCGCAGCGTCTTCATCGGCCCAGGAGATGCCGGGGGCCGGGCCGGCGCTGCGCCTTTCGGTCCGTTGCGGAGGCGGGCGTTTTCGCAGGTTCCGGGCCAACCAGCGCCCGCCTTCCCAGGCCTGCCAGGCGAGATTGGCCCGCAGCAGGTCGTTGCGGGCGATGAGCGCGCCTTGCCGCACGCCGCGTTTCCAGCGGCCTCCGGCGGCTTCGATCGTGCCGGGTTCGATGGCGGGGAAATCGTGCGCGGGGTTTTCGCAGCTATTGAGGAGGACGACGGCCACGGCCCCGTCGGTGTGCATGTCCATGCCCCCAGCCCGGCGAGCGGCATCGGGGAGCCATGCGCGGTCCACCAATTCGTAGCCGGTGACGCAACCGGTGAAGAGCAGGTCGTTCAGGATTTTGCCGCGCTCGTCGTCGATCCAGGGGTCGATGGAGTGGCTGAAGGTGCGGCTGCGGCGCGAGAAGATGATGCCGGTATCGTGGGTGGCCGCGCCTGCGAACACCTCGTGCCCCTGCCACGCGCCCAGGCCGGCCCAAAAACGGACATGATGACGCTTTGCAAACGTGTTCAATGACTTCGAAAGCTCATAATCCGGCGGTTTTTCGTTCAACAGGAGCACGGACATGGGCGCGGCCTGGTAGCCCTGGTTTTCGGCCATGGAACGGAAGGTGAGAAAAACGCTGGTGGCGGACAACTCGTCGGCTTGCACCCAGCCGGCGGCGCGGAAAGCGCGCTCGAGAGCCGGTCCGCTGCCCAGCAACACCACGTTGACCAGGTCCGAGGGAACCCCACCGGGCTTGAAGGAGCGGAAGGGCAGTGACCGGACCATATTGCCGAGGCTGGCGATTTCCTCCTCGTTCCGCGCCACGGAGCCCACAGCAGGCGCGAAGACGGCTTGGGTTTCGACCGGTTCTTCGAGCCGCACGAGCATTTCGGCGCCGCGCGGCAGCACAATCTCGGGCTCGGGGAAGCGCAGCATCCGTGCGGAAGCCACGTTCACGAACAGGTAAGCGATGGGGTCGAAGACCGCCAGGCCACCTACCAGGTTCGAGGCGCGATAGCCCATAGTGCCCGTGGAGCGGATGCCGCGGATGCGCCCTTCGTCATCGGCAGATTCGCGCGCGTTCTCCAACTCGGCAATGCGTGTGGCCACGCTCAGCTCTTCACCGCCCGGCAGGCGGAGCCGGTCCCATTCGATCCAGAGCAGGGCCGTTTCCCGGCCGAACCCCCAGCCTGTGGAGCGCGCGTCGCGGATGGATCCCCTAGCCTGCGCGCCAGCCGGGATGCGGATCACTCCATCCACGACGACCGGAGCCACGACGACACCGCGGACCCGGGCGCCGCGATCCGCCTGGGGGGAGACGACGGTGTCGAGTAGCCGGATTTCGACCAGGGTGCCGGCCGGGATTTCGGCCGCACGCATCGGACTGATCCACCCGGCGGTCAGCACAAGCAGCCACCGGGCCAAGCTCGCCTTGCCCATCCCCGTCAACCTCCCACAGGATCAGGCGCGCAGCGCGGCGCCTTTGCGCTCGATGGCGCGAGGGGTCCACAGGCCGGGCATCCAGAAATCCTGCCAGCGCAATTCGCACTCTTTTACCATGCGGATGCCGTATTCGCTGCGCTTCAGGTCGTCCGCCCCGGCGTTATTGGTGCCAAAGGTGAACTTCACGCCGGCTTCCTTGGCCATGCGGACGAAGGCGAGGCCGGGAAGCTGGTAGCGGTCGTTGAGTTCGAGGGCCACGTCGTTGCGCTTCAGGGCGTCCACGACCTTCTTCATGCGGGGTTCGGTCCAGAGCTTGTCGTAGTCCGCGGCGAGCACGTCGGGCAGGAAGGTGGGGTTGACGTAGATATCGACGGGCTCGGTGTCGAGGATTTGGACGGCGCGGGCGACGAGGGTTTCCATGAACTCGCTGGCGTCCGCGATTGCGCCAACTTCGTCCTTGATCCAGAGGCGCATGCGGCGGCCGCGGTTGTCGGTCCAGGTCATCGAATCGGTGAAGATGTAGTCGAACAGCGCGGCGGCCTCGCGCGAAAACATCTGCGTCCATTCGCGGCCCTCGGCCTGCATGGCGGTGAAGACGGGCTGGCCCTTCATCGACTCGAAGAACTTGCGCGCGCCTTCGTCGTTCTCGACCGTGAATCCCTTGCCGCAGTTGACGGCGATGCCATAGAAGATGCCGTCGCGGCGCGACTGTTCGAGCATCGGTTCGAGCGTCAGCGTACCCTTGATGTGCGTGTGGAAATCCACCATCGGGATGTTGCGCGCGCCGAGAGTGATGATGTCGCGGTAGGTTTCGTCCACCACCGGCGCGGGACCGCCGCCAACCGCATCGTCCCGGAGCGGGCGGACGCGGATGTTGCGGAACCAGGCCTTTGATTCGGGGTCGTGGCATTGGAGGGCAAACGTGCCCGTGCCGATGACGCGTTGCCGTTCGGTGGTTTCGGCGAGTACCGGGGGCGAGGGCTCGAGGAAATCCACCGTCATCATTCCGTTCACCCATGCCTGAATGCGTTTGCCTGCCACATGGATGCGGATGCTCGTCCACTCATCGTCCCGCGCCAGCGGTTTGTAAACGTTGCGAATCCCGTAGAGAGAGCCGGTGCGTTTGTTCTCACGGTAGCCGCCTTCGCCCGTGGCGGTATTGTTGATTTGGATCTCGAAGCCTTTGTCCGGCCAGCCCTTTTCCTGATATTCGGTGTGGAAGTAGACGCCGGAGTTGCAGCCGGGCGCGGTTTTGACTTCGAGTTCGAGTTCGAAGTTGCGGAAGTTCGCGCCGTCGCCCGTGCCTTCGTAGAACAGGTGGGAGCGCGGTCCATCGGCGAAAAGGAGGCCGTCGGCGGTGACTTTCCAGGAGTCCGGATTCTCGCTGGCGCGCCAGCCCGCGAGGCTGCGGCCGTCAAACAAGTCGCGCCAGGTTTCCGCCCGGTTGCAGGCGGCAAGACTCGCGGCGGCGGCGCCGCCGAACAGGGCGCGGCGGGTGATTTGGGAGTTGCGGATCGGAGGCATTTGCCCAAAGTATATCTATCCCGGCTTGGCGTGGACGGAGGCGCTCGATAGAATGGCCGCATGATCAGGCTGCTCTCGTTCATCCTTTGCTGCGCGCCCGTGTTTGGCGCGCAAATGATTCTGCACAACGGCCGGGTGGTGACCCTCGACAAGCAGAACAGCGTTCACCAGGCGATCGCCGTTCAGGACGGGCGCGTGCTGGCCACCGGCACGAACGAGGCGATCCTCAAGCTGCGCAAGCCCGAGACCAATGTAATCGACCTCAAAGGCCGCATGGTGCTGCCGGGGTTGATCGATCCGCATGTCCACGCGCTCGGCGGCGCGCTGTCGGAGTACCGCGAGAAATTGCCGCCGCTCGATTCGATTGCGTCGATCCAGAAGTGGATCGTTGAAAAGGCCAAGACCACACCGAAGGGCGAATGGATCGTGGTGCCGCGCACCTTGCCGCCTCGCCTGAAGGAGATGCGCATGCCCACGCGCGCCGATCTCGACGTGGTGAAAACGCACCCGGTGGCCTTCGACGGCTCCTATGTGTGGAGCGCGAATTCGATGGCGCTCGAGATCAGCGGCATCACCAAGGACACGCCCAATCCGCCCGGCGGCGAGGTGGTGAAAGGGCCGGACGGCGAACCGAACGGCATTCTCCGCGCGGCTTCCGGGCTGCTGAAGGGCGTGCGCGCCGCGAAGCCCTTCACCGAACAGGAGCGGCTTGACGCGCTCGAGAAGATGCTCCAGATTTATGCCGAGGCGGGGTTGACCACGATCGGCGACCGCGCCGTCGGGCCCGCCGATGTTGCGCTGTTTGAGAAGCTGCACCAGCAGAAGCGGCTGGCCGTGCGGACGCTGCTGACCTGGCGCATCAATACAAACCGCCCGCTGGACGAGGTGCTGAAGGAAATCCGCGAAAACCCCTGGACCACGAACCAGGGCGATGAATGGCTGAAGTTCAGCACATTCAAGGTGACCCTGGATGGCGGGCAGAGCGTCGGCACGGCTTACCAGCGCATGCCGTATGGACCGTTCGGGCGGCAGTTGTACGGACAGACCAACCCGGATGCGCGCGGCACGCTGTTCGTGCAGCCCGACGATCTTTACGCGATCTTCGCCGAGGCGCGTAAGAAGGGCTGGCAACTGACGTCGCACGTGCAGGGCGGCTCGGCGATCGACACGCTGCTGGACGTATTCGAGCGGCTGGACAAGGATTCGCCGATCGCGCCCACTCGCTCACACGTGATGCACGGCAGCTTCATGAGTTCCGAGGCGCTGGAACGGATGAAGCGCATGGGCATCGTGGCCGACGTGCAGCCGCACTGGCTCCATTTGGATGTGCCCGCGCTGCGGCGCGTGTTCGGGCTCGATAACATGCGCTGGTTCTTCCCGCTGCGGTCGATGATCGAGATGGGCATTCCCGTGGCCGGCGGCAGCGACCACATGATCGGCCACGACAAGGACAAGGCCGTGAACCCCTTCAACCCGTTCTATGGGATGTGGATGTCGATCACGCGCCGCACCACCGAAGGCCAGGTGATCTACCCCGAGGAACGGGTGACCCGCGAGCAGGCATTACACATGTTCACAACGGGACCGGCCTTCATGTTCTTCGAAGAGGATATGAAAGGCACGATCGAGAAGGGCAAGTTCGCCGATTTGACCGTGATCGACCGCGATTACTTCACGTGTCCGGAAGACGAGATCCGCCGGATTCAGCCGGTGCTGACGGTGGTGGGCGGGCAGATCCGTCACCGCAAGATGTAACGTTTCGCCGATGAGGTGGCGGGCGGCGTATCCGGCGTTCACCGCCTCCTCCGCGAAGCGGGGATGACCCGTGCCGCCGGTGCGCTCTCGTCAGAGCAGCGAGTGAATCCCTGGTGCGGAACGGGGAGCTCGAAGTCTTTCTTCGCGAGGCAAACCCCGAAATGCGAGAGAATGGCACATTAGGAAGCACAACCAATGACAGCTCAGCGAGCCGCTCTCTTTTTGTGCCTGGTGGCCCTGTGTTCTTGCAGCGGGGTCAGCATACCCGGCCACCCGGATTCGGGTCCGCGGCCGAAGCTGCTGACCGTGCATAAGCTGGCCGATTCGTTCGGCATTTATGACATGGAGTCGGGCGAGATGCTCGCCGAGATCCCCACGGACGTGAAGCCGCACGAGTTCGCGCTAGGCCCGGAGGGCCGCTTCGCCTACGTCACCAACTATGGCGTGGACACTTATACGGACGAAGCCAAGGGCGGCAATACGATCACCATCATCGACGTGAATGAGCGCGTGGCCGTGGGCACGATTTCGACGGGCGAATACTACCGTCCGCACGCGATTGAGCTGGCTCCTTCTGGCTTGTTCTACCTCACCACGGAGATCCCGGCCGCGGTCCATGTTCTCGATCCCAAGTCGCGGAAGATCCTGCACACGATTCCGGTGTCGGGCAAGCTGCCGCACATGATTTACGTGAAGCACGACGAATCGAAGGCCTGGACGGCGGACAGCGGCTCGGGCACCGTATCGGTGATCGATCTCAAGGCCCGGAAGCAGGTCGGAACGATTGAAACGGGCGGCGTGCCGATGGGTTTTGCTTCGCCACGCGATGAATCGGAGCTTTTCCTCGCCACACGCGAGGGCGACGAAATCGTGGTCATCGATCCGGGAACGGATACGGTCAAGGAGCGCATCCCCATGCCTGGCCGCCCGGGCCGGCTTCTGATCACCGCCGATGGAAAGCTGCTGATCGCGGCCTGCATCGGCTCCAATGAAGCCGCGCTGGTGGAGATTGCCACCCGCACGGAAATCGCGCGCACCGGCACATTCTCCCGAGCCGAGGGCATGGCGATGCATCCCGCGGGCCAGTCGTTTTTTCTGGCCGCGCAAATGGACAACCGGATCGTCCGGCTGTCGCTGCCCGATTTGAAGCTGATGCAGAAGATCGAGACCAAGGCGAAGCCCGATCCCATCATCATCTGGACCCGCCAGACCGGTAAATGAACCGTCATTTGCGCGCCGCCTGGCGGGAGCGTTTTGCTCGGCCATTCGGCGCGCGGCCAGAATTCAGCGCAATTCCAGCGGCTTCGTCGAGTTGATGAAGGGCCAGATCAGGATGCCCAAAGCGTAGGCGCCTGCCATGGTGTAGAGGAACATGTCCCAATCGTTGTTGAAACGGGCGAGGATAACTCCGCCGATGGCGGGGGCGAGGATGCCCGCGAAATTGCCCATCATGTTCATGGAGCCGGCGACCGTGCCTGCGTACTTGCCGCCAATGTCCATGCAGGCGCCCCAGGCTCCCGGCATGACAAGGTCGTTCGAGAAGCTGGCCATGCCCATGGCGAGCATGCACCATAGAGGGTCCTTCACTTGAATGACGATGAGCAGGAAGCTCATCGCGCCGGCGAAGCCGATGACGCCCATGATGCGGCGGGCGCGGTCGACCGAGCCAATTCGGATCGCGAATGATTTGGCGAGGAATCCGGCGAAGAGCGAGCCGAAGCCGCCGAAGAGCAAGGGGAAAATGGCATAGCCGGCGCTCTCCGTCATGGTAAGTCCACGGCCCTCCTGTAGCCAGGTGGGCAGCCAGGTGATGTAGAAATACCAGGGGTAAGACAGCAGGAAGTATTGCGACCACAGCAGCCAGACCGAACCGCTGCCGATCAGCTTGCCCCAGGGAACGTCGCCGTGACCGGAAGCGGTGCCCTCGGCGCCCTGCAGGAGCGCGAGTTCGGCGGCGTTGACGGAAGGATGATCGGCGGGATTGTCGCGGTACCAGCGATAAAAGAAGTAGCCCCAGACGAGGCCGATGAGCCCGAAGACGAGGAAGACCATCTTCCAGCTCATCACCGAAAACAGCAGCACGAACAGAGGCGGCGTGAAGGCGCCGCCCCAGCGGGCGAAACTCCACAGGATGCCCTGCGCGCGCACGCGTTCATGCAAAGGCAGCCAGGTGGTGAAGGATTTGGTGATGTTGGGGAAGCAGCCCGCCTCGCCGGCGCCGAAGAGGAAGCGGGTGACCCACATCGAAGTGAAGCTCCACATCCAGCCGGTGGCGGCGGTAAAGAAGGACCACCAGAGGACGATGCGAAGCAGGACGCGCCGCGGCCCCATCCAGTCGCCCAGCCAGCCGCCGGGAATTTCGAACAGGGCATAGCCGAAGGCGAAGGCGGAGAAGATCAGCCCCATCTGCTCCTGGCTGAAGCCGAGGTCGCGCTTGATCTCAGGCGCGGCCTGAGAGATCGCGACGCGGTCGATATAGGCCAGGATGGCGAGCGTGACGGCGAAGAAGACCACCCAATAGCGGGCGCGGGTCGGCTGTTGGGCGGGAGTCGCGGGCGAGGAAGACATGAGCAGTTATCCCATCACATCGCCGGGTTCCGCCGCAAGCGGTATTGTTTCCTCTTCAACCCACTGGAGATAGGCGGGCAGTCCGGCCGTGACCGGGATGGCGAGAATCTCAGGCACTTCGTAGCTGTGCGATGCGAGGACGGCGGCTTCCACTTGAGGATAAAGCCCGGCGCGGGTCTTGATGATCAATCCCCATTCTGTGGCTTCCTCCACTGCGCCCTTCCAGCGGTAAACGCTGCGTACGCCCGGGGCAATGCCCACGCATGCAGCCAGGCGCGCTTCGACGAGCGCAAGCGCAACGCGCCGGGCCTCTTCCTCGCTGCCGCACATTGTCAGAACCAGAATCGCCTTGCTCACAGCCTCGATTTCCTTTCCTTGTGGACTTACGCCGCCAAAGGGTTTATAACGTATTTTAGGCTCCATATTCGAGGCGCATGGTTCCGCTCTTTCGTAATGCCGCTATTATCGCTGCCGTCCTGATGGGGGCGGTCTATGCCTACTCCGTGCTCACCGGGCCCAACGGTATCGCGGCGATTCAGGAGAGCCACTCCCAGGTGGTGGAAATGGAGCAGGAGAATGAGCGGCTGCAGCGGGAGGTGGACCGCCACAAGGAGTTTATCCGTAGAATCGGGGAGGATCCCGATTTTCGCGACAGCCTGATCCGCCAGCGGCTCGAAAAACAAAAACCGGGCGAGACGGTGATTTACGACACGGGCGAACTGCCCAAGTCCCCCGCCGCCCCCGTTCACTAGTCAGTCCGTCAGCCGCAGCAGCCCGAACCTCTCCGGGGTGTGATAGTTCCTCACCATGGTCGGCCGCCACGCGATGCCTTTGCGCTGCGGCCCGGGCCCTTGCAGCCGGTAGAAATTGGCGCGGAACTCCATGCCCGCGTGCGCGCGCTTCTCCGTAATCGACTTCACCGGGATCTTCATGGCGCCGTACCAGACCTTGTTGGCTTCGTCCAGGCGGGCGACCACGGTGAAGCCTGAGTTCCAAAGCCAGCCGCCTTCAGGCAGCGGGTTCTTGCGGTCGATATCCAGGTCCACCCATTCGCCGCGCGGCGAGACCTGGTATTCGCGGTAGCGCCAGATGTTGTCGAAATCCGCGCCGATGAACACCTCCGCGACGTCCCATTCCCAAAGCTTGTTGGTCTCTTCCTTGGCGGTCCATTCGGATTTCAGGTGAAGCTGTTCGTAGCGGCAGATGAAGAGGAAGTACAGATGGTCGGGGGTCCAGCGGGAGCGGATTTCGGTGCGGTGGCCGGGGACGAGTTCATCGAGGGTGTTACGTTCCACGGTGACGGCGGGCGCGCCGCGCCAGAGCGGTGAGCCGGGATCGGCGTTCAACTCCATCTCTTTCGCGAGCCGCCCGCTCAGCATGACGCCTTCGCTTTGCGACCAACCCACGGTTGCCAGCATCAGCATGATGAGCAATCCTGTTCCAAATCTCATGCCCACTCCTTCCGTTTTCATCGACAAACGCGACGAGCTTGAACGCTCGGAATTCCAGTATGGCCTGGAAGCGGGCCGGCTTGCCGTGACGCTTGACCTGTTGACCGACGCGCTGGTGATGGTAGGCCAGCATGGGGTGTATTGCCAGTCGGCACGGCAGCCGGGGAAGCCGGCGATGGATATTCAAATCATCCAGCAACAACTGGAACAGGCCAAGGAATTAGTCGGTTCCATCATGGACGGGTTGCGCAAAGCTTAACCGCCGTCCAGGTCCGGATGCGCCTTCGCCCACTCGAGGTATTCGTCCACGGTGCGGAAAAGGCGGTGGCGGTAGAGCCGGCCGCGGTCTTCCACGGGATGCGTCCAGTTGAAGTTCCATGAGTCGCCGGTCTGCTTCATCCAGCGGGCGAGGCGGGCTTCCATGTCTTTGACGAGCGGCGCGGCGCTGGCTTCCCCGGCCAGGTTGCGCTGTTGATAGGGGTCTTTGTCGAGGTCGTACAGCACCCACGGCTTCTCGCGATAGCGGGCGTACATGTGGCGGCGCGTGCGCACGCCGCGCCAGCCCGCGGCGACGCCGCCCGCGTTGTACGGGCCGAAGATCTGGAAGAACGCTTCCTCGGGCGCCCGCCCCTTGCCTTCTAGCAGCGGCGGCGCGAGGTTCGCGCCCTGCATCGCGCGGGGAACCGGCACGCCCGCCATACCCAGCAGCGTGGGCGCGAAGTCCACGTGCGTGAAGAAGGCGTCGCTGCGCGAGCCGGGCTTCAGGCGCGCGGGCCAGCGGATGATGCCGGGCACGCGAATCGATTCCTCCCATGGCTTGCGTTTGAGGCGCAGCCCCTGCGAGCCCATCATGTCGCCGTGATCGGAGGCGAACAGCACGATGGTGTTTTCGGCGAGGCCGAGTTCGTCCAGCGTCTTGAGCACCATGCCGACGCCGTCGTCCACGGCGGTGGTCATGGCGTAATAGTGGGCGATGTCCTCGCGCGTGGTGCCGCGTCCATCCTCGCGCCAGTTGGGGCGCATGGTGAGTTTGGCGGCGTCGTAGCGGCGGCGATACTCCTCGGGCGCTTTGTAGGGATCGTGCGGCGGGCCCCACTGCACGGTGAGGTAGAACGGGCGGCGGTCCTCGCGGCTCTGCCGGAGGTAATCGCAGGCCACGCGCGAATAGCCTTCCGTTTCAAACGTATCAAGTAATATTTGTTCCGGCGTATCGCGGAAGTACCAGTTCTTGAAATGCTGGTGGCTGCACTGGTTGCCGGCCCACCATTCGAAGCCCTGGCGGCGCTCCCCCGGCGGCACGAAGCCCGGAGTGCGCTGTCCGCCATCGAGGTGCCATTTGCCGACGAAGGCTGTGCGGTAGCCCGCGCCGGCGAGTTCGCGCGCGAACGAGACGCCGTCCTCGCGCAGCCGCAGGTCATTCGCCACCATGCCGTTGCGGTGGGCATATTGGCCGGTGAGCAGCACGGCGCGCGCCGGGCAGCAGACGGGCGTGTTGGCGAAGGTGTTGGGCAGCGTGAGGCCATCGGCGGCCAGACGGTCGATGTGCGGCGTCTGCACCTCGTTGTTGCCCAGGCAGCCGACCGTGTGGTAGCGCAGCTGGTCCGGCATCAAAAAGACGATGTTGGGGCGGGCCTGCGCCGCGCGCGCCGTGCGGATGAAGGGCGCCGCCGCCCCCGCCGCGAGAAACCGCCGCCGGGTATCTCTATTCTCAGGCATTGCGGATGAACCTCAGCCCTTCCTGGGCCAGCGCCTCGGGACTTTCAGCGAGATCGCGCCAGATGCACGCCGCGGCGGCGATCTCGGGGATGCGCGCGCCGAAGCTTTCGATCACCACCCAGCCCTGGTAGTCCATCTCTTTGAGCGCGGCGAAGGTCTCGGCCCAGCCGACATGGCCGGAGCCGGGCGCGCCGCGATCGTTTTCGCAGGCATGAACATGGGCGAGGTGAGGCCCGCACGCACGCAGCGCCTGCGCGAAGCTCCGCTCCTCGATGTTGGCGTGGAAAGTGTCGAACAGGATGCCGTGCGCGGGGCTGCCCACGGCGTCGCACAGTTCGCGGGCTCGCGCGGCGGTGTTGACGAAGTAGGTCTCGAAGCGGTTCAGCGGCTCATTCGCGATGCGCACGCCGGCGGCCTCGGCGTGAGCCGCCGCGGCTTTCAGCCCTTCCACCGCCCAGCGCCACTCGTCCTCGTTCGGCCGTCTTCCGGGCAGGAAGCCGACGGGCGCGCAGAAGGGACCGAGAAAGACATCCGAGCCGATTTCGCGCGCGGTGTCGATGCCCTGCTTGAGAAAGTCCAGCGCCTGCCCGCGCACCGCGGCGTCGTCGCTGATCAGGGAAGTGCCGCCGGTGAGCGCGGAGCAGAACGTGACGCCGAGGCCCTCGTCCTTCGCCGCCTGCCCGATCTCGCGCGCCGGAAAGCCGTCGAAGGCGAAACGCGCGATCTCGATGCCGTCGAAGCCCCACCGCTTCACCTGCCCCAGCAGGGGCAGGTGTTCGCGGTCGAAGCCGGCGGTGAATAACAGCGTATTCAGGCCGATTTTCATTGCTTGATGAACCTCGCGGCCTCCGGATTGCCGGGACCGAAGTGCTTCAGCATCACAAGCGGGTCGGTGGCGCTGGCGTTGGTGATCTTCACCCCGGCGCGCGCCGCCTCATAGCTGACGAACAGTTCGTCGGAAGTCATCTGGCCGAAGCGGATCAGCGACGGCGTATCCACGGCGAGTTTGCCGATGGATCCGTGGCCCTGCGTGAGGATGAGGCCGTATGCGGCGGCGTCGGTGATGACGGCGCTGCGGCCGGGCAGCACGGTGAGTTCCTTGGCCGAGTAATGAGGCGTGGAATAGACCACCCAGTTCTCTTCGTAACCCGCTTCGCGCATCTCCTCGACGGGTTTCGCCGGAGAGGGATGGAACAGCCGGTTCTTCATGAACTCGGGATCGACGTTCGCTTCCCAGTCGAGCATGCCGAAGATATAGTCGAGGTCCTGATGGTGTTCGGGCGGCACGTCCTTGACGAGAAGTTCCCAGGGCACATAGCGTCCCTCGACGAGCGACTGGAACATGCCGAACACGTCGGAGTTGACCTGCGGCTCATAGGTGACCAGCGAACCCGGAGCATGCAGGATGCCCGCGTCGATCTGCCAGCCCGTGCCCGGCTGCAGCCGGTAGGCCTTCGAGTGATCCAGGATGCCGTTGTCGCCCTGCTGCCACTTGCGGAGGCAGTTGAGCACGTCGTCCTTGGTGGTGCCGGGCTCGAGGCCCATGAACGTATAGGGGAAGTTATTGCCTTTGAAGTTGAGTTGCGGCGGGAAGTAGTACGCTTCGGGCTTGCCCTTGCGGCCCACCTTGGCGGCGTGCTCCTCCATCTGGTGCATGTGATGGGGGATGGGGCCGAGGTTGTCGAAAAACTTGGTGAGCACGTTCCAGCCGCCGTACTTGGCCATGACGTCCGCACCCAGGAACTGATCGCCGAGCGTTTCGACGGCCTCGCGCAGCAGGATGCGCTGATCGCCGACGGCGATGTAGGAAAGGCCCTCGTCGTCCGGCGTGCCGGGACCGTTGTCCGCATTCGTGGTGGAAGCGAACCAGCGCTCGTCGATGCCGCCGCGATGGGCGCCGAGCGCATAGAGATCGTCAGTGTGGAGCTTCAATCGGCCGCCGGGCATCAGGAAGGAGCGGGGCACCCAACAGGGCGCCAGACGCACGATGCCTTCGCCCGCGGCGAGAGCCCCGCGCAGTAGCGTGGTGGTGGACATGGGACGGTTCTATCGCACGGCGCGGGATAAAGCAAGCGCTTGGGCGTCAGCTAAAGTTTGCGTTTCTCGTTTCAAACATTTTTGACAAAAAATGTTGCAACGAGGGCGGCGGTGCGCTATACTGCCAACTGGAGAGTTGATCGTTGGACTAACCAGTGCTCTCTCCTCCGTTTTGATCAGGGGCCACTCCGCCTCATCCTCTTGCCGGCCGGTTGCGAGGCAGACGCAACCGGCCGATTTTGTCTCCCCCCGCGCGCGCGTCCTCCTCCACTCCTCCGGTTTGATAATCTGCCCATGATTGATGGAGACCACGCTGTGAGGCTCCCCCATGACGCGAAGATCCTGGCTCGCCGCCGCCCTGGCGGCGCAAACTCCCGCTGAGTCCGGCCCCGTGCCGCGCATCGCCGGCGATTGGGTTCCCATCGCCGGGGTGCCCGACCTGGGCCGCCTCGCCACCCCCAAGCAGGAGGTGGTGGACTTCGCCATCTGGGAGGCGCTGGACGGCTCCCGGCAGGCGTGGTCCTGCATTCGCCACACCGCCGAACCCGGCGCCACGCGCCTGTTCCACCGCTGGGAGGGCCGCAGCCCGATTGAACCCGGCTGGGAGGCGATGGGCATCGCCATGCGCGCCGACCCGGCGTTCGGGGAACGGCAGGGTTCGCTCCAGGCGCCTCATGTCCTCAAGATCGAAGGCAAATACTGGATGTTCTACTCGAGCGGCGGCCGCACCTTCGCCGCTCTCAGCGAGGACGGCAAGACCTTCGCGCGCCACCAGGTGGAGCCCGGCCGTTTCGGCCTCTTCGAGCGGTTCGCCACCGGCGAGGAGAACGTGGTGGGCGGCGGCGGCCGCGATATCATGATGTTTCGCGACAGCCGCCGGTGGATCGCCTACTACACCGCCAATCCCGGCAACATCGGCCGGGTCTACGCCCGCACCTCGTCCGATCTCAAGAAGTGGGACCAGCCCCGCATCGTCTCCTGGGGCGGAGAATCGGGCGACAACTTCTACTCCGCCGAATGCCCATTCGTGTACCGCCTGCCCGGCACGCCCTGGTATTTCCTGTTCCGCACGCAGGTTTACCGCAACACGCCCATGACCCGCGCCTACCGCAGCCGCGACCCGTTCGACTTCGGCCTGAACGACGACCGGCACCTCGTGGCGCGCCTGCCCGTCGCCGCCCCGGAACTATTCCACTTCCAGGGCCGCCTTTACCTGGCCTGCCTCATGCCGGATCTGAAGGGTCTGCGCACCGCGCCGCTGGATTTTGCGTGACGGCCGCTTATGGCGCCACCTCCGCGTCGGCCCAGGCCACCCGGTTGACCGGTAGCGCATCGGAGGAACCCAGCGTGGCGCCGTAGGACCCCGAGACCAGAAAGGTATTCCACCAGCATTGTAGATGAATCAGCAGCGGGAGAAACCGGATCTCCCTTCGCGCGGGGCCGAACCAGCGGCGCAGCGCCCTTTCCATCTCCCGCCGCGGGAACAGGGAATTCTCCGCCAGCAGTAGTTGGAAGGCGAATTCCCGCGTTGCCGGGTCGTGATAGTCCATTTCCGGGATCTGCAACCCAAGCTTGCGGCGGTGCGCCACGGCCGGCGCGTACTTGGCCGCCAGCGGCTTGAGAATTGCCTTCTCCTGGCCCCGGTGCAGCTTCCACTCCGCGGGCAGGCGCATGGCGTACTCGACGATATGCCGGTCGAGAAATGGGAGCCTTACTTCCAGGCTTTCAGCCATCGCCATCCGGTCGCAGGAATAGAGCACGCCGCCAGTCAATCGCCCGCCATATTCGAGCAGCAACCGCCGGGGGAGGCGCTCCCGCGTGCGGGCCACCGGCTCCTCGCCAATTTGGCGGGCGACAACGGCATAAGCGTCGGCGCCAGTGAACTCGCGGCGCCTGGCCGCCACGGGCAGCGGAAAGTCGCGCGGGTGGCTCCGCCGGACGAATTCGAAATCGATGTCGTCGGCACTCGCCGCGGCCAATTGCCGCGCCGCGCGCCGCCATCGAGGAGCCCAGCGGAGCGGCAGCAACGTGCGCGCCAGCGGTCTGGGGATCAGCGTATTGAGCTGATACGGCAGACGCGGCCGCAACCATTCGTAACCGGCAAATAACTCGTCCGACCCCTCGCCGCCCACCACCGTCTTGACTTTGCGTGAGGCCAATTGCGACAGCAGCCCGACCAGCACAGCGGGCGTAGAGCTTGAGGGCTCCTCCAGCTTCCATGCAGCCTGCTCCAGCATCGCCGGAAGCATCGCGGGCCGGTACTCCACTTCCTCGTGCTCCGTGCCGAGATCTTTCGCCACGGCGCGGGCATGGGACGCCTCGTTCAAGCCGGGCGATTCGGGAAACACCAGCGAGAAGGTCTTTAGCCTGCCGAGCTTCTCGCACGCCAAGGCGGCGACAATCGAAGAATCCCACCCGCCGCTGAGAAAACAACCGGCTTCGGCTTCGCCCTGCAAGTGGGTATGCGTGGCGCTGCGCAGAAGTTCTTCAAGTCGCGCCGGTGCTTCAAGATCCCGCGCGGCCTGGTCCAAGGGAGGCTGCCAGTAGCGTTGCGTCTCCGTGCGGCCATTGCGCCAGCGCAGCCAGCACCCGGCGGGCAGCTTTCTGAGGCCCACGAACGCGCACCCGGGCGCCGGCACGTAACCGAAGTCGAAATAATACTCCAAATCTTCCCAGTTGGCTTGCGGCGCCAATAGCCCGCCGGCGAAGAAGGCTCGAATTTCGGAAGCAAAGGCGAAGCCGCCTTTTCGCTCCGCGTAATACAGCGGTTTCATGCCGGCATGGTCGCGAACCAGCAAGAACTGACGGCGCCGGAGGTCGAAGACCGCCGCCGCGAACATGCCGTCCAGCTTTCCGCACATGGCCTCGCCGTGTTGTTCGTAGAGGTGGGCGAGCACCTCGGTGTCGCACTGTGTGCGCATCCGGTGTCCCTGCCGGAGCAACTCGTCGCGCAGGGCGCGGTGGTTGTAAATCTCCCCGTTGAGCAACGCCCATACGCTGCCGTCTTCGTTCGCTATGGGTTGGCGGCCATGCGCCATGTCCACCAGCGCCAGCCGCGCAGCGCCGATCGCCGCGCCCGCATCGGGAAACGCCGCAGCCGCGAGGTCATCCGGCCCCCGGTGAAACATGGAGGCCGCCATGCGCGAAACAACCCTCCGGAAATCGGAGGGCACGGCTCCGGGCCATTCAATGAATCCGGCAAGACCGCACATGCCCCCACAGTATCCCAAATCCCGCGAGCGGGCTCCGCTACAATCGCACTACAGGGGTTTACCGCTCATGACCAGGACTATTGCTGTTCTAATCTGCGCAGTTTCTCACGCTGCCGCGCAGTCCGCGCCGGTGATGGACGCCGTCCGACTCCAATACGGCAACGCCAAACGCAACATGATCGAAGCCGCCCGCATCATGCCCGCCGAGCATTACGCGTTCAAGCTTACTCCGCCCCAACGCGCCTACGGCGAGTGGATCGAACATACGGCGGGGATGAACCTGCGCGTCTGCGCCACCGCCCAGGGCGCCCCAGCGCCTTCCGCACCCAAGACCAATGGTTCGAAAGACGAAATCCTGCAGGCGATCGAAGCCTCATTCGCGTTCTGTGACGCGGCCCTCGCCGCCATGACCGACGAGCAGGCGCTCCGCATCGTCAACCAAAACCCGCGCCGAACGGCCCTCGATTCGCTGCTCGGCCTCATTGCCAACCTGAACAGCCACTACGGCAACATGGTGGGGTACCTGCGAACAAAGGGCCTCACGCCGCCCTCCACGGCCCGCGCGCAGGGGCAGCATAAACACTGAACTCGCTGCTTTTCCAGACGGGGACTTAAGGCCGGTTAAGCAGGTCGCGCAATGCCGGTTCCAGCGCGGGGAATTCAAACTGAAAGCCTTTCGACTCCGCCGCCTCGGGCTTCACGCGCTGGCTTTCGAGCAGCACCCGCGCCATCTCGCCAAACAGCAGCTTGAGGGCGAATTCGGGTACGGGAAACAGCGCCGGACGGCGCAAAACAGCGCCCAAAACGCGCGTAAATTGCGCATTTGTGACCGATTCCGGCGCGGTTCCGTTCAGGGTGCCGGGGACATCTTCCCGTTCAATCGCCCAAACCATCAGCCGCACCAGATCCCGCACGTGAATCCACGACATCCACTGCCGGCCGTCTCCCAAACGCCCGCCTACGCCCATTTTGAACGGCGGGAGCATCTTGGCGAGCGCGCCGCCTTCTTTCGACAACACGATGCCGATCCGCACGCAAACCACGCGAATGCCCAGTTCCTCCGCCCGGCGCGCTTCCCGCTCCCAGGCCACGCTGGTTTCGGGCAGAAAGCCTTCGCCGGGCTTGGCCGTTTCACTCAGAATCTCGCCGCCGCGGTGGCCATAGTAGCCGATGGCCGAGGCTGATACGAGCACACGGGGCTTCCGGTCCAATGATTGCAGGACCTGCACGAGGTGACGGGTCCCTTCGATGCGGCTCTCGCGGATCTTCCGTTTCACTTCTTCCGACCAGCGCTGTGCAACGGGTTCGCCCGCGAGATGGACTACAGCATCGGCGTTTGCAAGCGCAGCGGGCTCAGGGCGGCGGGACAGAGCCACCGGCTCGTGACCTTCTTCTCTCAATAACCCGCTCAGCGCGGCCCCAACCAGCCCGCTGGCCCCGGTAATGGCCACTCGCATCTAGAATCCCTTCAGCCGGAACGGGTCGCGGCGCGTTTGCTCGAGCGTGGCAATTTCGCGCAGGTAGGCGTCCACGCCTGTCTTGCGCTTCATTCCCTCATAGCCCATATAGCGGATCATGCCAAAGATGGGCCGCTCCCGCCAGGGCCGGTCGTGCAGGCCGAAGCACCAGAGGATGTTGGTGTAGGTGTTCGGGTCGCGGCCATCGAGGGCATAGCGGTCGTGCAGCAGCACCATCGTTTCGAGCGCATCCTGGCACGTGCGGGACCACTCGATGATCTTTTTGCCCCAATACATGCGGTAATAACCATGTATTTTGCCGCGCAGCAGCATCTCGTTCTGGCAGGCATTCCAGAGCGGGTCGTGGGTCATCGCCTTTTCGAACGCGCACCGGTCATACACGGGATGGCGAGGGTCGCGGGCGTGCTGCAGCAAGGTCTTGCGCGCCCATTCGGGCAGGTTGGCGAGGCAATCGGGCCGGGCCACATGGCGTGCGTAGTTGAAGGCGAGTTCGCGGCGGACGATCAGCTCCTCCAGGAATTCATCGGCGATCAGTTTATGTTCCTCGGCGTGTTTTTTTGCCGCCAGAGCGATTTCCAGCGCGGAAATCATGCCGAAATGGAGATAAGGGCTGAGGTTCGATGTGGCGTGCGCGCTGGGCTCGTTGCGCTCGCGCGCATAGCGTCGCAGGCGATCGTCAAGAAAGTGGCGCAAGGTGGCTTCAGCGGCAAGGCGGCCGCCGGCGTAGCTCAGCGACGGCGGGATGGCGTGGTTGATCTCGCATTCCCCCACCAAGGCCGGAATGTTCTCCGCCTGAACCTCCGTGTGGAATTTCGGGGTGGGCAGGTTCCATTTCACGGCCGGCTTCGGGTCCGGGCAGGGAACCAAGTACTGCGGCAACAGCTTCTTGATTTTGGGGCGGATGGTGTAGGCGGCGTACTCGCGCTTCGGCAGCGCGTTCATCGGCACGATGCAGCTTGAGTCCACCACCAGGTAGGGGATGCCGATCCTGGCTGGAACCGAAGCGTTGTGGCGGGCCGCGATAAAAGTGGGGTAATCATCGGTCACCAGCAGCGCAGCCTCGGCCGCTAACCGGTACAGAATGTCGTTGGCATCGGACCGGCGCTTGCGGAGATGGAAGCAGTAGCCGATGCCGCGGCGCGCCAGTCGCCGGGCGGTTTCCGGCACGCCTTCCAGAACGAACGTGTGCATGCGGTCGTTGGCTTCGTGATAGGTGCATGTCAGGCCTTCGTAGACCAGCACGGGCAGGCGCAGTTCGTTCGCCTTCCCGATGGCGACGGCGAGGGCGTGGTTCGCGTCCACGCGGCGGTTCATCTGCGCCCAGTAGAGGACGTAGCGGGCCGGAGTGCGGACGGGCGCGCTGTTGAGCGCCCGGATTCGTTCCTGCATGGTCTCCTTCCCGATGCCGGCACGGGCTTCGACGCTACAATAATAGGCGAACTCCCCCGCGCATGCGAATCTGGAACCGGGCCAAGCTTTTATGGGCGTATCTGCGCAAGCACCGCCGTGTGCGCGCGCTGCCGGTGGAGTACATCGTCGAAACCACCGCCAAATGCAACATCTACTGCATCATGTGTCCCCGGGAGACCCATAAGCAGCCCAAGGAGGACATGGAGGACGCCGTCTTCGACACGCTGGTCCGCGAGTCGGGCGCCACCGCCGAGCACATGATGCTGATCGGCCTCGGCGAGCCGCTGCTCGACCCCAAGATCCACGACCGCATCGGCCTGTGCCACGATCACGCGATCTCGACCCTGATCTCGACCAACGGTACCCTGCTGGACGAGGAGGCTGCGGAGAAGCTATTGGCCACGCCGCTCGAGCACATCACTCTGAGCTTTGACGGGGCGAAGAAAGAGACCTTCGAGTTCTACCGCAAGGGCGCGAAATTCGAGCGCGTACGCGACAATTTCATGCGTTTCTGCGAGCTGAAGGCGCGGCGCAAGTCGAAGATGCAGATCGTGGTGCAACTGGTTCGCATGGACGGCAACGCGGCTGAAGTCGAAGAGTTCACGCGCTTCTGGCGCGCCGTGCCGGGCGTAGACCTGATCCGCATCAAGGAAGACGAGACCAACCTGATGCGTCCGGACGCGGGCCATACGGCGGCGGAATGGAAACATCCGTGCCACTATTTGTGGCGCGGGGCAATGTACGTGAAGCACAGCGGCGACGTGTACCCGTGCTGCCAGAGCTACATGCTAAACGGCCAGCCCATCGGGCGAATCGGCGAACAGCCGCTTGACCGGATCTTTAATTCCCCGGAGATGATCAAGATGCGGGAGTTGCACATCCGAGGGCGCGCGGGGGAGATCGATATCTGCGCCAAGTGCTGCACAACCATTCCACACCCGGCGCTGGTGGTCGGCAGCCTGCTCTTTCACGGCAAGACGGTGCGGAGCCTGCTGCCGCTAGCCGAGAAGTTGATCTATATGGCAAAGCTGCCGCAACGGTGGTTGAATCCGCCAAAACCGGCCCCTCGCACAGAGAAACCCGAGCCGCTGGTGCAGATCGATATGCGGAAGTGAAGCGCGGCTCAGGCGGGGGCAAGGCCCGGAGCGGGTCCCGACAACATCTTAATCTGCTGTAAATAAATGGCTTAGCGGAGCGGCCCGGCCGGGAGATTGGCCGGGATCCTTCTGCCGGTCTCCGGCATCCGGCGCCACTTCCCTGCGCCGTAATGGCTGCTTACGCGCGTGCGGCGCGACTTAACGGATGCGGCAAGGGATTCTGGCAAGTTCTCCGGCGTGCAGGCGCACCGGAGTTGCCGGGCTGACAAGACCGGCCTGGCCCCGTGCCCGATTGGGATTCTTCGAGAGTCTAACTACAGCGTTTCCGCGAGTTTGCTTCGGCCCGGCCGGTGCTATGATGAGGGCAGATGAGCCTGCTGTCGCCGAGACTCCAGATCGCGGTCAAGCAGAAACAGATCCTCACCCCGGGGCTGGTGCAGATGGTGACGGTTCTGCAACTGAACCGGCTCGAATTGCGCGAGCTCATCTCTCAGGAAATCACCCAAAACCCCGTGCTGGAGGACCTGGGCGAAGGCGCCGAGGAACTCACACCCGCCGAAGTCCAGGCCCTACTGGAAGCCGAGCGCGACCCCGACCCCGCCGACGCCGCCGTCCTGCAGCTGACCCAGGAAGCCGCCCAAGCCAGCTTTGACTCCGATACCGACGCGGCCACGGCCAGTACCGACGATTCCGGGGCGCCCGCCGATCAGGCTCAGACCCTCGATCCCTTCGATCAGATCGATTTCGGCTCCTACTTCGACGACTGGATGGATCCGGGCTTCCGCAGCCAGGGGAACGAAGATCCGGACAAGCCTACGTTCGAGGCCTTTCTTTCCGCCCCGGTCACGCTGACCGAGTTCCTGCGGTCGCAGCTCAGCCTGCTCGTGCTTGATGAAGATGTTCGCAACGCCGCCGACGCGATTCTAGGCAATCTGGAAGAAACCGGTTATCTTTCCAGTTCGCTCGAGGAGATCGCCGCCGCCGAGCAGATCGAAATGCCGGTGCTTGAGGCGGCGCTGAAGGCCGTGCAGAGCCTGGAACCCGCCGGCATCGCTGCACGCTCACTGCAGGAATGCCTGTTGCTCCAACTGGAGAGCCGCAACGCCCGAGGCGGCGTCGCTTGGCAGATCGTCGAGAATCACCTCAAACTCGTGGAATCGCGGAGCGTGAAGGATCTCGCCCGCATCCTCGGCCGGCCTATCGAGCACATCGAAATCGCCCTGGATGTGATCCGCCACCTGGATCCGAAACCCGGTATCAAGCATTCTGGACCCGGCGCCCGCCAGGTCGCCCCCGACGTCTACATCACCAAGGACGGCGATTCCTACCTGATCACGCTCAGCGACGAGGACTTGCCGCAGTTGCGCATCAACGGCAGCTACCGCCGCCTGCTCGACCGCGAGCAGGAGCCCGACAAGGAAACACGCAATTACATCAAGGAGCGCTTCGCCTCCGCTCTGCAACTCATCCGCAACATCGAGCAGCGTAAACAGACGATTCTCAAGGTGTGCGAGTCGATCGTCCAGCGGCAGCAGGAATTCCTTGAAGACGGCATCGACCAGTTGCGGCCCATGATGATCAAGGACATCGCCGAAGAGATCGGCGTGCATCCCTCCACCGTCAGCCGCGCCGTCGCCGGCAAGTATGCACACACGCCCCAGGGAGTTTTCGAGCTGCGCTACTTCTTCAGCGAGGCCGTGCAGGGGCCGTCCGGTTCGGCGATTCCGCTGCAGACGCTGAAGCGCATGGTGAAAAAAATGATCGACGAGGAGGATTCCGCCAAACCCCTGACCGACGATCACATCGCTGCCCGTCTGAAGCAGCAGGGCATTCAGGTGACCCGCAGAACGGTCGCCAAGTACCGGGAGGACCTCAAGATTCCTTCCACCCACCACCGGCGCGTCCGGGATTAGTCGCACTCCCGGGATTTCCGCTCCGTGGTAATTCCCAGAAAGGCACTGCCATGAAAATCACCTTTACCGGCAAACAGGATAAGCTGACGCCTTCGCAGGAAAGAAAGCTGGCCATCCAGTTCGGCAAACTCTCGAAGTTGCTGGAGCAGCGGGGCGAAAAGGAAGCCCAGGTGAAGCTGGACTACCAACGCCACGAGCAGCTCGCGGAGGTTCGCTTGAACTACTATGACCAGACGCTGGTCGGCGCCGGCTCGGGCGCCGACCAGTTTACTGCCCTCATGGAAGCCGTCGAGAAGATCCAGAAGCAGGCCCTGAAGATCCGGACGAAGTTCCGGGACCAGAAACGCGAGACGCCCACGCGCGTCGCGAAGACCGATATGGCGCCCGACGCCCTGGTCGAACCCGTCCTGAAGGGCGCGCGCAAGAGCAAGGCGAAAGTGGTGCTGGGCGCCGAAGCGGCCCCCGAACCGCCCACGGCCGGCGCGCCTGCCCGCGTGGTCCGCGCCGCCTCCAAGTCGAACGGCAAACCGATGACAGTCGACGAGGCGATGCTGGCGCTGGATGATCGGCGCGATTATCTGGTGTACCGCGACGCGGAGACTGAAGCGTTGCGGGTGCTGGTGCGGCGGCGCGACGGCCTCGTGGATTTGATCGAAGCCTGATTCTCCGCCAATGGCTCGCCCTGTGAAAACGCCCAGGAAATTACCTCCGGGCGGGGTTCCCGGCCCGGCCTCCCCCCGGTTGGAGGCCGGGCCTGCCTTGGTGCTCATTTGCGGCTTGAGCGGCGCGGGCAAGGGGACCGTGCTCAAAGCTCTCCAAGACCACAACTTCTATGCGGTCGACAATCTTCCCCTCGAACTGCTGCTGCAGTTCGCCGAACTCACCCGCGATGCGCCCAAGATCGGCCGCGCCGCCCTGGTCGTGGACATTCGCGAAGCCGCCCAGCTTGACCGCTTCTCCTCCATCCTGGCTGAATTGAAGCGCATGCTCCCCACGGAGCTTCTGTTCCTTGACACAGACGACGAAACCCTGGTTCGCCGCTTCAGCGAAACCCGCCGCCCCCACCCGCTCGGTGATGCCCGGGGCGTTCTCGTCAGTGTTCGCGAGGAGCGCAGGCTGCTTCAACCCGTGCTCACGCAGGCCGACCATGTGCTTGTCACTTCGGAGTTTAATGTCCACCAACTCCGCCGCCGGGTGGTGGAGTTATTCGGCGCATCGAGCGAGCACCGCATCGTCCTCCGCATCGTCAGCTTCGGCTTCCGCCACGGCGTCCCGGCCGACGCCGACCTCGTCTTCGACGTCCGTTTCCTGCCCAACCCGAACTACATTCCCGAATTCAAGCCGTTGTCCGGCAAGAACCAGCGCGTTGCCCGCTTCGTCCGCAGTTACCCCCAAACGCAGGAATTCATCAAGCGCGTCTCCAGCCTGCTGCTGTTCCTGCTGCCCCACTACATTCAGGAAGGCAAGAGCTATCTCACGATTGCGGTCGGCTGCACGGGCGGGCATCACCGCTCAGTAATGATGGCGATCGAACTCCAGAAATTGCTCAAGAAATCCGGGTACGCCGCAAAAATTTCCCACCGGGATCTCGAAAAACGCTAGATCTTCCCCTGAGCGTGCCGAAGAGAACGGGTGGGACGCAAAATAGGCTCAACGGCATTCGCTGGACGGTTCAGGCCTATGGCCGTAGCGGGTGGTTGGCACTTATCACGCGTCCGCCCCGGCCGAAGGGTTCGCGGGGATCGTCTATCCTCCTCCGATAGACCATCCCCGCCAGCCTGCTGTTATGCATCCCGGGCCGCCGCGGTTGCTCCTCCGCTGCGGCGGCCCGGGACTCCTCCGAACGGCTGCTGTCCCCTCATCTTCTAACAGTGCAGTTTGCGTGCCAAACGGCTCAAACGCAGTTTGCGTGCTATTTTGGCCCGCACCCATCCCACAGGAAGTACACATGTGTCCACGAGGCGGACACCCTTCCTCCCTAGGTTCCTCACAGCCCTCCGTCAACCCGCTGTTACAATGGGAGCGTATTCGCCGGAACGTCATGCTCGCCACGAAGACCATCGCCGAAGAGATCCTGGACCTCAAACGCGAGCGGCGCGCCATCCTGCTGGCTCACCACTACCAGGAAGCTGAAATCCAGGAAATCGCCGACGTGATCGGCGATTCGCTCGAGCTGGCGCGCAAGGCGCAATCCTTCGATGGCGAGGTGATCGCTTTCGCCGGCGTCTGGTTCATGGCGGAAACCGCTCTGATCCTGAACCCCGAACGTATCGTCGTTGTGCCCGACAGCGAAGCCGGCTGTTCGCTGGTGGACGCCTGTCCCGCGGAACAATTGCGCGCCTGGAAGCGCCGCCACCCGGATCACGCCGTGGTCGCTTACATCAACACCAGCGCGGAAGTGAAGGCCGAATCCGACATCCTCTGCACCTCGCGCAATGCCGTCGCGGTGGTGAATTCGATTCCCGCGGAACAGCCCATCCTGTTCGTGCCCGATGTCAATCTCGGCAACTACGTGAAGGCGCAAACCGGCCGCGAGAACATGAAGATCTGGCAGGGGGCCTGCATCGTCCACGCCACGTTCCCGGCGCGGCGGCTCACTGCGAAGAAAGCGGAGTTCCCCGAAGCGCCCATCGCCGCCCACCCCGAATGTCCGGCCGATGTGCTGCGCATGGCCGACTTCATCGGTTCCACCAGCGCCATCATCGAGTGGTGCGGCCGCCAGGATGCCGATGACATTATCGTGATGACCGAAAGCGGCGTCCGCTTCACGCTCGAAAAGGAGTCGCCGGACAAGCGCTTCCATTTCGTCGCCAATGAGCAGTGCAATTGCAGCGAATGTCCTTACATGAAGCGCAACACGCTCGAAAAGTTGCGCGACTCGCTTCGCGATCTCGCGCCGCGCGTCGAATTGCCCCGCGATTTGATGGACCGTGCCCGCATTCCCGTCGAACGGATGCTCGCCCTTCGCTGAGGACCGCGCCATGCCCGCGCCGCTCATCGACAACTACCAGCGTCTGCACGACAACCTGCGGCTCTCCGTCACGGACCGCTGCAACATCCGGTGTTTTTATTGCATGCCGGAAAAGGACGTGGAGTTCGTCCCCCGCGCCGAAATTCTCCGCTTCGAGGAGATGGAGCGCTTCGCCCGCATCGCCGTGGACCTCGGGGTAAAGAAGATCCGTGTCACGGGCGGCGAACCCTTGGTCCGCAAGGATCTGCACATCCTGGTGCGCAAATTAGTGGAGATGCCCGGGGTGGAGGATGTCGCGCTGACCACCAATGGGGTGCTGCTTGCTCCGCAGGCGGAAGCGCTTTATGACGCCGGCTTGCGGCGGCTGAATATTCACCTGGACACGCTCGACCGCGCGCGGTTTGAAGAGATCACCCGCCGCGACGAATTGCACCGAGTTCTCGAAGGGATCGACGCCGCGCAGCGCCTCGGCTTCGGCCCCATCAAGATCAATGCCGTGGCCGTGAAGGGCCTGGTGGAGCAGGACATCGTGCCCCTGGCGCAATTTGGCCGCGAGCGCGGCATCGAGATCCGCTATATCGAGTTCATGCCGCTGGACGCTCAGAACCTGTGGGACCGCTCGCGCGTGCTGCTGGCGGAGAATATTCTCACGATGCTCGCAGAGGGGATTGGTCCACTGGACCCCGTTCCCGATCCCGATCCGCGCGCGCCCGCGCTCGAATACCGCTTCCGCGACGGGCGCGGGCAGGTGGGCTTCATCGCGTCCGTCAGCCGCCCCTTCTGCTTGAACTGCAACCGCATCCGGCTCACCGCCGATGGCAAGCTCCGCTATTGCCTGTTCGCCATCGAGGAGACGGACGTGAAGGGCCTGCTGCGGGGCGGCGCTCCGGATGAGGAGATCGCCGAAACCATCCGCGCCACGGTCCGCGCGAAGTGGCTTGGCCATGAGATCAATCAGGGAGAGCGCTTCGTGCCGCCTCCGCGGCCGATGTACGCCATTGGCGGCTGAGCGATGCTGAAACGCCTCCATCCGCTGGTGTGGGCGGCGGCGCTGTGCACGGTGTTTGTCGCTCTCGGTCTCGTCTTTCTGCCCTATCCCGGTGCGCAATACGACGAGGCGCTGTTCGTTTCCGCCATCTATGCGCCCGAGACCGCCGAATACGCGATGAAAACGCGCTTCGGGCCCATTCCGGTGATGCTGATCACCTACGTTGGCACGCTCAAGGCGGCGATTTATGCGCCTTTGCTCGCGTGGTTCGAAGCCACGCATTTCACGCTGAGGTTCCCTATGCTGCTGGCGGCGGCGGTTTCGGTGGCGGTGTTCTTCCTTGCCGCGCGGCGGCTCGCCGGTTTGCCCGCCGCCCTGCTCGCGGGGTTGCTGCTGGCCACCGACGCGATGTATCTGCTGACCTCGGTGTTCGACTGGGGCCCCGTGGCGCTGCAGCATCTGTTGTTCGCCATCGCCATCTACGCGGGCGTCCGGTACCGCGAAACCCCGCGCGCCGCGTGGCTGTTCGTCATTTCCCTGTGCGCCGGGCTGGCGCTTTGGGACAAGGCCGTCATCGTCTGGCTGCTGGCCGGTTTCGGGGTCAGCGCGCTTCTGGTGCTGCGGCCGGAAATCAAAGCGGTGATCCGCTCCCGGCGGCTTGTGCTGGCGGCGGTCTTTGGATTCGTGATCGGCGCGGCTCCGTTTCTCTACTACAACAAGATCCACCCGTTGCGGACGTTCACGTCCTACACCGAGGTGGACCGCCAACCCGTACTGCAGAAGATCGTCGTGCTGGACCGCACATTCAGCGGGGGCGGCTTGTTCGGGTATCTGGTCCGCGAGGACCCCGAAGGTTTTCCGCAGGGTCTGAAAACCTGGGAAAAGGCGCCGCTGTGGTTGAACGGCATACTCCAGGGGCCGCGGCAAAGTATCCAGCAACTCGTCCTGCTGGCCGCGTTTCTGGGATTGCCGCTACTGTGGGGGACCGAATGGCGCCGCGTGTGGCTGTTTTTCGCCGCTGCCGCTTTGGGCGGGTGGGTCCTGATGCTTTTCACGCGGAATGCGGGCGGGGCCGTCCACCACACCATTCTGCTGTGGCCGATTCCGCAATTGCTGCTGGCGATGATGCTGGCGGAAGTCTTCCGCCGCTGGCCGGGCCGGTTGGCGCGCGCGGCGGTGATCGTCGTCCTCGCCGGCGTGCTTCATAACGGCCTGCTGCTGAACCACTATCTCGCCCATTTCATCGCCTGCGGCCCGACGTGGGTGTGGACGGACGCGATTCAGCCGCTGGCCGAAGAGGTCCGCCGGCTGGAAGGGCGCCGCGTGTTCGCGGCCGACTGGGGCATATCGCGGCCGCTCGATTTTTACCTTGCGGGTCAGGTGCGGCAGGACCATTTGTCGGACAGCGTGGTGCTGACGCTCGGCGAGAATCCGGCCAGCGAACCGCAACTCGCCGCAGCGCTCGCCGCCCCGGAGAACGTCTTCATCACCCACACCGAAGGCCGGGACATCTTTCCCGATGTCCGGGCGCGCCTGCTTGGTTTCGCCTCCGGGCGCGGCTACGCCCACTCGGTTCTGAAAACGGTCCACGACCGCCACGGCGCGCCCATCTTCGAGCTCCATGAATTCCGAAGATGATCTGTTCGACGTTCCCATCACGGACGTCTTCGACCTGCACAGCTTCGCGCCGCGCGACATGAAGCCCGCGCTGGAAGCGTATCTGGACGAAGCGGTGGAGCGTGGGTTCAAGGCGATCCGGATCATCCATGGCCGCGGCATCGGCGCACAGCGCGAGATGGTGCGGAAAGTTCTGTCGCGCCGCCCCGAAGTGATCGAGTTCCGCGACGCCCCGATGGAGGCCGGAGGCTGGGGCGCCACCGTGGCAACTTTGCGCTGAGATCCCGGGCCGCCCGTGTGAAATGTCACTCGCTCCGCAGGGCGCTGAGCGGCTCAATCCGGGCCGCCCGCAACGCCGGGGCTGCGCAGGCGATCAACGCGACCGACGCCAGAAACAGGCACGCCGCGGTGCAGACCACCGGGTCGCCCGCAACGACGCCGACCAGCAGGTCTGCCGCCCAGCGCGATAGCAGACCGGCCCCCACCGCACCCAGGAACAGGCCGGGCAGCACCAGAACCGCCCCCTGCCTCACGACCATCCGGACCACGTCTGCCGGCCGCGCGCCCAGCGCCATTCGGATCCCGACTTCCCGCGCCCTCTGGCTTACCATGTAGCTCATCACGCTGAACAATCCAACCGCGGCAAGAAACAGCGAGAGTCCGCCCAGGGCACTCAGCAGGCTCGCCGCCACCTTCTGCGGGTACAACGCCTCGGTGATGGCGTGCTGAAGCGGGTTGGCCCTGTACACGTGCGCGTCCCCGTTCAGCGCAAGCGCCTCGCGGCGCAGTGCGGCGAGTGCAAGCATCGGGTCGCCTCCGGTTCTCACAAAGAACGAGAAGTTGAGTCCGGGCGCAAACTGCTGACTGAAGGGCCGGTAGATGTACGGCAGCGGACTCTCGGCCGGGTTGTGGTACCGCGCGTCTTTCGCCACGCCAACCACGTTCATCCACGCCCCTTCCAACTGCACCCGCCGTCCGGGCGCCACGCCGCCGCCGAGGTACCGCCGGACAAACGCTTCGTTGACGATCAACACTGGCGGCGCGGCCGCGGTATCCTCATCGGAAAAATCGCGGCCCTCCACGAGCGGGATTTTCATCAGCTCCAGGTAGCCGGGCGAAATCAGGCTCCGGTGCAGGTTCATGTTCTCGCCGGGCGCCGGGGCATAACCTTCTATCGCGACCTGGTGCCAAGGACTGCGGCCGAAGCTCAGCGGGACGACATCGCTGTAGCCAGCGGCAATCACTCCCGGCTCTTGCTCTATCCTGAGCCTCAACCGCCTGCAGAAATCCCGCTGCTCAGTTCCGCTGTAGCCCGCGGCCGAAAGGTAAAACTGCCCGGTCAATACGTTCGCCGGATCAAAGCCCAGCGCCATCCGGCTGGCATTCCGGAAGCTGGCGAGAAACAGCCCCGCTCCGATCAACGCCATCGCGGCCAGGGCCACCTCGGACACCACGAGGAGATTCCGGAGACGCTGAGAATGCACCCCCGCGCCGCCGCCCCGGCCGCCTTCCTTCAGCGCGCCATCCAGGCTCGCCCGAGACGAAAACAGCGCTGGCGCCGCTCCCGCCACAGCTGTCACCACAAAACCCAACAGCATTGAGAAGATCAGAGTCGTCCCGCTTACCGGCGCGTCAAACGCCAGCGGAAGGTCGTTGCTGGGGATCATGTACAGCAGCAGGCCGCCCAGCCACAGCGAAAGGACCGCTCCCGCCGCCGCACCCGCCAGCGACAGCAGCAGCGTTTCCGCCAGCAGTTGCCGGGCCACCCGCCAGCGGCCCGCGCCCAGAGCCAGACGCAGGCCAAACTCCCTTCGGCGCATCACCCCGCGCGCCAGCAACAGATTGCAGACATTCGCGCAAACGATCAACAGCAGGACCAGCGACACCACCATCAGAATGCGAAGCGGTTTTTGCAGCAGGATTTGCGCGCCGTTCTGGCCTTCGTGCAATGGAACAAGTCTCGCCGTAATGCCTCGGTTCGTACGGGGTTCTGCGTGCGCCAGCCGGGCCGCGAGCGCTTCCACTTCCGCCCGGGCCTGTTCCACGCTCACGCCGCTTTTCAGGCGCACAAATGTCGAGGTTAGGTCGCGCGTCCCCCGGAACGTGAGTGTGCCTCTGCCCGTCCCCAATGCCTGCGCCCAGTTCAGTGGCACCCAGACATCGAACGCCAGCCCGCTGAGGCCGCCCGCAAACCCCGGCGCCGCAACCCCGGCGATGGTGAACTCGCGCCGGTTCAGCAGGAGCCGGCGGCCGACGATCTCCGGATCCGCGCCATACTTGGACCGCCAGAACCGGTCGCTGATCACCGCCAAGGCGCAATCCTCCGCCTGGTCGCTGCATTCCTCGCTCCGGATCCCTCCCCCCAGCACCATCGGCACGCCAAGCACCTCGAAGTAGTTGCGTGTCACTAACTCCACGAAGATCCTCTCCGACCGGCCTTGAGGCCCAAGATACGTGGGAGTGAACCGCGAGGCCGCCACCCCTTCGGCCAGCCGAAGTTGGTCGCGGTAATCCTGGTAATCGCGGAACGAGAAGTTCACCAGATTCGTACCGTCCGTCGTCACGGTTTCCAGCAAGTACAGATCGCGCGGTTGTGCCACGCCGGGGAAGGGGTTCAACAGCACCCCCTCAATCCACCCGAACACCGTCGTCGCCGCCGCGATTCCAAGCGCGAGCGTCAACACCGCCACCGCCGTAAATCCAGGACTGCCGCGCAGGGTGCGCAATCCAAAGCGCAGGTCGTAAAAGAAGGACTGCATAACCAATTCCTGCCTGGACACGGTGCACTCCGGGGTCCGCTCGCAAACCCTGGATTCTATGGGCTGGCGGATCGGGAACTCCGTCCGGTTACGGATCCAGGTGTCCGAATCCGGGCACTTGGTTCAGATCCCGGTTCCGCATCTGCCCCTGGAAATGCTTGAGGGTGGGTCACCGCTGTGACTCTATGCCTCGACCCCCGCGCCTGGGTCTGCCAGGGATTCCGCATCATATCTCCCGGCGGGGTAACGGACTCTACCAAGGGCCCTGCTTTCCTCCGAACCACCAGATTAGGCCGACGAGAGCCGTAGCCTGGCCGCGTCTGATGACATTGGGATTGTTCGTGAGGAAGAAAGAACGGTTGGACCAGTCGCGACGCAGTTCCCAGCGCATCTGGAAACCGTCCGCGAGGTCGAAGGTGGCTGTTGCGGTCGCGTCTTTCAGCGCCTGCGCCTTGCCGCTGAAGAGCGCATCCCGGTCGTTGAGATAAGTGAAGCGGCCAGCCAGATTGAAGCGCGGTGAAAGGCGATACCGGGCATAGCCGGCGCCACCGTACACGAGGCGCAGGGGAGAGGCGGGAGTCAGCCGCTCGATGGCATAGGCGGCTTCCGCCGCGAAGTCCCACCGCTCACTGGCCTGCCACGTCACATAGCTGTCGATGAAGTGGGAGCGGCCCCGGGGCGCTTGTCCATTGATCCGGCGCTGTTCCTGGCCGGCAAAATAGTTGAGATTGGCGGAGACGCGCGGCGAAGGCTGGAAGTTCAACAGCACCGCCTGGCTCTTGAAGCCGTTGAAGTCCTCCGTCTGATTCAGGCCATTGGTCAGCCAGTAGGTGGCGTTGATATGCCGGGTCACGGGATACGACGCGCGAATGCCCATGTGGTAAAAGGGCAGGAAGCTGAACCAGTAAGCGCGCGAATAATTGAACTGGTCCTTCGTATAGTTCCCTTCGATGCCGAAGGAACTGGCCCACTTTCCGAAATCAACCGTGACTCCCTGACCAGCGGGAACGATGTAGGTGCCATAGGCCTGGAACAGGTGACGGAACACTTCCGGACGGAGTTCGTTCTCCGGTGACCCCTGCAGCGTTTCCGTGGCCTGGCCAACCATCAGATCGATGCGCGCACCGAGGCGGCGCCCCGCGGCAACATCGGGCGCCCGCTCCACCACCAGTCCAGCCTGATTGATGGCGAAGCTGTTGCCAGAGACGTCATAACCTCGCAGTGCATTCATCCCGGTGAAGGGGCGGTTAAAATTGTAGCCATAGTAGCCATCCAGGTTCACGCTGATCGTGGTGCCCGCGGGGACGGCTTCTGCCGGCAGTGAGGACGGGGCGGCCTCTGTCTGCACAGCGGAAAAGGGCGCTTGCGCCTCTTGGGCGGGCGCCTCGGAGCCGGCCGCACGGGCCTCCAACGCGGCCAGGCGTTGCTCCAGTTTCTCAATTCGGTCGAGCAGCATCCTCTCGCGGGGCGTAAGGGGCTCCTGCGCGATGGCGGCGGAAGCGGAAAGGAAGAAAAACAGCATCGCTGCGTGGTTCATGGCTGTCAAATCCTCATTCAAGAGAAGCACGTGCGCCACCGGTTCGTCCAGCCGTCCAGACAGGCGCGGCTTGGCACTGCGCCGGACATCGAAATCTGTGATTTTACCGATCCTGCGCGAGGCCATAGGCAGAGCGGGCGTCTGACAGCGGAGAGGAAAGGCAGCATCCCGAACCCGATCCCTGCACACAACCCATAGGCAGCAAATCGTGTTTGGACTCCAGGGAAGGCTATCGGAGGAGGGAGGGGTCTGTAAGTCGTTGAAAACTTTGGTCGGGCCGCCGAGATTTGAACTCGGGACCTCTTGCACCCCAAGCAAGCGCGCTACCAGGCTGCGCCACGGCCCGAACCCTTGTAGTATAGCGCAGAGAAACCACGGGGCGGAACGCGAACGTTCATTCGATTCCCGCTGGGCTGCTCGTCTTCGTATGGGTGCCGGGTTGGACGCGGAGCAGCTTAAGCTCCGCCGGCCCAGCCAATATCCATAAAACGGCACCCAAAGGGAGAGGATTTTGGGACTGCAGGAGAATTCCAGGGCGGTGGGAATGGCGGGGACGACGGGGCTCGAACCCGCGACCTCCGACGTGACAGGCCGGCGTTCTAACCAACTGAACTACGTCCCCGCGATCACAGGTACAACCCCTTTAATTTAGCACGGGCTTAAGGGAAAGCCAAGCGCCTCAATAAGCCTTCAATCCAGCCACTTCACCGATACGGGCTCGCCGCGTTCGCAGGCCTGGCTATCGGTGACTCCGGAGGCGATGAGGGTGCAGGCGGCCTGGGTGGCGGTACGCTGGGCATCCTCGGGCGTGGGCCCGGAGGCGGTGCTGCAGTTCGTGCGGCCGTTGAAGGACATGCAGACCTCGACCCGGTTCTGGCGCAGGTCCATCATCTGGTAAGTCATTACGATGATCAGGGCGGCGAAGAGCAGGATGCCCGCCGCCACCCACATGCCCTTGCTCACGCAGATGGCTCCTTGAAGAAGTTGCCCATGGCGCGGAAGCGGTCGTAACGCTGCTTGACCAGTTCCTCCGGGGACAACGGGGCCAGTTCCCGCAGCGCGCCGGCCACGGCCTGCCGCAGCAGATCGGCGGCGGCGTCATAGTCCTCGTGCGCGCCGCCCGGCGGTTCGGGGATGATGCCGTCGATCAGGTCCAGCCGTTCCAGGTCACCCGCCGTGATGCGCAGCGCGGCCGCGGCGATGTTGCCCTTCGTGGAGTCACGGTAAATGATGGCGGCGCAGCTTTCCGGCGAAATCACGCTATAGACCGCGTTTTCCAGCATCAGCACGCGGTTGCCGATGCCCAGCGCCAAGGCTCCGCCGCTGCCGCCTTCGCCGATGACAACCACGATCAGCGGGGTCTCCAGGCGCGCCATCTCGCGCAGGTTCAGCGCAATGGCCTGCGCCTGGCCGCGTTCCTCGGCGTCGATGCCGGGATACGCGCCGGGGGTGTCGAGCAGGGTAATCACCGGCCGGCGGAACTTCTCAGCCAGCTTCATTGCGCGCAACGCCTTGCGGTAGCCCTCGGGCTTGGGCATGCCGAAGTTGCGGTGGAGCTTCTGCTTGGTGTCGCGGCCCTTTTCCTGGCCGATGATCATCGCTTTGACGCCTGCGATTGTGCCGAAGCCGCAGATAATGGCGGGATCTTCGCCGTATGCACGGTCGCCGTGGATTTCGGTGAAATCCGGAACCAGGCGCTCGAGATAGTCGATGGAATGGGGCCGTTTGGGATGCCGCGCCAACTGCACGCGCTGCCAGCTCAGGTTTACGCCTTCCTCGCCGCGAAGCTGGTTCAATTCGGCCTGCAATTCGTGCACTTGGGCCCGCGCGCCGGTGCTGGATTGCTGCAAGCGGGCGATTTCGCGTTCCAGGTCGGCGATGCGCTGGCTGGCGTTGGGGTCGCTCATAGGTTACAGAAAGACTTCCATCTATGAGGCTATCACTTCAATCGACTCGGGTCCGCAGAGCCGCTCGACTTCGCGCTTGAATTCCCGGTCGGGACGGACCTTGCCGTCCACGCCGAGTTGGAGTTGGAAATCGCGCGGTGCTTCCAGCCGCAGTACCACTTGCGTGGCGCCGGGCTTGCGGGCGAACAGATCTTTGAGAACATGCGCGCGCTCCAGGCCCTGCTCCGCGGACCCGTTTGCGCCCAGGCGGATGCGGATCGAGATCAGGGCCGGAAAATCCACCCGCGCGTTGTCGAGCCCGATGATATCGTGGGCGTTTATCTTCACGGTGCCGTCTTCCTCGGGCAAGGCCTTGCCCCTGACGAGGACGGCGCGGTCCTCCACGATTTGGGGCTGCAACTGCTCGTAGCGGGAGGCGAAGGCCAGCACTTCGGTGGCGCCCGACCAGTCCTCGAGTTGCATGAAGGCCCAGGGCTTCTGTTCCTTGTTGCGGCGGCGTTGAATTCCGGTGATCACCCCGCACAAGGCGACCTCCTCGCCTTTCTGCACGCCGGTGAGCGTTTCGGAGCGGTGCGTGGCGAGTTCGTCGACCTTCCAGCGGAATTCGTCGAGCGGGTGTCCGGTGACGTAAAACCCGAGCATCTCCTTTTCGCCGCGCAGCTTTTCCGTGGCGGTCCAATCGGGCAGGTCCGGCAGTTGACGCTCCGGCGCGGGACCGCTGGCGGCGCCCCCCAGCAGGTCGCCGAACAGGCCGGCCTGTCCGCTTTCCTTGTCCTTCTGGGCGCGCTGGCCGGATTCCATGCAGTCCTCGAGGATGGCGTACAACTGGGAGCGGGTTCCGCGCAGGCCGTCCATCGCGCCGGCCTTGATGAGGCTTTCCACGACGCGCTTGTTGACCGCCGTGAGGTCCACGCGCTCGAAGAAATCATCAAGCGTGGCGTAGGGACCGTTTTGTTTCCGCGCGGCGACAATGGCTTCAACGGCGCCCGCGCCGACGTTCTTCACAGCCCCCAGACCGAAGCGGATGGAACCCGCGTCCGGAGTGAACGACAAATGGGACTTATTGACGTCCGGCGGCAGTACCTGAATGCCCAGGTCGCGGCACTCGTTGATGTACTTCACCACCTTGTCGGTGTTCCCTGTTTCCGACGTCAGCAGGGCGGCCATGAATTCCACCGGATAGTGGGCCTTGAGATAGCCGGTGAGAAAAGCCAGGTAGCCGTAGGCCGCCGAATGCGACTTATTGAAGCCGTATTCGGCGAATTGCGCGATCAAGTCGAATAGCTTTTCCGCTTTTCTGCGGTCATAGCCGAGCTTCTGCGCCCCTTCGAGGAACGGCGCCTTTTCGGCGGCCATGATCTCGATCTTCTTCTTGCCCATGGCGCGGCGCATCAGGTCCGCCTGGCCCAGCGAATAGCCCGCGATCTTCTGGGCGATCTGCATCACCTGCTCCTGATAGATGATGATGCCGTAAGTTTCCTCGAGAATCGGCTTGAGGTCCGGCAGGTCGTAAGTCACCTGCTTGCGGCCGTGCTTTCGGTCGATGAAGTCGTCCACCACGCCGCCCTTGAGAGGGCCGGGGCGGTAGAGCGCGTTCAGGGCGATGAGATCCTCGATGCGCTCCGGGCGGGTGCGACGCAGCACGTCTTTCATGCCGCCCGACTCGAACTGGAAGACACCGCTGGTGAGGCCCTGCGAGAAGATCTTCTCGTAGGTGTGGGCATCGTCGAGCGGCAGTTGATCGAGTTCCAGTTTCACGCCGTGGCCCTGCTCGATGAGCCGCAACGCCTCGGTGATGATGGTGAGCGTGGTGAGGCCCAGAAAGTCCATCTTCAGCAGGCCGAGTTTGTCGAGCCCGTCCATGTCGTACTGGGTGACGATTTCGTCTTTGTTTGTCTTATAAAGGGGAACGAGATCGATCAGCGGCTCGGGAGAGATCACCACGCCGGCGGCATGAACGCTGGCGTTGCGGGCCATGCCTTCCAGGCGCATGGCCACGTCGATCATTTCGCGGACGCGCGGGTCCTTGTCGGCAGCTTCATTGATCGCCGGTTCGGCGGCGAGGGCGTCCTTCAGTTTGATGTTGAGCGGCTGGGACGGAATGAGCTTGGTGATGCGGTCCACTTCCGCGAAGGTGAGATCGAGCGCGCGGCCGACATCCTTGAGGGCCGCCTTCGCGCCGAGCGTGCCGAAGGTGATGATCTGGGCAACCTGCTCGCGGCCGTATTTTTCGGTGACGTACTGGATCACCTCGCCGCGGCGGTTCGTACAGAAGTCGATGTCGATATCGGGCATCGAAATGCGCTGCGGATTGAGGAAGCGTTCGAAGAGCAGCCCATAATGAAGCGGATCGACGTCCGTGATGCCCAGGCAGTAGGCCACCAGTGAACCGGCGGCGGAGCCGCGGCCCGGCCCAACCGGGATGCCGGTCGCCTTCGAGAAACGGATGAAGTCCCAGACGATCAGGAAATAGCCCGAGAACTTCATCTGCTGAATCAGGCGGATTTCGGTTTCCAGCCGCTCGACGTATTCGGCGAGATCATGCTTGAGGTGGCCCTGGCGGGCGAGCGCCTCCAGGCGGCCGCGGCGGTGTTCGAATCCTTGCCGGGTGACGTACTCGAAATAGGTGTCGATGGAATGGCCTTCGGGCACGTCGAAGCGCGGGAAGGGTTCCTTGATCTTCTCGAGTTTCACCTGGCAGCGCTGCGCGATCTCCCAGGTACGGTCGAGGGCGTCCTCGACGTCTGCGAAGACCTGCATCATCTCGGCGCGCGTCTTCAGGAAGAACTGCTCGCTCGAGAACTTCATGCGCTTTTCATCGTTGACGGTTTTGCCCGTCTGGATGCAGGTGAGGATGTCCTGGGCGCGATGGTCGGCGTGTTCGACGTAGTGGGCGTCGTTGGTGGCCACCAGGGGGATGCCGGTTTCGGAAGAGAGCCGGTACACCTGCGGCATCACGAGGTGGTCCTCGTTCAGGCCGTGGTCCTGGATTTCGAGGAAGAAATTGCCGCGGCCGAACATGTCCTGATATTCGTAAGCCAGGCGCCGGGCTTCATCGTAGTTGTCGCTCAACAGGGTTTCGTTGATGTCGCCCTTAAGGCAGGCCGAAAGCGCGATGAGGCCTTTGCTGTGCTGCGCCAGCAGGTCCTTGTCGATGCGGGGCTTGTAGTAGAACCCGTCGAGGAAACCCGTGGAGACGAGTTTGATGAGATTGCGGTAGCCTTCCTGGTTCTCGCAGAGCAGCACAAGATGGTTGTAGCGGTTGGAGTCGTTCTTGACTGTTCGTGTCTGCTGGGAAACGTAGACCTCGCAGCCGATTACCGGGTGGACATTGTGCTTGCGAGCTTCGTTGTAGAACTCGACCGCGCCAAACATATTGCCGTGGTCGGTCATTGCGACCGCGGGCATACCCTGGCGCTCCACCGCTTCCATCAACCGCCTGCTTTCGCACGCTCCGTCGAGCAGCGAGTAATCGGTGTGACAGTGCAGATGGACGAAGGGCTTCTCGTTCGGCATGGGTGGACTACCAGTATATGCGGCAGGGCGGGTGGTAGGGACGGGCCGATTCGAACGGCCGACCTACCGCTTAGGAGGCGGTTGCTCTATCCAGCTGAGCTACGTCCCCACACTGTCTACTTCTGATGGTAGCGCGTCAGGAAGCGGCCGTTTCCGGCCAGCGCCGCAGGCCCTTCCGGCCGATGTCGCTGCGCACCTGCATGCCGGCGAAACGGATGTGCTTCACGGATGCATAGACGTTTCGGATGGCTTCGGGCAGAGTGGCGCCGGAATGGGTGACGCCTAGCACACGACCGCCGTTGGTGACGAGGCCTTCAGGTGTCGATTTCGTGCCCGCGTGGAAGACCGCCGCCCCAGCCGCTTCCGCCTCCTCGATGCCGTGGATGAGGTCCCCCGTGCGGACTTTCCCCGGATAGCCCGCGGCCGCCAGCACGACACATACCGAAGGATCCTTGCGGAAACTGAGATGGGCTTCGTCAATCCGGCCAGCCGCCGCACCGTGCAGCAGCGCGCCGAAGTCCCCATCCATGCGGTGCAGGAGCGCTTGCGTTTCCGGATCGCCCAGCCGCACGTTGTACTCCAGGACGCGCGGCCCGCTTGCGGTCATCATCAGTCCGGCATAAAGGAAGCCTGTGAAGGGCGTGCCTTCGCGCCGGAACTGATCGATCACTGGCTGCATCACGGTCTTCATGATTTCCTCGCGCGTGGCGGCGTCGAGCAGCCGGGAATCGGAATACGCGCCCATGCCTCCGGTGTTCGGGCCTTCATCGTTGTCGGCAATCCGCTTGTGGTCCTGAGAAGGCTCAAGCGCCGCGACGCGCTCGCCATCGGCAAGCCCGATAAAGCTGATCTCTTCCCCTTCCAGGAACTCCTCGATCACGACCTTGGCGCCGGCGGCGCCAACGAGCGCTCCGGCGAACATGGCCCGGATCACCGCTTCGGCTTCGTTGCGGTCTTCAACTATCACCACGCCCTTGCCGGCGGCGAGGCCGTCCGCCTTGATGACCACCGGGCCCTCGAACTGCGGGAGCGCGGCGATGGCGTCTTCCGGTTCGTATGCGTCGACAAAGCGCGCCGTGGGGATGTTGGCCCGCTCCATAAACTTCTTAGCGAAAATCTTGCTGCCTTCCAGTTGGGCGGCTGCTTTGGCGGGTCCGAAGATCAAGCGGCCGTCCTCGCGGAAAGCATCCACGATACCGTCGACAAGGGGCGCCTCGGGTCCGACGATGGTCAGGTCCGCGCCGGCTTCACGGGCAACCGCCAGATACCCCTGGGGGGTATTGTCCGGAGGGACAGCCGGAGTGGCTTCGGTGGCGCAGCCTGGATTGCCGGGGGTCACGAACACTTGAGAGACGGATGCGCTGCGGCTTAAGCGCCAGCAAATGGCATGCTCGCGGCCGCCGCCGCCGATCACGAGGACTTTCAAGACACTATCTCCTTTAGCTACAATATAGTAGAACATCTGGGACGGATGAGGGAACTGCGTTACGAAGTAATTGTGATCGGCGGCGGCCATGCCGGCTGCGAAGCCGCGCGCGGGTGCGCGCGGCTCGGCCTGCGCACCGCGATGGTCACCATGAACATCGACTTGATCGCGCAGATGTCCTGCAACCCCGCCATCGGCGGCATCGCCAAGGGACACCTGGTGCGCGAGATCGACGCCCTGGGCGGCGTAATGGGCGAAGTGGCCGACAAGGTGGGGATCCAATTCCGGTTGCTCAACACCAGCCGCGGACCAGCCGTCTGGAGTCCCCGTGCGCAGATGGACAAGAAGCAGTATCGCGTCGTGATGCGCGAGACGCTGGAGCGCGAACCGGCGTTACGCATCGTCCAAGCCGAAGTTGCGGAGATGCTGATCGAGCAAGGCGGCGCGCGGCGCCGCATCACAGGTCTGCGGCTTCGTGATGGCCGCATCTTGCGTGCACAGGCCGTCATCGTCACCACCGGCACCTTCTTGAACGGACTGGCGCATGTGGGCGAATCGAAGTCGGAATGCGGGCGCAGTGGTGAGGCGCCCTCAAACCTGTTGGGAAACCAGTTCCGTTCGCTGAACCTCCAGTGGACCCGCCTGAAGACAGGAACACCGCCGCGGCTCGACGGCCGTACCATCGACTGGTCCCGGTTCGAACCGCAACCGGGAGATCCCCATCCTACGCCGTTCAGCTTTCTGACAGACCGGATCGAGCGCGAACAGGTCCATTGCCACATCGCATATACCACTCCCGAGACGCACGCGGCCATCCAGCGCAGTCTGGCACGGTCGCCGCTTTACTCCGGGCAGATCGAGGGCGTCGGCCCGCGCTACTGCCCTTCCATCGAAGACAAGGTCGTCAAATTCCCCGACAAGATCCGGCATCAGATCTTCCTCGAACCCGAGGGCCTCGACACCTACGAAGTGTACGTGAATGGCATGTCCACTTCGATGCCGGTGGATGTCCAGGAGGAGATGGTCGCCTCGATCCCCGGTCTGGAAAATGCCGAGATGATCCGGCCGGGGTATGCTATCGAGTACGATGCCATCGATCCGCGCGAGCTTCACCATTCGCTGGAGCTGAAGCAAATCGAGGGGCTGTTCCTGGCCGGGCAGATCAACGGCACGTCCGGCTATGAAGAGGCGGCCTGTCAGGGGTTGCTCGCCGGTTTGAACGCCGCGGCACGAATTGGGGGGGGCGATCCCGTCGTGCTGGCCCGCTCGGATGGATACGCCGGAATTCTCATAGACGACTTGGTGACTAAGGGCGCCGACGAGCCCTACCGCATGTTCACTTCGCGTGCGGAGTTCCGCTTGCATCTCCGCATTGACAACGCCGATGAGCGCTTGACGCCGATAGGCCGCAAGGCCGGGCTCGCATGCGATGAGCGCTGGCGCCAGTTGAACATCAAACTCGAACAGAAACAGCAGGTGAAACAGTTGCTCGGTACGCTGCGCCTGCGTGCCGATTTGCACGATCTGCCTGGCCTGAACGGCGACCGGCCCACGGCCGAAGCGTGGCTACGTCGGCCCGAGGCATCCATCGAGGATTTACGCCCGCATCTCGGCGCGGAGTTCAGGCCCGGCGCGCTGCTGACGGTCGAAACCGAGATCAAGTACGCCGGTTACCTGACTCAGCAGCAGCGCCAGATCCAGAGGCTGCAAGAGGCCGAGGGCCGGCGTATCCCGGCCGGGTTTTCCTATTCGGACGTACCAGGCCTGAGCCGCGAGATCCGTGACAAGCTTGATCTGGTGCGCCCCGAAACGCTCGGCCAGGCGGGCCGGATACCCGGTGTCACGCCTGCCGCGATTGCCGTGATCGACTGCTACCTCAGCCTGCGGGCGCGTCCCCAATGAGCTTCTCGAGATTGCTGCGGCAGCGGATGACCGGGATCCTTCCGGTCTCCGATGAAAAGATCTGTATTCTGGAAGCCCACTATTCCTTGCTCCTGCGCTGGAATCATCGGCTCAATCTGACAACCATCACGGACATGGAAGATGCTGTGGAGCGGCACTATGCCGAATCCCTTTTCCTGGCCGCGCATGTGCCTGGTGGCACGATTTGTGACGTCGGGTCGGGCGCGGGCTTTCCGGGCTTGCCACTTGCGGTAGCGCGGCCGGATGCGCGGGTCCGTTTGGTGGAATCGGACCAACGGAAAGCGGCTTTCCTTCGCGAAGCATCGGACCTGGCGGGCAATATCCGCGTCGTCTGCGCGCGTGGATCCGAATTGGCCGAGGCGGCAGACTGGGTGGTTGGGCGAGCGGTGCGGCTGGAGGATCTCATGGAGCCGGCGATTCGAATCGCGGCGCGGATTGCTCTGCTGGTCGGTGAGAGTGAGAAAGAGCGGCTAATGTTGGACAAGCGGCTTCAGGCGGTCCAGGCTCTGCAATTGCCTTGGGGTGCGGCCCGGTGGCTCGTTGTCGCAGAGGTTGTGCGTTCGTAGGTTTCACGTGGAACTTCGGACTTGTGCCTTCCGCGACCTCTGCTGTCGACTGCGCGCCCGGTTCCACGTGGAACCTACAGTCCCCGTGATAGCATAGGTCTTTCCAGCCTCTCGGGCTCGAAATCGCTATCCTCGGACGTCTTCTCATGGGCCGTGTCATTGCCGTCGCCAACCAAAAGGGCGGGGTGGGCAAAACCACCACCGCGATCAACCTCGCTGCCTCCCTCGCCGCCAACGAGTTCCGTATCCTGCTCGTCGATATGGATCCACAGGGCAACTGCACGACGGGCCTAGGCGTCGAAAAACATCCGGGTATGCCTACCACGTACGATGCCGTCTTGGGCAGGATCCCGCTCATTGAAGCCCTGGTCCCCACCGAATTTGAAGGTCTACTGCTCTCACCTGCCGACAAGAACCTGGTCGCCGCCAATCTCGAACTCGTCGACCGGGATGAGCGCGAAAAACAACTCAGACGCGCCCTGGAACCCGTCCGCGACGCCTATCACTACACAATCATTGATTGCCCTCCCGCCCTCGACCTCCTCACTATCAATAGCCTTGTCGCCGCCGATACCGTCCTCGTGCCCATCCAGTGCGAGTTCTTCGCTCTCGAAGGCATCTCCCAGCTCCTCGACACCATTGATCGCCTCCGCGACGGCCTCCAGCCCACCCTCGCGATCGAAGGCATCTTGCTCACCATGTACGACGACCGCACGAATCTCACCCGCCAGGTCGCCTCAGACCTGAAGGAGTTTTTCCAGAGCCAGGTCTTCGAAACCGTCATCCCTCGCAGCATCCGCCTCGCCGAAGCCCCCAGCTTTGGGAAGCCCATCATCAGCTATGACCCGCGCTCCCGCGGTGCGGAAGCCTATATCAAACTCGCCAAGGAGATCGTCCAAAATGAGCGCCGCGTCCAATCCGCCTAAACGCGCCCTAGGCAAGGGACTTTCAGCTCTGCTCCCCACCCGCGGCGGCGCCGCCCCCCCTGCGGAATCCGGCCTGCTCTCGCTCCCTATCGAGAAGATCGAGCCGAACCCGGTCCAACCCCGCTCTGTCTTTCAGCCCGACCGCCTCAACGAACTCGCCCAGTCCATTCGTGAGAACGGCATCATTCAACCCCTCGTCGTTCGCCGCCAAGGAGGCCATTTCCAGCTCATCGCCGGGGAACGCCGCTGGCGCGCCGCGCGTCTTGCCGGTCTCACCCACGTTCCGGCGGTTGTCCAGGACTTCGCCGAAGACCGGCTCATGGAAATCGCCCTGGTCGAGAACATCCAGCGCGAGGACCTCAACCCGATTGAAGTCGCCCAGGCCTTCGAACGCCTCAATAAGCAGTTCAAACTCTCCCACGAGCAAATTGCCCAGCGCACCGGCAAGGATCGAAGCACGGTCACCAACTTGCTTCGCCTGCTTAAACTCCCAGGCGATATTCAAGTGATGCTCGCTGAACACCGCCTCTCCATGGGCCATGCCCGCGCTCTGCTCGGCCTCGAAGACCCCGAGAACCAAATCGAAGTCGCCGGACGCATAGCCAGCGAAGGCCTCTCCGTCCGCCAGGTCGAGCGCCTCGTCCAGCGAATGAATGAGCCCCGCGATCCCAAGCCAGCCGCAGAAGCCGCCCTCGACCCCAATGTCCGCGCCGCCATCCAGGAGCTCGAACGGACCCTCGGCACACGTGTGCGCATTGTTACGAAATCTGACCAGCGCGGACGCATCGAGATCGACTATTACTCTCTCGAAGACCTCACGCGGATCTACGAAACGATTGTGGGGAAGTAACCTGGCAGGCGATGTTGGTGCCGGCGGTAGGACTCGAACCTACGACCTACGGATTATGAGACCGTCGCTCTAACCACCTGAGCTACGCCGGCACGCGCCCGGTACATTCTCAGCGTACGAACTCCTCTGCGCACTGTCAAATCGCACTTCTTTGTCAAGATCAGCAAAAATCTCTTGACACAAACCGCCGCCGGGTTCATATTAAGGGCAGAGGCCGGGTCGGGAATTTCGGTTCCGGATGTCCGGTCCAAGCCAAATCGATGGGCGCCCGATAGCGGGCGGGAGAGGAGGCTTTTTCATCGAAATAGAGCACTTCGCAGGGCGGCTACCTGATCCCTGAACGGCCTGGATGCGCGCCTCTTGTACGCCCAACCCGTTGCTTGATCAACGCTAGGCGTGCGGTTCAAAATCCCGCAATTTCCACGAGGCTCAACGCACCCAGTAAATGCTCCCGCCGATAAGTGGCGGAAGTGGCGTCTCAGGTTCCGGCGGTCGCCCTGTTTTCCTTCTGCTTCCAGGGGTTTGACACTATTCCAGGCCTTCTGTAGAGTCAGAGTTAGCGTCGGGATCTGGTCTTTCCGCCCCCGGCCGGCACCTCCGTGAGTCTCATCTCGTTTCAAGGGGTTTCCAAGAGTTACCCGATCTACCGCCGCCCCAGCGATCGCCTCAAGGAGCTGCTTTTCTTCAACCGCCGCCGCTTCCACGAGGATTTCTGGGCGCTCCGCGACATTTCCTTCGAAATCAACCGAGGCGAAACCTTCTGCATCGTCGGTGAGAACGGTTCGGGCAAGAGTACGCTACTCCAGATCGTGGCCGGCATCCTGGCCCCGACCACAGGTGCCGCCGCCGTCACCGGCCGCGTTTCCGCCCTTTTGGAACTCGGCTCCGGCTTCAACCCTGAGTTCAGCGGCAAAGACAATGTCTACCTGAACGCGGCCATCCTCGGCTTCAGCCGCGCCGCGGTCGACCGCATCTATCGCCAGATTGAAGAGTTCGCCGAGATCGGCGACTTCATTCATCAGCCCGTCAAGACCTACTCCAGCGGCATGGTCGTCCGCCTCGCGTTCGCCGTCGCCATCCACGTCGAACCCGAAATCCTCATTGTGGACGAAGCCCTCGCCGTAGGCGACATCTACTTTCGCCAGCGCTGCCTCCGCAAAGTCCACGAACTCCGCAACCGCGGCGTCACCATCCTGTTCGTCTCACACTCAGCAGGTGACGTGAAAGCCCTGGGCGACCGCACCCTGTGGCTGGATCACGGCCGCATCCGCGCTCTGGGCGAAACCGACAAAGTCGTCGCCCAATACCTTGCCGCCATGGTCGAAAAGGACTCGGCCTACCTCGAACTCAAGCCCCCGGCGCCGCGCGCCGATGGGCCAGCCGTCGAAGCTCCCGAGGTCGTCACCACCATCCCGAACATCGATCACCGTTACGGCGATGAACGCGCCGAGATCCTCGGCATTGCCGTCTTTGACCGCTACGGCCAGAAACTCCCCCTCCTCCGGCCCGGTGAAGTCTGCGTGGTGCGCATCTCCGTCCGCGCCCGCGAGAACATTGCCATGCCCAACGTCGGCTTTGTCCTGCGCAACCATCTCGGCGTCGACTTCGCAGGCACTAACACCCTTCGCGAAGGTTTCGACCTCCCGCCCATGCGCGCCGGCGATATCTACACCGTCGATTTCCACGTCATGATCCCCGAACTCTACCCCAGCGAGTTCTCCTTCTCCCCCGCCATCGCTGACGGCACGCTCGTGAGCTACCATATGTGCGATTGGATCGACAACGCCATCACCCTCCAGATGGGCCACACCGACAACCCCATCTATGGCTACATTCACCTGCCCTGCAAAGTCGAACTCAATGGCCGCCTCGCCGGCAAGGCCAGCCCGCAGGCGGAGGCCCGCCTTGCCTGACCAGGCACCGCCCGAATTCACCGGCGAAAGGCTCGTCCCCGGCCGCGCCAACCCCGACCTCTTCAACGAACACTTCGCCCGCTACGCCTTCGCCGCCCGCCTCGCCCGCCGCAAGCGTGTCCTCGACATCGGTTGCGGGCTAGGCTATGGCTCCATGGAACTCGCGCGTGCCGCTGCGCGCGTCACCGCCATCGATGTCGACCCTGACGTCCTCCGCGCCGCCTCCTATGGATACGCCGCTCCGAACCTCTCTTACGCCGCCGCCTCCGCCGCCGCCCTCCCCTTCCCGGACCAGTCCTTCGACCTCATCACCGCCTTCGAGGTCATCGAACACCTTACAGACTGGCCCGCCCTGCTGAACGAAGCCCGCCGTCTGCTCGCTCCCGGCGGGCAGTTTGTGGTCTCCACGCCCAACCGCGAATACTACGCCGAAACCCGCCGTCTCAGCGGACCCAATCCGTTTCACGTTCACGAATTCGATTACCCGGAATTTCAGGCTGTCCTCAGCGAGATCTTCCCTTCGGTCATCCTTTTTTTGCAGAACCATACCGCCGCCATCGCCTTCCAGCCTGCCGCGCCGGCCGGCCCCAGCACCGCTGAAACCCTGCTCGCCCGGAAATCCCCCGCTCCCGAAACCAGCCACTTTTTCGTGGCTGTTTGCGCTCTCACTGCTCAAACTGGAGCACCCACCTACGTATTCCTGCCCGAAGCCGGCAACGTTCTCCGCGAGCGTGAGCACCATATCGAAAAACTCGAACACGAATTAGCCCTCAAGGATCAGTGGCTCGACGAAAAATCGTCGGAATACGCCCGCTACGTTGCAATCCACGAGAAGGAATTAGGCGACGCCCAACAATGGGCGCGCGACCTCGACTCCGAACTCGGACGCGTGCGTGCGCGCGTCGTCGAACTCCAGGACGAACTCGCCTCCGCCCAAGCCCAGGCCCTCGAAACCGCCGCCGCTTACAACGCCAAGGTGGCTGATCTCGAATCCGAACTCGCCGCCCGCACGGCAGCCTACGAAACCCAAGTCCGCGACCTCCAACAGGAAGTCCTCAAGTCCCGTAACGAACTCGCGAAATGCGTCGCGCTACTCGATGCCGCCGAAGCCCGCGCCGATGAGCGCACGCGCTGGGCGCTCTCCCTTCAGGGACAGCTCACACAGCTCGAAGCCCGGCTCGCCGCGGTCCAGGCCTCCCGCTGGCTCCGTCTCGGCCGCAGCATGGGCCTTGGTCCCGATCTGAACAGTTAAGCCCATGGCCCTGCTGCTCCGCATCCTGCGCCAGTTGCCGCTGGCCCTGCTTTCCCCCGTCTTCATTGCCCTCGCCGCCCTCGGACTTTACTGCACCGACCTGTTTTGGAAACTGCTCGGCCGCCGCCGCCCCCCGGCCACCGCCGCTCCTCGCCGCGATGCCGCCTCCGCCGTCATCCCCAACTGGAATGGCCGAGATCTGCTGGAAAAGTACCTCCCTCCGCTCATTGAGGCCATGTCCGGCCACCCGGACAACGAGATCATTGTCGTGGACAATGGCTCCACCGACGGCAGCGCCGAGTTCGTCCGTCAGCGCTTCCCGCAGGTTCGCCTGCTCGCCCTCCCGAAGAACCTCGGCTTTGGGGGCGGCTCGAATGAAGGCTTCCGGGCCGCGAAAAACGACATCGTCGTCCTGCTCAACAGCGACATGCGCGTAGCTCCCCATTTCCTCCAGCCTCTGCTCGACGGCTTCGCGCACCCCGATGTCTTCGCCGTATCCTGTCAGATCTTCTTCCCCGACCCCCGCAAGACGCGCGAGGAAACCGGTCTCACCCACGCCTGGTGGGCCGAAGGCTCGCTCCGCGTCCGGCACGTTATCGACGAAAAGGTCACCACCCTCTATCCCTGTTTCTACGGCGGCGGCGGCTCCTGCGCCTTCGACCGCCGCAAGTTCCTCGAACTCGGCGGCTTCCACCATCTCTTCCGGCCCTTCTATCTGGAGGACACCGATCTCGGCTTCGCCGCCTGGAAACGCGGCTGGCGCGTCCTCTACCAGCCCGCCAGCCACGTCTGGCACGAACACCGGGGCACCATCGGCCGTAAGTTCCCGCGCTCCTACATCGACAACGTCATCCGCAAGAACTTCCTCCTATTCGCCTGGAAGAACATCCACGAACCCCGCCGCCTCCTCGCCCACTTCGGTTACACCTGGGCCGGCGCCCTGCTCAGCATGTTCGCGGGCGACTCTTTCGAACGCTCCTCCTTTCCCGCTCTCGCCCGCGCCTTCCTCCAACTGCCTGGCGCGATCGCCGCTCGCTGGCGTGCCCGCTCCCTCGCCGTGATCGGCGACACCGAAGCCTTCCGCCGCCCCCTCGCCGGTTACTACCGCGATCGTTTCCTACCCATCGACCCCCGGCGCGACCGCCTCCGCGTCCTCTTCCTCTCGCCCTACCCGATCTGCCCGCCAGTCCATGGCGGCGCCGTGTTCATGTCGCAAACCGTCGAGAACCTCGCGCGCCTTGCCGACGTCCACCTCGTCACTCTGATCGACGCCCCCGCCGAAGCGGACGCCCACGCCCCGCTCATCCCCCTGGTTCGCTCCCTCCAATTCCTCACCCGGCTCGAAGGCCAGGGAGCCAACCCCGGTGCTCTCAGCCCCTTCGCCGTGCGCGAATTCGCCAGCCGGGAACTCGAATGGGTGATCCAGCGCACCATCTACAACGAGCAGATCGACGTCTTCCAGGTCGAATACACCAACATGGGCCAATACGGGCTCGGCTTCCAGCGCATCGCCGTCTGTCTTTTCGAGCACGACATCTACTTCCAGTCCATCGCCCGCGTGTTGCCTTCACGCCCTCCCCTCAAGCGCCTCGCGGCTACCGTCGAATACCTTCGCGCCCTCCGCTACGAACTCCGCCTGCTCCCCCAGATGGATCGCATTCAAACCTGCACGCTCGAAAACCGCGATTACCTGCTCGGCTTTCTACCCGAACTCGCCCCCCGCATGGATCCCCACCTCCGCGCCGGCATAGAAACCGCCCGCTACCGCTTCACGCCCGACAGCCGCGAACCCCGCACCATGCTGTTCCTCGGCAGCTTCCGCCACGCCCCCAACGCCGCCGCCCTGAACTGGTTTCTCCGCCAGGTGATGCCCCTTGTCGCTGCCCGCGACCCCGAAGCCCGCCTCGTGGTCATCGGCTCCGACCCGCCTCCGGCCCACACCCTGCCCACCTTCGACGGCCGCGTCGAAATCCTCGGTTTTGTGCCCGACATCCAAGCCGCGCTCCAGCGCTACGCCGTCTTTATCTGCCCCATCCTTGGCGGCTCCGGACTCCGCGTCAAACTCCTCGAAGCCTTCGCCAGCGGCATCCCCGCCGTCTCCACGCGCGTCGGCGCCGAAGGCTTCGGGGATACCGATGGCGAGTATTGCCGCCTCGCCGATTCGCCCGAACAGTTCGCCCAGGCCGTCCTCGACCTCTTCACCGAACCGGATCAAGCCTCCGCCATGGCTCACCGCGCCCGCACCCTCGTCGAAACCGAGCGCGACATCCCCAAGATGACCTCCTCCCTCGAACTGTCCTACCGCGCGGCCCTGGTACTCAAAACGCGGGCAATTCTGTAGCACCCTACGTGCTTTTTTCGCGTGACAACCGATGGGTGTCCCCGTATAATCCCAGAATGCGATTGCGTAGGGGTTAATCGCACTATTGCCAGTAATCCAGCTGGCAAACGCACTGGAGGAAAGCGGGAAATGCAAAGAGCGACAATTCACCTCGTTTTGGTTCTACTGGCTTTAGCCATGAACCTGCTTGCTCAGGCGGGCCCGGCCGACCCGGTTCGAGTCCTGATCGGATTTCGTCAACTGCCCGGCCCTGCTGAAATCGCGCTGGTGCGCGCGGCGGGCGGCACACCCATCCACACCTATTGGCTTGTGCCATCCATCGCCGCGCGGGTACCGCAAGCGGCAGTGCAGGGATTGCGGAACAACCCGCTCGTGACCCATGTCGATATCGATGCCATCGTGCAGGAAGTTGATCAGGAACTCGACAATACCTGGGGTGTGAAGCGAATCGGCTCAGGTGTGGTTCATGGCAACGGAAACCTCGGTACCGGAGTTAAGGTCTGCGTAATCGATTCGGGAATCGACTACACCCATTCCGAATTCGCAGGCCGCTATATGGGCGGCTATAACTTTGTCGCCGGAACCAGCGATCCGTTTGACGACCGGGGCCACGGCACCCACGTGTCAGGCACCGTCCTCGCGGCCAGAAATAGTGCCGGTGTTGTGGGCGTCGCCCCGGAAGCCCAGCTTCTGGCCTACAAAATCCTAGATCAAAACGGCCAAGGCTACGTCAGCGATGCGATTGCCGCCCTGCAAAGCTGCATTCAGGCGGGTGGACAGGTGACCAACAGCAGTTTCGGCACCTCTTCAGATCCCGGCAGCGATATCAGGCAGGCGTATGACAACGCCGAGTTGGCGGGACTCGTCAACGTCGCCGCCGCGGGCAATCAGTCGTCGTTCTTCCGGACATGCAACGCAATCTCTTTCCCCGCCCGCTACAGCTCCGTCATCGCGGTCACCGCGACGGACACCAGTAACGCCATCGCCAGCTTTTCCTGCCGCGGCCCCGAAGCCGAACTCGCCGCGCCCGGCGTGAATATCAATTCGACGGTGCCAACCGGAAGCTGCGCAAACTGCGCTTCATCTGGTTACCGGACATTGAGCGGAACATCAATGGCCTCGCCGCATGTGGCGGGCGTCGCCGCCCTGGTGATCGCCGCCGGCATCGCGGATACCAACTCGAACGGCCGCATCAGCGACGAGGTCAGAGCCCGGCTGCAAAGCACGGCCACCGATCTCGGCGCCGCCGGTCGCGACAGCCTTTACGGCTATGGACTCGTGAACGCGGAGCTTGCCGCGCCGTCCGCACCACCGGCCCCGCCGGCGGCCCCCACCGGTCTCAGCGCCTCGGCTGCCTCCTCCAGCGAAATCGATTTGGTCTGGAACGATAATTCCGGCAACGAGACAGGATTCAAGATCGAGCGTTGTACGGGCGCCGGCTGCGCCAATTTCGCCGAGATCGCCACCGTCGGGGCGGGCGTTACCAGTTACCGCAACTCGGGACTCAGCGCCTCCACGGCCTATTCATACATAGTCCGCGCCTTCAATTCCGGCGGAACGTCCGAAGCGGCGGGACCGGCCAGTGCTACCACGCTCGCCGAGCCGCTGCCGTCCGCACCCGCCAGCCTCGCGGCCAGCGCTGTTTCTTCCAGCCAGATCAATCTCAGTTGGACGAACACCTCCTCGAATGCCACGGGCATCGAGATTGAGCGCTGCCCCGGTTCGCCATGTACCGCCGGCTACGCCAAGATCGCGGACGCGGGCGGAACGGCCACCAGCTACAGTGACCAGGGCTTATCCGCAAACACTGCGTATACCTACCGCGTCCGCGCCTACAATGCCGGCGGCGCTTCAGGCTATTCCGATTCCGCCTCCGCGACAACACTGGCAGCCGGCTCAATCCAACTCTCCGCAACCGGGTACAAAGTCCAGGGCCTCCAAAAAGCAGACCTGAGCTGGAGCGGCGCCACTTCGGCCTCGGTGGAGGTAAAACGCAATGGGGCCGTCATCGCCACTGTTACAAACACCGGCGCCTACACGGACCACATCAACCGGCGAGGCTCCGGCACCTACACCTATCAGGTCTGCGAGGCTGGAACTTCCGCCTGTTCGAATCAAGTCACGGTCACCTTCTGACCAAGTCCTTGAACATCCTGGGGCGTCTGCAAGTCCTCGCGGGCGCCCCGGAAAAGTCTCCAACTCGCATCGGGAGACTGGTGTACCGGCTCCCAAAGGCTCCAGTGGAATCCCTCGAGCGCTGCGCAACCAAAGCCTCTCCTTACCCCGCCGCCAGCGCCCTCTGCACCACCTCCACCGCCGCGGGCGCTTTTCGGATCAGTTCCAACTCCTCGGCAAGCACCTCTGCCGCCGGTTCTTCGAGGAATTCCACCTGCAGCGGCAGCCGCCCATCGCCCGTCGCCACGGCGAGATAGATGCCGGTAGCCGTGAACGACAGAAACACGGGCCGGTCAAACCGCTGACTCAGTTCGCCGCACAGCCGCCGCAGCGCCTCGGGAATGGGCGGCGCCTGCGGGTGTTCCTGGTCCAGCACCAGCAGGAACTCGCTGTCGAATGCCGCATCGCCGGTCTTCGCCAACACCACATTCACCGCCCGCGCTGTCTCGTAGCCATACGGTCTGTGTTGATAAACCGGATCGGCCAGCCGAACCGTGCTCGCAAAGGGCCCGGGCCGATCGATCCTCACCAGCAGCCCGGAGAAAAAGTGCCCAAACCGGTGGTCGTTCCACTTTCGTTTGTGTCCCCCTCTGCCCAGCCGGGGCTGCAGCGGCTCGCGGAACTCGCGGTAGGCGATCCGCAGTACCGTCGCTTGGAATGCCGCTCCGCCCGCCTGGCCGGCGAAACCGCACGTGTGCGCCAGCCGGTTGAAGTTCCCATGAAAAAGCCGGCTCGCCCGCACCGCGTCCTGGTCGAAGAGCGTGTCCGTGGTCACTTCGCAGCCCGGCAGCGCCTCCCGCAGCGTAGGCAGCAACACCTGCTCCCGGAAGGCCCGCTTCAGGTCGTGCGCTTCGGCATCGCCGGTTCGCAGCGACCCGCCGAACATCCGGTATGCCAGATACCCCACAAGCGCCCAGACGCACAGCGCGGCGGCGAACAGCGCGAGCGGCTGACGGCTGACGAAGTTCCCCATCACCCACAGCACGCCGATGGTTCCCCCGGCCAGCAGGACAACCGTTGCCACGACGGCCGAAACCAGCCTCAGCAGGCTGCGGCGGTTCGCGGCTTCCTCCCGCCGCCGCACTTCCGCGATGCCGGCCAGGCGCGCCTCGAGCGCGGAAAGGAAAGGGGAGGGCGCATCCATATATCCGGTCAGGATACCCCAGCGGAGGGCCTACTGTCCGGGCTTTTGCCGGTCGCTCTCCAGCCGCTTCACCACCGACCGAGCGGCCCGGTCCAGGTCCTTCGCCATCCCGCTCTTGGGCGGCAGCCACGTGGACCACAGCACGCGCCGCGCTCTCGGGTCCACCAGAAACACGTTGCCCCGGCCGCGCGAAAAGCCCGATCCGCGCTGGAACGTCTGATACTCGCGCTGGTCGGCATCGCGCGAATCTTCCGCCTTCTCTTCCTGCGCGGCCTCGGCCTCTACGACCGGCGGCGGATAGAGTTCTTTCAGCTTGTCTTCGAAGCCTGCACCGATTTGCCCGGTCACCACGACGTCGGCCAGCGCCGCATCCACCACCACCTCGAACAGGCCCGTCCTTGTCAGATGATTCGCCAGATACTGGTCCAATCCCGACGTCATGGGCAATACATAGACGGTCCGCACCGAAGACAGCGCCACCGGAGCCGCCTGCTGGGCCAGCGCCGCCACCGCCAAAATCAAAAGGAATACAACTCGCATCACCTCCCCATCATACTCGCGCCGTACAATGGAAACTTCGCACGTGTACAAATCCCTCGCCATTACGGTCGTCATCCCCTGCCTCAACGAGGAGCAGGGCATCGAACGCGTCCTGCGCGCCATGCCCGCTTTTGTCGATGAAATCGTGGTCGTGGACAACGGCTCGACGGACCGCACCGCCGATGTCGCCGCCGCCTATGGCGCCAAGGTCATCCGCGAGGACGTACGCGGCTACGGACGCGCCTACAAACGCGGCTTCGGCGTCGCCACCGGCGACGTCATCGTCACCCTCGACGGCGACCACAGCTACCCGCCCGACGCCATCAGCTATCTGCTCGAAGCCTTTCTCCATCTCGAGGCCGACTTCCTCAACGCCTCGCGCTTCCCCGTGCGCGACCGCCGCGCCATGAGCTTCAAGCACATGTTCGGAAACCTTGTGCTTTCGCTCGCCATGTCCCTGCTGTTTTTCCGCTGGGTGCGAGACTCGCAGAGCGGCATGTGGGTCTTCCGCCGCTCGATCCTCGAACGGATGAAACTCGAATCCGACGGCATGGCCTTCAGCGAGGAGATCAAGATCGAGGCGCTGCTCGATCCGAAGACCCGCTTCGAGGAACTCTCCATTCTGTACTCGTCGCGTCTCGGCGAAATCAAGCTCAATCCCTGGCGCGACGGCATCCACAATTTACTCTTCCTGGTGAAAAAACGCTTTGCGCGGGGTGGCCGTTAATGCTATTCTGCTTGCAGCCAGCCTGTGTCCGGTGCGTGCCTGCACCGGGATTCCCATCGCTTTCGATTTGTGATAAGGACCGCGTAGAGTGTCGCCCCGTGTCGCGGTCGTGATTCCGAACTGGAACCGTGCCGCCTTGCTGGTCCGCGCGCTGGAGAGCGTAGCCCGGCAGGATGAGCCGGTCCGGCTCGTGGTGGTGGACAATGGCTCCACGGACGGTTCCGTGAGCGCCGCCCGCCGCGCGGGGGCTGAAGTGATCGAATGGCCGGGAAATCGCGGCTTTGCCGCCGCGGTGAACGCCGGAGTGAGGATTTGCAGCGAACCGTGGGTGCTGATCTTGAACAACGACGCCGAACTCGAGCCGGGTTGCCTCTCCACCCTGCTCGCCGCCGCCGCGCGCCATCAGGCCGCGTGCGTGGCGCCGCGTCTGCTGTCGCATCGCGATCCCGGCACGCTCGATGGAGCGTGGGACCTGCTCTGCCGGGGCGGCGCCGCGCTGCGCTGCGGCCACGGCGTGCCCGATGGCCCCGCTTGGCGGACGCCCCGCCGCATCCCGCTTGCTCCGCTGACCGCCGCCCTGATCCGCCGCGAACTTTGCGAACTGGACGAGGCATTCGGTTCCTATCTCGAGGATGTCGAACTCTCCCTGCGGCTCCAATTCAATGGCCACGCCATCTGGTACGAGCCTTCCGCCGCCGTCCGCCATCATGGCAGCGCCACGGACGGGGCCTGGAGCGAACACATGGTGCGGCTGATCGCGCGCAACCAGGTGCTGCTGCTCGCCCGCCATTATCCCGATGGCTGGTGGCGGCGCGAAGGCTGGCCGGTGCTGGTGGCGCAGGCGTTGTGGGGCCTGGCCGCGCTGCGGCGGGGCCGCTTCCGCGCCTGGTTCGCCGGCAAGTGGCGCGGGATGCGCGAATATCGTGCATTTCGGGGCCAAAATCGCGCTCCGGAAGCCGTTTTTCGCGAGTTTTTGCGTCAAAACGAGCGGGAACTGCGCGCCTACACGCGCGCGCATCCAGACCGGTTCTGGCAGCTCTATTGCGCGCTCACCCGCGCCGAGTAAAGTGATGAAAACAGGCGCTCTTATCATCACGTGGAACTCGGCCGGGGTGCTCCGCCCCTGCCTGGAAGCGGCACTGCGCCACGCCGCCCGCGTCCTGGTGGTGGATAACGCCTCCGCCGACAACTCGCGCGAGGTCGCCGCCTCGGTTCCGGGCGTTGAGGTGATCGCCAACCGCGCCAATCGCGGCTTCGCGGCAGCCGCCAACCAGGGCTTCGCCGCTCTGGACGATTGCGGCGCCGTCCTGCTGTTGAATCCCGACGCGATTCTGCTGGCAGGCCTCGACGCGCTCTCGGCCGAACTGGAAGCCAGCGCCGATGTCGCCGTCGCCGCCGGGGCGCTGGTGGACGAAACCAGCCAGCCGCAGCGCGGCTTTTCCGTCCGCGCATTCCCCACGCCCGCCGCGCTGGCCTTCGAATCCCTCGGCCTCAACCGCCTCTGGCCGCGCAACCCGGTGAACCGCCGCTACCGCTGCCTCGATTTTGACTACAGCGCGGCGGCGGATGTCGAGCAGCCCGCCGGAGCCTTTCTGCTGATTCGCCGCGAGGCCTGGGTACAGGCGGGCGGCTTCGACGAAGGATTTCACCCCCTGTGGTTCGAGGATGTGGACTTCCTCAAACGATTGCACGCGGCCGGTTTTCGCGTGCGGTATCTGCCCGCCGCCCGGGCATTTCACGCCGGAGCCCATTCCATCCGCCAGTTGGCCTGGGATTCCAGAAGTCTATACTGGTATGGTAGTCTTCTGAGATACACGGTCCGCCACTTCCGTCTGCCCGGAGCTTTCATGGTGGCGGCCGCTGTGATCCTTGGGTCGGCGCCGAAAGCTGCGACGGGGATGATCCAGCGCCGGTCGATCCAACCATTGGGGGTTTATGGTCAGTTGGTTCGGCTCGCCATGGGATGCCTGCGAACCGGGCGGTCAAAGCCCGGCACAGCACCCGTCGGGGCTCGGTGTGCCGATGACATTCGTTCACGGATGTGAGCAAACTACTGGAGATTTTGCCTTTTTTTCATGGCTTCGAACGAATTAGTGACCGTCACCCTGGTGACCTATAATAGCGGGCGCTATATCAAGCGCTGCCTTGAATCCGTCCTCGCCCAAAAGGGTCCGCGGATCGAAATTATCGTCATCGATAACAACTCGACCGACGGCACCCGCGCTATCCTCGAAGGCTTCGAGGAGCGCTGCAGGATCATCTACAACACCCTGAACGCCGGCTTTGCCGCCGCCCAGAACCAGGCAATCGAGCTGTCGCGAGGTTCCTGGATTCTCACGCTGAATCCCGACGTGCTGCTGATGCCGTATTTCATCCAGGCCCTGCTCGAGGCCGGCCGTCTGGACAACCGTATCGGCACGGTCTGCGGAAAGCTGCTGGCGATGAGCCCCGATTTCGACATCGAGGCCCGGCCGCGCGTCGATTCCACAGGCATCTATTTCACCCCGCATCTGCGCCACCTCGACCGCGGCAGCCGCGAGGTGGACAACGGCCACTACCTGAAGCGCGAATACGTCTTCGGCGCCACCGCGGCCGCCGCGCTCTACCGCCGCGCGATGATCGACGACATCTCGCTCAACGGCGAGTTCTTCGACCCTGACTTCTTCGTGTACCGTGAGGACGCCGATGTCGCCTGGCGCGCGCAGCTCATGGGCTGGCGCTGTCTTTACACGCCGTATGCCCGCGGTTATCACGTGCGCGCCGTCCTGCCCGGCAACCGGCGCGTGCTGCCTCGCGAGATCAACATGCACTCGGTGAAGAACCGCTTCCTGATGCGCATGAAGAACATGACCGGCGACCTCTACCGCCGCCACTGGTTCGCCATCACCGCGCGCGATCTCGTGGTCGCCTCCTGCTGTCTGCTCTACGAACACTATTCACTGCGCGCCTTCTGGCACGTTCTGAAGAATTGGCGCCGCACCTGGGAGAAGCGCAAGCTGATCATGGCCCACAAGCGCGTGAGCGACGAATACATCGCGGGCTGGTTCCGTTTTGAGCCGGTTAGCCGCCCGGCGCCGAAGAAGCGCGAGGCCGTGCTGCAATCCCGCGCGCAGACCGCCGAAAGCTGATATTTTCAGACGCATGTCCGACCTGACCCGGCGCGCCGTTCTCGCTTCGGCCGGATTCGCTCTCGCGCCGGCACTTCGGGGTCAGGCAACCCGTGACCGCCTGCTGGCAGGCTTCCGCAACCCGCCGCGCAGCGCCAGGCCGCACACGCGCTGGTGGTGGCCCGGCAGTGCTGTGACGCACCCTCTGCTCACGCGCGACCTGGAAGAGATGAAGCGCGCGGGCCTGGGAGGACTGGAAGTCACTGTGGTGTGGCGGTTCTTCGAGAAGGGCAACATCGATTACCTTTCACCCGCCTGGTTCGACGCCGTACGCCATGTGCTGCGCGAATGTGAACGGCTGGATCTGGCCGTGGCGCTCACGTTCGCTCCAGGATGGGATTTCGGCGGGCCATGGGTGGCTCCCAGGGACCGCAGCAAAGTGCTCGCCGTCTGCTGGGAGGATTTCCAGGGTCCCTTTTCATACGAGGGTCCGCTACCCCGGTACAAAGACGCCGGCACGCCCAACACCGGCCTCTACGCCTACCTCACCAGCGTGGAAGGAAAGCCGGAGGATCACAACCAGGCCATCGCCGTCGTGGGGGCGCGGCTGGACGGCCAGAGCCTGGATCCCGCCTCGCTGGTGGATCTGACCGCCGATTTCCAAGGCGAAGCAGGACGCTGGCGCATGGAGCAGGGCCGCTGGCGCCTGATGGCCTTCCGCCTCCTCTATACGGGCCAGCAGAACGCATCCCAGGACCTGGACAAACCGCGCAGCTTCGTCGTCGATCACCTCAGCCGTGAGGCGATGCAACGCTACCTCGCGCCCATCACCGATCAGTTCTCCCGCGAGTTCAAGCCGTGGCTTGGGTCCACCATCGAGTCGATTTTCTCAGACAGTTTCGAGGTCGTCCCGCTCCGCGACACGCTGCTGTGGAGCAACTCGACGCTGGCCGAGTTCAAGCGCCGCAAGGCTTATGACCTCACGCGGTACCTGCCCGCGATCTGGTTCGACATCGGTCCCCAAACACCGCGCGTCCGTTATGACGTGAATGACGTCCTGCACCAGATCGCGCTCGAGTTCTGCTACGATCCCTTCCTCGCCGCCTGCAGCAAGCTCGGCGTGAGAGGCCGCATGCAGCCGCATTACCGTTTCAACGCCGAGATCATCGCGGGCGCCGGACGCGCGCACCAGGCCGACACCGAGGTCACCACCGCGCGCTTCGAAACCGTCGCCGATCCCCGCAAAGCCACCGCCTCGGGCGCCCGCTTCGCAGGCCGGTCAACGGTGTCCGCCGAGTCCTACACCTTCCTTCACCGCGAGCGCTACCGCTCCACTCTCGAAGAGATGAAGATCGCCTCCGACGCCTTCCTGCGCGATGGCGTGACGCAGTTCTGGAATCACGGCTGGCTGTTTACGCCCGAACCCGAAGTCGCGCCCACGCGCGATTTCTTCGCCTGCGAACGCATCCAGCCCTGGATGCCCTGGTGGCCTCACTACAAACACCTGTCGGCCTATATCGCGCGCGCCTCGTGGCTGCTGCGCCAGGGCCGCTTCGTCGCCGACATCCTGTTGTACTCGCCGCAGGCGCAGGTGTGGAGTGAACGAGCCATCTTCAACATCGAGCAGCGCGTGATGAAGTATGGCGATGTGCCGCGCCTGCTGCTTCAGCACGGCTACGACTACGACCTGGTGAATGACGAACTGCTGCAGAACAAAATGCAGGTCAAGGACGGCGCCCTTGAGCTTCTGGGCCACCGATACCGTATCCTCATCCTGCCCAGCATCCGCACCATGCCTGTAGCCACTGTCCAAAAGCTCCATTACTTCGCGGTGAACGGCGGCACGGTGATTGCCCTGGATCAATTGCCCGCGGCCGGCGTGGGTTTGGAGCCCAACGAAGAAGGGAGCTTCCGCGCGGCCACGCCCAGCTTCATCCGTATCGATTACGGATTCCGGCCCAACGCCTTTTCGCCCCAGGAGCAGCATTTCGTCCCTTTGCCCGCACTCACGGCCGGGCAACGGAGGCTTCTGGCCGAGATCGGCCGCCACGTCCCGCCGCAGTTCGTCGCTCCCGAAGGGGTCACCTTCCAGCAGCGCAATATCGATGGCATGGACCTGTTCTTCATCACCAACTTGCGCCCCGAGCCGTTCGCGGGCGAGATCAAGGTCCGTGTCCCGCCGGGTGTGCGCGCGGAGTTGTGGGATGCCCTCTCCGGCGAAATCACGGGGGCGGCTGCGGCGCCTGACCTCGAACTCCGCCTGGAGCCCTGGCAGTCCGTTTTCGCCGTCTTCTCGAATCGTCGCGCGCAGAAGCCGCGTCCGCCGCGCCGCATCCGCGAGCAGCAGTCGCTCGCGGGTCCTTGGCAACTCAGCGCCGAAGGCGTCCGTTTTCCACGCCGCGAATTCACTCTGCCCTCCCTGCAGCCATGGAACGAACATCCCGGCCTGCGCCACTTGTCCGGCGAAGGCATTTACCGGATGGCCGCGAATGTCCCCCGTCGCGACGCCGTTCTCGACCTCGGCAGCGTGGGCTGTACTGCCGAAGCATTTCTGAACGGCCAGCCTCTCGGCGTCCGCTGGATGCGGCCTTACCGCTTCGACATCCCCCGCCGCCTGGTGCGCGGGGGCCGGAACGAACTTGAAATCCAGGTCCGCAACACCTTGCTGGCGCACGTCCAAAGTCTCCACAATCCGCCGGACATCGATGAAGACCTGCGTCCCCACTACGGAGCGGCGAGCCCCGCCACCGAACGGCAAATTGCGGGCTGGAAGCGCGATCTCGCCTTCAGCCCTCTCCCCTTGAGCGGACTCGCCGGGCCCGTTCTCTGGCAGGTGCTCGCGTGAAGCTCCGCATAGCCCTGCTGGGTACCCGCGGCATCCCCGCGCGCTACGGCGGCTTCGAGACGTTCGCCGAGGAGATCTCGACGCGCCTGGTGGAGCGCGGCCACGAGGTGACGGTCTATTGCCGCGACGCGCATCCGAAACCGCACTACCGCGGCGTCCGCCTGGTGCATATTCCACCCGTCCGCCACAAGTACGCCGAGACCCTTGCGCACACGTTCGCGTCCACGCTCCATCTGTTGCGCAACCCCGCCGATGTAGTTCTGTACTGCAACGGCGCGAACGCCATCTTCACGTGGCTCCCCCGGCTGCGCGGCATGCCCGTGGCGCTGAATGTGGACGGCCTCGAACGGAAGCGAAAGAAATGGAACCGCGCGGCCCGCGCCTGGTATTACTTCTCCGAGTGGCTCTCCACCTTTTGCCCCACTGAAATCGTTACCGACGCCGAGCGGATTCAGGACTACTACCTCCAGCGGTGGAAAGCGCACTCCACGTTCATTTCCTACGGCGCGCCGATGGGCCAGGTGCCGCCCGGCGAGACGCTGCGCGCCCTCGGCCTCGAACGCCGGCGCTACTTCCTCTACGTCACCCGCTTCGAGCCGGAGAACAACCCGCTGCTCGTGCGCCGCGCCTTTGAACAGGTGGACACGCCGATGCGGCTGGCCCTGATTGGCGACGCCCCCTACGCCGCCGATTACATCCGCGCCATCCGCGACACCCGCGATGCGCGCGTCGTGCTGCCCGGCGGCATCTACGGCGCGGGCTACCACGAGCTGCAAGCCAACTCCTTCGCTTACGTCCACGCCACCGAAGTCGGCGGCACGCATCCCGCGCTCATCGAAGCGATGGGCCGCGGCGCGCTGGTCCTCTATCTCCGTACGCCTGAGAATGAGGAAGTGGCCGGCGGCGCGGGTCTGGCCTTCGAGAACGAGGAAGGGCTGGTTCGGCTCATGCGCGAAGTGCTCGCCATGACGGAAGACCAGCGCGAGCGGCTGCGCGCGACGGCAGTGGAGCGCGTGCGCACGCGCTATAGCTGGAACGCCGTCACCAACGCGTACGAATCTCTGTTCCAGCGCCTCAGCGAGCGGCGACAATAGAGACTGCATGGTCCCCATCACCTATCGCTGCTGGATGGAAGTGTCGCGCGCACAACTGGCGGCGAACTACAGCGCGGTCTGCAAGGCCGTGGGTGCTGGTGTGGACGTGATGCCCGTCGTGAAGGCCGACGCCTACCGCCACGGTTCGGTGGAAGCCGGCCGCGTTCTCCAGCAGCAGGGAGCCCGCTGGCTCGCGGTGTCGAACGTTGAGGAAGGCGTCGTGCTGCGGCAGGGGGGCGTCACCACGAACATCCTCATCATGGGCGATTTCCTGCCGTTCGAACGCCCCGCGTTGATCGATTACGACCTCACACCCTGCATCCACTCGCTCCCCCAACTCGCCGATTACCACCGCATGGCGGCGGCAATGGGCCGGCCGCTGCGCTATCACCTGGCCGTGGATACCGGAATGAGCCGCCTGGGCATGCGCGCCGATCCCGCCGCGATCGTCGAGGGCGTGCTCGCGGCCAAGGCCGCCCGGCTGGAGGGTTTGATGACCCACTTCGCTTCCGCGTCCAACTACCAATCGCCGCAGACCGCGGAGCAACTGCGCGCGTTTCTGGCCGTGCGGGAGGCGTTCACCGTGGCGGGCATCGATCCGAAATACGTGCACCTGTCCGCCAGCATCCCCGTGGCCTATGGGCGGCGCGAGGCCTGGGGGAACATGGTGCGGCCGGGACACGCCATCTATGGGTATGTGAGTCCCGTACGCGGCGGCGCGCCGCCCGCGGTGGTGGACGTGAAGCCGGCGATGAACTGGAAGGCCCGCATCCTCGAAGTGAAGGACCTGCCCGCCGGCGCGCTGGTCGGATACGGCGGCATGCACCGTTGCGAGCGGCCAACGAAGATGGCCGTGTTGGCCGTGGGCTACGCCGATGGGCTCCACCACCGGCTCTCGAACAAGGGAAAAGTGATCGCCAACGGCCGCCTGGCGCCCATTTTGGGCGCGATTTCGATGGATTTGACGTCGATTGACATCACCGAATGCACTCCCCTGGCTCCCGGCGACCCCGTGACTCTGCTCGGAGCGGAAGGCGATGTTTCGCTGGATGCGCAGCAAATTGCGCGGACAGCGGGGACGATTAGCTACAGCATTTTGTGTGGAATTGGACAACGGGTGAAGCGGGTGTATTATTGAGCGAACGGACACACTCCGGCATCGCATGATGGATTGAGGCGCTTTCCACCTCCCTTACGGTCGGTGCTTTGACGCCCCGCGCGTCAGCAAGGGGCTGCGCTTCGTCGTTCTATGCTATCCACCTCCCTTACGGTCGGTGCTTTGACGCCCCGCGCGTCAGCAAGGGGCTGCGCTTCGTCGTTCCATGCGATCCACCTCCCTTACGGTCGGTGCTTTGAAGCCGCGCGCGTCAGCAAGGGGCTGCGCTTCGCCGTTCCATGCGATCCACCTCCCTTACGGTCGGTGCTTCGAAGCCCCGAGCGTCAGCAAGGGGCAAAATCAATAGCCAACGGAGGGCGGGAGAGGCTTCCAGTGTCCTTTTCAACTCCCACCCTATAAAAACCCGGGGGCCGCAATGTATGCCGGGCGCCCGCCGCCACGTGCTCCCGAGGGAGCTGGAAGGGCGACTATTATGGTCACGCAGAACATCAATACGCGTCATCGGGTCCGACTCGGGGCCAAGGCCAGATAGCCACTGTGAATCGGCGCCGTTCTGTCACATCGCTGGCTCGACGGCTACGCTTGGGCGAATTTGGTTCGTCAGCGTTTGAGAGGTCTTTGCCGGCCGGCTGGGAACCTGCTCCGGTTCCACGGTAGCATTGCGAAGGAATTGTCAATGGGGCGGTGGAGGGCGGAAATCGTGGTAATTCGTTGAAATGGGGCGGGATAAAAATATTTGCTATTGGCGAACACCGGGGCGGGCCTGAAGGCGCGCCCTGCGGCAGGTTGTTGGCTATTCGAGACGGAAGCGGCGGAAGGCTCCGGTGTTGAAGAAGGAGCCGAGGCCGATGCGGCCCGCGCCGAGGCTGATGTCCACCGCGCGCAGCGACGGATTCAACTGGCCGTCCATCCAGGTTTCCACCAGTCCGGTGGCGGCGTCGTAGGCGATGCGGCACTTGTGCCAGCCAGGGCCGGGCAGGGCGCAGGGGCCCTGCTCGGGGCTGATGCGAACGCGGTCGCCGCCGTACACGTGAAAGATGCCATTGTGGACGGGCTGTTCGCTGCCCGTGTCGTCGCTCAAGTGGACGTAATTGAAATGGGAGGGGCCGCGCCAGGCATAGACGATGATGAGCGAACCGCGCGGCTGCTGGCGGCGGGCTTCCACTTCGAGCGTGAACCGTTCGAGCGGAGGGCCCTCCATCAGCGCGTATTGGAAGGGTTTTCGCGGGCTGTCCGCTTTGGGGCGGGCGGTGACCAGCAGCAGGGTTTCCTCGCCCTCTTCCTGAGCGACCCGCCAGTCGGCGCCGAGCGGCACGGACCAGCGCCGGCCGAAGGCTTCCAGGCGGTCGGCGGGAAGCGCGCGTTGGACGGCGAGAAGGGGGAGGGTGAGCAGCGTGCGCCGGAGCATGGCTTTCCCATTCTATCCCCGCCGGTTGACTCGTATCGCGCGCAAAGCATACGATTCGGGTCAATGATGAAACGACGCTCCTTCCTGACCTCCGCGGCCGCGCTGTCGCTGCCTCTGCGCGCACAGGAGCCGGCTGCGCGAATAGACGTGATGATCGGCGAACCGGTGGGGCGGATTGCGCCGGAGGTGTATGGGCACTTCGTGGAGCATCTGGGCGCGGTGGTTTATGACGGGATCTGGGTGGGGGAGAAGTCGAAGATCGCGAACGAGCGCGGGTTGCGCAAGGCGCTGCTGGACGCGTTGCGCGCGGTGAAGCCCGCGGTGATCCGGTGGCCGGGCGGATGCTTCGCGGATCAGTATGACTGGCGGGATGGAACGGGTCCGCACGCTCAGCGTCCGGTGCGCACGAACTTCTGGGTGGACTCGCGCGAGTGGGCGAAGCAGGCGCGGCGCGACGGTCCGGAGAACTTCGACCCGAATCACTTCGGCACGGTGGAATTCGTGCGGTTGTGCCGTGAGACAGGCGCGGCGCCGTACCTGGCGGCGAACCTGCGCAGCCTGCCGGCGCAGGATTTCTGGCGCTGGATCGAGTACTGCAATTCGCCGGCCGGCTCAACGACGCTGGCGCGCCAGCGCGAGGCCGACGGCGAACGCGAGCCGCTGAACGTCAGTTACTGGGGCGTGGGCAACGAGAGTTGGGGATGCGGGGGCAACTTCACGGCCGAGGAGTATGCGGTGGAATTCCGGCGGTTCACGGCGTGGACGCCATCGTATGGGGTACGGCTGGCGTTGATCGGGTCGGGTCCGAACAGCGACAACCGGGCTTGGACACGACGGTTCTTCGAACGCGCGGGGGGGGCGGGACTGGGCAAACTGTGGGGTTGGGGCGCGCACCATTATTCGTGGAACGTGAGCGGCGGCCGCACGCGGAATTGGTTCGAAGGCAAAGGCGACGCCGTGCTGTATCAGGAGGAGCAGTATTACGAGCTGCTGCGCGAGGGGAACGACATGGAGAGCCTGATCCGGTCCCAATGGGGCGTGATGGGCGAGTACGATCCGCAGCACCGCGTGAAACTGGCGATCGACGAATGGGGCTCCTGGCACGCGCCGGGGACGGAGCCGTTCCCAGAGGCGCTGCTCGGGCAGCAGAACACGATGCGCGACGCGGTGCTGGCCGCGCTGAGCTTCGACATCTTCCACCGGCATGCCGAGAAGGTGGCGATGACGAATATCGCGCAATTGGTGAATTGCCTGCAGTCGCTGTTCTTCGCCCACGAGGACAAGTTCGCACTGACGCCGACGTATCACGTATTCGCGATGTACGCGCCCCACCAGGGGGCGCAGGCTTTGCGGACCGAGATCGCGGCGCCCTCGATCAGTTACCGGCGCGGCGAAGGGACCGGGATGCTGCCGCGGCTGAGCAGTTCGGCCTCGCTCGATGATAAGCGGCTGACGGTGTGCGTGTCGAATCTGCACATGACCGAGGCGGCGGAGGTTGAGATCCGCGTGCATGGAGGGCGGCCGGGGAAAGTGGAGGCGCTGGCGCTGGCCGCTCCGGATCCACGCGCGCATAACAGCTTCGAGGCGCCGCGCAGTGTGGAGCCGCGGGCGGCGAAGGCGGAATTGGCGGCTGGGGTGGTGCGGTACCGGTGTCCGGCCGCTTCGGTGACGCGGCTAACGGTCGAGCTGGGGTAGGCGAATCGAGGATGGGCCCATTTGGGTCAAGACGCGCCATAGCTTCTTAAGTTATTGATAATAAACGCTTTCTGTTGAAAAAAATGGTGTCTGACACCATTTTTCTCCACCATTTTTCTCATTCCTGGTTTGGGTGGGGTACGGCTTGAAGCTGGTAGAAGGCGCGTAGGCGCTCGGTGTATTGCTCGCCGGCGGTCATGACGAGATCGTTGTGGCCCGAGCCGGGTACGCTCCAGAAGGACTTGGGTTCGGTGGCCATCTCGAAGAGGCGCAGGCCGTGGCGCTGCGCGATCACCTCGTCCCGGTCGCCGTGGATGATCAGCAGCGGAGCCCCAATCTTCTCGATCACAGCGCCCGCATTGTAGCCACGGGCCACCAGGGGTCCAATTCCGGGCAGGATTCCCGCCGCAACAGCTTGAACCGAGGGAAACGGCGCTTCCAGTACGACGCCGGCGCATTTCACATCGGCGGCCAGCAAGACGGCGACGGTCGAGCCAAGCGATTCGCCGTGGATGATGATGTTCTCGGGGGACCAGCCCTGGCCGAGCAGCCACTCATAGCCCGCCCGGGCATCGCGGAGCAGGCCGCTTTCCGACGGTGAACCCTCGCTCCTGCCGTAGCCCCGGTAGTCGAGCACAAGCACGGCGCTGCCTGCGCGGCGTAAATGAGCGATATGTTCGCCGCGATGCGTGACGTTGCCGGCGTTGCCATGAAGAAAGAGGGTCGCCAGCGGGTGATCCTCGTGCTTGACATACCACCCGTGGAGCTTCACGCCGTCGCTCGTGGTGAGGAGGACGTCATCGGCCTTCAGGGCGTGACGCAGGTCCCAATAGCCATCGGGGTAGCGCATGGGGTGATAGAGCGACATCCGGGCGAGAAGATGCGCGAAGAGCAGGAACAGACCCACGACGAACGCCACGTTGAAAACGGTGCGCATGGCTATCAGACTATCAGGAGGGAGCGGGAAGAGCCTGGAGGCGCGGGCGGGAATCGAACCCGCGAATAAAGGTTTTGCAGACCTCTGCCTTACCACTTGGCTACCGCGCCCGAACGTGGCAGGTACTCTCCTACTATAACCCAGGCCTGTCTTCCGCTCCACGCCCCCGCTTACAATTGAGGATAGTGCGGTTCGCTGTCATCTATGTCTTTCTGGCTGTGGCGGTTTCGGCGCTGGCGCAGACCCGGATCCTGCCCCTGCGCGAGGTGCGCCCCGGGATGACCGCCACCGGCCGCACCGTCTTCGAAGGCGCGAAAATCGAAGAATTCCGCGCGGAAATCCTGGGCGTTCTGGAGAATATTGGTCCGAAACAATCGATCATCCTGGCGCGGCTCAGCGGCGGGCCGCTGGAGCGCACGGGCGTGCTGCAGGGCATGAGCGGCTCGCCGGTGTATTACGAAGGACGGCTCATTGGCGCGGTCGCGCTGTCGTTTCCCTTTTCCAAAGATCCCATCGCGGGCATTCGTCCCATCGAGGAGATGCTGCAGGCCGCCTCGACTCCGCCCGCGCCGCCACGGGCTGAACGTCCCGGCAATCCCTTCGACCTGGCTTCGCTTTTGCCGGCGCCCGTGCACTATGATCTTGGACCCACGCGGCTGACCGAGATCGCGACGCCTTTCTGGATGTCCGGTTTCACCCGCGCCGCCTTCGAGCATTTCGCGCCGCTGCTGCGGGCGGCGGGCCTCGAACCGGTGCAGGGCCTTTCGGGAGGACAAAGCCGGCAGCAGGCAGCCGCAAAGCCCGCGCCGCTCGAGCCAGGGTCGATGATCAGCGTTCAGTTGATTACGGGCGACCTGGCGGCGGGCGCCGATGGGACGGTGACGCATGTGGAGGGCGACACGGTGTACGCCTTCGGCCACCGTTTCTTGTCGATGGGCGATAGCGAGATGCCGTTCGCGCGCGCCGAGGTGATGACGCTGCTCGCCAGCCAGAACGTGTCGTTCAAGATCTCGGAGACGAAGGAGACGCTGGGCGTGATCACGCAGGACCGTTCGGCCGCCATCACCGGGCGGCTCGGCGGCCAAGCCACGCTGACGCCAGTCACCATCCGCCTGCATAGCCGCACCGGCGCGGCGCGCGAACACACCTACCGCATGAACATTGTCCGCGACCGCCTGTTCACGCCACTGCTGCTGCAGATGGCCGTGTTCTCCGCCATTGACGCCACCGAACGCACCACCGGACTGGCCAGCCTCGATGTAAAGGCCCGCATCGACCTGGCCGACGGGCTTCCGCCCATCCCGTTCGAAAACGTGTACACCTCCGAACTGGCAGCGCCGAATATGGCCTCGGGCGCGCTGGCCGCTCCCATTTCCGCGCTGATGCAAAGCGGCTTCGACCGGCTGAAGGTGGCGGCGATCCACTTGGATATCGAGGTGACGAACGAGAAGCGGCAGCTTCAGATCGAGAACTTGTGGGCTTCGAAGCGCGAGGCGCGGCCGGGGGAAACGGTCGAATTGACCGCCCTGTTCACCGGCGACAATGGCCGCGAGATGACGCGCACGGTGAGCTACACGGTTCCCGTGGGTGCGCCGCTGGGGCCGCTGTATTTCACCGTGGCCGACGGCGCGCAATCGAACCTCGCCGAGTACCGCCAGTTCCTGATCGCGCCGCCGAAAACCGAGCCGCAACTGCTCGGCTTTTTGCGCGGCCTGCGGCCGAATACGAAGGCGTTCGTGCGCGTGTGGCGCAGCGCCCCGTCCTGGATCGTGCAGGGCGAGACCATGCCCGCGCCGCCGCCTTCGCTCACGCTGCTGTTGGGCAGCTCCCAGGTGCAGACGCCCGGGGCGAAGATCGACGAGATCGAAATAGCCTCCGGCGGCTACATGATGACCGGAATGAAGACCATCGCCATCGAAGTGAAGGAATAGACCCACGTGATGCCGCTGCGCCTGATTGCTCTCGCCCTTTTGCTCGCGCCCGCCGCGCTGCGCGGCGGAGGCTCCGCCGCGTGGGAATCAAACTCCTATGCGGACTTCGTGAAGGGCCGCTTTCAGGGCGTTTCGCTGACGCGCGAGGGGCGGCTGACGCTTGCGCCGCGGCTCGATGAGGTGTTCAGTTCGGGCGAAGCGGCGGTGTTCGCGGTGGCTGCCGCGCCGGATGGCACGCTCTATCTGGGGACCGGCCATCGCGGCCGCGTCTATCGCATCCGGCCGGGGCAGCAGGCCGAAGTGTTCTGGTCCGCGCCGCATCCCGGTGTGTTCGCGCTCGCCCTCGACGCCAAAGGCCTTCTCTATGCGGCCTCCTCGCCCAACGGCAAGGTGTGGAAGATCGAGAACGGACAGGCCAGCGAATACTACGACCCCCAGGCGACCTACATCTGGGCGCTGGCGCCCGCCGCCGATGGCTCCCTGTTTATCGGGACCGGCGACAGCGGCCGCATCCACCGCGCCACGGCCGCCGGGCAGGGCGAGCTTTGGTACGAAACCGGACAATCGCACGTCACCAGCCTTGCATTCGACACGCAGGGCCGCCTGCTGGCCGGCAGCGAGCCCAACGGCATCCTGTACCGCATCGAGGCGAAGGATAAGGCGTTTGTCCTGTATGATTCGCCCCTTCCAGAAATCCGCTCGATCCTGTGCGCGCCCGATGGCTCGTTGTACGTGGCCGCACTCGGTGGATCGCTGGCGCGCAAGCAGGCGGAAGGGGCGCAAACCGCGCCCTCGCCCACTTCTCCGCTGGGCGTCGTGACCACCACCATCACCGTGACCTCCGATGCCGCGCGCGCGCAGGGTGGCGTCGAGGTGAAGCCTCCAGCCGAAGCCGCCAAGACGCCGCCGCCCGTGCCCGAAACCGCGCTGCCCGCCAGCGTCTATGAAATGCCGGGCGTCGAGCGCACCGCGATCTACCGCATCCATCCCGACCACACCGTCGAGACGCTGTGGACCTCGCAGGACGAAAACGTCTTCGACATCGCGCTGCGCAATGGCACGATCGTCTTTTCCACCGACCAGCGCGGCCGGCTCTACTCGCTCGGCAGCGACCTGAAAGCGACTCTGCTTGCCGAAACGCAGGAAGGCGAAACCACCCGGCTGGCGGCGCATAATGGCTCGATTTACGCCGCCACCGCGAACCTGGGCAAGCTCTTCCGCCTGCACGGCAACGATCAGCCTTCGGGCAGCTACGAATCGCCGGTGCATGACGCCGGCAACGTGGCGCGCTGGGGCCGCCTGGATTGGGCCGGCTCGCCCGCCACGGGCGCGTTCGCGTTCCGCACGCGGTCGGGCAATTCCGCGCGGCCCGACCGCACCTGGAGCGAATGGTCCGCACCCCTGACCGATCCGGATAAAACCATGATCGCCAGCCCCAACGCGCGCTACATCCAGTGGAAGGCCGAACTGAAATCGGGCTCTATTCCGCCCGCGCTCGATTCGGTGACGCTCACCTATCAGCCCCAGAACACGCGCCCCATCGTGCGCGGCATCTCGGTGCTGCCGCAATGGACGGCGCGCGCGGGCGGCGCCGCCTCCGCCACGGCCAGCGCGGCCGCAGCTTACTCGATCACCGTCACCGACACCGGCGCGGCGGGGCCGTCCACATCCTCAGGCACGCCCACGCAGCGTGTGGAGCGCAGCGGCCAGCCGCAGCTCTATATCTCCTGGACGGCCGAAGATCCCGACAAGGATCAGCTCGAATACGCGCTCCACTTTCGCGGCGACGACGAACGCGAATGGAAGCTCCTGAAGGCTCACCTCACGGAAAACACGTACGTCCAGGACGCCGAAGCCTTCGCCGACGGCCGCTATTTCTTCCGCGTGGTGGCGAGCGACCGGCTCTCGAACACCCCCGCCGACGCGCGCGAAGCCGAGCTCGTCAGCCCGCCGGTGGTAATTGACCAGACCCCGCCCGCCGTCAACATCGCGCCCGCCACGCGCGAGGGGGAAGCGATTGTCTTGCGCATCACCGCCGAAGATTCGGCCTCGCCTCTGCGCCGCGTCGAGTACTCCCTCGACGCCGCCCCGTGGCGGCTCATGCAAGCCGACGACGGCATCACCGACGGTCTGCGGGAGACCTTCACGCTCCGCCTGCCGAACCTGCCTCCGGGCGAGCACACCATCGTGATCCGCGCGCTCGACGCCGCTGGCAACCCGGGCCTGGCGAAAACCGTGCTGCGGTGAACTTACGGCCGCTCGAACGTCGCCTCGGCGATGTACAGGACAAACGCCTGCGGCCGGGCCCAGCCGCGGGCTACGAACGGGTCGGCTTCACACTTCTTCATGACCGCGCCCGCGTCCTCTCCCCGATACACCATCACGCCTACGAATTCCTCCGAGCCTTGCATCGGCCCGGCGGCCAGTGCCTCTCCCGTCGCAAGCGCCTTCCGGACGAACTCCATGTGGCCTGCCACCCCCTCCCGGGCTTCGGGCGAAACCCAATCGGCGGGCGTGGCGGGTGTCTTCCAGTAGATCAGTAACACGCGTTTGGTCATCGGAGCGTTTCCGCCGGGGTTCGCCTTCGACCATTCCGCCACCCTCCTGCCAATGCCGGCGGGGGCGCGCCAGGCGGCCGGGTCCACCCGCAGGCGCTTGGCCACCACGGCGGGGTCTTCGGCCGCCGTACGGCGGGCCTGCTCAAGCGTGATGCCACGAAAGATCAGGATGCCGCGCAGGTCGGGGGAATCCACCAGCGGACCCGCGGCCACCAGCACGCCGTCGCTCGCCATCTTGCCGATGTGCGCCATGTGCGCTTTCTGAATCTCGATCGCTTGTTCGCGCGAAATCTCGCTGCGTTCGGGATGAGCGCGCAGAAATGCGAAGACGTAATCGTCCATCTGCTGTGCCGGGCAGGCAGCCGCCAGCAGGAGTCCCAGAATGCATCGTCCCAGCATTCCGCTATTGTACGCGCCGTCCGGCAAGCTGGTAAACCAGCCAGGCGCGCATCCACTCGAGCGCTTCGCGGTCTTCGCGAGTTCCGCCGAAGCTGAGCCAGCTCGTGCCGCCGGTAACGTTTAGCGAGAGGCGGCCGTTTCGCCGCGCCAGCCTTACTTCCCGGACCAACTCGATGGGCACAAAGATCCGTGGCGGCGGCCCGGCTGCGCCGATCCAAATCGCCTCGCGGCTCAGGCAGAGTCCTTGCGGCTTGCCCGAAGCGCCGCGCTCCGCGATCCAGCTCATGCCCAACATAACCAGCGCGAAGATGGCAGTCATCACACCCGCCATCAACCCGAAATGCGGGTCGATCTGATAGAGGAACCCGCCGATGACGGCTGGCAGCAGCAGCCAGAACAGCACCGCGGCCACGCGCCACAGCCGCCGGGGCGCAAGACCGAGACACACCACGCCGTCCACCTCCTGCATGCGAACACGGGGCGGCGGCGGGCCTGGGGACGTCAAGGCCCTCGGCCCGGCGGCTTCGATCTGCGTGCCCAGATCCTCTTCGAGCGCAGGCAGTCTGAAGCGTGAAGCAAAGGCCACGTGCTCATCGCGGGGCGGCAGGCCGGACTCGCTGACGAACAGCGGTACGGTCCTGGCGGGATCGGCGTGCTGAAGTTCGACGATGAAATAGCGCTTCCAGGAGCGGGTCTTGCTCGATCCGCTGTGCTGCTCCACTTCGGCGTCGCGCAGCACAACGCCACGGTAATTCCGGAGCGGTTCGCGCCAGTTCTTCCGGCCAAGGATGGATCTCCGCGCCACCGAGACCTCGAGTCCCGTAATCGTCATCTCGAAGCGGAAGCGAATTTGGAGGAGCGCGTAAAGCAAGTTCAACAGCGCAAAGAAGGCAAATCCGCTGGCCACGAAGACCACGATGCCACTGCCGTAAACGACGGCCAATGCCGCCACGCCAAGAATCACCCCGCCGACCCAGAAGCGCAGCCGGATTTCTGCGGGATCGGGCTCGAATTGAAGGCGGATGGGCGTAGCGGCGGGATCCAGCCGGGGCTTCATGCCCAGCCAATCTCCTGGATCGAGAATGCCGCGCAGGGCCATGCCGGTCAGCGCCGGCGTGGGGCGGGAGCCGGCGCTTCGCGGTTCGCTTCCAGACGAATCCGCTGGTTTCGAAGCTTGGAGCGGAGCGAGATCGTGATGGCCTCCAGCGCGGGCGGCGCCAGATCCCGCTCGGATTTGTACTTCACCCGGATCAGCATCCCATCGGCATCGAAAGCCACCTCGGCATTGCCCCGCGGCGCGGATTCGGCGGGCCACGCCTCGCTCAATGCCTTCTCTACGCGCATGAACAGGTCCGCGCCCACGCGCGGCAGGTCGGCCAGAGGATCCACCGCCCTGGGTTCGGCCACGCGCGAGGCCAGCGTTTCCCGGATCATGCGCAGGTCGTCCTCGCCGGCCACGCGGCGGATGTCGATCTCCACCGCCTTGCCCGTCCGGCGCAGCAGCATCTCCTTGGCGCGTTCCACGTCCTCCGCCTGGTATTCGGAGGCCACGTTCAGCCGCAGGATCACGCGCTCGCGCGTCACGTCCACGGCCTGGGTTACGATCTGCGACGCCGGCACGATCAGCCGCACGGCATCCCGCGCCACCGTGCGTGCGATCGTCTCGTCGCGGACCTGTGTAAACGACCTCTGCAGCGGAATAAACAAGGGTATGAAGACGCCAAGGATCAACAGTGTGCGATAGCGCATGCGCCCGATGTCGCCGAGCGCCGAGGAGAGCGTGGTGCGGCGCAGCGTGCGATCGATCCAGTCGAGATGTTTGGACCCAGCCAGCGCCTCCTGAATGGACTCGCGCACGTCGGGCGCGTCCATGCGCACGATGTAGAAGACGACAAACGCGCTCGCCGTGATCGCTACGAGGTTGGTGAGGAACAGCAGTCCGGCGCCCGAGATGATGGGCCAGTCGAAGCCCGCGCCGATGCCAAAACCCACCGCGCAGAGCGGCGGCATCAACGCCACGGCGATCGCCACGCCCGGCATCGCGGTGACGCCCCCGCCCTCGCCGCCGCGGCAGATCACAATCGACCCGGCGAGACCCGACAGGATCGCCACGCCGAGATCCAGCACGTTGGGCTGCGTGCGCGCGAGAATTTCCGCCGTGGGGACATGGAACGGCAACAGCCAAACGATGCCCGCCGAAAACAAGATCGCGCCAACGATGCTCAGCGTGACGCCGATCAACGATTTGACGCCCAGGTACAGGTCGGAGGCCGCCAGCGACAGACCCGCGGCAAGAATCGGCCCCATGAGCGGCGAAACCAGCATCGCGCCGATCACCACCGCCGGACTGTTCAACACCAGGCCCAAAGTCGCGATCCCCGCCGAGAGGATCAGCTCCAGGCCGTAGTTCAGGGAGATCACTTCGGAGGCGTCGAAGACCGTCTTGTAGACACGGGGCTTGGCCTCCGGCGAAATCCGGAGCAACCGCTCAACCTGCTTGCGAAAACTCGATGAGGCGACCATCCCGCTACAGTCTTACACGTCGAGATTGCGGACGTCCAACGCGTTCTGCTCGATAAAGCGGCGGCGGGCTTCCACATCCTCGCCCATCAAGGTGGAGAAGATGGACTCGCACTCGACGGTGTCCTCGAGCTTCACTTCCAGCAGAGTGCGCGTTTCGGCGTTCATGGTGGTGTTCCAGAGCTGATCGGGGTTCATCTCGCCCAGCCCCTTATAGCGCGTCACCGAACAGTCGCGCGTGCCTTCGTTCTTCAGGTAACCGATCAATTCGCGCCAGTCCTCGAGGCTCTCCCGGCGGGCATCCTTCACCACGACGAACGGCGCATGGTTGAACTTCGCCGCCTGGCGCGCCAGCGCGCGCAGCCGCTTGAATTCCGGCCGGGTGATCATCTCGAGCCCGATCGAGCGGTCGCCGTGCGAATCGTCGTGATAGACGATGTTCCAGCTCGAATGCTCTTCCTCGAACTCGAAGCGCACCTGCAGATTCAGCTTGGCCAGCGCTTCGGCGAACGGCTTGAGGTTGTCCTGATTCGTGAATTCTTCCTTGGTGTCGATTGGGTAGCTCAGGTTGGCGAGCAAGTCCACAATCCGGCCATCGGCCAGGCGGCGTTCCAGCCGCGAATAGAGCTGCTGGAATTCGTCGAGCACCATCAGGAAGCCGCGCAGTTCTCCGCCTTCCAGGCGTCCCTGCGGCTCCCCATTGCCATACTGCACATGTACGTTGTCGGTAGCGCGCCGCAGGATCTCGCGGACAAACTCCTTGTCGTCTTTGATGTATTTCTCGCTCTTGCCCTTCTTGATGCGGTACAGCGGCGGCTGCGCTACATAGACGTGCCCGCGCGTGATCAGCTCGTTCATGTGCCGGAAGAAGAACGTCAGCAGCAGCGTGCGGATGTGCGAGCCATCCACGTCCGCATCGGTCATCAGGATGATTTTGTGGTAGCGCAGCTTCGCGACGTCGAAATCCTCCTTGCCGATGCCCGTGCCGATGGCCGTAATCATCGCGCGGATTTCTTCGTGCCCCAGCATCTTGTCGTAGCGGGCCTTTTCCACGTTCAGGATCTTGCCCTTCAGCGGCAGGATGGCCTGGTAGCGCCGGTCCCGGCCGGTCTTGGCGGTGCCGCCCGCCGATTCGCCCTCCACCAGGAACAGCTCGCAGCGCGACGGGTCCTTTTCCTGACAGTCGGCCAGCTTGCCCGGCAGGCCGCCGGAATCGAGCGCGCCCTTGCGCCGCGTCAACTCGCGCGCTTTGCGCGCCGCTTCCCGCGCCCGCGCCGCGTCCACCGCCTTCGAGATGATCTTCTTCATCACCGAAGGGTTCTTGTCGAAATACTCGGTGAGCTTTTCGTTCACGATCTGCGTGACGTAGCCGCCCACATCGGAGTTCAGCTTGCCCTTGGTCTGCCCCTCGAACTGCGGCTGCGGCAGCTTCACGCTGACCACCGCCATCAGGCCTTCGAGCACATCGTCGCCCGACAGGTTCGAGTCCTTCAGGTCCTTCAGCAGATTCGCCTGACGCGCGCTGGCGTTCAGCGTGCGCGTCAGCGCGGTGCGAAAACCGGTCAGATGCGTGCCGCCGTCGCGCGTGTTGATGTTGTTCGCGAAGCTGAAGATCTGGTCCGAATAGGAATCGTTCCACTGCATCGCGATTTCCATCGTGAGCGTGCCGCCGTTGGGCAGTTCGCGCTCGCCTTCAATCGCGATGGGCTTCTCGTGGAGCGTGTTCTTGCCCTTGTTCAGATGCTTGATGAACTCCGCGATGCCGCCCGAGTAAAAGAACTCGTGCGACCGCACGGGGTCCGTTCGCTCGTCGGTCAGAGTGATCTTCAGGCCCTTGTTGAGGAACGCCATCTCGCGCAGGCGCGTGGACAGCGTGTCGAAGTTGAACTTGGTCGCGTCCATGATGGACCCGTCGGGCTTGAACGTGATCTTGGTGCCGGTCTTCGAGCCGGCCTTGCCCGTAGCCTTGAGCGGCGCCACCGGGAGGCCTTTGGCGAAGTCCATCTCCCACGTCTGCCGTTCGCGCCAGATCTCCAGGTGCAGCGCCTCCGAAAGCGCGTTTACGCAGCTCACGCCCACTCCGTGCAGACCGCCCGAGACTTTGTAGGTGTTCGCGTCGAACTTGCCGCCGGCATGGAGCTTGGTCATCACGATCTCCGCCGCCGAAACTCCATACTCTTCCTTGATACCGACGGGGATGCCGCGGCCGTTGTCCTGGACGGTGACGGAGTCGTCGATGTGGATGGTCACCTGAATCGTGTCGCAATAGCCCGCCATCGCCTCGTCCACCGAGTTGTCCACCACTTCATACACCAGGTGGTGCAGGCCGGATTCGCTGGTCGAACCGATATACATCGCGGGCCGCAGGCGCACCGCCTCGAGGCCTTCCAGAATCTTGATGCTGCTGGAATCGTAAATGCCTGGGTTGCTCAATGTGTTTGGTTCCTTACTGAACAAGTTCTACGGCTCAAATGCGCATCGGCATGACGACGTAGCGGTAGTTATAGGCGATGTCCTCGCCCGACGGCCGGATCTCTCCGGCGCTTTGTGCGTCCTTGAAATGAAAGGCGACGCGGGGCTCTGGAACGGCCCGCAGAAAATCCAAAAGATACTGGGCGTTGAAGCCGATCTCCACGGTCGGCCCGGTGTAGTTCACCGGCAGGCTCTCCTCCGATTCACCGCTTTCGGAAAGGGACGAATGAACGGTGGCTTCGTTGTCGGAGAACCGCAGCTTGATGGCCCGCGAACGCTCGTCCGCAAACTGGGCTACGCGTTCGATCGAAGCCCGCAATTCTTCGCGTTCGATCACCACCTCGTGCGCGTGGCTGCGCGGCAGCACCCGTTCGAAATCCGGGAAGTTGCCCGTCAGCTTCCGGCTCATCAGCAAACGCGCGCCAAGGCGGAAGAACAGGTGGTTGTCATCTTGGCCGAAATCCACCGGGGCATCCTTGTCTTCGGAGTCCGAGGCGAATTTCTGCAGTTCCATCATGGCCTTGCGCGGCAGCAGCGCGCGGTGATCCAAACCGGCGGGCGCAAGCGGGTTGGGCTGTTCCACCAGCGCCAACCGGTGGCCATCGGTCGCCACCATCGTCATGTTGCCCTCGCGAAGCAGCAGCAACGCCCCGTTGAGCGTAAAACGGGATTCCTCCGCGGAGATCGAGAAGACCGTCTTCGAGATCATCGACGCCAGGAGCCCGATCGGGATCTGGCCCAACGGTTCGCCCATCCCCGGCAGATCCGGATAGCTCTCACGCGACATGCCCGCAATCCGGCTCTTCGAGCGCCCGCATGAAAGGCTCGCCCAGTGGCTGTCGCTGAATTTCACCTGGAGATCCGCATCCGGCAGCAGCCGTACATAGTCCAGGAGGCGCTTGGCGGGGATCGTTCCCGAACCGCCCGACTTCACGCGCGCAGGCACTGTCGTCCGGATGCCCAGTTCCAAATCCGTAGCCGTGATGGTCAATTCATCCCCGGCCGCCTCAATCAGCACGTTCGAAAGAATCGGAATCGTCGTCTTCTTTTCGACCACACCCTGGGAAAGATTCAGTTCCCTGACCAGGTCGGCCTTGCTGATGGTGAACTCCATGACGTGCTGAACCCCCTAAACTCTATTGCTGACTCAGGACTCAATAAGTATCGTATTAGAGAATGATAGCGATAGGCGTTGTGGAAATGTCGATTTCCCTCTAAATTATACAAAACTCTTGCGGTTGTCCGCTGAGGCGCCTGTGGTGAAAGCACCCGGTTCGGACCTGGCGCAGTGGAGAGGCTCGATTCACTCACAACCCTGCAGAGCATATTCACTGGCTGTTCTGTGGAAAACGAAATAAGTCTAATTGAATGAATCCATTAGACTGTGTATGATCCTGTTGAGATCCGGATCGGTGGCCCTGGCCTGTTCTACCTTGCGAATCGAATGGAGCACCGTCGTGTGGTGCTTACCTCCGAAGGCCCGGCCTAACTCCGGCAATGAGGCGCCGGTGAGTTCTTTGGCCAGATACATCGCAATCTGACGGGGCCGGCTGATGCCATGCGCGTTGGTCTTCTGCTTCAACTGCGAGGGTTGAAGAGAATAGCGTTCCGCGACGGCACGCACCACAGCTTCGATGGTGATCCTGCGCTCCTGAGAGGGTAGAATCGGCTTCAAGGCCTGCTGCGCCATCCCGAGGGTGATCGGGGACTGAGTAACTGACGAGAAGGCCAGTAGCTTGGTCCATGCGCCCTCCAGTTCGCGAACGTTGGAACGGGTTTTGGTTGCAAGGTAGATGCGGACGTCTTCCGGCAAGTCGATGTTCTCTTGCCTCGCCTTCAGGTCGAGAATCGCCATCTTCGTCTCGAGGTCGGGCGGCTGAACGTCTACCATCAGACCCCACTCGAAACGGGTGCGGAGCCGGTCCACAAGGCCCGGGATCTGGCGCGGCAGCGAGTCGCTGGTGATCACAATCTGTTTCTGAGCGTCAAAGAGTTCATTGAAAGTGTGAAAGAACTCCTCCTGCGTACGCTCCTTACCGCCCAAAGTGTGGACGTCGTCCACAAGCAGGACATCAGCCCGCCGGTAGTGTTCATGAAACGCTTCCATGCGCTGGGTGCGCATCGAGGTGACGGTATCGTTGATAAACCGCTCGCCGGTTGTGAATACTACTCGCAGGCCCGGAAATAACTCAAGCAGCCGGATCCCAATCGCATGCAACAGGTGCGTCTTGCCCATCCCGCTGCCGCCGTAAATGAACAGCGGGTTGTACACCTTGGCGGGTTGCTTCGCCACGGCTTCGGCCGCGGCGTGAGCAAACTGGTTGGACGAACCGACCACAAAACTCTCAAAACGCAGGCGGGGATTGAGCTGGCGCGTCGCTTCCTCGAAGCGCGAGAAACCGTTTTCTCCCGCCGGCTTCGCCGCCGGCACGGGCACTGCCGCGTGCTCCGCCACTTCGTAGCGCACCTCCGCCACTGGCAGGTTTAGCTCGAGAATCGCTGACTTCACTCGAGGCGCGTACTCCCGCTCGAGCCACAGCCGGGTGACATCGTCAGGCACCATCACCCGCAGCGCCGAACCTTCATCAGCGAGCAGACGGGTCCTTGCTATCCAGTTCTGAAAAGCCTCCGTTGAAATCTTGTCGTGGAGTTGATGTTTGATTGCTTCCCAGTGGTTGTTTTCCACAGTCAACACAGAATCCTCCTCCTGAAAATCCACAGGATTTTCACAGGATCTCCAGCTATCTGGGTTCCTGCCGCGCGACGTCCCGGCAGCTTGAGGTACCCCCTCTGCCGGACCACCCATCGTGCGAACGGCTTTCAGAATATCACAAAAGACGGCCCTTCCAAGAGTTCCCGACACACTTTTGTAACACCTTGAAAATAAAGGTATACACTATTCTGTGCAGCTTGTGGAAACAGTGTCATTTCGCTTTGAAAATGTTCGCCTGACAATGCAACCTACTGAGTGGTTTGACAGATCAACGGGCATGCAGCACAATAGGAAGGTACCGGCGAGCGGGAGTAACTCAGCTGGTAGAGTGCAACCTTGCCAAGGTTGATGTCGCGGGTTCGAATCCCGTCTCCCGCTCCATGATCCCGCGCCGGGACAGGCCTCAAGCCCAAGGGCGGCAGTCCGGCACTTTCCAGGAAAGAGTTGCTCCAGCCGGGCAGCCGCAAACTGACCCCGGCATTTCCCATTCCCAACACAGGACGGGCCAAGACTCACGCACCGGCCAGCCTCAAGAGCCTGATATACTGAGCCGGTGCCCGGACGTCCGGAGGATTCGTCTCGCGGTGCGCCAGGATGGCTGCGGGGGTGGGAGTTCCTGGCGCTCAGCTTGTTCTCGCTGGCCTATTTCAGCCATTGCCTTGCGCTCGTGCGGCGTAAACCGCTATGGAACGACGAACTATTCAGCCTCTATCTGTCCCAATTCGAGTCGTTCTCCGCGCTGATTGACACGCTGCGCCTTGCGGCGGACCAGCAGCCGCCGCTGTTCTACCTGCTGACGCGGCTCTCGCTCTCCATCCCGGGCGGCACGCAAGTGGCTATCCGTCTCCCCGAGATCGCCGGCGTCTGGATCGCCTGCCTTTGTGTTTACGCCTTTCTCCGCCGCCGGACGGGACCGCTGGCGGCGCTTTGCGGCCTGCTCACTATGACCATGGGCCGCCCGCTCTACTTCGCGGCCGAGGCCCGGCCGTACGGCCTGGTGCTAGGCGTATTTGGCGTTTTGCTGCTTTGCTGGCAGGCCGCTGCGGAAGAACGCCGCCGGCGGTGGCTCCCGCCTCTCGCCATCTGCGTGTTCCTCCTGGGTTCTCTGCACTATCTGGCGCCGCTTGCGCTGGCCCCACTGCTCGGCGCCGAGGCGTGGAGAAGATACCAGACGGGCCGCTGGGACTGGCCGGTTCTGTTGGCTCTGGGCGCCGGAGCGGCGGCGCTGCTGGTGTATGTTCCGTTGCTGTTGGAGATCCGTAAGTTCTCGACGGTCTTCTGGTCCCAGCCCACCTTCGCCGCCGCCATTGAAAGCACGGCCACTCTCTACTTCCCACCGTATCCGCTGCTGCTTACGCTGCTGCTTCTGGCTCTCGCGCCCACCGGCTGGATTTTCGTGAACGCGCGGAGCGCCGGTGCTTTGACTCCACGTGAAGCCTGCCTCGTATGCGGCCTGGTTCTGATGGCTGTGGTGGGGCCTCCCCTCATTCATAAAGCCGCGGGCGGATATGTCTTCCGCTATGTCCCGTTCCTCTCCATGGGATGGGCGCTGCTCGCTGGATGGGTGGTGAGCAGACTGGAGGGCGGCAGGCGTCTCGTGATGCCGGCCATTCTTGCCGTCTTTCTCGCCGGAAGCGCGGCCACGGTCTACTTCCAGCGCAATCTCCAGATGCCCGACCACGGGGCGCTGCCGCAAACGCTGCTCCAGGGGTTGCTGGCGCGTCAGCCCGCGCCTTCTCTCGTCCTGGTGGACTCGCCCCTGACGTTTCTCGAGTTTTGGCACGGCGCGACCGAACAGGAGCGGCAGCGGATACGCTATGCCGTTTCTCCCGAAGCCGCGCTGCGTTACACCGGCACGGACAGTCCGGAGCAGAGCCTCGCCCGCTTGGCCCGCACCATCGCGCTGCCGGTAATGCATCCACGCGAATTGCCGGTGGGCGAGCCGTTCCTCCTGTTGAGAACGAGGCGCCCGCCCAGCTGGATCGGCGCCGCGCTGGCCAGGCACTCCGCCCGGCAGGAGATCATGGAGGAGGAAGGCCGCGCGCAGCTGATTCGCGTGACGCAGAGCAGCCCGCTGGTCCTGGACACGCATTGATGACCCTCGAAAGACCATCGCCCGGAACGCCGGTCCGCGCGCCCGCCACCCCTGACTGTGGCGGCGTTTCGATCGTTTTCCCGGTCCACAACGAGTCCTTCATCATTGAGCAGACCTTGCGAAACTATATCGCCGAACTCGGCGCGCGTTTGCCGGACTGCGAGTTTATCGTCTGCGAAGACGGCAGCACCGACGACACCAAGGCGGTGCTCGAACGGCTGACCGAGGAACTGGGCTTCCAGCTCTACCTGAGCAACGAGCGCAAGGGATACCAGCGCGCAGTCATGGACGCTGTGGCGCGGGCCTCGAAGCCTTGGGTCTTCGTGGTGGATTCCGATTACCAGTTCGCCGCGATCGACTATTGGCGGCTCGAGCCGTACCGCCTCACGCACGACATCATCCTGGGTATCAAACGCCCGCGGCGCGACCCGTTTTACCGCGTCTGGCTTTCGGCGGGGCAGAACTGGCTGCTGCGGCGGTTCTTCAACGTGCCCTACCGCGACATGGACACGGGCTTCCGCCTGTTCCGGAAAGTGGCGTACGATGCCGTGGCCGGCGAGATCCGGCACCTTTCGTTCTTTACCGCCGAATTCGTGGTGCGGGCGCACCACGCGGGCTTCCGCATCCACGAAGTGCCGGTGCATCACTATGCGCGGAAAATCGGCTCGACCACCATTTTCTTTATCAGCGGTTTATTCGCGATTTGCGTGCGCCAGTTTGCTGCGATTCTGCGGATGCATGCGGAATTTCGCCGGCGGAGACTGTTCCGTCCGCGCCAGGGGCGGCAACAGGATGGTCGGGGCGGCAGGATTTGAACCTGCGACCCCCTGCGCCCAAGGCAGGTGCGCTACCAGGCTGCGCTACGCCCCGACTCTTCTGCTCCATTCAGTATAGCTGGCATCCGGTAAGGTTTTGCGTCATGATGGACTTGCTGGCCTGTCCCTATCTATGGCTCATGTAGGTTTTCTTCCGCCACGCGCGGGGAGGAGGCAGGATGCGCTCATTCATACAGATCGCCGGTTTGCTGGCCGCGCTGGGTTGGGCCGCGCCAGTTCATGCCGTAACGCAGTGTCAGCTCTCGGGGACGCCCCTGCAGATGCGTGTCAATGGCCTGGCAGAGCCGGCCGGCGAAATCGTGCTGCGCTGCGTGGGCGGCGCGCCCTTCAGCCCCGTGAAGGGTTCGTTGCAGGTGGCCCTGAACTCAATTATCTCGAACCGGCTCGACCAGGGCTTCCTCAACGAAGTGTCGCTGTCGCTGGACTTCACCGGCACATGGCAGCCTGTGCCGGGAGTTCGGGTCCGCGCGCTCTCGGCCAACGTGGTGCTGATCGAGAATATCGACGTCGCCTTCGGAGCCGACGGGCAGCTCGGCATGCGGGTCGCCGGCTTGCGGACCGAAAGCGGCAGCGAGGTGATCGCGCTGCTGAGCTACACGGGAACGCCGCAACTGCCGGTTCCGTTCGCCACAGTCGTTGTGGGCCGGGCGACTGGCCTCGGCCTGGGATCGTCCAGCACGGCCACCATTCCCCGCGCATCCCCGGCGCTGCCTCAGGATATTGACTTCGAGGGGCTGCTGGCCGCGAGGGCGCCGTTCCTCTCCACGCGCGTGACTGAAGCCGGGCCGGCGGTGCTGCGGCCCAAGGGTTCGCAACACGAGATCGGAACCAGGGTGATTGTCAGATTCGGCCGCGTACCCGAGCCGGGACGCGTGTATGTCCCCGAGGCGGTCGCGGGCCTGAACGCGCTGCAACCGACTTCCGGCGGCAACCTTGGTCTCGCGGCCAGCGCCGGCCAGTACAACGCGGGGTCGCCCCCTACGCTGCTGTTGGCCCGCGTCCGGAGGGCCGATGCGAACGGCGCGGGAGGCGCGGTGGAATTCAATGTGCTGCCCGGGCTGAATGTCCTGGGCCAGGTGGCGCCCGCGGATGTGGTGGAGGGTCATCACTACGTGGTGTACGAGGTGCTGGACGCCAACGAAGGTCAGCTTGAATCGGCGCAGTTCCCTGCCTGGGTGGTGATGCCGCCGGAATGGCGCGAGGGCGGGCCGGTGATCCGGTCGCAGGCCAGCATCGGCCCCGTGTCGAATGTACGCGGACCCTCCGAAACCGCGCCTGTGCCGAGATTCGCGCCCAATGAGGCCATCCCGGACTGCCCGCTGCTGAACGATTGCGCCGCGCCTTACTTCCCCCGGCTGCGCGTGACTCCGATCTCGCCCACAGAGTTCACGGCGCCGTCCGGCTCGGGCCATCAGATCGGCAACGTGATTGTGGAGAACACGGGCGGAGATTTGCTGGAGTGGCGCGTGACCACACGTTTTCCCGGCGTTGGCGGCTGGATTCGCGTCTTCCCCGAAATCGGCGTGGGACGGGCGACCATCCGCTACGACGTTCTGCCCGGACAGTTGACGCCCGGGGAGTATGCGGCCCAACTAGTGATCACGGCCGCGGCCAACGCGGGCGAGGCCATCATCCCGATACAGCTCACAGTGACGATGCCCCTGCCTCCCGCCGAGCCATCGCCCGTGGTCAGAGACGTGGTGAATGCGGGCAACCGTCTGCCCGGGCCCGTCGCGCCAGGGTCGCTCGCCTATGTGCTAGGCGAGAACTTCGGCGATAGCAGCGCGGTGACCGTGGCCGGCATTCCCGCGAGGATCATCTTCGTGAACGTGGGAGAAATCATGATTGAAGTGCCGCCCGCGCTGGATCCGGCGATTGGCCGCGCCCCCGTGCGCGTGGACCGGGGCGGCAAGATCAGCGCGCCTTGGGGCGTGGAGATCGCGCCCGTAGCCCCAGCCGTCGTGCTGGCGATGAATGAGGACGACGGCAAACTGAACTCGGCCGAAGATCCGGTTCGGACGGGCAGCGCGCTGGCGCTCCTGGTCACCGGGCTGAGGCTGGCCGTAGAGCCGGTGTTTGTGCGGATCCACGACCGCGACATCGAGGAGTTTCTGCGGATGGACGGCGTGGAGGAGCCCGCCGGGGTGCGCCTGCTGCGCTTTATCGTCCCCGAGGATCTGCCGGCGATGTCAACAGCGGTGCTGGTGTGCGGCCGCGCGGAGCCGGACGGCGAACTCATCTGCGCGCAGCCGCACGACGTTTACTTGAGGAAGCCTTAGTCCAGTCCGGGTCCGGGGCCCTGGCCGCGGCGCATGGGACCGCGGCGGGGGCCCATGGGTCCGGCTGGGCCTCCGGGACCCATCCGGTCGGAGGGGCCCATCCGCGGCCGGCGGCTTTGGAGTTGCCGCCACTGCTCCGGCGTGAGCACCGTGCGCATCTGCAAGCTCATCTGGGAGAAGACGCGGATCATGTCGCCGCGGGCGTTGGCGAGCCGGTCGATGGCGGCGGTGGCGCGCTGTTGATCCAGCGCGTCGCTGTTGAAGACGTCCTCGACTTCGAGTTCGGCCTTCTCTACCGCGGCCCGCTGGTCCACCAGCTTGCCGCGATAGTCGCGGACGGTGCTCCGGATCTGTTCGCGCTGGGAATCGGTGAGATTCAAGTCCCGGGCGATGGGGGAGTCCCACCAATTGAAGAGGCCGCGCGGATTCTGGGCCGCGGCGGGCAGGACGCACAGCAAGAGGGTGAGCAGCCAGCGCATGTTATTGCACCTCCGTCCTGGAGTTGTCGGTGTCGAACAGACCGCGGAAGGCGCCGGTGGCGCGCGGCATGTCGTCTTCCATGAGCGCGGCGATCTCGGTGAAGAGTTCCCGGTCGGTCTGGGAAATCACGGCGGCGGTCGGGGTCTCGGGCACGGGAGCCGGCGTCTGTAGTGCAACGCCGAACACGATCAGCAGCGCTGTGGCGGCGGCGGGAGCGAGTGCCCAGACCCCGTGCGGACGCCGCTGTTCGATCCGAGCGAAAACGGTCTGGCGCTGGTGGCGCAGACGCTGCTCACTGACCGGCGGGGCGGGCTGCGCGAGCAGCGCGGCGCGGCGTTCCGTGAGCGCCTGCCAGCGAGGGACGCACTCGGGGCATTCGTCCAGATGGGACTCATTCAGCTCCGGCGGCGCCTCCAGCCCATAGAGGCGCTCGAGCATCCGGTCCTCGGACCAGTGCCCGCCGGGCGGCCGGTTCGGAAACTCCCTTTCGTTCTTCATGGCGCAAACTCCAGCACAACTTCAATCTCGCCGGGCCTCGTAGAGGTCCCGCAAGTCTTCCCTCATCTTCGCAAGCGCCCGGGCGAGGTGGGCTTTCACAGTACCCACGTCGAGACCGAGCAGAGTGGCAATTTCATCGAGGCTCAGGTCCTCGAAGTGGCGCAGCGCGAAGACCGCGCGTTGCCGCTCCGACAGCCGCTCCATCGCGGTCTGCAGGCGGGCGCCGATCTGCTGCGCGTATAGTTTGTCCTCGGCGTCCGGCCCCCGGCTGGGGGCCATCGCGAGGATCACTTCCTCATCATCCTGGTTGGGCCGCTTGCGCCAGAACTGCCAGCGCCGCGACCGGAGCTTATCAAGGCAGGTGTTGACCGCGACGCGCGTCACCCAGCGGGTGAGGTCGCCGATCTCGCTCTCCTGCTTTTCCAACGTGCGGTAGGCCTTCAGGAAGACGTCCTGAGTGGCCGTATCCGCGTCATCGGCATCGCCGAGCATCCGCAGGCACAACATGAATACGCGGCGCTGCTCCGTGGCCATCCAGCCGGCGAAGTTCGACAGGGCGGCTGCCGCCGGCCCCGCGGCCACGAGTTGTTCGGCCATCGCACCCATCCTACCCAGCTAGACGCCGGTTTGCGCCTTCGGGATTACCTGATGCCGCAAGTTTCTGGTATGCTCCGGGGCGGAATGACCTATTTTCTGCTCCTGTTGATCGGGCTGGTGGCGGGCGTGCTTTCCGGCATGTTCGGCATCGGCGGCGGGCTGGTGATCGTGCCCGCGCTGCTTTTCGTCGTGAAATTGAAGGAATTCGAAGCCGTGGGCACATCGCTGGCGGCGCTCATCCCCCCAGTGGGGCTGCTCGGGGCGATCGAATACTGGCGCAACGGGCACGTGAACCTGAAGTATGCGGCGCTGATCGCCCTGGGGATTTTCCTGGGCGCGTATTTTGGAGCGCGGATTACATTGGGGCTGCCGCCGGAGTTGGTGCGGCGTATCTACGGCATCTTCCTGCTCGTCGTGGCGGGCAGAATGCTTCTCTTCGCGAAGTGAAAAGCGCCATCGCAGCCTTGGCGTTCGCGGCCCTGCTGCTTCCGGCGCAGGACCAGCCCGCGGGCGGGGCGCTGGCGGGCGCGCGGCTCCGCGTGATCGTTTCCACCGACGCCGGCGGCACCGACCCCGACGACCTGCAGTCGCTGGTCCACCTGCTGCTCTACGCGGATGTTCTCGAGATCGAAGGGCTGATCTCCTCGCCTTATGGCCCGGGGCGCCGCGAGCATATCCTCCATGTGGTCGATCATTACGAGAAGGACTTCTCCCGGCTGCGCGCCCACTCCCCCGCCTATCCCGAGCCGGCCGCGCTGCGCGCCCTCACCTTTCAGGGCGCAACCGATGACCCCGGCCCCTCGGGGACCGGCTCGCCCACCGAAGGCTCGCGCCGGATCGTCGAACAGGCGCGCCGTGCCGATCCGCGCCCGCTCTACGTCCTTGTCTGGGGTGGGCTTGAGGATGTGGCCCAGGCGCTCCACGACGCTCCCGAAATCCTGCCTAAGCTCCGCGTCTTTTTCATCGGCGGTCCGAACAAAATGTGGAGCGTGAACGCTTACGATTACATCCACACCCGCCATCCGCGGCTCTGGATGATCGAGGCCAACTCCACCTACCGCGGCTGGTTCGTGGGCGGCAATCAGCAGGGCGAATGGAGCAACCGCGGCTTTGCCCCCGCCCACGGCGCCGGCCGCGGCGCGCTGGGCGATTACTTCGCCTCCCTGCTCGGCGGCAGCCTCAAGATGGGCGACAGCCCCTCGGTGGGATACCTGTTGCGCGGCACCCCGGGGGACCCGATGCAGGTTTCCTGGGGCGGGCGGTTCGTCCGCCTCTGGCACAACCGCAAGACTGTGTTCACCCGCCTCACCACCGAACGCGACCAGGCCGAAGCCTTCGGCGTGGTGGAGTTCGTCCTGCCCGCGCCCGGAGGCGCCACCGCCCGCATCGTCTTTGACGGCCGTATTCCCGCCGAAGGCGCGCGCGAAGGCGGCATTCTGCGGTTCCGCTTCTCGCCCCGCGATGCAAAGGTGTGGCCCTATGTGATGGAAAGCAGCCATCCCGCGCTGCACGGCCAGACCGGACGATTCACCGCCGTTCATCCATCGCCCCAGAAGACCCGCCGTCATGACGCCGCACGCCCCAACTGGTGGATCGACGACCAGCACCCGGACGCCGCCGAAGGCATTCACCCCGGCGCCAAACACGTCAGCCGCTGGCGCGAACAGTTCCTCGGCGACTTCGCCGCCCGGCTCGGCCGCTGCCAGGCGCCCTGAGACTATTCCCCGCCCGCCTCCGAGGCCAGCCGGCTCGCCAGCGGGCGCGTTTGCCCGGAGTACTTGTTTCCCGGCTTTTGCCGGTAGGGCATAGTGCTCGGCGAGGAAAGCGGCTCGAAGGTCATCGAACAGATCCGCATGCCGGGATAGAGCGCCACGGGCATGCGTCCGAGGTTGCTCAACTCCAGAGTCGCCTGGCCGACCCAGCCGGGATCGAACAATCCGGCCGTGCCATGCACAATAATGCCGATGCGGCCGAGCGACGAGCGTCCCTCCAGCCGGCCCAGGATGTCGTCGGCCAACTCCAGCGTCTCTTCCGTAATGGCCAGCGCGAATTCACTCGGCTGGAGGATGAACGGTTCGCCCGGCGGCACAATCACCGTGCGCATCATCTCCTGAACGCCCGCGCGGTCGCGAATGTCGATGTACGCATGCCGGCTGTGCTCGAACACGCTGAATTCGCTGCCCAGACGGAAATCGAGTGAACAACTGCCGAACTGTTCGGGGGGCAACTCGGGAGTGATCCGGATGCGCCCCTCGGCAATGGCGCGGCGGATATCGGCGTCGGAAAGAACCATATCCGGCTATGGTAGCTGATGGAAACGGGGAAGGAAGAGGATTTGGTGGACGGCATGGGATTCGAACCCACGACCCCCGCATTGCGAACGCGGTGCTCTCCCAGCTGAGCTAGCCGCCCACTTGGGTCTCCACCTCAACTATATCACGAAGCAAGCCCGCTACAATGGGTACTGAACCCTCATGGAGCAGTCGAAATTGGACCCCACTCTCGAAAAAATGCGGCGCGACTGGGACGAGCGCGCCCGCGAAAACGCCCGCTTTTACGTCAACACCGAACGCACAGACTGGACTGACGACGATTTCTTCGCCTCCGGCCGCCGCACCATCGCCGAAGAGATCCTCACCGACATGACCAACATCTGCCAGGGCAAGGAACCCTCCCAGATGCGCGTACTCGAGATCGGCTGCGGCGCGGGACGCGTCACCCGCGCGCTCGCCGGCCTGTTCGGCGAGGTGCACGGCGTGGACGTCAGCGGCGAGATGGTCTCTTTCGCCCGCGAAGCCCTGAAGGACATGCCCCACGCACGCGTCTATCAGAACAACGGCATGGACCTCTCTATCGTCCCTGTCGCGGACTTCGACTTCGCGTTTTCCACCATCGTCTTTCAACACATCCCCTCGCGCGAAGTGATCGAAAATTACGTCCGCGAAGTGCACCGCCTGCTCAAGCCCGGCGCGCTCTTCAAATTCCAGGTGCAGGGCGACGCGTCCATCCAGACCGAACCCGACGACACCTGGCTCGGCGCCGCCTTCAGCGACGAGGAAGCCGTCGCCATGGCCGAACGCTGCGGCTTCGAACCCAGATACCGCCACGGCGCCGGAGGGCAGTATTTCTGGCTGTGGTTCTTTAAGCGGTAGGGGCGGGCCACGCACATTCTGGAGGAAGAAAGCACGACGATGAAGTACCCCGTGGCGCTCACACAATCCGAGGAAGGCTATAGCGTCTCGTGCCCGGGTCTGCCCGGCTGCTGGTCGCAAGGGAAGACCGAAGAACAGGCCCTGGCGAACGTGAAGGCCGCCATCGAGGAATACCTGGCGGCTGCCAGAGGGCTTGCCACGTCAGGTCAGCGGCTGGCACAGGACAACCCATAACTAATTTATTTTCAATTTGATATGAGCCCCCACCGTCAGGTGGGGGTAGAAGCAATTCTGCAGGCAACTCGGGATCCGAAAGGAGGATCTGTAGTGTTCACCGCAACCTACCCTGCCACCTTGCTGCCCGAAGCAGACGGACGCGGCTTCCACGTCCGCTTTCCGGATTTGCCGGAAGCGCTCACTGGCGGTACGGACCTCCAGGAGGCCCTCGCCGAAGCGGCCGGCTGTCTTGCCGAGGCGATCGCCGGGAGGATAGCACGCGGGGACGACATCCCAACTCCTTCGCGACTGAGGCGCGGCCAGTTCCCTATCGGCGTTCCCCTGCCAATTGCCCCTAAGTTGGCCCTTTACCTCGCCATTCGTGAGAGGGGTCTGTCGAAGTCCGCACTCGCGCGCCGTCTCGGCGTGAGTGAGACTGTCGTTCGCCGGATGCTGAATCCCAGGCACGACACCCGCCCGGAGAAGCTGCAAGCGGCACTCGCCGCCCTCGGCAAGCGCCTCGTGGTGATGATCGCCGACGCCGCCTGAGCCCCCCCTACCGCTTCACCAAAAACGGCCACTCCCAGATCCACTTCATCTCATACACGCTCATCGCCATGTACGCACCCGCTGCGAACACCAGCGCGATCGATCCGATGATGAACAGCACCTTGCCCCACGGGAAGCGTTTCCCCTCGCGGCTCAGCACCAGTAAGTAACTCGCGAACACGCCCACGAAATACAGCAGAATCATCGGCGCCGCGAACAGCGTCAGGTTCATCACGTCCGGCGTCGGCGTGATGATCGCCGCCGCCACCACGATCAACAGGATGGCGTAGCGCGAATTGCGGATCAGGAACGATGGCGATGCGATGCGCAGCAGTGTCAGGAAGAAAATCAGCACTGGCAATTGAAAAACCAGCGCGATGCCCAGCACCACGTTCACGAACAGGTCGAAGTATTCGGTGAGCGAGATCAGCGGCCGCACACCCTTGTCCCCGCCGATGCCCAGCAGGAAAACCAGGCCGAATCGGAACGCGACGAAGTAGGCGAAACTGCCCCCCAGCACGAACAACCCGGCGGTGGAAAAGATGAAGGGCATCGCCATGCGCCGCTCGCGCTTGTACAGGCCCGGCGAGATAAACGACCACGCCTGATACACCACCCACGGCGAGGCCAGAAACAGCGCCGCCAGCACGGGCAGCTTCACCCAGATGATCGCGAAAGCCTCGGTCGGCGTGATCTGCGCAAGATCTTCGGGATAACCGAGTTCGGTGAGCGCCTGCGCGGCGGGCTGCCGCACTTTGTCCCACAGGAAATCGGCAAAAAATATGCACGCCGCGAACGCCACGCCCACGCCCATCAAGGCGCGGATCAGGCGCGCGCGCAGTTCCTCGAGATGATCGAGGAACGACATGCGCAGCATGCCGTCGTCCTCGTCGTCCTCCTCGCCGCCGCCTCCGCCGGGATCGTCGCGCGTGGCGGCCGGGGGCGCCGGCGGGGGCGCCGGAGGAGGCGCCGCGACGGGCGCCTCCTCCACCGGTGTCAGACTCGTGTCCTCAAATTGCCCGGGTTCGGGCGCATAGGCGTCTTCGGCCGGATCCAGCGACTCGGGCGGGGTTCGCCCGTCGGTCTCCGGATCGGTCTCCGGACGCGGATCCTGCTCATCTGGCGGTTGCGGCATGGGCGCGTACTGCTTGCTTCTTCTTTGACTGTGATAACAGCCCGGGGGCCGGGAGTTCAGCGGGACGGCGTGGACTCGGCCGGGTCGGATGCCCCGGCTTCGCTGCTCGCGGAAGAATCACCTTCAGGCGTCTCATTGCGGCGCGGTTCGGTGTCTTCGGCGGCGGCCTCCGTGCCTGTCTCCGCTTCACTGGCCGCCGGAGCGGCGTCGTCAGCGCCCTGAGTTGCGGATGCGCTTACCGTGGTGGTCTCTGCCGTCGGCGACGATGCGTCCGAATCCGGATAGCCGTAGGCCCCGTAATCGTAGGACGAATCGTAGTCGTAGTTATAGTTCGAGTCGCTGTTGTAGTCCGTCGCCACCTGGCCCAGCGATTCTGCTTCCTTCTTGATATCCCTGGTTTCCCGCTCGATGGATTCCATCTCCCGGCTCCAGGTCTGCTTCAACTCGCTCGACGCCCGGCGGAATTCGCCCAGCGCCTTCGCCAAATTCTTGCCCAGTTCGGGCAACTTCTTGGGGCCGAACAGAAGGAGAGCGAGCACGAAAATGACGACGGTTTCTTGCCAGCCCAAAGGACCCATTCGGTGCCTCTCCTAGTCTCCACCGTATCATAGCGGACCGCGGGGGTTGCGCTCAACGCGCCCGCACCCGAGGGGGCTGGCGGCGCCCCCACCGCCGCATGACTCCCGCAGCCGCACCTGATATATTTGCCGATATTCGGATACGGAGAGCCGATGTCCTATCTGGTCTTACTCACAGCTTCTCTCTTTTCCGGGAGCGTGTGCGACGCCGGCCAGGCGGCGCTTGGCCATCCCGCGCCGCTCCCTCCAGCCATGACGTTGGCCGCATCACCACAATCGGCCATCGACCGCCAGGGTTTCCCGAGTATCGAAGGCTCCTGGTTCGACACCTTCTCGCACCACCAGATCGAAATCAAACAAACGGCCGGTTCCTTCGTCGCCACGCATACCCACCGCACTGACTATGGGACCGTCTTCAGCTGGCGGATGGAGGGCCGCATCAACCGCGATGGCGTCCTCACCGGTTTACTGCGCTACACCGAAGGGCTGAAGCCCTCTCACAGTGGCTATACCCAGTCCTACTCCATGAGACTTTCCGCCGATGGTGTGGAACTGGACGGGCGCACGGAACTGCCCTCGGGCGGCGGCGGCGGGCGCGTGGTCTGGAAGCGGTTGTCTCCGCCGCCCGCTGCAACCCCAACACCCGCCCCGGCGACCCGGCCCCCCGCCCCCGCCCCCGCCAAACCGGCAGCCGTCCGAGCGGATATCGCCGGCGCCTGGACCCTGGTTTCTAATGTGACCGTGCCGCTGGTGTTCAGCCGGGCGGGAGCGGGGTGGACCGGATACATCCAATTCGGAGTCAACCGCCATCCGGTCGACCGCATCAGCTTCAATCCCGCCACGGGAGAGATCACCTTCCGCTGGGTCAGCAGCGCCCACACCTATGTGGGCGAAGTCACCGGCGACGAGATGTCCGGCACCTACAACAACGGCAGGTTGAAGTGGAGGGCGAGACGCGGCGCCACTGCGCCTGCCCCGGCCTCGGCTCCGCCCTCCACCACTACCACGCGGACTGCGCCGCGCCCCCCGGCAACCCAGCCCGCCGCCCCTGCTGCTCCGAAAGCGGATATCGCCGGGACTTGGACCCTGGTTTCTAATGTGACCGTGCCGCTGGTGTTCAGCCGGGCGGGAGCGGGGTGGACCGGATACATCCAATTCGGAGTCAACCGCCATCCGGTCGACCGCATCAGCTTCAATCCCGCCACGGGAGAGATCACCTTCCGCTGGGTCAGCAGCGCCCACACCTATGTGGGCGAAGTCACCGGCGACGAGATGTCCGGCACCTACAACAACGGCAGGTTGAAGTGGAGGGCGAGACGCGGCGCCACTGCGCCTGCCCCGGCCTCGGCTCCGCCCTCCACCACTACCACGCGGACTGCGCCGCGCCCCCCGGCAACCCAGCCCGCCGCCCCTGCTGCTCCGAAAGCGGATATCGCCGGGACTTGGACCCTGGTTTCTAATGTGACCGTGCCGCTGGTGTTCAGCCGGGCGGGAGCGGGGTGGACCGGATACATCCAATTCGGAGTCAACCGCCATCCGGTCGACCGCATCAGCTTCAATCCCGCCACGGGAGAGATCACCTTCCGCTGGGTCAGCAGCGCCCACACCTATGTGGGCGAAGTCACCGGCGACGAGATGTCCGGCACCTACAACAACGGCAGGTTGAAGTGGTCAGCCACCCGCAAAGCCGACTGACGGCCCGCCTCCTGCCCAAGGCCCGGCGATGCGTGGGCGAATAGACGCGGCCGCGCGAACATCCCCTGGGATGCGCGCCCAGAAGGCCAGAGTGGAGCCTCCAATTTGGCCCCGCCACGGAAACTTCCGCCGGCTCCCGCGCCCTTGCTTGACTTTCCACTCCACACTGGCTTACCGTAACGTTTTCCTGCCAGCTTGCGGGCGGCTGCATAGAATGCGCATGGGCACTCCGGACCGGCCTGAAGATATTGTCGTCGATCAATCCATGGAATCCACCTTGGATAGCGTGGACGCAGCCGAAGTCCGCGTCACCGAGGCCGCCTCCGCCATGGGCTTCCCCGAGGAGGAAATCTTCCGCTTCGGCTACGCCGTGCGCGAGGCCATGGTCAACGCCGTCGTCCACGGCAACCGCTACAGCTCGAACAAGCGCGTCCGCTTCGTGGTCGCCCGCAAACGCGGAGCCATCGAAGTCGCCATCACCGACGAGGGCGACGGTTTCCGCCTCGACGAGCAGTCCGACCCGCTCGCCGAGGAAAATTTGCTCAACCAGTCCGGCCGGGGCCTGACCCTGATTCGGGCTTTCACAGACGAATTTGAAGTGGGGCCGGCGCCTTCAAAAGGCACCCTGGCCCGGCTGGTCAAAAGATTGCCGCCCTTGGATCCATCGGCGGCCTCCGCCCCCGAGGCGGCGAATTCCTAGGAGGTAGTTAACGCATGAGCGTGAAAATGTCATCCCGGCAAATCGGGGACGTGACTGTGATCGACGCCGCCGGACGCATCACCCTCGGCGAGGGTTCTACGGCGTTCCGGGAGGCGGTCAAGGACTTGGTCGCCAAGGGCCAGAAAAAAATCCTGCTGAACCTCGCCGAGATCAGCTACATCGACAGCTCGGGCATCGGTGAAATGGTCTCCGGCTTCACCAGCGTCTCGAACGCCGGCGGCCAGCTGAAACTGCTCAACCTCACCAAACGCGTGCAGGACCTGTTGCAGATCACCAAACTCTACACCGTCTTCGAGGTGTTCGACGACGAGGCCGTCGCGCTGTCCAGCTTCCAGGACTAGCGCGGAGGCCGTCGCCCGGGATCCTGTCCATGGCGGATGCCGCTCCGCTCACTTTGCTCGTGGCCGATGAGTTCGCTCTCATCCGGGAAGGCGTGGCCTGCCTCTGCGAGACATCCGGACGCTTCCGCGTCGTGGCCCAGGCCGCCGATGGCGAGGCGGCTTGGGCCCGGCTGCGCGAACAGCAGCCCGATCTCGCTCTTCTCGATCTCGCCCTCCATGGCCTGCATGTTCTCGAAATTGCACGCCGCATCGAAGACAGCCAGTTACCCACCCGCGCCGGTATTCTCACCCTCCGCCATGACCGCAAGACCTTCCTGGAAATCCTGCGCGCCCAAGCCCGCGGCATCTTCCTCCGGTCCGACCCGGCCGAGCCCATGCTCGAAGGGCTCGAACGCATGGCCGCGGGCGGCATCTACGTCTCCCCGGGTATCGACGTCCATCAACTGTTCCAGTCCGATGGGCCGCGGTCTTCAAGGCAGCCACTCGACACCCTCAGCGCCCGCGAACACCAGGTGTTCTCTCTACTCGTCGAGGGGATTCGCGCGAAAGAGATCGCCGCACGCCTCAACCTCAGCCCCAAGACCGTGGATACCTACCGCTCAAGCCTCATGCGTAAACTCGATATCCACGATGTCGCCGGCCTCGTGAAGTTCGCCATCCAGCACCACCTCACCGAATAGCTGGCTTTCACCCGGCCTGCTCTGTTGTCAACGGACTTCCCCGCTACAGATAAAACTCGCCGCCCGCCACGATCTCCGCCGGGCCTTGCAGCAGAATGTGGCCGTTTTCATACCGCAGCGCCAGGTCCCCGGCCAGGGTCCGTACCGTCACTTCGTCATCCACGAGCGCCCGCGCGCGGGCCGCTGCGAAGGCCCCTGTCGAGCCGGTCCCCGAACTCATCGTGAAGCCCGCGCCGCGTTCGAAGAAGCGCACATCCAGCGTGCGGCGGTCCACCACGCGGACAAAGCTCACGTTGGTCCGGTTCGGAAAGTCGGGATGGACTTCGATCTCCGCGCCGAGCGACTTCCAGTCGAACTCGAAGTCCTCCACGAACAGCGCGCACTGCGGATTGCCGGCGTCAAGCAGCGTGGCCTCGCGCGCGCCGCCGCGCAGAATCAGCGTGTGTGTGAGCGCGACGCACTGCACCTCGCCCATGTCCATCTCGAACTGAAAGCGCAGGCCGCCGCGCTCGAGCAGCCTCAGATCCTTGACCCCCGCGCCGGTGCGGATCTGCACTTGCTCAGCCGTGTGGCCGGAATCGGCGAGAAACGCCGCGGCGCAGCGCGTGCCGTTGCCGGAGATCTCCACTTCGCCGCCGTCGGGGTTGAACAAGCGGATGGACGCGGGTTCCGGTTCGCGCGGCGGGCTGACGAGCAGCCAGCCGTCGGCGCCCACACCCGCATGGCGGTCCATGATGGCGATGGCTGCCGCCCGCAGGTTCGATTGCGGGGCCTCGTGCGCCCAGGTCAGAAGAAAGTCATTGCGCGCGCCATGCGCTTTGGTGAATGGTATCCGGGTCATTGATACGCCTCCAGATCTCGACCACGGGTGATCCCTTGGTGCTGATCATTCTCACACATTGATACCGCGGCGAACCCCGCCCCAGCCGGTGCATCGTTCGCGAAACCGCATCGCCCGAGAAGGATATGGCCCATTCCTCGCGCAAAAACAATTCGGGGCGCGCCGCGGCTGCCATCCAGGGGGGGCGGTCGGATTCGTGGAAGGACTCGCGCAGCGGGATGCCCGCCGCGCGGAGGATGCCGGTTAAGTCGCCGAACATCATAAAGATGCCCGCGCCGGGCTTGTAGCGCGGGCCGAGGTAGGCGGCGGCTTCGGCGGTCCAGAAGCGGCGGTGCTCGGAGTTCACCTGCGATTCTTTCCAGCAAATAACGCGTTCCGGAGAGGGTTTTATGGCCCAAAATGACGCAAAAATCGCCAAAAAAACGGCTGCGGAAGCCCACCGGAAGCGCTTCGGCGCGAGCGTCACCAGCGCCGCGCTGCCCAGCGCGGCTAAAGGCAACAGATTCAAGCCGTAGCGGGTGTTGTAGTAGCTGTTCGGCCACAAGTGCGGCACGAAGATGGGGGTGCCCGAAGAGTACAGGCTGAGCACGTAAAACACTGGCAGCACAAGACATAGCCCCAGCGCCCACCATGCCCGCAGCCACGCCGCCGCCGCCGCCCCGATCAATCCCACCCAGAACAGCGCCGAGCCGAGGCAGAGCCGCGCCGCGGCCATAAAGTATTGTGCGGCCTTGAGTAAGTCGTGATCGCCGGGATACGGCGCCATGCCGCCGTCGAGCGCCCGCTGATATATCGCTTTGGCGGACCAGTGGCCGTTGTAGAACTCGAGGACGTTCGAGTAAATGACCTGGTTGTGGGCGAGCCACCAGAGCGGGCCGAGGGCGGCGATGCAGGAGAAGGCAAAAACATGCTTCCAGGACCGGTTTTTGACGCAAAAAAGCACGAAAAACGCGAAAAACGGCAGCACGAACCAGCCATCGTAGCGGGTGAGCGCGCCGAGCAGCGCAAACAGGCCCGCGCCGGCGGCGTTCGCCCAGTGGGGGCGCTCGCGATAGCGGAAAAGCAGCCAGAACGTCCCGAAAAAACACGCAAAGAACAGCGGTTCGGTCATGGGCGCGCTTTGCAGGTAGAGCAGGTTGGGGTTGAGCGCGTACGCCCCCAGCGCGGTCCAGGCAGCCCACACGTTATTGAAAACAAGCCGGATCGCCAGGAACAGGAATAAACCGCCGAGCACGAAACCCGCAGCGGCGGGAATCGCACCGGCGCGGCCGTCCTGCCACCGTTCATCGTCGCGGGCGAGCGGCGCGCTAAGCAGGTGGGGCAGGGGCAGCCAGACGGTTCCGATCTGTTCGTAGCCGGGTTCGCGGGCATCGGTGATGCGGCGGGCGATGTTCAGGTGGGCTTCGGCGTCGCCGTACCAGAGGGTCCAGCCCTGGTCGTGGACGTAGTGCAAGGCGGTGGCGGAGAGCGCGCCGAGCAGCACGAGGGCGGCGAGGGCGTGGAGCCAGACGCTAGAACGCCGTGAACTGCTGGAATTCGGCGAAGCGGGCATCGATTTCGTCGCGGGTGAGGGTACGGAAGCGGTCCACGCCGAAGGCTTCGCAGCAGAAGCTGCCCATGACGGAGCCATAGACGACGGCGCGGGCGAGTTCGGCGGCGGGGGCAGCGGCGTCGAGGGACACGCCCCTGGAGGCGAGGTAGCCGATGAAGCCGCCAGCGAAGCAGTCGCCGGCGCCGGTGGGATCTTTCAAGGAATCAAGCAGATAGCCGGGAACGGAGAAGGAGCCGCCGTCGTGGAAGAGCGTGGCGCCGAACTCGCCGCGTTTGATCACCAGGATGCGGGGGCCGAGGGCGCGGATGGCGGCGGCGGCGCGCTTGAGGTTGGATTCGCCGGAGAGCAGGCGGGCTTCGGAGTCGTTAATGAGGAGGAAGTCCCAGTCCTTGAGGGTTTCGAGCAGTTCGGCGCGGAAGTCGTTGATCCAGAAGTTCATCGTGTCGCCGCCGGCGAGACGCGGCGCGTTCATCTGGGCCCGGACGGAGCGCTGGAGGGCGGGCTGGATGTTGCCGAGCATGAGGTAGGGGCGGGCGCGGTACGCGGCGGGGAGTTTGGGGTTGAAGTCCGCGAAGACGTTGAGTTCGGTGGTGAGGGTGGTGCGGTCGTTCATGTCGTCGCTGTAGACGCCGGCCCAGAAGAAGGTTTTGCCGGGGACGCGTTCGAGGCCTTCGAGCCCGATGTTGCGGGAAGCGAGGAAGTTATAGTCCTGCTGATCGAAATCGTCACCTACTACAGCGACGATGGAGGAGGGGACGAAGTAGGAGGAGGCCAGGGCGATATAGGTGGCGGCGCCGCCGAGGGCGCGATCCACTTTGCCGGCGGGGGTCTGGAGGCCGTCGTAGGCGACGGAACCGACGATAACAAGGGACATTGTTTCGATTGTAGCGGTTGGGGAGCAGGCGCGGGTAGTGCGCCGGAATACCCATTTCGGAGTAGAGAAACTGCAACTTTGCGATTCATCTTGAGCTATCTTGTGGTAAATTCGCATTACGGAACGTGTTCACATCTGTAACGGGACCGCGGTCCGAACTGCTTTTGGGGAGTTCTTCAATGAAGCTCAGTTTATGGTTGGTATTGGCAGCCGCTCTGACTGTTAGCGTGCTGTCCGCTCAAAGCACGGGCCAGATCTCCGGCCTGGTGCTCGATGCTTCCGGCGCAGCGATTCCCGGAACGAACATACAACTGTTTGTTCAGGGGGGTACCTCGCCTGTGGCAATACGGGAAACGAACCAGGAAGGGCTTTTTCAATTTGTTGGCGTCCGCCCGATCTTCTATGATCTTTCCTTCGAGTCCAAAGGGTTTCAGAAGCAGATCATTCGCGGGATCAAGGTGGACGCGGGTCTGACGCTGTCGATGCCGCCGATTACGCTGGAAGTGAGCACGCAGGCCGAGGTGGTGGAAGTGACCGCCGAAGTGCAGGGCGTGCAGACCTCGAACGCGGAGATTGCGACCTCGATTACGAACGAACAGATCCGGCGCCTGCCACAGTTAAACCGTTCGCCGCTGGCGCTGATCACGACCCAGGCGGGGGTGAACTCGAACAACCGGTCGAACACATCGATCAACGGGATGCGGCCTTCGTTCACGAACGTGACGATTGACGGCGTGAATATTCAGGACAATTTCATCCGGACGAACGCGCTGGACTTTCTGCCGAACCTGCTGTTGTTGGATCAGGTGGCGGAGATGACGGTGGCGTCATCGAACACCAGCGCCGCCGATGGCGGCGGGGCTTCGCAGGTGAAGTTCGTGACGCCTTCGGGCACGAATGCGTATCGCGGCTCGCTCTATTGGTTTAACCGGAACAACATCGCTTCGGCGAACACTTGGTTTGGCAACCAGAACAATACGCCCCGGCCGTTCCTCAACCAGAATCAAACCGGCGGCGCGCTGGGCGGCCCGGTGGTGAAGGACAAGTTGTTCTTCTATGGAAACTATGAACTATTCCGGCTGCGGCAGCAGTCGAACGCGACGCGGACGATTCTGCGGCCCGACGCGCGGAATGGAATTCTGACGTACCGGGATACGGCGGGGAATGTTCGGACGATCAATCCGCTGACGACCGTTGGGGTGAATGCCGACCCGCGGACACGAGCACTGATTGGCATGATTCCGGGTCCCGAGAACATCAACCGGGACGATATCGGCGATGGCCTGAACACCGGCGGCTACCAGTTCAACATCCAGAACAATCGCACTCGCGATAACATCACCGCCAAGGTGGATTATGTGGCGAACACGAAGAACGTGTTTGCCTGGACTTTGCTGTGGAACCGCGACATCGTGGACCGGCCTGATTTGGCAAACAATTTTTCAACCGCGCCCAAAGTAAAGAACGATGGCGCGACCCGCATGACGCAGGGTACTTGGCGGTTCTCGCCGAGTGGATCCTTCACCAACGAGTTGCGTGGCGGTTTCAATCTGACGCCGGGCGTGTTCCTGACGGATGAGAATTTCGGCAACGCCATCTTCTTGTTGCCATTGGTCTCGAATCCAATCAACACGTTCCGTGCGCAGGGGCGCTACACTGACACCTACAACTTCCAGAACAATTCGAGCTACTTCAAAGGCAAGCACAGCATGGCCTTCGGGGTGCAGTTCCAGAAGATCAATGCGGATCCCTTCAACGACGCACTGAATCTCCCGGAGTATGCAATGGGCATTTCGGCGGCGAACCCGAACGGGCTGGACGGCTCGAACGTGCCGGGCCTGCGGGCGACGGACGTGGGTATCGCGAACGGGTTGTTGTCGCTCCACGCGGGCTTCCTGTCATCCGTGAGTCAGCGCTTTAACATCACGGGGATTGATTCGGGCTTCGTGGACGGGGCCACCCAGGCGCGCCGTCTGCGCATGAACAACATCTCCCTGTACTTCAATGACACCTGGCGGGTGAGCCGGAAGCTGACGCTGACGATGGGCGTTCGCTGGGAGACCTACTCCCGGGTGACCGAGAAGGATGGCCTGATCCTGCTTCCGCGGCTGGAAAACGGGAACGTCATTCAGACCCTCGCGAACCCCAACGGGGTGCTCGACTTCGCTGGCACGGTGCTGAACCGGCCCTGGTACGGAAAGGATTTGAATAATTTCGGACCGAACCTGGGTATTGCGTACCAGCCGTTTGGCGACAACAAGACGGTGATCCGGGCCGGGTTCTCGACGCAGTTTCCGAACGACGATTTCATCCGTTCGGTGGACAACAACGTGTTGACCAACCGTGGCCTGTTCCAGGACATCACGGTGCCCAACCTTACGTCGGTGGCCTCGAATCCGACCCGGGTGCCGGTGCCGGCGTTCAAGGTGCCTAGGACTTTCGCGGAGAACTTCGCGGCAGATCCGGGTTCGGCGTTCGGCATGCCGGACCCGAACCTGCGGACCCCGTACGTGATGCAGTGGAACTTCGGCGTGCAGCGTGAGATCGCCAGAGGCGTACTGGATGTGCGCTACGTGGGCAACCGCGCGGTGAAGCAGTTCCGCGCGTTCGACTACAACCAGGTGCTGGTGCGGCCGGACGAACTGCCGGGCTACTTCGACGACTTCATGCGGGCGTACGAAAACGGTCTGCGCTCACTGGCGGCGACGGGCGCGTTCCGGCCTATCTACAACCCGAACATCGCCGGTTCGCAGCCCCTGCCGTTCTTCAACCAGTTGCCCTCGGGCGGCTTGTTGACGAATGCGACAATTATCGGCAACATTCAGCGCGGCGAAGTGGGCAACCTGGCGAGCGTGTACCAGACCAACCGGCTGAACGGCCCGTTCAGCTTCTTCCCGAACCGGAACGCGCTGGCGACAAACATGATGTCGAACTACTCGGCGACGGCGTATCACGGCTTGCAGGTGGACTTCCGGCGGACCTTCCGTTCGGGCGTGCAAGTACAGGCCAATTACACCTATTCGAAGGTGATGTCGGACGCCGCGGGCGAAAGCCAGGCCCGGTTTGAACCTTTCCTGGACATCCGCAACCCCGGCATAGAATACGCTCGCGTTCCCTTCGATCTGACCCACGCCTTCAAGCTGAACGGCGTATGGGACCTGCCATTCGGGCGCGGCCAGCGGTTTGAGATCGCCAACCCGGTGCTGAACCAAATCTTCGGCGGCTGGACGATTTCGGGCTTCATGACCCTGCAATCCGGCAACCCGTTCTCAATCACGTCGGGCCGCGGCACGTTGAACCGCGCGGCGCGTTCCGGTGTGAACACGGCGATCGCCTTCGCGGACAAGAACCAGTTGGACGGGAACGTGTTCGGCTTCCGGATGACCCCGGACGGGCCGTTTTTCGTGAACGCCAACGTGATCGGCGCCGACACCCGCGGCGTGCAACCGGACGGCCGCGCGCCATTCGACGGGCAGGTCTTCTACAACCCCGGCCCGGGCAACCTGGGCACGCTGCAGCGGAACTACTTCTCCGGGCCGCGCTTCTACAACACAGACCTCGCTGTGCTGAAGACGTTCCCGATTACCGAGACGCAGCGCGTGGAGTTCCGCTCGGAGTGGTTCAACTTCACGAACACCCCGATGTTCTACTACAACGGCGGCAACATCAACTCGACGAACTTTGGCCGCATCACGTCAACGGCTTCCGCCCGGCGCGTGATCCAGTTCGGCCTGTACTACCGCTTCTAAGGCGTAACCAACCGCAGCGCGGCGGTATCATCACAACGTGATGAACCGCCGCACCTTTCTTCAGGCCGGCCTCGTGCCGGCCTTCTCCATTCCCAATGGCCGAATTCTGACTGTGCGGGGGGCGATCCGTCCGGACGAACTTGGCGTGTGCCTGCCGCACGAGCACCTTTTCTCCAACTTTGGACTTGATCCGGCCGATCCGCCGGTCTACGACACCCAGCGCCTGCTGCGCGAGGTGCTGCGCTACGTCAACAGCGTGAAATACCTGGGCGCCAACGCGATCGCGGACTGCACGACGCAGTATTTCGGGCGTGCTCCGGAGTTGCTGAAGCGGATCTCCGAGGGGACGGGCGTCCATATCATCACGAACACGGGCTACTACGGGGCGGCGGAGGGGCGGTATGTGCCGGCGCATGTCAATGACGAATCCGCGGGGCGGATCGCGTCGCGCTGGGTGGCGGAGTTCCACGCCGGCATCGGCGCGTCGGGCATCCGGCCGGGCTTTATCAAGCTCGGGGTGGACGGCGGTCCATTGAAGCCGGTGGACGAAAAGATGATCCGGGCGGCGGCCATCGCGCACCGGCAGACGGGGTTGACGATCGCGGTGCATACGGGGGATAACCCGGAGGCGGTGCGGCGGCAACTCGCCCTTCTGGCCGAAGAAGGGGTGGAGCCGGAGGCGTGGATCTGGGTGCATGCGAACAACTGCCGGGACGAGGGGGCGCTGCTCGAGGCGGTGCGAGCGGGCGCGTGGTTGAGCTTCGACGGCATCGCGCCGGAAAACGTGGAGCGGCACCGGGCGCTGGTCCAGATGATGAAGACCGAGGGGCGGCTGGGGCAGGTGCTGCTCTCGCACGACGGCAATTCGTTCCGGGCAAACGGGACGCGGCCGCTGAAGCCCTACACGGCGCTGTTTACGCACTTCCTGCCGGCGCTGGAGAAGAGTGGGTTCGCGCGGCGCGAGCTGCAGCGGCTGACCGGGGAGAATCCGGCTCGCGCTTTCACACTTCGCGCACGGGTCACGGGCATCTGAGAGATTGCATGCCTGAGTTGCCGGAAGCGGAATACATGGTGCGGCGGCTGCGCGAAGCGGCTCCGGAGGCGCGGATCGCGCGGGTGCGGGTGCTGCGGGAATCGGTTGTGGCAGGCGCGCTGGCGAAGCGGGCGCGGGGGTGCGTGACCGGCTACGCACGGCGGGCAAAGAACGTCCTGATGCACCTGGACACGGGCTGGACGGTGCGGATTCAGTTGGGGATGACGGGGCATGTGTACCGGGTGGCGGGGGCGGCAGAGTTGCCGCGGTTCACGCGGGTGGCGTTTGTGTTGGAAGTCGGCGGCGCGCTGGTGTTCGAGGATGCGCGCGCCTTTGGCACGGTGTCGGCGGTGCGGACGGCGGAGTTGGGGGAGGCGCTGGCGGGCTATGGTCCCGAGCCTTTGGAGGCGGGCTTCCGGTGGCAGGACCTGCGGGCGGCGGCGCAGGGGTTGCGGCAGGAGGTGAAGCCGTTTTTGATGGATCAGCGGCGGGTGGCGGGGTTAGGCAATATCTGGGCGGCGGAGGCGCTGTTTGGGGCGGGAATTCATCCGGCGCGGCGGGTGGATGGGTTGTTGGACGAGGAGTGGCGGGCGTTGTGGCGGTCGGTGCGGGCGGTGTTGCGGCGGGCGATTGCGAATACGTTCCGGGTGACTGCGGGTCCGGAGGAGTTTCCGGAGGCGGATTTGTTGAGGGTGGGGGTGTACGGGCGCGCGGGGCTGGTGTGCCGGCGGGGTTGCGGCGCGGTGGTGGAAAGGGTGGTTCAGGGGGCGCGGGCGACGTTTTACTGTCCGGGGTGCCAGCGGTAGCGAGCGTTGCGGAAGGGGCTTGAGTCGGCTACTCTGGAGGAGGTGAGGTGCGAGAGTGGTTGAATCGGGCGGTCTCGAAAACCGTTGAACCTTTACGGGTTCCGTGGGTTCGAATCCCACCCTCACCGCCAGAGAATTTCAGAGATCCGAATCAGGTTCCCCTTCTCCCCCTACACCGCTCCCGCCTTCTGCTATCTCGCGTGGTTCCGCGAACCTTTCGTCCAAATCCAGCGGCTGAATCAGGTGACCGGCGCCTGCTTTCGATGTTTTCCTGGCGTCAAAAATCGAGGATCAGGGGCGCGAGGCGCTTGCGCTGGGCCAGAAGCGGCTCGTTGAAGAACTCGACTACCGGCAGCATTTTTTCGAAGTATTTGAGCACTTCGCCTGCCAGCCGCGGTGACGTAGCGAGGGCAGGCTCGAGTTCGCGCCAGAAATACCATTGCTTCCGTTTAATGAGGCCGATGGCGGGATGATCGGCGGGGTAGCCCTTCGGCGGGCGGGTCAGCGATTCGCCCTGCAATTCACCCAGCAGGTTGCGCAGGGATCTCGATTTCAGGTGCTTGTGGAGCCGTTCGTGGTTCTCGAGCAGGTGCGACCGGATGAGGCGGAGGTATTCCGGGCCGGGCAAATACACGCCCCCGGCCACCCCGACATGTTTGGAGGAGATTTCGACATAAAACGCCGCGGCTTCGTTCTTGGGCAGGGCGGAGTGGAAGAATAGCGCCCCGGAGTTGGTCTTATAGGGGGCTTTGTTGGAGGAAAAGCGCGTGTCGCGGTAGATGCGGAACAGGGCGCGGCGGGGTTCGGTGGCGTAGGCGGGCGCGATCCGGGTGAGCCCGGCCGAGATGGCGGCCGCAAACCGCTCCATGGGTTCCTTGACGGATTTCAGGTAGCGGGGCCTGCTGGCTTCAAACCATTCCCGATTGTTATTGTTTTCAAGATCCCCAAAGAAGCGCAGGGCATCGGCGGTCAGGCCGGCGAAAGTGGATTTCGTCATCAGCCGTCTCCTATCATCGAGAGGAATGCAGTCCTATGAGGAGATGCGCGAACGGCTCGCGCAAATCCCAGATCTTGAGCTTAGCCTGAACGAACCGCTAGCGGCGCACACCCGCTTCGGCATCGGCGGACGCGCGGCGCTGCTGGCGGACGCGTCCTCCGAGGCGGCCTTCATCGAAGCGCTGCGGGTGGCGCAGGCCGGCGGGCGGCGCTGGCTGGTGATCGGCTCGGGCACGAACCTCGTCGTATCCGACGCGGGCTTTGACGGTGTGGTCATCCGGTTCTCGGGTGCGCGGATCACGGGCGATGGCCGGCGGATCGAAGTGGAGGCGGGCGCCAGCCTGCAGGCGCTGGTCGATTTCGCGATCGAGCGTGGCGGCGCGGGACTGGAACGGATGACGGGCATCCCCGGCCAGGTGGGCGCGGCGATTTACGGCAATGCGGGGGCGTACGGATCCTCGATGGCCGATTTCGTGCGGTTTGTTCGTGTTTTTGACGGTAAAAACGTGCAAAAGATGGCTTCCGAAGCGGTTCTGTTCCGGTATCGCAGCAGCATTTTCAAGCAGCGCAAGGATTGGCTGATCCTCTCGGCGGAGCTCGAATGCCCGTCCGGCGATCCGATGGAGCTGCGCGCCAGGGCGGAGGAGATCCGCGCGATCCGCGACGCCAAGTACCCGCCCGCGATGCGTTGCGCGGGCAGCATTTTCAAGAATCAGCTATTCGACGAGTTGCCGCCGCGCGCTCGCGCGGCCGTGCCTCCGGAGATCATCAAGGGGGGCAAGGTGCCCTCGGCGTGGTTCCTGGACGTGACCGGCGTGAAGGGGTTGCGGCATGGCGGCGTGCGGGTGGCGGATTACCATGCAAATCTCATCTATAACGACGGGGGGGCAACCGCGCGAGAGCTCCGCGAGGTGATCGACGAACTGAAGCGGCGTGTGCGCGAGCGGTTTGGGCTGGAGCTCGAGGAGGAAGTGCAGTTTGTGGGGTTTGAGGCGCTGCCCGGGTTGGACACGCTCGAGCAAACGCCGCGCGTTTTGGATTCGCTGCTGGCGGGGATGAGCGAGGAGGATCTGCACTGGCAGCCAGCGCCGGGGCGCTGGTCGGCCGCCGAGGTGCTGGCGCATCTCGCGCACGCCGAGGAGTGTTGTTTCGGAGCCCGATTGCGCGCTTTCTTGACGCAGGACGGCCCCGAGTTCGCTGATTACGATGCGGAAGACTTCCGCGGTGCGCCTCTTGACGGGGCGATGGTCCGGCTGCGCGGAGCGCGGCGGGCGAACCTGGATCTTCTGGCCGCGGCGCCCGCCTCGGCGGCTTTGCGTACGGCCCGGCACCGGGGACTGGGCCGGGTGACGCTGCGGGAGCAGCTGAATGAATGGGCCTTTCACGATTTGGGGCACATCCGGCAGATTGCAGAGATCGTGCGCGCGCGGCGGTATTACGAGGGGATGGGGCCTTGGCGGGCGGAGTATGAAGTGAAGCCGTAGAACGGCGTTTGAATCGGCGCGACAGATTGTTTCTCAGTACGTTGGGGGAGTGACAGAGGCGCCGGACGCCTCCATGGCACTTTTCGCACACCCAAAATTCGGCGAGGCGCGTCCAACGTTTACGGACTGGCGGCCCAGTCCTGGAAACGCGAGACGAAAGAGGGGAATTTCGATTGCAGCTTCACATCGAGCTTTGCCAGACTGGAGCGATGCGTCTTCTCCTGGTTCCGGCCGCGGCGCTACTGCTGTGCGGAGGCGAGTTGCCGGCCCAAGAGGAGCGGCTGCACTACAGCGCGGAATGGCGGCTCGTCCGCGCGGGCGAGGTGGATCTGTCCCTGGACGGGCCGCGCGAGACCGGCATGAAGCTGCGCACGCTTGGACTGGTGGGGAAGCTCTATAAGGTGGATGACACCTATCGAGCCACTTTTGACCCAGGGTGGTGCGCGCTCACGCTCAATCTGGACGCGCAGGAGGGCAAGCGTCACCGGGTGACGCAAGTGAGCTTCGACCGCGACCGCCGGAAGGTAAGCTACGTGGAGCGGGACGTTCTAAAGGACGAGGTGGTGAACCAGAACGAAATGGAGACACCCTCGTGCGTCCACGAAGTGACCGGGGGACTGCAGCGGCTCCGCGAGTTGCGGCCGGAGCCGGGGGCGACCATTCAACTGCCCCTTTCCGATGGGAAAAAGCTGATCTCAGCGCGGGTGGATGCACTGGCGCGGGAGAAGCTGAAACTGCCGCTGGGCGAGTTTCAGACGATCAAGTACGAGGCGCACCTGTTCAACGGGGTTTTCTACCGGCGCAAGGGGCGGCTTTTCGTCTGGCTGACCGATGATGAGCGAAGGGTCCCGGTTCAGATTCGGGTACAGTTGCCGTTCTACATCGGCACTGTGACGCTGCGCCTGGAGAAGATGGGTGGCTGAGGAAGCTCACGCGACAGCGCGCGCGGGCAGATCCTCGCGCAGAAATGTGGTTTGCACGGGCCGGTTTGCGCGAAAGGCGGCCAGTTCGGCGGGAAATCGGCGGATCAGGGGCGCGGGCGCCATCAAGGGCGAGGCGCCGAGCATTTCACCCAACTGAAGCGCGTTTACCAGGGCATGGTCCGGGCCGGCGTTCGCGGTGATGACGAGAGTGCGGGAGGCGTGGTCCGTCAGGCGGCGGATCCGCGGGAGCCACGTTTCGAGCTCGTCGAGCGAATACAGGTAGGGCCGCGGCGGCGGCGCGGGCTCGAAGCGCTGGAGGGCTACCGGCGGCAGGCGTCCATGCAGGCGGACAACGGCGAGCCCCGAGGTCAGCAGGGCTGCAGGCGGCATGGCGCGGAAATGGGCGGGCTGGTCGATATTGACGAAGGCGAGGCGGTAGTCGATCAACGTGCCGCGGGCTTCGTCGGCCAGCCAACTGTCGTGGCGGAATTCCGCAGCGAGCGGGAATTCGCGGTAGGCGCGCCGGAGTTGGATCAGGTGCTCGCGATTTTCTGGGGTGAAGCGGAATGCCCAGGGAAATTGAAGGATGAGCACTCCGAGGCGTTTGGCGCGCAGGAGGGGAAAGAGGCCGGCCTTCCAGGCGGCGATGGACTCGGCGTCCAGGGCGCGGTCGTATGTGAAACGGCGGCCGAGCAGGGGGGCGAAGAGAAAGTCCGGGTTCGCCGCGGCTTTGCGTGCGTACAGGCTGGCGATTTCAGGCTTGAGAGGGGCATGAAGGGTGGAGGTGATCTCCGCAAGTCCGGTAAAGCGCACGAGAGAGTCCAGCGCGGGCGCTTTGGCGGCCCCGAGTGCGGCTCCGAGATGAAGAGTTGCAGGCAGCGGCACGGTAGCTCCTTCGCTGTTTCTTCTCTTTCAGTATAGAACAAAGGGCGAATATACGCAAACAGAAAAGTGAGGCAAGGCAGAATCGGGTTTCAGGGTGAGCCGGGGTGGACTGGTGCAACTTTAAATGGTGGGCGGTGAGGGTCACGATCCCCCGACCTCCTGCTTGTAAGGCAGGCGCTCTAACCAACTGAGCTAACCGCCCACGGCGGGTGGGTCTTTCTCAAGTCTAACTTGGATTAGTTGCCGATGTAGCGGGAATAAAGACTTCGGGCGAGAGCGGGGTCGGTGGTTCCTTTGAGGATGGCCCGGCCGTCGGGGAACACGGTGAGTTCGTATGGCGGGCTCACGAAACGCAGGGCGAAGCCGTTTTCGCGCACCTCGCCCAGCGGAGCAAGGCTCGCGGCGAGGGCGGCGAGATCGACTGGCCGCTTGCGGTCGTGGATCTGGACCGCGTTGCGTCCGCACAGCGAGATGGGGGGGCGGCCCTCGCCGGAGAGGTGGCGGCAGGTGCGCCGTCCGCAGGCCGGGCAGTCCGGGTCGCGGGATGGCATCGCAATCTGGCGGGTCTGGCCGGTCCAGACGTCGAAGGTCGAGATCCGGGGTTCCACTTCGCCGCCGGTGAGGATGCGAAAGGCGAGAGACGTCTGCCAGGCCGCCACGATGGCGGTGATGGTGTTGACGACCCCCGCGGTTTCGCACGTGGGTTGCGCGCCGGCGGGCGGTTCGGGGTAGATGCACTCGAAACAGGCGGTCCGGCCGGGCAGGATGGGCATGGCGAGGCCGTAGCCGCCCACGGCGCCGCCGTAGATCCAGGGCAGAGCCCGGGTGACGCACCAGTCGTTGATGAGATAGCGCGTCTCGAAGTTGTCGGTGGCGTCGAGGACGAGCGTGGCGCCGTCCAGCAAGTCGTCGATGGTGGCCGGGTTCAGGTCGGCGATGTGCGCCTCGACTTCGACTTCGGCGTTGATCGCGGCGAGATGGCGGGCGGCGGCGGCGGCCTTGGGCAGGGCTTCGGCAGCGTCGGCCTCGGTGTAGAGCCACTGGCGCTGGAGGTTGGACAGTTCGACGTAATCCCGGTCGATGAGCAGCAGGCGTCCGGCGCCGGCGCGGGCGAGCGCCCCGGCCTGGAAGGCGCCGAGCGCTCCGCAGCCCACAATGGCGACTGTCGCCTCACCGAGCCGGCTCTGCCCTTGCTCACCCCAGCCGGAGAAGCGAATCTGGCGCGAATAGCGGTCCCTGTGGGCGGCGGTCATCTATCCAGAATGGTACCAGCGGGGCCATTGGTATGATAAAAGGACGTGACCCGAACCGGGCTTCTAGTCGCGGTAATCGCCTGTCTTTGGGCCTTTGGCGCGGAACGTCTCGCCGCGCAGGCCGGGCGTTACAGCGGACAGCGCATCACGGCGATCTACCTCGAACCTCGCGATCAGCCGTTGAGCCGCGACCAGATCGGGCTCTCGCTCGGCGTGCGCCCGGGCGATCCCTTCGACGAAAGCCGCTTGAGCGAGGCGATCGAGCGCCTGTTCGCCACCGGGCGCTATCAGGACATCTACGTCACGGCTGAACCTGAGAATGGAGGAGTCGCGCTGACGTTTCACACCACGCCCGAAACGTTCGTGAGCGCGGTGACGGTGACGGGCGTGCCAGAACCGCCGAATCCGGCGCGACTCGCAAGCGCGACGCGACTTGAGTTGGGTCTGCCGCTCGAGGAGGATCAGGACCTTCCCACGGCGGTAGCGGCCCTGCAGGAGGTGCTGCGGACGAACGGGTTCTACAACGCGCAGGTCCAGTACGATTTGGAGAGGCGCGCGCGAACGCAGGAGACCAGCGTCCATTTCCACGTCACCCCCGGCGAGCGCGCCCGCTTCACCCGGCCAATCATCACGGGCACTCCGGACCGGAGCGAGGGGCGGCTGATCCGGTCCACAAGCTGGCAGCGATGGTGGGGCCTGCGCGGCTGGAAGGAGATCACCGAGCAGCGCGTGAGCGAGGGGCTGGAGAAGCTGCGGGCGTCTTACTTGAAGCGCGACCATCTGCTGGCGCGGGTCACGCTGAAGGCGCTGAACTACGATGAGGCCTCAAACACGGTGCAGCCTCAACTCGAGATCGAAGCCGGACCGCGCGTGCTGATCCGCGCCGAGGGCGCCAAGCTCAGCAGGGGCCTGTTGCGCGACCTCGTGCCCGTCTATCAGGAGCGCACCGTGGACCGCGAACTGCTGCTCGAAGGTCAGAACAACCTCATCGAGCATTTTCAGGCGCGCGGCCATTTCGACGCCCAGGCCGGCTTCCGCGTGACGGAACCGGACGCGCGCGGCGAACAGTCAATCACCTATGTGATCGAGCGCGGACCCCGCTACCGGCTTGCGCACCTGGAATTCTCCGGCAACCTCTACTTCCGCGACGAAACGATCCGCGAGCGCCTGTCCATCACGCCGGCGCGCTTTCCCCAATACCGCCGGGGGCGCTTCTCGCGCGCCCTGCTCGAACGGGATCGCGACGTGCTGCTGGACCTATACCGCAGTAACGGTTTCCGCGACGCCACGGTGAAGTCGGAGGTAGAGCAGAATTACGGGGGCAAGGCGCAAGATCTGGCGGTGAAGATCTTCATCGACGAAGGCCCCCAGTGGTTCGTGGCGGACCTGGATCTCGCCGGCGTGAACCCCCGGCTGCTGGACACGATCGGATCACTGTTGACCTCCACGCCCGGGCAGCCCTTCAGCGTGGTGAACGTCGCCAACGACCGCGACAGCATCCTCAATTGGTATTTCAACAATGGCTATCCCGAGGCGACGTTCGACGCGCTCACGATTCCCGTGGAAGGCGAACAGCGCGTGGAACTGCGCTACACGGTAAACGAAGGCCGCCGCAACTTCGTCCGCGACGTGCTGGTGAACGGCCTGCGGGTGACGCAGCCGGACCTGGTGGCGAACCGGATTCTGGTGAGCCCCGACGAACCGCTATCGCAGGGCGCGATCGTTGAAACACAACGTCAGCTTTATGATTTGGGGATCTTCGCCAAGGTGGATGTCGCCGTGCAGAACCCCGCCGGCCGCGAGCGCAACAAGTACGTGCTGATGCACGTGGAAGAGGCGCGCCGGTACTCGCTGAACCTCGGCTTAGGAGCGGAGTTCGGGCGCCTTGGCGGCGGCGGCGCGACGTTCGACTCGCCGGCCGGCGCGGCGGGATTCAGCCCGCGCGCGCAGGTGAGTGTTGGCCGCTCGAACTTCGGCGGGCTGGGCCATACGGCGAGCGGCACGGTGCGCGTATCGCGCTTTCAGCGCCGCGCGCTGCTCAATTATTTCGCGCCGCAATTCCGCGGCAACGAGGATGTCAACCTCACATTTTCCAATCTCATCGACCGCTCGCAGGACATCCGCACGTTTACCTCGACCCGCCTGGAAAGCGCGGTGCAGATCGGCCAGCGGCTGTCGCGCGCGAACACGCTGCAATACCGCATCATCGTCCGCAATGTGAGTCTGGACGAGCAGACGCTCAAGATCGATCCCAACCTCATCCCGGTCTTCTCGCAGCCGGTGTCGGTGACCTTGTTCTCCAGTTCGTTCATCCAGGACCGGCGCGACGACCCGCTCGACTCCACCCGCGGCGTTTACAATACCGTGGACTTCGGCTACGCGCCCGGCGTCCTGGCCCGCGCGGCCGGATACACCCGCCTCTCGGCGCGCAACTCGACCTACCACCGGTTGCGCCGAAACCTCGTGCTGGCGCGCACTGCCACCATTGGCTGGCTTTATAACCTTCAGGACGCCCCCGTTCCGCTGGCCGAGCGCTTTTTCGCCGGAGGCGCGAACTCTCACCGCGGATTCCCCGAAAACCAGGCCGGGCAGCGCGACCCGGTGACGGGCTTTCCCGTAGGCGGCAACTCGTTTGTCTTCTTCGGCACCGAATTGCGCTTTCCGCTGCTGGGCGACAATCTCGGCGCGGTGCTGTTTCACGACATGGGCAATGTGTATTCGAGCCTGTCGAACATCTCGTGGCGCTACCGGCAGCGGGACCGCGCGGACTTCGATTACACCGTGCATGCGGGCGGCATCGGCATCCGGCTGAAGACTCCCGTCGGTCCGGTGCGCGTGGATCTGGCCTATGCGCCGAACTCGCCGCGATTTGTGGGCTTCCGTGGAACGCGGGATGATTTAATTAACCGGACCGGGCGCTTTGAAGTGCCGCAGCGGGTGCGTCCGTTCCAATTTCATTTCTCGATCGGGCAGAGCTTCTGATGCGCGTCCTCATCGCAGCGATGATTGTGACGGCCTCCGGAACGGCGGCGGCGCAAGAGATTATCGACCGCGTGGCGGTGTCGCTTGATCTCGGTGTGATCACACTGAGCGCCATCCAGCGCCAACTGCGCATGAACGCCTACCTCGAAGGCAAGCCGGCGGACGACACGCCCGAAGCGCGCCGGGCGGCGGCCGCGCGGCTCATCGATCAGGCTCTGGTCCGCCGCGAAATGAGCCTCAGCCGCTACACCCCCATCCCCATGGCCGAGGTGCGGAGCAGCGTGGACGCTTACCGCGAAAGGCTGGGACTGACGGAAGAGCGATTCGAGGCGGAACTCGCCAAGTATGGGTTCACCTCCCAGGATTTTCTCCAGGAACTCTATTGGCAGGCCACGCTGCTGCGCTTCATTCAGTTCCGATTCAGCCCGAGCGTGCAGATCAGTGATGAGGAAGCGCGCGATTATTACGAGCAGGAGTACATGCCTCGCCTGCGGCAGATGGCGCCGGATCAGCCGCCGCCGCCGCTGGCCGAGGTCCGCGAGCGCGTGGTGGGCATCCTGGCTTCGCGCAAGGAGAACCAGGTGCTCGAAGAGTGGCTGGAACAAGGCCGCCAGTTAGCGAAGATCCGCTACCACGAGGAGGCCTTCCAGTGACCGCGCGGCGCCGGTGGGCATGGGCGGCGGGCACGCTCGCGGCGGCGCTCATCCTGGCGGCGGGTGCGAGCCTGCTTGTCTTGCGCAGCGAGTGGTTCCGGGAAAAGGTGCGCGTAAAGATCATCCAGGTCACCGAGGATGCCACCGGCGGGCGCGTCGAGTTGCAGGGCTTCCACTATGACTGGAGCGCGATGACGGCGCGCGTGGACGGCTTCACGATTCATGGGCTCGAACCCCTGGGCCGCGAGCCGCTGGCGCACATCCCTTCCATCGAGCTGGCGATTCATGTGCGTTCGCTTCTGCAGCGCGATGTTGAGTTGCGCTCACTGACCATCGAGCGGCCCGCCGTCCACATCTACGTGGCGGAAGACGGATCCACCAATCTCCCCTCGCCCCGCCGGCCGCGCGCTCCCGGCGCGAATGTCATCGAGGACCTGCTGCGGCTGCGCATCGGCCGGCTGGCCGTCGCGGACGGCCTGTTGCATTACGACTCGCGCGAAATTCCATTGCGGGCGCATGCGGAACAGCTCGATGCCGTGCTCATTCTGGCAGGCCCGGAAACGCTGGCCTTTACGCTCGGCGTGGGCCGCTTCGCGGCCCTCGGGCACAGCGATTTTCAGATGCAGGCCGCGGGTACGCTGGGGCCCCGGCGCGTGGCCGTGGAACGGGTGCGCGTGGCCCGGCTCAGCTCTTATGTCGAAGGCGATGCCGTGATCGAGGACTTCCGGGCTCCACGCGTGGGGGGCGCCCTCACGGCGGAAGTGAAGCTGCATGAATGGCCGGAGCTGGTGCTCGACGGGGGGCGCGCGCGCCTCGATGGCCGGTTCAGTTACGGCGAATCCGAAGGCTGGCGGGCGGAAGGGCGCGTGAACGGGGAGAGTCTGCGATTGGAACTCGAGGACTTCACTCTGAAGGACGCCCGGCTGGCGGCGCGCTTCCAGTGGCGCCCCGAAGAGCTCTGGCTCCCCGAAGCCGATGTCGCCGCGCTGGGCGGCTCCTGGGGTGGCACGGTGCGCGTGCGTGAATGGCGGCTACTGGATGTGCAGGGTGAAGCGCGCGCGATGCCGCTCGGGGGCATCATGAAGGCGGCGCGGACCGAGGACTTCCCCTGGGACGCGCTCCTCACCGGGCCGGTCGCCGTGTCGGCGCAGATCGACGGCGACGGTTTCCACCAGACTGTGGCGCAGGCGGATGTCCGCGTGGCTCCCGTGGAGGGGCAACTCGCGCTGGAAGGGCAGGTGGCGGGCGAATGGCGTCAACAGGGCAACGTGGTCAGAATCGAGAGCGCGCATCTGGCCACGCCCTCGTCGCGGTTGAGCGCGGAGGGCGTGCTGGGCGAATCGGTCAAAGCCGGCCTGTTCTCCACGAATCCCCGCGAGCTCGAACCCGCGCTGTCGCTTCTGGCCGGAAGGGATGTGCAGCTTCCGATCCGCCTGCAGGGCGGCTCGTTGCAGGCGCAGGCCGTGGTCGATGGTCCTCTGGCTTCGCCGCGGATTCAGGGCAGCGTCCAGGCGGAGCGCGCGCTGTGGGAGTCTTTGCAGTTCACAAAGGCTGCCGCCCGCTTTGAGGTGAGCGAACGGGAACTCGAATTAGAACAACTCCGCCTGGAGCAGAACGGGGCCACGCTGGAAGGCCGGCTCCGCTTCGCGTTGAACGATTGGAAGCTTGCCGATACCGCCGCATTCACCGCCGCACTGCAGGCCCGTGGGCTGCGCCTCACGGAAGTAGCCCGGCAGGCAGGTGCGCAGTTCACCGTCGAGGGAACCATCGACGCGATGCTGGACGCGTCAGGCACGCTCGATGCGCCCCGCGGCACGCTGCGCTGGCAGGGCCGCCAGGTAAATATCGCCGGCGAGAAGTTCGCCAAACTGAACGGGCGGCTCAAAGCGGAAAGCGCGGAATCCGTCCGGCTGCAAGGCGAACTCGAACTGGATGCCGCCACGCTGGCGTTCAGCGGCGCCTATCGCCATCCTGACGGCGACTGGCGCAATGGCGAAGCGGCGGTCCGCCTGGAGACCAAGGGCTTTCGGCTGGCGCAGTTCGAAACCGTGCGAGCGAAGCACGAGGGCGCGGACGGGACCGTGGCGCTGCAGGCCGAAGCCGTCTTCTCCGTCACCAACGGCGGCTTCGCTCTGCGGCGGCTCAACGGCGTGCTCGACCTTGGAGGCATCCGCGACGGCAAGCGCGCACTTGGCGCCTTGAAGGTGGAAGCGCGCACGGACCAGCAGGTGCTGCGGCTGGCCTTGAGCGGGCGCGTGGATCAGACCCCGCTCGCCGGCGACGCAGTCGTCCGGCTGGAACCTCAGTATCCCGCCGATGGCTCGCTGCGCCTCGCCGATCTGCCGCTGGCGACTCTGCTGGGCTGGCTCGAAACGGAGACGCCGCCGCTGCGCGGCGTGCTGACCGCGGAGATGCGCTGGCGCGGCGACCTGGCCGAACCCTCGCAGGCCGTGGCTGTGGTCACGGTGCCGCGGCTCGAGATCGCCCCCGAGCCGGATGAGGGAACATCCGCCCAGAACTTCACCCTCCGCAACGCCGGCCCCCTGCGGTTCGACGTGGATGCCAACGGCGTACGCGTCTCCAGCGCCCGGCTCACGGGACTGGACACCAGCATCACCATCGCGGGCATCTATGACTTCAACTCCACCCGCCCCTGGGACATCAGCTTGAGCGGAACTGTGAATCTCGGCGTACTGACGAATTTCGAACCTGACCTGCTCGCCGGCGGCGTGGCCCGCATAAGTGCCAACCTGCGCGGCGCCGCCAACGATCCCGACGTCAGCGGCCGCATGACGATTCACGATGGCTCGCTCTTCCTGCGCGGGCTCACCAACGGCCTCGAACAGGCCAATGGCTCGATCTACTTCGACCGCGACCGCGCGAGCATCGAGAAAATGACCGCCACCACGGGCGGCGGCGTGCTCTCCCTCGGCGGCTTCATCGGCTTCGGCGGCGGCGAATGGAGCTACCGCCTCCAGGCCAAGGCGCAGGGCGTGCGCGTCCGCTATCCGGAAGGCGTCAGCACAACGGTGAATTCCGACCTCAGCCTCACAGGTTCCCAGAACGCGAGCCTGCTCTCCGGTCTGGTCACCGTCCAACGCTCGGGTTTCAGCTCGCGCGGCGACTTCGCCAGCCTCATCGCCGGTTCCGGCAACCCGATTCCGGTCCCTGCCACCCAGAACGACTTCCTGCGCAACCTGCAGTTCGACATCCGCGTCCGGACTTCCCCCGACGCCACCTTCCAGACCGACTACACCCAGGACCTGCAAACCGAGGCCGATTTGCGCGTCCGCGGCAGCCTTGCGAAGCCGGTTGTGCTCGGTTCGGTGAACGTCAACCAGGGCGAAATCAACTTCTTCGGCAACCGCTACACGATTTCGCGTGGCGAGATCCTCTTCTACAACACAGCCACGATTCAGCCCTCGATCAACCTCGACCTGGAGACGCGCATCCGCGGCGTCGTGGTCTACATCGGCGTCAGCGGGCCTTTGACGCGGCTGAATGTTAACTACCGCTCCGAACCGCCGCTGCAGTCGCGCGAAATCCTGGCCTTGCTCACCGTCGGCCGCGCGCCCACAGCCACCTCCACCGGCTTGCAGCAGCAGATGCTCAGCCCGAGCGCGCAGCAGACCGGCGCGGGCACCAATATGCTGGCTGAAGCTTCGAACACGCTGCTGGGCGGGGCGTTGAGTGCTTCGGTATCGAGCCGCGTTGAGAAGTTCTTCGGCGTCAGCCGCATCAAAATCGACCCGAACGTCACCGGCGTCGAGAACATCCCCCAGGCGCGCCTCACCATCGAGCAGTCGCTTTCCCGCGACATCACGCTCACGTTTTCCTCGAACCTGAGCCGGAGTTCGCAACAGATCATCCGCCTGGAATGGGATCTGAGCCGCCAGTGGAGCGCCATCGCCGTACGCGACGAAAACGGCGCCTTCGGCGTCGATTTTCTCTTCCGGAAGAGGTTCAAATGAAGCTCAGAGCGAACCAGGGGCGGCTGAAGATCGAGCATAGTATCATCGACGGGCTCCGCCCGGCTCTGGAACGCCTGCTCTGGCACGAGGAGATCCGGTCGATCATTCCGGGAGTGATCCGCCAGGTGCGCGACGCCAAAGGACCCGTGAAAATCCGCGTCACTGTACCGACTCAAAACGGCTGGAAAGCCATCGCCCTCAGCGCAGGCTCCCGCCAGGAACTGTTCATCTCCACGGATCTGCCGAAAGAGGCGCTGGAGGGGATTGTGGAGTACGAGTTGGGGCGGCTGTGATTTGCAGCTCAATCGGAGCTTTCTGGCCCGCCCGAGAGAAAGCTCCTAAGTGCGGCGCTGATCGCAAAGCGGGCTGCTCGGGTGAGTTCTAGCGCCTTCTCAACATCTCCCGGGAGGATATCCGGACGGTCCGCCGGATACCTGAATTTCCACGGCGAATGGATCCAGCCAGACGCAGTCCGCCAGTTGCTCTGCTAAAGCGGGTTCCTTCTCACGCAGTAACGCCAGCAGAAGACGGATCTCATGGGATTTCGGAAACTCGATTTGATGTCGCGTCAGCATAGCTTTCAGCAGCTTCTCGACGGCTTGCTGGGCGTGAAAGACAACGACCTCACCAAGATCGGACTGCGGGATCAGCAGTTCAACGCTCTTGCAGTCCATTTCTGCCTTGCGAACCCACTCCGCAATCAAGTCCCGCAGTTCTTCCTCAGGCTGCCTCATAGAGCACCCTGCCGTACCTATGCGCTGGGTAGGCCACTCCACCGATCAGATTCTTGGTTGCCTCGAATCGGGCCGTGGCCATGAGCAGCACGTCGACCGCATACGGAAGATCGCCGATCGCTTCCCTGATCTGGACTGTTCGCTCGTGCCTGTTTCTGGTCTCCGGCGCAACTACAAGCAGGTCGATGTCGCTATCCCGCGTCATCTCGCCCGTCGCTGCCGAACCGTAAAGAATGATCTTGTCAGGCTCCGCTACCGTGCGGATGCGGCGGACGACTTCGTTCAACAGCGATTCATCTACACGCATCTCATTTTCATAATAGTCCGGAAGCCGGGCGATGCCCGTGGAATTCCTAACTCGGCGATTTCACCGATTTGCCTTCCCGGCTCAGGCTACCCTGGTGCGGCCCTGTCGTGCGCTGCCTGCGGCGGGTCTGGGCGATCGCGTCAATGCCCTAACGCGCATACCCGGCAACGCGAGCTTCTCAGTCCTCGGGATCGACGCGACTGCCATCAACTCCGCACATGCCGCCGCCGGTGAGCGCCGCTATCGATCCCCCTGCACCGGTCTCAACACTCTCCTGACATCGCGAACCGGCTGGGCCCGTCAAGCCCCTATGCGATGATGAAGATTCATTGGAATGGCGGGCATTTTGCTCAGTCTTATGCTCCTCGGGCTGGCCGGACCGGCGTGGAGCGAGGCCCCGCGTAACTGGCCCCAGTTCCGCGGGCCCAACGGCTCCGGCGTCGACTCCGCAACCGGCTATCCCGTGGAGTTCTCCCCGCAGAAGAACGTCGCCTGGAAGCAGGCGATTCCCTTTGGGCAGTCGTCGCCCGTCGTGGTGGACGGCCTCGTATACCTGACCGCCAGCGATGGCGCGAAACGTGTGACATTGTGTCTCGACGCGGCGACCGGCCGGGTACTCTGGCGCCGGGAAATCGAAATCGCCCGCCCGGAGAAGCTCTACCGCTCGAACGATCCGGCCTCGCCCACACCGGCGGCCGATGGTCATGGCGTCGTCGTGTTCTTCCCGGAGTTTGGCCTGGCCGCTTACACGCCCTCCGGGGAAACACTCTGGACCCTTCCCTTGGGGCCCTTCCAGAATTTCTACGGAATGGCAGCCTCGCCGATCCTGTCAGGGGACCAGGTCATTCTGGTCTGCGATCAGCAAAGCGGCTCGTTCGTTCTCTCGCTCGACCGCAAAACCGGGAGCCAGCGCTGGAAGACGATGCGGCCCGGAGCCACCATCGGCTGGTCCACGCCGGTCATCTTCCGGCCAACAGGCGGACCGGAACAGGTGGCTGTCCTGGGAACCTCCCGGCTCGACTCTTACTACGCCGCCACCGGAGAACTCCGCTGGTGGATGCCCATCGGGTCCATGGGCGCGCTGGGCACGCCGCTCGCCTCCGGCGATACCCTGTTCATCTCCACCCAGGGTGCGATGGAGCCCTATATCCCGGCTTTTGAGTCCGTGCTTGGAAAATACGACAAAGACAAAGATGGGCAGCTTTCCGAAGCCGAACTCAGCGCCGACAAGGACCTGGCTCTGCATTTCGGCTGGATCGATGCCGATGGCGACGGTCTTGCTTCCGCACAGGAATGGGAAGAAGCCCGGAACTGGGGGATTGGCGAGTATGGCGCGGTCGCAGTCCGGCCCGGGAACGCGGAGGGGCGCCTGCCGCCCGAAGCCGTGCTCTGGCGGTTCAAGAGGAATCTGCCTTACGTGCCCGCCCCGCTGCTCTACCGCGATGTGCTCTACCTGGTCCGCGACGGAGGAATCGTCACTGCCTTGAACCCGCAGGACGGCACACGCTACCGGCAGGGCCGGAGCCGGGGCGCATTGGGCGTCTACTACGCTTCGCCCGTCGCCGCCGATGGCAAGGTTTTTGCAGCCAGCACCGAGGGTAAAATCAGCGTGCTGCGGGCAGCCAAGCAATGGGAAGTGCTCGCGGTGAATGACCTCGGCGAGGAAATCCACGCCACGCCTGCCCTCACTGAGGGGCGAATCTACGTCCGGACCCGCGATTCGCTCTATTGTTTCGCGGAGCCCACGGCCCGCGATTGACGGTATGGTCAGGCTTGCGCTATCCTGTTAGCTGTTGATTTCCGCGTAAGGACCCCTAGAACAATCCATGGCAAACCATGTTTCATCGCTGAAGCGCGTGCGGATTACCGAACGGCGCACCGCCATCAACAAGATGCGCCGAAGCCGGATGCGGACCGTCATCAAGGCTTTGCGCAAGGCGATGGCGAATAAAGACCTCGAGCTGTCTCAGTCTCTTCTCCCCAAGACCTATTCGGTCGTGGACCGCGCCGCCAAGTGGGGCATCATCAAGAAGAATACCGCCTCCCGCTACAAATCCCGGCTCGCCGCCCGCCTCAAGAAGTTGCAGCCGGCCGCCTAACGGGTAAGCCGCAGCACGAATTCCTCCATTACCACCCGGTCGTCCGCGCGGCTGCTCTTCAGGTCGCGGTCCGCGCGGAACACCAGGCCGATCCCTTCCTCGAGCTTTTCCTTTGAGAATCTTTGACTTGCGGCGTGGATCTGCTCTGCGCGCGCGCGCCACATCGGCGTGCCCTGGCGCTGGAAGAAGCTCTGTACGTCCTGGGCGCTGCGCAGCCCCTGTTCGCGCGCCGCGAGCGCCAACCGGAAGACGCCGCCGAGGAACGTCAACGCGAGCGGCAGGTATTCGCCCGCGCGCACCAGCCGGTCCAATAACTCCAATGATTGCGGCCGGTTACGCGTAGCGAGGGCGTTCACGAGCGCGAAGATCGTGGTCTCCGAAGCGTTTGGCACCAGTTCGGCCACCTCTTTCGCCGTGATCGGACCGCCATGCAGGGCGAGTTTCTCGATCTCGTTGGCGAGCCGCGAAGCATCCGCCGCCGTAGCCGCGACAAGCTCGTCAAAAACCGCGTTTTCGAGCCTTAAACCGCGTTCGGAAGCCAGATTTTGCGCAAAAATTCGTGCATCCTGCGCGCTGAGACGGGCGAACTCGACCACCGCGGGCACCGGCGCATAGAACTTCAGAACGCGCTCCATTTTGGCCTTGTCCTCGCCGTCGAAATCGAACCGGCGCGCGTCGAAAACCAGCGTGACGCCCGGCGTGGGATCGGCGCAATAGGCTTTCAGCGATTCCAGGGCGGGGCTGTCCTTGGCGTCGCCGCGCGGGAGCGCGCTTTCGGCGCCGGTGACGAAGATCACGCGGTCGGCGGCAAACAGGCTCATGGCGCGCGCATCGTCGAGCACTTCGGCCATCGTGAGTTCGTCGAGATCGTGCTGGGTGACGCCTTCGTCGCGCGCGGCGGCGTCGGGCAGCAGGCGGTCCAGCAGCGCGGCGCGGCAGGCGCGGCGGCGGTAGGTCTCCGGCCCCGCGAAGAGATAGACAGGCGCAGGGGCCTTCTTTTCGAGGTCGCGGAGGAACTGCTCTGGTTTCATGGCTTTAGAAAGCCTCCAGCACGGTGCTGACCACCAGGCGCGCGACCTCGCGCGAGAGGCGATCGAGCGCGACGTCGCTTTCGTCGAAGTATTCGCGCTGCTCGATCGAGACCTCGTAGCGCTGCCGGGCCTCGAAGTTATTCCGCTGGTAGAGCACGTTGCCGGTTTCGCGATCAGTGAGGGTCAGGTTGAGAAACACGCTGATTTGCACGCCGGCGGCGCGTCCGGTGGCCTGATCGAAGATCGTGGGCGCGGACATGTAGTTGACGACGGAGCCGGCTAGAATCGCATCCGCCTCGTTGGGGTCGGCGACGATACGGTAGCGGGTGCGGGTGATGAACTCGCGGCCGATTGCGGCAGGAAGGCGCTCAGTGAGCCGGTAGCGGGTGGTGATATTGCCGAAGGCGGGGATGGCGATGGTACGGACGCGGGCGGGCAGCAGGTCCGCCTGTCCGCCGACCCGGTAGCCGCAGCCGGCGACCGATGCGCCGAGCAGAGCCAGGGCGAACCGCCGCCGCTCCATCATTCAGGCGGACTCCCGGGCGCGCGCGGCGGCCGCGGCGATCAGCACGGCGGTTTCGGCGGTGGTGCGGAGGTTATCGAGCATCATCCACAGCCACAAGCCCGATCCGTGGCGGGGATCCTCGGCGAGATCGCTGACCGTGATGCCGCCTTGTCCGGCAACGCCCGAATTCGACGCAGGCTCCATGCCCGTGCGCCGGACATCGACTCCCGCGGCTTCAAGTTCCTTCTCCAGGAAAGCGACGGCGGGGCGCTCCTCGAATTCGATCCAGACCGAAGCGCCATAGCCGTGAAAAACAGGCGCGTGCAACACACGGAGCGAGGGCACGGGCACACCGCGCGGGGGCAGCAGGCGCGCAAGCTGGCGCTCGATCCGCGTTTGGGAATCGGCGGGCTGCGCGGCGGCCTCTTCGCCGAAGCGCGGGAGCAGGTTGAAGCTGGCCTGCGTGTCGAACAGTTGCCTGGGCGGGTTCTGGAAACTGAACAGGCTGAGGGTTTGCTGGTGGAGTTCGTCGATGCCGCGCGAGCCGTGCACGCTGACCGGTTCGAGCAGCGTCGCCACGGCATGGCGCACCGGGTGGGCGGCGTGTATCAGGTCCAGCAGGCGCCCGAGTCCCACGGCGGCGGGATGGGCCACCACCTGAACGCCGCCCGCGGGCGTCACGGCGGGCGCGGTTTCGAGCATGGGTGCGCGGACGGCGGCGCCCGGCTCGGATTCGAACGCGCCAGTGAGATCCACGATTACGGGCGGTACGGGCAACTTCCCGGCGAGTTCGAGGGCGGCGCGGCATTCCTCCACGGGCCCGGCCAGCAGCAGGACGGCGGCGTCGTGGAGCGTTTCGGGCGACAGCGGCTCCATCACGGAGATCTCGTCCTCGGCTCCGGCGGCAAGCACGCGCTCGGTGCTGGTTCCGCCGGCAAGCACCAGGCGCACGGGCAGCCGGTGTTCGGGGATGTAATCGCGCAGTTCGCGGCCCAGGAGCGTATCCGCGCCCGCGAGAACCCATTTGGCGTTTGTCATCACGATCCCTCTAGTTCGCGGCTGGCCGTTGTTCGGCCTCGGCCGCCGCGTGGTGGGGCCGCCGGCGCAGCAGACCGCCGATCCGCACAACAATGCCGCTGCCCACATACACAATGGCAAGAGCGAGCAGCACCGCCTTCGAGAAGTTCCACATCAGGTAGAGCACCACGCCGAACAGCACCACCGACGAGGGCGAACGCGGGCTGACCAGACTGAAATCCTTGAAACTCCGGTAGCGCCAGGAACTGATCATCAGGAGCGCGAGCGCGATATTGAGGACGATCCAGGCCAGCACCAGCGGCCAGGAACGCAGCGGTTCCGAGCCGGCGGCGTAGACGACGGCGGCCACCATGCCCGCACCGGCGGGAATCGGGAGGCCGACGAAATACTTGCGCCCGGGACGACCCGGATTGCGCGGTACCGGGTCCACCGAGATGTTGAACCGCGCCAGCCGCGACGCGCCGCACAGCACGAACAGGAAGATGGAAAAATACCCGGCCTGCATCAGGTACTGGTGGGCCTGGGCATTCGCCAGCGGTTCGAGGAAGTAGAAGCCCCAGACGAAGGCCAGCACGGCGGGCGCGATGCCGAAGCTGATGACGTCGGCCAGCGAATCGAGTTCGCGCCCAAAGTCGCTGGTGGTGTTGGTGAGGCGCGCGATACGGCCGTCGAGACCATCGAGGAAGACCGCGACTCCAATCACTATCGCGGCCACTTCCCAGTGGCGGTTATAGCCGTAGTTGCCGCCGTGCGCGTAGAGCGCGCCTTCGATCGCTTTCAGAATCGCGAGAAACCCGAGGAACAGGTTGCCCGCGGTGAACATGGAGGGCAGCGCGTAGGCGGCCTTCCGCGGGCGGCGGTCCGGCGAATTGGGATCGATCAGTCGCTCGCGGAGATTGAGTTTGGGCGTCAAAGGGCTTTCCTTTTGGCCACGACGCTCGAGCCGGCCGAGACGCGTTCTCCCTCCCGGACCGTGACTTCCCATTCGGGACCAAAGTCCACGTCGACGCGCGAGCCGAACTTAATCAGTCCGATCCGCTCGCCCATCGTGACGTAGTCGCCGGGAATCTTGGTACAGACAATGCGGCGGGCGATGAGGCCGGCGATTTGCGAAAACCGCACGGAGGACTGGCCGTTGTCCACCGTCATGGTGTTGCGCTCGTTCTCATAGGAGGCTTCGTCCTTGCTGGCCACCAGGAATTTACCCTTGTTGTACTCCACCGCGGTCACCTTGCCGGCGATGGGTGAACGGTTCACGTGGACGTCGAAGACGTTGAGAAAGATGCAGAGCTGCGTGCCCTCGGGCTTGCGGCGGATGCGCACCACCTTGCCATCGGCGGGCGAGACGGCTACGGGTCCGGTGGGGATTTCGCGCTCGGGATCGCGGAAAAACCAAAGGCAAAAGAGCGCGAGCAGGTAGAACGGCGCGCCCACCCAGGGAATTTGGGTGAACCACGCCAGACCGCCCCCGATGACGGCCAGGACAGACGCGTAAATCAAACCAGTGACAACCATTTGGCAATGTCCGCTCTTATTATTGTCCCAGAGAGAGCGTCAGCAGGGCGAGCAGGGCGGTGCGGTCCGCGATGCGGTCCTCGATGAGGCTCTCGTGTGGGGCGTGGGCGCCTTCGCCCACCGCGCCCAAGCCATCGAGCGTGGGCACGCCGAGCGCGGCCGTGAAATTGCCGTCGGAGCCGCCGCCGGTGGCGGACTCTTCGATAGCCAGCCCAAGATGTCGTTTTGCGAGCGTTCGGGCGGTCTTGAAGAGCGAGACCACGCCGGCTGTGCGCTCCATGGGGGGGCGGTTGAGGCCGCCGGTCCAGGTCAGGGCGCAGCGCCGGTCCACCGGCTTCAACGCGCGAAGGCGGCGCTCGATGGCGGCGGCGTCGCGTTGCCGCACCACGCGCAGGTCGATCTCGGCCTCGGCTTCGGCGGCGACCACATTCACGCGAGAGCCGCCGCGGACGATGCCCGGATTCAGCGTGATGCCGCGCTTGAGATCGGTGAGCGCGGCAACGCGCTCGATCTGACGCGCGAGTTCGAGAATCGCGCTCGCGCCCGCGCTGAAATCGACGCCTGAATGCGAAGCCTTGCCGCGCACGTGCAGCGTGAAGCTGCCGATGCCCTTGCGCGCCGTCTTGAGCTTGCCTTCAAGCCCGGTGCCGGGCTCCGGCACCAGGACGGCCTTGCTGCCCAGCGCCAGCTTTTCAGTGAGCGCGCGCGAGCCGTGGCTGCCAATCTCCTCGTCGGGTACGATCCACAGCCGGACGGCCCGGCGGACGGGCAGGTCGAGTTCGATCAGCGTGCGCATGGCGAAGACGAAGAAGGCCAGCCCGCCCTTCATGTCGAGCACGCCGGGCCCCCAGAGGCGGCCTCCGGCGCGGCGGAAGGGCATCCGGGCGAGCGTGCCGATGGGCCAGACGGTGTCGTTGTGGCCCACGGCGAGGATGCCTTCGCTCAGCTTGCGGCGCGGTCCGGGCAGGCGGAAATCCACGCGGAGGGCGGGACCGTAAGCGGCGCCGCAAGAAACAAGGCGGGTCTCGGCGATGTCCCTCACTTTCTCGGCGAATAGCTCCTGGCAGCGGCGCACGGCGGCCGGATCGTCGCTCGGCGATTCGCATTCCACCAGTTCGCGGAGAAACCCGATCAGCGGCTCGATGCGCTCAGCGGCATGGACGGGAATTTGTTGCATCGTCTGATAGAATATCGAGTTTGTATGGCAGTACTCGAAAACATTGACATCCGTGAGATCCTGCCTCACCGCTATCCTTTCCTGCTGGTGGACCGGATTCTCGAAGTGGAGGGCGAGGAACGGATCGTCGGCATGAAGAATGTCACCGCCAACGAACCGTTCTTCCAGGGCCATTTCCCAGAATATCCGGTGATGCCCGGCGTGCTGATTGTCGAGGCGATGGCCCAGGTGGGCGGCGTGCTGGTGCTGCTGAACGTGGAGGACCGGAAGAACAAACTTGTTCTGTTCGCCTCGATCGAGGAGGCCAAGTTCCGGCGGCCCGTGCTGCCCGGCGACACGCTGATCATCGAGTGCAAGACGCTGAAGCGGAAAGCCACGGTGGTGAAGATGCAGGGCATCGCAAGCGTCAACGGTCAGGTGGTGGCCGAGGGCATCGTGATGTGCAAACTCGCCGACAAGCCCGCTCCCGGCGCGCCGCCGCAAGGGTGACGCGGATGGCTGTCCATCCGGCCGCTCTGATCGACCCCGCCGCGCGGATTCATCCGTCGGCCGAGATCGGACCGTATTGCGTGGTGGGCGCGGATGTGGAAATCGGGGCCGGCACCCGCCTGATGGCTCATGTTTATCTGGAAGGGCCCACGTTCATCGGCGAAGACAACATCTTCTACCCGTATTCCAGCGTCGGCGTGGCTTCCCAGGACTTGAAATACAAGGGCGAGCGTGCCGAGACACGCATCGGCTCGCGCAACAGGATCCGCGAGTTCGTCACCATCCACCGCGGCACCGAAGGCGGCGGACTGCTGACCTCGATCGGCGACGACAACCTGTTGATGGCCTATACGCACATCGCCCACGACGCGCGCATCGGCAGCCATTGCATTCTGGGCAACGCCGTCACGCTCGCCGGCCACGTCACCATCGAGGATTGGGCGATCGTGGAGGCGTTTTCGGGCGTGCATCAGTTTTGCCGCATCGGCCGACACGCCTTCGTGGGCGGCTACAGCGTGGTGACACAGGATGTGCTGCCCTATTCGCAGACCGTGACGCCGCGCGAGTCGAAGGTGTATGGCGCGAACAAGGTGGGGTTGAAGCGGCGCGGGTTCGAGGCGGAGACGATCGATACGCTGCAGAAATTCTTCCGCCTGCTCGGCAGCGAAACGCTGAACACCTCGCAGGCCATCGCGCAGATCGAGGAGTCCGTCGAGGACCACGCCGAGGTGAAGGAGCTGATCGAGTTCATCCGCTCGGCCAAGCGCGGGTTCATCAAGTGAGATACGGGCTGATCGCGGGCAAAGGCCGTTTTCCGGTACTGGCGCTCGAAACGGCGCGCGCGCTGGGCCACGAGGTAGTGGTGATCGCGCTCAAGGACAACGCGCCGCCCGAGGTGGAGACGCTCGGCGCGAGCTGCCACTGGATCACCATCGCCGAACTGGGCAAGCTGATCGGCATCCTGCACGCCGAGAAGATCACGGAAGTGATCATGGCGGGCCAGGTAAAGCACACATCGCTGTTTTCGTCGCTGACGCCCGACTGGCGGCTCGTGAAACTGCTGGCCTCGCTGCCCGCGCGCAACACCGACGCGCTGATCGGCGGCGTGCAGCGCGAACTCGAGAAAGAAGGCATCCGGCTGGCCGATTCCACGCTGCTGCTGAAGCCGCTGCTGGCGGGTGAAGGGGTTTTGAGCCGGCGCAAGCCCAACGAAGAGGAACGAAAGGATCTGGACTATGGCCGCCGCGTGGCCGCGGCGCTGTCGGGTTTCGACGTAGGCCAGAGCGTGGCCGTGTGCGAGCGCGCCTGCGTGGCCGTCGAAGCGATGGAAGGCACCGACGCCATGCTGCGCCGCGCCGCCGGGCTGGTGAACGGGCGTCCGCTCAGGCTGGTGAAGGGCTCGCGGCGGCGCGCGCATCTGCTGTTCGACGTCCCCGTGGCCGGACCGCGCACCATCGCTGTGATGCAGGAAACCCGCACGACCGCGCTGGCCGTGGACGCGGGCCGCACGCTGCTGCTGGACCGCGAGGAGATGCTCGAACGGGCCAATGAGGCGGGCATCGCCATTTTCGGCCAGGCCCCGGAACAGGAGTGAATCGCGATGAGTGAGAATTCAAACCGGCCTCGCATCGCCGTCGCGGGCGCGGGCGTCTTCGGCCGGAATCACCTGCGTGTGATCCGCGATTCCGGACGCGCCACGCTGACCGGCGTCTTCGACACGGATCAGGACCGCGCGGGCGCCGCCGCGCGCGAGTTTGGCTGCGCGGCCGCGGGTTCGCTCGAGGAACTGGCCGGGATGGCCGATGCCGCCGTCGTCGCCGTGCCCACCACGCATCATCACGCTGTGGCCGCCCAACTGATGGAAGCCGGGCTGGATGTGCTGGTGGAGAAGCCCATCTCAGTGACCACCGAGGAGGCGCGCTCGCTCTGTTCGATCGCCGCGCGCCGCGGGCGCATCCTGCAGGTGGGCCACCTGGAACGCTTCAACCCTGCCGTGTTGGCCATGCGAAGTGTGCTCACCCGGCCGCTGTTTTTCGAGATCCACCGCTTGAGCGTCTTTTCTCCGCGCAGCCTGGACGTGGACGTGGTGGCCGATCTGATGATCCACGACCTCGACATATTGCTCTCGATCACCGGGACGATGCCCGAGGAGATCCGCGCGGCGGGCATTCCGATTCTGTCGCCAAAGGCGGATATCGCCAGTGTCCGGCTCGCCTTCCCTGGCGGTGTGATCGCGAATCTGACCGCGAGCCGCGCCTCGACCGAACGCGTGCGGAAACTGCGCCTGTTCCAGCCCCGCCAGTATATCTCGGTGGACTACGCGCGCCAGGATTGCGTTGCCATCGGGGTGGACGAAAACCGGCAGGTGCAAATCCAGCAGGTGCCGGTGGAGAAGCGCGAGCCGCTGGCCGTGCAACTGGATGCGTTCATCGATTCCATGCTGTCCCGCGAGGCGCCCGCGGTGGACGGCATCGCGGCGGCCCGCGCGCTGCAGGCCGCGCGGATGATCCTTGATAAGATTGAGGAACACACCGCGCTCGTGGCCCGCACGCTGGCTGGCGGCGCGCTTTGAGGCCGGGCAACCGCTCCCCGCTTGGCGGCGTCCTTTCAGCAACGGCATGGTCGAGGCTTTCCGGAAGTACTGGCACGGAGACCAGGGCGAGCTGCACCTGTTGCTCGATGTGCGCGACGAGGAAGCGCCCCGGCGGGAACTGATTGCGGCGGCGGGGTCGATCGCGGCGCAGGTGGTGATTATCGCCGTCTTCTTCCACATCCCCCTCAGCTCGGGCGCTTCGCCACGGTTCTTTCCGGAAGTACGCTTCGAGATGGGCCAGCCAACCTCGGTCTTCGTTCCGCGGGACGTGATCGAGAACTTCCAGCTGACGCAGAAAGCGCCGCAGACGCAGACGCCCGCCACCGAGGTCAATCTCGAACAACTGCTGCCGCGAACCGGGCGGGAGGTGTCGCCGGCTCCCGGTCCGCCGGCGCTTGCCGGTCCCGCCCCGCGCGCCGAGCCTAAACCCTTCACTCCGCCCACACCCGAGCCGCCGAAGCAGGAACGCGCCGCGCTGGAGCCGCCCAAGGTGGACCTCCCGCCCCAAGGCGCATCGCCTGCGCCAGCGACACAGACATCTGCCCTGCCCCCGCCTCCGCCGGGCCAACCTAAACTCGTGCTCGAACCCGTGGCCCCAGCTTCCGGCACGCCGCTCGGACAGCCGCGCCTGCTACCGCCCAGCGGCCGTCCCGAGGATGCCGCGCGCGCCGCGGCGCGGGCGCAGAGCGGAAGGATGAGCGTAGGCGATGCCGACCTCTCGGGCGGCGGCGGCGTGGGCGAGATGATCCGGCAGACGCCTTCGCCGGGCGCGCCCGGCAGCGCGCTCGAACTGCTGAGCGACCCGCTCGGCGTGGATTTCAAGCCGTATCTGATTCAGGTGCTCGCGCGAGTGCGGCGCAACTGGATGGCGGTGATGCCGGAGAGCGTGAGGTTCGGGCAGCGCGGGCGCACAGTGTTGCAGTTTTCCATCGACCGGCAAGGCCGCATTCCGAAGGTTGGGATTGTGCTGCCCTCGGGCACGCCGGGGTTGGACCGTGCGGCTGTGGCGGGCTTAACGGCTTCGGTGCCCTTTCCGCCTCTGCCGGCGGAATTCAAGGGCAGCGAAATCAGGCTGCAGTTTGTGTTCTCCTACAATATGCCCGCCCGATGACTTGAATGCGATCCCGGCTCAAGTATGCATACGCTGGCTACGCGCTGCTCGGCGCGGTGGCCTCGGCGACGCTGGACGGGCATTTCCGCTGGGTGGTGTTGCTGCTGCTGGGAGCGCTGGCGTTCAAGAGCTGGCTGGCGGTGAAGCGGGAAGAACAGGGCGAATAGCCGCACGTTACCCCCATTTGCGGGCGCAAAATTCGGGTGATTTTCTTGATTCTCCTCGGCGGGATCGTCTAGTGGGAAATCCTCATTTCAAAGCTAAGCTAAGGCGATGAGTCAGTACGGAGTCAATTCGGTGCAGGCGAGTGGATTGTCCTAAATTTGTTCCGATTTGGCACTGACTGTTTCACAGTGGCCGGTTTTCGGGCCGGAGGAAATCCAGAACGGGAAATTGGCCGGAAGAGATCGGCTGCCGTGTTGGATTTCTTTAGTCCCGCAGGCGCGGCTGTTGGTCGGGCCAGTGATCCGAATGCTGGAAACATTGGCCTTAGCGTGCAATCTCCGGAAAATGGGTGGTCTAAGTAGCCCACACCGGAGAGTGGTCAGCGGATTGCCTTAGTGAGGCTGTAGGCGGTCACCGGAGTCGCGGTGGACGGCACTACAAAAGCCCGGATGGCAAGCCAGTCTCCCAAAAAGAGGAGGCGGCCGTTCCGCGATTGAGGAAGGAGAGGACCATGACTGCCATAGGAGTTGCGCCCGCGGCCCCCGCGCTGGCGAAATCCAAAAGAATCGCGCGCCGGGACCAGGTGGTGTTAGAGCACCTGTCCCTGGTGAAGGCCATCGCCATCCGGGTTCACGAGAGCCTGCCGGTGCATGTGGAGCTTGACGATCTGGTGCATGCTGGAATCCTTGGGCTTTTCGACGCCGCCACGAAGTTCGACGCGACCAAACAGGTTGCGTTCTCGAGTTACGCGAAACACCGGATCAAAGGCGCGATTCTCGACAGTCTGCGTCAGCTCGATTGGGCTTCACGCGACTTGCGCCGCCGCCACAAGCAGGTGGAGCAGGCCACGCGCGAACTGCATGCGACCTTGCACCGCAATCCGACCGAGGACGAATTGGCTGCGCGGATGGGCGTGGATGTGTCGCGCTGGCGGCAGATGGCCATGGACCTGCGGACCGTCGGCCTGATCTCCGCCTCGACCCGCAACGGCGATAGCGACGACTTGCCACCGCCGGACTTTCCGAGCCGATCGGATCACCAGCCGGATTCGATTTGCGCTCGCGAGCAGCTTCGCTCGAAGCTGGATGTTGCGATGAAGTGCCTGCCCGAGCGCTACCAGAAAGTGGTAGTGATGTACTACCGCAACGACATGACCATGAAAGAAATTGGCGGCGTGCTCGGCATTAACGAAAGCCGCGTGTCACAGATCCACAAGTCAGCCCTTGAGAAGATGGCCAGCGCCCTGCAGACCGCGGGCATCACTTCCAGCGCAGCTTTCTGAACTGGTCTCGCCTCAGGCCTCAGCGAATCTCAATCCTGTAGGGCATACTGCGCAGCATGCCTCCCGCCAGCCAGGGAGCCACGCCCGGACCCGCTTCCCTCAACAAGGCCCGGCGGGCGGAAAACGGCGCCGCTTCGACCGCTTCATCGTCTCTTTGCATCAACTGCTGGAAGAGCGACTTGCGCTCCGGATAGACAACGAGCCGGAGCGGCTCATCGGCGCTGATACCGGCCCTCTCCCGGAGCTTGCCAAGCGCGACAGTCAGGCCGCCCAACTCATCCACCAGCCCCCGGCTCTCTGCGTCGGAGCCAAGCCATACGCGGCCTTCCGCGAACGGCGCGATCTCCTCGACCTTTTTCTTCCGGCCCTCGGCGACGCGCTTCAGGAAACCGTCGTAGATGAACTCGACGCCCTCGCGGAGCTTCCGCTTCGCCTCGGGCGTCATCGCTGTAAGGGGAGAATCGATATCGGCATTGGCGCCGCGCTTGAGGATCTCCGCGGAAAGCCCGAGCTTCTCATAAAGGCCCCGGATGTTCACCTTGCCATAGATGACGCCGATTGAGCCGGTGATCGTGCCGGGGTAGGCGATGACGGGGTCGCCGGTCATCGAGATGTAGTAGCCGCCCGAGGCGGCGACATCGGACATGGAGATCACCAGTGGCTTCTTCTGGGCGAGCGACTTAAGCTCACTGAGGATTTCGTCGGATGCGGCCGCGTCTCCGCCGGGCGAATCCACGCGCAGAATGACGCCGCTGATGGAATCAGTCTGGGTGATCGTGCGGATCACGCGGGCCATGGCGCGGGGGGTGATGGACTGATCCTGGGTGAACAGGCCGTCGGGGCTGGAGCGAAGGATGTCGCCCTGTGCCACCAGAACCGCGACGCGCTTCGCGCGTCGCCCCGGTGCATTCGCGCCGGCGTCCAGGTAGCGCCGGGCTGTGACAACGTCGTTCTGGTCCACGCCCGCAGCCTCGGCCAGCGCATCGCGCGCCTGCCGTTCATACATGAGCCCATCGACGAGACCGGCCTCCACCGCTTTGGGAGCGACGTAGGGGCCGTTGTCCAGCAGGGCCCGGATTTCATCGGGAGTCTTGCCGCGGCCTTCGGCCAGCGCGCCGGTCAATCGGGCGTAGATTCCATCAAGCAGGGCGTCGAGCGCCTCGCGGCTCTCCGGGCTGAGCGTGGTGCGCGTGACGGCGTCGCCCGCATCCTTGTAGCGGCCGGCCGTTTCGATCTCGACCCGGACGCCAAGCTTATCGAGGGTCCCCTTCAAGAAAGTCGCCTCGACGCGCAGACCCTTGACGTCCACCAGGTCCTCGGGCGCGACGAAGACTTTGTCGGCGCCTGCCGCCAGATAATAATCGCGCATGGCGGGTGACTGGAGCCAGACGTACACTGGCTTGTTTGCCGCGCGGACGGCGGCTATGCCGTCGCGCACTTCGTCGAGCTTGCCCCAACCCGTCTGCACTCCGGCAGGAACCAGGAAGATTCCCGCCACGCGTTTATCACTGGCGGCGCCGTGCAGGATCCGATACAGCTCGACCACCGTCAACGCGGTTTGGCCCTCCAGGCCCGGAAAGGGCAGCGATGTTGAGCTGACTTCGGGGATTCCGCCTTGCAGCCGAATCGCCAGCAAGAAGCGGTCCGGGATAGAGGGCGTCCTGTCGGCCAATTTCAGGGAGGCGAAGAACAAGACCACGACTGAGACACCGGCGATGATCACGCCGGCCAGAACTCCCAACAGAAATCGCTTCATGCGCTCTCCCTCGCGGCTCTAGTCCGCGCCTTCCAGGATCAGGTCCACGCGACGGCTGATCTCCTTCAAGTGCTCGGCTCCGCCGCCCGGCAACTCCACCGTCGCATCGCCCTTATAGCCGATGTCCATGAGCGCCTTATGGATCGCTTTCCAGTCCAGATCGCCGTCGCGGAGAGGGGTGAAATCCGCCACGCGTTTCTTGATTGTGGGATCCTGGCGGAAACTGAAGTCCTTCAAGTGGATCTTCACGATGCGGGATCCGAGGGTGCGGATCCAGTCGTGCGAGAATCCGTAGAGCCAGATGTTGCCGACATCGAAATAGGCTTTCACGTAGGGACTCTTGAACTGGTCCACGTAGTGGGCGAACTCAATCGGGCTCAGCAGGAACTTGTTCCAAACATTTTCGATCCCGATCACCACCTTGAGTTCCTCGGCCAGGGGGAGAAGTTTGCGGATGGCGGCCACCGAGCGGTCCCAGGCTTGCTGGTAGCCTACCTCGGGATTCACCACGCCGGGCACGAGCAGCACGGTGTCCGCGCCCCAGAGCTTGGCGTTGCGCAGACTGGTGCGCATTCCCTCAAGGCTCTTCTCGACATCGGCCGGATTGGCGCTGGAAAGAGGAAAGCGCCAGTGGTCGGAGTTCATTACGGAATGGATTGGCAGACCGGTCTTTTCGCTAGCGGCCTTGGCCGCTTCGGCCTCCTTCGGATCGGTCATCGTGTGCGCTTCGATGGAATGAAAACCGCACTCCTTGGCGAGTTCGAAGCGTTCGAGCATGCTTTTGTCTCGTGGAAGCATCCCAAGCAGAACGCCCTTGCGGAGTGGGAGCCGCGCCGCTTGTGCGGAACCGGCGGACAAGGCTGCGGCAGCCACAGCCATGGAACTGGAGAATAGTTGACGTCGTTGCATAAGAAAAACCCCGCGCGGGCACGGGCCTTGAGGCGATTGTACAACCTCGGGCTTGCCGGCACGGGGAAGCAGGAGCGGAACAACCCTCTCGAATCAGGTCAAATTCGGGATCTTGATGATCTTCTTCTGGATCGCGTACTGCACCAGCTGGGCCTTGTTGTGGATGTCTAACTTGCGCATCAGGTTGAACTTATGTGCTTCCACGGTCTTTACGCTCAGGTTCAGGTCGCAGGCGATTTCCTTGACCGAGGCGCCTTCGGCCAGCACCTTCAGCACTTCGCGTTCGCGAGTGGTGAGCGTGGCGAAGCGCGGCAGGCGGTTCGCCGACTTGATGCGGCTGCGGAAGTCGTCGACAAGCTGTGACAGCATGCGCGGGCTCAGGTAGCTGCCGCCGCGCACAACGTCGCGAATGGCTGCCACGAGCTGTTGAGCCGGGCTGTCTTTCAGCACATAGCCGTTCGATCCGACTTCCATGCCTTCCACCAGGTAGTCCTCGTCATCGTACATGGTGAGGATCAGAACCTTGGTTTCGGGGCGGTTTTTCTTAATTTGGCGGGTGGCCTCGAAGCTGCTCAAACCGGGCATACCGATATCCATCAAGACGATATCGGGCCGCAGTTCAGCAGCCTTATCGACGGCATCGCCGCCATTCGCGGCTTCGCCCACCACTTCCATGTCGGCTTCAGCCGAGATCAACTGGCGGATGCCCTGTCGGAACAAGGTGTGATCGTCGGCCAGCAATATACGGGTCTTCGCCATGCTTCCACTCCAAGCCTTCCTAATCGGCCACCGCGGGTTGCTCTCCGCTCCGGTCTAAGGAACCGGGCGTGCTTTCCTGTGCGTTTCCCAAGTCTGCGCGGGGACCGGCAGTTCAATCTTGATCGCGGTGCCCGGGCGTTCAATTCCAATCCGCCCTTTCCACCGCTGGTTTCCTGTCTTGCGCCCGCGCGCCGGAACCTCGCCGGCGGCGCGCATTCTGCTTTGCACCACGAGCGTCCCGCCTAGCAGCGCGACCCGTTCGCGGAGGCCCGAGAGACCGAAACAATCCCTGCGGGCGAGCGCTTCTTCCACATTGAAGCCGACTCCGTCGTCTTCCACGCTCATTCTAAGTACTCCATCGGCGGAACTGAGCGAAAGGTTTACGGCCGCTGCCAGGGAATACTTAGAAATGTTGTTGAAGATCTCCTGCACCAGGCGATAGACGATGATCTCCACTTTCTTGGGCAACTCGATTCGCCTTGGCAACTGGAGCCGCACCTCCGCCGGATGCAGCCGGCGGAACCGCGCGACCAACTGGCGCAGCGCCGGGGCCAGGCCCATTTGTTCGAGCACCGCCGGGCTCAGTGCCGCGATGAGCCGCCGGATTTCGACGATCGTGTGCTCGGTGAGATCGCGCGCCTCACCCAGCCGCTTGCGCCACTTGGCGGCTTCGGAAGGCAGATCCTGTTCGAGCATTTCCAGTTGCAGCCGGACGCACAGCAGCGACTGGCCCGCCTCATCATGCAACTCGCGGCTGATGCGCCGGCGCTCGCTTTCCTCCACTTCCACCATGTGCTCGGCCAAACGGCGCACTTGTTCGCCGCGGCGGGCCAGGTCTTCCATCAGCCGGGCCTTTTCGGCCGCCAACCAGCAGCGTTCGGCCGCCGCCGTCAGGAGTTCAGTTTCGCGGGGCAGCCATGAGAAGTTCTCGCGAAACGCAAACTGCATCACGCCGCGCAGCTCTCCCCCGGACTTCATCGGTACCGACCAGACCGTCTGAAACCGTTCACCCCACGCCGGGTCCGGGACCACCGCCGAGCCGGCCCTGAGACAGCGCGGCTCGCTCAATGCGCGCAAGACCCTGGGAGGAGCGCCGACGCCCTCCGGCGCGCCTGCAGCGGGCATCGAGGCGGCGGTCCACCAAGGCTCCCCCGCTTCCCCCGCGATGTAAACGCGGCCGGCGTCCGCTTTGGTGAATCTCATGAGGATATCGAGGAACCTGGGCAGCATCTCCATGACGGAATGCGACTCCACCTCCACCCGGAACAGATCATAGAAGGCTTGGCTTTCCGCTTCGCGCACCTGGTAGAAGGCGTGATTCAAGGTCAGAATCACCAGGAAATGCAATTGATTGCGGACCCAGGCGATGGTTTCCGCTTCGCCTGGCAGCCGTTCGGCGGCCAGCGCATCCATCAGGGCATCGTGCTCGCGGAGCGCCGCGACCACGGCGGGCGGAGCCAGGCCCAGTTTCGCCAGCCGCCGCCCCCGGTATTCCACCTGCTCCAGGAACCCGGTCAGCGTCCCGCCGCTGGCCAGATGCGCCGCCGCCGCCGCGGGCGTGATCGCCCCGAGCGACTCGCGCCGGTCCCGGCCATGATCGAGCCTGCGAAGGCGGTCCTCGTAGGCCCGGTCCAGGCGTGCCTGATGCGGCGCAAGAATCCCGCCAACCCGACGGATTTGCTCCACCAACTGCTTGCTGAGCACGGTCACCGCGTCGGCCAGCAGGGCGGTTTGAGGTTTCGCCATCGCTGCTTGCCCTATCGGCGCTAAGTGGTTTTAGCTTTAGACTTTAAGGGGAACGCGGCGAGCCGGCGGGAACACAAAGGGGCCGACCGCCTCTCCTCCGTCTTCTCACTCAGGCTTCCTCCGAGCAGACAGTGCCATCCGCCAAGCCTGGGTGGGTCCGGCCCCCAGCTCTCACACTACCCCCGATGAAAGCAAAATACTAGCCATTGCCGGCAATATAAAGTACTAGTACTTGCTTCGTAACGTACAATGTTAGTGAGTGCAAACATCTCGGTGAGCCGAACCCCGGCGGCGGGGCCAAATTATTCTCCCCTCAGCGCGAAGTTATCGAACAATCGGCCACCGTGGTGCGTCTATAAGCAGCGGGGAAGGATTTTTTTGTGAAAAAGAAATGGAAGTGGATTTTAGGTGTCGCCGTGGTGCTTGTGGTCGCCATCGGCGGTGCGGTGGCCACAAAGATGCGCGACCGCGGTGTGGTTTCGGTGCAATCCGGCCACGCGGTGCGTCAGGATCTGGTCAGCCAGGTGACGGCGTCGGGTGAGATCAAGCCTCGCAATTATGTCAATATCGGCGCCAACGTCATGGGGCGCATCACGAATCTGAACGTGCGGGAAGGCGACCGGGTGAAGCGGAATCAGGTTCTGGCGCGGCTGGAATCGGTCCAGGCCGAGGCCGACGTACAAGCCCAGCAGGCCGGCCTGAATTCGAGCCTGGCGGAGGCGGCGGCTTCCGAAGCGGGCCTATTGGCGATGGACGAGAACCTCCGCACTGTCGAAGCGTCTGTGGACCGTGCCCGTGCCGAACTCGACCGCGCGCGACTCGACTTTGAACGCGGCGAGCAGCTCTGGAAGGAGAAACTGATCGCCCGGCAAGAGTTCGACAGCCGCAAGGCGCAGTATGACGCACTGGCAGCGGGGCTGCGCGAGGCGCAGTCTCGAGTGGCCCAGATGAAGGCCCAGCGCCAGCAGACCGCCGCGCAACTGTCCGCCGCGCAACGGCGCGTTTCGCAGGTTCGCGCCACTCTGAATCGCTTCTCCGACGTGCTGCAGAAGCATTCCGCCGTCAGTCCCATCGACGGCATTGTCACCAATCTGCCTGTCCGCGAGGGTGAAACCGTGGTGCCCGGCATTCAGAATTCGCCCGCGTCCCTCATCATGACCATCGCCGACATGAGCATCATCACGGCCGAGGTGAAGGTGGACGAGACCGACGTAGTGAACGTTGCGATGGATCAGGAGGCCGATATCACCATCGACGCCATTCCAGGACGCACCTTCCGCGGCCGCGTGATCGAGATGGGGAACACCGCGATCCTTCGCTCCACGGGGTTGGCGGCGAGCCAGAGCGCAGTTTCCAGCCAGGAGGCGAAGGATTTTAAGGTGGTGGTAGCCCTGGACAACCCGCCCGCCGAAATCCGCCCCGGCCTGTCCTGCACCGCCAAGATCATCACAGCTACCCGCGACAAGGCGCTATCCATTCCCATCCAAGCGCTTACCGTGCGCCAGCGCGGCGATCTGGAACCCGAAAAGCCCGGCACGGTGCGCGCCTCCACCAAGGGGTCACCTCCGGATCCGGAGACGGTAAAGCGGAATAAGGAAGAGTTACAGGGCGTGTTTCTGGTGAGCGGAGGGCTGGCGAAATTCGTGGAGGTGAAGACGGGGATCACCGGCGCCACTGACATCGAGGTTCTCTCGGGCCTGAAGGAAGGCGATGAGATCATTACCGGCTCTTACCGCGCAATCCGCACCCTTCGCAACGAGGGCAAGGTCAAGATCGACAACCGGAGTCCGGGCAAGTCCGGAGATTGATCCGCGGCATAACCTAAGTGCCGCGAGCGGCGTCTATGATGGAAGGATACGTTTACTATGGCGACAGCGGTAATGGACAAGACCCAGCGGGGCGAGCAACTGAAGCGGGACAACGTGGTGATCCGCACCTACGACCTCTGGAAGACCTACATCATGGGCGACCAGGAAATTCACGCGGTGTCGGGTGTGGATGTGGAGATCCAGAAGGGTGAGTACGTCGCCATCATGGGCCCCTCGGGTTCGGGCAAGTCCACGCTGATGAACCTGATTGGTTGCCTGGACACGCCATCGAAGGGCGAGTATTACATCAGCGGCAACCTGGTTTCGGATATGACCGACGACCAACTTGCGCACATCCGCAACAAAGAAATCGGCTTCGTCTTCCAGACCTTCAACCTGCTGCCCCGCGCCACCGCGCTGCACAACGTCGAACTGCCGCTTATCTACGCCGGTTTCAGCGCCGACGAGCGGGCCGAGCGCGCCAAGGGCGCGCTACGCGCCGTCGATCTCGAGCCGCGCATGTACCACAAGCCGAGCGAGCTTTCCGGCGGCCAGCGGCAGCGCGTCGCCATTGCCCGGGCGCTGGTCAATAACCCCTCGATCCTGCTCGCCGACGAGCCGACCGGCAACCTCGACTCCGCCACGGGCATTGAGATCATGGCTCTGTTCGAGCGGCTCTACCAGCAGGGCAACACCATTATTGTGGTGACCCACGAGCGCGACATCGCCGAGTACGCCCATCGCATCATTACAATTCGCGACGGGAAGGTTTCGAAAGACGAGCGGAACCCGCACTAACGCCCGCGCACGATTGGATACACTCGGGCCTAGGCCGAGGATTCCCAGAGACCGTGCCCGCATCGTTGCCCCTTTCCACCATCACCCAAGCGGCGCGCCGCCGCTACGCCGCACTTCTGACCGGCGAAGGTGGTCAACCGTGGTGGGATGCCGTGGTCCTCACCGCATCCTCCGAACGCCAGGCCCGGGCCTATGAAGCGGAGATCCGGCGCCGCCGCGCCGAAGGCCTGCTTCCACGCGATTGCGAGTTTCTCGCGGCGCCGGATCCCGAGGGGCAACGGCTCGGTTCCGGCGGGGCCACCGTGCATGCCTTGAGTACTCTGGCCCGCCATTTCAGTACGAACCCGAATGAGCGCTGGTGGCAGAAGCGGCGTGTGCTCGTTCTGCACTCCGGCGGCGACTCGCGACGGCTCCCGCAATACTCGCCTTCGGGCAAGATCTTCACGCCCCTGCCGCTGCGCGGCCCGGGGGGCGCGCCTTCGACGATCTTCGACGAGACGCTGGCGCTATCCACGCTCTGGGCCGAGCGGATTCCGGCAGGCGTCGTGGCGGGTTCGGGCGATGTGCTGCTGATCTTCGACGCCGGAAGGCTCGACTGGTCGCGGCCGGGCATCTCCGGTGTTGGCCTGCTCCAGGCCCCCGAGTTGGGAGCGCAGCATGGCGTCTATGTGGCCGGCTCTGGCGGGCGCGTGCTCTCGTTCCTGCAAAAGCCCTCGCTCGTGGAGAGCCGCAACGCCGGGGCCTGCGGCCCCGATGGCCGTGTGGCCGTGGATACCGGCCTGCTGCGCTTTGATCCTTCGTCGGCCGCCCGCCTATGCCGGATCTCCTCAATGAGCGGCCCCGAGCCCTTCGACCTCTACTACCACCTGCCGCGGATCCTGACGGGCGAACTTCGCATCGATTATCGCGCCAGCCGAGCGCTGCGCCGGCTGGGCAAGCTCTTTGGCGGAACCGAATTTCACTGCGATGTCGTGGAAGGGGAGTTTACCCACATCGGCACCACGGTGCTATTCCGCCGCCTGCTCACCGAGGACACCGAGTTTGCCCGCCTCTATTCCGCCCGGCAACGGTTAGGGCTGGTGGCGCCCGAAGGGGTGAGATCCCATGGGGTGATTCTTGAAAGCGTAGTGGACCAGGTCACCATCGCGCCTGGGGCTGTCGTGCTTGAGTCCATGCTGCAAGGCCCGGCTGAAATTGGAGCGGGCGCGATTGTCCATGGGATTGAGGATGCGGACACGGCGGGGTTGGAGGTTCCGCCGGGCGTTGTGTTGCACCAGGTTCCGGTGCGTGGCGCTGGCGGCGCGGCCGTGGTGACCCGCGTGTATGGCGTGGCCGATGATCCCAAGCGCCGCCCGGCCATGTGGTTCGGCCGCCCCCTGGAAGAAGCCCTGCGGGGGTTGCGGATTGCACCGGACGAAGTGTGGCCGGATGTCCCGGAAAGTGATCGCACGCTTTGGAACGCGAATCTCTTTCCCATCGCCTCCGCCGGCGAAGCGCTGGCCGCGGCCCGATGGCTCCTGGGCCAGGCGCCTGCGGGCGTGCCGTTCACACTGCGGCGCTGGCGCCGCCTCGCGAAGGCTTCGCTTGCCTCCAGTGCGGCGCTGGCCGATGAATCCGCACTTGCAGCCTCGCGCCTCAAGCGCACTCGCCACCTTTGGGAAAAGGCCGCTCTCGAACTCGCGCTCGACGGGGCGGACGTGCGCCCCTTGCTGGCGCAGGCTCCGGGCGTCCACTCGCTCGCCAACGTGGCGCGGGCCCTTGCCGGCGGCCCAGAAGACGCGAGCCGGGCCTGGCTGGCCTCGCTCTTCTTCGCCCAGGCGGGCCTGGAGGAAGACGCCGGGTTCCACCGCGAGAATGCCTTCGCGATCATCGGCCGCCGCGTGGCGGCGCCTGTCTCCGCCGATTCAGGGTTTCCGGCCATTGAGAGATGGCTGCGAGACGCCGTTGTGGCCGCGGCTCCTGCGCGCATCGATCTTGGCGGCGGCTGGTCCGATACGCCGCCGTTTTGTCTCGATTGGGGTGGAACCGTACTGAATGCCGCGCTGCTGCTGGATGGGCTTTCTCCAATCGAATGCCGCGCCTCGCGGCTGGCCGAGCCGGTGATCGAGATCCAGCCCGGCGGCGCGGATCCCCCGCTGCGATTGCGTTCCGTGCAAACCCTGTTGGCGCCAGTCATCCCCGGCGATCCGTACGCCCTAGCGCGCACCGCGCTTCGGATGACCGGTCTGTTCCGCCCGTCCGCCTCGCTTGCCCGCACTCTCGAGGCGCTCGGCGGAGGTCTGCGCATCGAAACCGCCGTGAACCTCCCCATGGGTTCCGGTCTCGGCGCAAGTTCTATTCTTGCCGCCGCCATCCTGCAGGCTCTCGCCTCTCTCGGCGGACGTCCGCTCGCCAGCGACCCGCTTTGCGATCTCGTTCTTGAACTCGAACAGCGCATGTCCACCGGCGGCGGCTGGCAGGACCAGGCCGGCGGCATCTTTCCAGGCATGAAGCTGCTTACTTCCAGCCCAGGCGCGCCCCAACGCGTCCGCTGCCAGCCACTGGACTGGAGCGCCGCGCGCCGCGCCGAATTCGAGAGCCTCCTCGTGCTCGCGCCCACCGGCATCGCCCGCGTTGCCAAAAACCTCCTCCAGCAGGTCGTCGGCCGCTACCTGGCCCGCGAAACCGCCGCTGTCCAGGTTCTTCACTCCATCAAAACGCTCGCTCTTGAAATGGCTCACGCCCTGCGGGAAGGCGCGTGGGACCACCTGGGAGCGCTGCTGAACCGCCATTGGGAGTTGAACCAGATTCTCGACGCGCATACCACCAACCTCGCCATCGAACAGATGCTCGGCGAGGCGCGGCCCTGGATCCGGGGCGGCAAACTCGCCGGCGCCGGCGGCGGAGGCTATTTCATCCTGCTCGCCCGCGACCCGGACGCCGCCCGCCAACTTCGCCGCCAGTTCCGCGCCCCCATGGCCCGCCTTGCGCGGCATGGTCTGGTCATACAGAAGTGAGGCGCCTGCGGTGAGCCTGCCGCAGCCGGCAAATGCGTTACTCCATCGAGCTACCCGGTCATGCCGGTGGCCGCCGGAGGCCCCAACCGCCACTGCCTGAATCGCCTAACTCTTTGATACTCAACATCGAACCGCAAAGCCCAAATGGGTAAATGGTCGTTGACACCATTTTCCCCGCGCTGACTATTGAGGGGGCGGCTTCAGCAGGCGGAAGTTCATCTCGACATTCGCGATCACAGCCACCGGCCTGCCATCCTTCATCCCCGGCCGGAATTTCCACTTCGCCAGCGCTTCCATGGCCTTCTCGTCGAGCCCCATCCCCAGCGAACGAACCACCCTGATCTGCGTCGGTGCCCCCTCCGCGTCGATCACCAGGGACATCAGCACCGTCCCCTCGAGTCCCGCGGCCCGCGCCTCCTCGCTGTGCTCCGGCTCCACCTTGAAAATCGGCTGCGGCGCGCTGACGTCCGGGCCGATCCGGAAAGCCCCGTTCGCCTGACTCCGCGAACCCGTCCAGGTCCCCGCCGCCGCCTCCTTCTCCGCCAGCGTGAAGTTCACATCTACTCCCGTCTTGACCTCCACCGGCTCCCCGTTCAGCAGGGTAGGCTGGTACTTCCACTGCTTCACCGCTTCGATGGCCGCCGCCGCCAACCGGTCATCCACCAACTTATTGACCCGCTCCACCGACTGCACCGCCCCGTTCTTGCCGATCACCACGTCCAGGATCACTGTCCCTTCAATCCCCGCCGTCTTGCACTCCGCCGGATACACGGGGTCCACTTTGGTCACCAGTCGCATCCTCTGGACCCCTCCACCCACGTTGAGCCGCTTCGGCATCGGCGGCGCTGTCAGCTTCGCCGGAACTTCCGCCTTGCCCTCCGCGCTCGCAATCACCGAGGGCTCATACCCCTCGGGATGCATCTGCACTTTCATTCGCAGCCCATCCGGCGCGCTCACCCTGATCCTGTCGAAGTTCACCGTGGCGAGACCTTCCTTGAACACCGCAATCGCGTACGCCCCCTCCTGAATCCGGTCGATCCGGAACACGCCGGTCTCGTCCGTCATCAGCACCTCGCGATACCTTTGCGGCGTCCCCCGAATGTCGCTCACCACAACGCGCGCCCGCGCCACAGGCCGCCCCTCCGCGTCCTCCACCACCCCGCGAATCGACGCCTCTCCCGCCGACTGCCCCGGCGCACGCAACGAACTCAACGGCGCCATCACAAACGCCACCGCCAACAGCACCGCCACCAGCGTCCCGCGCGCCGCCGGACGCCGGTTCACTCCCGGATTCAGCATCGCCCGCAGGCGCCGCTCGAGTTCAGATACACGAATCATTGGCAGACCTCCCTGATAGCGAACCTCATTCGCCGAAATCGTGCGCACCATCGCCACCAGGTGCGTCGCATACTCATCCGCCGGCGTCCCTTCCGCCAGAACGCCATCGTCGCACGCCTGTTCCGCTTCCCGAATCAGCCGGACCAGGCCAAACCACACCAGCGGATGCGGCCACCACAACGCCGCCGCCACGCGCGCAGCCGTGAACCATGCCGGGTCGCCGCGCAGAATGTGCATCCGCTCGTGCGCCAGCACCACCCGCAGCCGCTCTTCGCTCCATTCCCGCGCCGCGGCGGGCAGCAGAATCACCGGCCGCCAGATTCCATAGACCGCCGGCACGGCGATGTGTTCGCTCAACCGCACGCGCGGGTCGCCGCCGAATTCCGCCGATTTCGACACCACCCAACGCCCCCGCGCCCACCGCACCGCCTCGCGAAGAAGCAGCACGGCCGCGCCCGCCGCCCAGATCCATTCGATGGGCAGGCGGCGCCCGGCGGGCGCAGGTTCGGGCGCGCCCGCGAACACCGTGATCACCGTCCGCACCGGCGCGTCCACTTGCGCCGCCGCGGGCGTCCATTCCGGGGCGAACCGGACCGACAACGGCAGCAACAGCAGCGCCGCGAACACCGCCCGCCACACCAGGTGCCGCAGGTCCGCCGAACCCTTGCGCAGCACTGCCACTGCAAGGAATGCCAACGCCAGCAGCAGTGTCGATTTCGCGACCCACGGCACCAGTTCCATCATTCACCGTCCCTTCGCACGATCCCGAGTAACTCGTTCACCCGCCCGCCGCTAGGGCGCGAGCGTGAAGTTCACCTCGACATCGGTCATCACCTCGACCGGCTGTCCATTCAGAAGCGTCGGCGTGTACCGCCACTGCTTCACCGCTTCCACCGCGGCATCCGCCAGGCGGGCGTCCACGAGTTTGTTGACGCGTTCCAGGTTGAGGATCGCTCCATCTTTGCCGATCACCGCGCGGAGCACGACAGTGCCCTGAACTCCCGCCGCCTTGCATTCCGGCGGGTACGCCGGCCGCACCATCTTCTCCATGCGAGTCGCCTGCACACTGCCGCCGACGGCGATCCGTTTGGGCGCACCAGCAGGCTGCGGCGTGGCGCTGGCGGCAGGCCGCGGCGTCCCTTCGCCACGGACCGTCAGTTGCTCGGACACGCCCCCGACATTCAGTACCGCCCGGATCGGCGTGGCCTCGCCTCCCTTGACCTGAATCCCGGTCAGACTCATCCGCGCAAAGCCCTTCGCCGCCACACTCACCACATAATCGCCTTCCGCCAGCGGAGCGACCGCAAACTCGCCCACTTCGTTGCACAGTACAATCTCGCGGACGCCCAGCGCGTCCGAGGACACCGTCACCCGCGCTCCCGGCACCCGGGCTCCCGTCGCATCCTCAACCACGCCCCGGATCCCGTTCTCCAGGAATGCCGCGGGCGTTCGGATCGCCGCCACCGGCAGCAACACCGCCAGCGTGGCGAGGGCAATCGTGGCCAGGCTGGCGCGCGAGGCCGGCCGGCGGTTGGAAACAGGGTTCAGCAGCGCTCGCAAACGCCGCTCTAGTTCGGATACTCGGATCATTGGTAAACCTCCCTGAAAGCGAACAGGACCGGTCGAAAGCGTGCGCACCATGCCCACCAGGTGGGTGGCATAGTCCGCCGGCGGCGTGCCCCGGGCCAGCACGCCGTCATCGCAGGCCTGCTCCGCCTCGCGGACCAGGCGGGCCAGAGCGAACCAGACCAGTGGATGCGGCCACCACAACGCCGCCGCCACGCGGGCTGCACAGAACCAGAGCGGATCCGCCCGCTCAATGTGCATCCGCTCATGAGCCAGCACCACCTCAAGCCGTTCTTTCGTCCATTCGCGTGCCGAGGCCGGCAGCACGATCACCGGGCGCAACAACCCGTACACCGCCGGCATCGCGACCCGCTCACTCAGTCGGATGTCCGAGCCGGCCGCAAACTCCACCGACCGGCGCACGATCCAGTACCCCCGCGCAGACCGCCCCGCTTCACGCAGCAACAACACCGCGACACCCGCCGCCCAGATCTGCACCAGCGGCCAGCGGCTCTCTGTTGGAGGAGCCTCCGCAGGCTCTCCCGCGAACACCGTGATCACCGTCCGCACCGGCGCGTCCACTTGCGCCGCCGCGGGCGTCCATTCCGGGGCGAACCGGACCGACAACGGCAGCAACAGCAGCGCCGCGAACACCGCCCGCCACACCAGGTGCCGCAGGTCCGCCGAACCTCTGCGCAACACCACCACTGCCGCGAACGCCAGTGCCAGCAGCAGTGTCGATTTCGCCAGCCAGGGGAGGAGTTCCATCACTTGCCGTCCTTTCGCGCCTTCTCGATCATTTCCGTGAGGCGGTCCAGATCTTCGCCTGAAAGCATTGCCGACCGCTCATCCAGCAGCGCCGCCGCAGCCGCGCCCGCGGAGCCCCCGAAAAACGTGTCCACCAGATGTTGTAGCGCCGACCGGCGGGCCTCCGCCGGGCGCACCGCTGGACGATACACATAGCGCAAGTCTTCGGCCTCCTGCTTCACGTGGCCCTTCTCAAGCAGCGTGCGCAGGTGCGTGCGGACCGCGGAATTGCTCGGCGGTTCGGGCATGGCCGCCAGGATCTCGTTCGCGGTGGCCCGTCCCAACTTGAACAGAACGTCCATAATCTGCCGCTCCCGGCGGGATAGTTTCTGATGTAAAGACGCCGCTTGTGTCATGTTGGTTTTTTCGTCCTCTGTTAAAAAATTAACGGATCGGGACGCGCCTGTCAAGAGAAATTTTGCACCGATGATCAGTTCCCCGGAATTTCCGTAACCGGCAGGTCCAGGCTTCCATACAACCCCGTGGCCTGATCCCGGACCACCACGCGAATGCGTTGCGTCCCCGCTGGCGGGGTCCATTTCCGCTGGTAACCCAATCCCTGTGCGTAGGCGCGCGCCAGTTGCTCGGCGTTGAGCCGGAACCGGCCGGTCTGGAACTCGGGGCGAAACTCCCCGTCCGCTTCATCCGCGATGCAGATGTCGAAGCCCCCGGCGCCATCCTGCAGCTTCAGGTCAGCGGCTTGAATCGCCAGCGCGAGCGAAATCTCGCCGCCGGCGCGGGTAGCCCGGGCGGTGAAGCGGATCTGCGACGATTGCAGCGGCTCCCGCAGCACCGCGTTCCAGTCATCTCTCGTCCACTTCCGGCGTGGCGGACCAGCCGGCGCCGGCCAGTAACCCTGCCGGTGCAGCAGGCTCACTCCGGGCCGCTTCACCTGGACGCGCACGTCATGCCACCGCTCACTGTCTTCATCCGGAATGTAGAAGCCCAGCGTGTACGCGCCGCGCAGGTCATTCAGAGCATAGCGGTAGCCCTGCAGGCGGTCGTTATCGTTCGCCAGATGCCGCCCCCCGGTCAATGCCGCCAGCGCGCCCAGAGCGGAGCGGGGATTCGTGATGTCGCGCGTCGTCTCGGCCTGGCTGTAAAACGTTCGCCGCCGCGGCGCGGAGGACTCCTGAATCGCCTCCATGTTGAAGGTGCCGTCCACCGGCAAGCCCCCAGCCTCCACGATGTACAACGCCACGTTCTGCTGCGCCAGACGCCTTCCGGTGCTGGTGATCCGGCCTTCGAACGACTCGATATTGCCGCCCGGCCCCTGCCCGGCGGCCCCCGTCATCGTTCCCATCGGCAGGCCGCCCGTGATCCAGAGCAGGCTCTTGCGCCCCGGGATGCCCGTCAGGTGCCGCCCGAGCGATTCGAGAGCGCCCAGCGTCCGCTGCGTCCGGTCCTGCTGCGCGGCCGCATTCGCGTTCTGCGCCGCCTCAATGCGTCCGCGCTGGAACAACGTCATCATCCGGACCGCGATCGGGCTCCACGCCAGCGCATCCAGCAGACGCCCCGCCTCGATCGCCGCCCGCTGGATATCGGTCTCCAGTTGCAGCGGTTGTTGTGGCAAGGTCTTTTCGATGGCCTGCCGCAGCGCAGTGGCATCCGTGGTGAAGTCGTGCAGGACCGTCAAATCCGTGCCCAGTCCGTAGATCGCGATCCGCGTGGCCGGCGCCACGTCCCGCAAATACTGAAGCAATTGCAGGCGGACCAGCGCCTGATCTTCCGGCCGCGTGTTCAAACCGTCAATCAAAAGCGCAATCACATTGCGGGAACGGTCGCCCAGCAACTCGGTGCGGTTGCTGAACTGTCCGGGCGCCAGAAGACGTGGAGCCGGTGTTTGCGCTTCGCCTTCGTACTGGAAGAATGCGATCTCCCGCTGCCGCCGCCGGTCTGTGACCGTGAAATCCTCGCGCCGCAACCCGGCCACCGGCTGCCCGTCCCGCCCGGTCACACTCACCGTCACTTCCACAAGCCGCGCCCCGGTGCGGAAAGTGGGCGTCTCATCCTGCGCGGCGGCGAGTCCAACTGTGACGCAGATGACGGCAATCCAGCGCATACCGCCATCTTATCGGCTCCCATCGGTGGGAGGAAGGGTGGGTGGCCCGGCGGCCATGCTACCCTGAAGGTTTCCCGCTGCTCCCCATGTCCGAACCAGGCAGTCCTTCCGCAGGCGCCCGCTTTGAGCGCCTTCTTGAGCTGATGGCTCGTTTGCGCGCGCCCGGCGGCTGTCCATGGGACCGCGAACAGACCTTCGAATCGATCAAACCCTACACGCTGGAAGAGACCTACGAAGTCCTTGACGCCATCGACCGCCAGGACTGGCCCGCCCTGGCCGAAGAACTCGGCGATTTCCTTCTGCAGGCCGTTTTTTATGCCGAAATCGCGCGCGAAAAGGGGCTTTTTGACGTCTCGGACGCCCTCGATCACATCAACGCGAAGCTCGTCCGCCGCCATCCGCACGTCTTCGGCAACGGTTCCGCCCGCACCGCCGACGAAGTAAAGCAGCGCTGGGACGAGATCAAGAAGGACGAAAAAGCCAAGCCGCAGGGCCTGCTGGATGGGGTGCCGCGCGCGCAGCCCGCGTTGGCCGAGGCGGCGCAGATTTCGTCGAAAGCCGCGGGCGCGGGCTTCGATTGGGAAAAGCTGGAGGACGTCCTGGACAAGGTCCGCGAGGAACTGGAGGAACTCAAGCAGGCCGCCAACGCGGCCGAGCGCGAAGACGAATTGGGCGATCTGCTGTTCACCATTGTCAACGTCGCGCGCTTCCTCAAGGTGGATCCCGAGCAGGCGCTACGCCGGACGAACCGCAAGTTTCGCGAACGGTTCGGTTATGTCGAGTCGGAACTCGCGAAACGCGGGCGCACGGTGCGGGAATCCGCCGCCGCCGAGGGCATCCGCGAACTGGAAGCGCTCTGGCAGGAGGCCAAATGCCGGAACAGGTCTTGATCCGCCGCCTCGATACGCTGCCCGAATTCGGCGAGGCTGTCCGCCTGCAGCAGGAGATCTGGGGCTTTCGCGAGCTTGAATTGCTCCCGTTGCGCCTGTTCGTGGTCGCTTCCAAGGTCGGCGGGCAGGTGTTGGGCGCGTTCGTGGACGAACGCATGGTGGGCTTTCTGCTCGCCATCCCAGGGCTGAAACACGCGCCCGGACGCCCGTGGACCTATCTGCATTCGCACATGGCCGGGGTGCTGCCCGAGTTCCGCGACCGCAAAATCGGCAGGCTGCTCAAACTGGAGCAGCGCCGGCTGGCGATCGAGGCGGGCATCCGGCTGGTGGAATGGACCTTCGACCCGCTCGAGATCCGCAATGCGTGGTTCAACATCGAGCGCCTCGGCGCGGTGGTCCGGCGGTATGTGCTGAACCAGTATGGGGTGACCACGTCCGCGCTGCATGCCGGGCTGCCGACCGACCGTTGCGTGGCCGAATGGTACGTCGATTCGCCGCGCGTGCTCGCTGTGCTCGAAAACGGGGCGCCGGAGCCCCGGAATATCGAAGCGCGCATCAGCGTGCCGGTGGCTATCGACGACATCCGCCGCGACGATCCCAAACAGGCCCGCGAAATCCAGGAGCGCGTCTCCGGGCAATTCGTGGACGCCACCGCGCGCGGGCTGGCGGTGGTGGGTTTTGACAAATCGCCGGAATTCGGCACGTATTTATTGGGACCATGGAATTCACCATCAATGCCGTAAGGCTTCACCTCATCTCGATGCCGCTGGTGCATTTCTTTGAAACCAGCTTTGGCCGCACCTATACCCGCGACATGATTCTGGTGGAAGTGGAATCCAGCGGCGTCTCCGGCTGGGGCGAGGTCACCTGCGGCGAACATCCGTTCTACAACGAGGAATGGACCGAAGGCGCGTGGCTGCTGTTGCGCGACTATATCGCGCCCGCGGTGATCGGCCGGAGCTTCGCCTCGCCCGCCGCCGTAGCGGACCGCCTGCCCAAGGTGCGCGGCCACAACATGGCCAAAGGCGGTCTTGAGGCCGCCTGCTGGGACCTGGCTGCCCGCCTCGAGGGTGAACCCCTCTGGAAGACCATCGGCGCGGGCGCGCGGCGCGAGATCCCCTGCGGCGTCTCCATCGGCATCCAGGACTCCATTCCGCAATTGCTCGAAAAGATCCGGCGTGAACTCGAAGCCGGCTACCAGCGCATCAAGGTCAAAATCAAGCCCGGCTGGGATGTAAACGTCATGCGCGAAATCCGCCGTGAATTTCCGGATATTCTCCTGATGGGCGACGCCAATTCCGCCTACACCCTCGCCGACATCGATCATCTCCGCCAGTTGGACGAATTCAACCTGATGATGCTCGAGCAGCCGCTGGCCCACGACGAAATCATCGATCATGCCCCGCTTCAGGCCGCGCTCAAGACGCCCATCTGCCTCGACGAGTGCATCCGCTCGGCCCACCACGCCGAACAGGCCCTCCGGCTCGACGCGGGCCGCATCATCAACATCAAGCTCGGCCGCGTGGGCGGCTTCAGTGAAGCGAAGCGGATTCACGATCTGTGCCAGCAGCGCGGCATCCCGGTGTGGTGCGGCGGCATGCTCGAAGCGGGCATCGGCCGCGCCCACAACATCGCCCTCGCCTCCCTGCCTAACTTCACGCTGCCGGGGGATGTGTCGGCCTCGCGCCGGTACTGGAAGCGGGACATCATCGATCCTTGGGTGGAAACCACCCCGCGCGGCACCATCGAACTGCGTGATGAGCCGGGCTTCGGCTACCCCCTGGACCACGAATTTCTGAAGACCGTCCGTGTCCGCGAGCAGGATTGCGCGGCCCGGTGACCTACTCCCGCCCATGGGTCTACGGCCTGGTCTGCCTGATGACCTTCATCTGGGGCATCAACTTCGTGATCGCCAAGATCGCGCTGCGCTTCTTTCCGGCGTTGATGATCGGGCCGCTGCGCGCCATCTTTGCCGCGCTGCTGATGCTGCCGGTTTACTGGTGGAGCCAGAAGCATAATCCGGGGCGCTCAGCCCCCTGGACCTGGCGTGAACTCCCCCTCATCGCTACGCTGGGCGTCTGCGGCATCACCCTGAACCAGATCTTCTTCATCACCGGCATGGACCGCACCTCGGTCTCACACGGCGCTCTCGTCATCGCCACCACGCCCATCGCCGTGATGCTGCTGGCGCGCCTGCGCGGCCAGGAGCAGATCACCGGACGCGCAGCGGGCGGTATGCTGCTGGCGTTTTCGGGCGTGGCCGCTTTGAATCTGGGTCCTGGCAAGGACGCGCACGGGGCCACGGTATTCGGCGATGTGCTGGTGTTCCTTGCCGGATTTACGTTCGCCCTGTTCGCCGTCTTCGGCAAGGAGATCACGCGCCGCCACGACACCATCACGGTCAATACCCTGGGCTACGCTTCCGGCGCCATCGCGGGCATCCCGCTGCTGTGGTGGCTGGCGCGCGATTTCGACATGTTCGCGGTGCCGCTCGAGGGCTGGCTGTGGATTCTGTATCTCGCGGCGCTGCCTTCGGTGGCGGGCTACATGATCTTCTACTACGCCATGACCCACCTGCCCGCCTCGCGCGTGGCGGCGTTCAGCTACGCGCAGCCGGTGATCGCGGCCGCCACGGGACTGGTGGTGCTCGCCGAACCCGTAACGGCAACCGTCGCCCTCGGCGGCGCTCTGGTGATGTCCGGGGTGTGGCTCACCAACCGCCGCTGAGCGCAAGTTCCGCGATAATGGCCCATATGGGCGATTTGAAGGGCCGAACCATCCTGGTGACCGGCGGCGCGAAGCGCATCGGCCGCGAGATCTGCCGGCGTTTGCACGCCGAGGGGGCGCGCGTGCTGATTCACTATGGCGGCTCGGCTGCCGCCGCTGAACAAACCGCCGCGGAATGCGGCGATGCGCCGCTTTTTCAGGCAAATTTGGAGCGAACGAGCGACATTTTTGCGCTTTTTTGCGACATCGAAGCGCGCATTGGACGCCTCGACGCCCTGGTGAACAACGCGGCCCGGTTCACGCGCGTGGATCCGCTGGAAGTGACGGAAACGGATTGGGATTTCATCCATTCCGTCAACCTGAAGGCCTGTTTTTTCTGCGCCCAGCAGGCCGCTCTACTCATGCGCCGCCAGAATCCGGGCGGCGCAGGCCGGATTGTGAACATCAGCTCGATGGGCGCGTTTCTGGCCTGGCCCGAACACGTCCATTACTGCGCTTCGAAGGCGGGGGTCATCGCGCTCACGCGCGGCCTGGCGAAGGCCTGGGCGCCGGCGATCACGGTGAATTCGGTGGCCCCCGGCGTGATTCCGTTCGAGGAGGCCGGCGACCCGCAAATCGTTCAAATGGCACGAAATACGCCTGCGGGCCAGCCCGGCACGGGCGCCGATATCGCCGAGGCGGTGGTCTATTTTCTCACCTGCACGCAGTTCGTCACCGGTCAGACTCTTCAGGTGGACGGAGGGCTGGGTCTTCGCTGAGAGCCGCGTGGTGGCGGGCGAGGCGGAGGTGGAAGCTGGTTTCGGCCATCATGCCGCGGACGGATTTACGGGTTTCGAGCAGAAGAGTGATGGCGGCGGAGAGCATCAGCAGCGCGCCCGTAATCCCCAGCGCGACGGGGATCCAATAGTAGCGGAAGCTGACCGAGACAACACCGATGGCGACGCTGGTAAAAACGAACGCGGCGACGGCGAGGTAGAGTTGCGTTAGCGCGCGCTGCAGCAGGAGCAGGCGCGCGCCCTGCAGGTCGATTTCGTCGCGCCAGAAGGAGAGGCGCTCGGCGCGGAGTTCGGCGACAAGAGCGGGGTTCGCGAGGCGCTCGACGTGCTCGGAGAGCTTGCGGAGACGGTCGATGACGCGGGCGAGGCGGTTGGAGGTGGACAGGATGAGGGTGCCGCAGGCGGAAACGAGCAGGGCGGGGGTGATCATCGCGGTGAGGATGTTCAGCGCCGTGCCGAGAGTGCCGATGCGGGTGTCGAGGTTGAGATCGAAGTCGGGGAGCATCCCTGCTCACATTCTCTCAAGAACCGGCCGCCTCAACCGATGAGCTCAGAGTGAAGAACACGCTGGCGTTACGCGCGCAAGAATTGCTGGAGGCGATGCGGGACGCTCTTGCATCGGGCGGCTCGGTGGAGACCTGGGTGGCGTATGAGACCCCGGAAGGCGGGCTGACGCTGCTGGAGGATTATACCGGAGCCCCGGAGTCGTTGCGGTGGACGCGTGGCGCGCGGTGCGTGTGGCGGGTCAGGCGCTTGGGCGGGCGGCTGGTCGCTGAAGGGTTCGCGGGCGAATCCTGCTGCCGGCTGGAAGGTCCGGCGCCGCGGACGCCCGCCTTGCAGCTTCTGGCGCGGGAGGCGCCTTATCTCGTGCGGCCGGGTCAGGGTCTGGAGCTGAGCGCTTCGGCGATGGAGAATTCGTAGAGCGCAAGAGCGCGAAAGTACTCGTTCAAGGCCCCAACCTGGCGGATTTCGGTGTCGAAGGTAGCCTGTTCGCGCAGGTTGACGAGGAACAGGTTGCCGTCGCCGAGATTGAAACGGACGCGTTCGGCCTCCTCCAGCTGGCGGGTGACGTCGAGTTCCTGGGTAAGGACCTCCGCGCGCCGGTAGGCGGCGATGAGAGCGGAGTAGGCGTCGCGGACTTCGGCCGTGACGGTGTCGCGGGCGAAGCGTTCCCGCTGATCGAACTGTGTGATGCGGGCCTGCGCCGCCAGCTCCCGGCCCCTGGCCTGGCGCCGCTGGTAGGGCAGATCGAACACGAGCGACGCGATGAGTTCGCTGGGGCCGCGCTGAACGAGGCGGTCGCCGGCCGAACGGTTGAAGGCGAGCTGGGCGTCGATGTTCGGCAGCATTTGATTGCGAGCGAGGCGCCGGTCCACCTCAACCTGTTCGCGCTGGGCGGCGAAGCGCTGAATTTCCGGGCGGCGGCGGAGGGCGAGTTCGATATCTTCGGTCAGGCGGTCCTCGCTGAGCTGGTTCATCGCGGGGAAATCGGGGGGGAGTTGCGCGGGTTGAGGAAGAATGGGATCGCCCGCGGCATCGCGGTAGAAGAGGGAGAGGTCGATGGCCGTCAACTGGAGCAACCGCTCGGCTTCAACCAAAGTGGCGCGGCGGCTCAAGATGGCGCGGAGGTTATCCGTGACGTCGATGGCTGGAATCTGGCCGAGCTGGCTGGCTTCCTTGAGCTGCGAATCGCGCTCCTCGGCGATGCGGAGGACATCGGCCGCGGCGCGGTAACGGCGGCCCGCGGTAACCCAGTCATAGAAGCGGCGGGTGGCGAACTGGATGATGACCAGGCGCTGTTGATCGACGCCGAGGTCGGCGATGCGGCGGCCGATGAGCGATTTCTGGAGTTCGGCGCGGCGGGAGTCGATGGCGCGGTCGCGGAACAGGGGCAGGCGGGCGCCGGTCGTGTACTGGCCGAGCGAGTCCGTCTGAGTCTTGCCTTCGTAACCGGGATAGGCGCCGCGGCCGAGCTGATAGCCTGCGAAGTAGGTCAGGCCCTGGAACTGCGTGGCCTGATCGACGCCGGCCCTATACGCGTCGTTGCGGTAGAAACCAAGATAGTCGCCTTCGAACCCGGCGCGGAGGTTGAGGTCGAAGCGGCCTTCGGCGAGCGTGACGTCGGCGTCGGCGATCACGCGGTCCTGGAGGGCGATGAGCAGGGGCGGGTAGTTGCGGTCGACCGATTCGAGCACCTGCTCCAGGCGGAGCCAGTTCGCCGGCGGCGGCGCGGTGTCGGACGGGCGCGTGGGGGCGGCAGGGATCTGGGCACACAGGGGGAAGGTTAGGATCAAAAGGAGCGGGGCCGCCAGCAGGCGGCATCCGGGGTGATTTTGTTTGCGGGGCTGAAGCCCCGCGCGGGCTGAAGCCCGCCCTACGGATCTGTTGGGCGGGGGGGACATCATTTCCCAGCGCGCTCCTTCGCCTTGATAATGCCGGGCTCGTCCTCCGCGATGATCGGCGGGAAGCCGTTAAACCGGCGCCAGAGTTCCCAGCCCAGAGGAACGACGCGGAGCAGGACCCAGGCCTTCGCCTGCACGCCCTGGCGAAGATAGTTGGCCGAGGGCCAGGGGTCGTCGTCGGGGTCGGGGACGACTAGAATGCGGAAACGCCCCGCGCGCGTGTCGGTGGCGTCCACGAGCTGGACGCGGCCACCGAAGGTTCCGACGGCGACCGAGGGCCAGCCGACAAACTGGATGGCGGGCCAGCCGTTAAACATGAGGCGCACTTGATCACCCGGGTGCACCAGCGGCATGTCCACACCGTCGAGCCATATCTCAACCGTAGGCGTATAAGCGTCGGGAACGAACACCGCGACGGCATCGCCCGCCTTGAGCAGTTCCGAATCGGGTTGGGCCATCAGGCGGAGGATGGTGCCGCCGCGGGGCGCGACCACCCGTTGTGTGGCCTGGCGGGCGAGGCGGACGTCGGTCCGCTGGAGTTCGGCGCCAATGTTGGCGGACTCGGCGCGGGCGATGTTCAGATTGGCATTTTGCGCCTCGATGGCCGCCTGCGTGTCGGCCTGGATCCGGCGGAGGTCGTCCTCGACGGCGATCTTCTCGTTCTGAGCGGCGCTGAGCATGGCTTCGGACTGAAGAACCATGGCTTCAGCGGTATTGTATTCCTGACGGGCAGCCTCGAGGTCGCGCAGCGCGGACAGGCCGCGGTCAAAGGTTTTTTTTCGCAGATCCAGGTTGAAAGTGGCGAACTTCATCCGTTCCTTGGCGGCGGTGATGGACTGTTCCGCCTGGCGGACACGGTCCATCGTGACTTGCACGCGGGACCGGGCGGCGGCGACGGCGTTATCCCGGGACTCAGCCAGACGAGCGATCTGGTCAGAGAGCGCTCTGACGCGGGCGAGAGTATTATTGCGCCGTTCCTCGAGCAACTGGCGTTCGTTCTCGATGCGGACGAGGATGTTGGGGTCGTTGTCCTGGATTTCTACGATCAGGTCTCCCTTTTCGACCTTCGAACCTTCCGTCACATGCCACTGGAGAACGCGGCCTTCGACCGGCGTGGAGATGGCCTGGGTGCGCTCGACCGGAGTCAATGCGCTGACCATACCATTGCCGGACACCGACTGCTGCCACGGAGTGAAGATCAGCGCGACCACCGTCGTGAGGATGAGCACGGCGAGGATCTGGGCGAGGACGCGGGCGTTTTGCGCCGAGCCAACGAATTCGATGGCGGGCAGAAAGAGAGACTCATGCCCGGGCGCGGCCGGTTGCGTGGCTGGGGGCGACGGTGTAGTGGTCTTGGTGGTCGTTGGCGTAGCCATCAGTGAATCCTTTATCCATCAAGCGCCAAGCGGCCGGACTTTACGGTCGGACATCTCGAAGACCGAATCGCAGCGGCCGAGGATTTCGGGGTTCTGGCTTGTGACGATCAGGGTCCAGGGCATCTCCCGGCTGAACAAACGGTTGTAGAGTTCCTCGCGGCCGGGCAGATCGTCAAGGTGGTCCAGGCATTCGTCGAGAATCAGCACGCGTGGCCGGCGCAGGATGGCACGGGCGATCTCGAGCTGGACGCGCTGGCCCGGCGACAGGGGCTGGCCGCCCGTGGAAAGCGGCGTCTGGATGCCCTGAGGGAAGGCGACGATATCCGCGAGCAGGCCGACCTCCTCCAGTGCTTCGCGGGCCTGCAAAGTGTCGAGCTGGTGCTCCAGGCCAACGCGGAGGTTGTCGAGAATTGTGCCCTCGAAGATTTCCGGCTGGCGGACGAGCGCAATCTGGGAGCGCAGTTCACCCAGGCGGACATCCCGGTAGTCCAGGCCATCGATCTCGAGGAAGCCTTCGGCCGGTTCACGCAGGGCGTAAATCAGGTCCAGCAGGGTGCTCTTGCCGCAGCCGGTGGGCCCGACAATCCCCACGCGGCCGCCGGCGGGGATCTCGAAGTCCACCGTCTCCAGCAGGCGGCGGTTCTGGGTGTAGCCCATCGAGACATCATGAATGCGAAGCGCCGCGCCGCGATTCAGCCGGGGCAGGCCCTCGCCCCCGGTGCGCTCGGTGGGCAGGTCTTCGAGGTAGCCGAGCTTGTCGATGGCGGCCATCGCGTCATAGAAGGTTTCGAGATGCTTGCCAAACTTGGTCAACCCGCTGACGACCAGGGCGACAACGATCTCGGCGGCCACGAGCTGGCCGAGCGTCAACTGCCGGTTAATCACCAGCCAGCCGCCGCCACCCAGCAGGACCGAGAACGCCAGTGCCTGGATGGTGTACATGCCCAGGATCTGGCGCAGCAGAATGCGAAAGTGCTTCGCGCGGTATGTGAGGTACGTAATGACCAGGCTATTCGTCTGCTCCATGCCGAAGATCGAGCCGGCGCGGGTCTTGAAGGCGACCTGATGGCGGGCGATCTCCTCGAGCCAGGCCACCACGGCATATTTGGCCTTCGATTCCTTAATCGCGGTGGGGATCGCGCCGGAGCTCATCGGGAAAAGGACCAGGAGGATGAAAATGACCAGAACGACGTCGAAAACCAGCAGAAACGGGTGGTAGATCGCCAGCAGGATCATCCCGATCAGCGTCTGGAAGGCGACCGAAAGGCCATCCACCAGCAGCGTCGAAGCGGCTTTCTGGACCGTCACCACATCGAGGAAGCGGTTCACCAGCTCGGGGCCGTGATAGCGGTCGAAGGCCTCGGGACGGACTTTCACCAGACGCATCGTGGTATCGCCGGCGATGCGGACGAAGATGCGGCGCTGCATGACTTCAACGACCCAGAGCCGGTAGGCGTTCATCACCGTGTTGAATGACAGGGCGATGAAGACGAGAACCGTCAGGGCGACCAGCGGCTGCACCAAGGTGCCGAAGGCGATGGTATTGACCAGCGCCTGGGTCGCGACGGGCAGCACCAGCGTGACAAGTCCGATGGCGAGCGAGTAGATCACGATGATCCACATGTCGGAGGACTCGGGCGCGAGGAAGCCTTTCAGGCGCGTCCAAGGGTGCACGTTATGCCAGATCTGCTCATCCTCATTTTTGTGCGCACGGTGCCGGTTCTCGGCTTTGTCATAGAACGAATCGCCAAACCGCCGCGGCGGGCTGGAGGGACCGGCACCGTTGCCATTCGGCGTTGGCTGGTTGCTGGGCTCCTTTTGATGGTCCAAGGCTTCTCCCGTTTGTCCTGATAATCTTCGCCAGTCAAAATGTTACCGCCACCGGGACGGAAACGCACATCGCGCCTGGCAGGCACACTACGCGCTACGATCTCAGATGCCTCACCTCGACTGGCGGTTACTTGTATTTATTCATAGATCCTAATATTTGCTTTTTTGCTCAGTTTACCGCATACTCAGGGCAGGAGATTTCCAGCAGAGGACGGAACGTATGCCTGCACGGGCGATTGTGGCAAAGGAACTGGCGGGTTTGTTGAGCGCGCTGGCCCACCCCCACCGCATCAGGATTGTGGAGGAGCTTGGCCGGGGCGAGATGGACGTGAATTCCTTGCAGCAGGAATTGGGCATCAGCCACTCCGGGGTTTCGCAGAACCTGGCGATTTTGCGCGCACACCGTCTGGTGGCGGAGCGGCGCGAGGGGCGCCACGTGATCTACCGGCTTGCGCAGCCGGAACTGGCCTTGTGGCTGCTGCAGGGGCTGGATTTCCTGGAGCGTGAGATCTCGCGCGGAGAAAGCCGCAGGGACATTCTGGAAACTGCCCGTCAGCACTGGCAACAGGGCGAACGGCAGAAAGCGGGCGTCCGCTGAGCCTTCCGTACTCTTGAGGGCATCCAAGGTTCAGTGATGGACAAGAAGTTGCATAGGCCCGATCTGGGCCTGTTGATCCTGCGCCTCGGATTAGGCGCGATGATGCTGACGCACGGCTGGCCGAAGGTGCAGAAAATCCTGGCGGGCGATTGGACGTTCGCGAATCCGATTGGCGTGGGGGAAGCGCCGAGCCTGCTGCTGGCGGCGCTGGCGGAGTTCGGCTGCAGCCTGCTGGTGCTGGCCGGGTTCCGCGTGCGGCTGGCCGTGCTCCCGATTCTGTTCACGATGCTGGTGGCGGCGATCATCGTTCATGCGAACGATCCCTGGGCCAAGAAGGAGTTGCCGCTGCTGTACGCAAGCGGCTACGCCACGCTGCTGCTGCTGGGTGGCGGACGGTATTCGGTGGACGGGCGGAAGTCCATACACGCTGGCTGAGCCGCCGGGATAAACTGGTTCGCAATGCCGCTTCGGATTGAAACCCGTCAGTTGGAAGATGTCACGCTGATCGAGTGCGAGGGACATTTGCGGCTGGGCGAGACCAGCTCCATGTTCCGCAACACGTTCCGGGAGAGCGTGAAGGCCGGGGCGAAAAAAATCGTCATCGACCTCGCGGGCGTGGAATACATGGATTCCACGGGCATCGGCGAACTGGTGGGCGCGCACAGCATCGCAGGCGCCGCGGGCGCGCGGATCAAGCTGGTCCGGTTGCCGGAGAAGGTTGCGAATCTGCTGCGGCTCACGCGCCTCTCCACCGTGTTTCAGATTCACGAGACCGTCGAGGAAGGCGTAGCCGCGTTCTGAAGGCGCGTTTCGGCGCTAGAATCAGCAGCGTGGATATCACCGACGCGTACGCGCACTGCGGGCTGCGAAAATACAAGCCCTATCAGGAACTCGACCGCTTGATGAGAGCCGCGGGGGTGAAGCGCGCAGTCCTTGTGCAGCACCACGGCGAATTCGATAACAGCTACCTCGAGGCGATTGTGCGCCGCGAACCGGCGCGCTTCCGCGGAGTTTATCTCGTGGACACGGACGCGCGGGATGCGATGGACGAGATCACGCGCTGGGCCGGACGCGGCTGGTTCCGCGGCATCCGCTTTCGCGCGGACACCCTTCCGAAGCGGCGGTCGCTCTGGGACTGGGCCGCCACGCTCGGGCTGCATATTGTCGCGGACCGTCCCGTGGACGGCGTGGCCGAGGAGTTGAGCCAATTCGCCGCGGACCATCCGCGCAACAGCCTCGTCATCACGCATATGGCCTGGGCGGGGGGAAGTGAAGCCGCGCTGGCGCTGGCTGCGCGTCCGAACGTGTTCGTGCAGGTGTCGGCGATGCATTCCTACGGCTCGATGCCCTATGTGGAACTCCGGCCATGGATTGATAGGCTCTATTCCGCCTTCGGACGCACGCGGCTGCTCTACGGAAGCAATTACCCGGTGATGGGTGAGGACGTGGTGTATCAGCAAGAGATCAAACTGCTGCGCGAAGGGAGGCTGGGCGTTCCAGCGGCCGATGCCGCCGCGGTGATGGACGAAAACGCCCGCCGCGTGTGGTTTGAAGGAATGCCGGGAGGGCGATGATCGACATCGTGCGAGTGACCCGCGACCTGGACGCGGAGATGGTCGAGCAGGCCTACCGCGCAGGCCGCTTTCCGATGGCCTCCGGCCGCGTCATCACGTGGCACCAGCCGCCCGAACGGGGCGTGATTCCGCTCGATGGCTTCCGGGTGTCCGCGTCGCTCGCGCGCACGCTGCGGCAGGCCAGATTCCGCGTCAGCGTCAACGAGGATTTTACGGGCGTCATGCGCGCCTGCGCGCACCGCGACGAAACCTGGATCGACGGCCGCATTTTGCGCGCCTATTGGGACCTGCACCGCGCCGGCAAGGCGCATTCACTCGAGGTGTGGGTGAATGGCGCGCTGGCCGGCGGCGTATACGGTGTGGCGCTCGGCGGGGCTTTCTTCGCCGAATCGAAGTTCCACCGCGTGCGCGACATGTCGAAGGTGGCCCTGGCGCACCTCGTAGAGCGCTTGCGCGACCGCGGTTTCACACTGCTGGATGTGCAGTACCTGACGGACCACCTGGCGCGCTTGGGGGCTGTGGAGATCCCGCGGACGGCTTATGAGGAGCGCCTCCGCGCCGCCTTGGCCATCGAGGCGCGCTTCGTCTGACCTCACCAGGCGACGTAATAGCCGTCGCGCTGCTCCACTCGCAGCGGAACGCCGAACAACTCCCGCAGGTTGGTCTCCGTGAGCACTTCGCGCTTCGGGCCGTCGCGATAGACGCGGCCTCCTCGCAGGCAGATCACGCGATCGATCTCGGGGATGATGTCCGGCAAATGGTGGGTCACCAGCAGAATCCCCAACCCGGCCTGGGCAAGTTTGCGGGTGATCTCGCGCAGCTCGGTCTGTGCGCGCAAGTCGAGCGAGTTCGACGGCTCATCGAGCACCAGCGCCTTGGGGTCGTGCACCAGCGCACGGGCGATTACCGCGCGGCGCACTTCGCCGGAGGACATCTCGCTCATCGGGCGTTCGGCGAGATGCGTGATTTCGAGCAGGTCCATCAGCTCCGCGGCGCGCTCCTCCATTGCGGCCGTCACGTGGTGGTTGGGCCAGATGCCGATCGAGGAAAAAAAGCCCGAAAGCACGGTTTCGCGGACCGGGTACGGCTGCGTGCATTGCGCCGCGAGGTCGTTGGTCACGATGCCGAGCAGCGGGCGCAGGTCGAAGACATTCCAGGTATCGCGGCCCAGAATGCGCACTTCGCAAGCCGGTGGCGGATATCGCGGATAGAGTTCGCGCGTCACCGCCTGAATGAACGTGGACTTGCCGCTGCCATTGGGGCCAAGCATCGCCACGTGCTCGCCGAGCGCGATCGAAAGCGAAACGTCTTCGAGACCCGGGCGGGCGCCCCGGAAGATTGTGACATTGCGAAGTTCAAGCAGAGGGGTGGACATCGGCAATCCTCCAGGGTAGCGCGGGCCACAGCCCCAATTCATGGAACCAGCGCCCCGGATCCGGCGTTACTCTAAATTGAGCGATCACGCGCCATGGACATCCTGAACTTGCTGGGCACGACGCTGGGACTGGGGCTGGCGGCGGGCTTGCGCCTGTACGCGACGGTGCTGGCGCTCGGCCTGGCGCTGCGCTACGAGTGGCTCACGCTGCCGCCGGACCTGGCCCCGCTCGCGGTGCTGGCGCATCCGGCGGTGTTGATCGTGGCGGGGCTGATGTATGTGATGGAGTTCGTCGCCGACAAGATCCCCTGGCTCGACAGCGCGTGGGATGCGGTGCACACGGTCATCCGCCCGTTGGGCGCTGCGGCGCTCGCGCTGACGGCGTTTGGCCAGTTGGATGCCGTGCCGCGCGTGGCGCTGGCGCTGCTCTGCGGCGGCGTCGCCTTGAGCAGCCATACGACGAAAGCCGCCACCCGGCTCGCCGTGAATCAAAGCCCGGAACCGGTCTCGAACGCGGGCTTGAGCCTGCTGGGCGATCTGGCCGTCCCCGCCTTCGTCTGGTTCGCTGTCGCGCATCCGCTGCTTACGTTCTTCGTGAGCGTGGTGCTGCTGGTGCTGTTTTTCTGGCTATTGACTCGGCTGCTGAAAATGCTGCGCTCGGGCTGGCAAAGCCTGCGGCGGCGCTGGAGCGCGGCTTAGGCGCCGCGGGGTCTGATATCTTAGCCTTCTGACCCCATGCTCTTCCTTCCCGCCCTCTTTCTACTAGCGCAAGCCGCCACCCTGGACCTTACCAACGCAGTCATCGTCACCAGAAGCGGCGACGTGCCGCCTGCCGAAACCACCGCCGCCCTTGTCCTCACCGAAGAACTCCAGAAACGCAGTGGCGCGCGCCTGCCTCTCTCCACGGAGTGGCCCGCAAACCGGCCCGTAATCGCCATCGCCACTGCCAGCAGCCCGCCGGGTTGGCCCGCGCGCATGCCCTCGCCGCCCGATGCCGCCGAAGGCTTTCGCCTGCTCCTGGACCAGACCGCCGCGCAACCCGTGATCTGGATCGTGGGCCGCGACGCCCGCGGCGCCCTCTACGGCGTAGGCCACCTGCTCCGCCAGATCGATTGGGGCCGGGGCAAGCTCGCACTGAAAGCGCCGCTCGATGTGGCCACCGCCCCGCAATCGCCCATCCGCGGCCATCAACTCGGCTACCGCGCCACCGCCAATTCCTACGACGCCTGGACCGTCGCGCAGTACGAACAGTACATCCGCGAACTAGCCCTTTTCGGCACGAACAGCATCGAGAACATTCCCTCTCAGGACGAACGCCAGGACCCGCTCATGAAAGTGCCGCGCGGCGAGATGAACCGCGCCATCAGCGAAATCTGCCGCCGCTACGGCCTCGACTACTGGCTCTGGACCCCCGCCGCGTTCGACCTCGACGACCTGCCCCAGCGCGCCGCCATGCTCAAGGAGTTAGACGCGATGTTCCGCGATCTGCCCGAGTTGACCGGCATCTTCGTGCCCGGCGGCGACCCCGGCCACAACCCGCCCGAACTCGTGCTGCCCTTCCTCGAGGACATCGCCAAACGCCTGACGCCCGTCCATCCGAAAGCCAAGGTCTGGCTCTCGCTCCAGGGCTTTTCCGCGGAGCGCGCCGAATTCGTCTACCTCTGGCTCGACCGCGCCAAGCCGGACTGGTTCGGCGGCATCGTCGCCGGACCCTCCAGCCCGCCCATCCCCGCCACGCGGCGCCGTCTGCGGGCCGATGTGAAGCTCCGGCTCTACCCCGACATCACCCACAACAAGATCAGCCAGTATGAAGTCCCCGAGTTCGACCAGGCTCTCGCCCTCACACTCGGCCGCGAAGCCATCAACCCGCGCCCCGTCGAGTACGCCGCCATCCACAACCGCTTCGCGCCCATGAGCGACGGCTTCATCTCCTACTCCGACGGCGCCCATGACGATGTCAATAAAACCATCTTCGACGCCCTCGGCTGGGACCGCTCGCGCCTGCCGCGTGACATCGTGATCGAATACGCCCGCCTGCACTTTGCGTCGGCTTTGGCCGAGGAGATCGCCGACGCCATCTTCGCGCTCGAGCGCAACTGGCGCGGCTCGCTCGTGGCCAACGGCACAGTGGAAGGCACGCTCCGGCTCTGGCGCGATCTCGACCGCCGCGCCCCGGAACTCGCCGGCAACTGGCGCTGGCAGATGTGCCTGCTTCGCGCCGAATACGACGCCTACGTCCGCCGCCGCCTGATCCAGGACCGGCAGTTGGAAGCCGAAGCGAACGCCATCCTCGTCCAGGCTGGCACGCTCGGCTCGTCGCAGGCCATCGATCAAGCCATGCGGATCCTGAATCGCGCGGTCACCTCGCCCGCCGGCGCGGATCTGCGCGCGCGCATCGAGGACCTGTGCAAGCGCCTCTTCGAATCCATCGGCCTGCAAACCAGCGTCGAAAAGTACGGCGCCAGCCGGCCCGAGCGCGGCGCCGTGCTCGACTTCGTTGACCTGCCACTGAATAACCGCTGGTGGCTCGAAGACGAATTCGCGAAAGTCCGCCAACTCCCCGGCGAACAGGAGCGCGCCGCCCGCCTCGTGGAGTTGGGCAACTGGGAAAACCCCGGCCCCGGCGGCTTCTATGACGATGTGGGCCACATCGCGCGCTCGCCGCGCGTGGTTCAGGACGAGCGCGACGAACCGCTGTTCTGGTGGTGGGACCAGGGCAAGAGCCGCGCCCGCCACTCCTGGCAGGTCACCATGTGGCCCGCCAGAGTCGTGTACGAAGGCCTCGACCCCAAGGGCGAATATGTCGTGCGCACCACCGGCTACGGCAAGCCGCTGCTGCTGATGGACGGCGAACGCATCGAACCCGCCGTGGACGGCCGCGAAATGCACGAGTTCAAGGAATTCCCGGTGCCCGCGCACCTGATCTTCGATGGATCGCTGGTGCTCACCTGGGACCGCGCGGGCGACGAACGCCACCTGAACTGGCGCCAGCGCTCCAGGCTCGCCGAGGTCTGGCTCATCAAGCGCGGCACGCGCGAGTGACCACAACCGCCCTAGCCCCCGGGCAACTGTAGGGCAGGCTTCAGCCTGCGCGGGGCTTCAGCCCCGCCCATCCCTCTTACCTCTTGGGCAGCGACACCTGAATATTCCGGAACGCGATTCCGCCCGCGTGATCGCCCTGGATGTAGAACGGCCCGGGCTCATCCTCGTTCGCATCGATCGCCCCGCCGGTGATCCCCTCGATCTGCTGCCGGTCGATGATCGTCACGCCGTTGCGCACCACCGTCAGCGTGCGACCCACCAGCGTCACATCGAACTCTTCCCATTCGCCCGGCGTGCGCGGCAGCGCCACGCTCGGGCCGATGCGCCCGTAGATCGATCCCATCCCGCGCTCCGGCGGCGCGTTGTAGCCCGAGTTGTACTCGATCTGGATCTCGTACCGCCCCCTCAGATAGGGGCTGACGGGCTGACGGGCGGGCTGACGGGGCTGACGGGGTCAAAGACCTCGGTTCCTAAACTACCCCTGAGAATTTTTGGGGGTAGATGCCCACTATATCGATATGCCCCGACTGCCGCGCCTGGTTCTGCCAGGTATTCCTCACCACATCACCCAGCGCGGGAACTACCGCCAAAAGACCTATTTCCCGGTCGAAGACTACCGGCTCTACCTCCAACTCCTCAAGGCTGACGGGGTCAAAGACCTCGGTTCCTAAACTACCCCTGAGAATTTTTGGGGGTAGA
>JAHDVK010000055.1 GCA_023384675.1 Bryobacteraceae bacterium | reverse complement strand
CGCCGCACATCTACAGCCTCGAACAAGTGCGGCAACTCATGACGGCGGCATCGAAATTGCCTTCCCGCCGGGGACTCCGCGCCTCTACGTACACAACTCTTATCGGGCTCCTGGCGACCACCGGGCTTCGCCCCGGCGAAGTGCTGGCTTTGAGCAGAACGGATACTGATCTCGATAGCGGAATCCTGCATATCCGCGAGTCCAAGCATGGGAAATCGAGGTTCGTGCCGGTGCACGACTCGACTCGCCAGGCTCTCGCGGAGTATGCCGGACGCCGGGATGAGATCCACCCGAAGATTCCATCCGGTACGTTCTTCGTCGCGGACAACGGCCGGGCGCTGGAGCCCCACGCCGTGCGGCGTACATTCGCGAAACTGTCCGTGACGATCGGCCTCCGTGCTCCAGCGGCGGAGCGACGGATCGGCCACGGCCCGCGCCTTCAGGACATGCGGCATTCCTTCGCCACCCTGGTGCTTCTCAACTGGTATCGGACCGGCGCGAATGTCGAGCGAGAATTGCCGGCGCTGTCCACCTACCTGGGACACTCCGAAGTGACGCATACCTACTGGTACTTCTCGGGGGTTCCGGAGTTGCTCCAATTGGCGACCCGGCTCCTGGCGGGAAGACGCCCGGGAGGTGAACGGTGAATGACTCACGACTGGCTTCACTCATTCAGCGATTCTTCACCGACCGCCTGCTGGCCCAAGTCGGCGCGAGCCCCCACACGGTCGCCGCCTATCGCGATGCGTTCCGTATGCTGCTCAAGTTTGCCGCTACGGCCTTGGGGCGGCAACCTGCGGAACTCCGGCTCGAGGATCTCGATGCGGCATTCTTGGGGCGCTTTCTCGATCACTTGGAGTCTGGCCGGGCGAACTCCATTCGGACTCGAAATCACCGGCTGGCCGCGCTGCGCGCTTTCTTTCGGTACGTGTCACTCGCGGAGCCGGCCTTCCTGCTCCAAGCCCAGAGAATTCTGGCCATCCCCTCGAAGCGCTATGAGAAGCGGCCGGTGGAGTTTCTCACCGAGGAAGAGAGTGCCGCCGTGATCGCCGCGCCCGACGCGAACACCTGGATTGGGCAGAGGGATCGTGCGCTCCTGCTGCTTGCCGTGCAAACCGGCCTCCGAAACAGCGAGATCACCGCCCTGAAGAGGAAGGACGTACACACGGGGACTGGTGCTCATGTCCGCTGCCTGGGAAAGGGGCGAAAACAGCGCTGCACCCCGCTGCGCCAGGACGTAGCCGCGGTCCTGCAGCAATGGCTGTCGCAGCGGCCGGGCGCCGAGGACGATCCGCTGTTTCCCGGGTCCCGCGGTGGGACTTTAAGTGCGGATGCCGTGCAGCGGCTTGTCTCCCGGCACGTCCAGGCTGCCCGGCGCGGATGCCCCTCATTGGCGGCCAAGCGGGTGACCCCGCACACGCTGCGCCACGCTGCCGCCATGGCCTTGCTCCGCTGTGGTGTCGACCTCAGCGTCATCGCACTCTGGCTGGGCCATGAATCGACGGAAACGACTCAGATCTATCTGCACGCGGATATGCAACTGAAAGAACGCGCCCTTGCGCACTCCACTCCATCGGGTCTCGCGCCAGACCGCTTCCGCCCTGAAGACCCGCTACTGGCATTCCTGGAGAGTCTCTGATTATGCCGCTCCACAGAGGTGGAAGAACAAGGCATCCGCCGATCCACAGGGGTGATTCCTGCTCCCAGTCGGCATAATCCGGAACGCGGCATTCTGCCGCCGAAAGAATGTTGAAGAAGGCGATTCTGCACCGCAAGAACTCACTGTTCTATAAGACGATGAACGGCGCCGCGGTGGGTGACCTGTTCATGAGCCTGATCCACACTTGTGAACTCAACGGCGCAAATCCGTTCGACTATCTGACCGAACTGCAGCGGCACGCCGAAGAGTTGCGGGCGAATCCAGCGGAATGGATGCCCTGGAACTACCGCGTAACGCTGGAGCGATTGGCCCAGCCCGCGGCGGCGTAGTGGCCGAAAACCAGAGTTTTCGGCCAGGTTCGGATACACTGCGGAAATGCCCGCCAAACGGACGAGTCCGGAGTCGAAATCGAAGAGGGATTTAGGCCAGGCACGCAAACCAGCGAAAATGTTGCGGGTGGGAATCTACGCCCGCGTATCGACGCTTGATCAGCAGACCTTGCCAATGCAGATTCGCGCGCTGCGCGACTATGCCGGCAAACGCGGATGGGTGGTCGCGTTGCAGGTGAAGGAAGTTGGTTCCGGTGTGTCGCCGCGCGAGCAACGGCAACAACTCATCCATGCCGCGCGACGAAGAGAGATCGATGTGGTGCTGGTGTGGCGGCTGGATCGGTGGGGCCGTTCCGTTGCCGACCTGGTTTCTACGCTGCAGGAACTGACCGACTTGGGGGTCGGCTTCGTGTCGCTGACCGAAGCGCTGGACTTCACCACGCCCGTTGGCCGCGCCATGGCTGGACTGCTCGCCGTGTTCGCGGCGTTTGAACGCGACATCCTGCGCGAGCGTGTCCGTGCCGGACTCGATCACGCCAGAAACATCGGCAAACGTCTCGGCCGCCCTCCGCTACCGGCCGCGGTGGCTGCCGCTGCGCGGAAGTTGTTGAGCGACGGCATCAGCAAATCCGAGATCGCCAGGCAACTGGGCATCGGCAGAACGTCTGTCCGCCGCCTCCTGGCCCGCAAAAAAGTGTGAATTCTGCAGCCTTACGCAGCCTCGCCGGAAGCTCACGAAGAAATGACCACGAAGGGGATGCGCCGCGGCTCGCCTTCCCCTGCTACGACAGGAGATCCAGATGACGTTAACATTGAAAAAGTCCGGCAAGCTCGCCACACTGCTCAGCCTCTTATTGGCTGCTGCGTCTGTCCACACAGCGAAAGCCCAGCCCGCGGTCCAACTCAAGATTCAGAGCGTGGCTGTCTCCTATCAGTCCTCAGGCCTGCCTGATTACCTGATGATCACCGGCGTCAACTTCGGCTCCGCGATTGGAATGGTGACGCTCGGCGGCATCGACCAGACAGTCAAGGTATGGACGCCGACGGGAATCACGGTGATGGTCTCGGGCGTGCCCGCTCCGGGAACCCATTTGCTCGAAGTCCGGCGGACCGTTGCCAACGGCGTCGTCTTTCGCGATGAGGCTGACGTGACGCTGGGCGCTGTCGGACCGCAGGGTCCCGAGGGGCCAACAGGACCGATGGGACCGATTGGGCCGAATGGCCCAGCAGGACCGCAGGGACCGCAAGGTTCGCCGGGTACGCCGGAGATATCGGGATATGAACGGTTTGAGGAAGACGAATTCCGCACGGTCGGGCCGAACTCGTTCACCCAGATAGTCAAGTACTGCCCGGAGGGAAAGAAGATCCTGGCCGGCGGCTGCGGGACATCCGGCGGCGTGGACCGGTTTCTCAACGTGGTGACCAGCCTTCCGTTTACCAGCGCGTGGAACTGCATCTGGCTCAACCCACGCAACAATGAGGTATATGCCCAGCTCAATGTGCGGGCGATCTGCGCAAACGTGCCATAGTAAGGCATTCCGGAATTACGATGACGGCTTCGCCTTCGCCACGCGAGCCGGTTGCTGACGGGTCTGTGCAAAAATCCCAAATTCAATTTGGACCGCTTCTTGCGCGTGCCCGCCGGCTGACGCCGGCGGCTGGAATTTTTTGAGAATATTGGCTGAATACAGATGCCTCGACCAGCCGCCGGTGTCAACCGGCGGGCACTCCAGGTGGCTGCGGTCGGCGCTGGTCATCGTTGAACCGCAGACCGTGTTCACCTGGCACCGGAAGGGTTTCCGTCTGTTGTGGACGTGGAAGATCAGGCCCGGTCAGCCCGGTAGGCCAGGGGTCCCGAAAGAGGTCCGCCAGTTGATTCGGCAACTGTGCCTGGCCAATCCGCTCTGGGGCGCACCGCGAGTGCACGGCGAACTTCTCAAGCTGGGCATCGACATCGGCGAGACCAGCGTAGGTAAATACATAGTGCGACAGCGGCTGCGCCGGAGACCTTGTGGGAGCAGTATCTGCTGCTGACGCGGATCGAGCAGGCCTTCAAGGATCTGAAGGGCGAGTTGGCGATCCGGCCGGTTCATCATCAACGGGACGAGCGCATCGAGGCGCACATTTTCGTGAGCTTCCTGGCCTACTGTTTGCACGCGACGCTGCGGAATCTGGCCCGCCGGCACGCGGGCGGGCTGAGCCCGCGGGCCATCCTGGAGAAGCTGTCGGCGATGCAGATGATTGATGTGCATCTGCCCACCACCGACGGCAAACACATCGTACTGAGCCGCTACACGGAACCCGAAGCCGATGTCGGATTGCTGCTGGCGCAACTGCAAATCCCCCTGCCCGCCCAGTCACCGCCCAAAGTCTACGCTTCAGGAAAGGTGGCGGTGTAGTGCCGACCTACTGAGACCCGCATAATATAAAGTCATTCAAACCGCAATTCCGCTTGCTTCCAAAACGCGACTACCAATCGTCTCCGCTTCGACTTCATGCTCTTTAGCGCCAGCCGTGCGTGCGCGCCCAGCTGCCA
>JAHDVK010000036.1 GCA_023384675.1 Bryobacteraceae bacterium | reverse complement strand
AGTAACTTATGGAAGGTATGGTGTGACGGGGCAGGCTGTCCCGGGTGCCGGGTGCGGATCTCACCAATTTCAGTTGTCTCAACGAAGGGGGGCAGGTCAACACTCAATCACTTTACCTCGAAGCTGAATGCCTCCGGTAACCGCCAGCACCCCAACCAAACGGGGCTATTCGCCCACCGAGTTCTTTCAATCCAACAGGATGAGTCGCTTGCCACAACGGCCTGCGGGTTGATCGCCGAACACTCAGCCCCGCTCCCCGGAAGGAGTTTGGTGATTGAGTGCTGACCCCGAAACCCCCGAAACCCGGAGTCGTGAACGAAGATCTGCGTGCGGACCGGTGTGCTAGAGTGTGAAGCAACGCTCAGTACGCTCCCACTGGGAATTTCGGAGAGCCCCATGAGAATGGTTGTCCTCGCTTGCTTCTTCTACTGCATGGCGCTGCCAGCGCAGTACTCGCCCGTCGCAGTCTATTCACGGGTCCCCAACTTCTATGCCGCCACGATGGCGAACATGACGCCCCTGTGGCACCAGCAGCACGTCGTGTCCCTCTACAAGGGTGTCAAGTCCGGCCCGAGTGCCGCGGCGACCCGTTCCGGCCAGACTGCGGGCGGCGGCGCAACGTCCGGAACACGGGCCGCCTTGCGGCAACCCGGCGACTACACTTTCCCCTACCAGCGGCGGTTGGTCTCAATCGATGAGATGGCTGGCTATCTGACCGAATCTCCCAATGAGCGCCGGGTGGTGGCCACGCAACTCGGCGAACTGATTGAAACTATCGCTGAGGATCTGAAGCAGGGCGAGACTCCCTACGATGTCTCGAAGGCGTTCACTTTCTTCACAGCTACAATGTACTCGATCCTTCATCCCGAGGTCACGATCGATCAGGCCACCATGGATCGCATGCGGTTTCAGTTCCGCAGCGAACTGTTGGATCCATCGTCATTGAAGGCCTCTCCCGCGGACAGAACCCAGCGCCAGTGGGAGACTTTGATCGGCATCGCCGGACTTGTGCTGATGGGCCATGAGCAGGCGCTCCAGCAAGGCAACCAGGCGGTATTGCGGTCACTCCGTTCCTCGGCCGCTCTCGGCCTGACGCAATTGTTCCGTGTCGATTCTGCCCGCCTGCGGCTCGACCCGCGATCGGACTTTCCGCTCTCGTTGACCGGCGAACCGGACCCGGCAATGCTCGTCGCCGCGTCAGCACCCGCCCCCTCACCCGCCCCAGCACCAGCCAGCAGCAGGGCTGTCTCCACTCTACCTGCTCCCGCCGGGGAGCCCGCCCGCCCCATCGACCCTAACGCCACCGTCCTCCGGCTTGGCCACTACCACATGATCGGCGGCGTCCATCCCGCGGAGTTGCGGCTCCATCCCGACGGGCTCTCCTTTGATCCGCTTGGACAGAACTGCAACCAAGCCGGGCTGAAAGCTCCCTATGCGGACATCCTCATCAACAGCGTGGCGGTGAACGGGAATGGCGAAACGCTTCTCAACCTGCGCATTCGTGACCCCAGGAACCCAAAGAAGACGCTCAATTTCAACTTCGCCACCGAGGATGCCCATAACGACAACTCCTCTGGAATCTCGATGGTCCGTTCGCCCGAGGGGGCGCTCGACCGGCTTCGCCAGGTCGCGGACCTGCTACGCGCCCGCGGAGCCCGTTAGGGTGACCGCACCGCCTGTCGAACTGGCCCCGTTAGGGGGTGGCTTCAACCCGGCTGGGTATATCCTGCCCTCCATCCGCTGGCTCCGGGTCGCGAAGCTGGAACTCTCCTGTGCTCCGGGTGGCGCCTGCGCAGGTCGCCGCCCTCGAGCATGCTAGACTGCCGGGGATGAGAAGCCTTCCGCTTGTATTGGGGATGCTGCTGCCGCTTTTGGCGCCGGCCCAGAAGATCGTTTGGGAAGCGAGGCCAGGCTTTCGCGACTTCGGAAAGATGGTGGTGGCCGGTGGGGTGGTGGTGTCGGGCAACATCACCGGCAGGGGCGGGACGTTTGGATTCGATGCCGGGACGGGGAAGCTCTTGTGGCGCGCGCCGGGGCAGATGAAGTCGGGGCCCGTGACGGATGGGCGGCTGGTTTACACAGTGAATGGTGGAGTTGGGGTGTGCGCGTTTGATGTGAAGACGGGAAAGCTCTTGTGGAAGGCAGCCGAGGGTGAAAACTCCACGCGCGCGGATCTGCTGCTCGATGGCGGACGGTTGTTCGTGGTTGGCGATCACGGCAAGATGTGGGCCTATGACGCGGCCACGGGAAAACTCCTCTGGTCTCACGAGTATCTTCCCGGTGGATACCTGGGCTCCTGCCCGACCACGCCAGTGGCCTTCGGCGGTATGGTCCTCTATGGCGGCGGGGAGCGTGATTCTCCAGGGCAGGGCGTCTTCCTGTGGGCCTTGGATGCCGTCACGGGGAAGGAGGTCTGGCGCTTCGCTGCAAAGGAACGGCCCAACGACAGGACGGGGGCCTGCGTGTCGCGACCGGCCGTGGGGGAGGGGATGGTGTCGGTGGTCTCAGACAATGTGATCTTTGGAGTCGATGCCCGGACGGGTGTGGAGCGTTGGCGGAAAGTGGTTGACAGGATGGTGGATGGCCGGGAGTACCGGCGGCCACTGTCGCCTCCAGGTATTCACGGCAAGCGCGTGTACTCAATTTTCGAGGAGGCGCTGGTGGGATGGAATCTGGCCGATGGGCGGCAGGAGTTCGAGTTTAAGGGCAACTTCCCGGATCAGAATGCTCTGAAGATGATGGAGTTTGCGGACGGCGTAGTGTATTTCGTCGCGAACCTCGAGCAGCCGAAGACCGCGGCGAACCGGCAAGGCTTTCTGTACGCTCTGGACTTAGCGACGGGTCAGGTGCGGTGGCAACACCGGGTGAACCGAGAAAAGCAGTATGTGGATAAATGGGGGACCACTTACTTCAAGGTGGACGGGAACAGCGTCTATTACGAAAATGAGAGTATTCTCGTCAGATTGTCGCAGTAGATGGGACAGGTCGCCGGCCTCCTGATTCGGCAAGCGGTTTGGGCCGGCGCAGCGCCGAATGCCGCGAGAACGTGGCGCGAGCGTGTCTCCAGTTGTGGCGCTGGATCATTGCAGGTTCGTAGCCTGCCCTCATTCGTCTTCGCCGCCTTCGGGCATGTCGGTACGATCGTACAAGCCGGAGTCAAAGGGTTCCTTTGCGATGCTGTCAGGTCGCGCCGGTCGCGCCGGGACAGCCTGACCCGTCCCACAGCACTTTTTAGATCTAACTGATTCAAAAGCACTTCTTCGCAGCGGTGCCCCGGGTTGCGCAGCCGTCGCGACGTTCGTGGGTGCCTCGTGCGCCGGAAGTGCTCGTATTTTCAGTCGCTTACGAATTCGTAGAAAAGTGCTCTGGGGCAGGGCAGGCTGTCCCGGGCTGCCGGGCTGCGCCCTAGCTGCGCCGTCGTTTTTTTGGCCCTGAGCCTTGCTCTGGGCGGCTTTTGCGGGTATACTTGGCCCTCACGGTATTGGAGGAGGAACCATGTGTCCTTTGCTGAGACGGATTGCGATTCTGTCCATCCTGCTGATGGCTTTGTCAAGCGGGATCCTCGCCGCGCCGTTCTATATCCAGAACTTCGCCCAGGCGGGGAACAACTATGATTTCACGAACTTCGTCAGTGCGAACGTGTTCACTGTCGGCGAGCCCACAAGCGTGACGGGACTGCGCTTCTGGATGGCGGACCGTGCACAGTCCGGCGTCCTGGATGGCGCCGCGGACAATTTCTCCGGAGTGCTGAGTTGGGCCATATATAGCGACGTTTCCAGCCTCCCCGGAACGATCCTCTTCAGCGGCACTGACCTGGCGCCCGCCGTCGTCTCGACTGGCCTCCTGTCGGGCACGGGGCGCGAGATTTTTCAGGTGGATGCCGTCTTCAGCCCTTCTCCGCTACTCGGCGCCGGAAACTACTGGCTGGCGCTTCTCGAAGGGATGTGGGGCGGTAACCCGGACGGAACCACCGTAGCCTGGCAGGAAGCCGCGGCGCCGGGCTTCCGGGCCGTGTCCAGCAATATCACGAATCCCTCGTTCACGCTCTCGTCGGGCGCCGGCGCGTTCGAGCTTTACGGGAGTGCGGAGATTCCGGAACCGTCCACTTTCGCACTCATCGGGTTGGGCCTGTCGATCGTCTGGCTCCGCCGCCGCGTGTAGATTTCAGCCGCCACCTGATGCTACCCCGCACTTAACACCCGCCGCAATTCGCCCACGCGCGACGCTCGTGGGCCCGCGCGAACCCCTTCGGGGATCCTGAGTTTATGGATCTTCGCGAGCCGCGACGCGGAGGAAGGCGGCTTCTTCGCCCGCGCGTCAGGTCATTCCGGGTTTCGGGGGTTTCGGGGACGTACACTCAATCACCAAACTCCAGGCAGGCCGCTGGATCTGAAAGGTACTCAAATGCCGCCCTGTTGCGCCGGGGTTGCTATCTGCTTGCATTCATCCACCTCGGCGGGCGAGGATCCACTTTCGGCCTGGATGCTCCCCGTTGCCCGGCGGCGCTCAGATTCGAGATGAAGTGATTGGGGCTGCGCCGGGACAGTCTGAGGCGAGCCGTTCGCTAGATGCTTGAATTTGCCCCCCGCTCCGCCTCCTTCGTGCTCATCGCGGCGAAAGAACGGCCGGGGCGGACGTTGCCGCCTGATCATCGAAGAAAGCCACCGCCGCCTTCAGTTCAGCGGGGGGCGCTTCGACCGGCCGAAGATCGAATGGAGGCGCGACTACGTGCTGTATCGCATGCCGCAGCCCGTCGTGCAGTGAGGCTGTTGGAGGCGCACTTACATTTCATGCAATTTTTGTTTTTGCGCGCCGGGAGGCCCGGCAGGTTGAGCGAATCGCGAGCGTGCATCGGCCGCCTTTGCGCACCGGATCGCCTCGCCCGCCCGCACTGTCCACGCCTCCAATGATTGCCCCGGTTGGCGCGGACGGAGTCCAGCCGGCCTGCGCCTGGATGTCAGGCAAGGTATTCACGAATGAAGCGGATGTTGGAGGGGGGCGTTTCGAGCGGCAGGCAGCCGGTGCCCATGAGGCAGTTCGGACGGCCGGCGGCGATGGCGAGAATGCGGTCCACTTCGGCGCGGATGCGGTCCGGTTCGTGGCAGGCGACGATGCGCGGGTCCATATTGATGCGGACGTTCACATGGGGGTGGGTGGCGCAGAGGCGGTCCACGAAGCGCTGCTGGTCCGTTTCGATGTTGCAGACGACGTAGCCGGTGCCGGTGGCGAGCAGATCGTCGAGGATTTTCACGGTATCGCCGCCCATGATGCAGGGTACCGGGTGGCCCGCGATGGCCGCGGTGGTTTCGAGAATCCGCTTGAGTGCAGGCAGCTCCACCACGCGGAACAGGCGCGGCGAAAGCAGTGGCGGCGCGGCGGCGGATTCGAAGAACGCGACATCGAGGCCCGCATCGATCACGGCGCGGGAAAACACCGTCTGGTTTTCCGCCAGTTGCATGAGCCAGCGTGCGGTATCGGCGGGCCGCAGCGCCACGTCCTCACAAAGCTCAGTGATGCCGCGCAGGTTGAATGCGATGGAGAACGGACCGGCGATCGGGATGCGGACATCGGCCTCAGGCAGCGCCGCTTTCAGGCGCCTGCCGGTATCGATGACCATGGCGATACGGCCGTCGCGGCGGGGGTCGAACGGCGGGATGCCAAGAGCTTCGTCGAGGCTGGAAAACAGCGGTTCCAGGATCGCGGGGATGCCCTCCTCGCCGGGGTCGTGGACGCGCGCGCCGTAGGCTTCCGGCTCGAGGTTGTAAATGTCGATGCCGACTACGATGGGCGAATGGCGGTATTCGAGCCAGGCGTCGCGGTGGCCTTGAAGCATCAGGCCGGGATCACGCGAGGTGTCCCACGGCGAGCGGCCGGCGAACCGCGCAGCGTGCTCGTAAACCGAAGGATTGAATGGGATCTTCATGTCTGATTCCGTCGCTGCTGCAAGTATATCCGCCCCCGGACGCTGGGGCCGCGCTTACCGGCGGCTCAGCGCGGCGCAGGCGGCGGCGCGGCCCGTGCGGACGCAGTCCGGGATACCGATGCCGGAGTAGGCGTTGCCCGCGAGAAAGAGGCCGGGCAGCGCGGCGAGTATCCGCTCCATGCGCTCGATGCGCGCGGCGTGGCCCACTTCGTACTGCGCCATGCTGCGGCGCCAGCGCGCGATCCGGGTGAAGGCTGGTTCGGAGCGCCAGCCGAGCAGCAGGCGCAGGTCTTCTTGCACGGCTTCGACGATCGCGCCGTCATCCAGGTCCAGCACGTGTTCCTGGCCCGCGCCGCCGAGGAAGCACCGCAGCACGACGTGGGACTCGGGCACGCGATTGGGGAACTTTGCGCCGACGAAGGTGCAGGCGGTGAGGATGCGGCGCTCGCGCGCGGGCACGAGGAAGCCGAAGCCGGGCGGCAGCGGCCCGCAATCGGCAGCGCGGTAGCCGAGGGCGAGCGTAAGCGAAGAGCTGTAATCGATGCCGCGCAGCAAGGCGCCCAGTTCGGCATGGACGGGGCCGAGCAGGTCTCCCATTGCCCAGGCCGGGCAAGCGCCGATCACATTGCGGGTTTCGAGCCATTCGCCATTCACGCGCACGCGGTAATGCCCGCCGGCGCGTTCCGCCGCTTCCACGCGTCCTTCGATCACTTCGGCCGCCGGACGGACGATCTTTTCCAGGGCCGCGGTGAGCTGCGCCAATCCGCCGCGGAGGGTCTGGAAGAGCGGTTCCTCCTGCGTGGCATGGCCCCGGCGGGCGGCGCGGGCGGCGAGCACGCCGCGGGTCAGGCTGCCGTGCTTGCGCTCGAGTTCGACGAAGCGGGGCAGGACGCTGTTGACGCTCAGCCGCTCCACCGAACCGCCATAGACGCCCGAAAGGAGGGGTTCGGCGAGATAGTCCACCGTCTCCTGGCCGTAGTGTTCGCGAATGAAGTCGGCGACGGTGCGGTCGGGGGGTGTGCCGGCGGGTGGGCGGCGGAAGTATTCGAAGCCCATCCGGAACTTGGTGGACCAGCTCAGCAGGGGGCTGACGGCCACGGGCAGCACCTTCGTCGGGATCATCATCATCAGGCCGTCCGGCATGGCGACGAGCCGGCCGCCCTTCACGAGGTAGGTGACCCGGGCATGATCGTTCGAGGAGATCAGCTCGCCGCCCAGTCCGATTTCGCGGATCAACTCGGCGGCCGCGGGCTTGGCCGTGAGGAAGCTGTCGGGGCCCTCTTCGAGGACGCAGCCCTCGACGACGCCGGTCTGAATCACACCACCCAGTCGCGGCGAGGGATCGATCAGGGTGGGGTGGGCGCCGGCCATGACGAACTCATACGCCGCCGAAAGGCCGGTGATCCCCCCGCCGATGACGATGGCCTCACGCACGGTCCTTCACGCTCAGGGCTTAAATTCGCGGACCATCTGGACCACGGCGCGGACGTTATCGACCGGCGTCTCGGGCAGGATGCCGTGCCCGAGGTTAAAGATGTGGCCGGGGCGGGTGCCGGTGCGTTTCAATAGCTCATGCACCTTCTGCTTCAGCTCCGGAAGGGGCGCGAAGAGCGAGGCGGGATCGAGGTTACCTTGAATCGCCGAGCGGTAGGAGATGTCCATCCACGCCTGGTCGATGTTGAGGCGCCAATCGACGCCCATGACGTCGCCGCCGGCGGCGTGGAGTTCGCGGAAGTAGCCCGCGCAGCCGGTGCCGAAGTGGATCACGGGCACGCCGCTCGAGCGGATTCGTTCGATCAGGGCGCGGGAATAGGGCGCCACGTAGCGCACGTAGTCGTCCGCGCCGAGGGCGCCGACCCAGGAATCGAACACCTGGATGGCGCGCGCGCCGCCCGCCACCTGCATGACGGCGAAAGGCGCCAGCACGTCCACCAATTTACCCATCAGCCGGCGCCACAGCGTCTCATCCCGGTACATCATTTTCTTTGTGTTGAGAAAATGACGGGACGCGCCGCCTTCGATCATGTAGCTGGCGACGGTGAAGGGAGCGCCCACGAAACCGATCACGGGCACTTTCCCCGCAAGCGAGCGCGCCACCATCTGGATGGATTCGCCCACGTAACCGAGATCGTCGGTATTTGTGGTGGAAAGCGTGTCCACATCATGAGAGGTTCGCACGGGATTGTCGATCACCGGACCTTCGCCCGCAACGAACTCGAGCTTGAGTCCCATCGGCTCCACCGGCAGAAGCAGATCGGCGAAGATGATCGCGGCGTCGACGTCGAGCACCTCGATGGGCTGCAGGGTGACTTGCGCGGCGAGATCCGGACGTTTACAGATCTCCAGGATGGTGTGCTTGGCGCGAATATCGCGGTATTGCTTCATGTAGCGGCCTGCCTGGCGCATAAACCAGACCGGGCGGACGTCGGTGGGACGGCGGCGGCAGGCATCAAGAAAGCGGCTATTCATGGGAGGGACACGCATGCGATCTCCGTTCTGTCTTCGCAGAGGAAGACGGTAAACTCTGGTGGCTTGTGACGGGCGGCCCACTGGCGGCCGAGTACGAAATAGGGTTTGGTCCACGCCTCGCTGTCGATGGTCTTCGGCGCCAGTACCGACACCTGCAGCATGCCCTCGGCGGGCCGCCCGGAGCGGGGGTCCATAATGTGCGAGTAAGTGCGCCGCCCTATGGCGAAGAACTTTTCGGTGGTGCCGGAGGTGCTCATCGAGTGATTTTTGAGGTAATATTCGGCCACATTGCGGCGCGGGTCGCGCGGATGAGGGATGGTGACGCGCCAGCCGCGCGGCTCATTGGGCGGGGCGCCGATGGCATAGATCGAGGAACGGCCGGAGGAGATGATGGCGCTGGTCAGGCCATGGCGGTGCAGAACTTCGGCCATGCGGTCCACCGCGTAGCCCTTGCCGATGCCGCCGGGGTCCATTTCCACTCGCTTCAGGAAGCGCACGGTACGGCGCCCGGGGTCGAGCTGAATGTGCTGATATCCGATGCGGCTCTGGACGGTGCGGATCTCCGCCCGCCGGGGAATCCGGCCCTGGCCTTTGTAGAATCCCCAGAGCTTCATCAGCGGCCCGACGGTGATGTCGAAGGCCCCCTCGCTGGCGCGGCTGTAATGCAGGCATTTCTGAAGCAGGGCAAAGAGTTCTTCGGAGATCTCAACCGGCCCGTGGGCGGCTTCGCGGTTCACCCGGCTCCACTCGCTCTCCGGGCGGTAGTTCGACAGCAGATGGTCGAGCCGCTCCACTTCTTCAAAGGCGGCGTCGATGGCCGACTCCATCACGAAGCGCTCGGGGCCGTAGGCGGCGATGGTGTAGGTGGCGCCCATGGCGTCCATCGACCGTTCCAGCCGGATCAAAGACGGGGCCGCGGCTGCCAGAACAGCAGCCAAGCCGCCGAGAATCAACGCTTTGAGGAGTCGATCAAACATGAACCAAAGGGCGGGGCCGCGAAGCCCCTTACTTTAGCCTACAACCGCGCTGCGCGGCGGGCAATAAAATCGCCTGTTTTCTTTGGGATATGCTATTCGCGGGGCCGGCCGCGCCGCAGCCTGCGGAGAACACGCCCCAGGGGCGCTCCGGAGGTTTCCGATGCGGCGACGAACCGCAGTTCCGGCATCCGGTGCAGTTCGATCCGCTGCGACAACTGCCGTTTCAGGTAACCGCGGGCATGCTCCAGACCTTCCAGCGCCGCCTGCCGCGCGGGTTCCTGCGCGGGCAGCGACACCAGCACATCCGCCCGGCGCAGGTCGCTGGCGACGACCACCTCGGTCACGTCCACATCGGCCAGGCGCGGATCGCTGGACTCGAAGCGGATCAACTCGCTCAGTTCCTCGCGCATCGTCTCCGCGACGCGCCGTGTGCGCAGTTCATCCATCGCTGAGGCCTCGCTGGTCTTCCCGACCCATGTCCTGAGATGCGGCGTTCATCCTAATCCAGCCACTCGATCGTCGCGCTCACCAGATTCGGCCCGAGAAACCCGGCCGCCGCCGCTTCAGCCGCTTCAAGCACCTGGGCAGCCCTCTGCCGCGAAGGCGAAACCGTGACGGCGCAGATCACTGAACTCTGCCAGAGTTCCTGGTCAGCCACTTCGCTGACTGCAACGTTGTGTGAACTCCGCAGACGGTCTTTGACGCCGCGAACCCAGTGGCGCTTCTCCTTGAGGGAATGACAATGGTCCAGCCTCAACTCCAGCGTCAGCAGGCCCACCGCTGGCATCGCAGGGCTCCGGTCAGGCGTTCAGGTCCGGCGCCACTTGCTCCTTTTTGAAGGCTTCGATGACGTCGCCCGGCTTCAGGTCGTTATAGTTGGTGATGGCCATGCCGCATTCGAAGCCGTTTTTCACTTCGGCTACGTCGTTCTTGAACCGCTTCAACGAATCCAGCCGGCCTGTATGCACCACGACGTTGTCGCGCAGCAGCCGTATCTGGGCGTCTCGCGGGATGGTGCCATCCTGCACGTAGCAGCCGGCCACTGTGCCGACTTTCGTGATGCGGAAAACCTCGCGAACCTCCGCGCGGCCCAGGTAGGCTTCGCGGTAGACCGGCTCCAGCAGACCGGTCATCGCTTTCTTGATCTCGTCGGTCAGCTCGTAAATGATCGTATGCAGGCGCAGGTCCACCTTCTCGTAGTCGGCCAGTTCGGAGGCCTTGCGCTCGGGGCGGACGTTGAAGCCCACAATCACGGCGTCGGAGGCCGACGCCAGCGTCACGTCGTTCTCGCTGATGGCGCCCACGCCGGCGTGCAGAACGCGGATCTGCACCTTCTCGGTGGATAGTTTCTGCAGCGTCTCCGACAGAACCTCCGCGGTCCCGCCGACGTCGGCTTTGATGATGATGTTCAGTTCCTTGCGCTCGCCCTCGCGCATCTGCGCGTGGAACCTCTCGAGCGAAACGCGCGTCTTGGCCATCGCCGTCTCACGGACCTTGGTCTCGCGAAACTCGGCGATCTGGCGGGCCTTGGTCAAGTCGGTGACCACCTGGAGGGTGTCACCCACTTCGGGCAGCGATTCGAGGCCAAGCAACTCGGCGGGCATCGAGGGGCCCACTTCCCTGATCGGGCTGCCGCGGTCGTCGAACAGCGCGCGCACCTTGCCGAACACAGTTCCGCAGAGGTAGTGATCGCCGACCCGCAGAATGCCGTTGCGCACCAGTAAGGTCGCCACCGGACCGCGTCCGCGGTCCAACTGCGCTTCGAGGACCGTTGCCACCGCCGGCCGCGCCGGATTCGCCTTCAACTCCTGCACGTCGGCCACCAGCAGAATCATCTCGAGCAGCAGTTCGAGGTTTGTCTTCTCCTTGGCGGATACGGGGACGAAGATCGTTTCGCCGCCCCAATCCTCGGGCATCAGGCCGAGGTCGGTCAACTGCTGCTTGACGCGGTCCGGCTGCGCCTCGGGCTTGTCGATTTTGTTGACGGCGACGATGATGGGCACTTTGGCCGCGCGAGCATGGTCGATGGCCTCGCGCGTCTGGGGCATCACGCCGTCGTCGGCCGCCACCACCAGAATCACGATGTCGGTGACCTTCGATCCGCGCGACCGCATGCGCGTGAACGCCTCGTGGCCGGGCGTGTCGATGAACACCACCTTGCGGCCGTTAACGTCCACGTGATACGCGCCGATATGCTGCGTGATGCCGCCCGCTTCCTTGTCCGCGACGTTGGTGAGGCGGATGGCGTCGAGAAGTGAGGTCTTACCGTGATCGACGTGGCCCATGATGGTGACCACGGGCGGGCGCGTTTCCTGGTTGCCCTGCACCTCGGAGAGGTCGATCACCTGGACCGCCTCCTCCTCATAGCTCATCTTCGTGGTCTTGGCGCCAAAGGACTTGGCGAGGTCTTCAGCCAGCTTCTCGTCGAGCGTCTGGTTGATCGTCGCGAAGATCTTCCGGTCCACCAGGTACTTGATGACGAGGGCCGCACGGATGCCGAGCTTCTCGGAGAACTCTTTGACCGTGATCCCTTCCGAGATCGTAATTTCCTTGTTGACCGCCTCGATCCGCTCCTGCTGGCGTCGCGGCGAGAGATTCAGCTTGCCCTCGACCTCTTCCCGCTCGCGCTGCGTGGCGCGTTTGCGGCCGGTATCGCGGCGGCCGGGCGCGGCGGGCGAGGGGGGCGGCGGCGTCAGGACAGGGGAAGTCGGATGCGGACCGCGGCCTCGCATGCCGGGACGTCCCGGTCCCCCGGGGCCGCCTGGCCGGCCGGGTCCCGGCTGTCCGGGTCCGCGCCTCGGTCCCTGATAGATGGGCTGGCCCGGAGCGGGCATCCCCGCGCGCGGCGCGGTCGGTTGGCCCGGCGTTGCCCGGGAGGGCTGTTGCTGCTGTTGAAGCCGGGCGAGGATATCGGCGCGCGGCGGGACGACCGGCCTGGCGGCGGGCTGGCCCGCCAGCGGGGGACGGGTCGGCTGGCCGGCCTGCGCTTGTGCCCGCGAACCCTGCGGGGATTGCCTGGGCTGAGGGATCGGCGGCCGCGGCTGGCCCGGCGCCACCACGGGCACACGGGGCGCCTCGCCGCCAGGCAGCGGCTGCCGGGGACCGGAGAGAATCTGGCCGGGCCGCGGCCCGCTGCTTCTCGGCGCGATCGGTTGATTTCTTGGAAGCGGGGTGGCTGGAGCGGCCGGACGCGTCTGCTCCGGCTGGGTCTGCGCCCGCCTTGGCGCTGCCGCTGGACGCTCCGCCGGCGCGCCAGGGGCCATGGTTCGCCCGGGAGCAGGCCGCTCGGGAGCCGTTTCAGGCGGTGGCGGCGCGGGCTTGCGGGCAGCAGGCGGAGCTGGGCTCGCCGGTTGCGCCGCGGGCGCCGGTGGCTGGGGACGTGAAGGAGGCGGTGGAGTGGATACCGGTTCCGGCGTGTGATGCACGACCGTCTTCGACGGAATGGGGATCGACGGAGCCGACCCCCGCCCCACCAGAGGCGGGCGGATGGGCAAGGGGCGCGGTGGCGCGGTAGGCGGGTCGGACACGGTCTCCTTTGCCACGGGCGCCGGCTGCTTCGGCAACCCCGCGGACTCTACTGATTTGGCGGGAGGGGCGGCTTCCGCCGCAGCCGGAGTTGCCGCCGGCTTTTTGCTTTCTTTCGTCCGGGACGGCGCGGCAATCGCGCCGCCGCCAGACTCCTTCTGTGTTTCAGTCAAACCCTGAATGGCGGGAGGCGCCGCCGGCTCCTTCGGTGCTCGCTTGTCATCCGCTCCGCCGGAAGCCTGATCGAGGCGAGTGCGCAGGACCTCGGCGACATCTTCGTCAATCGAACTGGAGTGTGTTTTCTTTTCGGTGACGCCCAGCTCCGGCAACAGGTCGAGGATCACGCCCGGCTTCACCTCAAGCTCCCTCGCTAATTCATTAATGCGGATTTTCTTCATATCCACGACGCGAGCCTGGCTAATGCCCGGCCGGCTTGATTGCTCCCTTTCGCTCACACCTCCAGCTTTAGTCCGCAGGCTCCGCTCTAGTGGCGGAACTGCCCGAATTTTCCATCGTATCAGATTCTTGCGTCAAGGGTTCCACGCCGTCGGGTTCGCTTGAGCGGACCGCCTGCTCCACCGGCGGATCGAGTTCGGGAGGAGCGTCCTGCGCGAGTTCCGCCTCCGCGGGAGCGGCTTCCACGGATTCCCCGGCCTGCGGCTCCGTCGTTGCCGGGGCGCCTGTCTCCTCGCTCGCCGGCGCCGCCGCGGCGGGATCCACGGAAGCATCCAGCGCCTGATAATACGAATTGACTGCGAGGACCAGCGCCTGGACGGCCTCCGGACCAATCTCCGGGATGGTCTCCAGTTCCTCCGGCGTCATGCCCCCCATCCGCTCGACCGTGGTCACGCCGGCGGCCATCAGACTCTCGAGCGCGAGTTCCGGCAGTCCATAGTCCGAGAGCACGCTGAGCGGAGTGCCGGTCGCCATCGCCGCCATCTGGGCCTCTACTTCCTGGCGCTTTTCTTCCTCGGTCTTGATGTCGATCCGCCAACCGAGCAGTTTCGCCGCGAGGCGAACATTCTGTCCCTTCTTGCCGATGGCGAGTGACAACTGCGTATCCTCGACGATCACCTCCATGTGCTTTTCCGCCGAATCGACGATCGCCACGCGGGAGATTTTGGCCGGGCTCAGCGCATGCGTCGCGAACACCACCGGATCCTCGGAGAACTCGATGATGTCGATCTTCTCGCCCCGTAACTCGCGGATGATCGACTGCACGCGCATGCCCTTCATCCCCACACACGCGCCCACGCAATCCACGTCGCGGTCGCGCGACAACACCGCGATCTTCGTCCGCTCCCCCGGCTCCCGCGCGCAGCCACGGATCTGCACCGTGCCGTCGTAAATCTCGGGCACCTCCTGCTCGAAGAGGCGCATGACCAGCTCCGGAGCCGCCCGCGACACCACCACGCCCGCGTTTTTACCCGTCTTGTCCACGGCCTTGATCACGCAGCGCACCCGCTCGCCGATGCTGAAGTTCTCGAGCCGCGACTGTTCTTTCTTTATCAGCCGCGCTTCCGTCTTGCCCAAATCCACCACCAGGTCGGGCCCTTCCATCCGCTTCACCATGCAGTTCACCAGTTCGCCCACCCGGCCCGAGAACTCGGCATGGATGTTCTCGCGCTCCGCCTCGCGCACCTTCTGCAGGATCACTTGCTTGGCTGTTTGCGCCGAAATGCGCCCCAGCGCTTCTGTCGGCTTTTCGAATCGGATCTGCGAGCCGACCTCCGCGCTGGCATCGTACCTTTGCGCCTCGGCCAGGCTCATCTCGCGCAGCGGATCCGTCACCGGCTCCGCTACCGTCTTCACCGCGTAGATCAGAATATTGCCGGATTTCGGGTCCAGGTCCGCGATCAGATCTTCCTCGGTCCGGAACTGCTTCCGCGCGGCCACAAGCATGGCGTCCTTGACTGCGTCGAGGACGATCTGGGCGTCGATGCCCTTTTCCTTGCTCAGGATCTCGATGGACTGATATATAGATGCCAAGAGACTCGCTCTCCTCTGTCAACTTCTTCCCGGCAGGCCTGCCAAACCAGGACTGCCTACCACTCGTGTTTGAGATTGGCCTTCTCGATGTCACTCATCCGGAGGCGATCTTCCGCCCCCGGCTTCAACTCGAGCAGGATATGCTCACCCTCCGCGCCCCGAATCAGGGCGTCGAACCGGCGTTGCCCGTCCCGCGGCTCGCGCAGCGAAATCCGCGCGCGCCGCCCCGTGAACCGGGCGAAATCCTCGGCCTTGCGGAGTTTCCGCTCAATGCCCGGACTCGAAACCTCCAATTGATACCGCTCTCCAGGCACCACGTCCTCTACGTCCAGCACCGTGCCCACCTGCTGCGAAATCAACTCGCAATCCCCGTGCGTCACCCCGCCCGGCTTATCGATTGTGATGCGCACCACCCGCGCGCGGCCCCCGCCCAACACTTCCACTTCCCACACTTCCAGCCCCTCGCGCCGCGCGGCGCGCTCGGCGATCTCGGTGATCCGCTCCGCGAGGGTCTGCCGGGTCATGCTGGGCATGGGTCTCCAGATTCAATGTGGCCAACAACAAAAAAGCGGGCTTGCGCCCACTTTTCTGGTTTCGCCTTCCTCGATTATACCTCAGCCACTCTTCCCGTGCGATAAAATCGCAGGCAATGCTGCACAGTCGCCGCTCTCTCCTGCGCCGGGCCGCCCTTGGCTGGACCGCCGCTTCCTACGCCCGCATCCTGGGCGCCAACGAGAAGATTCGCCTGGGCCTCATCGGCGCAGGCGGCCGGGGCCGGGGCGTCATGAACACCTTCATCAAGACCGGGCAGGTGCAGGTCACCGCCGTCTGCGACGTCTTCGCCGGCCATGTGGATCAGGCGCAGTCAATGGCCCCCGGGGCCCGCGGCTTCAGCGACCATCGCGCCCTGCTCGAGCACCGCGAACTGGACGCCGTCCTCGTCGGCACCCCCGACCACTGGCATACGGCCATCTCCATCGACGCCCTCAACGCGGGCAAGGACGTCTACGTGGAAAAGCCGCTCACGCTGACCATCGAGGAGGGGCCGCTGATCATCAAGGCCGCCCGCGTCAACAACCGCATCTGTCAGGTTGGTATGCAGCAACGCAGCGGGAAGCACTACATCCAGGCCCGCGATGAGTACTTCAAGACCGGAAAACTCGGCAAAATCACCCTCGCCCGCACCTGGTGGCACGGCAACCGGGCCCACCTGCGCCTCGCGCCGCCCCAACTCGCCACCCAGCCCTCGAATCTCGACTGGGCCCGCTATCTTGGTCCCGTCAAGTGGCGCGACTACGACCCCCAGCAGTTCTGGAACTTCCGCGCCTACCTCGATTTCGGCGGCGGCCAGGTCACCGACCTCTTCACCCACTGGATCGACGTCGTCCACATGATGATCGAGGAGGATAACCCCGTTTCCGCCGTCGCCGCCGGCGGTATTTACCACTACAAAGACGGCCGCACCGCCCCCGACACCATCAACGTCCTGCTTGAATATCCCTCCGGCTGGACCGCCACCTTTGAAGCGACTCTCGCCCCCGGCATCACCGGCGCGGGCGTCGAAATCTGCGGAACTGAGGGCCGCCTGTGGATTACCCGCGGCAGTTCGATCTTCACCCCGGCAGAGAAAGGCGCCCCGCCCATCGAGGTAAAAAGCGAAGGCGATCAGACCATCGACCATGTCCTGAATTTTCTCGACTGCTGCCGAACGCGTAAGCTGCCCAATGGCGATGTCTGGATCGGCCACCGCTCCGCCGCCGCCTCGCACTTGGGGAATATCGCCTGGGTCCAGAAACGCCGCCTGAAGTACGACCCGGACCGCGAGGAGATCCTGCCGCTGTAGCGGGCCGGTGTGTGCTCCGGGCGCCGGAGATGAAGGGGCAGGGACGAACAGCGCAGGACTTGGACCGGGTGTAGTTCGGCCGGGTGGGTACGTACAGGCGGGTTTCCGGAAGATGGGCGCACTCCGGCGTCGCGTGATCGGGTCCGACTCGGGGCCAAGGCCAGATAGCCACTGTGAATCGGCGCCGTTCTGTCACATCGCTGGCTCGACGGCTACGCTTGGGCGAATTTGGTTCGTCAGCGTTTGAGAGGTCTTTGCCGGCCGGCGTTGAACCTGCTCCGGTTTCACATTAGCATTGCGAAGGAATTATCAATGGGGTGGTGGAGGGCGGAAATCGGGGTAAATGGTTGGGATGATTGGAGTAAAGAATATTTGCTATTGGCGAACAGGCGCGGGTTTAGCGGTGGTCAGCCGATCAGGCTGAGGGCGCGTTCGGCGACGCGGCTGACATAATTGAACCGGTAACCGCGCTGGCGGGGCGGCTCCTTCGCCGCCTCCTCGAGCGCCGCTTTCGCGGGTGCGGCCTCGCGCCCCAGAGCTTCGAGAGCATGCGCCGCGGCCAGCCGCGTCCATTCCTCCTCATGCTGCAAGCCCGCGACCAGCACGGGAATCGCTCTGTCTGTGCCGTTGCGCCGGGCCACGGCGAGCGCTGCCACAATGCGAACCACGGCGGAGGAATCTGCGAACAGGGCTTCCAGGCGCGGCGTGTCCTGGGCGTCCGCGTTGAGCCGCATGAGTCCTTGGACGGCCCACCAGCGCGCGGCCGGATCCTTTTCGCCCAGTCCGGCACGCAGTTCGGCCAGCGCCGCCGCGCCGCGCTCGGGCGCGACAGCGAGCGCGCGCAGCTTCTCGAAGCGGGCAGGCCATCCAGGCTGTTCCGCGATGGCCCGGCGGCTGCCCAGCGTCTGTTCTTCTTCGGCCAGTAGCGGTTCCGGCAGGAACATGATGTCGCCGGTTTCCTTCTGCCAGCGCTCGTGTTCGGCGCGCAGACGATCGAGCACTTTCCGGTGCGCTGGATCGTTGGCGAGATTGCGGATCTCATGCACATCGGCTCGCACGTCGTACAACTCCTCGGGCGGCTTGTGCCGCGCCATGAACCGCGCGGCGGCAGGCGGCAGCGCGCCTTCGGCATGCAGGCGCCGCATCTCCTTCATGGTGGGCCCCTGCTCGGCGGTGCGGATGTGGTCGTAGTAGGGAACGTGCGGCATATAATTGCGCACGTAGCGATAGCGTTCGTCGCGCACGGCGCGGATCAGGTCGTAGCGTTCGTCCATGCGGTCGCGAGCGCCGTGAATGAAGCGGCGGGCGGGGGGCAGATTGGGACCCAGGAAGGGCAGTCCGTGCATGTGTTGCGGGACCGGCACCCCCGCCAGGTTCAGCACGGTGGGCCCGAGGTCCATGAAGCTGACCAGGCGGCGATCCACGCGGCCGGGGCGTGCCTGGCCTCGGACGCGCCATTTTTCGGGGATGCGGACGATGATGGGCGACCGGGTGCCTGATTCGTAGAGCCAGCGTTTCGCGCGCGGCAGCCCGACGCCGTGATCGCCCCAGAACATAACGATCGTGTCTTCGGCGAGGCTGGCGTCCTCAATTTCCTTCAGGCGCGCGGCGACGAGCGTATCCATCTGCGTGATGGTCTCGTAGTAGTTGGCCCAATCGCGGCGCGATTCAGGCGAATCGGGGTGGTACGGCGGCAGGGTGCGAAGCTTGGCGGGATCCTGGCGCTGTTCGGGGTGCACGTCCGGCGTGCGCTTCCGGAATTCCTCGCCGCGCAACACGAGCGATGATTCATGGGTGACGGTGAAGTTGAAGACCGAGAAGAAGGGCTGACCGTCGCGGCGGTTGCGCCAGTGGGCCTGGTTCGAGCTTTCGTCCCAAACATCCTTGGGCGTGTTGGCGAAGTTGTAGTCGGTCTTGACGTTGTTGGAGCAATAGTAGCCCGCTTCGCGCAGATACATGGGAAAGGGCTTGATGGAAGAGGGCAGAAGCGCGGCGCTGCGCATGTGGTTGGCGCCGAGCGCGCTGGGATACATCGCGCTGATGATGCCGGTGCGGGATGGGGCGCAGACACCCGCAACGGTATGGGCGTGGGGATAGCGGACGCCTTCACGGGCGAGACTGTCGATGGTGGGCGCGATGGCGTGGGGGTCTCCAAAGCAGGCGAGTTCGTTGCCCATGTCTTCGGTGGACAGCCAGAGGATGTTGGGGCGTTTTGCGGTCTGCGCCAGGCCGAGCAGCGCTGGGGCGGCGAGAAAACCGCGGCGGGTGAAGGGCATGATACTTCCTCCAAGGCATTCTATCGACAAAACGCCGAGGAGGGGCCGGATTGAACCGGCGGGCAAAGGGAAAAGCCCCAGAAATTCCGGGGCTTTTCGATCTTGGTGCGGAGAGGGGGACTTGAACCCCCACGAGATTACTCCCGCTAGCACCTCAAGCTAGTGCGTCTGCCAATTCCGCCACCTCCGCAGGTGGTCCGGCGCGAGCGGCGCCGGGTTTCAACTTCATTATAGCCCGCCCGTCTAGGGCTTCGGCTTCGTGTTTTCGGGCGTCTGCGGCGGCAGGGGCACATCCACGGTGCTCTTTTCGCCAGTAGCCGGATTTTCGAGTTCCATCTGGATGGACTGTTGACCGCCGGGGGTGCCCGGAGCGGGCGCGGTACCGGGGGCGGGCGCGGATTCAAGGACCGTCGAGCCGCTGCCGGAGCCCGCGCGCGTGTACAAGATGGCCAGGCTCAGCGAACCTGCCATAAAGAGTACGGCCGCGATGGTGGTTGCTTTCGACAGAATCGTGGCGGCGCCGCGAGGTCCGAAGGCCGTCTGCGAACCCATGCCGCCGAACGCGCCAGCCAGATCGGCCGCCTTGCCGCTTTGCAGCAACACGACGATGATCAGAAACAGGCACACAATCACATGGATGATGGTCAAAAGCGTGATCATAGGGATTCCTTCAAGACGAACCCGCGCCCAAACCGCGGCGCGGGTTCGCCAACTAATTAGTATAGCGGCTCAGAAGATGAACCGCAGAGCGATCTGCGCGCGCCGGGCGTTGGTGCCGTCGGGGAAGCCCTGAGAGGCGACGCCCCGGCCCAAACCGGCGACCGGAGTGAGCACGCCCGAGCGGGCTTCGAAGGCCTGACTGGCGACGCTGGTATCGGTAACGCGGTTGAACAGATTGAACACTTCGAAGTTGAAGTGCGTCTGCATCCGTTCGCTGATCCGGATGACCTTGGTGAGGCGGGCGTCCACGCGCCGGATCTCATCCACGGGAATCGATGCGCGCGACTGGAAGGGCACGCGCGTCGATCCGCCGAAGCCATTCAGCGTGTTCAGGAACGCCTGTCCGGCGAACTGCGTGCCGGAGGCGAACACCGTCGGTGTGGTCCACGGCGCCGACGACAGAGTGCCGATGAACGACAGGTTCCAGCCGTTGAGCGTTTGCCGCGCGAATGCGTTTTCAAACTTCCGCTCCGGCGGCGTTATCAGGCCAGTAAACACCGTCCGGTGCCGCACATCGAGCATCGACGTGCCCTTGTCGGCGCGGTAATCGCCGTTGGTCACCGTGCCGACGCGGTCGAAGAACAGGTTGTTGCTGCCGCCGCCCATGTCGGTGTCGATGGCGTGCGACCACGTGTAGTTGAGGGTGCCTTCAAACCAGCGGGAAGCGCGTTGGCGGACCTGGACCACCATCGCGTTGTACCAGGTGCTATTGGCGTTCTCGGTCTGCGTGACGCGCTGGAACCGGGTGTCCACGCGATTGGCGCGCAGGTAGGTGGGTGTGGTGAATGTGCCCACGTTGGCGCCCTGGGCGTCACGGATCGTGTAGGTGAACGGAGCGCCTTGCGCGCCGATGTTCAGGTCGCGCACGCCAAAGAAGCCCACACCGCGGCTGCCGAGGTAGCTGAGAGTTACGCCGAGGTTCCGGGTGATCTCGCGCTCAAGGCCGAGATCCCACTGCTGGGTGTAGGGCGACCGGAGATTCTGGTCCGCGAAGCCGATGCTGAGAACGCCTGGGGGCGGAGTGCGGTCGAGCGAAGCCAGCCGGGTCGGGAACACTGGGCCGAGCGCTAAGTCGGCGGGCACGTTGGCCTGAAGAGTAATGGGCCGCTGGGTCAGCCCATTGATCTGGTGGAGATTGCCGACGAGCGCGCCGGGCATGCGGGCATAGAAGATGCCATAACTGGCGCGCAGCACGGTCTTCGCCGACTGATCGAGCGAGTAAGCGAAGCCCACACGCGGGGCGAAGTTCTTGCCCGGCTGGTTGATGCGCCCGGTCAGCGGGTAGTCGGCGTTCGGCTGCGTGGGCTGGGCGAACTGCGCGTATTCGTAGCGGATGCCGTAGTTCAAGGTGAACCGGCTGGTGACGCGCCACTGGTCCTGCGCGAAGAAGTTGAAATCGCGCACGTAGACGGAGAGTTCGGGGGTGCCGAAATTCTGCGAATAGGATTGCCAGCGCTTGCCGCCGTCCAGGTTGGTGAGGTCCTGCGCAAATGCGGTCACCGACGGGTACACATAGCTCCCCTGACCGTTGTTGAGCAGGTCGAGGACGTCGCGGGTATGGGCGATGTCGAAGCCGAACTTGAAGTTGTGCCGGCCCACCATCCAGGTCAGATTGTTGGCGAACTGATAGCGGTCCTCGGTGGGCTGGACGCGAGGGAGGAAGGTGGCGACGCCCAGGTTGCCCTGACCGGCGACGCTCAACTGGCCGAGCAGGCCGTTCGGCGGCGCCAGTTCCGGGTTCACGACGTCGAACAGCCGGTCCTTGAACCAGCCGAAACGGAATTCGTTCACGAGGGTCGGCTTGATGATGCCGGTGTGGGCGATGCGGGCAAAACGATGTTTCACGCTGGAGTCGCCGTTGTTTCCGATACCGCCGCCGTCGGTGCGGGTGGCCTGGGTCTGAATGCCGTTGGGCGAGATCCAGTTCATCACGTTGAAGCTGAGCGACAGGGCGTTGTTCTCGTTGGGACGCCAGTCGAGCTTGGCGAAGCCGGTGTCCTGGTCGGCGGTGCGTGGGATTTCGCCGAAGAAGCGGCGGAAGTAGCTCACGGCGGCCGCGCACTGCTGGGCCGTCGCCGGCGCGCCGCAGTCGCCGATGAAGGTGCCGTCGGAGGAGAACAGGCGAGGGTTCTGAATCGCCGAAACCAGCGGGAAGTTGCGCCGGGTGAAGTCGCCGTTGACGAAGTAGAAGAGCTTGTCCTTCTGGATCGCCCCGCCTACCGAGCCGCCAAACTGATTGCGCAGTTCCTCGGGCTTCGGCTGGCCGATCGCGTTCGCGTAACGGTCGTTCGCGTTGAAACTCTGGTTGCGGAAGAACCAGTACCCGGTCCCGTGGATGTCGTTCGTTCCGCTGCGGGTGACGGTGTTCACGCTGCCCCCGGCGGCGCGGCCGAACTCGGCCGAATAGCCGCTGGTCTGCACCTGGAACTCCTGCACGGCGTCCTGCGAGATGTTTGAGGAGATGCGGGTGCGACCCGCGTTTTCGTTGTAGTAGCCCTGGGTTGTGTCGTTGCCGTCGGTGAGAAAGGCATTGCCGCCGGGCACGCCGCGGAAGCTGAGCAGGCCGAAAGTGCCATCGGCGACGACGCCGGGCGTGAGCAGCACGAAGCTGTCCACGCGGCGGCCGTTGATAGGCAGGTTCATGATTTGACGGTCACTGACGACATCGGAGACGCCCGTCTTCAACTGGTCCACCACGGGCGTTGAATCGGTGATGGTGATTTCCTGAGCTTGCTGGCCCACCGTCAGAGCGATATTGAGGGACACGTTCTGGCCCACCTGCACCTGGATGTCCCGGGCCTCCCAGTTTGCGAAGCCAGGCTGTTGGACCGCGACCACGTAGCCCGGTCCGGGAGTAAGAGAAGGAGCCGAAAACAGGCCCGCCGCGTTCGTTTCCAACTGACGGCGGACACCCGTGTTCGGGTTTGATACGATGACTTGCGCCCCCGGCACCACCGCGCCGGTTGCGTCGGTGACGGTGCCGTTGATGGCGCCCAACCCGGCGAGTGACTGGGCGGACGCACTGAAAGAGAATGCGCACAAGATGAGCGCACCGAGGTATGCTTTGATTGGCATTGAGACTCCTGACAAGGAACAGACGCTCCCATTTTAACGCCGAAGTATGACGATTCGATTTCGCGTTGGAGCGAAATCCGAAGCGAATGTAAATTACTTTAGATAGCGTCGAAAGATAGTCATGTTGACAAGACGAAACCTCTTCCGCACTGCTCCCCTGGCTCCCGCATTTGTCCGCTCCCTGAGCGGCTCAGCCCAGGACCGGCCCAATATTCTTTGGATTCTGGCCGAGGACCACAGCCCCGAGCTTGGCTGCTACGGCTATCCCCTGGTCCGCACCCCGAACCTGGATCGCCTCGCCGCCGAAGGCGTGCGCTTCAACCAGGCCCACACCACCGCGCCCGTGTGTTCGGCCGCGCGTTCGGCATTCAACGTCGGGTTGTATCAGACCACCACGGGCACCCATCAGCACCGCAGCCACCGCAAGGACGGCTACCGTCTGCCCGGCAATGCCCGCCTGCTCAGTCATCGCCTGCGCGACGCGGGCTATTTCACGGCAAATGTCCTTGAATTCGCCCCCGGCGTGCGCGGCCAGGGCAAGACGGATTTCAACTTCAACCTCGACGAAAAACCGTTCGAAGGGACACATTGGAACCAGCGCGCCAAGGGCCAGCCCTTTTTCGCGCAGGTCAACTTCCAGGCCACGCACAAGGGTCCGGCGTTCGTAGCAGCGCGCAAGCTGCCGGAACTGATCGACCCCGCCAAGGTGGAACTGCCCCCCTATTGGCCGGACCATCCGGCGGTGCGCGACGAGTTCGCCAATTACCTGGACTGCGTGAATCTGCTGGACCAGCAGGTGGGCGTGCTTCTCGACACGCTCCGCAAGGACGGCGCGCTGGACAATACGGCGATCATCTTCATGGGCGACAACGGCCGTTGCCTGCTGCGCGGCAAGCAATGGCTCTACGACACGGGGACGCGCGTGCCGCTGATTACGAAATGGCCGGGCGCGGGCAAGCCCGGTTCGGTCCGCGAGGATCCGGTGATCGCGCTTGATGTCACCGCGCAGATTCTGCGTCTGGCGGGCCTCGAACTGCCCGAGCCTTTCCATGGGCAGCCGCTGTGGGGCGATCGCGTCAAACCCCGCGAGCACATCGTGACCGCGCGCGACCGCTGCGACATGACCCGCGACCGCATCCGCGCCGTCCGCGACCGCCGCTACAAATACATTCGCAACTTCATGCCCGAGCGGCCGTATACGCAGTTCAATAACTACATTCAGACGCAGTACCCCACGCGCACGGTGCTCGAGGATCTGCACAAGGCGGGCAAGCTCAACGCCGTTCAGTCCTTATTCATGGCGCCGCGCAAGCCCGATGTTGAGTTCTACGATACGCAATCAGATCCGCACGAAGTCCGCAATCTCGCCGGCGATTCGACGCAGAAGGCGCGCATCGCGAGCATGAGCGCGATCCTCGACCAGTGGATGAAGGACACCGCCGACCGCGGCGGCGAGCCGGAGTCCGAAGAGGCGATGGCGCTGTAGCCTACTTCGCCTCCCAGATCGTGTAGCCGATGAAGCGCTCCGCGTTCGCGGCGGTGTTGTAGTAATACACCGTCACCAGTTTGCCGTCGGTGCGCTGCACCGTGCGGGGATAGCCGAGGTCCCAGTTGCCGCCGTCGTCGCGCAAGACGATTTCCTCACCCCATGTTTTGCCTTCATCCTTGCTGATCTTCGCGCGGATGCCGAACGGCTTGGCGCGATGACCATAGGTGAGCGCAATGCGGCCGTCCTTCAACTGAATCATGCTCGGCGGGTTGCCGGAGAGCGTGTCCACAGCCTGCCCGAGGCTCCGCCAGGTCTTCGCGTCGTCGTCACTGCGGTAGATTTCGATGTACTTGCGGTAGCGGACCGACGTGATGATCGAGCCGTTCTTGAGCCGGATCGACGAGGGCATGATGGCGTAATCGTTGCCCTCGGGTTCGGGCGTCACGAAGCCTTCCATGGTCCACGTTTTCGCGCCATCGCGCGTGCGGACGGCCATCACGCGGCCCTCGCGCCCGTTGGCCTTGGCGACGGTGATGAACATTGTCATGTCGTGCTTGCCGTTGATCAGGTAATCCGTCCGGGCGGCCGTGCCGTGCGCCTGGCCGAAATCGGGCAGCCGGAAGGGGCCTTGCCAGCTCCGGCCCTTGTCCCTCGACACGTAAAATCGCGATTGCCCGCCCTGGTGGCTCTCCATTCGCGCGGTGAGCACAAAGCCTGGCTGCGCAAAATCGAAGCCGCCGGGCGAATCGGTCAACGGGCGCCCGTCCGGCCCCGTGGGCACGCCCGCCACTTTCACGCCGGGCGGCGGCTTCAGGCCCTCGGGGCGCTCAATCGTCCACGTCTTCCCGCCATCGGTGGAACGCGCCAAAACATGTTCGGCCGGTTTCGTGTAATCGATCGCATGGCCCTTCTCCGTGTCGCGGAAATGACCCACTTCAAAGCCCACCAGCATCTCATCGCCCCAACTCCACATGCCGTGGTTCGCAGGCCAGCCGCCAAACCGGCCCGGCTCGTTATAGACAAACCCGTGTTCGGCGGCGCCGAGAACGGAGGCCGCGCAAAGAATAGCGATCGCGATTTGCAACATGCCCCTCATCTTACCGCGCACGATTCCTCTTGACAGCATGAGTTCAAAGTGATATCACTTTAGTAGCTAAAAGATTTCACTGGAGGTTCTTCCGATGTTGCGTGAAAAGGTAATCTCGGCCTGGAGCGGCATCCCCATGTTGCTCTTGAGCATCGTGATGGTGATCGTGCCGATTGTGGCGATCGTGCTGATCGTGCGGAACACGCCGCAGGGCGAGCGGCCCTTGCTGGTGATATGGTCGTTCGCGATCCTGTGGTTCGCGAACCTGGTCGCCATGGCCGGCTATTTCACGGTGCAGCCGAACCAGGGTGTGGTTCTCACACTGTTTGGCCGCTATGTGGGCACGGCCGCGGAGCAGGGCCTGCGCTGGGCGAATCCGTTTTTCGCCAAAAAGCACGTCTCGCTTCGGGTGAGAAACTTCGAAACCAGCAAGATGAAGGTGAACGACCAGGACGGCAATCCGATCGAGATCGCCGCCGTGGTGGTTTGGAAGGTAGTGGACACCGCCGAGGCGATCTTCCAGGTGGACGCCTTCGAAAACTACGTCCACGTGCAAAGCGAGGCGGCGGTGCGCAACCTGGCCACCACCTACCCCTACGACGCGCACGACGACGTGACGGTGTCGCTGCGCGGCAATACGGCGCAGGTGGCCGAGGAACTGAAGCGCGAAATACAGGACCGGCTTCAGGTGGCCGGCGTCGAAGTGATCGAAGCCCGCATCTCGCATCTCGCCTACGCCCCCGAGATCGCCTCGGCGATGCTCCGCCGCCAGCAGGCGGGCGCGGTGATCGCCGCCCGGACGAAAATCGTGGAAGGCGCCGTGGGCATGGTGGAGATGGCTCTCGAAGCCCTGGCCCGCAACCGCGTGGTGGAATTGGACGGAGAGCAGAAGGCGGCGATGGTTTCGAATCTGCTGGTGGTGCTGTGCGGCGAAACCGCGGCGTCGCCGGTGGTGAATACCGGGACGCTGCATCAGTAGGAGCAATGGACGAATGGCTGAGCGCAAAACATTCCTTCTTCGCATGGACGGGAAGGTTCTGGATGCGCTCCGCAAGTGGGCCGACGATGACCTGCGCAGCCTGAACGGCCAGATCGAATTCGTGCTGCGCCACGCACTCAGGGAGCGCGGGCGGCTGAAGGAACCGAAAGATTCCGCCGGCCGGCCCGCGCCGCCCGAGGAAGAGACTCCCCAGGATTAACCCCACCGGCAGTACAATGGCGGAGTCAATGGATTACGAAAAACTCGGCGTTTTCTATCTTGGGCGCGATCGCGATAGCGGGGCCGCACTCCTCTACGAATCCAAGCACCTGACGACCCATGCCGTGTGTGTCGGCATGACCGGGTCGGGCAAGACCGGCCTCTGCGTGGGCCTGCTCGAGGAGGCCGCCATCGACGGCATCCCCGCGCTGGTGATCGATCCCAAGGGCGACCTCGGCAACCTCCTGCTCACCTTCCCGCGTCTCAGCCCCGATGATTTCGAACCCTGGGTGGACGAGGACGAAGCCCGCCGCCAGGGCCTCGACGTCAGGACCTTCGCCGCCCAGACCGCCGAACGCTGGCGCAAGGGCCTGTCCGAGTGGGACCAGGACGGCGCGCGCATCGAGCGCCTGCGCGCCTCGGCCGAGTTCGCCATTTACACTCCCGGGTCCGATGCGGGCATTCCGGTTTCAATTCTCGCCTCCTTCCAGGCGCCCGATGCCGCCACGCGAGACGACCGCGAAGCCTTCCGCGACCGCATCCAGTCCACCGCCGCATCGCTGCTGGGCCTCGCAGGGGTGAAGGCCGATGCCATGTCGCGCGAGCATGTGCTGGTGACGTCGATCCTCGACCACGCCTGGCGCCAGGGCCAGGATCTCGACCTCGGAACACTGATCGGCCTCATCCAGCAGCCGCCCTTCACCAAGGTCGGCGTGATGGACCTCGACAGCTTCTACCCCGCGAAGGACCGGTTCACGCTCGCCATGTCGATCAACAGCCTGCTCGCCTCGCCGGGCTTCGAAGCCTGGCTCGAAGGCGAACCGCTAAACCTCGACCGCCTGCTCTATACGCCGCAGGGCAAGCCCCGCGTGGCCATCGTCTCCATTGCCCACTTGAGCGACAGCGAACGCATGTTTTTCGTCGCGCTGCTGCTGAACGAAGTGCTGGGCTGGATGCGCCGCCAGACGGGCACGTCCTCGCTGCGCGCGATCGTTTACATGGACGAGATCTTCGGCTATTTCCCGCCCGTGGCCGAGCCGCCCTCCAAGAAACCGCTTCTGACGTTGCTCAAGCAGGCGCGCGCCTTCGGCGTGGGCGTGGTGCTGGCTACGCAGAATCCGGGCGATCTCGACTACAAAGGGCTGGCGAACACCGGCACCTGGTTCATCGGCCGCCTCCAGACCGACCGCGACAAAATGCGCGTCCTCGAGGGCCTGCAAAGCGCCGCCGAGGCCTCCGGCGGCCGTTTCGACAAAGCCGAAATGGACCAGCTGCTTTCGGGCCTCGGCGCGCGCGTCTTTTTGCTGAACAATGTTCACTCGGGTGCGCCCGCGGTGTTTTCCACGCGCTGGTGCATGTCCTATCTGCGCGGCCCGCTGACGCGGCCGCAGATCCGGCAGTTGATGAGCGGGCGCGCCGCCGCGCCGGCTCCCTCCGCCGCCGCGCCCGCCGCGGCTGCCGCCGCGGGCGGAGCAAAGCCCGTGCTGCCGCCGGGCATCGATGAACTATTCGTCCCACTGCACGGCGCGCTGCACTACGAACCGTGTGTTTTCGGCGCTGCGCAGGTCGAATTAAGCGATGCGAAACTCGGTGTGAGCGAGTTGCGCGATGTGCTGTTCGCCACGCCCATATCCGAAGGCGTCGCGCCCGTGGATTGGGACCAGAGCGAGGCCGTCGATCTGCCGTTGAACGAATTAATGAAGCAACCAGTCCCCGGAGCCACGTTCAGCGAGTTGCCCTCAGCGGCGGCGAACGCGAAAAATTACCCGGCGTGGCAGAAGACCTTCACTACCTGGCTTGCGCAGAACTGCACCATGGACCTGTGGCGCAGCGCCGCGCTGAAGCAAGTTTCACACCCCGGCGAGGATGAACGCGACTTCCGCATCCGCCTGCTCCATCGCGCCCACGAGGTGCGCGACGCCGAAACCGAAAAGCTGCGCCAGAAATACGCTTCGCGCTTCAACACCCTCAACGACCGGATGATGCGGGCCCGCCAGAAGGTGGAGGCCGAGAAGCAGCAGGTGAAGTCGCAAACGATGAACTCGATGCTCACCATCGGCACTTCCCTGCTCGGCGCATTCATGGGACGGAAGGCGGTTTCGGCCACCAACGTCGGCCGCATCGGGACCGCAGCCCGCTCAGCAGGCCGGATTGGCAAAGAGAAAGCCGACGTGGCGCGGGCTGAAGAGACCGCCGCATCGGTCGAACAGCAGCTTCAGGCGCTGGAAGCGCAATTCCAGCAGGAACTTACGGCCGTCACCGCGCTGCTCGACCCGGCCAACGAACGGTTCGAGAAAATCACCATCAAACCCAAACGCACGGGGATCCAGGTGCGCTTCGTCGCTTTGGGTTGGAGATAGCATTCAACGGCCGGACCGGCCGCTTCGGGGTCAGCGGGCTCAAGAGAAGCCCGCGCCGCCAGCCGAGCCTCCCCCGCAGCCGCCGATCGAGCAGGCCGAGATCTGCCGCTCCACCTGCTGAGAGCCGCAGTGCGGACACGCTAAGTCCTTGTCCGCCTCAGACATACGGCGGAGCTGTTCGTAGGTTTCCCCACAGGCGGTGCAGCGGTATTCGTACATGGGCATAGGCGGTTCTGTATCCAGATTACCTGATGCAAGGGGGGCGGGGGCGTGACATCCTAGGCCGATTTTTGTGCTGCTCTAAGGCGTTTTGTCTTCAATTAGGAGTTTTCCTGGCATATGAAGATCGCAAGGCTTACCGATAGTATAGGCGTATGAGAGAGGCAAAGCGTTTCACCAGGACCCGGCAACGCGGCTTCGTTTTGATCGCCTCTGCCATCGCGGCGGTGATTGTCATCGGCGCCCTGGGTATGGCGGTGGACCTTGGGCGCATGTTCGTGGTCAAGACAGAATCTCAGAATTTCGTCGATTCCATGTCGTTGGAAGCGGCCGCGGAGCTGGATGGCACCAGCGCCGGGATACTGCGGGCCGCAAACGTCACCAGCCAGAGCACGCAGAAGTACGATCTCGGGCAGCATCCCTTTCAGGAGGTGACCACGCGTTTTGCGCTGGCTCCGGAGGGTCCCTGGGTGGAGGCCAACTCGGCCTCGTTGCGAAGCCGTTTTGTCCGCGTCACCGCGACCACACGGCCCAAGCTGTACTTCATGCCCATCGTGGTGAGTCAGGAGCGGGCGACCGTGGTAGCGACCGCGGCTGGGGCGCAGGTCGAGAAGACCAGCTTCCGCGAAGGGCTGTTCCCGTTCTCGCCATTCGCGCACGACCTCAGCGACCCGGTCCATTTCGGACTGACGCCGGGCCAGGTCTATACACTGCGCTGGCCCGCCAATCCGAAACTGCCCAACGCGGGCGGCCAGGGATCGAACATGTGCATCGGCGACCGGACCCAGCAGGTTCTAAATCTGGCGGAGGCCATGGGCGGCTCCGAGCGCGGCTTCATCGAACAGACCAGCGCCAGCGTCATCCGGCAGACCATCATCAACGACTATCAGAGCGTGTTCAGGACCATCGGCGACATCATCGAGATGACGGGCGGCGCAAAGCAGTCCATGCTGGATGCGCTCCGGACCCGCATCAGCCAGGACACCGACTCCACCACGCTCACGTACGGGCAATATCAGGCCGGTGGCCGCGGCAACGGGCGCAGGATAGTCGGCGTGCCCATCAACAATGGCGGCACCCCGCCCGGCGCCAATCTTCGCATGGTGAACATCGGCGCCTTCTTCCTCCGGCCCACTGGCGAGTACGGCAGTGGCGGCAACCAGGCTTGGTGCGCCGAATACATCGGCTCCTACGTGCAGGGCGTCAATCACAAGGGTGTCGAAGACTCCGGCGCCTGGGTCGTGAGGCTGGTGAAATGAGACGGCGGCGGCAGCGGGGCAATGCGCTGATCGAGTCGGCGCTGGCGTTTATTGTGCTCGTGCCGGTTTTTCTTGGCACATTCCAGTTTGGGCTGGCGTTCTACTACTACAACCACCTGGCCAGCGCGGTGCGCGCGGGAGCGCGGTATGCCAGCTACCGGACCTACGATTCGCCGAATGCGACGCCAAGCGCGGGCTACGCGCAGGCGGTGCGCAACATGACCGTGTACGGGGACCCGAATGGCGGTAGCCTCCCGGTGGTGAAAGGCTTACAGCCATCGCACGTCAACGTATCCGTGCAGACCATCAACCAGGCGCCGGCCTACGTGCGCGTCAGCGTGCAGAATTTCCCCATGAACGTGGTCTTGAGGACGTTCCAGATATCAAAGCCCGAAGCTGTATTTCCGTATTTGGGCGTCTATGCTCCGGAGTAAATCAGCCATGAGAAAAGTCCAACGCGGTCAACGGCGAAAAGGCAGCGCGATGCTGGAAAGCGCCCTGGTGCTGACGGTCTTCGTGTTCGTGCTGGTTGGGATTGTGGACTTCGCACAGATTTTGTATGTGCATCAGTCGCTGACTCAGCGCGTGCGGGGCGTGGCGAGGGACGCCGTGGTGGAAATGCTCACCGAGGAGCAGATCCGCGAACGGATTGTGTACGGCAATCAGCCGCCTGACCGGGAGGACGGCATCATGCCGGCTGGCTTCATGGGCTTGAAGATGCAAAATGTGAAGGCCGAAATTCTCGACCGGACCTTCAATGAGCAGCGGCTGAAGGTGGAGGTGAACGGGGTGCCGATCACGGTGATTCTCCCATTTACCGGCGGCAGAAACGCCCGCAACCTGCCGTTGAAGGTTACGATTCCTCTTGAAGAGCCATAAGCCGCTCGGGCACGGGCGCGGGCCGGTCGGCGAGGATCGCCGCGGGCAGGCGCAGTGTGCGGAGAGAGTCCCGCAAGCGCGGCAGGCTGGGCAGATCCTCGCCAGAGCCGGCGATTTCCTCGCATAACTGCAGCAGCGCGCCGAGGGGCGAGTTGTTCGGCCGCACCCGGTGGTGCTGCCGGACCGCCAGGCAGACCGGTTCCGCGATATTCCAGTGTTCAAGGATCCGCGCGCCGATTTCGGCATGATCGATGCCGCAGAGCGCGAGTTCGGCCGCCACGGGTGGGCAGCCGCGCTCAAGCAGTGTGGTGTAGACGCTGAGTGGGGGCTCTGGCGACGACAGCAGCAGCAGGCGCCCGAAATCGTGAAGCAGCCCGGCGAGAAAGGCCTCTGCAGGAACCAGTTCCGGCACCTTCCTGGCGATGCCGGCGGCGAGCGAGGCGGCCTCGATCGAGTGCGGCCACAACGCGCGCGCGGCGGGAGCGGCGAAAGCGGGCCGGAACGCGGCGGCGGCCAGCACCTGGCGCGTCGCATCCAAGCCCAGGAAGCTGATCGCGTGGCCGAGCGAAGAGATGGGATGCCGCAAGGCATACCGGGCAGAGTTCGCCGCCTGCAGCAAGGACGCGGCGAGCCCCGGATCGAGTCCTGCCGCGCGTTCCAGCCGGCCCAGGTCCGCATCCGGATCGGAAGTGGCTTCGGCCACCGCGGCGACAATCTCCGGGTTCACGGGCACATTGGCGAGCGCGGCGTCCAGGATCTTGCCATCAAACCGGACAGGCTTGCGGAAGATCTCGAGCAGCGGCGGCCAGTAGGGGTCGGGCGAGAGCGAAACGGCGTCGTCGAGCAACTCGGCCAGCGGACGCTCTTCGTACGGAAGCGCTTCGAGACATTCGTCGAAAACGTGGGCGGCCTCGAGAATTTGCGCGAGAAGACCGATCGGCTTGGCCCTCGGCCCGGTCGCGGTGGCGCAGACCTCGCGCAGCGACGCGGCGAGCGCCTCGGCGCCGTCGGGTTGGGCCGGAGGCGGATCCGCGCGATCCGGCAGTTCGCGCTCGAGCTCGGTGAACAGCCGCAGCACCGCTTCGCCGGACAACGACAATCCTGGCGCGTGGTGCTGCAGGGCGGCCCGTTCAAGGATGCCGAGCAGACCCGCGTCCAGCTTCTGCTTGCGGCCAATCAGCCAGACCCAGTCCGCCACCCGCCGGCAATGCGCCTGTTCCGGTTCGAAGGGGTATAAGCTCCGTACCATCAATGAGATCTGCCTACACTGGGCATATCGGCCCGGCGCGGCGGATCTATACGCTAATCGGCGGCGGGCAGTGTGGCGAGGAAACCCAGATCGACGTTGCCGCCCGAGATCAGCACGCCCGCGCGCCGCAGGCCCGGGGGCAGTTTGCCGAACAGGACCGCCGCCGCGGCCACCGCGCCGCTCGGCTCGGCGAGCATCTTGGTCCGGCTCAACAGAAAGGCCATCGCGGCGCGGATTTCGTCCTCGCTCACGAGCAGAATGTCGTCCACCAGCGTTTGGATGATGGGGAAGGTGTGGCCGCCCGGCGTGGTGGTGCGCAGGCCGTCGGCAATGGTATCGGGCGGCGCGATGGTGACCGGCGCGCCCGCGCGCCGCGACAGCCAATAGTCGTTGGCTAGCTGCGGTTCGACGCCGAATACGCGTGCCTTCGGCGCCAGGGCGCGCGCGGCGATCGCGCACCCGGACAACAGCCCGCCGCCGCCCAGGCACACCACCACTGCGTCGAGATCCGGGACCTCTTCGAGCAGTTCGAGCGCGGCCGTGCCTTGCCCGGCGACGATCCAGGGATGGTCGAAGGGTGGAACCAGCGTGGCGCCGGTTTCGGAGGCGATCCGGCGGCCGATGGCCTCGCGGTCCTCGGTCAGCCGGTCGTATTGCACGATGCGCGGGCCGTGCGCGCGTGTAGCGGCTAGTTTCGATGCGGGCGCGTCCGTGGGCATCACCAGAGTGGCCTCGACCCCCACCGAACGTGCCGCGATGGCCACGGCCTGCGCGTGGTTGCCGGACGAAAACGCGACGACGCCGCGCGGGCGCTGGTCCCCGGGAATCGAATAAATGAAGTTCGCCGCGCCGCGGATCTTGAACGCTCCGCCACGCTGAAAGTTCTCGCACTTGAAAAAGGCGGAGACGCCCGCGCGGCGGTCGAAACTCCCCGACGTGCGCACGGGCGTACGGCGCGCCACGGGCGCGATGCGGCGCCCGGCGGCGCGGATGTGTTCGAGAGTCACTTCCATCGCAGTCAGTATCCTTCACTTTTGCGGGTGACGTTCAGCAGCGGCTGGCCCGTATGCCAGCGCTCGAAGTTGTCGAGGAAAAACTCCATCGCCTCGGTCAGCCACGTCGCTGTGTGGTCGGCCGTGTGCGGCGACAGCAGGACGTTATCCATCGTCCAGAAGGGATGACCGGCGGGTAGCGGCTCGGTGCCGAAGACGTCAAGCACGGCGCCCCGGATACGGCGCTGCCGCAGCGCCTCGATCAGCGCCGCTTCGACAACGACGGGGCCGCGCCCGAGGTTGATCAGCACCGAATGCGGGGGCAGCAGCGCGAGCCGCCGTGCGTCGAGCAGCCCGCGCGTGGCGGGCGTCAGCGGGGCGCTCACGAGCAGGTAATCGGCAGTCGAAAGCATCGCGTCAAGGTCCTCGCTGGTGAACCAGCGGTCCACCAGCGGATCGGGAGCCGCGACTGAACGCCGCATGGCATGGATTTTCATGCCGAAGGCGCGCGCACGCGCGGCGGCGGCGCGCCCGATGGCGCCAAAGCCCACCACCGCGAGCGTACGTTGATGCAGTTCTTCGACGTCGAAACAGGTCCACTCCCCGGCCGTCTGCTGACGTTTCATCCGCGCGAGATCCTTCGCGAAATAGAGCATGCCGGCTAGGGCGAATTCGCCGAGCGAACGCGCGAACACCCCGGCGGAATTGGTCAACACCACCGGGCTTTCGACCAGCGCGGGGAAGAGAAAGCCTTCAAGCCCGGCCGACAGCGCGTGGATCCACTCCAGATTCTGCAGATCGGGCCACAGCGCCTCGAGTTCGGCACGGTAGGGCCCGGCCCCGAGCAGCAGCGCGCGCGCTTCCGGCGCAGCCGCGCGCAGGCCCGCGGCTTCGCCGCTCGCCACGATACGAATCTCCGGCGGCAGACGTTCGAGCAGCGCCAAATGGCGCGCCGTGGGATCGTGAAGTACCAGCAGTGTCTCGTTCGGCATCGGAAGAACATTAGGATAGCGTGCTTGCGCGTCCGGGAAGGCCTACGGGACACTGAAATCGAGTGGAGAATCATTGCAGTTGCGGAACCAGGCTGGTAGAGGGCGCGCTCTTCTGCCACAAATGCGGCAAGCCGACGCGCGAGATTGTCGCGGTGGAGGAACCCGAGCCGGAGCCGGCGGAAACGCCCGGCGAGACGGAGGCGGAACCCGCGGCGCTTCCCCGCGTGCCGGATTCCATCGGCAACCTGGCCGCCGCGCCCGCCGGACCCGACATTCATCTGCGCAACTCGCTGACCCTGCGGGTGGCCATGATGGGCGCGGGCTTTCAGTTGCTGGCGGGCGCTCTGCTCAGCGTCGGCGGCCCGTTCCTCGGCCAGGTGGCGCCTCTGCTTGCCGGGGGCTTTGCCTGCTACCTCTTTCAACGCCGGGGCGGCTTCCGGCTTACCGTGCTGGAAGGCGCGCGGCTTGGCTGGCTCACCGGGTTGATGTGCTTCGTGCTGGCCGTGATCCTCATCACCATCGTGATGACCGCCGCTTCGAGTGATAGTTTCATGGACACGGTGCGCCAATCCGGAGGCGCCGGCATGCAAGGTGAAGCCGTGAAAGCCCTGGAGCGCCTCCAGAGCGAGCCTTCCCAACTCCTGCTTCTGATCCCCTATCAATTCCTGATGCTGACGCTTCTGGCCTCGATCGGCGGGGCGCTGGGCGCCAAGCTGCTGTCGCGGGACTAGCGGCTCGTCTCATCCATGATCCCGTTCGGATTCCCGGATGAGGGGGCATACGTATCGTTCGCCTCAGGAATGCACCACGTCCGGTTGATGCCGGAGGTCAAAGATCTCCGCGCACCAGGCGGCCGATTCCACGAACAGCTCGAAAACCCGGTTCGCCGGGATGTTCAGCCGGCTCGCAGCTCCCGACAGGGACTGCCAGTCGCTGGATTCCGAGGCCAGCACGATGCGGTACACGTCCGCCGGCCCGCCCTCCGCCGAACCCTTATCCAACAGTACGCGCCGGATATCGTCCGGCAAGCCGAGTTCGTCCAGCAGTTCCTCGAGCGGCCGTCCGATCATCGCGTCGAGCAGCGAAAACATGCCCATCAGGAATAGATCCTGAGAGCGGCCGGCGAGTCCCGCCGGCGCGGCGAGCGCCTCGCAGAGCCGGGCGCGCATCACAGACAGTTCCACCAGTTCGGCGGGCTTGTCCGAGGCCAGCGCCGGCAGGGCGGCCATGGTGAGCCACTTGCGCAATCGCCGCTCGCCCAGAAAAATAGTGGCTTGGTGAATCGAGGTCACCGCCGAAAGCGTCGTAAAAGCGGCCGAATTCACATACCGCAACAGCCGGTAACACAGCGTCACCTCCGGCTTCAGCAGTTGTTCCAGCCGCCAGAAATCGCATTCGGGCCGATTCACCTCGGCTAGCAGCCGCAGCAGGTTCAGCTTGAACGGCGGGATGTCCTTGCTTTCCAGAATCACGGGACGCGCGAAAAAATAGCCCTGGAAATAGACGAACCCCTCCCGGCGGGCGGCCGCGAAATCCTCCGCCGTCTCCACCTTCTCGGCCAGCATGAGAATGCCCGCCGGGGCATGCCGCCGCACCAGCGCCCGCCGGTCCGGGGCCGGGGTCTGGAGAAAATCGACCTTGATGATATGGGCCAAGCCGATCAGCGGCTCGAGTTTGGGAGTGGGGATGAAGTCGTCCAGCGCCAGACGGTAACCGCGCCGGCGCAGCTCGCGGCAGGCCGCGATGACCTCCGTGTCCGGCTCCACGGATTCCAGCACCTCGACGATAAACGAGTCCGCCGGCAGCAGATGCGCGTAGCCGCTCACCAGCAGCTCGCGCGTGAAATTGATCAGGCCCACTCGTCCGTTCAGCACCTTGTCCGGTCCAAAACTCATAAGAGTGTTGCCGATCAGTTGCATGCTGGCCAGATCGCCGTCCGCGGCGTTATACCCGCCGCTGCGGCTGGAACGGTGCAGCAGTTCATAGCCGAATACGTTTTGATGGATATCGAAAATCGGTTGACGGGCGAGAAACACTTCCATTTGCGGCGCTCTCCAGGCATGTCGGAAAGCCATGGCCGGTCCTGCGAACCACGGTGGCTGCAGCCGCGGGATCATGGCCCTCCAACGGGCTTATCGGACCGGCGCACCGGCAATTGAGCGATTCAGGCCGCGGTTCGTCGCCGGAGCTTCCATGCCAGCGGAGACACCGCCGTCAGAAAGCTCAGCAGCGTGATGGGCGGCAGCCCTGCGGGCCAGGTCTCCGGCGCGAACCACCCCTTGCCGCCCAGCAGCGCGCAATGCGCCGCCGTCAACGCCAGCGCCCAGTACCCCGCCCGCTGCCAGCGCAGCCAGCGGGCATTGCCCAGCGCCTCCCGCACCCCCGGTAACGTACCCAGCGCGGGCAAGGCCAGTACCGCCGCCGCCGCGACCCCAGCCAATATCGCTCCTTCTCCAGTTGCGGTGAGCCTCGCGCCGCCGTACAGCTTCGCGTAATAGGCGGGCGACAGCAGCGCGATCGACATCGCGATATGCGCGCCCGTCAGAAACAGCCCCAGCACCCCCAGATCGCGCGCCGCGGGCTTGTCGCGCCGCAGATAGGCCAGCGCCAGCAGCGTGAGGCCGGTCCAGCTCACCGCCTTGTTCATCACGTAAAGCGGCATCTGCGCCCAGGGAACATCACCGAAGACGTGATAGCGCGCCACGCTGTAGGCGAGCGTCATGATCAGGATCAGGGTGAGCGTTGCCGGGGGAGTCATCAATCGCGGAGCCGGTAGAGGATCGAAAACTGCGTCCTGCCGATCATCTCATACTCGCAGGCCCAGGCGGAAAACCCGCTCAACTCGAAGAACGCAAGCCGCGGATTCAGCGGCCCCAGCCCGTCGATGATCACGCGCGGGCGCGGCTCGCGGCCAAGCTGTGTCCGATGGCGGATTGACAATTCCGGGTAGGTCACGGTGGCATCGGTGAGATGGCGGTCGGCAAGAACCCCCGACAACGGCTGCGAATCCAGGAACCGCGACGCGGCGGGCAGGCCAGTAAACACATACAATTCCGGCCGATAGCCCCACACGAGCAGCGTGTCCTCCGGCCCCTGTTGCCTGGCCAGCAGCACGGCGGTCGCGCGGCTGTCGCGCTCAAGCGCCAGGTCGCGCCACACAGTTGCACGCATGCCCAGCGCATCCAGCGCCAGGTCGCCATATCTAGGCGCGTAGCGGACCAATGGAACCGCCAGCAGCAACGCCACCGCCAGCAGCGCCCGCGCGGGCAACAGCGCCAGTCCGCGCGCGCCCAGCACCGCCACTACCGGCAGCAAATGGAAGTAATACCTCGGAAAAAAACGCGCCCCCAGCAGAACCCCCGCCAGCGACAACACCAGCCATCCGGCCATCCGCGCACTCTCCGTGCCGTGCCGCTTCCAGAACCACCATGCCGCACCCGCCGCCAGCACCGCGTGCATCCCCGCCCAGTTCAGCGTCCTGCGTAAGCCTTCTTTCCACGGTTGTTCGACGAACGTCTCCCGTGAATACACCGCGCCCCAGGCCCACACCTGTTCCCAATACGCCCCCAGCGCGCCCGCCGAGGCCAGCGCAGCCGCCGCCAGAATCTGCACGCCCAGGAATCCGGATAGCAGCCGGTGGCCCTGCCGCCACTGCCACAGCGCGCACGCCGCCAGCACGAGCGCAGCCTTTGTGTTCACCAGCAGGCCCACACCGCACAACAACCCCGCCGCGAACGGCCAGCCCGCTGCCGCGCAGCCGATCGCCGCCAGATGCAGAGGCACGAGCAGCAGGTCCGGCGTCAGCGCCATCACCGCTGACGGCACGCCGAACTGCAGGAAAAACGCCAACAGGATCGCCGCCAGCACCCCTTCCCGCTCGCCTGCCATCCGCCGCGCCGCCCACCAGGCCGCCGCCGCGCTCAGCGTCACAAACAACGCCCCGGCCAGCCGCAGCGCCCAACCTTCCGCCGCACCCCACAGCAGGTAGATAAGCGGGAACAACGGCGGTTTGTCGAACCACACGTCCCGGTACAACACGCGCCCGCGCAGCATCTCGAGCGCCGCCGCCGTCGGGTACGCCTCTTCCACCCACAACACGCCCGCATGGCACAGCCGCAGCGCGAGGGCAGCCGCGAAGATCGCTCCGAATAATACCAGGGGCTTCACGCGTTCCATACGCCCGCAAATTGTCTCATGTCCAGGTAGGCTGAGGAGGAGTGCCCCAGATCGAAACCACCGCCGCGCACGCCGGCCGCCGCCTCGACCATGTGCTCGCCGAAGCGTTGCCGGAATACAGCCGCGCGCGCCTGCGGGAGTGGATCGACTCAGGCCGCGTCCGCGTGGACGATCATCAGCGAAAGGCTTCGTACAAGCTCCGCGGAGGCGAGCGCATCGACGTCGAACCCGCCCCGCCGCGGCCTCTGCGCGCCGAGCCCGAGGAGATCCCCTTGGACATCCTGTACGAGGACTCAGACCTCATCGCCATCAACAAACCCGCCGGTCTCGTGGTCCATGCCGGCGCGGGCCGGGACCGCGGCACGCTCGTCAACGCCCTGCTCCACCGCTTCGGCGCTTTGTCGCAATCCGGCGGCGAGTTGCGCCCCGGCATCGTCCACCGTCTCGACGCGGGCACCAGCGGCGTGTTGCTTGTGGCTCGCCACGATGCCGCCCACCGCGCCCTCGCGGCGCAGTTCGCCGGACGCACCGTCGAGAAGGTCTATTGGGCGCTGGTTGAGCGCGAAGTCAAACCTGACCGCGGCGTAATCGACAAACCCATCACGCGCGACCCCGTGCGCCGCACCCGCATGACCGCGCGCCTCGCCGCCGGACGCGCCGCCCATACTGAGTACCGGCTGATCGAACGCCTCCAGGGCTTTACGCTGCTTGAGGTCCGCATCGGCACTGGACGCACACATCAAATCCGCGTCCATCTCGCCAGCATCGGCCATCCTGTGGCGGGCGACACGCTCTACGGGGCCAAAGCCCAGCCCGCGCTTGGCCGCCCCTGGCTGCATGCGCGCCGCATCGGCTTCCGGCATCCGTCCACCGGGGAACCCATGCTGATCGAGGCCCCTCTCGCCCCCGAACTCGAATCCTGGCGCGACACCCTCGCTTGAGGCCCATCCGCGCCCGCTCCATAATGAAAGTACGATGACGCAATCCAGGCGAGCCTTCTTTGCCGGGTTGACCGCGCTGCCCCTTCTTCGCGGCCAACAGCCGCCGTCAGAGGATGACCCCGTCATCACTCTCGACGTTACGCGCGTCAACCTTCTGTTCACTGTATCGGACCGCCGCGGGCGGTTCGTCAACAACCTCACGATCGACGACTTCGAGGTCGTCGAACATAAGCGCCAGCAAAGGATCCTCGAATTCGCCTCCGAATCGGACCTCCCGCTCCGCATCGCCGTCCTGGTGGACACCAGCAACAGCATCCGCGACCGCTTCAAGTTCGAGCTCGAAACCGCCAGCCACTTCCTCGAGACTGTGATCCGCAAAGGCCGCGACAAGGCGCTGATCTACACCTTCGACACCCAGGCCGAACTGGCGCAGGACTTCACCGACGACGTCAACGTGCTGGGCAAGCAACTCCGCGCTCTGCGCGCCGGCGGCGGCACCGCCATGTATGAAGCCCTCTATCTCGCCTCACGCGACCACCTGATGAAGGACCAGCCGCGCCACAAGTTCCGCCGCGCCATCATCGTCATCGGCGACGGCGACGACAATGCCAGCCGCTACTCCCGCGATCAGGCGCTCGAAATGGTCCACAAGGCCGACGGCGTAATCTATTGCATCTCCACCAACCTCACCGGCCAGCAGACCCACGGCGACCGCACGTTGAAATACTTCGCCGAAGAGACCGGCGGCCAGGCCTTCTTCCCCTTTAAGGCCGAAGACCTGGCGCAGGACTTCGAGAACATCGCCAACGAGTTGCGCAGCCAGTACAGCATTCTCTACCGGCCCGAGCCGCTCATCACCGATGGCAAATACCACCCCATTCTGGTGCGCGTGCGCAACCAGCGCGGACTCGTCGTGCGATCCCGCAAGGGCTATTACGCGCCTCTGTCGATGTAAACGTCAGAAGCTCAGCTTCATGCCCGCCGTCGCCCATAGGCGCGGCGTGCGGAAACCGTCTTCGTAGTAGCGCTGATTCAACACGTTCTCGGCGCGCAGGAAGAACCGCAAGCTCATCTCGTCGCGCACGGGCAGCGTGTAGCTCAGCGCCGTGTCGAGCTTGCGCGGTCCGTCGAAAAGGTAGGGCCGCGTTCCTCCGCCCACGAAGAACGTGCCGCTCAGGTAGCTGGAGCCGCCGAGAAAATCAGCCGTCACCTGCCAGCGCCGCGTGATCTGCTGCGTGGCCACCAGCGTCACCGCGTGCGGCAGCACGCGGATGGTCCGCACGTTGCCGTCGAGCAGAATCGGCCGCCGCTCGATCGCGTTCGTGTACACATATGAGCCCTGCACCAGCAGTGTCCGCGACGGCCGCGCCTCACTCGTGATCTCCACGCCGCGCGCCAGGCCGCCGCCCGTGTTCACGTAGCCGCCCCAGCGCCCGAACGGATCGTTGCTCAGGCTAGAGAACCCGATGATCGATTGCAGGCGCGTGTAGAAGTACGTCGCCCCGAGCCGCAAGCGGTTGTTGGACAGGTACTGATCGAGACCGAAGTCGAAAGCCAGCGTCCGCTCCGAAGCCAGCCGCGGGTCGCCGAACGCGCTGAACGCTCCGAAAAAGAACGACGTGCCGAAACGCTCATAGAGCGCCGGCGCGCGGTAGCCGTTGCCGATGTGCGCCCGCAGCTTCGTACCCGTTGTGGGGAACATGTAGGCGAGCGACGCATCGCCCGTATACGCCGCCGGCGGCGCACTCAGCGCCACGCCCTCGTAGCGCGGCGCGCCGCCGCTGAACGTGGGCCGGTCGAGCTGAAAGCCCTGCCAGCGCCCGCTCAGGTTCACCAGCAGCCGGTCGCCGAAGAAGCGCATCTGGTCCTGGACATACAACGCATGGCTGCGCTGGCGGACACCGGTGCGCGCATTCACCCTGGAAGCCAGGGCCGGGTTCTCGTCCGTGGCGTGGTTGACGTATTCCTCGGCCTCCCACTCATAGCCGATCGACAGCAGGTTCGTCCGCGCCAGCGCCACGTCCACGCGCGCCTGCAATGTATCGTATTGGCCTTCGAACAGATTCGAGTTGTTGAACCCGGACTGGAAGCCCGCGCCCGCGGGGCCATTGCGGTTATCGCGCTCCGAGCGCAGGTTGTGATAGGCCACGCGGTAGCTGGCGCGCGGCGCCAACTGCTGTGTCCAGGCCAGCATTGTCGAGCGGAACATCCCCTCGCGCCGCGAATCGGGATCCCAGAGATGCGGCGCGAACGTCGCGTTGCCCCACTCTGCCGGAAGCCCCTGTTCCAGCCGCCGGACCTGGTCCAGCGGTAACGGAATGGCGCGCACCTGCCCATTGCCCGGAGGCAGATTCGCCAGCGGCGCGGCCATCGGATTCGAGTTCACGCCGATCGTGCTCAGGTTGCCGAGAACGCGGGCCGAGAGCGACGTCGATGCCGTCGGCCGCCACTGTGCGAAGCCTTGCAATCCGGTGTTGCGCACCGTCTCGATGCCGTCCACGCCGCCATTCACGTTCAGATGCGCCAGCCCCGCGCTGTATTGGACGGCATTTTCCCTAAGTCCCCCGGAAACCCGCGCCAGCCCGCGCCCCAGGCCCAGCCCGCCGCCTTCGCCCGAGATCTCGCCGCGCAGCCGCCCGCCGCCCTGGTCCGTCACCATGTTGATGACGCCGCCCAGCGCGTTCGACCCGTACAGCGACGAACCTGTGCCGCGCAGCACCTCCACCCTGTCCGAATTCACCAGCAGCAGGTCGCCGAGAAAAGCCGCGGCGTCGGCCTGCACCGCGCCGGCATCGCGAAAGCGCATCCCGTCAATCGTGAGCGAAGTATCGTAGGCGCGCAGCCCTCGCGTCAGGATCCGCACAAAGCTCCCAGGCCCGCCCAACTGCTGCACGCGCAAGCCCGGCGCCACGCGCAGCGCCTCGCTCAGCGTGATTTCGGCCCGGCGTTCCAGCGCCTCGGCATCGAACACATCCATGGCCTTGGCGGCTTCATCGGCGAACAGCGGCGTCGCCGAAGCCGTGATCTGCACCTGCGTAGTCAGGCGCTCCACTTCGAGCCGCAGGTCGAGCGCGTCCGCCATGGGGACGCGCGCCAGCACGGGGTTCACCTGATCCAGGCCCGCTGTGCGCGCCTCCACCAGGTATTCGCCCGCGGGCAGGCGTTCGAAACGGTATGTGCCGTCGGCCGCGCTCGTGACGCTGCGCATCAGGTCCTGCGTGCGCGCGTGCAGGCGCACCACCGCGCCCGGCGCGCCCGCGCCTTCCGGGTCCAGTACACGGCCGGTTAATGTGTGGATGTTCGCGTCCTGGGCTTGCGCCGCCAGAACGCCGAAAAGAATGATGGCGAATGAACGGGTCATCGCGCTCCTCCCTCGAGAGCTGCTCTGTTGAGATTTCCGGCCATTCTGGCCGGGCGGCGGGCAGGTCTTCGGACTCGCGGGCACTCCCGGAATGATGAGGTTCATCCCAGGCGGATCTACTGGCCGCGGCTTCCCAGTCCCTTTCGAGGACCAGTGCCTTTGGGGCGGCGGTCGTTCCCGCTTACCGCTGCGGGGCAGTCCCGGATTCTCACCGGGTTCCCTCTTAGCGGCCGGCACACTCGCCGGCCGGCTCGTCGCACTCCCGATCTTAGACCCGAAGGTCCGTTTCTGTCAAACTAAGCGCGCCCGCATTTTGTGGAAAAGTCCGGGACGCAGAAGGAACGTGATAGCGATCGCCCGGAACGATAAGCCGGTTTCTGGTCCCTGCCCGTTGCCAGGCGGGGCGGCAGTCATTCCTCTCGGCCCGCCATTGCTGACGGGCTCTAGCGGCCTACCCGGAAGTCAAGCGCGGCGGGCCGCCGCATCCTTCCCTATTTGGCCTTGCTCCGCGTGGGGTTTACCCTGCCACGCCGGTTACCCGGCGCGCGGTGCGCTCTTACCGCACCTTTTCACCCTTACCTCCGGCCGAAGCCGGTTTGGCGGTACGTTTTCTGTGGCACTAGCCGTAAAGCGGGCTTTGAGCCCGCCCCCCCGGTCGTTAACCGGCACGCTGCCCTGTGGAGACCGGACTTTGCCTCGA
>JAHDVK010000009.1:233141-233219 GCA_023384675.1 Bryobacteraceae bacterium | reverse complement strand
GCCCCTGGGATGACAATCTGGCGATCGGCCCGTTCCCGCCGCCTAGCCCCTGGGATGACAATCTGGCGATCGGCCCGT
>JAHDVK010000009.1:0-233041 GCA_023384675.1 Bryobacteraceae bacterium | reverse complement strand
TCCCGCCGCCTAGCCCCTGGGACGACAACCTGGCGATCGGCCCGTTCCCGCCGCCTAGCCCCTGGGACGACAACTTGGCGATCGGCCCGTTCCCACCGCCTAGCCCCTGGGACGACAACTAACGCTCTCCGCCTGTTTGGCACACAATCTGATTTTGAGTGGGCGCCTTGGAAATCAAGGCGCCTTTTTGCTGCCTGATGGAAACCATCTTCAATACATTCGTTTTTGTGGCCTTCGTGCTGTATGTATTGGTGCTTCATCGGCTTGTTCGCTTCTATCTCACTGAGTATCCTCTCTCGTTGTGCTTCATCCTGCTTCTCCTGTTCAGCGGTGTGGTGCAGGTGATGTTCCGGTACAACGTCATTCACTCATTTTGGGACTACACTTATACGGAGTTTTACTGGGCCAGCGATCTCGTCAAATATGCCCTCGTCTCAACGCTTGTCATCGCTTTGATCTTACGGGCACTCGCCGGGAGCGGCCGGTACCGGTGGGTCCGGCGATGGCTAATCGCCGGCACAGTGCTTACCCTTCTCGCGCTCGTGCTGATCCACCAGGACGATAGGTTGACCCGGTGGATGACCAATGTCATGCGCAACTTCAGCTTCGTGATGATGCTGATGAACCTGCTCCTCTGGACCTTGTTGGTGAAGAAGCGCACGTCGGACCGGACGCTGCTCCTGGTCACCGCCGGACTGGGTCTTCAAATGGCGGGCGAGGCCATGGGCCATTCGCTGCGGCTGATGAACCAGGCCACCCTGCTGCTGGGGAACCTGATTTCGGTTTTGTCCCACCTTTGCTTCCTCTGGGTGTGGTACCTCGCATTCCAACCGGCACGGCAGAACCTCAAGCGGCCGGGCGCAACGGCCTAATGAAGGGTGTGCCAGCCGAACAGGCGGTAGTGCGTACTCTGTGCCCCAGCCGCGTCCAGGATATGCGCTTTCACCGCCTTCGGGCCGGTGAACCCCGGCTTGAACTCGATCTGAAGATGGAAGGTTGATCGCGGGCCCGACGGCGCGATTGAAGTGCCTTCGCCGCGAAGCCGGCAACGGGCGTTCTCGGCGGTCCCAGCCTGTCCGGGCGTGACCGAGGGCCAGCCGGCGCCGGCCTGATCCGGGTTCAGCAGGATAGCCGGCCGCGCAGTGTCATAAACAATCAGACATCCCTGGGTGGAAACGGGCTGCTCTCCGATCAGGACATGGAGGGCACGAAGATCCTCGCTGCCATCCGGGTCGGCCACCTCGAACGAGAAAATCCCGCCGCCTGAGCCCGGCGGCGTCATCGATTCGAGCACTGGCGGGTGATTCAATCCGTCGGCGACCGTGAAGTGGGCCAGCTCGGTCCATGGCGCTTCAAATCCGGCTTGGTCGGCTCCCTTCCCCCAGATGCGCCTGAGGCCCGTCCAGGCGGGCTTGAACTCTATGTCGGCCCAGAAGACCGCGCTTGTCAGTCCCACAGCCACTCCGCTCCCCAAGGCGTGGACCAGGCACCGCCCATTCTGCAGGACCGTGGCCGACCCCGCCGCCGCCGTGGTCCAACCCGCACCGGAATCGGCAGCCAGGTGAAGTTGCGGGGGCGAGACGGTAAACCGGACGAGGCAAGCCTGGGATTCACCGAGCATCGTATTGACGAGGATTCGCCCCTCCTTCACGTCCGCGCCGCCGTTCGGATCTGTCACCGTAAGCGAGAAGGTCTGCCGGCTGCCAGCGGCGGTCAAGGGATGGATTGCGGCCGCCACCGGCGGCGCGGAAACGCCGCCCGCCGTCACGGTATAGCTGCCCGGTTGAGCCCAATTCGACGACAGCAGGCCTTGATCGGTGCTTAGCACATAGATGGTCTTCTGGCCGGCAAATGATGGCTCGAAAGCGAGGTCGAGCGTCAGGCGCAGCTCCTGGCCGGTGAGCGCAAAGCCGGACCCTGACGCCCGCAGCCGGCACTGGGAGTTCGAGAGAGTCGCCGCTCCGCCCGCCGTGACGCCGGACCAGGCAAGCCCGGAATCGCTGGCCAGGCTGAGCAGATTCGGCCCGGGCTCCGCGCTGATGTAACAGGCGCCCGAACTGCTGAAGTTCGAATGAATGAGCACCAGCACCGTTTTCAAGTCTGCCGCGCCATCCGCATCGCGCACCAGGATCTCGAAGACCTGCTCCTGGCCCGCGGCCGACGACGGCGTCACGGAGACGGGTTCCGGCGCGTGAAATGCCATTCCGACGAGGCTCACGAAGAAACGCGGCGCGGGTTGCGGCGGACTCGCCAGCGCTTGCACGGAGGGAAAGTTGAGCGAATTACTCACACCGGCCACAACGGCGTTGCCTGCCGCAGTCAGGGCAAGCGCGGTGGCGGCATCTGAAGATTGCCCGCCCAGATAGGTTCCAAACACAAGCGTCCCGCCTTCCGGACTCAAGACATGCAAAAAGGCGTCGCCCTCACCCTGATAGCTGGCCTGTAAAGGCGCCGCCAGTGGCAGATCGAGAGAAAACGTCCGGCCCGCGGCGAAGACCCTTCCTTTCTGGTCCACGGCAACCGCCTCGACGCGGTCGCTGTTCATCCCGCCCAGGAAGGTACTCCATGCCGCACCCGACAAGTCCGGCAAGAGCCGGGCGACAAAACCCATGCTGGTTCCCCGGTGAACTGCCACCCAGGGGGCCTGAAGCGGAAAGTTCGAAGAAGGAGTCGATCCGCCGGCCACCACCTCGGCATTGGGCGCAATGGCCAGCGATTGCACAAGTTCAGTCGCCCCCACGCCCCCGGCCGCGCCCCCGAGATAGGTACCCGCCGTCACCGCGGAGGCGGCTGGATTCAGCCGCAGGATGAACCCGTCCTGCCCGCCGCCGGGCTGCGTGCGCCAGGCTTGGGCGGGCACGGGCAGATCCGTCGAGGTGGCCCCGCCCGCCACGTAAACGTCGCCGGATGGGGTAACCGCCAGGGCTCGGATCGTATCGGTTCCGTTTCCGCCCAGATAGGAGGAGGACACGGCGGCGCCCGTTTTCGAGAAGCGAGCCACGAAGCCATCCTGTGACCCGGATGGCGAGGAACGCAGCGCGGCCAGCAGCGGGAAATCCTGCGAGTTGGTGTCGCCCGCCACCCAGACTCCGGCGGCGTCGGCGGCCAGCGCCGCGGCATGCTCTTCCCCGCCTCCCCCAAGAAATGTGGAGAAAGTCAGCGAATCGCCCGCGGGAGAAAGGCGCGCAAGAAAGGCGTCGCGGTAGCCGGACAGCGAAGCCCGCCAGGCGTTGACCGCGGGGAAATTGCCGGATGTGGTCCAGCCTGCTACATAAACACCACCTTCGGGATCCACCGCGGCCGCAAACGCACGGTCGTCTCCCGACCCGCCGAGGAACGTGGCCTGCAGGATACTCGCCCCATCGGCAGCCAGTTTGACAATCACCGCCTCGACACCGCCCGCAAAGCTCCGCTGCGGATTCACGGCCGGGAAACTGGAGGAATCCGTAAAACCGGCGACAACGATTTCGCCCGCGGGCCCCACAGCCACTGCCTGCGGCGAACTGGAGCCGGCATCCCCCAGCAATGTGCTGAAGCTCAGGACCGGATCGATCACCAGAGGCAGCGACGGATCGTATTGCTCCACTTCGAAGCCGGCGGTGAAATCCGTGCCCGTTACTACCCGCCCTCGCACAGGCTGGTGCGGCACGCCGGGCTGATAGAGGTATGGCTCATCCTCGATCCAGTCGCCCGCCGGCGTCTCGATGATTAAGCCCCCGTGCCCGCCCACGCGGACACGCCTCACCCCCAGAAAGCGGATCCGGATCTGCGCTGGATTCACGAAGGGAGCCACGACATAATCAAGCTTCAGACGGCCACCCGAATCCGACATGACGAGATCCACGCCCGGATAGAGATCAACAACACGAATCCCGGCGAATGCAGGCTCCGCACGCCGCCAACCTGCCGGATCCGCGCCCCGGAACTCGCTGATCCTTGTCACCGCCCGGCCCTCCGGTTCGGCCACTAACACCCCTTCGCGGCCGAGATACCTCCAGGCCAGAACCTGATCTCTGCGCCTGACCCGCACCTCATCGCCAGCAACACAAACCGCGTAGTCGAAGCTCTGCGCTCGCCACACGCACTGGTCATCCTCGGGGTGAGCGGGCAGGAACAACAGCGGCAGGGAGGATGTCGAACCCACAACGGGGACGGCGGCTAACAGTGATACAACGATCAACCAGGCCGGAACTCTGCTCCGAGTCCGGAAGCTCTTCACGCACTTCTATTCGGCTTCTCTTCCCCTTTTCTGTAGGCCAAATTCGCAGGGACAGCGGGTTAGGGTAACGTCCTTACCACTTCCGGGAGGCCTGAATAGCGGCAAGCCCAGCAGACCGGTCACGTCTCGGGATGGCCCAATCACCTGGATCGGACGGTGAATATGCATTATTCTTTCCGTATGGATAACAACCCTTGGTTTTCGCCAATGACGCCCTCCAAAGGGCAACCGGCCCAGAGTGGTCCCGGGGCGTCCGTCAACGTGGCCGCGCCGGGCATTGGGGAGGTTTACGCCAAGCTGCTGGATGCAATGAAGCGGATCGCTCAGCTCGAAGCTCAGGTGATCAAACTGGATGGCGCGCTGCATGTGGACGCCGGTGGAGACGTGGAGTTGCGCTCGGCCGGCTCCATCAGGCTTCACGCCGCGCGGCAACTCGTTTTGGAGGGCGGAAATCAGGGAACGGTGGTGAAGGACTCCTCCGGCAATTCGTTGAGCATGGGGCAGGGGAGCCTCACCCTCGCGGGCGCCGCCAAGATCCAATTGCAGACCGCGACGCTCACGCTCAACGCGGGCGCCTTGAACGCCGCAGCCGCCATGTCGAAATTCACAGGCGTGGTGAAGTGCGACACGTTGATCGCCACCACGGTGGTCGCGTCGACCTATACCCCCGGAGCGGGCAACATCTGGTAACGCCGCAAGTTCGCGGCGGAGAGGCGCACTTTGCCCTCTTTTTTTATAATTTGCAGCCGTTTTTGCGCTAAAATCCAGCCATGCAACGCGCATTCCTCAGCTTTTTCGCGCTCGCCGCTGTAGCGGCGGCGCAGCAGGAGATCGTGGTCCGGCCGGACCTGCCGGCGGGCGAGGAATGGTACACGCCGCCGGCCGATAATCAGCACGCAAAGAGCGCGTCGGAGAAATGGGTCCGCAATGTGCAGCGGCCCGCGCTGGAGGTGTATCCGGTGCTGCGGCCGAACGGCACGGCGGTGGTGATCGCGCCGGGCGGCGGTTTCAACATCCTGGCGATCGAGCATGAAGGGCGCGACGTGGCGCGGTGGTTCAACCAACGCGGCGTGACGGCGTTTGTCCTGCGCTACCGAGTGGGCCCCCGGCCTGGAGAAACGATGGAAAACAGCCGCGAACTGCGCTTGAAGGCCGCCGTGGAAGATGGCATCGCGGCGATGAGACTCGTGCGCGGGCGCGCGGCCGAATGGCAGATCCGGCCGGACCGCATCGGGCTGATGGGCTTTTCGGCGGGCGGCGCGCTTACTGTCGGCGTTACCACGCAGGCGCCGCCGGAGGCGCGGCCCGATTTTGCGATGCCCATCTACACCGGCTTGGCGGGCGAGTACCGGGTCGCGGGCGACGCGCCGCCGCTGTTTACCGCCGTGGCGTTCGACGACAGCGAGCGGATGGTGGAAACCGCCCTGGGCCTGGCGGCGAACTGGAAGAAGGCGAACCGGCCTGCGGAGATCCACGTCTTCGCCGACGGCGGCCACGGTTTCGGCATGAACGTGAAGGGCAAAGCTTCGGACCGGTGGACGCAATTGCTGGAGGAATGGATGACGCGCATGGGCTGGCTGGGCGCGGCGCCCGCCAAATAGCGCAAACGGGAAGGGAGACCCCATGTCCACACTGGGACTCGCATTATGGCAGCATCACCGAGGGCTGGCCGATGTGCCCGGGCATCGCCGGTCCAAGGTGATCGCCGCGATTCAGCCGCCGCGCCATGCCGTCGTGTTCGTCCACGGCTTCACCGGCGATGCGCTGCAGACCTGGAGGAACTTCGACCAGCTGCTTCCGCAGGCCGGGCAGTTCGGCAAGGCCGACCTGTTCTTTTTCGGCTACGACGGATTCAAGTCGAACACGCTCGCGGCGGCGAGCTTCCTTTTCGGCCTGCTGGATGAACTGGGGACGAACCCGGAGAGGCTGCTCGCGCCGGTCGTTTTACAGCAAGACCAGGGCAAGCGCGCCAAGGGCTATGACCGCATCGTGGTGGCGGCGCATTCGCTCGGGGCGGTGGTGACGCGCTGGGCGCTGGTACAGGCGCATGAAAGGCAGTGCGGCTGGTGTTCGAAGCTCCGCTTCATCCTGTTTGCGCCGGCGCATTCCGGCAGCGAGTTGCACCAGTTGGCGTCCCAGGCGCTGGGAGCGTTTTCCTGGGCGAAGGCGTTGCTCGCCGGGGCCACGGCGGGCTTCCCCTTGATCCGTGAGCTGCGGCCGGATTCGCCGGTGATCCGCACGCTGGAGGAGCGCACCTGCCGCGCGCTTGAAGCGGGAGCGAAGTATCTCGCGCCGTCACATGTGGTGATCGCCGAACGCGAAATCGTCGTGAGTAATGTGCCGTTCGGCCAGGATCCGCCGCCGCTCGCGCTGCCGGACACCGACCACGAAAACGTCTGCAAGCCCACATCGCTCAGCGACCGGCAAGTGAAGCTGCTGGAGGATCTGTTATGAGCTTCGATCCGGCGGCGCAAACCGAATTCCTCTGGCGGGCCATCCGGGCGCGCCCCGCGGTGGCGGCGACTTTGGAGCGGCTGCGGTCCTGGCCGCCCGAGACGCAGGCGCGACTGCTGCGCGACCATGCCGTCGAGCCCATCGGCCGCCGCGAGGAGATCGACGCACGCACAGAGGCCGATCTGGCGGTTGGCTCGCTGTGTGAACTGGCCGTCGCACAGGTCTGCGGCTACGCCCGCTTCGATGCGGGAGACGCGATCGGGCGCGAGGTTCTGGATGTCCTGGACGCGGATGCGCTGCGCCGCTACTACGCGGATTATTACCCGATGCTGCCGCCGCATCTGTTACGGCTCCATCTGCTCGGCAAGCGGGACCTGCCCGCGGAACAGATGAGCGATGAGCAATCGTTCGGCGTCTTCCAGTGGTATTCGGCCCTGGCGGCGCGCTTCAATGACGATCCGCTGCTCGATCTGTTTCTGAAGCTGATGGACGACTTCTCGTTCGGCGGCTACCGCATTGGTCATCTCGTGCATGAGCTGAAGGACCCGGCCGCGCGGCGGCTTGAGCGCCCCGCGCTCGCGGATTCGGCCTGGATGGGGCTATTTCGCTTTCTGAACTTGACGGCGGAGTTGGGCGCGGGCCTGGCCATGATCGACTTCGCCCCGCGCACCCGCTCGATGATCTGGTTCACCCACGCCTACTGGTATCGCAAGGTGAAACAGAACCTCGACGAAGTGTCGCTGGAAGCCTTGCGGCAGTTAGCCCCGCTGGAATCCGCCATCGAACCCCAAGCCCATGCCCCGGAGTTCACGGTGGCCGACGTGAGGACGTCGCTCGCCAGGCTGACCAGTGGCGACTGGGCGGAGCCTCTGGCTACTGAATTCGCGGGCGATGCGGTGCTCCAGAGCGTGCTGTGAGAACGGGGCGGGATGGCCGCTGATTTGAAAAATATCCGCTAGAATCATCGGATGCGGTCTGCCTTGCTGCTGATTTTCGCGGTCCGGTTCGCGGCGTTGGCCTCGGATGCGCTGCCCGCTTCGCCAGCCTACCTCAGCGCAATGCGCGAATATGAACTCACCGCCCACGAACCGGTGGCGCCGTAAGCGCCGGTTCGCCGGTAGCGCAGCCGGCCGCGCGTTGGAAGGCTTCCAGGTAGCGCCTCGCCATCTCTTCCAATGCGGGTGCGGCGGCGGCTCTCTCCCGCGAGCGCCGTACCAGATCGGCGGCCAATGAGGGCTGGCTCCAGAGCGCTTCGATAGCATCCGCGATGGCCTCGGGCGAGCCGGGATCGAATTCGAGCGCCGCGCCGCCGGCGACCTCGGGCAGCGAGGTACGGTTCGAGCAGAGCACCGGCCGCGCGTAATGCATGGCTTCGATCACAGGCATGCCGTAGCCCTCGTAGAGCGAGGGAAAAATCAGCGCCATGCAATTCTGCATCAGGGCAGAGAGGACTTCGTCTTCCACGAAGCCGGGCAGCAGCACCGCGCCCGTGAGGCTCAACTCCTGAATCAGGTTCCGGATGACGCCGCCGCGCCCGCCGGCTTCGCCGGTTAGGACGAGGCGAAGCGGCGCGCCCGGCCGGCGCTGGCGGAAGAGCGCGAAAGCATGAAGCAGATTCTCGTGGTTTTTGTGCGGCCAGAAATTCGCGGGATAAAGCAGGAAGGAAGCTCCGCTCAGCCCGAGGCGATCCAGGCATTCCGCGCTGCGGCCGGACGTAAGCTGGGGCAGGCGCGCATGGATGGCAGGGGGGATTACGACGATCTCTGGAGCCGCCGGATCGAGCGCCTGGATGCGCGACCGGACATAGCCGCTGTGGCAGATGATCATCCGGCCCAGCGAGCGAACCCGGCGGAAATGGCGATTCCGCACCCACTGCTCATGCAGCGGAAAAAAGCCGGGGTAGTCCGTGAACTGCAAATCGTGAACCACGCTCACGGTGGGCACGGGCGGGCGGTGGAAGACGGGCGCTGTGAACGGGCAGAAAAGCAGGTCGGGCCGGCCATCGAGCGTCACCCGGCGCCGCTGCAGCGCGGGCAGCACGGTTTCAAGCGGAACACGCAGGTAATGGTGAACCTTCTCCGGCAACAGTCTGACGGCGCGCGCCTTCCAGCGCCACGCGCTCGATTCCACTTCGGCGGCCAACGGGTGCCGCCCGTCCTGGCGCTTGGAGACACACAAACGCCGCACGTTCGGCGCATCCAGGGCGGCAAGCTCTTCATGTGCGCACGCGGCCGTCAGCAGGATGAAGTTCGTCCGGGGAGAGAGCCGCGCGAAGGCCCGAATCAGCTCCATGGTCAGCGGTTTCGCGCCGCCGTTTTCGCCCCCGGGGCGGAGCGGCGTGAGGTCGATGAGGACCAGGGAAAGCGTTTCGGGCATCCGGATGTCGCCTATGTTCTGTAATGCGTTCATGCCATTGCGAAGGCGGCGAACAAGCTTAGGCGAATGTTAGCATGAGCGCGTGGGCATGCTGGTTTCCATCGTCACGCCATCGTACAACATGGCGCGTTTCCTCGGGGAGACGATCGAAAGCGTGCTCACGCAGACTTACGCCCAAGTCGAGTACAGGGTCTTGGATGGCGGTTCCACCGATGACACGGTGGAATTGCTGCGCGGCCATGGGGAGCGGGTCGCTTGGCGCTCCGAGCCGGATGACGGCGCGGCGGCGGCGCTGCAGTTGGGCTTCGCCGAGGCGCGCGGCTCGATCCTGGGCTGGCTGAATGCCGACGATCTGCTGCTGCCGGGCGCGGTGGAAGCCGCGGTGGCCGCGTTCCAGGCGCATCCGGAAGCGGTGGCTGTGTATGGCCAAGCCCACTGGACCACCGAGGAGGGGGCGCTAATCCGGCCCTATCCCACCGAACGCGAGGCCGCCGCCCGGTTCCACAAGGTGTGCGGCATCTGCCAGCCGGCGTGCTTCTTCCGGGCGGACGCCTACCGGCAGGCGGGGGGGATCGATCCGGCTTGGGGGTCGGCTTTCGATTACGATCTCTGGATCCGGCTCGCGCGCGTGGGGCCGTTCGTTCATGTGCCCGAGGATTGGGCGCGCTCTCGGATGCACCGCGCCAACAAGACACTGGGCAATCGCGGCCAGGCCTTCGAGGAAGGAATGGCGGTGTTGCGGCGCCACTTTGGCTACGTGCCCGCGGAGTGGGTCCACAGCATGGTGCTGTGGCGGCAGAACGGGCGTGATCAGTTCTATGAGCCTTCGCACGGCTCCCTGCGGAGTTGGGCCGCGAGCCTCCCCGAAGGGCTGCGGCGCAACTCCGGAAGCCGGGGCCGTTATTTCTGGGATTGGCTGTCGCTGCCCGTTGCCGGCAGGCAGGCGGCAGCTACGCCCCCGTCAGTTCGGCCCACGTGACGATTCGCTTCTCGTGGATCGCCTTGCGGCCGAGGATACCGACCAGCGTCGAGAGTTTCGCGTTTGCGGCGTCGTTGAGCGGCTTGCTGCCGGTGCGCGCGTTCTCGATGAAGTTTTGCATGCTGAGGAAATCCGCGTTGCCGGTGGGGTTATCCACGGCAAGTTGGATCGATTCCTTCTCGCCAAGGCGCTTCCAGGTGGCGGTGGGCAGATCGATGGCGCCCGTCGAGCCGTAGATGCGCTCCTTGATGCCGGAGAAGCCGGGCGGATCGAAGTAAATGTGGCTGAAAGTGACGCGAATGTCGTCGGGAAACTCGTAGATCACCGAGTAGTTATCCATCACCGTACGGCCGGGCGGGTCGTTGTGATAGAGGTTGATGCCGCCAGAGCCCATGGCGCGCAGCGGCGGCTTGCCGACGGCCCACACGAACAGGTCGAGGATATGACAAGCCTGCTCCACGATGTTGTCGCCCGAGATGGAGCGGTCAAACAGCCAGGGGATGAACTTCGGCAGGTCGTTCGTGTGACGGTAGCCCTGCATATAGAGCACTTTGCCGATGCCGCCGTTCAGGACGAATTTCACTGAGGCGTTGCGTCCCGGATGATGGCGCAACTGGAAGCCGCACTGGTAGATGCCCTTCGCCGATTGCGTCGCTTTTTCGATGACATCGCACTCTTTTTCGTCGAAACCCATGGGTTTTTCGCAATAAACGTGCTTGCCCGCCTCCAGGGCGGCCAGGGTCATCGGCAGGTGGACGTTGGTGGGCGTGGCGATGACGATCGCGTCGATGTCCTTCATCTCCGCGATCATCTTGCGGTAGTCGTCGAACAGGCGGGGCTTGCTGCCCTTCGCCTCGGCGGCGGCGGCGGCCTTTTTCAGGGCTTCCGGATTCAGGTCGCAAATGGCGGCGATTTCCACGCCCTCCACATTCATCGTGTGGCCCATCGTGTAGCTGCCGCGATTACCCACGCCAATATAGGCGACGCGGATCTTCTTCGAACTGCTCTGCGCGCTCAGGATGGCGGGCGCGGCGGCGGCGCCGGCCAGAAATCCACGGCGCGAGGCGGATAGGGATGATTTCATGGCTTTGATACTCCTGCAGGGGATTGGCTAAGAAAGAGAAACAGTCCGGACTTGCCGGGGGCGGCGAAGTCGGGGCGGCCGTCGCCGTTCAGATCGGCAACGGGCATCTGCATGCCGCCGCCGGTCCGGGTTGAATAATCGAGGATGTGACGGACCCACTGCGGGCGCGCGCCCGGCAGCAGTTCGTACCAATAGACGCCGAGCGGATCGCGCTCGCCCGGGTCTTTGCCGTTGTGGGCCATGTAGCGCTTGCCGGTGAGCAGGCCCGTGCGCTTGCCGCCATTCAGATCGGTCAGCGTCAGCGCGTGCGCCTGCGACCAGGAATCGTCGATCGCGTGGCGTTTCCATTCGCCGGTGCGCGGATCGGCGGGGCCTTCCAGCCAGAAGATGCCAAAATCATGCGCGAGAGAGGTCAGCACGTCGGGGCGGCCGTCGCCATTGATGTCGAGCACGTGCATGAATCCGGTGGAGCCGAGATCCCAGGCCTTGTGCAGGGTCCAATCGCCGGAGCGTGGATCGGCCGGCGCTTCGAGCCACCCCTTGGGCGTGAGAATGTCCGTGCGGCCGTCCCCATTCACGTCGCCCGCGCCGATGCCATGGCCGTAGCTGACGGGGGAAGCCGTGTGCGCCACGAACGCGCCATTGCGGATCTCATACCATTTCAGCGGCGCTTTCTGATTGCCGAATTGCGGCAGCACTTCGCGCGCCTGCCCGTCGTTGTTCAGATCGACCAGGAAACAGAATTCGATCGGGAAACCGCTTTCCATCATGGTTTCGCGCCACGGCCCGGCAGCGCCCGCGCCGGGGTTTTTCCACCACGCGAGTTTGCGTGCGAACCAGGAACAACTGACGATATCGGTCCAGCCGTCGCCATCCACGTCAACGGGCAGATCGCTGAAGTTGTCGACATACTGATTCTCGAAGCCGATTTCGCGAAAAGCGTGCCGGCGCCAGTTCGGCGCTTCATACCAGGCTTCGCCGGAAACGACGTCCAGCTTGCCGTCGCGGTTGATGTCGGCAAAAGCGGCGGTCTCCGAGGCGCCGAGGTCGAGAGTCACCTTTTCAAAGGCCGGAGTGGAAGGGCGGGGTGCCGCGCCTAAGGCGAGCACGAGCAGGAAAGCGAGCAGGGCGTGTCGCATTGACCATGATTCTATCGCTGTTGCCGTCCAAGCGCCCACCCGCTATGATGAAAGGCAAAGTGGCGCTATCGTCTAAGGGTTAGGACGGAGCCCTCTCAAGGCTCAAATACGGGTTCGAATCCCGTTAGCGCTACCACTTCCCGCCGCTTTCCCCCCGAATTTCTCTGGCCCGGTTACGATAGAGAATTGCCCGGCACTCTCCACCTCTACGAGGATTTTGTCAGCCACCATCTGGGCGCGCGGCGTCCGGTGACGGTCTATCTGCCGCCCGGCTACAAGCAGGACACGCGGCGCAAATACCCGCTGCTGCTTCTGCATGACGGCCAGAATGTCTTTGACCCGTCCACCGCCTATGTCCCAGGCCAGCATTGGCGGGCCAGGGAGACGGCCGACCAGCTGCTCGCTCATCGCCGCATTGAGCCTCTGATCATTGCAGCGGTCTATCATGGCGCGGAAAAGCGCCTTTTCGAATACACGCCCACACGCACGCGCAAACTGGACGGCGGCGGCGCGCCGCTGCATGCGCGCATGGTGATCGAGGAACTCCTGCCGTGGTTGCGCTCACGCTTCCGCATCTCGCCGCGCGCGAGCAATACCGGAGTGGGCGGCTCCTCGCTCGGCGGCCTGGTGTCGCTGTGGCTCGGACTGGAACACCCCGATGTGTTCGGCCGCCTCGCAGTGTTTTCGCCCTCGATCTGGTGGGACCGGCGCGTGATCCTGCGGCATGCCGAGCGCATGAACCACTCCCGCCGGCCGCGGCTGTGGCTCGACATGGGCGCGGCCGAAGGCGAAAGCCCCGGCGTGTACCTGCGCGATGCGCGCCTGCTGAAAGCCATGCTCGCCGGCAAGGGCTGGCGTGATGGACGCAGCCTCGCCTATCACGAAGCGCCCGACGGCACGCATTCGGAAGCCGCCTGGGCCACCCGCCTGCCGCTGGCGCTCGAATTCCTCTATCCGCGAAAGGCGGCCAAATGAGAATCGGCATCGACGCGGGCGGTACGTTCACCGACTTCGTAGTGCTCCACCGCGGCGGGCGGCTGGAAACCTTCAAGTTGCGCTCGAATCCGCGCGCTCCGCATGAGGTGATTCTCGCGGGCCTTGCCCGGGCGGCGGCGGGCAAGCGAGCCGAAGCCATTCATGGCTCCACTGTCGCGACCAACGCCTTGCTGGAGCGCAAAGGCGCGCGGACCGCGCTGGTCACCACCGCCGGCTTCGAGGATCTGCTCGAAATCGGCCGCCAGAACCGTGCCGCGCTCTTCGACCTCACGCCGCCGCCCAAGCGGCTGCTGATTCCACGGGAATTGTGCTTCGGCATGAAGGAACGCATCCATGCCGATGGCACAGTGGAGCAGACACCAGCCCCGGGGGCGCTGCGTCGTTTGCGCGCAGCGCTGAAGCGCGCGGGCATCGAGTCCGTGGCCGTCTGCTTCCTGCACGCTTACCGCGACGGCCGTCATGAGGCGCTTGTGCGCGAAGCCCTGGAAAACCTCTGCCCCGTGAGTGTCTCGCATGAGATCTGCCCGGAATTTCGCGAGTATGAGCGCGCCTCCACTACGGCGCTGAACGCCTATGTCGGCCCCCTCATGCGCCGCTACCTCGAGCGGCTGGCCGATGCGCCCCACACGATCCACGTGATGCAGTCCAACGGCGGCGCGATGTCCGTGGATGAGGCCGCGCGCTTCAGCGTGCGCACCATCCTCAGCGGACCCGCGGGCGGCGTGGCGGGTGCGGTGGCAGTGGGGCGCGCCGCGGGCTTCACTCAGGTCGTCGGCTTCGACATGGGTGGCACTTCCACCGACGTCAGCCTGTGCGACGGCGCGCCGCGCGAAACCCACGAAGCCTTGGTGGACGGCCTCCCCGTGAAAACGCCCATGCTCGAAATCCACACAGTAGGCGCGGGTGGCGGTTCGCTGGCGCGCGTGGATGCCGGCGGGCTGTTGCGGGTGGGTCCGGAGAGCGCCGGCGCCGATCCCGGACCGGCTTGTTACGGCGCGGGCAGCCGGCCCACAGTCACGGACGCCCATGTCGTCCTCGGCCGCATCGCAGCCGATCAGCTCGCGGGCGGATCCCTGCGCATTCACCCGGCGCGCGCCCGCGTCGCCTTCGAACCCCTGGCCCGGGAACTCCGCCTTTCCGTTGAAGAAACAGCCGCCGGGGTGCTGCGCGTTGCGAACGCCACAATGAGCCGCGCCATCCGTGTTGTGTCCGTCGAGCGCGGCATCGACCCGCGCGGCTTCGCGCTGGTTGCCTTCGGCGGTTGCGGCGGGCTGCACGCGTGTGAAATGGCCGAAGAACTGGGCATGCGTACAGTCCTGGCGCCCGCCCTCGCCGGATCGCTCTCCGCCCTCGGTATGCTGCTCGCGGATCGCATCCGCGACTACGCCGCGGGCGTGCTCGGCGAGTCGAACCCGGGCTCGCAATTCGCCCGGCTCGAGGCCCAGGCCCGCGCGGAAACCCCGGGCGCGAGAATCGAAAGAATGGCCGACTTGCGCTATCAAGGTCAAAGCTACGAACTCACCGTGCCCTGGCGCAGCCGCGCCGCCGCCGTCCGCGGTTTCCACGCGGCGCACCAGCAGACCTATGGCTATGCCAACCCATCTCATCCCGTGGAGGTCGTGACCATCCGCGTCCGCGCCCGCCGCCTTTCCCCCCAGCCCCCTCTCGCACCGCCGGCCGCAACAGTGAAAGCGGAATACCCTGCCCGGCCTGTCTTCACCGGCGGGCGCTTCCGCCGCGCACGCGTTCTGGACCGCGCTGCCATCGGCCTCGAACCGCAAACCGGCCCCTTGCTTGTAATCGACTACGGCTCCACTTTGCTTGTGCCGCCCGCCTGGTCCGCACAAGCCGGCGATGGCGGCAGCCTGATTCTGCACCGCCGCGTAACCGGATAGACCCCGCCACGTGTCTTAAAATCAAAGATTCCGCATGCTGTTCCACGCCATCACCATCTTCCTCAGCGCATTCCTTCTTTTTCAGGTGCAGCCGATGATCGCCAAGATGATCCTGCCCTGGTTCGGCGGAACGGCCGCAGTCTGGGCCACGTGCCTGCTCTTTTTCCAGGCAGTGCTGCTGGCGGGCTATGCCTACGCCCACGGGCTCGTGCGGCGCCTGCCGCCCTCGCGCCAGTGGATGCTGCACGCGGCGCTGCTCGTGGCGGCTCTATTCATCCTCCCGGTGACGCCCGACGAGGCCTGGAAACCGGTGGACCCGACCGCGCCCGCGTGGCGCATCCTTGCGGTTCTGGGAGCGACCATCGGCCTGCCCTATTTTCTGCTCTCGACAACAGGCCCCCTGGTACAAGCCTGGTACGTACAAAAACACCCGGGCGGCATTCCGTACCGGCTTTTTGCACTGTCGAACCTGGGTTCGATGCTCGCGTTGCTGAGTTATCCGCCGCTCATCGAACCGAACCTGACTCTAGGGCGACAGTCCTTTGTCTGGTCCATCGGCTTCGGGGTGTTCGCGCTGCTGTGCGCCTACACGGGCTGGCTGAGCCGTGCGCCCGCGCCGGCGGCAGCCCAGGAAATGGCCGAACCGGTGGAGACCGCGCCCGCGCCCACGCGCGGCCTGATGGCGCTGTGGGTGGCTCTTGCGGCCGCCGCCTCCATGCTGCTAATGACCGTCACCAGCCACATGAGCATGGACGTGGCGCCCATCCCGTTCCTCTGGGTTTTGCCACTGGCCCTCTACCTGCTGACATTCATCATCGCCTTCGACGCCGATGGCTGGTACCGCCGCCCCGTGTTTCTGGGGCTGCTGCCCGTGGCGTTCGGCATCATGTGCTGGCTGCTGATGTCCGACCCCACGGAGCGCCCGGAAATGAAGGCCGTTATCGCTCTGTTCGCCATCGCGTTTTTCCTGGCCTGCATGGTGTGCCACGGAGAACTCGCGCGGCTCAAGCCCCATCCCGCGCACCTCACCGTGTTTTACTTCATGATCTCGCTCGGCGGCGCGCTCGGCGGCGTCTTCGTCGCGCTGATCGCCCCGGCTGCCTTTAACGCCTACTACGAATTCCCCATCGCGATTGTCTTCTGCGTCCTCGTGGTCCTGGCCACACTGTACGTAGACAAGGAGTCGGTGTTCCGCCGCGAACTGCTCGGCTGGCCTTCCATCGGCGTGGTGACCTTGGCTTCGCTGATTACCGGCGTGAACGCGCGCATCGTGCGCGACATGGTCACTGGCAACATGGTGGTGGTCCGAAACTTCTATGGCGAGATGAGCGTGCGCCAGTACGGCGACCTGTACGAGTGGGACAGCTATCGCACTCTGGTCCACGGCGCAATCAATCACGGCGAACAATACACTCATCCCGCGCGCCGCCGCGAACCCGCGGCTTACTACTGCAAGGACGCGGGCATCGCTCTCGCGGTGAACGCCCGCCCCATCGGCGTGCCGCAGAAGATCGCCGTCATCGGGCTGGGCACCGGCACGCTCGCCGCCTACGCACGGCCCGGCGACCTGTATCGCTTCTACGAAATCAACCCGCTCGTGGAGAACATCGCCAACGATTACTTCACCTACCTCAAGGACACTGAGGCGGTAACCGAGATTGTGCTGGGCGACGCCCGCCTCAGCCTGGAACGCGAAGCGCCGCAGGGCTACGACGTCATCGCCGTGGACGCCTTCTCCAGCGATTCGATCCCCGTTCACCTGCTCACCATCGAAGCGATGCGCCTCTACAAGAAGCACCTCAAGGAGGACGGCATCCTCGGCGTGCACATCTCAAACCGCTACGTGGACCTCGAACCGGTAGTCGCGCGCGCCGCTGCCGAACTGGGCCGGCGCGCCTGGATGATCACGACGCAGGACAATGACGACGGCTCCTGCTACGGCACCAACTGGGTACTCCTCACGGCGAGGGAAGAGTTGCTCGAAACGGACGAATTCCGGCTGAACGGGCGCGAGGCCGTGCCGCCCTCGAACATGCGCTTGTGGACCGACGACTATTCCAACGTCTTTCGCGTGATGCAGTAGGCTATTTCTGCAATTCGGCGATGCGCGCCTGATCCTCGGCCGCGCCCGCTTTATCGCCCAATCGTAAGCGCGTAGCGGCCCGGTTCTGCAGCGCGTTGATGTAGTTCGGATCGATCTTCAGCGCCTCGTCCAGGCTCTTCAGCGCGTCGCGATACTCGCCGTTTAGCATGCGCGCGTAGCCCAGTGCATTCCAGGCCTGCGCGAACCGGGGATTTGCTTCCACGGCCCGACTCAACAGCCGGATGGACTCGGGCAAATTGCCCGCATTCAGTTGCTCTCGGCCCAGGCGATTGAGTTCCGCTGCGTTAAGCGGGCGTTCGGGCGCGGGCTTCACGGGGGCTGCGGGCTTCGGCTGGGCGGCGGGTGTTGGCGGAGGTTTGGGTTCGGAGGGGGCGGGCGGCTCGGGCTTTGGTTCGGGCCTCGGTTCCGGCTCTGCCGCCGCTACCTCTACAGGCGCGCGCGGTGTCTCTTCCATCCGGCGCAGGATCTCGTTCACCTTCGCCAGCGTCTCGTTGGCCTCGGTGTGATTCGGTTGCAGGCGGACGGCCTGCTCCAGATCGGCGGCCGCTTTCGCGTATTCGTTCAACAGAAAGTACGCGGACCCGCGCGCATACCAGGGCTGCGCATTCCGCGGATCGAGTTGAATCGCGCGCGTCCGGTCGGCGATGCCCTCGGCGTGCTTCCCCAGCAAATGGTACGAGCCGCCGCGCGCGATCAACGCCACCACATGATCCGGGTCTACGCGCAGCGCAGCCGTGCGGTCCTCGAGCGCAGCCGGGTGATTCTGCTGGCGGGCGTGCAAATCGGCGCGCGCCAGCAGAACGTTCACTGCGCGCGGGTCCAGCCGGATCGCCGCATCATAGTCGGCCATCGCCTCGGTGGGCCGTTTCAGCACGTCGTATGCCGCGCCGCGATAGCCCAGCGTCCTCGCGTCGTCCGGATGAATCCGCAGCGCGCGGCTGAAGTCCTCCAGGGCGCGGTCAAACAAACCCAGCTGCCCGTGCGCGAAGCCGCGCTCGCGGTGAGCCTCGGCATAGTCGGGCCGGTGATGCAGCGCCTGCTCATAGTCCTCGATCGCGTCGCGATAGCGGCCGAGCGATGCGTGAACCTGCCCGCGGTACAGGTAGGTTTCAGGAATATCCAGCCGCAACTTGCTGGACTTCGTGAACGCTTCGATGGCCAGCGAAGCCTTGCCCTGCCCCGCATACGCCTGACCCATTTGCCGGTAGAGCGTCGAGGATTCATGCTTGTTCTCGATCGCTTTCTCGAAGGCCAGCACCGCCGCATCAAAGTCTTTCGAACCGAGCCTGGCCTCCCCGAGTCCCGCCCAGTTCTCGCCATCGAGCGGATTCAGCGCGAGAGCGGCATCGAAATCGCGCGCCGCTTCGCCATGCCGCTCGAGCCGCAGCAGCACCCGCCCGCGCCGCCGCAGCGCGTCCTGCGACTTCGGATCCGCGCGCAACGCCTCCGTGAGCAGTCCCAACGCCTCCTCAACCCGCCCCGCGCTTTCCGCCTTTACTGCGCTTTCGTAATGCTGGCGGGCCCGGCGCGCATCCGCCTGCCCCCACGCCGGCAGGCTCAAAGCCAGGACCAATGCGCCCGGGGCCAATCGTCGCAGCAATCGCCCGAGTGTCATTTCCTGCATCTTACAATGCGCGCACTTTCTCCTCAAGGATCCGCGCCAGCGCCGCGTAGTCCTCACCTTCCAGCCTCACCGGCGCGCCGAACTTCACCTTGACGAACGCCGGCCGCGCCATGCTCCAATCCGGATGCAGCACCCGGTTCGAGCCCCGGATCCGCACCGGCACCACCGGCACGCCCAGCCGCGCAGCCATCATCGCCGCGCCCGCCTGAAACGGCAGCACCGTCTCATCGCGGCTGTGCTTGCCCTCGGGGAAGATCAGCGGACACCAGCCCTCGTCCACCAGCTCGCCGATGTAGCGCAGCGTCTGGCGCGTGCCCGCCTCGCGCTGCGGAATCGGCAGCGCGTTGAACATCAGTGCCGAGAGCCAGTAGTTCAGGCTGTTCGTGAACCACTTGAAGGGGTTGTATTTGCCCGGGTTGAAGTGCGCGTCGAAGAACTCCTTACGCATCGCCGGCGCCACGCGCCGCCGCCAGCGGAGCGGCAGCGCGATCAGCAGAATCGGCGTGTCGAAATAGCCCTGATGGTTCGAGGCGAAGATCACCGGACCTTCCAATCCCTTCAGATTCTCGCGCCCTTCCGCGCGCACCCACGCGAAAATCCGCGCCAGGTTCAGCAGCCACAGGTTCTGGTTGAACGTGCGGAACCAGTCGGCCCACTTCGTGCGGTTCCACTTGGGAAACTCGATCGCTTCGCGGTCCGGCGCGGCCGCGGGCGGCGCTTTTGTAATCTGATCGAGATCGGCCACTGTGCGCGCCGCTGCAAAGGCCGATTCGTCTACCGGCGCGCCCAGCTTCTGTTCGAGCGCCACCAGCAACTCCACCCGGTCGAGCGACGAAAGCCCCAGGTCGTCCAGCGATGTACCCGCGTCCAGCGCGCGCCCCGACGACCACTTTGCCAGCAAACCCTCCACACCCTCGGCCGGAATCGCGGCCGCCACGGGCGTTTCGCCCGCGACTTGCAGCCGGATCGCCCGGCGCTTCAACTTACGCGTGCCTTCCGTGCGCGGCAGTTCCGCTTCGGGCCATACGGTGTAGCCGCGTACCTTCTGGTGCTCCTCCAGGCGCGCATTAGCCTGCCGGAGCACTTCCTCCGCCTCCACTCCATCCTCGAGCGCCAGCGCCGCGTGCACCCGCTCCCCGCCGTCGCTCTTCATGCCCACCACCGCGCTTTCCTTCACGCCCGCAATCGCGTTCAGCACCCGCTCCACATCCTCCGGGAAAACGTTGCGCCCGTCGGGCAGAACGATCATCTCCTTCTTGCGTCCCTTGATCATCAGCCGGCCGCTCTCGTCCAACTCGCCGATGTCGCCCGTGTGGAACCAGCCGCCCTCGAACGCCTCCTCCGTCGCCTCGGGGTTGTTGTAGTAGCCGCTCGTCACGTTGCCCCCGCGCACCAGCACCTCGCCGTCGTCCGCGATCTTGATCTCCACGCCGTGAATCGGCTTGCCCACCGTTCCCTTGCGCGCGTGGAAGGGGTGGTTCAACGTGACGATTGGCGCGGCTTCCGTCAGCCCGTAGCCCTGAATCACCACCCAGCCGAGATTGCCGAAGTACTCTTCCAAAGCCGGATCCAGCGCCGCCCCGCCCACGATGAAGCTCCAGAATTTCATCCCGAACAGCTTGTGCGCCCGGCGGTAGCGCCACCAGCGCCACCAGAACTTCTCGCCCGCCGGAGCCGGCTCCTTCGTCTCAGGCACGGCTCCGCCAAGATATTCCTTCAGCACCTCAAGAATTTTCGGCACCGACACCAGCACCGAGATCTTCCGCGTCCGGATCTGCCGGATGATTTCGACCGGCGCGTGCGATCGCTGGAATACCACCGTGCCGCCCAACATCGGCGGAATAAAAATTGCCATCGCCTGCCCGAACATATGGCTCAGCGGCAGCAGGTTCAGAAAGCGGATCGGCGAGAAAGGCCACGCCAGCTTGCGGTGCTTGTGGATTTCCCGCTCCACCGGTACCGTGTTCGCCAGGATGTTGCGGTGCGTGATCACCACGCCCTTCGGCTCCGCCGTCGCCCCCGAGGTGAACAGGATCTGCACCGTGTCGCCCGCTTGCACCGGCGCTTCGGTGAAGCCCGGCGGATCGCCCTTCCAATCCAATTCAGCCAGCTTCCACACCGGCGCGCGCGCCGCGCCTTCGGGCAGCGCCACTTCGTTGCCCGCCAGAATCGCCTTTGGCGCCGTGATCGCGCACACACGCTCGAGAAACTCCACCGAATGCTTCTCGTCGATCGGCGCGATCGCCACGCCCTTCAGCACGCAGCCCCAGAACGCCGCCACCCACTCCGGCCGGTTCTCGCTCCACAGGATCACCCGGTCGCCGTGCCCGATGCCCTCCGCCTCCAGCTTCGCCGCGAAGTTGCGCGCCGCCCGCACCAGAGCTGCGTACGTGTAGTGCCGCGGACGGAACCCGTCGTCATGCACCAGCGCCTGCCCGCGCACCGCTTCCAATGCGCGGAAGCAGTCGAGCAAGGTGTCGCGCTTCAATTCCTCAGGCACTGCTCTATTGAATCGTGCTCGACCCCTCGACGCCAAGGCCTTCCGGGGCCACATTCCGGTTGATGTGGTTGTCGAGGTTGATTACGTAGGTCTGCGGATCGTCGATAAACACCGGCGAGTGCGTCGCGCAGATGATCCGGAATTTCTTCTGGTCGCACAGCTCCATCATCATCTTCAGCACGCGCCGCTGATTAGACTGCGACAGCGCCATCTCGGGCTCGTCCAGCAGCAGCACGGTCCCCTCGGGCAGCGCTGGAAACGTCTCGCGGAACATCGACAGCATCACCTGGCCGTGGCTCGCCATCTGGACGAACTCCTGCATCTCGGGCGTGGTCAGCAGTTCGGGATGCATGCGCGGGTTGTGCTGCTCGGCGTCGAACAAAAACACCTTCGGGATCTCCGGCTTGTTCTCCACGCGGCACACGTAGCCGTCCACGGCCTCGCCCTTCAACGCGTAATAGATCGACCACAGCAGCGTCGATTTGCCCGAGCCGTTTTCGCCGGCCAGCAAGATCAGCGGATGCCGCAGATCGACCACCATCGGCATGTGAAAGTTCAGGTTGACGAAAACCGGATGCGACAGAATTTTGAGAAACATGGATAAGTGCGGGAGTCTTCACTCAGAATACCAGCGGCCCGGCTGGCTATGCTGGAAGTGAGATGAGGCTGCTGCCCGCCGTTCTCCTCATGGCGCTGCCGCTGCCCGCGCAGGAGACCCCTCAGGTCTTCCGCGCGGAAGTCAGCCTCGTGCGCGTCGATGCCGGACTCCAGGGCCTGCCGCCCGCAACCCCGCCCCTCACCGCCGGGGACTTCCTCGTTTTCGACAACGGCCGCCCCCAATCGCTGCGCCACTTCGCCCACACCGAAGAGCCCCTCGATCTCATTCTGCTCTTCGACGTCAGCGGCAGCATGAAGCCCGGCGTCGCCAAAGTCGCCGAAGGCGCGCGCGCCGCCCTCGCCGAACTCCGCCCCGGCGACCGCGTCGCCGTCTTCGCCTTCTCCAACCTCTTGCTCCGCCTCCTGCCCTTCACCACCGACCACGAACTCGTCCACGAAGCCGTCGAACGCCTCGTGCGCGACGTCCCCTTCGTTGGAGGCACCCCCCTCCGCCACGCCATCCATGTCGCCGGGCACAATCTCGATATGCGGCCTCCGGAACCGCGCCGCCGCGCCATCCTCGTCATCACTGATAACCGCGGCGTACCCCATGGCGCTGAGCTCGAACAGGTCATCCATGACCTTTGGCGGCTCGATCTCGTCGTGACCGGCCTGGTTCTCAGGATGCCCGGCGGACCCTCGCGCGTTTTTCCCCTCGGGGTGACCAAAGGCGCCCGCCGCTCCATCCACGAACAGAAGTACGGCGCCAGCATGGACCCGCTCGCCGAGGCCACCGGCGGCGAAATGCTGTACACCCGGAACCCCGAACGCGACTTCCAGAACCTGATCCACCGCCTTCGCAGCCGCTACAGCTTCTACTACCCTATGCCTGAAACCAAACCAGGCGAACGGCGCGCCATTCGCGTCGAACTCACCCCCACCGCCCGCCGCCGCCTCGGCCGCGTCAAACTCCACGCCCGCAGCGGCTACCGGGCCCCGGGCATTCCGCAACACAAAGACAAGACACCTCCATAGTCCCCATCCCCATAGTTTCCCCTCACACTTGGTCTTATACTGTACGAGTGCGTTTTCTCGGTCTTCTCTTCCTCGTCTCGATCCTGCCCGCCGCCGAACTACCCCGCATCTGGGACGACGAGGCCCTGAAAGACTGGGCCACCCCTATCGCCGCCCTTGGCGTCCGCCCCGGTCATTACTCCGCCGCTGAATATTACGCCATCCCCGGCGATAACCTGAAAACCTATCCCGTCTATCATCCCAACCATGAACCAAAGGGCTATTGGGATTGGCTCCAGAAGCAGAAGCCCCAGCCTCTCGTGGACGCGGCCAAAATCCGCTCCGCCCGCGATTGGGCCACCGCCGGCGAACGCGCCTTCGAAGACCTCGACAACCTCCTCTTCCGCACCGCCGACCCCAAACTCATCGCCCGCGCCCGCGACCCTGAAGCCTTCAAGAACGCCTACCTGCTTCCAGACGGCAGCATCATCGGCAACCGCTGGGTGGTGACCGAGCAGGGGGTCATGCTTTCCGAGCGCGAATGCTCCCTCTGCCACGTCCATTTCGACCCCAACGGTAAAGTCCACTTCGGCGGACCCGCCGGCGTCGAGCCTGCCGGACCCACCGACCGCAATCCCGCCGGGGTCGATCTTGTACCGCTCGCCTACACCCGCTTCTTCCCCGGAGACACTTTCCTCCAGGCCCTGTGGCGATCCTACACCGTCCCATGGAACCCCGACCCGCGGGTCGAAGCATTAAAGGAAAAGCTGACCCACCCCCCCGGCGCCCTCTTTGTTGGCGACCCCGGCACCTTCGCCCGCTTCCATGGAAGCCCGTGGGCGCAGACCAAGGTTCCCGATCTCCGGGTGATCCGCTATTCCCGCTACATCGACGCCACCGCCACCCATCGCATGCGCGGAGCCGAAGACCTCGCCCGCTATGCCGCTTTCGTCAACGGCGCCGACCCCATGACCTTCGGCCCCCACGAGATCCTCACCCCAGAACAGCGCCAGATCCGGGTTCGCTACGCAGACGAAGTTCTCTATGCCATCGGCGTCTATCTCATGTCCCTGGACGCCCCCCGGAACCCGAATCCCGCCCCGAAATCACTGCGCGACGCCGGTCAGAAAATCTTTCAGCGCGAAGGCTGCGTCACCTGCCACACCCCTCCCAATTACACCTCCGGCAAACTGACGCTCGCCCAGGGCTTCAAGCCGCCCGCCGATCACCCTTACGCCGAAGACATTGTCCATCTTACCGTCGCCACCGACCCCGAACTCGCCCTCCGCACCCGCAAAGGCACTGGTTTCTATAAGATCCCCACCCTGCGCGGCGTCTGGACCCGCACCCGACTGCTTCACGACGCCTCGGTGGCCTCCCTCGAAGAGATGTTCGACCCCGCGCGCCTCAAGCCGGACCATGTCCCCGGCGGCTGGAAGGGCCCCGCCGGCGACCGCCGCGGCATCCCCGGCCACCCCTTCGGCCTCAGCCTGACTGCCGAAGAAAAGCGGTCGCTCCTGGCCTTTCTCCGGTCGCTCTAGCCAGAGCCCGCCTTCTGCTCTGGCGTCCCACAATTGGCCGGAATACAGCCTTTGCTGTATCAGACAAGCAAGTCTCATGCAATAACCTCAGATTTATGAATGACTTAGACTTCTTGGAAATACTGCCTTCCATGGTAGAATGACAGTATGCGCACAACGCATTGATCCGCCATCCGGCCCGTTCAAACGACGCGGCCGGCACTGACGGCAACCGGCGCTTTGAAGCCCCGCTTGCCTCGCTCGATTTCGAGCAGTCATCGCCACTGTCCGGCGAAGCCAGATAAAGCAAACATCTGAAACTGGATCACCAAAGCAGAGAGGTTATGTATTGATGACGAAAGCGATCTCGAGAGGCTTGGTCCTGGTGGCCGGGTTGCTCGCGGCGCAGGGAACGGCTGATCCCGGTTCCCGGCTCCCCGATGTCACCGCCCCCACCGACCCCCGGCTTCTACGAATCAAGCAGTATTTTCTGGAGCGCGACTGCCCGGCGCACGTATACGCCGAGGACTTCGTGGCTGCCGCCGACCAGAACAACCTGGACTGGCGGCTGCTGCCTTCGCTCAGCATGGTGGAAAGCACCGGCGGCAAGGCCTCCCGCAATAACAACATGTTTGGTTGGGATAACGGCGACACCGGCTTCCGCACCTCGCGAGAAGGCATCTACCGCGTCGCTTCGCGGCTCAACCGGTCGCACCTGTACCGTAACAAAAACCTGGACGGCGTGCTCCGTACCTACAACCCCCGGCCCGAATACCGTGTCGCGGTCAAGATGGTGATGGCGCAGTTCGGTCCGCTCAATCTCGTACCGGAGGGCGCCTTCTAGCCTACCCTGGGTCGAGAACCCGCAAGCGCCGGGCAGGACAGGTCCGGCGCTCCTCAACCAAGAGTTTCAGACCTGAAAAGAGAACAGACCAGGCAACTCCCTGTCCCGCCGAGGATACAAGCACAGCTTTACTCCTGCCACCGGCGGACACACCCGGGGAGTTAACCCGGTCTGTTCCATCTCGCTTGTCAATTGCCGGCCACGCCCTCAAAGCGGCGCCGCCGGCGCCTTCAACTTGTGCAGCCTGGCAGCCGCGATGCCGGAGCTATTGCTCCATCATCAACATGCTGACGTACAAACCGCCGAAAAGCAGGACGGTCACAACCACCGTCATCGCCCACTTCATGTACTTCTCGCGGGGGCTGGTTTCTTTCGCTTCCTGCTGGATGCGTTCGTCGAGAGTTTCGAACATGGATTTTGACCTCCCGTTTGGTTTAGATACAAGGGCCGTATGAGTTCAGGCAGCCCCATTGTACTCCTGCTTTCAGAATCTGGAGCCGCTATTTCTCTCGTATTAATTCAGACGTTTAGGGGTACATAAGGGTTACCTGAACCAGATGCGCATATCCGAAATTTTCGGCAGGCCCCGGACAACGGTAGGGCGGACTTGAGTCCGCGCGGAGCTTCAGTTCCGCCCACGCAAACCTCTGCTGACCAATGGGATCTGATCCCGGCCCGCTCCGCCCAACGCGCCGGCCCACAACTATCCTATTTGCAAAGCTGCATGAGCATCCACTGTCAGCGTGGGTGAAAAAATCGGCTGCCGGCCGGAATGCTTACCGGGTGTGTCTTCCTTACGGTGGCAGCTGTAACAAATTGCAAATAAATCACTTAAGAAAGATCACGTAACGGCTGCAGGCGTCAGCCGGCAGGCACGCGCTACCAGCGGGTATTTTTGCACACACCCGTCAACTGGAGGCAGACTGCCCTGGGGGAGGACCGATGGCGAGCCGAGGATTTCTTCACAACCCCCTCAGCTGCCGCCCAAGCCCATCCTTTCGATCTTCCGGTACAGCGTTTTGCGCTCGATTCCCAGGATTCGCGCCGCCCGGCTTTTGTTGCCCCCCGCCGCCGCCAGCACCTTGCGGATCTGCTCCATCTCCGTGTCCGCCAGCGTCTCGCCCGACTGCTCGCGCGGACTGGAGGAGCGGATCGCGTCGTCCACGGCGTCCTCGGTGATGCGGCCCCCCGGCGCGAGAATCACCAGCCTTTCCACCATGTGCTGCAGCTGCCGCACGTTGCCCGGCCAGGTGTATTCCTCCAGCGCCCGCATGCCGGATTCGGTCAACCGCGCCTCCATCCCGTAGCGCGCGTTGTAGCGCTTCAGAAACGCCCCGGCGAGCAAGGGCACATCGCCGCGGCGCTCGCGCAACGGCGGCACCTCGATCCTCACGACGTCCAGCCGGTACCAAAGATCCTCGCGAAACTTGCCCTCTTCCACCATCCGGCGCAGGTTCCGGTTCGTGGCCGCCAGAATGCGCACGTCCACCTTCTTCGGCTTCGACGAACCCAGCGGGCGGATCTCCTTCTCCTGCATGAATCGCAGCAGTTTGAGCTGAAAATTGAGGTCGATTTCGCCGATTTCGTCCAAAAACACCGTTCCGCCGCTGGCGGCCTCAAACACCCCCTGCCGGTCGCGGTCCGCTCCCGTGAACGCCCCCCGCACCGCGCCGAACAGTTCGCTTTCGATCAATGTCGGGGCCAGCGACGCGCAATCCACCGGCAGAAACGGCTTCTCCGCGCGCAGGCTGTTGGCGTGCAGCATGTGCGCGATCAACTCCTTGCCCGTCCCGGTTTCTCCCTCGATCAGCACCAGCGCATCGGTCGGCGCCACGCGCGAAATCGTCTTATAAATCTCGACCAAATTCGCCGAACTGCCGATCATTTCGGTCACCAGCGGCTCTTCGGGATCGATATCCTCGTCTTCCTCGTCGGGCACAGCCGCGTTTTCCGCGCGGCGGATGATCTCCAGCAGACTATCCAACTCGAACGGCTTCGCCAGGTAATCGAACGCGCCTCCGCGCGTTGCCGCCATTACGGTCTCCATGCTGCCGCGGGCCGACATCAGGATCACCGCCGACCGCGGATCCGCCGCCCGCGCCGCGTTCAGTACGTCAATCCCCGTCCGCTGGTCGATGTAAATGTCCGAGACCACAATCGGATAAGGGCTCCCGGCGAGCCGCTCCATCGCCTCCCGGGTGGACGACACCGCATCCACGGCGTATCCTTCCAACTCGAGAAACGTGCTGATGGTGGATCGCACCGCTGGATCGTCTTCGACCAGCAATAACGGCGTCATGATACCCTCTAGTCTAGCTTGAGAAACGCAGCAATGGCCCTGCCCAAATTGGCCGTGATCGGGCTCGGATGGGCGTCGCGCGAACTGCATCTTCCCGCTCTTGCCCGCACCCGCGCATTCGAAGTAGCCGCGACCGCCGACCCCGCCCCCGGCCTGCGCGCCGATTTCACCGGCTACCGCGAGATGCTCGAACAGGTCCCCTGCGATGCCGTGCTCATTGCATCGCCGCCCGCGCAACACCGGGAAGCCGCAGTTGCCGCCCTCCGCGCCGGCCGCCACGTGATGATCGAAAAACCCCTGGCCGCCGCCGCCGATGACGCCCGCGCGATCCTCGATGCCGCGCGCGCCGCGGGCCGCGTTTGCGCGGTGGGATTCAACCTGCGCTGCCACGCGGACTTCGCCCGCCTGCGCGCACACATCGCCGCGGGCGCGCTGGGCCGCATCCGGTCGATTCACGCCACCTGGACCACGAACAACGGCTATTCCGCGCGCGATTGGCTCGGCCGCCGCGCCACCGGTGGCGGCGCGCTGCTCGACCTCGGCTCTCATCTGCTCGATCTGTGGCGCTTCCTGCTCGATGCCGAGCCGGAAGAGGTGAATGCCGAGTCCCAATCGCAGATGTTAGACGACGAATCGGCCCGCCTCGAAGCCCGCTTCCCCGGCGGTGTCCATTGCGTGGCCACGCTTTCGCTGATCGCGGGCGACCGCTTCGACGTGGAAGTAACTGGCGAAGGGTCCAAACTCCGCGTCCGCCCCTATGGCCGCAATTTCAAGGCATCCTACGACGAACAATGGCGCCGCTTCGCTCACGCGATCCGGCACGGCGGCGCGCCCGCGGCCACGGCCGAAGACGGCCTTGCCTCGCTGACCGCCATCCTCACCGCCGCCCGCGATCTCCCCACCGCCGCCGTTGCGCCCGCCCCCGAAGCCCGCTTTCCCCTTTCGGTGATCGCCACCACCACACGCGGCTACCCCGCCCTCCGGACCACCGTCGCCCGCCTCCGCGCCCAGACCGCCGCCCGAGAAATCGAACTCGTGCTCGTGGGACCGTCTGAAGAGTCGCTCGCCGCGCCCCCCGAAGAAACCACCGCCTTCGCCGCCGTGCAGCGCATTGGCGTGGGGCCGGTCCGCTCCATCGCTCACGGCAATGCCGCCGGCGTGCGCCGTGCGCGCGGCCGCGTCGTGGCCCTCGCCGAGGACCATTGCTTCCCCGAACCCGAATGGGCCGCCGCGCTCATCCGTGCCCATGAGGAACCCTGGGCCGCCGTCGGTCCGGTAGTCCGCAACGCCAACCCCGGCAGCCTCGTCTCCTGGGCCGACTTTCTCATCGGCTACGGACCCTGGATGGAACCCTCCCCGGCGCATTCCCCCTCCTTCCTGCCCGGCCACAACTCGAGCTACAAACGCGACCTCCTGCTCGCGCTCGGCGGGCGGCTCGAAGCGATGCTCGAGTCCGAAACCGTGCTGCACTTCGATTGGTCCTCCCGCGGAATGCCCCTCCGCATCGAACCGGCGGCCCGCGTCGCCCATGTGAACTACTCTCTCTGGAGTTCCTGGCTGCCCGTGCAATTCCTCTGGGGCCGCCTGTTCGCCGGCATGAGAGCCGCCGCCTGGCCGCGCCGCCGGAGGCTGTTCTATGCCGCCGCCTCGCCGCTCATTCCCGCCGTGCGCTTCTGGCGCGCGGTAAGAGCTTTCCTCAAACCGGGCCGCAGCCGCTTTCTCCTGCTGCGCACCGCGCCCGTTCTTGCTCTCGGGCTCACCCTCGACGGCATCGGACAATTCGTGGGCTATCTATTCGGCCCCGGCCGGTCCATGGAGACCCTGGCGCGGTTCGAATTCAATCGGATCGAGCATGTCCGGGCAGAGGACCGCGCCCTCTGGGACACACCCGCTCACACCACCGGCCCAGGCAGCACAACCGTAAACGTGGAACCCTGATCCGGCACGCTCTCGACATCCACCCGCCCGCCGTGCACCGCCACAATCTCACGCACAATCGACAGTCCGATGCCCGTACCCTGAATCCCCGCGCGCTCCGCGCGCTCCGTGCGGTAGAACTTCCGGCCGAGGTTCTTTACCTCCTCGGCCGTCATCCCCATGCCCCGGTCGGCGACCGCGATCCGCATCGAATCCTTGTTCCGCCCCGCGACAATGCGCACCTCGCTCCGCTCCGGCGAGTACTTGATCGCATTCGTCACCAGGTTATACACCGCGTATTCCAGCAACTCGCGGTCGCCGTCCGCGCGCAACCCCTCGGCAATCTCGGCATCGATGGACATGCGCTTACGCTCGGCCAGCGGCCGCGCCCGCTCCACGCACGCGCTGACCAGTTCCTGCACCGGAAACACGCTGCGCCGCAGATCCTTCTCGCCCGCCGTCAGCCGCTCCACGTCCAGGAAGGTCGTGATCATCTGCGCCAGCCGTTTGGACTCGGCGTTGATCATCTCGCCCATCTGCTTGCGCTTTTCCTCCGGCAGATTGTAGCGGCTGATGATCTCGCTCGACCCCTGAATCGCCGTCAGCGGCGTGCGCATTTCGTGAGCGACGAAGTGAAAGGCCTGCTGGTAGCGCGCCGTCTTCGCCTCGCTCGTCGCCAACTGCCTCCGGACAAAAAAGAACTGGAACGCCGCGCACACCCCAAACGCCCCCCACGCCGCAGCCACCGGCGCGAACGGCGGCATCACCAGCCTTCCCAGGAACGTCAGCCACGGGAGCCCGTGCGCCGCCGCCAGCAGCAGCGCGCTGATGCCATACGCCGCCGGCGCGGGCGTGAACGCAAACGCCGCCGCCATGCTGACGGCCAGCGCCAGCGCCAGCGCCAGCGGCGCGATCGCGGGCGCATCCACCACGAAGCTCCGGTTGGCGATGGTTTCGTAGGCCTGCGCGTGGATCTCCACGCCCGGCATCGGCCGGTTCCCCTCAAGCGGCGACAGCGGCGTGAACAGCCGGTCCGGAATCGCCGAAAGCGCCGTCACGCCAATGAACACCACGCGCCCCCGCAGCGCCTTCGCCCGCGCGGGATCGCCCAGCAACTCACGCACCGGCAGCGTCTCCACTTCGGACGAAGGCCGGTAATGCACGCGCAACGGCCGCCCCGCGTCCTGCCGTGACGGAATCCGCACGCCCCCGGCCTCGACATCCAGCGGCGAACTCATCACCTGACCGCCGCCCATCGCCAGCCGGTGCGCCTCCAGCGCCAGCGCCCACCTCCGCTCGCGCCCCACCGCCCGCTCAAGCGCGATCATCCGGTTGATCTCATCCAGCGGACCGGGCAACGCATGCACATGGCCCACCGCCTCGGCCGCCTCGCGGAATTCGGGCCGGGGATCCTGCCAGCCCGAGCCGTCCGGCAGCATCTCGGCCGCCAGCGCCAGCCCCGGCAGCCGCTGCATCGCCGCCGCCAGCCGCTGGTCCTCCTGCGCGTCGCCCGCGTCGGCCAGCGTCAGATCCACCGCCGTCACGCGCGGCGGCGCTTCGGCCAGTTTCTCTAGCAGCGCGGCCAGCGTTCGCCGCAACCCGCGCACGCCGCCATGCTCCATTAGCGTGCGGTCGTCGAACGCCAGCAAAACGGCCTCATGGGAACGCCGCCCCGCCGGATGCATCCGGAACAGCCAGTCGTAGATATTGTTGTCGAACTGCGCCGCCAGAGCCGTGAAGGAAAGCACCCCCGCCGCCACCGACACCCCCAGCGCCAGAATCGCGTACCCGGCGCCGTGCGGCAGTTTCATTGCGCTCGCGCTACCGCCTTGCCCCCCGCAGCCGCTCCGCCGCCGCTGCGTCAATCCGGATCACCGTCCCGTGCCGGTGCCCGGCCGGGAACTTCAGCCGGTCGGTCACGTCCTCCCACGTCTTCAGATCCTTCGAACGAATCGCCCCATAATGCTGCGGCTTCGCGTACTTGTCGAAGTAGATGTACCACCAATCGCCGATCTTCATCGGCGACGGACCCTCCACCCAATCGCGCGATATCGCCTCCCCCGGCTCCCCCCACGGTCCCGCCGGGCTGTCCGCGAACGCCAGTTTCAGCACCTTCTTCACCGGGTTCCGCCGTTCATCCTTAAACACCATCACCCAACGCCCGCCCGCCTCGAACAGCGACGCGTCGATCGAATTAAATCCCGGCTCGTAAAACAGCCGCGGCGCCGAAAACGTGCGAAAATCCTTCGTCGTCATCGCATAATGGCGGTGGTTGTAACCCTCATCGCCCGTGCCTTCGGTGTCCGGAAACCGCCCCGGAATCGTCGTCGCCCAGAAGATGATCCACTCCTTCTTCGACTCATCCCAGACCATCTCCGGCGCCCAGGCATTCCGCGCCGTGGGTTCATTCTCGAAAACCGGAATCGCGCGCTGCTCGCTCCAGTTCACAAGGTCCGGCGAGGATGCATAGCCGATCTGCAGCTTGCCGCCCATCTGGTCGCGCCGCCAACCCCAGGTCCAGATCAAGTGATACAACCCGTCCGGACCCTTCACCAGAAACGGATCGCGCATCAACTGCCCTGCATGCTGCGGCGGCAGCCACGCGCGCCCGCCATTCAACTCCTCCCACGTTTCCCCATCCCCCGACACGGCCAGATACAGGCCCGTCTCCCCGTTGCCCCGGAACGACGTAAACAAGTAAAAATCCGCGCTCAGCAGCAGAGAAAGCAGCAGGATCGCCATGCGCTCATTGTATTCTGAATACTCGCCATGAGCACTCCCGAACCCGTGCCCTCGCCCCTGGCTCCCGTCGCGCCCGCCGAGCGCATCGAACTGCTCGACATCTTCCGCGGCTTCGCCCTGCTCGGCGTCCTCATCGCCAACATGCGCGGCTTCAGCGGCCCGCTCGTGGCTTACTTCGACCACTCGCTCATGTGGCAGGACCCCATCAGCCGCGCCACGCAATCCCTCATCGACCTGTTTGTCTCCGGCCGGTTCATCACCATCTTCGCGTTCCTGTTCGGCATCGGATTCGCCATCCAGATCGAGCGCGCCGCCACCCGCCCACCGGGTTTCCTGCTGCGCCGCTTCGGCTTCCTGATGATCCTCGGCCTCATTCACATCTACCTGCTCTGGTGGGGCGACATCTTGCTGACATACTCGCTGTTCGGCTTCGCCCTGCTGCTGTTCCGCAACCGCCAGCCCCGCACGCTGCTCTATTGGGCGGCCGGCCTGTACCTTTTCCCGCTCCTGATTTTCGGCGCCATCACGCTGGCCGCCACGCTGGTTGCGGATTTCCCCACCCAGCCTCCGATCACCCAGGATCAACTCAACGCCCTGATCCAGACCTACGCCACAGGCAGCTACCTCGACATCCTGCCCGCCCGCTTCAAGGAAACCAATCACGCGCTTGGCTTTGTCTTCGTCTTTGGCCCCCGCCTGCTGAGCATCTTTCTCGCCGGCCTCTGGGTCTGGCGGCGCGGGATCCTGAGCAACGCCGGCCACCATCAGGACATGCTCCGCCGCTGCCAGCGCTGGTCTCTCGCCATCGGACTCCCGCTCAGCCTCACGGCCGAGGCCGTCATGCAGATCCTGAAGCCAAACCCCGCCGTGCCCACGCCCGCCGCCTTCGCCTACTTTGCCCTGCTCAGCGCGGCCATCCCCGCCATGAGCCTGTTCTACCTTTGCACTGTCGCCCGCCTGGCCGCCTCGCCCGGCCCCTCCGCCGCCCTCCGGCGCTTCGCCCCCGTGGGCCGCATGGCGCTGACCAACTACCTGACGCAGACCATCGTCTGCACTCTGATCTTCTACGGCTACGGGCTGGGATTCTTCGGCAAACTCGCCCCCCTGCCGGGCCTGCTGCTCGCTCTGGTTCTGTTCGCCCTGCAAATGGCCGCCAGCGCCTTCTGGCTCCGAAACTTCGCCCAAGGCCCCATGGAATCCCTCTGGCGCCGCGTGACGTACCTCCGTTAGCCGATTCGTTCCCGCGCGCCGGACTCCGCTGTCCACGCCCAGTGTCCACATCGCGGACACTCCCCGGCCCGCACCCCCTCTCAATCCGGGATGAGCCCGATTGGCCCCCCACGTGCCACAATGCCAACAAGGCTAGGGCGCCCCCCTAGCCACTGCCAGTCAGAGAGGGAATTTCATGAGCTATCCACTCATTCGCCAGGGCGACAACCTCCCCGTGGTCGGGGTCCTGCAGAAACTATTGAACCGCGCCGGGGCGAGCCTTACCGCCGACGGCGCTTTCGGCCCGCTCACGAAAGCCGCCGTCCAGAACTTCCAGCGGCCCCGGGGCCTCGCCGTCGATGGCGTGATCGGCCAGAATTCCTGGCCACGCGTCTCCGCCAACGCCAATCTACCCATCATCGACTGCATCGATGTATTCGACCCCAGCCTTGCCGAACTCGAGGAGAGCGATATCCGCCGCGCCGGCGGGAATCCCATCGTCATCGGCGGCATGTCGAACGGCGTTGAACAGGCGGTCACCGAAATCCTCCGCGCCGGCCGCGGTGTTTTTCTCCTCCGCTTCCACGGCCACGGGGCCTCCGGCGGCGCCGGCATCTCTGCCGGCCACTGGACCCTCGATCCCAACTTTCAGCACCGCTCCGGCATCAACATGAACAACCTGGAACAACTACGGCCGATCATCAGCCGCCTTCGCGGCGTCTTCGGACCCTACGGCTGCGTCCAGTTCATGCATTGCGAAACCGGCCGCGGCCCCAACGGCCGCCAGATGCTGAGCGCCATAGCCGACATGCTGCAGGTTCCGGTTTCGGCCGGCGTGAATACCCAGTTCGGCGGCGGCTCCACCACCTTCCGCTTTGAAGGCCCCACGGTCACAGCCATTCCCGGCGGCGGTTCGCTCCGCTCATGGTGCGAGTCCCGGCCCAATTTCGCCGGCTTTTCGCCGGCCTGAGCGCCAGCAATGCTAGCAATGCTAGCATTGAGGTGTGGCGACCCTCACCATCCGCAAACTCGATGAACGGCTGAAAGCCAGGTTGCGCATCCGTGCGGCCCGCCACGGCCGCTCCATGGAAGAGGAAGCGCGCGTGATCCTGAAGTCCGGCTTGGATAGACAGGAGCCGCCGCCCGGAAATCCCGCCGCCGCCATCCGCGAGATCTTCGAGCCTCTCGGCGGTGTGGAACTTGAATTGCCGTCCCGCGGTCCGGGCCGCGAACCGCCGGTCTTCTCCGAATGACCGTACTAGACACGAATGTCTTGTCGGAGATGATCAAACCCTCTCCGGAACCGGCTGTAGTCCAATGGGTTGGCGCCCAACCCGGTGATCGGCTCTACACCACCTCGATCACCAAAGCGGAGGTCCTGTTCGGCACCGAGCTTCTCCCGGCGGGCAGGCGCCGCCGCAAGCTGCGCGAGGGGATTGACAGGCTCTTCGATGAAGTATTCCGAAGCAGAATTCTGCCTTTCGACGAATCGGCCGCTCAAGCCTACGCCGAAATCTTCATCCACCGACGGTCCCTCGGACAGCCCATCGCGCCCTTCGACGCCATGATCGCCGCCATCGCACGCGTCCACGGCGCAGCCCTCGCCACACGCAACACGGCGGACTTCGCCCATTGCGGCCTCCGCCTCATCAACCCCTGGGACCGCCGCCCGCCCCTCCGCACACGGCGCTAACAAAACCCATAAAAGCAGGGCGCGCCTTCAGCCCGCGCGGGGCTTCAGCCCCGCCCGCGCATCGTCCCCGGCAATCCCCGAAAGCACCACCGGAGGACGATCGGGAAATTCGGCCACCAGCGACAAACTCCCGCCCATCGCCTCGACCGTCTTCCGCAGTGTGGACAGCAGCAGGTCGCTGCGCTTCTCCAGCCGCGAAACGCTGTCCTGCGTGATGCCAAGCTGCTTCGCCATGCGAACCTGCGTGAGCTTGCGCGCCTTGCGCAACTCGCGCAACGTCATTTCCTCGGCCACCAGCTCCGCCGCGCGCGCCTCGACCCTCCTGCGCTGCGCGGGCCTCAGTTTCTGAATCACTTCATTCACGTTCGTCGGCATGGTTAGTTGCCTTCCTTCCTCAAGCGGGCCAGATGCGAGTCGAACCGCTCATCCGCCTTACGGATCAGAGACCGGTAGAAACGCAATTCGCTACCTCCGGACTTGTCGCCGGCCACAAGCAGCACGGCCTTGCGCTTCGGGTCGAACGCGAAGGCCACCCGCCATTCGCCGTCCGCCGCGCTAAATCGCAGTTCCTTCAGGTTGGCGTGGCGCGAGCTGTCGAGTGTGTCCACCCGCGGCCGCCCCAGCCGCGGCCCGAATTGCTGCAAGAGCCGCGAGAGCGCCAGAATCTCAATCTGCACATCCTCCGGCAACGCTCCGAACTCCGGCTCGAATTCGTCGCCGATTTCAACAACCCAACTCATCTCTCACCAGTATGCACTGGAATCCATATGCTGTCAAATACATACTCACGAGGGCGTCACTCTCAAAAGTCACCCGTATCTGATTAATTCTCAATGGCCCGCCCACACTCAGCCCCGACCGTTAGGGAGGGGGAAAAGTTCTCCAATGCGCTATCTGGCGCCTACCCCAACCTGCCGGCGGGGACTCATAAGCGTTTCTTTTTCAACAGTTTCTGAGCCTCCGCCGTCAGGCGGAGGTAGACGCGATTGGAGCGAAGGTGTCTGCCTGATGGACTCCTTCGCAATAGCGGATTGAGGCGAACCGAGGTTTGGACTGGCTCTTTGGGCCGGGAGAGGGCGCGTTTGCGCCTGAAGCGCGCGGAGGTGCTCGCCGCCGTGTTGGAAAATCAGATCATTCGCCGGTGGATTTGCGGCAAGAGACGTGTCCGGCAGCTGAAATTCCTGGAATTCCGGGGCTGACCGGAAACGAATACGCAAAAAACCGGCACGAAGGAGCCACCACGGAAAGGAAAAAGGCGAACATCATCAAGGGCTGGCGCCAGGCAGGCCCCTCCGGCTGAAACCGCAACGAAACCCGCGAAAGTAGGGCAGGCTTCAGCCTGCGCGGGGCTTCAGCCCCGCCCGCGCATCGTCCCCGGCAATCCCCGAAAGCACCACCGGAGGACGATCGGGAAATTCGGCCACCAGCGACAAACTCCCGCCCATCGCCTCGACCGTCTTCCGCAGTGTGGACAGCAGCAGGTCGCTGCGCTTCTCCAGCCGCGAAACGCTGTCCTGCGTGATGCCAAGCTGCTTCGCCATGCGAACCTGCGTGAGCTTGCGCGCCTTGCGCAACTCGCGCAACGTCATTTCCTCGGCCACCAGCTCCGCCGCGCGCGCCTCGACCCTCCTGCGCTGCGCGGGCCTCAGTTTCTGAATCACTTCATTCACGTTCGTCGGCATGGTTAGTTGCCTTCCTTCCCCACTCGGGCCGTTTCAATGAGTACAATACACGGCACCCACCTCAACGCCTGAATCACAGACCCCCGGCGCCCGCCGCCAGCCGCCGCACCCAGGGTCAATTCCGCGCGCCCGTCCGCTCCCCAATAAACGCCGCAATCCGCTCCGCGTCGTTCGGCAGCACCACCGGTTGATTTCCGAAATTCGCAGCGATCCCTTCGCCCCATGGCGTTTTCAGCGCGCCAGTGTGGTACTTGAAGATGTAATCCGGGTCCTTCAGCACGTTGCCCGTCAGCACCGCCACCACGTCGGCGTCCGCCGCCACGATCCCCGCCGCGCGCAGTTTCTTCAGCCCGGCGAGCGTCGCCGCCGACGCCGGTTCGCAACCGATGCCGCATTGTCCGACTACAGCCTTCGCATCGGCGATCTCCTGCTCGGTCGCCTTCTCCACCACGCCGCCCGACGTCTCCACTTCGTGAATCGCCTTCGGCCAGGACACCGGATCGCCGATGCGGATCGCGGTGGCCAGCGTTTCCGGCTGCTCCACGCTGACAAACGCCGCGCGCTCCGCATTGTGGAAGTAGTCGTAAAACGGCGCGGACCGGGCCGCCTGCACCACCGCCAGCCGCGGCAGCCGGTCAATCAACCCCAGCGCATGCAACTCGCGCAATCCCTTGCCGAACGCCGACACGTTGCCCAGATTGCCGCCCGGCACGACGACCCAATCCGGCACGCGCCAGTCGCGCTGATCGAGCATCTCCACCATGATCGTCTTCTGGCCTTCGATCCGGAACGGATTCACCGAATTGAGCAGATAAATGCCCGTTTTCTCCGCCAAAACGCGCACCAGAGCCAGGATTTGATCGAAATTCGCCTCGATCTGCAGCGTCAGCGCCCCATACTCGAGCGCCTGAGCCAGCTTCCCGTGGCTGATGTTGCCGTGCGGCAGGAAAATGATGGGCGTCATGCCCGCCGCCGCCGCGTACGCGGCCATCGAAGCCGACGTGTTGCCGGTCGAAACGCACGCCACACGCCGCATCCCCAGCCGCATCGCCACCGTGGCCCCGGCGGTCATCCCGTTGTCCTTGAACGACCCCGTCGGATTGAAGCCCTGGTGCTTGAAGGTGAGCGCATCCAGCCCCGCATACGCGGCGGCCTTTGGCGCATCGAGCACCGGCGTGTTGCCCTCGCGCAGCGTCACCACGCAGTGCTCCCGTTCGTCGAAAAAGCCGAGCAGTTCGCGGTAACGCCACACGCCGCTCTGATCGAGCGGCGCGTTCGACATCCGCCGCTCGCGCCACGTCCGCTTCGCGGCGTCAGGATCGAGCTTCAAATCGCGGTCCGCCGCTTCGAGCAATGCGCCGCACTTCGGACAGGTGTAGATCACCTCGCCGATCGCGTACACCGCGCCGCAGGCGGAATTCAGACAATGGAGTTGGGAAGGCACAAACCTCCCATTATTCCAGATGGAAGACCTCTTCCAGAGGCCGCATCCGTTCGTCGGCCCCCGCGCCTTCCAGGCCCACGAAGAACTCGCGCATTTCGGCCTGCCAGCGCGTGTTCACCTCCATTTCGAGCATCGCGGCGCGCGAAGCCGCGAAGTCGTCGCACTCCACGTAGCCCACCAGCAGGCCGTCGCGGCGCAGGAAGAGCGAATAATTGCGCCAGCCGGTCTGGCGCAGCGCATCCAGCATGTCCGGCCACACCTGCTGGTGGCGCTCCTTGTATTCTTCGAGCCGGTCCGGCCTCACCTGTAAGACAAAGCAATGGCGTTTCATCTCTGGCATGATATCGGTTGTCAGGGTTGAATAGCGGCGTCTGCAGGATCCGGCCGGCCCCGGACCGCTCCTGCTGAGCGACTTGCATCTCCTCGGCATCGCCACTGTCGCCCGACTGGCGAAGCAGGACGGCCGCGCACCGGAAACCCAACTTCGCCGCTTGTCCAAAAGCGGCCCGGAAAAGGAGATGCCCGATGCCCAACAAATTTCCCCACTACACCGAAGCCATCGCGTTGGGAGAAGAACGGATCTTCGCCGACCGCGACGCCGAAGAGTACCTCGCGTCCCTCGCCGGGGTCCCGCCTGGAATCGGCTGGCTCTTCGGCGCCGATATCTGCCAGGACGAAGTCGTTAACGGTGGTTTCGAGCAGTACTTTTTTGGCCATGGCGGACTTGTCGCCCCGGAAGCCGTCCTGGGCTTCGAGGCGATCGGACAGCCGTCCGCCGCTCTCCTGCTCAGCAAGGCAATGGAAAAATTCGGCCCCGAGTACCCGCGGGACCGGCTTGACCGCGTCAGCGTCCTCGATGACATGGACGAAGAAGCCGCCATCGCCCTGGAAGAACTCGAAACCCTGTTCATCAAACAGGTGAAGAAAGAAAACGGCGGATACAAGAAGGCAGCGGACCGCTACGCCGCCTCCCTGGCCGCCCAGACGCAATGAAAGCGCTGCACCTCGAAGACGGGACCATCTCTGTCAAGAACGCCTCCAGACCCAGACCCAAGTCGGGCCACGTGCTCGTGCGCGTGCGCCTCGCTGGTATCTGCAACACCGACATAGAGTTACTGCGCGGCTACTACGGTTTTCGCGGGCGCCCCGGTCACGAATTCGTCGGAGAACGCCTGGATACGGGCCAGCGTGTGGTGGGCGAGATCAACCTGGCATGCGGCAAATGCGACTGGTGCGGGCGCGGGTTGGGGCGGCATTGCCCGCGCCGTACGGTGCTGGGTATCGTGAAGCATCCGGGCGCGTTCGCGGAATACCTGACGCTGCCGGAAGCCAATCTTTTCGCGGTTCCCGCGCATGTTCCCGACGAGCACGCCGTCTTCACGGAACCCGTGGCGGCGGCGTGCGAGATCCTGGATCAGGTGCGGATTGCCAAAGGCGAGCGCGTGGCGGTGCTGGGCGACGGGAAACTGGGGTTGCTGATCGCGCAGGTGCTGGCGGCGCACGGGGCGGAGGTCCACCTCTACGGGAAGCACGAAAACAAGCTCAAAATCGCGCAAAAATGCGGTCTGGAAGCCCGTTTTTGGCGTCAAAAACCGCGCTTTTCGTACAGCGTGACGGTGGAGGCGACCGGTTCGCCGGCGGGCCTGCGGGCGGCGGTGGCGATCACCCGCCCGCGCGGCACGGTGGTGATGAAATCCACCGTCCACGGCGAAACCGGCCTCGACATGGCCCCGGCGATCGTGAACGAGATCACGCTGATCGGCTCGCGCTGCGGCCGGTTCGCCCCCGCTATGAAATTGATAACAAAAGGCCGCCTGCGGCTCGATGAGATGATCGACAGCGAGTTTTCGCTTGAGGAAGGCCAGGCGGCGTTCGAGCGCGCCATGCAGCCAGGCGTGCTCAAAGTTCTGCTGCGGCCTTAGCTTTTCGGAGTTTCGGACGAATCCGTGAACGCTTCCTTCACCGACTCGGTGATCGACGTCCACGCCGACTCCACGCCCGCTTTCATGCTTTCCCAGGTCTCTTCCGTGGCGTCGGCGATCTCGCCGAGCCGGGCTTTCGCCGCATCGAGTTTCTCTTCCAACTGTTCCACGCGGCGGTTGTACTCTACTTGCGCGTCCGCCGACTTCGACTTCGCGGTAGCGCGCAATTGTGCGATCTTCGCCTCCACGACTTCCAGTTCAGCTTCGAGTTTCTGTTTGTAGGCTTCGCGATTGGTCATTTCTGTTTGGATGACGGCGAGGCTGGCAGCGTTACTTCTCCGGCGGACCGCCCATCTGCCGCCAGTACTTGCCGATCACCTTCTCGACATAGTTCAGCGTTTCGCGGTAGGGCGGCACGCCGTTGTGCTTATGCACCGCGCCTTCACCGGCATTGTAGGCCGCCAGCGCCCGGCGCACCGGGTCCGGGTGGTGCTGGTATTTGAGCAGAAGCTCGCGCAGCAGTCGCGTGCCCGCGTCGATGTTCTGCTCGACATTGTGCGGGTCGGCGTTCAGATAACGCGCCGTGCCGGGCATCAACTGCATCACGCCGATCGCGCCCTTGGGCGACAGCGCGCTCACCTGATAGGCCGATTCCGTCATCGCGACGCTGTGCACAAACTCGGGTGGAAGGCCGTGCCGCCGGGCGGCTTCGGTGACGAGTTCCTGTGGCGTCCAGGTGCGGGGCGGCGGCGGCGGTGCGGGCGCTTCGGCTTCCGGCTCGGGCGTGTGTTCGACCGAGGCCACTTCCGAGGCATCGAGTTCGATCCGTCCGCCGCCGAGGTGCAGAATGTAGCGGCCGTTTTCGCGTTCGATGCGATCGGCCTCGATGCGCTGGCCCGTGGTCAAAATGGCGGTTTCCGACGCAAAAACGGGCCCAAAAAACATCAAAAATGCGAAAAAACGCGTCATGGCTGCGCCGGTTTCACCTGCCCGAGATGGAGATGGTCGTAGTGCATGGCGGCGTTGAGCAGGAACATGAAGCTGCCCTGGGTCTGGTTCCGCCACATCGGGTTGATCGCGAACAGCAGGTAGTGGCCTTTGCCGGAAGGCGCCTGCACGATGGCCGGTTTGCCCGCGAGTTCACGGCCGCCCGCGAGCATGCCGGAAACGAGCAAGTCCTTTTCTTCCGCGAATTTGAGCACGGTGCGCGGGCGTTCAGCGGGCGGAGGAATCAGGTGGCGCACGCGCTCCAGCATGTCGGGTGCGAGTTCGCCGGGCTTGAGCGGCGGCGGCGGCTCGACGTCGGGACGGCCCTGGATGCGGTCCCGGTCGGTGGCCGTGCCTCGGCCGGTAGGCCGGGCGGCGGGCGCCGCGGCTGCCGGGCCGCCGCCGATGGCGATGCCGAGCGGCGCGACATCGAGCACCGGGGCGGAGTTGAAATACACGGGCACGGCGCCTTCATAACCGTAGGTGATAGGGCTGCGGGCATCGGCGATGGCGGCGTTCAGCACGCTGCCGCGGGCCCGCAGTTCGCGGGTCTGGGTGATCGAGACGCCGTCGATGAGGCCGTAATCGATGGGCAGCGAAGCGTTCGAGGCGATAGTGACAAAGACGCCGCCGGCCTCGACAAACTTCTGGATGTTCGCCACGCCCTCCAGACCCATGCCGCCGCGTGTATCGGCCGCGGTGTCGGGCGAGCCGGCGACATTGGGGCCGATGGAAGCGTCCCACGGAACGGGCTGGCCGCGCACGGGCGTGCCGTTCACGATGCGCTGCGCGCTGCCGGGCGTGGGGCCGAGAATGATGACGTCAAACTCATCGCGCAATGCGCTTTTTTCGCGCAAATACTGCGTGGAAACGTATTTGTAGGGGATTTTTTCGCCATCCAGGGCCACGCGGAACCAGCCTTCGGTCTGCGTGCTGAGCCAGGTATGGACCAGTGCGATGCGGGGCGCGGAAACGGGGTGGCGCGCCACATCGGGCAGCGCGGCGGCGGCGTAGATCGTGATTCCGTGCTCTTTGGCGGCATCTTCGAGCCGCTGGCGCAGGTCCGCCGGGTTTTCGCCCGCGTCGATGATGAACGAACCGGCCTTATACTTGCGCCCGCCTGCTTCAAACGGCGCTTCGGCGGCGTGAATCCGCAGCCCCACGAGAGCGTAGCGCAGGCGCGCGAGATTCCGTTCTGCGTTATGGTTCACCAGGAACGCGCGGCCTTCGCCTTGAACGCGCCCCTCGACGGCGGGCGGCGCGGTGGCCAGCGACATGGGCGCCTGCAGCAGCGAAGTCTCCGCCACGCGCACCGACTTCAAATTCCGCAGCGCGCTCAGCGTCCAGCCGGTGTCGTCGTAGGGCGGCGTGTCGTTGGGATTGTAGTATTGGCGGTCGAGGAACATGTCCGCCATGCGCGAATAGGGCTGATCCATGCGGATGACAAAGGAGCCTTCGGCCAGCCGCGCGCCGCCGGTTTCCACTTCGCCATCGAGCGTGTGGACTTCGACGCCGTGGCTCATCAGCAGCGAGGCGAGCGAGGCGGCCTCATTCGGGCGCTCCTCGCGCGAGATCACATAGGCCGCGGGGCCTTCGTTTTCCGGCTTGGCGATGGAGCGTTTGCCCTTGAGCCAGAAGTTGCGCAGGAAGGTCTCTTTGTTGGCGGCGGCATAGTCGAGCGACAGCAGCAGGCCGCTCTGCTGCAGATTGACGTTGTTCCGGTGGCTCCACAGGACCTTCGGCAGCGGCGGGTTGGGGCGGAACCAGGCGCGGTTGGACTGCGACGGCGGCACGGTACGCTCCATCGTGTCGGCGCCGCCGTTGCCGAAAGTCTCATAAAAACGGCCGATGGCGTTATGTCCGTTGGCGACGGTAAACATGTAGTTCGCGGCCCAGCCGTCATAGAAGCCGTGGGTCCACACGCCGGGCACACCGCGGCGGGTCATCTGCTCGACTTCATTCCACGACATTTTCTGCCACTCATTTATGACGATGGGATCGAGCCAAGCGTTGTAAGGCCCCATGCCGGTTGAGACGTACAGAAACGGGATAGATTCGTGCAAGTCATGGAAAACCTGGGGCTTATACTCCAGGAACGTTTTTGTCACATGGCGGCTGAGAGCGAGCGAAAGGCCCATGCCGTCGCGGTTGTTGTCGTGGGCGACGTACTTGCCCCAATAGAGCAGGCTCGGGAAGGCGCGATCCGGATTCGCCTTTTTCCAGCGGTAGAGATCCACGTGGCGCTCCCAGCCGTCCACTTCGATGACGGGCGTCACCATCACCACCAGGTTCTTGCGGATGTTCTGGATCAAGGGCGTTTCGGCGACGGCGAGGCGGTAAACCAGCTCCATCAGCATATGGGGGGCACCGGTTTCGGTGGAGTGGATCGCGCCGGTGGTCCAGTAGAACGGCACGCCGGTGGCGATGAGTTTGTCGGCTTCGGCCTCGGGCACGCCGCGCGGGTCGGCGAGGCGGTGGGTGATGCGCTTGAGGTCATCCAGGCGCTTCAGGTTGGCCTCGTCGGAGATGAGCACCAGAATCATCTCGCGGCCCTCTTCGCTCTGCCCCATGCTGAGCACGCGCACGCGCGGGCTGGCGGCGTCGATGTCGCGCATGTACTTGTGGATTTCGGCGGCGTAGGTGAGTTTGTCCTTCGCGCCGGCGATGTAGCCGAGGGCCTTTTCCGGCGTCGGGACAGTGGCGGAGGCGGGCAGATGGTCCACCAGTTCAGTCAGAAAATGCGGTGCGGTGGTGAACTCGCGAATCTGGCGCGTGTAGCCTTCGTCGATGGGCTGGGTCTGTGCGGCTGCCAGCGCCGCCAGCAGGAAAAGGGGGAGCAGAGGCCGAGGGAGCATGATTCGCTATCATAGCGGGCGAAGATGACCACGCGCACGCACCTGGAATGCAGCCGGACCGGCGAAAAGTACCCGATTGAAGTGGCGCGCAACCTGTCGGCGTCCGGAGCGCCGCTGCTGGTGCGCTACGACCTCGAGGCGGCGCGGCGGAGTTGGAACCGCGAGTGGCTGGCCTCGGGACCTTCGTCCATGTGGCGCTATGCGCCCGTGCTGCCGGTGGCGAAGCCTGCATCCATCACTTCGCTCGGCGAAGGCTGGACGCCGCTGGTGAAACTGCGGCGGCTGGGCGCGGAACTGGGAGCGGCGAATCTGTGGTTGAAGGACGAAGGCGTCAGCCCCACTGGCTCCTTCAAGGCGCGCGGGCTGTCGTGCGCGATTTCGATGTGCCGGGAATTGGGGATCACGAAGGTGGCGCTGGGCTCGGCGGGCAACGCCGCCAGCGCGGCGGCGGCTTACGCGGCGGCGGCGGGCATTGAGGCGCACATCTTCATGCCGCGCGACGTGCCGCAGTCGAACTACCTCGAATGCATGGCCTTCGGCGCGAAGGTGACGCTGGTGGACGGTCTGATCTCCGATTGCGGCCGCATGGTGGCCGAGCGGAAAGACGCCGAGGGCTGGTTCGAGATCAACACGCTCAAGGAGCCCTACCGCATCGAGGGCAAGAAGACGATGGGCTACGAGGCGGCCGAGCAGTTCCAGTGGCGGCTGCCGGATGCAATTCTCTACCCCACCGGCGGCGGCGTGGGCCTGATCGGCATGTGGAAAGCCTTCGAGGAGATGGAGGCGCTGGGGTGGATCACCGGCCCGCGGCCGAAAATGATCGTCGTTCAGGCCGAGGGTTGCGCGCCGATCGTGAAGGCCTTCGAGGAAGGCAAGAGCGAGTGCGAATTCTGGCACGGGGCGATGACGGTCTCGAGCGGCCTGCGGGTGCCGAAGCCGATCGGCGACTTCCTGATCCTCGATATCGTGCGGCAAAGCGGCGGGACGTGCGTGGCCGTCGGAGACCGTGCCGCGCTCGAGGCGGGCGCGCGTCTTGCGCGGCTCGACGGCGTGTTCGCCGCGCCCGAGGGCGCGGCGTGCGTAGCGGCGGCGGAGCGGCTTTACGCGTCGGGGTTCTTGAAGGCGGACGAGCGCGTGCTCATTTACAACACCGGCGCGGGCCTGAAGTACCTGGAAGCGTATTCGGCGCTCTACCCCAGGATGGAGGGCGGAGCGGCGGACAAGCTCGGCGGGTTGATTACGCCGCGGTGAGAGGGGTTTATAAAGGAAACCGGCCCTGCGCCTCACGAGGAGCAGGGCCGGCCGGGTCACGGGGACACGCGCCGCTCAGAAGCGGATGCGGGCCCCGAGTTGGACGTTGCGCGAGAAGTTCAACTGCGCCACTGGGAGGATGCCGAAGTCGGCACCGGCGGGGTTGGTGGAGGGCGGGTCGCCGCGGAGGGGGGTATTGAAGGCATTGAAGGCCTCCCCGCGGAATTCGACCGACCATTTTTCGTTGACGTTGAACTTCTTGGAAACCATGAAGTCGAACTGCGGAGCGGTGTGGCTGCGCAGCTGATGGAAACGGTTCGGCAGTTGGGTGTACTCGAAGGGCCGCAACTGACGCCAGCATTCGCCGAAGCGGGTGCGGTCGTTGAAGAACCACTGGCTTTCGGTGGGGTTGATGCCGGCGCGGTGGTTACCGCACTGGAATTCCCAGGAGCGCCAGGCGCCAAGGGGGACGCCGCTCTGGTAGATGAGGTTGAAGTTCGCGGTCCAGCCGCCGAGGATATATTCGGCGGCGGGGGCCATATCGGTGAGGTAGGTGCGGTTCTTGCCGAAGGGGAGATCCCAAATGGCGGCGGTAGTAAAGTTGTGGGTGCGGTCCTCGCCGGTGACCTGGCTGGCCATTGTGCGCCAGCCGTGAGCGTAGTCGTTGTGGAGGAAGTTCTCCATCATTTTGGACCAGGTATAGGCGGTGACCCAGGTGAGGGCGCCGGTGCGGGAGCGGTCGCCGAGCATGCGTTTCTCGAAGCGGGTCTGGAGGGCGTGGTACCAGACGCGGCCCGAGGGGTTGACGTTGTCCACGACGCTGGTGAAGCCGGGGAAGGCGCGCATCAGATCGCGGCGTGAGACATTGGCCTGGGCATTGAGGGTGGTACCGGGCTGGGCGCGTCCAAAGAAGGGGTTGGGGACGGCTTGCTGATAGAAACTGACATTAGCGGGATCCTGGGCGCGGTCCCAGTCGGCCTGGGACATATCCCCGATCTGGATGGCGCGGGCCTCCTGGGTGGTGCGGGAGCCAACGTAGCTGGTTTCGAGGACCATGCCCCAGAGGAGTTCGCGTTCCAGGGTAATGGACCACTGGCGGGTACGCGGGATGGGGCGGTTCGGGTTATCGAAGCTGACGCCTGCGCCGAAGCCCGTGGCCAGCCCGAGTTGGTTGCCGAAGGGACGGACAACACCATCAGGGAAGGGATTCGTAAGGGAGTAGGCGCCGGTACCGATGCCGCTGGAGGGGGTTTGCCCGGCATCGAGGGTGTTGATGTAGTTGGTATTGAGGCTGAAGCCGGTGGCGATGTTACCGCGCGTGTCGGTGCGGTGGAAGATGCCGGCGCCGCCGCGGAGGACGGTCTTGTCCATGAAATTCCAGGCGAAGCCGAGGCGGGGCTGGATGTTGGTGTAGTCGAAGTTGTAGACGCGCCGGGGCTGGCCGCCGACATTGGCGAACAGCAGGCCGCCGCGGATGGCGTCGGGCGGGGCGGGATAACCGGCCGCCTGGGTGGGAGCGATCTCGCGCCAGCGGCCGAGGATCTCGCCGCTGTTGGCCTGGACGCCCGAGTAATCGAAGCCGCGGTTGAGGCGGTTGTGGATTTCGATCAGGGGAAACTGGACGTCGTAGCGCAGGCCGAGGTTCAGGGTGAGGGTGCGGGAGACCTTCCAGTCGTCCTGGATGAAGCCGGCAAAGTAAGGCTGCCGGCGGAGGAAGGTGTCGTTGAAGGCGATGAAGCCGCTGCCGATGTTGCCGAGCAGAAGGTCGGCGACGGAGCTGCCATCGCGGACGCCGCGGCTGACGCCGAAGAATTCGCGGCTCCAGCGGTTATCGAAGGCGAATTCGCCGCCGGCGCGGCCGGAGGCGCGGTTATGGTTGATGAGCTGGGCGATTTCGATGCCGTACTTAAGCGCGTGGCGGCGGCGGACCTCGGAAAGATTTGCCTGGAAATTGATTTGCTGGCGGGAGCTTTGATTGATGAAATTGTTCCCGAACAAATTGGCAAAACCGGAAACAGCCATGCGCGGGGCGAGCGTGGTGGGGAAGGTGCCGACAACGGGCAGCGGGCGCATCCCAAGTTTGTCCACGGTAAAATCGTAATCCGAAACGTCCGGGAAGTTTTGCTCGAAGCGGTTGTAATTGGCCTGGATGTGGAAAATGCGGGTGGGTGAGAGCGTCTTGTCGTAGCTGATCAGATAATTCTGGTCTCGCCGGACCGTGCCGCGCATATTGCCGGTCTGGGCCGGGGGATCGAAGCCGTTCTGGTTGCGGAACTCCGAGCCGTCCTGGAAGGTGAACAGGAAGTAGAGCCGGTCGTTGTCGGTGACGATTTTGTCGTAGCGCGCCATGGGCTGTTCATAGCGGTAGCGGCCGACATTGTCGGGGCGGGTGAAGTTGTTGACCAGAGACTGGGGCTGGAAGTTCGGGGCCGGGTAGTAGCTGAGGACATTCCGGCCGATTGGGTTGATGCGGCTGGCCGGAATGACGTTCCCAGGGAAGGGGTCGCGCCGGAAGACACCGCCGGAAACGCAGGTGACAGCGCCACCGCAGGGGCGGGAGGTCATGGGGTCGAAGATGGCGATGGGGCCGGTCTGGCCTTGGGGCGTGAAATTGGCGAAATTGCCCTGCCGGATTTCGAGCGGAGGGACGCTGGTATTGGAGGGGAAGGGCACGACCTCGCGCCAGCCTTCGAAGCTGAAGAAGAGGAAGTCCTTATCCTTGCGCAGCGCGAAGCCCACAGTGCCGCCAAACTGGTGCTGGTTGCGGAAACCGCGGCCGACGCCGAGGGCATTATTCTGGCGGGTGTTCGCATCGAGCACCCGGTTTCGCCAGAAGTTGAATAACGAGCCGTGCGTGTCGTTGGTGCCGGATCTCAACGTGGTGTTGACGTGCCCGCCGCCGGAGCGTCCGTACTGGACGTCGTAGGTATTGACCATCACCTTCATCTCCTGAACAGCTTCCACATTGGGAGAGAGGTTGAAGGTGCCGTCACTGGAGATGGGGGCGCCATTAAGAAGGAACTGGTTTGAACCAGAGCGGCCGCCATTCATGACGAAACTGCCGTTCACGTCCCAGCCGCGGGTGCCGGAAAAGCCGGTGGCGCCGAAGGTGCGCTGGGTGAACATCACACCGGGCGACAGGCGCATCAGCATATAAGCCTGGCGGCCATTCAGGGGAATTTCCTGCATTTTCACGGGATCGAAGACGAGGCCGCGGCTGGCGGTGGCGGTTTGAATCAACTCCTGTTCGCCGACGACGGTCACTTCCTGAGTGATCGAGCCGACTTCCAGGTTGACACTCATCTGCAGACGATCGGCCACCTGGAGCACGATCTCGTTCCGGCGGACGGTCTGGAACCCGTCCTTGGTGAATGTGACGTTATACCGTCCCGGGTCCAGGCCGGGGAGATTGTAGAAGCCTTCGTTTGTGGTTTCGGCTTCACGGCTGACGTTTGTGTCGATCTTGGTGGCGCGTACTTTGACGCCCGGGATGACGGCCCCCGTCGGATCCGTCACCTGGCCCAAGATGGAAGCACGGAATTCCTGTGCGAGCGATACTGATGCCACACAGACCAGCAACAGAGCAAGTCTTTGCATGGAAGAGACTCCTTGGCTCATTTATCGTACTGCAAGGAAGCGTCTTCTTCCAAAGTAATTCAATGGACTCTTTAGATAGTTAAATATTTTAATGAATTGAATTCATACTAATTTGGAGAATTATCCACAATGATTTATGCGGGAATAGGCTGGTTCTCGCTCCGGACCGGCTTGGAACACGCGTTGCGGACCATGCCTGGAGCGTGGATGCGCGGGCGGCGCGGCGGACAAGCTGGGCGGGTTGATTACGCCGCGGTGAGCAATCCACAAAAAATTCGCGGCCAGCGTCAGGCGCCTTTGAGGGCTGCCGCGCTTGGCCGCAAGTGCTTTCAGGAGTTGTTTTCAGAGCCTGTCTGTCCGGCGCTCCATCGGTGGGCGCCGCCCGCAGGATGACCCGGTGAACCCGAAGGTTCGAACTCAATGATCTCCGTAAAAACCCTAGGATAGCATCTTTAGATGGCTGCGTAAAGAAGCGGAAGGCGCATTCGCCCTCCGCTCCCTCAGCGCTAGAAGTCCACGCGCAGGTTGAACTGCAGCACGCGCGGCAGTCCGCGCTGCGATGTGACGCGGCCGAAGTTGCCGCTGGCGGGGTCGAGGTTCGGCCCGCCGAAGTTGGTGTGGTTGGTGGCATTCAGCATGTCGAGCGAGAAGCGCGCCTGGATGCCTTTCTCGGGGACGATCGGGAAGATGCGTTCGATCTTGACGTCCCAGTTGCGGATGCCGTCTTCACGAAGCTGTTCGAGCCGGACGGGGAACATCCGGACGTGGTAGCTGCCGGGCTGGTTGGCGGCGCGGCCTTCGAAGCCTTGGAAGCCCTGCGGAATGGCGCCGGTGCCGCGGTAGGCGATATTCGGGTCGAACCACTGCCGGAGGTCGCGGGAGCGGGTTTCGGCGGAATTGAACAGTGCGCCGATGTTGTCGATGTCGCCGTGGAAGAAGCGGTTGGCCCAGTTGGTGGCGGGACCGCCCTGGCGCTGGTAGACCCAGCTCATGTTCCAGTTGCCGAGCAGCCAGGCGCCGGCGCCATCCTTGAGGAAGGTCCGGCCCTTGCCGAAGGGCAGTTCGTAGATGGCGGACCAGGCAATGCGGTGGGGCCGCACAGCGTTGGAGATGCGCTCGCTGGGGCCGGCGTCGAACTCGTTCAGGTAGAAGTTCGCCTCGCGGCCGGTGGCGCCGGTGTACATGAAGGTGCTGGTGAAGCCGCGGGTCATGCGGCGCTCAAGGAGAACCTGGATGTCGTGATAGTTGACATGGCCCAGGGTGTCCAGGAAGTTGTTGCTCTGGCGGATGCCATTCACACCGTTCATAAAGCCGTGGGGCCGGATGAGCAAGTGGCGATTCACGACGTTGTTGGTGAAGATGCCCTGGCCGGACATGTAGCGGAACAGATCCGGGTTGGATTGGGCCAGGCCGGGGTAGTTCCGGATGTTGTAGGGGTTGGACACGGCGGTATTCAGGCGGTTGTCGTTGGCCTGGTCGCGGAGCATGCCGGTGGTCCATTCGTTCTGGGGCAGGAAGTCGATGCGCTGCTGGACGGGCACCGAGGAATAAGCGCCGTTGTAGCTGACATCGAGCATGGTGTTGTGCATCAGTTCACGCTGGATGCCGACACGCCAGCGCTGCTGGAGCGCGGGGCGCAAGTCCCAGGGCACGCCGCTGTTGAAGTTGCGGCCGACGCGCGGCAGACCTTCGAGGCGGTTCTGGAAGGGTTCGTCGAAGCGGGTGCCGTCGGCGCGAACCGGGAATGGGTCATGCATGACGGTGCGCCCCGGGCCAAGGTTGGTGCCGGGACCGAGGCCGCAGCAGAAGCTGAATCCGGCATCGGTGGAAATTGGCGTGGTGGTGGCCTGGTTGTAGCCGAAGGTATCGGGGCGGTTGTTATTGGCGGGGTTGAAGGTATCCATGTACATGCCATAGCCGGCGCGGATGACAGTCTTGTTGTCGAAACTGTAAACGATCCCGGCCTTGGGCAGGAGGATGTGCGTCCCGCGGGTCAGAGTGTCGAAACCCTGCGTGCCGAGGTAGGCGGTGCCGCCGACGGGATTGAATTGGCTGACGGGCATCTCCGGGATTGGGTTGGCGGCGTAGGCTGCGCGCGCACCCTCGGTGAACGGCTGTTGCAGGTCAAAGAGGAACTGCCCGGCAATACCGCGGTTGAAGCGTTCGCGGATGCCGCCCTCGCGCTCGTAGCGGAGGCCGAGCGAAAGCCGGACTTTGCTGGAGACGCGCCAATCGTCCTGAATATAGAGTCCCCGGCGCGGGGTGCTCAGGAACACCGAGTCGTTCGTATCAAGGCCGAGACCAGTAGGGACGCCCATCATGAATCCGGCCCAGTCGAGGCCGTGCTGGTTGGAGACGTTGTCCACGTTCGAGGCGCGCGTCCAGTTGTTGCGGAACTGATACTGCCCCCCGGAGTGGCCGGGGCCGAGGCCCGTCCACTGATTGCGGCGCTCCTGCCAGCCGTACTTGAAGGAGTGGGAACCCTTAATGGTCGTCATGCCGATGCGAAGTTCGCCGGTGGTGCCGATTGCGCCGACGACGGGGTATGTACCCGAGACCTGCTGAATGTTGTTGAAATTCACCTGCGGCAGCACGGGGAAGGCACCGGCGCGAGCGTCGACGTAAGCCGGAAGACCGACATCGGCGGGCCGGATGGCCGTGCGAGCCAGGTTGCGGCTGCCTTCCTCGAAACGGGAGATGCCGAAGTTCGCGTCGAGGATATTGGTGGAATTGATCGTGTAGAGCCAGTTGACGTTGCCGCCCTTGTTGATGCGGGTGAGTCCGTTGGAGTGGAGACCTTTCCGGGTCTCATAGGTCCAGTCGTATTCGTCGGCAAGGCGGTCGTTCCACTGGTAGCGGAAGTTGACGCGATTCTTGTCATTAATGATGTAGTCGTAGCGGTTCACGAACGAGTCGAAGATCTCGTCCTTGGGCATGAGGAAGGCGAGGTAGTTGTTGAAGCCTTCCGGGGTGACCAGGCCGGGAGTGTCGTTCGGCGTGGGATAGAGGTCCGCATAGAACTGATACACCGGGTTCAGAACGGGGACCCCGCGGTTGCCGGGGAAGGGCGTGCGGCGGACAACGTTGCCGTCCATGAAGGTGGTCCGCGGGTCGTAGACCGTGAAGCGCTGCACGCCGTTCGGGGCGAGCCACAGCGCCGAGAAATCGCCCTGCTTCATCGCGGCCGTCGGCACAGTGCGGTTCACCGCGCTGGTGGATTCGGCCTTCGCCTGACGAATGCCGTTCCAGGTCAGTGTCCAGAAGAACTTGTCCTTGCCATTGAAGATCTTCGGAAGGACCACCGGACCGGAGACCGAGATGCCGTAGTTGTTCGAGCGGCCCGTCGCCTGCTTCTGGGTATCCGGGCTGATTTCGCCGCGGGCAACCCGGTCTTCCCACAAAGTCCGCTGGAAGTGCCCCGTAGCGTTCCAGCGCTGCTGCCAGTGCTGATTGAAGATCGAACCCGAGAAGCGGTTCGTCCCCGACTTCGACGAAACGTTGATCGCCGCGCCCGAGGTGAAACCCTGCGAGGCGTCGAAGTTCGAAGTTTCGAGCTTGAACTCAGTGATCGAGTCGGCCGGGGGCGTGAAGCCGACGCGGCGGTTCGTGCCGGTGACGACCATGCCGTCGATGGTGTACTCGTTCTGGCCAACCCCGCCCATGGTGTTGAAGGCCGAGGTGCCACCGTTGTCGAAGGGACGGCGGTACTCGGGCTGGCCGGTCCACTGCATGCCGGGGGCGAGCGCGGTGAGGGCGAACGGGTTCAAGTCCGAGAACGGCAGGTTGATGATGTTCTTCGAATCAAGCACGCGGCCGCCGGAGGCGGACGTGGTGTCGAGCAGAGGCGCCTCGGCGGTGACCTCAATCGTCTCCGCAACGCCGCCGACTTCCAGAGTGACGTGAATTTCAAGACGCGTGCTGACATTGACCGTTATGCCGGTGCGGACGAAGCGCTTGAAACCGCCGGATTCGACGGCCACCTGGTAGGGGCCGGGTTCGAGGAAGTTGGCTTCGTAGTAGCCGGTTTCGTTCGTGGACACGCGGCGCGTTTCGTTGGTCGCCGTATTGGTGACCGTGACATTCGCACCGGGGATCATACCGCCGCTGGTGTCGCTCACGCGGCCCGTGATGGCCCCGCGCGACTCCTGAGCAGCCAAGGGGATTGCGGCGCACAGAGCCGCCAGGCAAATCCCCAAAGTGAATTTGCGTAGCATTCAAACCTCCTGAAGACACTCTCTTACTTCAATAGCCAAAGTGGCTATCTATTGCGAGCCGTAGGTATCTAATCATCTTTTGCCCGGGAGGTCAAGAAAGAAATGGATTCCGACAAGGAAGAGGCCCGTCGCCGCTCCCCGGGGAGCGGCGACGGGCCTTGATGGATCGAGGCTGCGGGTGCCGGATTCGGACTTAGAACGACACGCGCAGGTTGAACTGGAGCACACGCGGCAGGCCGCGCTGCGAGGTGACGCGGCCGAAGTTGCCGCTGGCCGGGTCGAGGTTCGGCCCGCCGAAGTTGGTGTGGTTGGTGGCATTCAGCATGTCCAGGGAGAATCGGGCTTGAATGCCGCGTTCGGGGACGATGGGAAAGATACGCTCGATCTTCACATCCCAGTTGCGGATGCCGTCTTCACGCAGTTGTTCGAGGCGGAAGGGGAACATGCGGACATGGTAGCTGCCGGGCTGATTTGCGGCGCGGCCTTCGAAGCCCTGGAAGCCCTGCGGAATGGCGCCCGTGCCGCGGTAGGCGATATTCGGGTCGAACCACTGCCGCAGGTCGGCGGCGCGGGTTTCGTTCGAACGGAACAGGCTGCCGATGTTGTCGAGGTCGCCGTGGAAGAAGCGGTTGGCCCAATTGGTGGCCGGTCCGCCCTGGCGCTGGTACACCCAGCTCACGTTCCAGTTGCCGAGCATCCACGCGCCAAGGCCGTCCTTGAGGTGGGTGCGGCCCTTGCCGAAGGGCAGTTCGTAGATCGCGGTCCAGGCGATGCGGTGCGGGCGCACGGAGTTGGAGATGCGCTCGCTGGGGCCGGAATCGAACTCGTTGTAGTAGAAGTTCGCTTCGCGGCCCGTCGCGCCGGTGTACATGAACGAGGAGGTGAAGCCCCTGGTCATGCGGCGCTCGACGAGCACCTGCACGTCGTGGTAGTTGACGTAGCCGAGGGAGTTGGAAAACTCCACGCCCTGGCGCAGACCCTGAACATTGCCCATGAAGCCATGGGGCCGGATCAGGTTGTGACGGGCGATCACCGAGTTGGTGAAGACGCCCTGGCCGGCCATGTAGCGGTAGATGAGCGGGTTCGACTGCGCGAGCGAGGCCATGTTGGTAATGCGGAACGGATTCGTCACGTTCGAGTTCAGGCGGTTATCGTTGGCCTGATCGCGAAGCATACCGGTGGTCCACTGATCCGCCGGAAGGAAGTCGATGCGCTGCTGGACGGGCACGCTGGAGTAGGCGCCGTTGTAGCTGACATCGAGCATGGTGTTGTGCATCAGCTCGCGCTGGAAGCCGGCGCGCCAACGGTGCTGCGTCGCGGGACGGTAGTTCCAGGGGATGCCGAGGCTGAAGCCGCGGCCAACGCGGGGCAGCCCGCCCAGTTGAGCCTGGAGCGGTTCATCGAAGCGGGTGCCATCGGCGCGCACCGGGAACGGATCGTGGATCGGAGTCCGGCCCTGGGCGATGCCAGCGGCGCCGCCGACGCCGCAGCAGAAAGTGAGGCCGGCGTCGTTAGTAATCGGCGTGGTGGTGGCCTGGTTGAAGCCGAACGTGTCGGGCCGGTTGTTATTGACGTTGAGCGTGTCGGCATACATGCCATAGCCCGCACGGATGACGGTCTTGGGATCCATGCTGTACACGATTCCGAGTTTGGGCAACAGGAAATGATGGCCCTTCGTGACGGAATCGAAGCCCTGCGTGCCGAGGTAGGCGGTGCCGCCGACGGGATTGAACTGGCTCACCGGCAACTCGGGAATCGGACTGGCGGCGTAGGCGGCGCGGGCGAACGGCGTGAAGGGCTGTTCGAGGTCGAAAATGAACGGCGCCGCGATGCCGCGGTTGTGGCGCTCGCGAATGCCGCCTTCGCCCTCATACCGGAGACCGAGCGAGAGGCGGATCTTGCTGGAGACGCGCCAGTCGTCTTGAATGTAGAGGCCGCGCCGGGGGTTGTGGAACAGGAACGAGTCGTTCGTGTCGATACCGACATTGTTCGGCACGCCCATCATGAACGAAGCCCAGTCGAGGCCGTGCTGGTTGGAGACGTTATCGACGTTGGTGGCGCGGGTCCAGGCGTTGCGGTACACATATTGGCCGCCGGTGTGGCCGGGGCCGAGCGCGGTCCACTTATGGACGCGTTCCTGCCAGCCGTACTTGAATGAGTGGCTGCCCTTGATGGTGGTCATGCCGAGCCGGAGTTCGCTCGTCATGCCATTGGAGCCGACCACAGGGTAAGTACCGCTGACGTCCTCGATGTTGTTCATGTCGTTATTTGGCAGCACGGGGAACCGGCCGGCGCGAGCATCGACATAAGCCGGCAGGCCGACATCGGCCGGGCGGAAGGCCGTGCGCGCGAGGTTGCGGCTGCCTTCATCGAACCGCGACACGCCAAAGTTGGCGTCGAGAATATTCGTCGAATTGATTGTATAGAGCCAATTGACGTTGCCGCCCTTATTGATGCGGGTGAGGCCATTGGAGTGCAGGCCGCGGCGGGTCTCATACGTCCAGTCGTACTCATCGGCCAGACGGTCGTTCCACTGCCAGCGGAAGTTCACGCGATGCTTGTCGCTGACGATGTAATCGTAGCGGTTCACGATGGCGTCGAAGATTTCGTCCTTGGGCATTGCGAAGGCGAGGTAGTTATTGAAGCCTTCGGGGGTCACCAGACCGGGCGTGTTATTCGGTTCCGGGTAGAACGCGGCATAGGTCTGATACATCGGGTTCAGAATCGGAACGCCGCGGTTGCCGGGGAACGGCGTGCGGACAACCGTGTTGCCTTCCAGGCGCGCGGTGCGGGGGTCATAGACAGTGAAACGCTGCACGCCGTTGGGGGCAAGCCAGAGTTCCGAAAAATCGCCCTGCTTCATCAGCGCGGTGGGCACGGTGCGGTTCACCGAACTGGTGGATTCGGCCTTGGACTGGCGGATGCCGTTCCAGGTGAGGGTCCAGAAGAATTTGTCCTTGCCGTTATAGATCTTGGGGAGAACAACAGGACCGGAGAGCGAGAAGCCGTAGTTGTTCGAGCGCCCGGTGGCCTGCTTCTGGGTGTCGGGCGTGATCACGCCCCGCGCCACCTGGTCCTCCCACAGGGTCCGCTGGAAGTGGCCCGTGGCATTCCAGCGCTGCTGCCAGTGCTGGTTGAAGACATCACCCGTGAAACGATTGGTGCCGGATTTCGACGAAACATTGATCGCCGCGCCCGAGGTGAAGCCCTGGGAGGCGTCAAAGTTCGAAGTCTCGAGCTTGAACTCGGTGACCGAGTCCGCCGGCGGGGTGAAGCCGACGCGGCGGCCGGTGCCGGTGACGGTCATGCCGTCGATGGTGTATTCGTTCTGGCCGACGCCGCCCATGGTGTTGAAGGCCGACGTGCCGCCATTGTCAAACGGGCGGCGGTATTCGGGCTGGCCGGTCCACTGCATGCCCGGCGCGAGCGCGGTGAGCGCAAACGGATTCAGATCCGAGAAGGGCAGGTTGATGATGTTCTTCTGGTCGAGTACGCGGCCACCGGATGCCGACGTGGTGTCGAGCAGAGGCGCCTCGGCCGTGACTTCGATTGTTTCCGCAACGCCGCCGACTTCGAGCGTCACATTGATTTCGAGACGGGTACTGACGTTGACGGTGATTCCAGTGCGGACAAATCGCTTGAACCCGCCGGACTCAACGGCCACCGAATAGGGGCCGGGTTCGAGGAAGTTGGCCTCGTAGTAGCCGGTTTCGTTGGTGGTGAGGCGGCGCGCTTCGTTGGTCGCCGTGTTGGTGACCGTGACATTCGCGCCGGGGATCATGCCTCCGCTGGTGTCGCTGACGCGGCCCGTGACGGCGCCGCGCGACTCCTGCGCGGCAACGGGCATCGAGACACACAACGCAAGCAGACAAACTCCTGCGAAGAGTTTTCTTGACATTCAAACCTCCTGAAAGCACGTGCCGGGGCATTCCCCCGGCAAAAACCATCCGAAGATGGCCAAGTCGATATAATCACCTTTTTTAGCAAAGGTCAATAGGGTTCGTGGACAGACTGTTTGCCTATGGTACTCTCCGCAGCGGCGGCCCCAGGCACGCGGTGCTCCGGCGAGCGCGCCCGGCAAGGGTTGTGGAGGCTTGGGCGCCCGGCCGGCTGCTCGACCTGGGCGAGTATCCGGGACTCATCGAAGGCCGGGGCCGCGTGGCGGGTGAACTCTTCGAGTTCGATTCGCTGGAGGCGCTGCTGCCGCTGCTCGACGAGATCGAAGGGGCGCGCTTCCGCCGTGCGCAAATTGTGGTGGAGACGGCGGCAGGCGAATTCACCGCCTGGGCCTATCTTTGGGCGGGTCCGCGCGGCGCGGGCCCCGTCATCGCATCCGGGGATTGGGCGGGGCGGTAAGACCGGTGGTGGGCCCTGCAGGACTTGAACCTGCAACCAACGGATTATGAGTCCGCTGCACTAACCATTGTGCTAAGGGCCCGTCCATCCGGGATTGTAACACCGCCCGGCCGGACCGGTTTCGCCAACCCGCTGCCGGGATTATTTCACGGACCCTGGATCCGGCTGCCGGAGCGCACCGCCCGGCATGCTTTACATTTCCAGCGGTACGCATGCCCTGTCACCGGATGTTTATGAAACGTCATTCGAATCTGTGTAACCATTTCAAAGGGTTATGGACACGACGAAGCGCCTCCTGATCTGTACTCTTCTAACCTCCGCCGCAATAGCGCAAGGGGCGAATGTCTGGGTGGCCTCGTTCGACCAGGTCTGGCAGACGGTGCGTGAGCGCCACTGGGATCCAGAGCGGACGGGGGCATCGTGGGACGCCGCCCGCGCCGAACTTCGCCCGCAGATCGAGAAGGCCGCCTCCGCACAGGAAGCCCGCGTCATCCTCAACGAACTGCTGGACCGGCTGGGCCAGTCGCATTTCGGGATCATTCCGGCATCCACGTACGCGGCCCTGGAGGCGGGCCGCGAACCGGGCGAGGCCACGCCGGGCTTCGAGGTCCGCATGGTGGAAGGGCAACCGCTGGTGACAAGGATTCTCCCGGACACGGCGGCGGCGAAGGCGGGTGTCAAGACAGGCTGGGCGCTGCTCCGGGTGGACGGCAAAGAGATCGGACCGGTGCTTGAGAAACTCAAGGACCGGCCGATGCTGCAGACGATCCTGCTCGGGCGCCGCCTGCAAGGCGAACCAGGCGGCACGGTAGAGGCCGCCTTCGAAACCGGCGCCGGGGAACGTTCGCTCACCCTCGAACTGGCCACCCCGCCGGGCCGCCCCGTGCGGTTCGGACATTTGCCGCCTTTGCGCATGAATATCGAGCGCGCCGAGCCGCGCCCCGGCGTGGTGCATGTCCGCTGGAACGCCTTCTTCGAGCCGCAGTGGCTTCAGGATGAGTTCAAGGCCGCGGTGGAAGGCTGCCGAGAGTGCCGGGGAATGATCCTCGACGTGCGCGGCAACGGCGGCGGCCTGGGCATTCTTGCGCCCGCCGTCGCGGGTTGGTTCCTCGCGGAACAGAACCATCTGGGCACCATGCTGGCGCCCACCGGGCCTTTGAAGCTGGTGGCCTTTCCCCGGCTTACCGTCTTTTCCGGGAAGGTTGCGCTGCTGATCGACGGCCTGTCCGCTTCCACTTCGGAGTTCCTGGCGGCGGGCTTGAAAGATCTGGGCCGGGCGCGGCTTTTCGGCGAGAAGACCCCCGGGATGGCCTTGCCCTCGTTGATTGAACCTTTGCCTTCCGGCGATCGTTTTCAATATGCGGTCGCCGATTATGTCTCGGCCGGGGGTCACCCGGTGGAGGGCCGTGGCGTGGCGCCCGACGTCGAAACGCCACTCACCCGAGCGCTGTTGCTGGCCGGCCGCGATCCCGCGCTGGAGGCGGCGCTGGCATGGATATTCGAGTAGGTAATTTGGGAGGAAGATCGTGATGATTCAACGCTTGTTTCTTTGTTTTGCCGCCGCCGGCCTGTTAACGGCGGCGCAGCTGCCCACGGCCGAGCTGGTCTTAAACCGCTACGTGGAGGCGACCGGCGGGGCCGCCGCCTACGAAAAGGTGAAAACCCAGAGGGCGCGCGGGTCGCTTGAGTTCAAATCGATGGGGCTGAAGGCCTCCATCCAGACCTTCGCCGCGCTGCCCAACAACGGCGCGACGGTCATGGACCTGGCCGGGTTGGGCCAGATCCGCTCCGGCGTGAAAGACGGTCTTGCTTGGGAATTGTCGCCCATGCAGGGCGCGCGCGTGCTCGAGGGGCAGGAACGGGAGATGGCATTGCGGATGACCCGCATCGATGCCCCGATCCGCTGGCGCGAACTGTACAAGAGTGTGACAGTGGAAGCCGTGGAGGAAGTGGATGGCCGCCCCTGCTACAAGCTTGTGGCGGAGCCGGTGGCGGGCGGCAAGCCGGAGACTTCGTGGTACGACACCGAAAGCGGGCTCCTGCTCAAGTCGGTTGTCACCCTGTCGTCGCCTATGGGCGAGATGCCATTGGAAACCCGCATGGACGAATATCGCGATGTGGGCGGGTTCCGCGTCCCTACGAAACTGACCCAGAAGGCCGGGCCGCAGCAGATCGAAACCATCATGGATGAGGTGGAGTGGAACGTGGAACTTCCCGCCTCGCAGTTTGATCTGCCCCCGGACATTGAGGCGCTAGTCAAGAAGAAGAAGCAGGCGCAGCAGTAGCGTGCCCGCGGGCGCGCCGCGACCCGCTGGCGGGGATCACCCGCCGGCCAGCCGGAAGATCTGGTTGTAGAAGTGGACGTGGCGGCCCGGTGCGCCTCGTTCACCCGCAGCGGCGAGCGCGGCGGCCAGCGTGCCGGCGGGCATGGGACGGTACTTGCTCAGGCCGCCGGCCATCAGCCATTCGAAAGCCCGGGAAAGCCGTGCAGCCCATTCCTCGCCATGGCGTTCTTCGTCGCGGCGGCCCAGCAGCACCGCGGGGCGGAAGATGTGGGTGGCTTCGAAATCGACTGTCTCGAGGTCGCGCTCCAGTTCGCCCTTCACCTTCAGGTAGAAACTCCCCGCCGCCGGGTCGGCGCCCACGCTGGAGATATGCATCAGGCGGCGCGCGCCGGCTTCCTGCCCCAGGCGGGCGAACATGAGGGGGTAATCATAGTCCACGCGGCGGAACGCGGCACGGGAACCGGCCTTCTTCATTGTGGTGCCCAGGCAGGAGAACAGGTGCGTGGCGCCCTCGAGGTCGCTGGCGCGCAGGTTCTCGTAATCCACCATGCGCTGCTCCAGCTTGCGCTCGAAGCGCTCCAGGGGGCGGCGGACGAGCGTCACGATGTGATCGTAGAAGGCATCCTCCAGGAGGACCTCGAGGAGATAGCGCCCGGTCAGTCCGGTAGCGCCGGCCACAACGGCGACATTGCGTGGCATTAGTTGCTAGCATAGCGATCAATGGGTGTCGTTTGGGGAAAGAGGAAGGACGATACCCATGAATCGACGCCAGGCACTCACTGTTTTCGCCGCCGCAGCCCTGAGCCGCCGGGCAGCGCACGCCGCCGAGCCCGATTGGCCGCAGTGGCGCGGCCCCCGCCGCGACGGCGTTTCGGCCGAGGCGGGTCTGCTCACCAAGTGGCCCGCGGACGGGCCGAAAAGGCTCTGGCAGGCAAACGGGCTGGGCACGGGCTATGGTTCGCTCTCGATGGCCGGCGAGCGGGTCTATGTTCAGGGAGGCGTGAACGGACGCAGCGTGGTGCATGCGCTGGGCCGCGCGGACGGCCGAAAGCTCTGGACCGCCAACCTGGGTCCCCAGGGCAGCAACGACCGCGGCAGCGGACCGCGCGGAACCCCGACGGTGGATGCAGACCGGCTCTATGTACTCACCGAAAACGGCGACTTGGCGTGTCTGAACGCCGCCGATGGCAAGGCGGTTTGGAGCAAGAACATCCTCAAGGAGTTCGGCGGTTCGAATCCCTATTGGCTGCTCAGCGAATCGCCGCTCGTGGACGGCGAGCGGCTGATCGTCACACCCGGCGGCCGCGGCGCCGGCATGGTGGCGCTGGAAAAGTCGTCCGGCAAGGTGATTTGGAAGTCCGCCGATCTGAACGATCCCGCGGGCTATGCTTCCGCGATCGTGGCCGAGGTGGGCGGCGTGCGCTGCTACATGAACCTGACGGCCCGCGCCGGCGTCGGCGTGCGCGCCGCGGACGGCCAACTGCTGTGGCGGTATGAGCGGCCCGCCAACCGGACCGCCAACTGCGCCACGCCGGTGTTTCGAGCCAACCGGGTCTTCTATACGTCAGCCTATGGCACCGGCTGCGGCCTGTTGGAACTCAAGGCCGGCGGCGGCGGTGTCGAATCCCGGGAAGTGTACTTTAACCGCGACATGATGAACCATCATGGCGGCGTGGTGCTGGTGGGAGACCACCTCTACGGATTCTCCAACGCCATCCTGACCTGCATGGAGTTCGCCACCGGCAACGTCGTGTGGCGGGACCGCAGCGTGGGTAAGGGCTGCCTCACCGTGGCGAACGGCCAACTCTATCTGCTCGGGGAAAACGGGACCGTGGGCTTGGCGGATGCCAGCCCGCTTGGTTATCAGGAGCATGGGCGTTTCCGCCTGGAGGATCAGGGATTTCCCGCCTGGGCGTACCCGGTGGTCTGCGGAGGGCGGCTCTACCTCCGCAATCAGGGCCGGCTCGAGTGCTACGAAGTCCGGACCTGACGACCATTAGGCCGCCGGGGCGGCCAGCTTAGGGTTTACGAGCAGTTGCACCTGCCTTGCCAGGTCCTCGGGGCGGAACGGCTTCGGCAGAAACGCGTTGGGCCGCCGGCGCGGATCGCTCATCCCCGGTACGGGCGGACAGAGCATGATCACCGGCGAAGGTGACTGCCTCCGCAGCGCCTCCAGCAAGGAGAATCCGTCAAACCCTGAAAGCACAGAATTCAAAATAACGGCGTCGTAACTGCCGAGAAGCGCCTTTGCCAGGCCGCGCGGGGCATCGGGGGCGGTATCCACCTCGAAGCCATAGCCGGGCAGCCGGGCCAGCAATAGTTCCACTAACTCCTCGTCATCATCGACAAGGAGCAGCCGTTTAGCACGTGGGTCCACGTCAGGATAGGCGAGTCGGATAGCAAGAAGGGTTACGCGCACATCGGATATATATGTTTCGTACTACCGGGGGCGGACCCGGGGCCATTCCAGTTCCACGCCCTGAGCCGTGAGCGAGGCCTGAAACTCGCGAAGCAGTTTCTCGCCATTGCGAACCTGCTTCGGCGTCAGCTTGCGCTCGACACAATGCGCGGCCAGCGCGCCGGCGCTTTCGCCGATGTTCCACTCGACGGGATGTAAGCGGTAGCAGCCATTGGTGATATGCGTTACGCCGAGGTTCTTGCAGGCGGCCAGCAGATTTTCGACCCGCCGGGGGATCACCGCGCCCAGGGGGACCTGGAAGGGCAATGAACTCACGTCGATGTAGTTGTCGCCGCCGCTCGACGGATGCAGGTCGATGCGGTAGCTGCCTACGCCCACGGTGTCATCGAATCGTTTCGCGGTGACTTCGTCGCGGGCGAGGCCGGTGGCTTTCATGCGGGCTTCGGTGCCGACGTGCTCCTCGGTGACGGTGACCTCGGCGAGAATGCGGCGCGATTCGCGGACGTAAGGGTACATCGCAAGGCCGTCTTCGGTGCCCATGATTTCGGGGCAGAGGTGCAGCCCGGGCCAGCCCGCGCCGCCATCGGCGCGCGGGGCTTCGGTCTGCATCCAATAGAGAAGACAGCGGCTTAGCTCGCGGCCGCCCTCCAGGTGGAGGGCGTCTTCGGCGGGTGTTCCCCCGTAGAGGTTCCCGAGCCAGTAGTCGTTTTGCGGCCAGTTGACCAGCGTGACGCCGCCTTTGGCGAAGCCCGGCTCATAGTTTTCCGCGCGGACGATGCGCCGGTAGATCCAGAGGTTCAGCAGGCCGCCCACGCTGGCGTCGGCGGTGGGGTCGAAGCCGAGCTTGCGGGGTTCGAGCGTGGCGGGGCTGCTGTAGGACCAATCGAGCAGTTTTCCTGACCATTTTGGCGTCATTTCGGGCACATAATCGCGCCAAAACGCGTATTTTTCCGGCTTTTCGATGGTGTGATCGCGGCCCGCGTCGTACCCCATGGCGAAACAGACCGTAAAGGACTGATGATTCTGGGGTTGGGCCGTTTCGGGAGCGTGCATCTCGCCGGTTTCTTTGCGGGATTCGAAACCGGTGACGTACTCGGTGCGGGTCAGCGGGAGCAGGTCGCCGTACTCGCTGGCATCGATGAAATAGGGGCCGGAGAGTGTGCGGCGGCGTCCGGTGAGCGTGCTTTCGACGGTGACGGCGCGGACGCGGTCGCCCTGGATGTCCGCGCCCACGGGGCGGTGGGAGGTGAGCAGCGCGAGGCGGCCGGCGGTGACATACGGAGCCAGCATGGCTTCGAGTACGGCGAGCGAGACCTTCGGTTCGTGCGAGATGCGCGACACGCTGCCGCCGCCGGGATTCAGTTGCCGGTTGGCACGCGCGGCGGTGGTCAGCGGAAAGTGGTCGCGGTAATGCTGGCGGACGGCCTCGCGGTAGGCGCGGTAGGCGCGGGTGCAGCCGAAGTTCTCGATCCAGGGATGCTCGTCCGGGGGGACGCCCTGCGAGGTGAGCTGTCCGCCGATCCAGGCGGTTTCTTCAGTGAGCACGACACGTCGGCCCATGCGCAGGGCGGCGAGCGCGGCGGCGACGCCGCCGGTGCTTCCGCCGATGATGACAACATCGGCCGCGATTTCGCGTCCCGCGGCCCAGGCCGCGGGCGCTACGAGAAGCGTGGAAAATGTTTGGGCGAAGCGCCGGCGGGTGCAGGTCAGCATGATTGTCTTTTACGCTATCATGCGGGAGAGGCGCTCCTGGCGCGCCGATCTGGAATGGCCGTCATTACCATCTCCGGCGAGCCCGGCTGCCGCACGCGCGAAGTGGCCCGCCTTGCGGCGCAACGCATGGGATTCACACATCTGAGCGCGGAGCGTCTGGGCGAGATGATCGAAGAGGAGTTCGCTCCCGAGGCCGGGTTCCCCGAAAAGGCGTGGCCCTGGATGGCCGGCTCGATTCTGCTGCGGCTGGCGACCGAAGAAAATCTGGTGGTGGGCGTGGACGGAGCCGAACTGCTCTTTCCGAGGTTTCCCGCGTTGCTGAGGGTGCGCGTGGTGGCGCCGGTGAACCGGCGCACAGGCAATCTGATGCTGGACGACGGCATCGACCGCCCCTCGGCGCTCAAGCGGCTGAAGCAGCGCGACGCGGAGGCCCGGACGCTGCGGCGCCGCCGGTTCGGCCGCGCGCTGGCGCCGCCGGAGACCTTCGACCTCCTGTTGAACGCAGCCTCGATGGACGGCGCGCACATCGCAGCCATTATCGAGTCGGCAGCGCGCACGATGTCGCTGCCCGAGATCGGCCTGCTCTCGCGCGCGGCCGAGGCGCAATCGCAGTTCGACCTGCGCCTGCGCCTGGCGAAGCTGGGCATTCAGCCGCGGGGCCAGGCGCGGATGCACCGGGCGGAATTCAGCCACGCCAGCGAGGAGATCTTCGCCAACCTGCTTGATTTTTACCGGATTGCCTGGGAATATGAGCCGAAGAGTTTTCCGATCGCCTGGGACCAGGACGGCAAGGTAATGGAAAGCTTCACCCCTGATTTTTATCTGCCTGAATCGGATTTATACGTTGAACTTACGACCATGAAACAATCGCTGGTCACCAGAAAAAACAGAAAAATCAGGCTCTTGCGGGAAATGTATCCGCACATTCAAATCCAGGTGTTTTACCAGAAGGATCTGCAGCATCTGGTCTTCAAGTACGGCCTTCTGGAGAAGCAGGCGGTCTGACAGGACCATGAAACAGCCCGCCCTGCCCGCAATCGAAAAAGTGCTGTTCACCGAAGAGCAGATCCGCGCGCGCATTGCCGAAGTGGCGGCCGAGATCTCCGAGCGTTTTCCCTCGGGCAACCTGAAGCTGATCGGGGTATTGAAGGGCTCGGTGTTTTTTTTGACCGCGCTGGCGCGCGCCCTGACCGTGCCCGTAAAGACGGATTTCCTGGCGATTTCCAGCTTCTCAAACCATTCGGGCGCGCCGGGGGTGGTACGCATTGCGAAGGATCTCGATGACACCATCGAGGGCGAGGACGTGCTGCTGGTGGAGGACATCGTGGATACGGGCTTCACGGCGCGCTACCTGCTGCAGACGCTGGCCGGGCGGGGGCCGAATTCGATCGGGCTCTGCACGCTGCTTGACCGCCGCGCGCGGCGCATCGTGCCGCTCCGGATCGACTACCGCTGCTTTGAAATCCCCGACCGGTTTGTGATCGGATTCGGTCTCGACTATAAGCAGCTTTACCGGAATTTGGATTTTATTGCGGTGCTGAAGCCCTGAGAACGAGCTTGAGAATATCGTGGGTTTGCCAGCAATAACCAGCGGGCGGTTCGAATACTGGTTGCGGCAGGAGGCGCTGGCGCCGGTTGTCAGGGCATTGCAGCCGCTGCTGTATTGGGTGGCGTTTGTGTGGCGGCGGCTCCTGTTTCGCACCACCTTTATCGCCGTCACGGGCAGCCTGGGGAAAACGACGACCAAGGAATGCCTCGCCGGGATTTTGAAGGAATTAGGGCCGGCGTTCCGGACCTACCGCAATCAGAATTCGCCCGGTGCTGTGGTACTGAACGTGCTTCGTGTGCGGCCCTGGCACCGGTTCGCCGTGCTGGAGGTGGCCGCGGCGGCCCCCGGCATGATGACTCGCCCCGCCCGGCTGGTTTCGCCGGATGTGGCCCTGATCCTCAACGTTTTGAGTACGCACACTACCGAGTACGAGAGCCTCCAACAGCACGCGGACGAGAAAGAAAAGCTGCTGCGCGCCCTGCGCCCTCATGGGTTCGCGGTGCTGAACGTGGACGATCCCCTGGTGCGGCCGATGGCGGAAAGGTGCGGCGGGCGGGTGGTGACGGTGGGCACGGCGCCGGATTGCGATTTTGCGATGGAACAGGTGACGGCGCGCTGGCCGGAACGGCTGTCGTTTTGGCTGAAAACCGCAGCCGGTGATCTGCCCGTGCGCACGCGGTTCGTCGGAGTCCACTGGGCGCCCTGCGTGCTGGCGGCGCTGGCTGCGGCTGTGGAGTCGGGCCTGACGCCCCAACAGGCCGCGGAAGCCTGTGGCCGCGTGGAGCCGTTTGCCGGACGAATGCAGCCCGTAAAGGTTCCGAGCGGCGCCATCGTTCTTCGCGACGATTACAATGCGTCGATCGACACGATCGAGACCTCTCTCCGCGTGCTGGAGGAGGCCCGGGCGCAGCGCAGGCTGCTGGCGATCACGGATCTTTCGGACTTCGGCAAGAACCGCAAGCAGCGGCTCAAGTATCTGGCTGATATTACTCCGCGGATCGCGGAGGCGCTGGTACTGGTAGGCGAGATCGCCGAATACGGCCGGCGCCGGGCGATCGATGAAGGCATGCCACCGGAGAGCGTGCACGCCTTCCCTACACTGCGGGAGGCGGCGGAATTTCTGAAAAAAGAACTGCGCGCGGGCGACCTGATGCTGCTCAAGGGCCGCACCACCGATCACGCTGCGCGGCTTTTTCTCGCGCAACTCGGCGAGGTGGGCTGCTGGAAGGACTATTGCCCGAAGCGGATGCTGTGCGACATCTGCTGGGAACTGCGGATCACGCCGGAGCAGATGCGGAGGGCCGAGCTTGTGCCTCCGCCCGCCCTTTCAGATCTATCGCAGCCAGATGTCGATCCTGCCCAGCAGGCCATGTAGCTCCGTGCTGAACATGGGCTGCATAGGAAAGACGCCATTTTTGGGCAACAATTCCCGGTAGGCTGCGTGAAAGTCGCGGGCCAAAACGGCCCAGTCGCTCCCCGATGAGGGCAGGGGAGGGGCGACGGCCCCGAACAGCTTTCTCAGGTCCAAGCCGAGCACCAGTCGGCCTTGCTGGTTGGCGGCCGTATGGGCGTTGTTCTTGGCGAACCAGATGCCCAGGACCGAGGCGGTCGCACCGCTCTCGATCACCTTGGCGATGTGCGCGGCCTCCCAGAAGAAGGGCATCGCGTACTTGCCGCCCTTGCCGGTCTTCACTTTTGGCACAAAACTTGTGAGCTTGTCGTCCCCGCCTGTTTTTACGGGGGTCCGGTCGGTGTTGCCCAGAACCCAATTGAGAGAAACCTCCGCTTCCGCGGCCGGCGTTCCGTTCGAGAAACGGACATCACCGAAGATCAACCCAGTATTGTTTGGCATCGCAAGTCCGACAAGTATACCAAAGCTTACTGTTTCCGCTGTTGTCCCCAGCCAGGCATTCCTACTGCGCCGCGGCCGGCGGCGAATACCGGAGCCGCACCATGCCAATCCCGTGCTCGCCGGCGGTGGAATAGACCAGCCACACACGCCCGTTCTCCCGAAAGATCGCCGGATCGCGCAGCGCGTTTTCCCATACGCGGGAACGCCCGCCCTTCGAGTAGGCCAGTGGCAGCTTCGCGCCTTCCCATTCGGTTTCGGGCCGCAGCACTTCCGTGGCGCCTCCCGCGATCCACTGCCCCGGCGGGGGACGCAGGTCCACGGCGGTGGCGAAGATGCGCTCCGGCCGGTGGCCCACGCAGGTGAAGTAGATCAGCAGTGTGTCGCCAATCAGGTCCAAGCCGGAATGGCGGACGGCGTAGCGGTCGGGGCCTTTCGCGGGGCGATGGGTGGGAGCGCCCGGTTCGCCAAGCAGAAGCGGGTCGATTGCGTCCAGGACACTGGCTCCGATCAGGCTTTTGACGGGCCGGAAAGGCTGCAGCAGTTGATCTCCCACAAACAAATCGCCACGCCCGTTCACCGCGAACCAGCGGCCGCGGCGGAAGAACAGGCGGAGGTAAGCCGGGCCGGAGAGGATCTTGCGCATCTGAAAGTCGAGACCATCAGTCGAATCCAAGGGGACGGTCACCTGGGGACCATCGCCGTCGCCTTCATCGCTGACGGAGGCTTTGGCCGGGCGGCCGTGAACGAACAGGATGATCCGCCGATTTTCCGAGTCAATGACGGCTTCGGGCGACGCAATGTGGCCCCGCAGCAGCGGGATCGAAGCCAGCGGAGCGACCCCTGGCGGATGGAGCGTCCATGGTCCCTCGGGCTCATCGGCATAGGCGACACGGATGTGACGCCCGTTGTGGTGGGCGAAGTAGAGGTAATAGCGGCCCAGAGGCTTCTCCACCCAATCGGGAACGCGGATCATGCTGGGTCCGCAAATGCTCTCGCGCATTCCGGCAGGCAGCATCCGCTCACTGACGATGTGACTGCCTTCGAAGCGCTCGGCCTCGATCCGAACAGGCAAGTCGGGGGATGCGAGAAGCAGGGCGAGGAGCAGCATGGAATTCCGCTCACTATAGCGAATCCGGCTAACGCAAGGGGATTTCCAGCGAGACCGGACCGCCGGGCCCGCTGAAGTCGAGCACCAGTTTCTTCATTTTCTTCAGATTGCCGCCCCAGCGGTAGTATAGATAGCCGGCCACGACCTGCGTGGTTTCGCCTTCGGGGAAAGCGAGTTCCTTCACGGCATCGGCTTCCAGGTCCTGCGGATCGGGCTTTTCCGGCTCTCCGTCCGAACGCGGCGCGCGGCGCGGCTCAGGCGTGGAAGGACCGCCGGGGAAGCGGCGGGACTGCCCGCCAGGGCCGTACACGATGGGGCCGGCTCCGACCTCGAGGCCGCGGCGCTGCTCCCAATCGGAGTACTTGAGAGAAGCAGCCACCATCCCTGGGGTTTCGGGTCCGATTCCGTGCTTCATTTTGTCGATTTTGAGGGCAAAATGGCCGCCGCGGACCTCAGTTTTCCCCTTTTCTGGCGGGAAGAAGGCGACCTCGAGAACGATATGGGCGCCCAGAAAGACGCCGCCTTTGGCGGCCGGAAGACCGCGGCCGTGGTACTCGATCGCAAGGAATCCGCCACCGGGCAGTGGCGCATGGACGGGATAATCGGCGGGCCGCAGGCGGGGTTCAATGCCGCCCGCGAAGGCCGGCGCCGCCATCGCCAGCAACACGACGAGGCTGCGCATGTCCACAGGATACACTGGAAGGGCATGCGCCGCCTGATCGTGACGCTGTTTCTGGCTGCCGCCACGGCGGCGGCGCAGCCTCTTGCGCAGGCGATCGAGGCGCAACTCGCCGCGCCGGCCGCGCGGCGGGCGATTTGGGCGGTGCACGTCCGGGACCTCTCCACGAAGCAGACGCTCTACGCGCACAACGTGGCGATTCCTTTCACCCCCGCGTCGAACACCAAGCTGTTTTCGACCGCGCTGGCGCTGACGCGGCTGGGTCCGGAGCATCGCTTTTTGACGCGGGTGCTGGCTCCGGCGGCGCCCGATGCCGCGGGCGTGGTGCATGGTCCTTTGGTGCTGGTGGGCGGCGGCGATCCGACGCTCTCGGGCCGCGCCTACCCGTATGAGAAGGACGCGAAACCGCAGCCGCCGCTGGGGCCGCTCGAGGCGCTGGCCGATGCGGTGGCGGCCGCGGGCGTGAGACTGGTGCATGGCGGCGTGATTGGCGACGACACGCTGTATCCCTACGAGCCGCATCCGGAGGGCTGGACCGTGGACGACACCGTCTGGGAGTACGGCTCGGCGCTGAGCGCGCTTATTTTGAACGACAATGCCTTCGTGCTGTCGGTGCGGCCGCCGAGGCGGGCAGGCGAGCCTGTCACCACGGTGGTCTATCCTCCGCACGATGCCGTGACGGTGCATAACACGGTGCGCGGCGGGCCGGGCCTGCCGAACGCGATCCGGATGGAGCGTGCGCCGGGGTCCTCCGTGATCCGGGTTTCGGGCACCGCGCCGGTGGGCGGTGCGCCGCTGACGCAGCGAGTGGCCTTCGACGATCCGGCGCTGGCGGCGGCGCAGATATTTCAACGGCTGCTGGAGGAGCGCGGGGTGACGTTCCGGGGCGCGGCGCGCGCCCGGCATCGATACGCGGGTCAGCCTTACCGGGAGCCGGAGGGCGTGGAACTGGCGCAGCGGATTTCGCCGCCGCTCCGCCAAATCCTGCAGGTGGTGAACAAGGTGAGCCAGAACCTGCATGCGGAGATCGCGCTGCGCGAGGTGGCGCGCGTGGCCCGGGGGGACGGCTCACGCGAGGCGGCGATCGAGGAATTGACCGTTTTCCTGCGCTCGCTGGGCATCCCGAACGATCATCATGACTTTCTTGACGGCTCGGGGCTTTCGCGCAAGACGCTGGTGACGGCCTCGGCCACGACGCGACTGCTCGAGTGGATGGCGGCATCGCCCCATGCCGCCGAATACCTCGATCTGCTCCCGGTGGGCGGCGAGGACGGCTCCCTCAGCTACCGTTTCAACAAGAGCGCCGGAGCCACCGCGCTGCGGGCGAAGACGGGCACGCTGGCCCACGTTTCGGGTCTGTCGGGCTACATCCTGAGCGGCGATCAGCCGCGGCTGGCATTCTCGATTTATCTGAATCACGCTAACATGAACTCTTCCGCGGGCCGGGCCCTGCTTGATAAAATCACGGAAGAGATCCTGCGTTCCGTTGGACCCTGACTATGCCGATATTCGAATACAAGTGCGCTGAATGCGATCATCGTTTTGAGAAGCTGATTCGCCGGGAAGGCGAAGAGGCGGGGCTGGTGTGTCCCGCGTGCGGGGCGGCGTCGCCGGCGAAGGAATTGTCCACATTCGCGGCGCACGCGAATGCGCGCGCCGCCGCTCCGGCGCCGATGCCCTGCGGGGCGGCGTGTCCCACGCCGGGGCTCTGCGGGCGGAACTGATTTCCCGCATTTTCTCTTGACTTTCGCTCCATCTTCGCCCAGACTGGGCGTATGGCGCTGACACCCAGGCAAAAGGAAGTACTCGATTTCCTCGTGCAGTTCTCGGAGGAGCACGGCTACGCTCCGAGTTTTGAGGAGATCGCCAGCGGAGTCGGCCTCGCCTCGCTGGCCACGGTTCACAAACACATCACGGCGCTGGAACAGAAGGGTTACGTGCGGCGCCGGTTCAACGAAAGCCGTTCCATTGAGATCTCGGCGGATTACAAACGCGAGGAGCGCGAACGCCTGCGCCCGCGCACGGCGGCGGAAGTGCCCCTGCTGGGCCGGATCGCAGCCGGCGCGCCGGTGGAGGCGATCAACAACCCCGAGGTTCTGGATTTTTCCGATTTCAGCGCGGACTCGAACACGTTTGCGCTCGAGGTGCGCGGGGATTCGATGATCGAAGACCATATCCTCAGCGGCGATTACGTGCTGGCGCAGCGCACGTCCGAGGTGCGCGACGGCGAAATCGTGGTGGCGCTGGTGGATGGCATGGAGACCACCCTGAAGCGGATCTACCGCGAGGAAAACGGTGCGATGATCCGGCTGCAGCCCGCCAACTCGGAGATGCAGCCGATCCGCGTGCCGGCGGAGAAGGTGCAGATCCAGGGCCGCTTACTGGCCGTGCTGCGAAAGTACCGGTAAGGCCTGGAGCGCAGGCGTCGCGACGGAACTGCTAAACTAACAGAGGATGCCGTTGCGGCGTCAGCCGGCTCATACCGGTTTTCCGGCCCGTTCCGCCGGGTCTGATTCGTTTCCCCATCGAAAGGAGCCAGCCATCGCACGCCGATCTTTCACCACCTTCAGCAAGCGCCAGCGTGAGCTTTCCCGGCTTGACAAACAGCAGGAGAAAGCGGAGCGCCGTGAGCAACGGAAAGTAGAGAAACAACAAAACCCCAACGCCGGCGGTCCGGAAATCGATTTCGACGCCGCAATGACCCCCCTCGGCCCGATCCGCCGTTAGGCCTCATAAGTTTCCAACCCCGCACCACGCCCGAATCATCCACAATGGGCAGTGGTGCATTCCAATCCCATTCTGATTGTTGGCGCGGGCATAGCCGGTCTGACCGCGGCCCGGCAATTGCATGACGCCGGCATTCCGGCCGTCGTCTGCGACAAGGGCCGGGGTCCGGGCGGGCGCATGGCCACACGCCGTATTGGAGAGCAGCGGTTCGACCACGGCGCACAGTACTTCAGCGCGGTTTCTCCCCGTTTTCGCGAGGCGGTGGCCGGATGGGTGGCGGATGGAATCGCCGAGGAGTGGTTCCAGATGAACCGCACTCCGCGCTACCGCGGCAGGAATGGGATGAACGCCATCGCCAAGCATCTGGCCGCCGGGCTGGACATCCGTTTGTCCACTCGCGTCGTGAGTGCTGTCCCGGAAGGGAAGCATTGGCGGGCAACGACAGAAGACGGCGGGCGGATCTCGGCCGCCGGGTTGATCCTCACCGCGCCAGTGCCGCAATCATTGGAGATCCTGGGCGGATTGCAGGAAGAGCTTCCGAATGCGCTGCGGGCGGTGGCGTACGCGCCTTGCTTTGCGGTCATGGTGTTGTTGGATGGCCCCTCGGGGTTGGCCGGGCCTGGCTTCCAGCGAATGAAGGAAGGCCCCGTCACCTGGATTGCGGACAATACAATAAAGGGGATCAGTGCGGGACCGGGGGCGCTGACGATGCACGCCTCACCCCTATTCACCCGCGTCAATTACGATGCGCCGGCCGCCGAAGTGGCGAAGCAGATGATGATGGCGGCCCGTCCGTGGCTGGGCGGCTCGCGAATCACCGACTGGCAAGTGCACCGCTGGCGTTACAGCCTGGTTTCGTCCAGTGGGCCAGAGCCCTGCTTCTTCAGCCCATCGCCCGCGCCGCTCGTGCTGGCGGGTGATGCCTTCGGAGGCGCGCGCATCGAAGGCGCGTTCCTGTCCGGCTGCGCAGCCGCCCTGGCGCTGCTCGAATCGGGCATCAGCTAAGGCGCCACGGCGCGCGGTATTGAGCGCTGACCAGCGCGTTGGCGGCCTGATTGCCCGGAACGCGCTCATTCTCCGCATCCCATTCGATGCGCGATTTCGAGCGTAATGCGAGGTTGCCCAGATGAGCGACCGCCGAAACGTGGTGGCCTACATCGAGATTTTCGACCGGCGCCTGACGCGACTTCATGCAGTCCAGCAGGTTCTTCGCATGCGCGGCGCGCATGACTTCAGTGGTGCGGGCGCGGCGCCGCATTTCGATCACCGAGGGGCGCTTCAGCGGCTCGGCGATCAATTCCCAGCCACTGGTATCCAGGATCAGCGTGGCGTCCGAGCCGGTGAACATCACGCCGTGCTCGCGGCGGTCCGGTCCCAGGCCGCACTGCACCTGGTGCTCCCAGATGAGCGTGTAGGAGGGGAAATCGTACACGGTAATCTGCGTGTCCGGGGTTTCCGTGTTGTCCTGCAGCAGGTATTTGCCGCCCGAGGAGACGACGCTCTTCGGCCATTCAGGCCCCATCGCCCACAGCGCGATGTTGATCAGATGCACGCCCCAATCGGTCATCAGGCCGCCGGCATAGTCCCAGAACCAGCGGAAGTTGAAATGAAAGCGGTTCGGATTAAACGGCCGCCTGGGCGCGGGACCGAGCCAGAAGTCGTAGTCCACACCCCCGGGAACGGGGCCGTCGGGAGGCGAGCCCGCGTCCTTGATCCAATCGAGGTAGGCCCAGCAGCGGACCTGCCGCACTTTGCCCAGCTTGCCGGAGCGGACCATTTCGACAGCCTCGGCATAGTGTTCACCGCTGCGCCAGTGCGTGCCCATTTGTGCGATACGGCCATGCTTGCGCGCCGCATCGCGAAGCACGCGGCCCTCGCCAATGGTGGTGGCCAGAGGTTTTTCGACGTACACGTCTTTCCCCGCCTGGAATGCGGCGAGGGTTGGCAGGGCGTGCCAGTGGTCGGGCGTGCAGACGGCAATCACGTCGACGTCCTTGCGTTCGACGATGCGGCGGAAATCCTTCGCGATATCGGGGCGCGGGAGTCCGGCTTCTTCGAGCCGCTTGAGGGTGGCGGCGATGCGGTTGTCGTCCACGTCGCAGACGGCCGCAACCTCGCATTCTTCGGAAGCGAGAAAAGCATTGGTGACCGAGCGGGAAATGCCGCCGCACCCGATCACGCCGAGCCGGATGCGGTTGTTCGCGGCGGCGGCCCCGCGGACCGGCGCAGCAGCAGCAGCCGCGCCCTGCATAAAGAAACGCCGGGTGGTTCTCATGGCCTACACTTTATCCGCTTTCAAGGCCGGAAGAGATGGCGGGCGCCTTCTCACGCCCGCCATCGTTCAGGAGCGCGGGTTCAGAAGATGATCCGCAGGCCGAGCTGCATCGTGCGCGGGGATGTCGCGCTGCCGATTGCGCCGAAGCCCGGCGAGTCGAGCGTCCGGTTGGGGAGAGCGAAATCCGGGTGGTTCATCGCGTTGAACGATTCGACCCGGAATTGGACGTAACGCTGCTCGCCGAAGCTGAAGTTTTTCAGCAGCGAGAAGTCGAGGTTGACGAGGTTGTCGCCGCGCAGGATGCCGCGTCCGGCGTTGCCGAAGGTGAAGTCGGGCGGCGCGACAAAGGCATCGAGGTCAAACCAGCGATTGATGGACCGCTCGGAACCCGGCAGGTTGCCATTCCCGATGCGATTGGCGCGCAGGCCGCCGGCCGAAAAGGCATTGGTGGTGTTCGTCTGCGTGGTGACGGTGAAGGGACCGCCGCTCTGCACAGTCGAAATCGCGCCGATCTGCCATCCGCCCACGACATGCGAGAGGAATCCGTCAGTCGCCCAGCGGCGGCCGCGGCCGAAGGGCAGATCCCAGATGCTGCTATTCACCCAGCGGTGGATGATGTCGATGCTGAGCGGGCCTTTGTCGAGGCGCCGGTTGTAGTAGTCCATGAAGTTCTGGTTATCGCCCGTGCCGTCGCTTGAGGCGGCGCTCTGATTGATGTTGCCGATGTTGCGGGCGAAGGTGTAGGTGGAGAGGAAGCTGAGGCCGCCCGACAGGCGTTTTTCGATCTTCGCCACGCCCGCGTGGTAGTTGTTCGCGCCCATCGTCGGCAGCAGGATGTTGACGGCGTTGAACTGCGGGAAGGGGCGGCGGGTCTGGGCGTTGCCGGGGCCCAGAAGATTGAAGGGCACCTGGTTCATGTTGATGTTCGAGATCGGCATTTTCCGTCCGAGATTGCCCAGGTACTGGACCTCGAAGAGGTAACTGCGGGCGAATTCACGCTGGATGCTGAGGTTGAACATCTGGGCATAGCCCGTGCGGCGGCCTTCCTCATAAAACGTGACGTTGGTGGTGGGCTGGAGGCCAAATCGGACCGCGCCGAAGGTGTCGTCGCGGACCTGCGGTGTGAGGGGAATGTCCGAGCCGTCACGCATGTAGAACGCGGGCGTGACGCCATTATCCGGCGAGTTGCGCGCCGCCGAAAGCTCGTAGCCAAGTGATGCCGAATTCGGCGCGCCCGCGGCAAAGGGGTGTTCGAAGAAGATCCCAAACCCGCCTCGCATCACCCACGCGTTTGAACCCCAGGGCCGCCAGGCAAAGCCAATCCGCGGACCATAGTTATTCCAGTCGGTGTTGTAAGGTGTGGTGCGGAAGCCGTCCTGGCCCATGAACTTCACCACGCCCGGTGTGCCCGACACCGGGTTGATCTGCATCATGTCGAAGCCGTTCATGTGGTTGCTGACGTCGGTGATGGGCGTGTCGGTCTCCCAGCGCATGCCAAGATTCAGTGTCAAAGTGGGGGTCACCTTCCAGTCGTCCTGGACAAACCACGCCATGTAGTTGCTGTAGCGGTCGAGGACGTCGGTTTCGCGCATCTGGAAACCGTTCACGAAGCCGAGCAGGAAGGTGGCAAAGCCATTGCCGGATTGCGCGTTGCCCGGAATGCCGGTGCCCGTCAGCGCGAAGTTGAACTGCCCCGAAGCGATCTGCCGGAAGACCTCGTAGTTCGTACTGCGCCGGAACTCGCCACCGAACTTGACCAGGTGCGAACCCTTGATCCAAGTAAAGGAGGGAACATACTGCTGCTGGCGGATGGGCGCCTGCAGGCGATGGTTTCCATTGCCGATGTTCGCGAAGCCCGCCGGCGCGACGACCGGGAAATTGCCCGACGGCACGCCGCGCAGCCCGATCTGGCTGACAATCTCGCTACCCAAGCCCGCGGGCGCGGCAATCGCGCGCCGGGTGGCGAGTGTAAAACGCATGTCGAAGATCAGGTTCGGCGTCAGCGTGTGCGTGTCGGCGAACAGGTGTGTGTTCTGGAGCCGGTCGGAAGTGAAGGTGCCTTGCGGGTCGGCGATCGGGTCGGGGTAGTTGCTGGTCCAGAAGATGGGATCCTTGTTGATCACGCCGCGATAGTAGAAGCGGTTGTTGTTGGAGAAGACGTGATCGACGCGGATAGTGTAGTTATCGCGTTCGAAGCGCTGGGCGCGGTTGGCGGCGAAGTTCTGCGCGCCGGCGATGTTCACGGGCGCTTTGTTGGCGCGTGGCCAGAACTCGATCAACTGGCGCGAAACGGAGTCGAAGCGCGCCTGGGGGATCACATTGTTCGCGAAGGGCTGGCGGGTGGTGGTGTTGCCGCTGGGCGCGTTGGTCAGCGGGTCGTAGATCAGCAGCAGGCGGTTTTGGGCATTGAAGGTTTGCGAGAAGTCGCCGCCGCGCTGCAGGTCGGTCGGGACGGTGAGCACTTGCGTCCCGCCATCGGAGCGGCGCGTGCCCTCGTAGCCGCCGAAGAAGTGGGTTCGGTCCTTGATCACCGGCCCGCCGATGGTGCCGCCGTAGAGGTTGTAGCGGAGGGGGGCGCGCACCTTGCGGCCATCCTGAATCGGCGCGAAGAAGCCCGCGGCATCCATCGCATCGTTGCGGAAGAAGTGGAAGGCGCTGCCGTGGATCTGGTTGGTGCCGGATTTCGTCGTCGAGATCACCAGGCCGCTGGCCGATCCGCCATATTCCGCTGAGTAGCCGTTCTGGACGACGCGGAATTCCTTGATCACCTCCACGGGGGGGTCGGTATCCACCTGGCCGATGCCCAGCCGCATGTTCTGGATGTTCCCGCCATCGAGCATGAACATCTGGTTTTGCACGCGCCCGCCGGAGAGGGAGAAGTTGGGTTTGGCGTTGCCGGAATAGTTGATGAAGACGGCGCCGCCGATGAGTTTGGTGAGTTCCAGCGCGCGGCGTCCGCTGAGGGGCATGTCGCTGACCACGCGCGAGTCGATCATCTGCGACACGGTGGAGCTGGCGCTCTCAAGCAGCGGCGCCTCGGCTGTGATGGTGACGCTTTCGGTGACGTCGCCCAACTCGAGCGCGATATCGAGGTTGACAACGTCGGCGGTCTGCAGATTGAAGCCGGTGCGCTGGTAGCGTTTGAACCCGGGTTGGGTGACGCTGATCGAATAGCGGCCAGGCTGCAGGAACGGCAGGACGTAGATGCCCAGCTCGTTGGATTGGGCTTCGGTGCGGACACCGGTCGCCTCGTTCTGTGCAAGTACTGTGGCGGCGGGAATTACAGCTCCGCCGGGGTCGGTAATGCGTCCGTTCACTCGGGCCTGTTGGGCGGCGAGAGGCGCCACAAGCGCAGCAGCGAGGACAAGAATCAATACAGCAGTCGTCTTCCGCATAACGGGACAAACCCCCTTTCGTACCCGGCCGGGACGCCGGGGAGACGGCACAGAGCAGCCGTCCCGGCGATCCACCGCCGGTCGCTCAGTTTCTGGGTCGAATATGCTCCCACTTCTGGTCCGTGGGAAGGAATTTACAGGGAATTTACGGTAGAGAGTGAGTAGAATCTGTATGATCCGCGTTCCGGGACGGACAACGAACCGGCGGCGGAAGACGGTTACCACGAGTTGAAAAGGAGGTGTTCCCGGCCCGCCGCTGTAATATACTGGCCTTGCCATGTCCCAAGCCAGGACAGCGCCGCTGCGAAGCCCTCACGCTCAGGCCGCTCCAATGCGCGAAGCGGCGGGGGCCATTTTGCGCAGCCAGACCTTCAGCCGGTCTGCCCGCCTTCGGGCATTCCTCGAACATGTCGTGGAGACGGCCGCCGAGGGCCGGGGCGAAGAAATCAACGAATACTCGTTGGGAATCCAGGTATTTGGCAAGGCTGCTGATTTCTCGCCGAATGAGGATAACATTGTACGGGTAACCGCGCGGCAATTGCGAATCAAGCTGGAGGAGTATTACCACGGCGAGGGACGGCAGGATCCCTGGCGGCTGGAGATCGCCAAAGGGGGCTACGTCCCAGCGCTGCAACCCAATGAACCGGCGGCGGCATCCCCGGACCCGGCGGCGCGCCGCCGCCGCTGGACACGGGCCGCCGCGGCGGTGGTCGCGTTGAGCGGATGGGCCGTGGCGCTGGGGCTTTGGTCGCAGGCGCCGCGCGCGACGCCGCAGCCGGCCTACCTGCTGGAGCCACTGTTTCATGACCCGTCACTGCCCATCCTCTTCGTCGCCGAGGACCCCTTGCTGCCAATGAGTTGGGCTGCGGCGCCCGAGTTCCCCTCCCTCGAGCAGTTTCTGAACGGGCACCACCGGCATCCGGAGGGCTATGCCGAGGGGTTGCGACGCGCTCTTTATCCCGTGGGGAGCGAAAATTCGCTCGTCCGGGTCAGCGCGATGCAATTGCTGACGCAACTGCAGACGATCGCCGCCACGCGAGGTGTGCGCGTACGGGGCACCAACTGGCGCGAGATCCGGGCCAACGACCTGGCCGAAGCCCACGTCATCCTGACGGGCGGTTTGGGAGCGAACCCCTGGGTGGAAGCGTTCCAAAAGAACCTGGCCTTCGAGCATCGCATCGAGCCGCTTAAGCAGCGGCGGTATTTCCTCAACCGGCAGCCGCGCGAGGGTGAACCCGAGACGTTCGAGTCGGCGGGGCTGTCGGGCGAGAAGCTCAGTTTTCATACGAGAGTGGCCGTCGCGCCGAACCCCTACGGGCGGGGCAAAGTCGCCCTGATGGGCGGCGTTTCGCGGCAGTCCACCGAGGGCGCCTGGCAGTTCATGCTCTCGGCCCGCGGAGTGGACGAAATTCGGCAGCGGTGCGGCGCGCCGCCGGAGCGGTTGACCGGCTTCGAAGCCATTCTCGAAACCGGCGCCATTGGATTGACGCCCATGACGTGGACCGTTCGTGCCCTGCGTTGCGGCCCGCCCGCGGAGTAGCTTTTCCTCGCAAAGATCCATAAGCTGGGGCGCATGCAGACCCGCCGCCATTTTCTTAGCGCTTCCGCCGCCGCGCCATGGATCGCCCGCGCCCAGGCGCGGCGCTTCAACATCCTGTTTCTGATGTCGGACCAGCACCAGCGCGAAGCGTCCGGCTGCTACGGCCACGCGGAGGTGAAGACGCCCGGCCTCGACCGGCTCGCCTCGCGCGCCACCCGCTTCGATTACACGTACTGCAACTCGCCCGTGTGCGTGCCCGCGCGCGGTTCGATGATAACGGGCCTTTACCCTCACAAGCATGGCGCGCGCATCCTCAAAGACCCCCTTCCGGAAACGTCGCGCACCGTCGCGCACTTCTTCGCCGAACGCGGCTACCGTACGGCCGCCGTCGGCAAAATGCACTTTGTCGAAGAATCCCGCCGCCACGGCTTCGCCCACCGCATCAACGAAGGCGATTTCGCGAAGACCCTCACGGCCGCTGAACGCGAACGCCTGCGCAAGGATCAGGGCGGCGGAGGCGGTGTGGATGGCCGCCCGTCGGCGCTCGATGCGCGCTTTTTCCAGGACGATTTCTTCGCCCGCGAGTCGGTCGAATTCCTGCGCGCAAATCGCGATCAGCCCTTCGTGCTCTGGAGTTCCTACTTCGTGCCGCACACGCCCCTGGTGCCCATGCGGCGGTATTGGGACCTCTATCAACCCGAAAAGCTGCGCCTGCCCCACCGCCCGCCCGATGCTCTGACCACGGCATTTGAAGGCCACCTGATCCGCGCCAAAGAACGCGGCTGGTACCAGCAAAGCGACGCGGACTGCCGCCGCTCCATCGCCGGCTACTACGGCAACATCAGCCAGATGGACTCCTGCGTGGACCGCGTGTATGCCGCGCTGGAGGAGTTGAAACTCCTCGACCGCACCATCGTCGTTTACACCTCCGACCACGGCGAAATGGCCGGCGCGCACCGCATGTGGACCAAGCACAACATGTTCGAGCAGTCGGTCGCCGTGCCCCTGCTGGTGAGTCTGCCGGGACAGGGCAAGAGCGCCCCGGCGCGCAAGGAGTTCATCGAGCATGTCGACCTGTTCCCCACACTGGCCGAGCTTTGCGGTTTCGAAGCGCCGCGCGGGCTCGACGGCCGCAGCTTCGCGGGACTGCTGGAGAACCGGAAATACGCGCCCCGCGAATTCGCCTATTCCGAGTACGATTTCTGCCACAACGTCTTTACCGCAGACGACCGCTACGTCGGCAAACCGCCCATCCTGATGGTGCGCACGGACCGCTGGAAGCTGAACGAACTGAGCTGGGGACGTTCCGAATTGTACGATCTCGCCAACGATCCGAACGAATCGAGTAACGTGATCGATGCGCCCGGCAACGCAGGCATCGTGAAGGAACTGACGGCCATCGCGCGCCGCATGGCGGCCTCGTGAAATCGTAGGGCGCGCCTTCAGCCCGCGCGGGACTTCAGTCCCGCCAGCCGCCGGTGTCAACCGGCTGGTAGGAGCCAGATAGGCGAATTGGGGTCACCTGACGCCCCAGTTCCCCTCTCGGAATTGGGTTGTTCACGTCCGCTTAGTAACGCATGTGTTACCATAGTGAAGTGTGGGAGATCGAAATCCGCGAGTACCTGGACGCCCATGGCCGGTCTCCTTTCACCCGCTGGTTCGAGGGGTTGAATGCGCTCGCGGCCGCACGGGTCACGGTGGCGCTGACACGGCTGGGCCATGGAAACTTCTCGAATGTCGAAGGGGTAGGCAGAGGCGTCTTCGAACTCAAGATCGAATTCGGGCCGGGGTACCGGGTTTACTTCGGCAAGGACGGCGAGCGAATCGTGATCCTTCTGGGCGGCAGTTCGAAGAAACGTCAAAGCGCTGCGATCACGGCTGCGCAGGTGGCCTGGGCCGAATATAAGCGCCGCAAGGGCAGAGAGGAGTAAACAGATGGCACTGACCAGAGCATTTCGGGAGACAATTTACGAGCGTGCGCAACGGGATGCCGGGTTCGTCAAGGCGTTGCTGACGGAGGCGATGAACGCCTACCTGGGCGGCGACGAGGCGACTGGAAAGGCCGTCCTGCGCGACGTGATTAATGCGACTATCGGTTTCGAGCGGCTGGCCGAGGAGGTCAAGAAGCCAAGCAAGAGCCTGCATCGCATGCTAGGGCCATCCGGCAACCCGAATAGCGCCAACCTTTTCGCGATTCTCCGGGTGCTTCAGAAAAGCGTTGGCGTTAAGCTCACCGTGAAGGCGGCATAGTTCGCCGCGCGGGCTGAAGGCGCGCCCTACATCCGCAAAATGGGGAGAACAGGGTTTGGGCTGACCGGAAACGATAGGACAATTGGGGTCCAGTCACTCAACGCTCAACGCCCTACCTGCCTGCCCGCTTCACCACCCGGAAATCCGCGGGCACCTCAAACCAACTCGCATCCGGTTCCACTCCGCGCCGGACACTCGTGATTTCCGTTTCTTCGAGGAGTGTCTTCCCCTGGAACGACATCTCCGTTTTCGACGACAGCAGCAGCCCCGCGGGGTCCGTCGCAAAGCACTTCTCCCCGCCCTGCACACGTTTCCCTTCGCGCATGCCGAATACCGGTTGCGGCACGCAGTCCAAGCCCGCTACCTGCCTGTTTGCCCCTTCCGGACTCATCTTCGCCGCCGCGCTCACTCGGGAACTCGGGTGATTTTCCATTTGGCCCTGCACTTGCACCGTCCTCTGGGCGAAATCGATCAGGTACAGGATCCCCGTCTCTTTCACCCACAGGTTCACGAGCTTTCCTTGCGGCCGTTCCTGCGATCGATACACGCTCCCCGAACGGTCGCGCGCCACAACGATTGCGAAGCTGCGCTCTTCCCCGGTACTTCGGCCTGGCTCGATCATTTGGAATCTCACCACACCATCGGCAATATACGGCTCGTCTCCGGCCTGATTGCCGGGTAATTGGGCCATAGCCGTCCATCCGGCCAATCCGGCGAATCCTGCCAGTACGGCCAACCGTACAAAATCATTTCGAAAAATGCGCTGGCTCATGGGAAGGCCTCTGTCAGACAATGTACCGACGAGTCATACAGTTATTTCCGTTTCAAGGAATCTCACTGTTTGACACCGTCCGGTTCTGCGACAATCCTGAAGCCTGTCAACAACCGTGTCAATGTATCGCCAGATAGCATAAGACGTGCTGTCAACAATCACGCGCTCGGCGGCTACAAACCGTTGCCACCCAAGTGCCCGATTTCGGGAACACATCATTGCTTTACTTGGGAACTGGCTCATTGGCAAAGCCGGGCGAGCCGGGCTTTAGACTGACCGGAAACGCAACCGCCGAAGACCGGGCCGAAGAAGCCAGATAGGGGAATTGGGGTCCGGTCACCTAATGCACCTAATGCACCCACTCATGCCCACCTCCGTCCAAAGCAACGCGGCGCACCGCCCCCAGCCCGAATCCTATATAGTGAATCCGGGTGATTTCAGTCATGCCGCTCCGAATCCTTGTCTGCCTTTCCCTGCTGGCCGCGGGCGCCGCCGCGCAGGAGTTCCCCTTGCGCGTCGCTTCGCCCGACGGAAGTATCGTTTTCACTCTTAACCAGACCAAGCAGAACGCGCTGGCCTACGAAGTCAGCTACCGGGGGCAGCCGGTGATTGCCGAATCCCGGCTCGGGCTCGATCCGCAGAATCAGCCGCCGCTCGCGGCGAACCTGGCCATCGCCGGAGCCGCGCCCGGCAGCATCGACGAGACCTATTCGATGAAGCACGGCAAGGCGAATCCCCTGCGCGCCCGCGCCAACACGCTGCTCGCCGATTTTCACGAAAAAGAGGGCTTACGGAGGCGTTTTAGCGTCGAAATTCGCGTTTTTGACGATGGTTTGGGGTTCCGCTACCGGGTGCCCGCGCAGCCGAGCCTGCGCGATCTTCGCCTGGCCCGCGAACTCACTCAGTTTCATCTCGCGCGCGAAGGCGACTCCTACCCGCTCGTGCTGAACGGCTACCGCACGTCCTACGAAGACAGCTACGTGAAGCTGCCGGTGTCGTCGATCAAGACCAGCGCGCTCATCGGGCTGCCCTATCTGGCCCGCGTGCCCGGCGTGGCGTGGGTGGCGGTCACCGAATCGCACCTCGAAAACTACGCGGGCCTGTATCTGAAGCGCGGCACGGGCCGCGTGCTGGAGGCTTCGCTGTCGCCGCGCGTGGACGATCCGTCGCTGGCGGTGATCCGCGCGACGCCGCTCGAAACGCCCTGGCGCGTGCTGCTGATCGCGGACCGCCCCGGCGCGCTGGTGGAATCGAACATCGTGCTCCATCTCGCGCCGCCGTCGCGCATCGCGGATGAAAGCTGGATCGAGCCGGGCAAGACCTCCTGGTCGTGGTGGTCGGGCGATTACGCCACGGGCGTTTCGTTCAAGCCCGGAATGAACACCGAGACGATGAAGCACTACATCGACTTCTCGGCCGAGGCCCGCCTGCCCTACATGATGCTGGACGAAGGCTGGTCCGCCGAAGTGGATGGGCGCTCGCGCGACCTCACCCGCACGAATCCCGCGCTCGATATGCCCTCGCTGCTCGCCTATGCGAAGCAGAAAAGCGTGGGCCTGTGGCTGTGGGCCCATTGGACCTTCGTCGACATGCAGATGGACGAGGCCTTCCCGCTGTTCGAAAAATGGGGTATTCGCGGCGTGAAGATCGACTTCATGGACCGCGACGACCAGGACATGGTGGGCTTCTACCACCGCGTCCTCAAGAAGGCCGCCGAGCATAAGCTGATGGTGAACTTCCACGGCGCTTACAAGCCCTGCGGGCTGCGCCGCTACTATCCGAACCTGCTCACGCGCGAGGCGGCGATGAGCCTGGAATACGCCAAGTGGTCGAACCGCGTGACGGCCGAACATAACGTCACGCTCGCCTTCACGCGCATGCTCGCGGGGCCTCTGGATTACACGCCGGGCGGCTTCTCGAACGTCGAACCGGAGCGCTTCACGCCGCGCTGGTTGAACCCCGAGGTGCCGATGACCCGCGCGCACCAGGTGGCGCTTTATGTGGTCTTCGAGACCGCATTCGAGATGTTCGCCGACTATCCGGGCGCTTACCGCGGCCAGCCCGAGACGCCTTTCCTCAGCGCCGTGCCGGTGACCTGGGACGAGACGCGCGTGCTGGCGGGCGAACCCGTGTCCCATATCGTCATCGCGCGGCGCAAGGGCCGCGATTGGTACGTCGGCGGCATCACGAACCACGAGCAGCGGACCGTGGCGCTGAAGCTGGATTTCCTCGATGCCGGGGAATACGACGCGGAATTGATCCTGGATGTGGCGGGCGCGCCGGCGAAAACGAAAATCGAGCGCATGGCGCTGACCCGCGAGTCGATCGTCAATCCCACGCTTGTGTCCGCGGGGGGTTTCGCGCTGGCGTTGAGAAAAAGATAGGTTGGCGCCCGCAGCCGCCCGCTCTCGCTGACTGGTAATCTATAGTTATCGATCTGGATATGCGAGCCGCCCTACTTGCATTCGTTCTTCTGGGGATAACCAGTCAGGCTGCGGAGCAGACCTTGTCGCCCGCGCTCAAGCAGCCCGAGACGGACTGGACCTCCGTCCTCTGGCAGTCGGGCGCCTTCCTCGCCATCGAACACAGTTTCCGCTTCGCTACCGAGCCCGGTACCCGCGAACAGTTCGGCGGGCCGTTTTTTAAGGATTACGGCAACGCCATCAGGGGGTTGAGAGGCTGGGGCGACACGGACCCGTTCATCGTCAACTACATCGGCCACCCGATGCAAGGCTCCGTCACCAGCTACATCTATACGAACAACAACCGGACCGGGAAAATGGCCGAATTCGGCGCAAATCGCGCGTACTGGCATTCGCGGTTGAAAGCCATGGCGTTCAGCGCCGCCTACAGCACGCAGTTCGAAATCGGGCCCATCAGCGAGGCGTCACTCGGCAACGTGGGCTCTTCCGCCGTGCCCGGGACCATGGGTTGGGTGGACCTGGTTGTCACACCCACGGCCGGCATGGGCTGGCAGGTGACCGAGGACATGATTGACCGCTACGTGATTCGCGCTTTGGAGAAGAAGGTGCGCTGGGGCCCGGCCATTATCGCTTTCCGCGGTGTGCTGAACCCCTCGCGCAGCTTCGCGAACGCCCTGCGCCTGAAAGTACCCTGGCACCGCGACACCCGCCCCGGCTGGCGGGAACTCACGCGGCAGCGTTGATCTGATCCCATGACGATCTCCCGCCGCGCTGCGCTCGCCGCTCCCCTCGCCGGCTTGCAGCTTGTGCGAGCGGAACCTCCGCTTGACGCCGGTGACCTTGCCCCCCTTTTTCGGCTGCAGTCCTCTGATGGCTCGTGGCTCGCCCTGGAGACCTTCCGAGGCCGTCTGGTGCTGCTGAATTTCTGGGCCACCTGGTGCGCTCCCTGCCGCCGGGAAATCCCGGATTTGATCAAGATTTTCAGGGATTTCGGCCCTCGGGGCGTCCATGTCCTGGGCGTCTCCGTGGATGAATCCGGCTGGCGTGGAGTCCGTCCGTTCGTCGCTCAATATAAGATCCCCTACCCGATCCTGCTCGCAGACCGGGAAACCAAACGGCGCTACCGGCCGGGCATTGAAACACTCCCCTACACGCTCCTGCTCGACCGCGAAGGGCGCGTGCTTTCCAGCTTCAACACGGCCCTCGACGAAGCCCGCTTTCGGTCGCTTTTAACCGCTGCCCTTCAACCCGGCCGGGCCTGAACCTAGAAGCGCAATGTCAGCCCCACCGTGGCCTGACGCATCTGCGTGGGGCCGTAGACGTAGGTGGAATCGCGCAGCGGGCCCCGGTCGAAATCCGGCTGCACATCGTCCGTGAGGTTCATCAGAGCGCCAAAGACGCGCACGCGGACGTTCTCCCTGCCGCCAGGCGCGAACGTCCGCCCGAGGATCACGTTCCACGCGAGGAAACTCTTCGACCGCTCGAGGCGGTCCTCTTCGATGTAGCCTTCATAGTGCGGCACCTGCATGGAACCCGTGAAGTCGGCTAGCGTCGTCAGCTCCAGCCGGCCCGGCAGATTGAAATCGGTTTGCAGAAAGCCATACTGGTTCGGCGTACGGAAAAAGCGCAGGCTGCCGAACTGCGGCTCCGGCTCACGGAAGCGCGCCGCCTGGAAAGTGGCGCCGCCGCGCAGGGTCACGCGGCTGTGGACCTGCCACAGCAGGTTCGCATCCACGCCGCGGACGAACGATCCGGGTCCGTTGATCCGCTCCAGCAGCCGGAAATCGTCCGCTTCGTTTTCTTCGAGCACGAAATTATCGCGCAGCGACGTCTGAAACAGACTCGCCCCGGCCTGAAAACGCCGCCCGAACAGGCGCCCGGTATAGTCCACCGACCCCGTGTAGCTGACGCTGCGTTCGGGGCGCAGGCCCAATCCCCTCTGGATCACGAAACCCTCGCCGCCCACTGCCGCCACATGCAGATCCTCGTCGAAGATCGCCGGCGCGCGGAATCCCGTGCTGACGCCCGCCCGCACACTCCAGCTTTCCGTCAAGCCGTAGCGGACATTCGCCCGCGGACTGACGATCCAGCGGTCCACCAGGTTGCTCTTGTCTGCCCGGAACCCGCCGAGCACTACGAGACGTGGCGAAACCCGGAACTCGTCCTGGAAATATAGACCCTGGTTCGTGAACGTGTCCCCGAAGCTGCGGCCGTAGCTGGGAATCCGGTCCGAGACGTGTTCCCACCAGGTCTGCCAGCCGCCCGTGAGGGAATGCCGTCCTGCCTGATGGCTGATCTGATAATCGCCGTTGAACAGCGGATTTCGCGTATTTCCGTACGCATTCGGGTCAAAAGCAGCACCATAATAGCTGTTTCTCTGAAATTGAGCGAAGCTTTGGCTCATGCTGTAGAGCGTGGACGGGCTCAGCGCATGGCTCCAGCGCAGAAAGCCCGCCGAACGCCGGGCCGCCGCCTGCTCGGTGGTGAACGTCTCTTCGGGCGGGCGGTCAAACTGGCTGCCGCCGCGGCGGAACTCGTCAAACACACTGCCGCCAAACACCATTCGCGCCCGGCTGTCGAAGAACGACTTGTACAAAGTCGTTCCGCCGGCCAGCAGTTCGCGCCGCGGCAGTTCCGTGAAGCCGTCGCGGTCGCGATCGAGGTGCGTGCGGCGAATTCCACGGAAATAGAAGTCGCCCGCCAGCCCGCCCGGCATTTTCTCGATTTGCGCGCTCGCACCACCCTGCTGCTCGGGACGACCCTTGTGCCAGCCCGCGAGTGAATCGATGCTGAAGCTGTTCGCGCGCGGTTCGCGGCGGATGAGATTAATGACGCCTGCCACCGCGTTCGGCCCGTACAGAGCCGAGTTCCCGCCCTTGACCACTTCAATCTGCTCGAGGAATTCCGTAGGGATTTGATCCAGGCCGTAAACCATCGTCACGCCGGTTAACGTCGGCAACCCGTCTTCAAGAATCTGCGTGTACTGGCCTTCCAGCCCGTTCAGCCGCACCGCCATTACGCCGCAGTTCTGACAGTTGTTCTCGACACGCACGCCCGGCACCGTCGCGGTCAAGGCCTCGGTGAGCGTGCGCTTGGCGAGCGCCTCGGTCTGGCGCGCGGTGATGAGTTCGGTGCGAACCGGCGCTTCGGTGAGCAGTTCCGCGCGGCTCGATCCGGTAACCACGATGCTTTCCGACAACAGACCGGCCGTCTGCGCCTCGAAATGGACTTCCTGCGCCTCGCCGGGATTCAATGCCAGGGCGTCGCGACGCGCCAGCAGCTGCGCGCCCGCCAGTACGCGCACCGTGTAAATGCCGGGCGGCAGCGCCGCGAAATGAAAGCCGCCCTCGCGGTTGGTCCGCGCCGAGTGGCGAATTTCCTCCACCCGCACTTCCACGCCCTCCGCCGCCGAGCCGTCGGCGTAGCGCACGCTTCCGCCCAGCGACGCCGGAGCGGCTTCACCGGCCCGTAACCCGCCCGCCAGCAGCAGGGCGAGTACGGCCGCCAGAACCATCGAATCGCAAACGATTTGCCAGGAACACTTGCTGGCGGACGCCGGTTGCGACGATTGCTCAGCATAAAATGCATTCGACATGACAACCCGAGCATAACGGGAAGTATGTCAAAATGCAAGTGGTTTGCAAGTACGACCAATTAGCGAGCGCCCGCCACGGGCGTCTGCACCACTTCCAGAAACGCCTTGGCCGCGTGCGACAGCGCCCGCCGCGACGGATAAAGCAACTGGATCCGCCGCTCGACGTTGATCTCCAAGACATCCACTTCGATCAGCGCCCGCGATTCCAGTTCCTGCTCCACGCACATCTTCGGCAGGAACGCCACGCCTTCGTTCCGCTGCACCATTTTGCGGATCGTCTCCACGGTGGGCATCTCCACGTCCATATTCAGCGGCACTTTCGCCTTGTTGAACGCCTTCAACACCGACTCGCGATACGGCGACATGACGTTATGCGCGATGAACGTCTCCATGCCCAGTTCCTTGATGGACACCTGCGCCCGCCCGGCGAAGCGGTGCTGCGGCGACACCACGAAGCAAAGGTGATCGTGATAGATCGCATGGGCCTCCAGGCGGTCATCCTCCGGATCGTAGCTGATCACGCCGAGTTCCAGATCGCCGTCGATCAACTGCTCCGGGATCTTGCTGGAGAGCGTGCGCCGCACCTGCACCTTCACCTTTGGATACAGCCGCCGGTAGTTCACGATGTGCTGGATCAGATAGAGCGTGGTGGATTCGTTCGCTCCGATCACCAGCCGGCCGGCGGCCATGTCGCGCAGCTCGGCGATCGCGTTCTCAAGATCGCGCTCCAGGTTCTCGAAGCGCCGGCAGTAGTCCAGAACGATGCGGCCGGCGTCGGTGAGCACCAACTCGCGGCCCGAACGGTCCAGAAGCCGTTCGCCCAGCTCGGTTTCCAGCCGCTGCACGGTGAGCGAGATCGCGGGCTGGGTCCGCAACAGCTTTTCTCCCGCGCGCGAGAAACTGCGCTCGGTCGCGACAGTCAAGAATACTTTCAGTGGATACAGCTCCATCACGCCTCCTCCCGGCCGCTCCAAACGGGCCGATAAATGGTGTCTGACACCATTTTTTCTATCATCAAATGTGAGACTTGCGGAACAACTCTAATGACGGCCCGACTCTGCATAACAGAAGTTTATACCATGCCTCAAAATTATGCCACCCTGTGAAATTATAAATTTGCTAAATCACCGTCCTCGTGCTCAGATAGTGAATGAGCGGCTCTGAAGGCGCTCCGGAGCGACAGGCCGGACGCTGACAGACCGAACACCTTAGGATTCGCGGACGCTCTTTATGGCAGAGCCAAACGACAAGCAGCGCGTATACATCTTTGACACCACTCTCCGGGATGGAGAACAATCCCCCGGTTGCAGCATGACGGTTCCGGAAAAGCTCCGGATGGCCGAAAAGCTGGTGGAACTCGGCGTCGACATCATGGAAGCCGGGTTTCCCATCGCCTCCGAAGGCGATTTCGAGGCAGTTCGCACGATCAGTCGCGAAATGCCCGATGTGCGTGTGGCCGCACTGGCCCGCGCCACCCGAGTGGATGTTGAACGCGCGGCGGAGGCTCTGAAGCCGTGCCGGCGCCCGCGAATCCACACTTTCATTGCCACCAGTGATATTCATCTTACGTACAAACTGAAGAAGTCACGGCAACAAGTGCTCGACGACGCGGTGGCGGCCGTCCGCCTCGCGCGCCAGTATGCCGACGATGTCGAATTCTCGGCCGAGGACGCCACGCGAACCGATCCCGATTACCTCGAAGAGATCTCGCTCGCCGTGGTGGATGCAGGGGCTACCACCGTCAACCTGCCCGACACCGTCGGCTTCTCGGTTCCTCACGAGCACGCTCAACTGATTGGCCGCATCGCCCGCATCCTGGGCGACCGCGCCATCGTGAGCGTGCATTGTCACGACGACCTCGGCCTCGCCACGGCGAATTCCCTCGCCGCCGTGATGGCCGGCGCCCGCCAGATCGAATGCACCATCAACGGCATCGGCGAACGGGCGGGCAACTGCGCCCTGGAAGAGGTAGTGGTAGCGATGAAGGTCCGCCACGATCAACTTCCCTGCTACACCGAGATCGTCACTGAACACCTGTTCCCCGCCAGCCAGCTTTTATCCAGCATCATCACCTTCGGACCGCAGCCCAACAAAGCCCTGGTCGGCGCGAACGCCTTCGCCCACGAAGCCGGCATCCACCAGGACGGCTACCTGAAGAACAAGAGCACCTACGAAATCATCGACCCGATGAGCGTCGGCGTCCCCGAAGGCCGCCTGGTGCTGGGCAAGCACAGCGGCCGTCACGCGCTGAAGTCCAAGTGCACTCATCTCGGCCACGAGTTGACCAAGGATGAACTGGACGCCGTGTACAGCGGCTTCATCGCCATCGCGGACCGCAAGAAGGGCGTCACCGACCAGGAGATTCTCGCCCTGATCACAGCCATGAAGGCGGGCGAAGACACCATCAAACGCGACGCCGCCATCGCCGGCGACTAAGTCCCCCGAAATACCAACATGCAATTGAATGTACTTGTCCTGCCTGGTGACGGCATCGGTACGGAAGTCACCCGGGAAGCCGTACGTGTGCTCGAACGCGTGGCTTCGCGTTTTTCCCATACCGTGAAGCTCACCGAAGGTCTGCTTGGCGGCGTGGCCATTCACAAGACCGGCACGCCCTTCCCCGATGAGACCGCCGCCCTCGCGCGCGATGCGGACGCCACGCTGCTCGGCGCGGTGGGTCTGCCCGAGTTCGACAACGCGCCCCCTTCGCAGCGCCCCGAACGCGGCCTGCTGGGAATCCGCGCCGCCTTGGGTGTCTATGCCAACCTGCGCCCCGTAAGGACGTATCAGGCCCTGATCGATTCCTCCCCACTGAAGAACCACCTGGTGGAGGGCACGGACATGATCATCGTCCGCGAACTCACTGGCGGCATTTACTATGGCACGCCCCGCGGCGTCGAGGGCGATTCGGCCGTGAACACAATGGCGTACTCGCGGCCCGAGATCGACCGCATCGCGCGCATGGCCTTCGAACTCGCGCGCAAACGCCGCAAGAAGGTCTCCTCGGTCGACAAGTCGAACGTTCTGGAATGCTCGCAGCTCTGGCGCAAGGTGGTCACGGACGTAGCCGTCGATTATCCGGAAGTCGAACTCGAACACGTCCTGGTGGACAACTGCGCGATGCAGCTCATCCTGAACCCGCGCCGCTTCGATGTGGTCGTCACTGAGAACATGTTCGGGGACATTCTGAGCGACGAAGGCGCGGTGCTGGCCGGTTCCATCGGCATGCTGCCATCGGCTTCGATCGGCGGCAAAAAGCCCTCCGGCGCCTGGGTGGGCCTCTATGAGCCGGTCCATGGCTCCGCCCCGGATATCGCCGGTCAGAACAAGGCCAATCCGCTCGGCGCCATCGGCAGCGTGGCGGCGATGCTTGAATACAGTTTTGGTCTGCTCGAGGAGGCGAAGGCGGTCACCGCGGCGATCGAAGCCGTGCTCAATTCCGGCCGCGTCACCGCCGACCTCAAGCCCGCAGGCCCGCCCGCCACCACCGAACAGGTGGGACAGGCGGTCTGCGACGCGATCGCATGACGGTCAAGGTTCGCGATTTGGTTCGGATTCTCGAACGGGACGGCTGGGTCCTGCAACGCCAGGCAGGAACATCCCACCGCCAGTACAGAAAGCCCGGAAATCCTTTCGTGATCACAGTCCACGGTAAGCCTGGCAACGACATGCCAATTGGGACCCTGAAAGAGATCCTGAAGAAATCCGGGCTTACACTGGGTTAGAGAGGAACCGATGGAATACGCAGTCATTATCGAAAGGGCGGGAACGAACTGGTTCGGGCATGTTCCCGACTTACCCGGCTGCATGGCGACCGGAGACACGGTGGACGAAGTGAAAGCAAACCTGCGAACCGCGATTCGCGACCACATTCTGGCGCTGCGAGAAATCGGAGAACCTGTTCCCGAGCCGACTAAGATCGCTGCCCAGGTCTCCGCTGCCTAGTTCAATCGAAGAAGAACTCAAGTAATGACCACCCCTCGCACCATCATCCAAAAACTCTGGGACGCCCACGTCGTCGCCGAACCCTCCGGCGCCCCCGCGCTGCTGTTCATCGACCTCCATCTCGTCCATGAAGTCACTTCGCCGCAGGCCTTCGCCGGCCTCCGCGCGCGCGGCCTCAAGGTGCGCCGGCCCGACCTCACTCTCGGCACCTGCGATCATTCCACCCCCACCACACCGCGGGAGCTGCCCATCATCGACCCCATCGCCCGCGCCCAGGTGGAACAGTTCGAGAAAAACTGCACCGAGTTCGGCATCCCCCACTTCGGTTTCCAGAGTGAACGCCAGGGCATCGTCCACGTCATCGGCCCCGAAAACGGCGTCACCCAGCCCGGCATGACCGTCGTCTGCGGCGACTCCCACACCGCCACCCACGGCGCTTTCGGCGCCCTCGCCTTCGGCATCGGCACCAGCGAAGTGGAGATGGTGCTGGCCACGCAGTGCCTGCCGCAGCGCAAGTCCAAGTCGTTCGCCGTCCATGTGAACGGCGCGCTGAAATCCGGCGTCACCGCCAAGGACATCATCCTCGCGCTGATTGCGCGCATCGGCGTCGGCGGCGGCACCGGCTGCGTCTTCGAGTTCACGGGCTCCACTATCCGCGCACTTTCGATGGAGGAGCGGATGACCGTCTGCAACATGTCCATCGAAGGCGGCGCCCGCGCCGGCCTCGTCGCTCCCGACGACACCACCTACGAATTCCTCGCCGGCAAACCGCTCGCGCCCAAAGGCGCCGATTGGGACCGCGCCGTGGCCCGCTGGCGCACGCTACCGACGGACGGGGGCGCCGCCTACGACAAGGAGATCTCCATCGATGCCGCCGCGCTCGAACCCATGATCACCTTCGGCACCAATCCGGGCCAGGGCATCGGCATCTCGCAGCCCATCCCCGATCCCGGCGGCGTCGCCGATGCCGTCGAGCGCGAAACGCTCCGCAAAGCCCTGCAGTATATGGGCCTCGAGGCGGGGAAACCGCTGCTCGGCCAGCCCATCAACGTCGTCTTCATCGGCTCGTGCACCAACTCGCGGATGAGCGATCTGCGCGCCGCCGCCGAAGTGCTCAAGGGCCGCAAGGTGAATGAGAACGTCCGCGTGATGGTGGTGCCCGGTTCGCAGCCCATCAAGAAACAGGCCGAAGCGGAAGGCCTCCACGAGATTTTCAAGGCCGCCGGCGCCGAATGGCGCGAAGCCGGATGTTCGATGTGCATCGCCATGAACGGCGACCAGCTAAAGCCCGGCGAATACAGCGTTTCCACATCCAATCGAAACTTCGAAGGCCGCCAGGGCAAGGGCGGGCGCACATTCCTTGCCAGCCCGCTCACCGCCGCCGCCAGCGCCCTCACCGGCAAAGTCACCGACATCCGGACCATCCTCGGTTAAGGGAGAACCATCGCCAATGCCCGAGAAAATCATCGCATTTGAAAGCAAGACCGTCCTGCTGCCGGTCGACAACATCGACACCGATCAGATCATCCCGGCGCGCTTCCTGAAAACCATCAGCAAGGACGGCCTCGGCGATCAGCTTTTCTTCGACTGGCGCTACGAAGCCGACGGCTCGCCCAAGGCCGATTTCGTGCTCAACACCGAAGCCGCGAAGGGCTGCGCGGTTCTTGTCGCGGGCGATAATTTCGGCTGCGGCTCCTCGCGCGAACACGCCCCGTGGGCGCTCACACAATTCGGCTTCAAAGCCATCATCAGCACGTCTTTTGCGGATATTTTCCGCAATAATTCGCTCAAAAACGGCCTTCTGCCCATCATCGTGCCCAAGGAAGCGCACGAAAAACTGCTCGGCGCGCCCTCCACAGTGAAGGTCGATCTCGAAGCCCGCACGCTCACGCTCGAGGACGGAACGAGCGTCGAATTCCCCATCGACGATTTCTCGCGGATGTGCCTGCTGGAAGGCATCGACGAACTCGGCTTCATCCTGAAGCATGAAGAGCAGATCGCCGCCTACGAAGCCCGCCGCGACAGCACGCTCGATACCCGCGCCCTGGCGTAACAGTTTTGATACGCTCGGGAGCGAATGTACCGGCTGCTCCCCTTTCTTCTAACCTGCGCCGCGGCCGCCTGGGCGTGGCCAGGCGTGATCCACGACGGCACACCCCAGGCACGCTTCGCCGCCGCCGAGTTCACCCGCCTGCACGGCGCCGCGGTCCCTGAGTTTCCGCTCTCCGCGCTGAACTCCGCGGGCTGCTCCCCCTGCTTTGTGATCGCTCACGGCGAAGAGGCGCTCCGGGTGGCCCGCGAGTTCAAGACGGCCCCGCCCAGAAGCGCCGGCCGCGAGGCCTACGCCTTGCGGCGCGCCGCGAACGGCTACTTCCTCGCTCTCGGGGCCGATCCCACCGGCGCCATGTACGGCGGCCTCGACCTCGCCGAAGCCTTCTCCCTCAATGCGCTGTCCGAATTCCGCGACACCGACCACGCACCGCACATCGAGCGCCGGGGCATCAAGTTCAATGTCCCCCTCGACGCGCGCACACCCAGCTATTCCGACAACTCCGACGCCGCGCAGTTCAACATCGCCGAGATGTGGTCACTCGATTTCTGGCGCGAATTTCTCGATCATCTCGCCCGCCACCGCTACAACCTGCTTTCGCTATGGAATCTCCATCCGTTCCCCTCGTTCGTGAAAGTGCCGGAATTCCCCGAGGTCGCGCTCGACGATGTCATGCGCACCACCCACCCTCTGGACGAGACCTTCTCCCACCGCGCCACCGACATGGTGCGCCCCGCCATGCTCGCTTCGCTCGAGACCCTGCGCACGATGACCATCGAGGACAAGATCGCCCACTGGCGCGAGGTGATGGAAATGGCCCACGCGCGCGGTATTGAAGTCTATCTCTTCACCTGGAACCTCTATACATTCGGCGCTGAAGGCAAGTACGGCATCACCGCCGATCAGACGAATCCGCGGACTACGGAGTATTTCCGGGCCAGCATCCGCGAACTCGTGCTCACCTACCCGCGCCTTGCCGGTCTCGGCATCACCGCGGGCGAAAATCTCCGGGACCTGCCCAGCCCGCACTCGAAGGAAGAATGGCTGTGGAACACATACGGAGAGGGCGTCCGCGACGCTCTGAAGAAGACGCCCGGCCGCGAAGTCCGCATGATCCACCGCTACCACGAGACCAAGCCCGGCGAGATCGAGACCGCATGGAAGCACTATCCCGGCCCCTTCGAACTCAGCTACAAATACTCCGTCGCGCACATGCACTCCATCGCCGGCCCGCCTTTCATCAACAAAACGCTCGAAACCCTGCCGGGCGGCCGGCGGCTCTTCCTCACCGTGCGCGACGACGACATCTACAGCTTCCGCTGGGGCAACCCCGATTACGCCCGCGCATACATCAAAGCCATGCCGCCGCGCTCCCAGCTTGCCGGATTCTATATGGGACCTGACGGAACCATCTGGGGCCGCGAGGTGGCCGCGCAACATCCCAAGTCCCCTCGTGAAACAGTGATCGCCAAGCGCTGGTACTCCTTCCTGCTCTGGGGCCGCCTGAGCTACGATCCGGACCTCCAGGACGAATGGATCGCCCGCCTCGTCGCCCGCCGCTTTCCCGGCGCCGGCACGGAAGCGCTGCGCCGCGCCTGGCACGAATCGTCCATGGTATTTCCGCTCATCACCCGCTTTTTTTGGGGCGATATCGACCTGAAATGGTTCCCGGAGGCCTGCCTCAGCCATCCCCGCTACCGGGGCTATTACACCGTAAAACACTTTATGGACGGCGGCACGATGCCCGGCAGCGGCGTTATGAATATCCGCGACTACGTGGGGGGAAAAGGGCAGGGGCAGACCCCTCTCGAGATCGCCGCCCAGCTTGAAAGCGGCGCCGCGGCCGCCCTCGATCCCCTCCCTGCCCTGCGTGCCCAGGCCCGCGGCAGTTCCGAACTCGCCGCCACCCTGCTCGACATCGAAGCCATGGCCTGGCTCGGACGTTACTACGCGGCGAAAATCCGCGGCGCCGTCGCCCTCGCTGAATTCCATCGATCCGGCGACGAGCTGAAGCGCGCTCAGGCCATCCAGCATCTCGAAAGCGCGGTCCAGCACTGGCGTCAGTACTCCGCCGCATATACGGCGCAATATCTGCCTAAACAGCTTTATAATCGCGTGGGATTTGTCGATATCCCCGGCCTTCTCGCCAACGCGTACCACGATATTGAGATCGCCCGCACCTGGAAACCGGATGTCCAGTAGTACCCCGCCGCTTGATTTCAAACGCCGCCTCTTTCCCAAGGGTGTCCGCCGCACGCTGGAGGACTGGCGCCGCCGCCTTTTTCAGCGCGTCACCCGCGAGCGCCTGACCGAAACCATCCGCGAACTCGAGATCCCGCCCGGCTCCTGGATCTGCATCCACGCACAGCTCAGCGGCCTCGGCTATCTCGAGGGAGGTCCCGGCATCGTGATCGACGCCGTGCTCGACGCCGTCCCCCGTTGCACGATCCTCATGCCCACTTTTCCGTTCAGCGGCGCGTGCCACGATCACCTCCAGTCAAACCCGCTCTACGACCCGAAGAACACGCCCTCAGCCAGCGGCCTGCTCTCAGAGACGCTCCGCCTCTATCCTGGCGCCCGCCGCAGCCTCCATCCCACGCACCCTTGCGTGGCCCTCGGGCCCGACGCCGCAGCGCTGATCGCGGGTTCCGAACACAGCGTCACACCCTTCGGCCCCGAATCCGCATACGGCCGCTATGCCTCCAGTCCCCGGGCCTGGCAACTGCTGCTGCACACCAACGCCACCAGCATTGTCCATGAATTCCAGGAAATCGTCCGCATGCCGAACCTGTTCCTTCCGGACCTGCGCATCGCGCGCGGGCTCGACGCCGCCGGCCAGGAGCAGCGCTACGAGGTGAAGGTTCACACCCCGCTGCTGCCGCTGTTTGTCGCCACGCCCGAGTACGTCTGGTTCCCCGACTACGCCCTTCCCTTCCCCGCGCACAAGAGCGATCACCTGCTTGCCCGCATGAACCATTCCGCCACCGCCCTGGAGATCGTCGAGCGCCACGAGGAACTGCGCCGCGAGGGGGTTTTCCGCGAAGGCTGGATCCGCGACGCCGAAATCCTCGCCGTACACGTACCACCCTGGCACGCCCGCATCTGTGAGGATGTGCGCCAGTCCTTCCGGCGGTTCCCCGAACGCTATGAACTTGAGGCTCTGCGCGAAGCCCGGCGCCGCGGTGAGCTAATCGCCACTTAGCCGCGGGCGCAAGCGCGGCGCCTCCACTTCTTTTTCCCACTCCGCCAGCTTGCGCTCGAGCCTCTTGACGTCCTGCGGCCTCGTCTTCACGAGGTTGTTCTCCTCGCGCGGATCGGCGCGCAGGTCGAACAGGTGCGGCTCGCCATTCTCGGAAACGTACTTCAATTCGCCTTCCAGGACGGCTTTTCGCCGGTTTTCCAGCCGTTTGTACCGCCAAAACAGAGTGCGCTCTTTCTGCTCCGGGAAGATCGAGCGCCCGTCGAGCGGGAAAGGATGCACGCCAGCGGCCTCGAGCAGCGTCGCGGTCAGATCGAAGTTCAGTGTGGGCGCGGCGTTTTCTTCGGCGCGCGCGAACCGCGCGGGCCAGCGCAGCAGGCACGGCACGCGAATCCCGCCCTCCCACAACTGCCCCTTGAACCCCCGCAAGCCGCCGTTCGACCCCGGCCGCGCCGCGCCGTTATCGCTGAGGAAGATGACGATGGTGTTCTCCGCGTCGCCGCGCGCATCCACTGTTTTCAGCACGTCCCCGATGCGTTTGTCCATGTGTTCGATCATGGCGCGGTAGGTGGCGAAGGAACGGCCTTCGTTCCAGTCCTGGCCGATGGGGCGGGGCCCGTCCCCGGGACCTTGCAGCGGGGTGTGGGGTGCGGTGAACGGCAGGTAGAGGAAGTAGGGGTTCCGCCCCCGCGCCCGCAGCCATTCCACGGACCGGTCCGCGATCACATCCGTGAAATAGCCTTTGGCTTTTACGCGCCGGCCGTTGTGGATCAGCGTTTCCAGCCCGCCGGGTTCGGTGTGACGGAAATAGTCGATGCCCCCGCCCTGCACGCAAAACGACTCGTCGAACCCATGATGATGCGGCCAGAACTTCTCCTCATAGCCCAGGTGCCACTTGCCGATAATCGCCGTGTCGTAGCCCTGCCGCTTCAGTGCGGGCGCGATCGTGGGTTCGCTCGCCGGCAAGCCCAGTTCACCGCGCTCCCGCAGCCATACGGCCTCGTCGTAGCGGCCAACATTGCCTACGCCGATGGCGCATTCCAGCCCGCCCACGCGCTGCTGGTAGCGCCCTGTGAGAAGCGCGGTGCGCGACGGCGTGCACTCGGGCGCGTTCGAGTAGAAACGGCTGAAGCGCACGCCCCGGCTCGCCAGCGAATCGATGTTCGGCGTGCGAATCTCCGCCGCCCCGTAGCTTGACAGATCGCCGTAGCCCAGATCGTCGGCGAATAACAGTACGATATTCGGCCGGGTCTTCTGCGCCGCCCGCAGCAGCGGCGCGGCGGCCAACGAACTGAGAACCTGTCTCCTGGTCAGCATGGTTAGCGCGAGTCTATCAAAACCGAACCCTCAGTCCGCCGTCTTCTCTAAACTTTCGCCTCTTCGCAGCCGATAGACTGCCATGAGCGCGAACCGCCCCAAACCCGCCGAGATCGCCGAATCACTCCGCTTTCAGAAGAATCTTCTCATGTTGATGCGACAGGGCCGCCCAAGCGACGCCACCCCGGCGAGCCAACCGCCCGAGCGCCAACTCCAGACTCTCGTCCGCGCCCTCGCTCCCGCCGCCCGCCGTTCCTGATACCGGACTCCTGCCTCCGGTTTGATTGCTGTACAATTCAGGGAAACCGAGTTGTTCCGCATTGGCACGGGTGTCAGCGCCCTAGCCTGACGCCGTCATCAACCATAGGTAGGTGTTCAAGGTGAGTCAAACAAAAGACCCCAACGGGGAGAAATCCCCCACTAAAAACCGCGGATTTTCACGCCGTGGATTCATCCACGGCGTCGGCGTCACCGGCGCCGTCGCCCCCGGCCTGCTGCAGGATGCCGCTTCCGCTCAATCCGCCGCCGGCGTAGTAGGCCCCGGCGCGGTTCCCATCACTCTTAACATCAATGGCAAAGCCGTCAAGCTCAGCGTCGAACCCCGCCTCACGCTGCTCGACGCCCTCCGCAACAACCTGGACCTGACCGGCTCGAAACGCGTTTGCGACCGGGGCACCTGTGGCGCCTGCACCGTGCTGCTCGACGGCAAGGTCGCCTATGCCTGCTCGCTGCTCGCCATTGACATGCAGGGCCGCAAGATCACCACCATCGAAGGCTTCGCCCTCGAGGGCGGCAAGCCCCACCCGGTCGTGCAGGCCTTCGTCGACCACGACGCCCAGCAGTGCGGCTATTGCACTCCGGGCTTCGTCGTCGCCGCCAAGAGCTTCCTCGACACCAACCCGAGCCCCACCATGGATCAGGTGAAGGACGGCCTCGGCGGCAACCTCTGCCGCTGCGGCACCTATGTCGGCGTGCGCGCCGCCGTGCTCGACGCCGCCTCGAAAATGAAAGGAGGCCGCCGTGGCTGATTACAAGTGGCCCGCAATGTCCACGCGCAAGGCCATCGGCCAGCGCGTGAGCCGCATCGACGGCGTTGAGAAATCCTCCGGGCGCGCCAAGTACACCTCGGACTACAAGCGTCCGAACATGCTGTTCGCGGCGCCCGTCACCTGCCCCCACGCCCACGCCCGCATCACGAAGATCGACGCCTCCGCCGCCGAAAAGATGCCCGGTTTCAAGGGTATGCACCTGCTCGACAAGGAAGGCTCCACCGTCTCTTGGGCGATGTGGGACATCGGCTACGTCGCCGCCGAAACCGAACTTCAGGCGCGCGACGCCGCCCGCGCCGTCAAGGTGGAATACGAGGTGCTTCCGCACGTCGTTCACGACCACGACCTCACCAAGGCCGGCGACCGCGTGAAACCCTCCGGCGAAAAGATCGAAGGCGACGTGGACGAAGCCTTCAAGCAGGCCGATGCCGTCAGCGAAGGTCTCTATGAGATCCCCACGCTGACCCATTGCTGCCTGGAGCCCCATGGCAGTGTCATCCAGTTCAACGGCGAGAAGGCCGAGTTGAACCCCTCCACCCAGGCCGTCACCGCCATTCAAGGCGATTGCGCCCGCCAGCTCGAGATCCCGGCCGCCAACGTCCATGTTCATCAGGACCACATCGGCGGCGGATTCGGCTCCAAGTTCCAGATCGACCGTTGGGGCCTCGCCTCCGCGCAGCTTTCGAAGATGAATGGCGGCCGTCCCGTGAAGGTCTATCTCGAACGCAATGTTGAGCTCACCATCGCCGGCGTCCGCCCGTCCGCCTACGCCAAAATCAAGCTCGCGGGCAAGAAAGACGGCTCGATCACCGCCTGGGAATCGGCGTCCTGGGCCTCCGGCGGCCTCACCGGCGGCGGCTCGCCCCCCATCCCGTACGTCTTTACGAAGATCCCGAACCTGCGCCAGACCCACCAGGCCGTGAGCCTGAACACGGCCCCCATTCGCGCCTGGCGCGCCCCGAATCATCCGCAGGCCTCGTTCCTCACCTGCTCCGCGATCGAGGACCTCGCCGACAAGCTCGGCCTCGACCCCCTGCAGGTGTACCTGAAGAACGCCGGTCTCACCGCGCGGCCCGAAACCTACGTCCGCCAGCTCAATAAGGCGGCCGAACTCGCCGAATGGAAGAAGCACTACCATAAGCGCGGCGATTCCGGCTCCGGGCATATCAAGCGCGGCCTCGGCATCGGCGTCTGCACCTGGGGCGGAGCGGGCCACGCCTCCACCGCCCGCATCAATATCCATGCGGACGGTTCCGCGGAAGTCGAAATCGGCTCCCAGGACCTCGGCACCGGCACCCGCACGATCATCGCGCAGGTCGCCGCCGAGACCTTCGGCCTCCCCGTGAGCGCCATCAAGGTCAAGATCGGCGACACCAACTATCCCAGCTCCGGCACCTCCGGCGGCTCCACCACCGTGGGCGGCGTCAGTTCTTCCACGCGCAAAGGCGCGGTCGATGCCCTCGGCAAGCTGTTCGAGGAAGTGGCTGAATCTCTTGGCGCTCCCGCCGATCAGCTCGAAGCCGTCGACGGCAAGATCCAGGTGAAGGGCAACCCCGCGAAGAGCATGACCTGGAAAGCCGCCTGCCAGAAGCTCGGCGTGAAAACGATCACCGTCACCGGCACGAACGACCCGCGCCAGGCCCCTCGCGAAGGGCTCAACACCGGCGGGGTCGGCGGCGTCCAGATCGCCGATGTCTCGGTGGACGTCGAAACCGGTATCGTCCGCATGAACCGCCTCATCGCCGTTCAGGACATCGGCCTGGTCGTCAACCCCAAGCTCGCCGAAAGCCAGGTTTACGGCGCCTGCATTATGTCCATCTGTGGCGCGCTCATGGAGGAGCGCATCATGGACGCCGTCACGGGCCGCGTGCTGAACCCCGACATGGAGTTCTACAAGATCGCGGGCATCAAGGACATCGGCGACATCGTCTGCCACCTCGAAATCGATCCCGAAAATGACGGGCGCGGCATCATCGGCCTCGGCGAACCCCCGGCCGTCGGGGGCATCGCGGCCATCGCCAATGCGGTGACCAACGCCATCGGCAAGCGGGTCAGTTCCGTGCCGCTCACCCCGGATCGCGTCCTCAACACCCTGGAAGGGAGGGCCTAGTTCCATGCAAGCCTTTGAATACGCAAGCCCGAAAACGCTCAAGGAAGCCTTCGCGCTGCTCGGCGCGCAGTGGGGCGAAGCCGACGTTCTCGCCGGCGGCACCGACCTGCTCAGCCTGATGAAGGACTTCGTCCACACGCCCAAGCGCGTCGTCAGCCTGCGCGAGATCAAGACCCTCTCCGGCATCGCCAAAGCGGGTTCCGGCCTGCGCATCGGCGCGTTGACCACCGTCGACGCCCTGATGAGCAACGCCGCCATCCGCTCCACCTATCCCTCGCTGCACCAGGCGGCGATGGGCATCACCAGCCCGCAGATCCGGAACACCGGCACGGTCGGCGGCGACCTCTGCCAGCGCCCCCGATGCTGGTACTTCCGTCAGGGCTACGGCCTGCTGGCGATGAAGGACGGCAAGAGCCTCGTCGCCAATGGCGACAACCGCTTCCACGCCATCTTCGGCTCCGGCAACGCGCACTTTGTGTCTCCTTCGAGCTTCGGCCCGGCGCTCATCGCGCTCGGCGCGAAGATCAAGCTCGAATCCGCCACCGGAGCGCGCGAGATCGATGCGTTCACCTTCTTCCGCGCCCCCAAGTCGGACAGCGAGCGTGAGAACGATCTCAGGCCGAATGAGATCCTCACCGAGATCCTGCTGCCCACCACTTCCGCGAAGAACGCCACCTACGAAGTCCGGCAGAAGGACGCCCTCGACTGGCCCCTCGCCGCGGCTTCGGTTGCCCTCACCATGAGCGGCAATACGGTCTCGAAAGCCGTGGTCGTCCTTGGCCACGTTGGCCCCACTCCGTTGGTGGCCGAATCCGCGGGCGCGTGGCTGGCGGGCAAGGCCATCAGCGCCGACACCGCCGCCCAGGCCGCGGCCGAAGCCGTGAAAGCGGCCAAACCGCTCAGCGGCAACGCCTACAAGGTCACCCTGGCCAAAACCGCTGTCAAGCGCGCCCTGCTGCGCGCCGCCGGCATGGAGGTCTAGGAAATGGCTCGAATCAACGGTGAACGCGCCGGGCTGACCCGCATCGGCGACGACCGTTGTCAGTGGCTTCGCTGGAAGGGCATGTACGTCGAAGCCGAATGGGACCCCTCGGTCCCGCACGGCAACGACCGCGCCTTCTGGTGCGACAAGACGCAGATTTGCGTCGGCCCCGACGGCCAGATCGCCGACGAGTACGAGTGCAACGAAACCCGCCGCTGCTACTCGGAACTCTGACCTGCTCGAAAGACCCAAAGGCCGCCGGGTGCGCCGCCCGGCGGCCAGCGCGGTCTGCCGGCCGGCGCCGGCAACTGACGCGGCGTTGTTCTTAGCAGGTATTTGCAGAAAGTTCTTTCTGCCACCGTAAAGAGGCGCCTGGATCCTACCCCTCCGGGCTTACCCCGCGGCCAGGCGCGCCATCACACTTCGCCCGCCTGTATGATGAGGGGCATCATGAACCGGCGCACGTTTGTCAGCTCCTCATTCTCCCTGGCTCTGCCGCTCGGACTTGCCGGGCAGACGGCCGGGGCGCCCAACCCGGAGATCGAATCCGCGAGGCAGGCCGCGCTCGATGTGCTGAAGCCGACTCAGGCGCAGCTCCAGCACGGTCTGGAACTCCACGCCGCCTCCACCGTAGTGGAGTCCTATGGCTTCAGCCCGCGCTCGGCGATCGACGGCGACGCCCTGCGCGCGGCGATCGAGCAGGGCGCTTCCGATGCCGAAGTCCAGGACCTGCGCGAAGGGATGATGATGACGCGCGCCGCCACCGACGCGGCAGAGCGTGAGGAATACCTGAGCGCGTGGCGCGCCGCCGGCGTGACCGCAATCCTCCAGAACGCCGGCGAGGAAGGCCAGGACCCGCTCCGGCTGATGAAGCGGCTCGCGCGCTTCACCTTCACGGCCGACACGCTTCGCCCGCACGTCACCCGCGGGGTCACCGCCGCGGATATCGAAGACGCGCGCGCCCGCCGCGCCCACTGCCTGGTGATGACCGGCAACGGCGTTCCCCTGCCCCAGCGTTGGGACACCGTGCAGGAGGAACTCGGCTACATCCGCATCTTTCACCAGTTGGGCATCCGCATGATGCACGTCACTTACAACCGCCGCAACATGCTCGGCGACGGCTGCGCCGAGCCGGCCAACGGCGGCCTTTCAGACTTCGGCCGCGCGGCCATCGCGGAAATGAACCGGGCCGGCGTGGTCGTGGATGTGTCGCATTGCGGCTGGCAGACCAGCCTTGAGTCCGCACAGGCATCCTCGAAACCCATGGTGGCGAGCCACACTGTGTGCGGCGCGTTGAACCCGCACATCCGCTCCAAGCCCGACAACGTGATCCGCGCGATTTGCGGCACGAGCGGCCTGGTGGGCGTGTGTTGCATCCCTTCGTTCCTGGGGCGCAGCCACGACCTCGCCGCCATGCTCGACCATATCGATTACCTGGTGAAGCGCTTTGGCGCGGACCACGTGGCAATCGGCACCGACATCGCGTATCAGTCCCGCGCAAGCAACGCCGAGTATGCAAAACTGCCGAAAAGCGCGCGGCGGCGGCCGCGCTTCGAGTATTTCTGGCCGCCGAACGCGCTCGGGGTTCCCTACCACCGCTCACTCGCCTGGACAAACTGGCCGATGTTCACGGTGGGCATGGTGCAGCGGGGGCACTCCGATGGCGACATTCAGAAGATCCTCGGGCTGAACGTGCTGCGCGTGTTGCGCGCCGCGGCGTGAAGGTTGCTACTGGAATCACCCTCGCCTGCCGGTCATGGAATTTCACTTCACCTGACGGACCTGCGCAACTTGGCTCTGTGATCTTCCGGCCGGCGATGTCCATCGCGCCCTCCGCACGGGTCGGCCCAGGCAGACGGGGCCTCAACCACTCAAAAAAAGAGAGGCGAACCGTCGGAGGTCGGCTCGCCTCAGAGCGGCGTTGGGGGCGCCGCAAGGGAAGGAGGAGTTAAAAAGTCTTAAACCATAATCTGTTTCCCCGGAGTGGCCGGCTGCCGGTGAAGCCCGAAATGACCCGCAGCCTTTCGGCCACGCCCGCCAGATCTGAGAGCTTCCACCCTCACCCGGCGCCAGCCTCGCTCTCCGGTTTCCGGCGGATTCACTTGTCCCCGCCGGTGGAACTTTCTGGCAACTAACGCTGCGCCGTCAATTTCGTTTTCGGCATGGCGAGATAGCCCACCAGAGTATCCTTGCGAACCTCGTTGACCACCAATTCGTACGGGACGCGCGCACGGCTCAATACATAGAACTGAACCGGCTCATTGACGGTCTTATCTTTCTTCTCGACGCGCTTATCGTCGGCGATGATATCGATGGTGAACCGGTTGCGCCGGGTATCCGTGCGCTTGACCTGCATCACAATATCGCCGATGCGCTGCTGCTTCTGACCCTTGGTGATGGTGAACTCGTAGTAGTCGCGTTCGCCCACGGAACGCAACGCTTCCAATTCTTTACGGTTGGTGGCGATCAGGCCGCTCATCACGCCCAGGTCGCCGGTGGTGCGGCGCAGGTCGGCGATCGTCCTGTCGAGATCGCCGCGCGTGGAAGCGACTTCCGTGCGGACCGAGCCCACATCAGTGGTAATGTCGGTTAACTTCGCTGTCGCCAATTCAGTTGTGCTCTTAATTTCGTCTAATTGCTCGGCCTGCTCCGCGATCAATTGTCTTTGCTCTTCCTGACGCTTGGCGAGCCGTGTGGCAACAATATCGGTTTGCCGGCGCAACGCTGCCCGCGCCTTTTCCACACTCTCCGCGCTCTCTTTGCGGGTGGAATCCAGCTCGGAGCGAACCTCTTCCAGGGTTTTCAAGACCTGGGTGTCCGCCTCATTGGCCGCCTGCCGCAGCATCCGCATCTCCTTCTGAAGCTCCGCTATCTCCAGCCGGAGGTTGACAGTGTTGGAGTGCTGCCAGAAACTGAGACCAAATGCCGCCAAAAGGCCCACGGCCAACGCCACCGTGGCGAATGGGAACCGCCTGGGCCTTTCCTCTCGAATCTCGTAAGAAGGATTCGAAGAGTTGGTCACTTTCTCGTTGTAGTTGGAATCAGACATAAACTTCTTCCTTACAGCCATCTTGATTGCAATCGGGAGACCAAAACGGGTAGCACTTAAAAATCAATAAGTTAGAGGCGAGTGAGCAGTCGTTGGCCGGAAAATTCTACCGGCCAGCGCGGTGATGCGCCTGAAAATATTGCCCATCAATTACTTGCGGGCTAGAAGTACCAGAGAAAGGCCCGGCGGCCGGTGCAGGCCGGCGAGCCGTCCGAGGAGAAACCGCGGCTACTCTCCGCCCGCCGCATCGGGGGCGGCGTTAAAGCTCTGCAGGGCGAGATAACTGGGGCCGAACCGGCGGATGTTATCGACCTGCTGATCGAAGATCTCGTAGTGCTCTTCTTCTTCCTTCACAAGTTGCTCGAAGATCTGCTTGGAAGCGGAATCAGCATTTTGCGCGCATTCCAGCGCCATTTTGTTGTAATCGCTGGCGCTAGTCTCCTCCATTTCGGCGGCTTTCTTGAGCATGGCCTCGGCGTCCTGGATCGGCTCCACTGGCCCGGCGAGCGCCATCTTCACATCGCCCTTCAGGAAAAGAATCCTCTCCGCGAGGGTTTCCACGTGCACCATTTCCATCACGGCGATGCGCTTGAAAAGCGCGGCCAGGGGGCGAAAGCCCTGGTCATCCAGGTGGAAATGGAAATACATGTACTGGTGAACCGCCTGCAGCTCGTCGGCCACCGCCGCATTCAGCAGATCAATACTCTTTGCTTTATCCATAGTTTAAGACCTCTTTATTCACAATAGCAGACCCGATCAATCTTTTATGGCGCCGTCCATTCGTAAGCCGCCGCGCCGTGCACGTCGTGCAGCCGGAAAATAAGCTTGCTCGTGTTGCCCGCCGGCGCAATCTCGGCCGAAACGTAGCCGCCCTTCACACGATGGAAGCGGTGGATGTTTTTGTCTTCGCCCGGGGTGCCGCCGGCATGTTCGTCGCTGGCCGGGCCGCTTGAGAACTCGTGCAGGCCGCTCTTGGGGTCCACGGAGTGGTACTGCCAGTGGCGGTCGCCGCAGATGAGGTAAGTGTTCTTTTGGGAAGCGGCCCAGGCGCGCATCTCGTTGCCTTCGGTGGCGAATCCTTCGTTCGAGTAGTTGTCGTTCTTTTTCGGGCGGTCGGGACCGATCCAGGGCGTGGGGCTGATGATGATCTTATAGTCGGCATCGCTGGCGGCGACGGTGGACTTCAGCCACTCCTTCTGCTTGGCTCCGAGGATGGTCTTATTGGGTCCGTCGGGGTCGGAGTTGGGCGAGCGGAAGTCGCGGCCTTCGAGCAGCCAGATTTGCAGACCCTTGCCCCAGCGGAAGGTGCGGTAGGTGGGGTCTTCGACAGGCGCCTGCTCAAGGAAGAGCCTGCGACCGGTCTCGAAGGTCATGGGGAGCATCCAGTCGGGGTCCATGCCGGGCCAGGAATCGTCGCTGAGCGTGTCGTGGTCGTCCTTCATCCAATACTGCGGGGTGACCGAGAGCAGATCGACATGGCGGGGTTTGGCGAACATCCGCTGCCAGTGGTAGCGCGCCAGGTCGCGCGTGACCGCGCGGGGCGGTTCGTTATCGTAGTAAACATTATCGCCGGTGAAGACGAGGAAGTTGGGCGGAGCTTTGCGCATGGCGGCGAAGATGTGAAAGCCGTCGTCGTGGTCGAGGTCGCGGTACATCAGCCCCGTGACCACGTTGAAGCGCACGGCGGCGCGCTGCCGCGCGGAGGGCGCGGTAGTGAAGCTTGCGTCCGGCTTGGTGGGCTTTTCGTTGATTTCGACGGCGACGTAGTGCTGGCGCCCGGAGCGGAGGCGCTCAAGCTTCATCTTGACGGTGTAATCGCCCTCCGGGCCGGTCTGGAACTCGCCAACGGAGCGCATATCGCGCATATCCTCGCGGGTTGCCAGCCACACGGTACCGCGGCCGGCAATCCCCGGCACCGCTCCAGGCAGCTTCCAGGTCTCGGTGTTGTCAGGCAGCAGACTCGCGCGTCCGCGGCGTTCATCGTCCGGGAATTTTCCAGGAATGGGATCGGGCAGGGGCGAGAGGCGGAACCAGACCAGCGCCGAATTCTCAGTGACTTCGCCGACCCGCACACCTTCGGTCAAGTAAGGCCCCTGAGCGAAGACCGTCATCGGGAAAAGAAAGTAAAGAAGTTTTCGCATGGCGTCACCTGTTCAGGAAGAACCGTGTTCATCCTGACGCGCTGGGGCCTCCATGTCAATAGCGAGTCCTGGTAGGACCGGCAGGACTCGAACCTGCGACCCTCTGCTTAGAAGGCAGATGCTCTATCCAGCTGAGCTACGGTCCCGTGGACTCCTATTTTACCCCGCAGGCCTGGAAGCCGTTACAATCGTGAGATTCAGCCTTTCCTCCCCGACATGCGCTACCGGCCCTTGATGCTCTTGCTCGCCGCCGCCGCGCCCCTGGCGTTGGTGGCGGCGCTATGGCTGCGCACGAGCGCGCCGCTACCCGATGAGGTCCGTCTACCCTTGCCGCGGGCGGCGCTCGAAGAGGCTGCAAGACGCCACGCGGCCGCGGTGGGGCTCGACGCTCACGACGCCGGACTCTTCGTCAAGTTCGAGGAACGCACCGAGGCCCGCATCTACGGGATGCGCGCCGTAAACCCCGGCGTGGTGGCGCTGCTGCACCCGGGCTTTCCCGTCGAAGCCAGTCTCAAGGACGGGGAAACGACCTTCAGCGCCACTCTGAATCCCCACGGCCATCTGCTCGGATTCGAAATGACCGGCGAAGACCTGGGCCCCCGCCCCGAACTCCCCGCCGATGAGGTGCAAGCCGCCGCCGAGAGCTTCGCAAAGGAATGGCTCGGCTTCGTGCATGGCGCAAAGGTGAGCCCGCTCAGCCCCAGCGTGCGCGGGCACAGCGGGCGATACACGTTCGAGATCATCCCCGAGCATGAGCCGCGGGCGCGCTTCGCGGGCTTCATCCTGATGCATGGCACGCGGCCGGTCGCGGGCCGGCTGAGGCCGGAGTTCGAACCGGGCTTCGAAAGCCAATACGCGAGGCCGAGAACGCTGCGGAATTTCTTCTCGGTCCCGGCCGGTCTGCTCACCGCCTTCTTCGTGATCTACGCGCTGGTGCTTTATCGCCGCCGGGCCCGCGAGAAAGAAGCTCCGAAAGGCCGCATCCGCATTCTCGTGCTGGCCTTCGCCCTGCTGGGCGGTGCGCAGATCGCGCTCAACGTCGAATCGGTCACGAACTTCGATGAGCCGGGCGGAACGCTGCCATGGTACACCACGATTCTGGCTGGGCTGGGCGGCGGATTGGTGATGGCCATCGGTGGACTTATGGCTGGCGCGGCCTATGGCGCCGGTGAGGGAGAGATTCGCGAAGGCTTCCCGGGCAAGATGACCTCGTTCGACGCGCTGCTCGCCGGGCACATCCGCAGCCGCAATGTGGGCAGGTCGGTGACGGCCGGCGCGACGGCGGCCGCCTGGGCGTTGCTGGTGGTGGCCGTGAGCGCGTTGTGGCTCGGCCCGCGTTCCGTGCTACTGCTGGATGAGTCGCTCGTGTTTCAGGCGTACGGGGCTCTACCCTGGGCCGGGACGGTGATCGGACTGCCGCTGGAAGCGGCTTTCGTCATCGTCGCCGGTTTGTTCATGCCGCTGACATTCGCCCTGCGGAATGTGCGCACCGGCTGGCGGCGGTGGGCCGTCCTGCTGATTGCCGCATTCCTTGTCACGGCCGGGCTCGGCCAGAGCAGCTTCGTTTCCCCTGTGAAACTCCTGGAACCATTGCTGCAACTCGCCGTACTCATTGCGGCCTTTTTCCTTTTCGACCTCCTGGCGGCCTTCACCGCCACGCTGCTCTACATTTTTGCCGTGAATGCCTCCGCGCTGGCGGCAGTGGCTCCGTGGATGTTGCCGGGTGTTGTGGCGCAGTTGGCGGTGGCGACGGTGGTGTTGGGAGTGCTGGCGTGGTCGTTACGGACCGGCGAAACAGTCTCAGAGGACGAAGTGAAGCCGGAGTACGCAAGGAACCTCGAGCAGCGCCTGTCAATGCGGTCCGAGATTTCCGCCGCGCGCGAGGCGCAGTTGCGGCTGCTTCCGGCGAAACCGCCCGCACTGCCCGGTTTTTCGATCGCGGCATCCTGCCGTCCCACCGGGGACATGGGCGCCGACTTCTACGACTTCTTCCCGATCCCCAACGGCAGGCTTGTGCTGTTTGTCGCCAGCGGCGGTGGGCTGGGGGTAGCCTCGGCGCTGACCATCGCGCTGGCGAAAGGGTATCTGATGTCGGACCTGCGCCGCGGACATCATCCCGCCGCGACGCTGACCCGGTTGCGCCGCCTGCTCACGGGCCGCCTGGGCGAGGTGGCGCATCGTGCCCAGTTCGCCCTGATCCGGCTCGACCCGGCGACCGGACTTCTCGAAGCCGCGCGCTGGGGCGCCGCCCCGTCCCTGTGGGTCCTGGGCCGCTCGCCGGAGCTGACCGGTGAGATCGAGTTTGACCAGGGTCCGGACGAACTCCCCAGCGCGCGCCTGGTCCTTCATCCCGGAGATGGACTCATCGTGCATACCGAAGGACTCGTGTCCGCGCTCGAAGATCAGTCGCCCTTAGGCGTGCGGAACTGGTTTCAATCACTGTGCCCCTATGGCGCGATGGAGGCGCAGGTGCTCCATGCCGTGCTGTTGCGGCAATTGTCGAATGGCAGGGAAAAAGTGCTGCAGCGCCGCCTGCGCAGCGATCTGACCGCCGTGGTGCTGCGGTTTGAAAGGGTGGAAGCGCTGCGGCGGGAGTCCGCCGCATGAAACCGTGGCTTGCGGCTGGCGCGATCGGGCTGGCGGCCCTGATTGTTCTGCTGCCGCGGCACCATGTGAAACCCTGGCCTCGTGAGCGCGCCATTGAACGTACGCAGGAGCTTGCGCGGAGCCTGGGGTGGGACCTCACCGGCTGGATCTTCGAAGTCACCGCCGGACACGAGAACGATTGGCGCCGCCTGCGAGCGCACCTGCCGGGTTCGGAAACCGTGCAATGGCTGCCCACGGTGCGCTATCGCGTTCATGCCCGGCCGGGCGAGGGCCGCGCCGCGTTTCGTGCGGCCTTTGGTGAACAGGGCCAGTTGTTGCGCTTCGGTCTGCGCGGGGACGACGCCCGTCGGGCGCCGGCCGTGACCGCGGAACAACTGCCCGCGCTGTTTCATCCCGCCCGTCCGGAAAACTTCGAACGGTGGCGCCCGGGTGAACGCTCATTTCGCATGCAGCGGCCGCCCTCTCGCGCCAAGAAGCGCGGCGAGGGGCCGGGCGAGGATGGCCCGCCGCGCGAGGATGGCCCGCCGCGCGGCGGCCGCCCGTTGTTCTATTGGAGCGGCGGCGAATCCCAGCCGGTCGAACTCCGGATTATCGCCGCAGGGCCCGAGGAGCTGATCAACGACGCGCGCATCACGGCTGAGATTCCACGCGAACTGCGGCGGGCCCTGGATCCGCCTGGGGACACGGTGCGCGATGTTGTGCGCGGCTTCGCCGTGTTCTTCGTGGTGATTGTGAGCGCGGCCGCGGGCTATCGCGTTCTCAGCCAGATCGGCATCCGCCGCGACCATCTTCGTCTCGCGCTGCGCACAGCCGCTCCGTTTGTGCTCCTGGTTGTGCTGATACTGCTCGCGGGCGGGCCGGCGCGGATTTTACGTTACACAGGATGGCAGGAGGGCGATCCAACGGCGAACGGCATCGGGTTCATCTTCACTCATGTCATCGGCCGTACGCTGGCGCTGGCGCTCCCGCTGGCGGCGGGGCTGTTGACCATTCGCGATCGGCATATTCTGCCATGGCTGGGCGGACTGGGACCGGCGTTGCGCGGGCAGTGGTACCGCGCTCCCTGGCGGGCTGCACTTGCGGGCGTGGCGGCCGCACCCGCGTTGACGGCGATTCCCTACATAGCAGCCGCGCTCACACCGGGGGCGCCGGCGATCCTTCGTCCGCAACTGGAACTTCTGTACCACCCCGCGCCGGCGTTGGCGCTGCTGGCGGAGTTTCCCCTGGCGTGGTTCGGCGGGGCGAGCGCACTGTTGTTCCTGATGCCCTGGGCGCTGCGGCCCGAGCGGCCTTCGCGGCTGCGGTATGTGCTTTTCGCGCTCGGGGCTTTCCTGCTGTTCAGCCAGCGCGTGGGTCCGCTGGAGGACCACGGCTACGCCGCTCTGGCGACGGTGCCGCTTTGGTTCGCCGGTTCGTGGGTGATCCTGCACAGGCTGGGACTGGCGGCGCTCTACAGCGCCTGGCTGGCGGCGCTCGCGTTGCCTTCGCTGGGCCTCTATTTGCTGGCGCCGGCCGCGTTCTGGAACGAGGCGCTGCAGACGGCCGCGCTGTGCGCGCTGCCGGCGGCTGGAACCTGGATCGCTTCGCGGCGGCAAGCGCCCGAAGGCGACGAAGAGGAGTTCGCGGCCGAGATCGACCGGCGCAATCACCCGGACACGGCGCCGCGGCTGCGTTCGGAGCGGGAACACCTGCTGAGCGAATTCGCCCTGGCGCGCGAGGCGCAGCAGGGCATGCTGCCCGCCTCGGCTCCCGAACTGCCAGGTTACTCACTGCAGGCGCGCTGCGTGCCCGCCCGCGAGGTAGGAGGCGACCTGTTCGACTACCTCGAATTGAGCGGCGGGAAATTGGGCCTGTGCGTGGCCGATGTCTCCGGCAAGGGCGTGCCCGCCGCGCTGTACATGACGCTCACCAAGGGCATGCTCGCGGCCGAGGAGGATATTGGCTCCGGGGCCCGCGAACTGGCGTGCTCGCTCAACGCCGAATTTTACGCCGCCGGCCGCCGCCGCACGTTCGTCACGATGGTTTTCGCCGCACTCGATCCCGCCACGGGCGAGGTGGAACTGGTCCGCGCGGGACACAATCCGGCGTTGCTGTGGCGTGCCGCGACTGGCGAATGCCGCTACCTCAAGCCCAAGGGCATCGGGCTGGGTCTCACGGGCGGGCGGCTGTTCGAGGACTCCCTGGAATCGCTCACCTTGACGCTGGCGCCCGGCGACATCCTGCTTCTCTATTCCGACGGGCTCACCGAAGCGATGAACCCGGCGCGCGAGCAATATGGCGAGCAGCGGCTGTCTGAAGCGCTCGCCCGGCACGCCCGGCTTGACGCCGCGGCGCTGACCGATGCGCTGGTCGCCGAGGTTCACGCCTTCGCCGCCGGCGCGCCGATTCACGACGATCTCACCGTGCTGGCGCTCAAGCGCCTGGAACTCAGCGCCGCCGGTTCCGCCACTCGTGAATCCGCCGCAACAACGCCGCCAGAGCTTCCGGCGGCTCAAGATCCCCTTCCAGCCGCAGCAGCCGGCCTCCCTGCTCATCCAGCAGGATGAAAGCGCCCGGTTCGCCCCCGGTGCGGACCACCTCCCGAATCTGCCCGAATGGAATTTCGCGCTGGATCCCTCGCTCAATCACGACCAGCCGGTCCCGCTCTCCCCGCAACGCCAGCGACCGGCTCGCGAGCCCGCGGCGGACCATGAAGTAGACCCACGCCGCTGAACCCGCCGCCGCCAGCGCCCGCATCCACAAGCCTTCCTGCCAGGGCATGCCGGCCGCGGCCAAAAGGACCAGCACGCCGGCCGCGCCCCAGAACAGCGAGGCCCTCCAAACGCGCGGCGAGGGACGCAGCTCGAGCAGCGGAGCGCTCATCGGCGGACGGAAGCGTGCGGCGGGCTCGGCTTCTGCTTCCTCCGGATCATCCTTGAAGGGCTCGAACTCGGGCATCTTCAACGGTTTCACCCGCAGCAGAAACACGAGCACGCCGCCCATCGCCAGCGTGAAGAACCCCAGCACGCCCGTGCCTGCCCAGAGCGATCCACTATCGCCCAGTCGGATCTCGTCCGGGTTCCGCGGGTTGATGTAAACGCGCCGGACCTCGCCCGACTGCAACGGCTTCAGGTCCCCCGCGCGCGGGAATTCTGCCTCGTGTCGCCCCCCATCCATGGTGAGGGCCAGCCGCACGGCCGAGGAGTCGCCGCTTTCCAGGACCGCCGCCTCCGCCAGGCGCCAGTTGCGCTGCACGTCGAGGCTCTCGCGAGTCACGTCCCACGTCAGATACGCCAGACCCAGCGTCAGGGGCGCGACAAAGACCAGACCCATGAGCTTTGGCATCAGTTCCAGCAGACGGGCGGGGGAATCGTCTCTCATGGCGCTGTCCAAGGCCCTCGGCCGTTACATGGCGGGCCGTTCCGCCCGGCCGGAGGCGGCGGACCGGAACAGAGCGTCAATCGCCGCCATGTTGGCCAGCGAGCTTTCCAGCGGCACGGGCGGGGCTCCGCCATGCCGGACGGCGAGCGAAAACAGGTCGCCTTGAATTGTGTACTGATTGCAGGCAGGAAATTCCTCGGTGCGCAGGGCGCCGCCGGCTTCGACGAAGATGCGGCTGGGTTTTCCCGGCGGCGCATTGAAGGGAATTTCGATCTCAATTCTGCCTTGTTCGCCGATGATCTGCGATCTTTGATAATAGGAGTGGCGGGCTCCACAGGTGAAAATAGAATCGGCTGAGGGAAACCGCAGGATGCCGGATGTCAGAATGTCCACCTGGAATTCCGCGTCGTTTCGAATGGAAGCCTGCACTGATTCCGGCTCCTCGCCCAAAATAAAGCGCGACGTGAAGATGGCGTAGCAGCCAATATCCATCAGCGCTCCGCCGCCATATTCCGGGACGTTGCGGACATTGGCCGCGTCGCGGTTGAAATAACTGAACGCGGTGATGATCGAGCGCACGGCGCCGATTTCGCCCGACCGGGCGATCTCCCGTGCCCGCAGCCACTGGGGATGCACGGCCACCATGAAAGCCTCGGCGATGACGACCCCGCAGCGCCCGCGCGCCTCCAGCAGCAGAGCGCATTCGGCGGCGTTCATCGCCACGGGCTTTTCGCACAGCACGTGCTTGCCGGCCTCGGCCGCCTTGATCGACCAGGGCACGTGCAGGTGGTTGGGGAGGGGGTTATAGATCACGCCGATGCCCGGGTCGGCGAGCAGTTCTTCATACGACCCGTAGGCGATGGGGATGCCGAGCCTTTCCGCTGCCTCGCGCGCCCTCCCTCCATCGCGCGAGGCGATGGCCGCGATTTCGGCGTGCTGGCACCCGCGCATGGCGGGGATCACTTTCTCTCTGGCGAACTTTGAGACGCCGAGCACGCCCCAACGAATCTTCTGCGTCATGCGAATCAGTGTCGCATGACGCTAGGGCTTCTGCCCCCAGCCCTGGCTCCAACCGCCGGAAGTGGTAGGTTTTGTGGCGGGCGCGGGCGCCTGTCCGGTCTTTTCCAGATCGTCCATCACAAAGCGCAAAGCGGCCTCGAGCAGCGCGGCACGCGGAAATTCCTGCGGGCCGCCCTTGGCTGTATCGAAGGCCAATGCCACGCCAAGATGGTCGCCGAGAGCCGTGCCGAGGTACTTCGACTCGGGAATCGTCGCGTCGCTTTTGAGCACCTGACCGTCGTGGTAGCGGTCGTGCGTGGTCAAAATCGCGTTTGTACTGAGCGCGCCTCCTTCCTTCAACTTCTCCTCGGTGAGAATCGCCGGCAGCGAATAGGTGGGCACGAAGGGGTGCGGGTAGGTGGAAAGAAACCGCTGCCGGACCTCGCGCCGCAGGCTGTTCATCCCCTGGGTCATGTCACCCTTGCAGGTGGCGCGACTGGTGTGGCCGCCGTACTTCTCGACCATGCCGGGAATGGAATCGGCGATCGGCGAGCCGCCCGACGCGCCCGCCACATTGATGAATGCCGCCACGTGACGGCGCGCTTCGGGCTCCGTCGCGAGCATCACCTGCAGATCGGGCGTGCCCTTGCTGTAGCCGAGGACGATGAACGGCCGCCGGTCCTCGCCCCGCATCTCGTTGAGAATATGTTCCGCGATCAGTTTGGCGTTATCCTCGCTCGAATCGTTCGGCACGGAAAGAACCTGGCTCGTGATGCCGTATTTCTTTTCGAGTTCCGCGCGCGCCTGGGCGTAGGCCGGCACATCCGCAATGCAGGTATTCATGATGCCGGGAATAACCAGCAAGCGGTAATTCGTCTTTAAGTCCGGCACACGAATATTGTTTTTCCCGGGGCGCTGCAGGTAATTCTCACAAGGGCCCCATTTGCCGCCATCGGGGTTATTCCGCGCCAGCACCGTGCAAAAGACATCGCCGAATTCCGAACTCACGTCCGTTTCGTCCGGCTTCATGTAGATCAGCAGCAGGCGGCCGTCGGAAAAGATCTCCTGGCCGTGGGCGGTCTTCGCCTCGGTGATCTTTTTCTCCCGGGTGTGGTATTCGAGCTTCACCACCTGGCCGGAGAGCTTGAGCGATTCACCGATGTAGTCGCGCTCGCCGTCCACGTTGGGGTCGATACGATGGGTGATTTTGCCGTTGCGCTGATCGCGGTCGAAGCCCACGTCGTGCGTGCCCGCCCCCACCCACACTTCGCCGCCCAGCGTGTCGGTGAAAGGCGCCTTCCAGAGCCGGAAATGGTGGCGTTCGGCGACGGTCATCACGGGATCGGACTGCGCCCAGCCGTAATCCTGCACCCGCCCGAAGACCATCAGCGGAGACATCGGAATTGTCAGGTAGGCCTGCCGCGACAAGGTCCCCAGCCCGCCGCGCAGAATCGTGTCTTTGATCGTCCGGTCCACGATCACCCAGCCCATTTGCAGCAGAGCGTTCTTGATCTGATCTCCGCGCCCGAAGATGATGAAGTTCACCAGGTCGCCCTCGGTGCCGTCGGGATCCACCACGCGGTAGGGAATCTCTTTCCAGTCCCGCGCACGGATAGCCGGCAGCGGCCCGGTGTAGGTCTGCAACTCCGGGTTGCCGCGGGCCAGGCGCTCGATGATGACGCGGTAGGAACCCTGCGCCGACGAACCCCGGTTCTGATTCGTTCCCAGCCACAGCTTGCCCCCCACAATCATCCGCGATTCGCGCTTTTCGCCGATCAAAAACGGCCGCGCCGCGTCCGAATCGCCCACGCGGCCAATCAGCGCGCCGCGGCCGTGATCGTTCAAGGGCAGTGCGGCGATCAGGTCGCGCCAGCCGCGCCGCAGGCCCTCGGGACCGTTTTCGTTGCGTTCGTCGGGAAATTTCAGCTTTCCGCTCGCCTCGAAGCGGATCAGATCGCCCGCATCCACCGTGATCCCCGTGTCTTTCCAGCGTTCGCGGCCCTCGATTGACACTTCCCACCGCTCCTGCGCCCCAGCCAGGGCGGCAATCAACAGGAAACAGAAAAAAATGCGCGCGGATGTCATGGATTCGGATCCCTCTCTAATTGGATGAGGCATTCACTATAACCGTAACCGATCCAACCCCGATGATGGGGTTGACACAGGGAGAATAAACAGCGAATATAATCAGACATGTTCAAGGGCATTGCCAGACTGGCCCGGGAGGGCGCCCAGTTTGAACAGAAGCGGCGCGTATCCTGCCATGCCCTCCCAATCCGCCGGCTCGTGAACCGCTGCGATGCGCCGCGGATGCCCTTCGAATGGACCGTAAACCCCTATCGCGGCTGCGAGTTCGGCTGCCGCTACTGCTACGCGCGCTACACGCACGAATTCATGGAATTTCACGCTCAGGAGGACTTCGAAACGCGTATTTTCGCGAAGGAATTCACCGTGGAACAGGCCGTGGCGGAGTTGCTACAGCTTCCGCGCCATCACCGCATCGCGCTCGGCACGGCCACCGACCCCTATCAGCCCGCGGAACGCCGCCTTGGGCGTACCCGCCGTTTTCTCGAAGCGTTTGCACGGATGCGCGGGCGTACGCTCGCTATCACCACCAAGGGAAATCTGGCGCGGCGCGACGCCGGTCTGTTTGAAAAAATTGCGCAAAACAACGTTCTGATCGTCAATTTCAGCGTTTCTACGATGGATTTGCGGCTGGCGCGCGCGCTCGAACCGTATGCGCCTCGCCCGGACCTGCGGATGGCCGCCGTTGAAGCACTCAGCCGCGTGGGACTGGATGTGGGCGTCTTCGCTTCGCCCGTACTGCCGGGCTTGACCTGCGGACGCCGCCGCCTGGAATCTGTCGCAAGGGCGGCGGCGGCATGCGGCGCCAGGCGGTTCGGCGCCCAGATGGTGTTCCTGAAGCCCGCGGCGGCGCGCGTTTTTCTGCCGTGGCTCGCGCACGAGTATCCAGCGCTCGCGGGGGCGTACCGGGCGCAGTTCGCTCGGGCGGCGTACGTGCGGGGCGAGGCGGTGGAGCGGCTCAGCGCGCTGGTGAAGGAATTGAGGGTGAAGTACGGCCTCGCAGGTCACGGGCTCGCGCAATCCGGACCGCAACAACTGGCCCTGTTCCAGATCGAAAAGTGATACATTCGCCAATGTTATGTCCCACAAAGGATTCTCCCGCCGCACATTCTTCGGCGCCTCTGCGGCCGCCGCAACCGCCCTGGCGCAGTTCACGCCGTCGCGCCTGCTCGAGATTCCCTCAGGCATGCAGGATGTGGTGCTTGACACCGACACCTACAACGAGATCGACGATCAGTACGCGGTAGCCTACGCGATTCTGTCGCCGGACAAGGTGAAGGTGCACGCGGTGTACGCGGCGCCCTATCTGAACAACCGCTCGACAAGCGCGGGCGACGGCATGGAGAAAAGCTACGAGGAGATTCATCGCATTCTCGCGATGCTGAAACAGCCCGTGAAAGATTTCGCGTTCCGGGGTTCGCCGCGGTTTATGGCGGGTCCGGATCAGCCGGTAAAGAGCGAAGCGGCGCAGGATCTGATAAAGAAGGCGATGGCGGCGACAGAAAGGCCGCTTTATGTTTTAACGGTGGGCGCGCCGACCAACGTCTCTTCGGCGATCCTGATGGAGCCGAAGATCAAGGAGCGGATCGTGGTGGTGTGGCTGGGCGGCGCGACGCACGAATGGCCGAGCGCGCGCGAATTCAACCTGCAACAGGACATTCACGCTTCCCGCGTGCTGTTCGATTCGGGCGTGGCGCTGGTGCAGATCCCCACAAAGAACGTCAGCGAACACCTGCGCACAACGATCCCCGAAGTGGAACGCCACATGAAGGGGCGCTCGAAGCTGGGCGATTACCTGTACGAGCAGTTCGTGGACTACTACAAGGCGGGGGCGCCGAACCGGCCGGCGATGTATCCGTGGTCGAAGGTGATCTGGGACATTTCGGCCGTGGCGTGGCTGATCAACCCGCAGTGGGTGCCGTCGAAGCTGGTCCCGAGCCCGGTTTTGAATGATGACCTGACCTATTCACTGCGGCCGGGCCGGCACCAGATCCGGGTGGCGACGAATTGCAGCCGGGACCCAATTTTCTTCGATTTGTTCGAGAAATTGGCGAAGACGTAGTTGCTCCGGACTGTAGGGCGAACCACGGCCGGGTGGGTCCGCCGTCCCGCCCGGCCCCATCCGCCCGCGCGGAAACAAAGGAAATCGTAATCACCCGGTTGGATCGGCGCCCAACCGCGATTACGGCAGCAGCCCCCCCAGTAAAGCGTCTATCGCAGCGTCGCTGATCGCGTCCAGCCGCACGCCCCTCTTGAGTTGCCAGGTCTCAATGTGCTCCAGGGTCTCCCCCGCTCCCACCTTGCGCAGCGGACCCATCGTCTCCAGTTCAAGGAAATCCGCGTTCGCGAAGATCTGGAATGAAGTGCCGAAGTCCGGGTGATCCTGAGCCGTGCCCGGCGGCAGGTAGTGCTTCATGAACAGGGTGTCGCCGAGCAGGTAAGCGCCGAAAGTCTTCGAGTTGAAGTGTCCGAGCTTCTGGGGTGATGTCTGCGCCGGGTCCTGCTTGAGGGTCAGGTATTTCTTCGTGAACTTCCAGCGCGGATCGGTGAGATCCGTGAAGGCCCACATCACCAGCGGGTTGGTGGGCGGCAGCACCTCCGGGTGCGTGCCGCGCGGAGGAAACCCAGTCATGCCCAGCCCGCCGGGCGCCATCATCGACAGGGCCCAGGCCGAAAATTCCAGCGGCATGTTGCCCCGGTTCCGCAGCCGGTGGATGACCGTCGCCTGCGCCCCCTTAGGCGCCAGGCGGACCTCGATCTCCTTTTCGACGTTGGTTTCCTTTTCCACCGGTTGGGTAGCTACCAGGGCGCCGTCGCGGATCGTCACTTTGATGGGCGAGTTGTCCGGCGGATACGTGTAGCGAATGTCCTCGGGACCAATCCAGATGCGGTGGCCGCCGCGCAGCACCCAGGCGGGTTCGCCGCTCTTGCCGGCCGTCTCCTTCTGCACCCAGAACATGTTCGTGCCGCCCACGTAGCCGTAGCGCATCACGCGCGGGCCGATGTCGGAGGTCACGATCATTTCCACTTCGCCGTTGGTGAGGCGGTAACAGTTCGGCCAGCCTTCCCAGGCCACGGGTTCGATCTTCACTTGAGCTTGCATCAAAGTGGTTCCAATCAGGATTCCGGCAATGAAAAGCGCCTGTCGCATCGCCGCCTATTCTGACTTCCGGGCCAGCACCGCGTCAAGCGGCGTCCCGGTGCGGCGCGCCTCCACGTCCCGGAAGCCAGCCTCTTCGAGCAGTGCGCGGTACTCAGCCGCGCTGCGCTCGCGCCCCTCGGTGCAGACCAGCATATTGAGAGACTGCATCTGGGCATGAACCGGCCCGGCGCCATCGTCATCCAGCAGGGTTTCCGAGAGCAGCAGTCCCCCGCCGGGCGGCAGCGCCTCGTGGACCCGCGCCAGCAGGCGGCGGATCTTCTCCTCACCCCAATCGTGCAGGATACGGCCCAGAGCGTAGAGGTCGGCGGGCGGCAAGGGGTCCTGGAAGAAGTCGCCTTCCGTAACACGGATACGCGCCGCCGCGCGCGAAGCGGCGGCGTGTTCGCGCGCCAGGGGGGCCACTCCGGGCAGGTCGAAGACTGTCGCCTGCATCGTCCCATACCGCTCGCACGCCGCGATGGCCAGATGGCCAGTCCCGCCGCCAAGGTCCACAATGTGGCGGAACTGGTTCAGGTTGAAGATCCGCACAATCTCAGGCGAACTCAGACGCCCGAATCCGTGCATTCCGGCCATAAACGTCTGGCGAGCCTCTGGGGTCCGGAAGAAATGGTTGAACAACGGGCCCTCCAGACCGAAGGTCTCCTGCCAGCGGTTGGTTCCTTCGCGCACCGCGCTCTCCAGGTGGCTCCACATCGGGTACAGGACCTGCTGGGAGTAGAGCACGTACCCAGCGAGCGTATCAGGGCTGGCACGGGTCAGGTAGCGGGAGGCAACCGGCGTGTTTTGATACAGATCGCCGGTCTTGACGAGCAGTCCGAGACCTGTGCAGCCATCGAGCAGACGGGTCACGGGGCCGGGGCTGCCGTTCACGTCCTGAGCCAGGGCAGCGGCCGTCGTCGGGCCTGCCTCAAGCAGGTCGAAGACGCCCATCGACACGGCGGTAAACATGGTCTGGGAGCGCCGGAAGGCTTCGATCAGATCAAGGACGAGGCCGGGACCATCAGGAGTCATGCCCTTCATTTTGACCGATTTCCGCTTCGGATCTATAAGGTTTTACCCCTGCCAATCCGATGGATTCCTAGCAGGAAAGGAGCCGGCGCTTGGCTGAGAAGCCGAGATTTACTTCGATCGCGACCAAGTTCAGCGTCTTCACGGCGGTTCTCGTATTTTGGGTCGTGGCCGTGGTGCTGGCCTACGATTACAGCCGCGAGAACTTCAGCGCGGGCAAGGCCGTGCTGCTGATGGTGGTGTTGTTCATGGTCGCCGCGGCCATCTCACGTTTCACCATCCGGCTGCTGGTGCGCCCGCTGGCTTACTTACAGGAAGGGATTCAGGATCTCGAAGCGGGGCGGTTACGGCAGATCCGCGTGAGCCGGACACACGACGAGATCGAATACCTCGGCCAGAGTTTTAACGCGATGGTGGCCTCGCTGGCGGCATCGCGCGCCGAAGTACAGGAGCACCGGGAACTGCTCGAGCAGAGGATTCACGAGCGGACCGAGGCCCTGGATCAGGCGCTGCAGAGCGCGCTCTCCTCGAGCCAGGTCAAGAGCGAATTCCTGGCCAACATGTCGCACGAGTTGCGCACGCCGATGTCGGGTGTCATCGGGATGCTGGACCTGGTGCTGGACACGCCCTTGCAACTGGATCAGCGGGAGCACTTGCGCACCGCGCGCAATTGCGCCCTTTCTCTGCTGGCCCTGCTCAATGACATCCTTGACCTCTCGAAAATCGAGGCGGGGCGCATGATTCTGGAAGAGATTCCCTACGACATTCGCGAACTCGTGTCCGATTGCGCGCGGACGCAACTGGCGCTGGCCAGCAACAAGGGCATCAGCCTGCGCTGGAACGCGGCGGAGGACGTCCCCGGCCGGATGGTTGGCGATCCGCTCCGGTTGCGCCAGATCCTGGCGAACCTGCTCAGTAACGCGGTGAAATTCACGGCGAGTGGCGAGGTGGTGGTCAGCGTCGCGGTGCGCAGGCGGCCGGAGCGCGCCGCACGGCCGTGGGACTTGATCATCGCGGTGCGTGACACCGGCCCAGGCATTTCTCCCGAAAAAGTCGAGACCATCTTCGAGAAGTTTACGCAGGCCGACGGCAGCATCAGCCGCCGTTACGGCGGCACCGGGCTAGGCCTGGCGATTACCCGCAAACTGGTGGAAGTACACGAGGGTGACATCCAGGTGGTCAGCGAAATGGGACAAGGCAGCACGTTTACAGTGATCATTCCGGCGGACGCGCGCGCGGCGGCCCCCGAGCCTGAGGCTGCGGCTAGGCCCGCCCGGGGGATCGCCGGCCGCGGACCGGTTCTTGTGGTCGAGGACAACCCGATCAATCAGAAGGTGGTGACGGCGGTGCTTCGTAAGCGGGGCTACGCGGTGGACGTCGCCGTTAATGGTCAGGAAGCCCTCGATGCGCTGGCCCGCCAGACCTATGCGCTCATCCTGATGGACGTGCAGATGCCGGTTCTCGATGGCCTCGAGACTACCCGGCGCATCCGCCGCAATCCCCAGTTTCGCGATTTGCCCATCGTCGCCATGACCGCGCATGCGATGAATGGCGACCGTGAGCGTTGCCTGGAGGCGGGTATGAACGCCTATCTCGCCAAGCCGGTCGATCACACACATCTGCTGGCCCTTGTGGAACGATACATCGCGGTCGCCTCCGGCACGGCGCCGCCCGAGCGCATCGCCGCGCCGGCCGACGATCCCGCGCGGCGGGCGTCCCGGCTCGTGGACGCCGATCCCTCCCTGGTCGGCCAGATGATGCAACTTTTCCTGCAACTCGCGCCCGAGCGCATTGACCGGCTGCGCCACGCCGCTGAAGCCGGCGATGGCGAACTACTCCGCTCGGATGCCCGGAAGATGCAGGGCGCGGCTCAATCCATCGCCGCGCACGAAATCGTCGCCGCCGCGGCGCGGCTCGACGAAGCGGGCGCGCGCGCTGACTGGGAGGCCGCGCACGAATCGCTGAAACAGCTCGAGTCCAGCGTCCTCCAACTTCGGGACCGGACCCAGAGCACGGTTACCTGAATCAAAGCGGATCAGCGGCAAGCCGCCGGATGCGCTCCCACACGGCCCAAACATCCTCGCGTGTGGTCCTGACGTGCCCGATCGCCAGCCGGAGCATGTAGCGCCCCCCGAGTACGTTGCCCGCCAGGAACGCCTCGCCGCTTTCGTTCACCCGGTCCACCAGACGGCGGTTTTCCTCGTCGCCTGCTTTCAACCGGAAGCAGACGAGCGACAAGGGTGTGGGCGCGCACAGCTCGAAGCGCGGGTCCGCCTGGATCTCCCCAGCCAATTCCCTGGCCCATTCAATGTGCGAACGCAAAATGCGCTCAACTTTCCGCCGCCCGAACCAGCGCATGACGAACCAGAGCTTGAGCGCGCGGAAGCGCCGCCCCAGCGGCACGCCGTAGTCCATCAGGTTCACAGCCCGCGCATCCTGCCCGGTGCGCAGATAGGAAGGCACGAGCGAGAACGCCTCCCGCAGCACTTCCGGCCTGCGGCAGTAGAAGGCGCTCAGGTCGATGGGCGTAAAAAGCCACTTGTGGGGGTTGACGACGAGTGAGTCGGCGCGCTCGGCCCCATCGAGCATCCAGCGCATTTCGGGCAGCAGCGCAGCAGGACCTCCGTAGGCGGCATCGATGTGGTGCCAGAGCCCTTCGGCCTCGGCGATGGCCTGGACTTCGGCCACCGGATCGACGCTCGTCACCGCCGTCGTGCCCACCGTAGACACTACGCAGCAGGGGCGCAACCCGGCTGCGCGATCGGCGGCGATGGCCGCGCGCAACAGATCCGGACGCAGGCGGAATTCGGCGTCCGTAGCCACTTTTCGCACCTGTTTTTGCCCCATTCCGAGGGCTAATGCGCCCTTTTCGACCGAAGAATGGGCATGTTCGGAGGTATAAACCACCAGGTCGCGGGGCGCGCCGTCCTCGCGCACGCGCGGTTCGGCGGCCAGGCGCGCGGCGGCCAGGGCATGCATCGTCGAAACCGAGGCCGTGTCGTGGATCATGCCGAAAAAGCTCTCCGGCAGGCCCAGCCATTGCCGCAGCCAGCGCATCACCACCATTTCGAGTTCGGTGTTCGCGGGCGAGGACAGCCACAGCATGCCGTTGGTATTCAGCGCCGCGGTGAGCATCTCGCCCAGAATGCCCGGGGCCGAGGCGCTCACCGAGAAGTAGGCGTGAAAGCGCGGATGGTTCCAGTGGTTGACAGCGGGCATCACCAGCGTGCGGAAGTCCTCGAGAATCCGCTCCATCGGCTCGCCCTCCTCGGGGGCTTCGGCGGGCAGGGCGTCTTCCAGCACGCCGGGCGACACCTGGGGCATGACGGGCAGACCGCGGTTGTTTTCGAGGTAATCGGCGATCCAATCCACGATTTCGTGGCCAAAACGGCGAAATTCGGCAGAGTTCATGTCAGTGGTCATGGCAGTTCCACCAGGTCATCGCGGAGCTTGTCGCGCTGCCGGCTGAGGAAGCCTTCGGCGATGACTTCGTTCAGGCCGCCGCGGAAGAGAAGAAACTCATCGATGCTCAGCAGAATCGACTGTTGCGGCGGCAGGAAGCCGAAGCCGGCGCGCGGATTCCGGGCGCTTCCCTGCCACCACGGCAGGCCTTCGCTGACCACGATTACCGTGCCAGGCTTTGCGCCGGGCACGGCGTAGATCAGGCCATGGTCCGCTTCCCTGCCCGCGCGCAGCGCCACGGGCGGTTTTCCGCCGAGTTCCGCGACGATGCGGTTGGTCCTGGCATTCCCGAAGACGATCAGATGGCCTTCGCGGTCGGACGGGCGCACGTCGCGGTCGGCGATGACACGCGGCGTATAGGCGAGCCGGCGGCCGCCGCCGATCCAATCGGTTGCCTGCATGGCGAAGTCCCGGCGCTTGGCGATTTCGGCGGGCGGCGGATTGTCCGCGGTGCCGAAGACATAAACATGACGGCCGCTGGTGGCCCGCCGGACCTCCGGCCAGGGGGCGCCCGCCTCGCCCACACGAATCGGCTGACCGGGCGCAAAGCGCCGCTCCACGCCGTTGACGATCATGACGAACTCCCGTTTGGGATCGTAGCGCGGGTGTCCCATGAGGTCGAGCGAGAAGCCGGGGAGGTTCTCGGCGCGCACTTCCACCTTGTTCGGGCCGGTGAAGCGGGCGTCGATCCGGGCCGTAACGCCGGGTTCAAAATTGAGCAAACGAACCCAGTAAGCGGCTGAATTCAAAGGATCTCGGGAGGCGAACACCACCCGTTCCGGAAAGCGTTGCCGCTTGTGTTTGGCAAGCCACTGGAACAGTTGCGCGTCCCGGTACGCGTGGTCCCAGACGTTGTGCTCGACGCCCGGGTATTCCTTCGCTTCGACCTGCACACCCGCCTCGCGCATGAGTTTGGACCAGCGGCGCGTCACGGCCACAGGGACGACCTTGTCGTCCACGCCGTGGTGGAAGAAGACGGGCAGATTGAGCGCATTGCCGGCGTGCTCGTCGCCGATGAATGGCGGCGCGGGGCACAGCGGAACCAGGGCGGCCCAGACATCGGGGCGCTTGAGGCCGATTTCGAGGGTCCCGCCGCCGCCCATGCTGAGGCCGGTAAGGTAGATGCGGTCTTCGTCGATATGGAACCGCTTCTTCAGATCATCCAGCATCGCCCAGACGTCGTCCTCGGCCACTCCGCGGTAGCCCATGGTCCCACGGGCGAGCGGACTGGCGACGATGAAGGGAACGGCGGGCAGGGGCGGGAAGTAGCGCATGGCTTCGGCGTCCGTCTCTCCCTCGCGGTTGCCTTGGCCGAAGACGCGGCGCAGGTTGACGCGGTGGTTCGACCAGGCGCCGTGAAGGCTCACGACGAGCGGCCAGGCGCGGGCGCGTGAGTAGTCCTTGGGGACGTAGACAGCGTAGGGCTGGTCGGAGTCGTCAACGGCGGAGTAAAAGGTGAGCACCTGAGGCCCGGCCGGCAAGGTTTGGGCGTGAAGCAACCCGAGGCCGGCGAGGAGCAGGAAGGCGGAAAACCATTTCATACCCTTGAGGGTATATAATTGCGGACGTCCGAGGTGCCAGAAACTATGGAAACTCCCAAGAAGATCCCTTCGCGCCGGTCGTTCCTGTCCGGCTCCACCGCGGCCTCCGCCGCCGCTTTCACGATTATCAAGCCGGAACTGGTGTCAGGCTGGGCGCCGTCCACCTTGAAGGTGGGCCTGATCGGCGCGGGCGGCCGTGGCCGCCAGGCTGTAATCGATGCTTTTCGCGGCGATCCCGCCGTCGAGTTGCATTCGATGGGCGACATCTTCGAGGACAAGCTGGAAGGCAACCTGAACTGGCTGCGGCAGCAGGCCGAGAAGATGGGGATGTCGAACCGGATTCAGGTGAAACCGGACACCCGCTTCGTCGGATTCGATTCCTACAAGAAGGTTTTGGCGACCGATGTGGACGTGGTGTTTCTGTGCGCGCCTCCGGGCTGGCGTCCGGAGCATTTCGAGGCATCCATCCGGGCGGGCAAGCATGTGTTCTGCGAGAAGCCGTTCGGGGTGGACGCGACGGGCGTACGGCGTTGCATGGAAGCGGCGCGCGAATCCGAGCGGCGGCGGCTGACGGTGGTTTCGGGCGCACAGCGGCGGTCGGACCCGGCGTACACGCAGACGGTTGAAAAACTCAAGAACGGCGATTACGGCCAAGTACTGGCGCTTTACGCTTACTGGGTCGGCACGCCGGTGATTCAGCAGGCCAAGGGCAAGGATGCACGCTGGGGTGAATTCGAGTGGCAGCACCGGAACTGGTACTCGAATCTCTGGATCTGCGGCGACCAGATCGTGGAGCAGCATCTGCACAACGTGGACGTGTGCAACTGGATCATGGGGATGCACCCGGTGAAGGTGCATGCCTCGGGTGGGGCGTCGTGGCGGCCGCAGGATGAAGTCCACGGCAACATTTACGACCATATTTCGGCCGATTTCGAGTATCCGAACGGCGTGCGGATGTCGTCGTACTGCCGGCAGTATCCCCGCGGCTTGTTCAATCGCGTGGCCGAGATCGTGGCGTGCTCGAAGGGCCGGCTCGATCTGAACCAGACGCCGGGCGGGCCGGGCTACGTGAACGAGCACACGAAGCTCTACAAGTCGATCCGCGGCGACGGTCCGTATCAGAACGAGGCGATGGAAGTCTCCCAGTCCACGTTGACCTGCGTGATGGGCCGCGAGGCCGCCTATTCGGGCCTCGAGATTACCTGGGACATGATCATGAACTCGAAGCAGGACCTGATGCCGAAGCAGGGCCAGTGGGACTACAAGGCGACCAATCCGGTGCCGGAGTTCCCGGTGCCGGGCAAGTACAAGTTCATCTGAGCCCGCTCTGGCAACTCTCAGGGGCCGGAATCCCGCGAAGGGTTCCGGCCCTTTAGTATTGAGGGGATGGTGCTCGAAATGGCATTTCTGGTGATGCCCGCGCTGGATGCGGCGGCGGCAGGGCGGTTCGCGGAGCTGGCGCTGGCGTGCGTGCATCGCGAGTATCCGAACAAGATCGCGCATGTGTTGAATGGCGATGGGGATGTGCGGCCACCGCGGGAGTTGACGCCGGCGTTTTACGGGTGTTTTGACTGGCATTCGTCGGTGCATGGCCACTGGCTGCTGGCGCGGCTGGCGCGGTTGTTTCCGGAGGCGGCGTTCGCGGAGCGGGCGCGGGCGGCGCTGGCGAAGAGCCTGACCGCGGACAACCTGCGGCGCGAGGTGGAGTACTTCAATGGACCGGGGCGCGCCACATTCGAGCGGCCTTACGGGCTGGCGTGGCTGCTGACGCTGGCGCAGGAATTGCGCGAGATGGAGAGTCCCCACGCGGCGGCGCTGGCTCCGCTCGAAGAAGCGGTGGTGGCGCGCATGTCGGAATGGCTGCCGAAGTTGTCGCATCCGGTCCGCAGCGGCGAGCACAGCCAGACGGCGTTCGCGCTGGGACTCGCGCTCGACTATGCGCGTTCGGCAAAGGCATCTTTGTTTGAACAGATGCTGCTGGAAAGGGCGAAGGCGTTCTACGGGCGGGATGTGGCGTGTCCGGCGGCGTATGAGCCGTCGGGGGAGGACTTTCTTTCGCCCTGCCTGGCGGAGGCTGACCTGATGCGGCGTGTGCTGCCGGCGCGGGAGTTCGGCGCGTGGTTCGGCCGCTTCCTGCCCAAGCTGCCGTACGCCCCTTTGACCGTGACCGATGCGGCCGACGGCAAACTGGCGCACCTCGACGGATTGAACCTGAGCCGCGCCTGGATGCTGAACGGCATCGCGCGCGCATTGCCGGAAAGGGACCGGAGAGGCCCGGCGCTGCAAAAACTGGCCGAAGCCCACGGCGAGGCGGGGTTGAAGTCCGTCACTGGCGAGCACTACGAAGGCGGGCATTGGCTGGGGAGTTTCGCCGTTTACTATCTCTCGGGGCGCGGCCTGTGATCGCGGCGGGGGATACTGGAAAGGGAAGCAGCAGGAGGCGCGATGCGGAAACGGAAGTTCTGGTATTGGGCGGCCGGAATCACCGCCCTGGTTCTAATCAGCCTCACGGTGGCTGGGATCGTGCTGTCCCGCCGTTTCGAGCCGTTCATCAAGGAACAGACCATTCTCTATCTCGAAAAACGCTTCGACAGTACGGCGGAACTCGGGAGCCTGAAGGTGTCGATGCCGATGAAGTCGCCGCTGCAGGTGTTGCTGAACAAGGGGCGCGGGGCGCAGATCCGGGTGGAGGGGCGAAAGATTGTTCTGCGACATCAGGGCCGGACGGATATTCCGCCGATGCTTGAGTTGGAGCGGTTGAACTTCGAGGTGGATATGCACACGGTGTGGGAGAAGCCCACGCGGGTGCGCGCGATCAGGCTTGTTGGCATGTCGCTGACGATTCCTCCGAAGCATGAGCGTCCTTCGCTCACGGGCAAATCCGCGGAGGAGGCTGAAGTCCCGGAGGCCGGGGCAGAGGCCGTGCCCGCGGGCACGCCATCCGTGGTGATTGACGAAATTAGCGCCGACGGAACGCGTCTGGCGATGATGCCGAAGGATCCGACGAAGGCGCCGCTGATCTTCGACATTCTGAAGCTGAAGTTGACCGATGCGGGTCCGGGGGCAGCGATGAAGTACGACGCGGTGCTGACGAACGCCAAGCCGCCGGGGTTGATCAATGCCACGGGTTCGTTCGGGCCTTTTGTGGCGGGTGAACCTTCGCGCACCGCGCTGGATGGCGAGTTTACGTTCGGCAACGCTGATTTAGGGGTATTTAAGGGGATTTCCGGCACGCTGAGTTCGAAAGGGAAATTTCATGGTTTGCTTGCCGGCATGGAGGTAGAGGGCACGACCAATACGCCCGATTTCCGGCTGACGATGGGCGGGGAACCGGTACCGCTGAAGACCGAGTACCGGGCGATCGTCGATGGCACGAACGGCAATACGCTGCTGCAACCGGTGATCGCGACGCTGGGCACGACGGTATTCGAATGCAAGGGCGGGGTGGTGCGCGGGCGCGAGGATATCGGCAAATCGGTGATCCTCGATGTGGTGATGAAGCAGGGCAAGATCGATGACGTGCTGAAGCTGACGATGAAGGGCGGCAAGCCGTTCCTGACCGGCGGGGTGGGGCTAAAGCTGAAGTTCGAATTACCCCCGGGGCTGGGTGAAGTGGCCGACCGGTTGCTGATCTCCGGCGATTTCGATTTGCGCGACGCCAATTTCACGAGCGCGACGGTGCAGGAGAAGATTGACGAGTTCAGCCGCCGGGGGCAGGGGCGGCCGAAGGACGAGCAGATCGAGGAAGTCCCCACGAACCTGAAGGGTACGTTCAACATGGCGGATGGCGTGATCCGTTTTTCTCAACTGGCATTCAACATTCCCGGAGCGGACGTGGACCTGCGCGGGCGCTACCGCTTCAGCGATGAATCGCTGGCGTTCCGGGGCAAGATGAGGCTGGATGCGACCATTTCGCAGACGCAAACGGGCTGGAAACGGATCGTGCTCAAGCCGGTGGATCCGTTCTTCTCGAAGCGGGGCGCGGGCACGCTGCTGTCGATTCAAATCGCGGGGCAACGTTCGAATCCCGAGTTCGGACGTGACCGGGGGATCGATATCGATTAAAGTAGGCGCATGCAGCGCCGCACTTTCCTTTCGCTCCTGGGTGCGACGGCGGCCCAGAGCGCCTTTTCTCAGCGCCCCTCGCGCCCGCCAAACTTCGTCATCGTCACCTGCGACGATCTCGGCTACGGCGACGTTGGCTGCTTTGGCAGCCGTGCGATCAAAACGCCGCGCTGGGACGCGTTCGCCGCATCGGGCATGCGCTTTGACCACTGCTACGCGGCCGCGCCGGTGTGCTCGCCGTCGCGCGCGGGTTTGCTAACCGGGCGGACACCGGACCGGTGCGGCGTCTACAACTGGATTCCCGACGGCAACCCGATGCACCTGCGGCGGGACGAAACCACCGCGGCCGCGCTGCTGCGCGGCGCTGGTTACGATACCTGCGTTTCGGGCAAGTGGCATCTGAATGGGAAGTTCAACGACCCGGCGCAGCCGCAGCCTTCCGATCACGGGTTTGAATACTGGTTCGCGACCCAGAACAACGCCGCGCCGTCGCACGAAAACCCCGTAAATTTCGTCAAAAACGGGGCAAAAACCGGCGAGATCAAGGGATTTTCGAGCGATATTATCGTGGACGAGAGCATCCGCTGGCTGGAGGGCAGGGCGGGCTCTGCCAGGCCGTTTTTCCTATACGTGCCGTTTCATTCTCCGCACGAACCAGTGGCGACGGCGGACCAGTATGTGCGGATGTACCCCGAGGCGAAGGAAAAAGGCGAAGCGCTGTACTACGGCAATGTGACCCAGACCGACGCCGCGTTCGGGCGGCTGCTGGATCATCTGAAGAAGGCGGGACTCGAGGAAAACACGTTCGTGCTGTTCACGAGCGACAATGGCCCGGAGACGCTGGACCGCTACCCGGCGGCATGGCGCTCGCATGGTTCGCCGGGGCCCTTCCGCAGCATGAAGCTCTCGCTGTACGAAGGGGGAATTCGCGTGCCGGGCATCGCGCGGATGCCGGGCCTGACGGCGCCGGGCAGCGCGCTGGATCAGCCGTTCAGCGGCGTTGATCTGCTGCCGACGATGTGCGCGATGGCGGGCGTGGCGGTTCCAAAGGCAAAAACGCTGGACGGCGTGAATATGACGGCGATGTTGCGCAACGCGCGTATGCTGCGACCGGGACCGCTGCACTGGCACTATTTCAATACCATCGACGCCCCAATTGCGGCGATGCGCGATGGCGACTGGAAGGTGCTCGGCCTCTATGACCGGCACGGCGAGGGATCGGGCGGCGCGTTCGATCCAGCGCGCGACATGGCACGCATCCGGGGGCAAAAGCTGGAGCGGTTCGAGTTGTACAACCTGCGGCGCGATCCGCACGAGCGCAATAACCTCGCGGCGCGCGAGAAAGAACGGCTGGCCGCGATGAGCGCAACGCTGGACCGGATTCACCGCGAGGTGCGCACGGAAGGTTGGGACTGGCGGAATTAGACCTCGAACGCGACGACGGTGTCGATGGGGTCGCGGCCGGTGTGGGGCAGGGTGAGGAGCAGGCCCTGGTCCACTTCGGCGGTGTTGACTTCCTGCCCGGTGGAGAGGAGGGAAGCCTTCTTGAACGGCATGGGCAGGCGCGGGATGACGAGTGCCGGGTCGGGCCAGTCGAGGATGTGGGCGTAGACGCGGCCGGTCTTCTGGGTGGTGACGCCCCAGGGGCGCGGAGGCAATGGGCCACCGCGGGTGCCGTAGATGGATTCGCCAAACTTGCCGAGCCAGGCGCCCATTTCCTTGAGGCGGGTGACAAACTCTTCCTGGATCGTGCCTTCGGGGGTGGGACCGACGTTGAGCAGGAAGTTGGCGTTCAAGCCGGCGCCCTTGATGAGGTAATGGAGCAGGTCGCGGGTGGATTTGAAGCGGCGGTCGGTGGCGTGGTAGCCCCAGGCGCCATTGATGGTTTCGCAGGTTTCGAGGGGGAGCGTGCCGATTTTGGCATCACCGCTGAAGCCGGTGGTGTTCTGGCCGGGGAGGTCTTTCTCGAACATCTGGAAGTCCTCGCCGTCGAAGGGGGCGAGGTGGTGGTTGTTGCCGACGAGGGCATGGGGCTGGAGTCGGTGGATGAGGTCGTAGGTTTGGCGGAGGCGCCAGTTGGCGTCCTTGCGGTCCCAGATGCCGTCGAACCAGATGCCGGCGAGATCGCCGTAGCCAGTGAGTAGTTCCTCAAGCTGGGCATCCATAAAGTCGAGGTAGCGGTTGAAGTCGCCGGAATCGGGGCGGCCGGAATGGAGGCCGGTGCGGCCGCGGGGGTGGTAGTCGGGGTGGGTCCAGTCGAGGTGGGAGTGGTAGAAGAAGAGCTTCACGCCCTGATTGCGGCACTCTTCGGCGAGGGGTTTCAGCACGTCCTTGCCGTAGGGTGTGTCGTCGACGATATTCCACTGCTTCTGCTTCGTGCCCCACATGGCGAAGCCGTCGTGGTGTTTGCTGGTGATGGTGATATAGCGCTGGCCGGCGGCTTTGGCGAGGGCGACCCATTCGGCGGGGTTGTACTTGACGGGGTTGAAGCGGGGGAGGAGGTGGGCGTAGCGATCGACGGTGATGCGGTCGTTGTTCATGACCCACTCGCCCTTGGCGAGGACGGAATAGACGCCCCAGTGGATGAAGAGGCCGAATTTGGCGTCCTGGAACCATTCGCGGGCTTTGAGGTTGGCGGGCGAGGGTTGATAGGGGGCTTGCTGGCCGAGAGCGGAGAGGGCCGCGGGGGCGGCGGCGGCGAACTGCATAGCCTGGCGGCGGGTCATGGGGTCAAGGCCTCCAATTCAATTCGACGGTCTTTCCATCATTTTCGCGGTTGCCCGCGAGGGCGCGCAGGGTGAGGCGGCCTCCCTGCGGCGTGAGACGAGCGTCAATCCAGCCGACGGGTTCGGTGTCCCTGAAATTGTATCCGATGGCCGGGAGATTGACGAGATGGACGTGTTCCCACATGTCGTAGCGGTAGGTGTGGGAGTGGCCGTAGAAGATGGCTTTCACTTTGCGGTGGGGGCGGAGGACGTCAAGAAGGCGGGGGGAGTCGAGCAGGGCGCCGTCGGTATCGTCGAGGGTGTGGTGGACGAAGAGTAGCGTGGGGCGGTCGTCGGAGGAGGCGAGGAAGCGGGCGAGCCATTCGCGTTGGGTGCGGCCGAGCAGGCCGGGGGTGAAGTTGGGGGTGATGAGGGAATCGAGGACGATAACGCGAACGGCTTTGCCTTCGAGCACAACGACGTGCTTGTTCTGGACGGATTGCGCGCCGGCGGGCGAGGGTCCGAATGCATCGAGGAAGTTCTTGCGGTGGTCGTGGTTGCCGAGCGCGATGGCGACGGGGGTTTTCTGCATGAGGGGGGAGAGGAGTTTCTTGAGGACCGCGTAATCGCCGGGCTGGCCGTCGAGGCGGGCGGCGTCGCCGCAGATGATGGCGGCTTCGGGGGCGGCGGCGACGATTTGCGGGACGATTTTGGAGAGATTTTCGGTGGGGCTGAAACCGCGGTGGCCGTTGGCGGGGTCAGCTGGGATATGGGTGTCTGACATGAGGGCCCAGTGCTCGAGGGACGTTTGGGCACGGAGGACGGAGAGGCCGGCGCCGGCGAGGGTGAGGGTGAAAGCCCGGCGCGAAAGGGATGGCAAATGGGCGAAAGGCATGATCAGTGACAGTGTAACGGACTGAAGGCTGTAACTGGGCCGATACAATGGAGGTATGCAAGTGGCGCCGGTGACTCTGCTGATGCTGGCATTCCTGCAGCCGCCCGCCGATCCGATGAAGGAGGCGAGCGCGCATCTGGACGCGGGCCGCTACGCGGAGGCGGTGGCGGTGCTGAAGGCGTACGTCGAGAAGAACCCGGAGAGCGTGGCGGGGCACTTCAACCTGGCGTTGTCGCAATCGCTGGCAGGCAATGACGAAGCGGCGATCGAGGGCTTCCGGAAGGTGCTGGCGCTGGAGCCGGGGCTATTTGAGGCGCAGTTGAACCTGGGGCAATCGCTGGTGCAGGCGGGGCGGTTCGAGGAGGCGCGCGAGCCGCTGGAGGCGGCGGCGAAGACGAAGCCGGAGGACGCGCGGGTGGCGTATCTGCAGGCGCGGGCGCTACTGGGCTTGGAGAAGTGGCGGGAGGGGGCCGCGTTGCTGGCGCGGGCGGCGGAACTGGATCCGGAGAACCGGGACCGGCGGCTGGAACTGGCCGAGACCTATGAGCGAGCCGGGATGCGCGCTGAGGCTCGGGGCGCGTGGGAGAAGGTGGTAGAGGTTCCGGCGGCGCGGGAACGGCTGGCGCTGATGCTGCTGGACGAGGGGGAGTTGGAAGCGGCGATCGGACATCTGGAGCTCGTGATGAAGCAGCAGCCGACGCCCGCGGCGGCGTATGCGCTGGCGACGGCGTATCTGCGGGATCAGCGGCCGGAGAAGAGCATTCCGCTGGCGCAGGCGATTGTCCAACATGAGCCGGAGAACCTGGAGGCGCGAATGTTTCTAGGGCGCTTGCTGCGGGATCAGAAGCAGTATGGGCCGGCGGCGCGGGAGTTTCAGGCGGCGGTGAAGATCAAGGGGGATTCGCTGGAGGCGTGGAGCGAGTTCACGGCGGCGCTGGTGTTGCTGCAGCAGCATGAGGCGGCGCTCGCGGCTCTGGAGCGGGTGCGCGCGCTGGGAGGCGAAAATGCCGCGTATCACTATCTGCGGGCGACGATGCTGGACGCGCGCAAGGAGCACAAGCCGGCGCTGGAGAGCTACCAGAAGTTTCTGGCGATGAGCGAGGGGAAGAACCCGGATGAGGAGTTCAAGGCGCGGCAGAGGGTGCGGATGCTGGAAAGGATGACGCGGCGATGAGGTATCTGTTTCGCGTGGTTTTGTTGGTTGGGTTGCCTGGCTTGCTGGCGGCGCAGGGGTTGGAGGCGGTGAAGAAGGAGCAGAACCTGACGCGGCGGGCGCAGCGGGCTCTGGAGTATGCCGAGCGCGAGATGACGAAAGCACAGGAGATCGTGCGTGAGTTCGGCTCGAAGACGGAGTTGCAGGAGGCGCTCGATCAGGTGGTGGAAGGCAGCGGACTGGCGCTGCAATCGCTGCGGGAGACCGGCCGGCCGCCGCGGCGGCTGTCGCGGGATTACAAGCGCGGGGAGTTGAAGACGCGCGATTTCTTGAAGAAATTAGAGGATCTGGAGAAGGCCCTCTCGCTGGACGACCGTCCCATGGCCGAGGCGGCCCGCAAGAAGGTGTTTCAGATTCACGAAGACTTTCTGTTGGGAGTGATGGGGCAGAAGCGCTGACGCGGAAACGCGAAGGAGACCAATCATGCGCGTGGCATCACTGTTCGCCGTTGTCTTGATCGCGCTGCTGGCAGTGCCGGGCGTGCGGGCGCAACGGGATTTTCTGACCGCCGATGAGGTGGATCAGCTTCGGATCACGCAGGAACCGGACCCGCGGCTGCGGCTGTATCTGAAGTTCGCGCAGCAGCGCGTGGACCTGCTGGAGCAACTTTTCTCGCGGCCGGCCACGGGCCGCAGCGGCATGATCCACACGACGCTGGGGCAACTGACGCAGATCATCGAGGCGGTGGATACGGTGATCGACGACACGCTGCGCAAGGGGCGGGAACTGGAGTCGATCGAGTTCGTCGCCAAGGAAAACCGCAAACTGCTTGAGAAGCTGAACAAGTTTCTCGACCAGGAGCCGCCAGACCTGGATAGGTATCAGTTCGCGATGGAGAACGTAATCGACACGCTCGAGGACAGCGCCGAGATGGCGGAGGAGGATTTGCGGATGCGGCGGCGGAGCGTGGCGGAGCGCGAGGCGGACGACCGGAAGCGGCGGGAGAGCATGTCGACGCCCGAGCGGGTGAAAGAGGCGGCGGAGACGCGCGAGAAGGAAGCGGAGCAGAAGAAGAAGCGGCCGTCGCTGCTGCGCAAGGGCGAAACGCTGCCGGGCAAGGGCGGACCTCCGAAGAAGTAGGCGCTATTCGACGTCCGGGGGCGGGGTGAGATCGCCGGTGTCTTCAGCCGCGGCCGCCAAGGCGGGCGCGCGGCCTTCCCATTCCATGCGTTCCTCGTGGAGGATCTTCATCACGACATAAGCGGCGGTGAAGATCACGGGGCCGGCGAACAAGCCGATGAGGCCGAACACCTGCACACCGCCCATCAAGGCGAGGAAGAGGGCGAGGGTGCTCATTTCGATGCCGCGTTTGAGGATGAGGGGGCGGGCGATGTTGTCCGAGAAGCCCACGACGATCGCGCCCCAGGCAGCGAGGAAGATCGCCTTCCCGTAGGCGCCGTTCAACAACAGCACGATGATGCCGGGCACCAATACCAGCGCGGTGCCGACGAGCGGGATCAGAGAGGTGAACGCCGCCACCATGCCCCAGAAGACGGGCGAACGAAGCCCCACGAAGGCGAAGGCCATGCCGACGAGCGCGCCTTGCAGGAGGGAGATGATCACCATGCCATAGAGGTTGGTGACGATGGCGTTCTTCAGGATGTCCAGCAAGTGCCGCAGGCGCTGCTCCTCCATGGGTAGATACATGAGCAGGCGCCGTTCGAAGACATCGCCGCTTTGGAACAGGAAGAACATCACGAAGAGGGTGAAGACCAGGTTTCCGAGGATTGCGGCGAGGTTGCCGAAGATGGAGGTGAGCCAGCTGAGGGCGCCGGCGCTCGCCTGTTCCGCCTTGTCGAGCAGCGCGGCCTTGAGTTCAGGCGCCTCCATGCCGGTGCGCTGCGCGACCCAGCCGACGGGCCTTTCGACCAGATGATTGAAATACTCGCCCCAGCCGCCCTCGTTGCGGCTCTGCTCGGCCATGACGCGATAGAGGTCGCGCATTTCGCCGACGACCGTGGTGATGAGAAAGACCATCGGGATGAGGATCACGACGAGCAGGAGCAGGATGCAGACGAGCGCGGCGGCGCTGGAATTCGTGATGCGCTTATGGATCAGGCTGTAGACAGGCTGGAAGGAGATCGTAAGGATAACGGCGGCGATGAGCGCGTCCATGAAGGGGCGCATGACGACGTAAACGCCCCAGGCGAGCACAGCCAGCAGCACCGCCAGGAAGAGGCGGGAGAGGATTTTCGTTCGGTCGCCGGGAGTCATCGGGGGGTTATTCCAGTATGTCTGTGACGGTGATGCGGCGTTCGTTTTCGCCGGCTTCTTCCAGCCTGACCTCCCGCCGGGGCAAGGGCAGGATCTCCGGGAACCGTTCCGCCCATTCCAGCAGGATCAGGGCGGGGCGCGCAAGCACCTCGTCGAGACCGAGGGTGCGAACCTCTTCGAGGGTGTCAAGGCGGTAGAGGTCGATGTGATAGACGAGCGGGGGATCGCCGTATTCGTGGATGAGAGGGAAGGTGGGGCTGGAGACGTCTTCGGGGCGGGCGGCGCCGAGCGCGCTGGCGATCCCCTTGGCGAGCGTGGTCTTGCCCGCGCCGAGATCGCCGATGAGGAGCATGACGCCGGGCGGGGGCCACTGGCGGGCGAGTTGCTCGCCGAGGGCGATGGTCTGTTCCTCACTCGAGGTGTGATAGACGCGCGGCATCGTGGAGCGCCCCGGGCAAGAATCGCAACAGATCAGTGGCGGTGATGGTGATTTCGTGAGCGGCCTGGGCGGCGAGCTCGCCGGCGCGGCCGTGGAGCCAGACGGCGGCGAGCGTGGCGGCTTCGCGGCGGTCGGGCCATTGCGCGAGGAGGCCGGCGAGCATTCCGGTGAGGATGTCGCCGGAACCGGCGGTGGCGAGCGCGGGCGTACCCGTGGGGTTGATGAAGACGCGCCCATCGGGGAAAGCGATCACCGTGCGCTGTCCCTTGAGGACGAGGGCGACATGGCGCTGCTCAGCAAAGCGCCGCGCGAGGCCGACGCGATCGGCCTGGATGTCCGTGGCGGTGCAGCCGGCGAGGCGGGCCATCTCGCCGGGGTGCGGCGTGAGGACGCGAAAGGGGCCGGGGCCGCGGAAGGCCGTGCCGGCGAGGGCGTTGAGGCCGTCGGCGTCGACGACGACGGGCAATGCGGACTGGGCGAAGATGCGCTGGGCGAGGGAGGCGAGTTCGGGGCCGGTGCCGAGGCCGGGGCCGATGGCGAGGACGTCGCGGTCGCCGGCGTCATCAGTGATTGCCTGGGTCATAAGTTCGGGGGCGAGGGCGGTGACCGCGGGGCGCTCACTATCTTCGGTGGCGACGGTGACCAGGCCCGCGCCCATGCGGAGCGCGGCGAGACCGCTCATGGCGGCGGCGCCGCCTTTGCCCTGTGCGCCGCCGATCACGAGCACGTGTCCGAAATCGCCTTTGTGCGTGCCGGGCTTGCGGGCCGCGAGCAAGCGTGCGAAATGGGCCGGTTCGATGAGGTTGAGCCAGAGCGCGGGATCCTGGTCGAGCCAGGCGCGCGGGGTGCCGATATCGGCGACGTGCAGTTCGCCGGTGCGGTCGCAGGTGGGCGGGAGCGCTTGTTCGAGCTTCGGCGCGGTGAAGGTGACGGTGGCTTTGGCGCGCACGCTTTCGCCTTCCTCGTGCAGGCCGGAGGGCATGTCGATACTCACGATGCGCGCGGCGGGAAAACCCTTGTTGATCTCGCGGATCCAGTCGAGGGCGCAGCCGCGGGCGGGGCCGTCGAGGCCGGTGCCGAGGAGGGCGTCGAGGAGGAGAGTGGCGGCGCGCATACGGGGCTCGATTTCGCGCGCGGTGTGGACTCCGGCGAGGGTGAGCATCTTCCAGTTGGCGAGGGCGTCGCCCTGGAATTCGGCCGGGTCGTGCGCGAGGACGACATCGAGCGAGGCGGGCTGGAAGCGCAGAGCGAGTTGGCGGGCGACGGCGAGGCCATCGCCGCCGTTGTTGCCTTTACCGCAGATGACGACGATGCGCTGTTCGCGGAGCGGGGCGTAGCGGCGTTCGAGGAACTCGACGACGCGGGAAGCGGCGGTCTCCATCAGCAGCAGGCCGGGGATGCCCGCGGCGATGGTCCGTTCGTCGATTGCCCGCATTTGGGCGGCGGTGAGGATCTTCATAGCTTTTTCGCGACGACCAGAGTGACGTCGTCCTGCAATTCGGTGGATGCGGTCCAGCGGCGTACGGCGTCGACGACGGCGGCGGCCACCTCGCCCGGTTCGCGCTCACCGTGTTCACACAGCAGTTCGATCAGCCGCTGCTCGCCGAACATTTCGCCGTACTCGTTTTCGGGTTCGGTGATGCCGTCGGTATAGCACACCAGCAGATCGCCGGGCAGGAGGATGATGTGGCTCTCGTCGTAGGGGACATTGGGGAAGGCGCCGACCACGGTGCCGTTGACGTCCAAGGGCAAAGCCTCGCCGTGGCGAATCAGCAGAGGAGGCAAGTGGCCGGCGTTCGTATAGCTGAGTCGCCCGGTTTCTTCGTCGTAAATGCTGAAGAAAAAGGTAGCGTACTTTTCGGGAGCGGTGGAGGAATAGAGGTGCTGGTTGAGGTTGGCCACGAGCCGCGCGGTGGAGACGTCGGGGAGCGGCTCACCGTTGCCGGCAGCGAGATCCATGCAGTGGCTCAACTGGCTGCGCATGGCCGATTGCAGGGTGGCCATGAGCAGAGCGGCGGAGATGCCTTTGCCGGCCACGTCACCGAGGGCGATGGCGAGGTGGCGGTCACTCACGGCCTGATAGTCGTAGTAATCGCCGGAGACCATGCTGGCGGCGTTGCAGACGGAAGCGAGCCGCAGGGTGCCGAGGGCGGGAATCTCGCGGGGGTGCAGCTGGGACTGGACTTCGCGGGCGATTTCGAGTTCGGCCTGGAGGCGCTGGCGTTCCTTCTCCGAGCGCAGGAGCCGTTCGAGGTTCTCGGTCATGGCGTTGAAGGAGCGGCCGAGTTCTGCAAGCTGGTCGCGGCCTTTCACTTCGATGCGGTGGGCGAAGTCGCCTTCCTTGATGCGCTCGGTTCCCTCATAGAGATTCTGCAGAGCGCCGGCGATGGCGCGAGTCATGGAGATGCCAACAAAGGCGGCGAGCAGTTCCACAAGGATAAAGATGATGGCGAGCAGGACGAGGAGTTCGAGCAGGAGGGTCTGCTCACGCCACTGCTGCTGGTTGAAAAGCAGGTTGATCACGCCCGAGATGCGTGTTCGAATTCCCAGCAGTGCGGACTCTTCGGCGTCCGGTTGATCCCAAACCGAGATCGGCATCGGGACGCCATATTGGATCGTGAGATCGAGGAAATTGACGGCGGGGGGGAGGCCAGGGCCTGGATCGCCGGGTTCCCCCGGGACGGGTGCGTGAAGGCGCACCTGTTCGGCCTGCGGCCTGCCGGTCTGCATGAAACCGGTGAGGTAAACGTCGCCCAGGTTCGGGACCAGACCTCGCAGAAAAGCGCGGGTGACGGGGGCGAGGACAACGACCTCCGAGCGCGGGCCACCCGCGTGCGCCCACAGATAGTAGTGGCCTTCCTTCACTACCACGCCGGCGCGGTCGCCGAATCCTTCGGGCGGGGCGGTGATGGACGCGTCCTCGGGGTAGCGGACCTCGCTGCCGCGCGGGTCGCGGACCAGGATTTCAAGGCCGGGGAAGCGTTCGCGGAAGATGAAGCCCGACCTCCGGATGGCCTCGGCGCGCTGCGCCACGGGGGCGCGCGACAGCGCTCCGGCGGTGTTCTGAAGCGAACCGATCCTGCGGTCCATCTCCGCCTTGAGCAGATAGGCGCCGATCTGCGAGCTGAGCACCCAGGCGCCCATCTCGGCGAAAATCGCGAGCAGGAGAATGGGGACGACGGCGATGAAGACATAGCTCACGATCAGCCGGTCGCGGATATGCCAGATCGCCTGGCGCAGGGCCAGCAATGCGAGACGCGCCAGCGCAATCACGCCGAAGACGACGGCCGCCGCCAGCGCGGCGATGGTGGCGCGCCCGAAATCGCTGGTCCACTGAAGCACGGCGAGAACGGCGAGGGAGACGAAGAAGAGCCATTCGATCCAGCCGACCACCCAGCCGCGCCGGGGCGGCTTGCCGCGGCGCGGCTCGCTGGGTCTCTCGCGCTGCTGCGTGGGTGACAACCTGTTCAGATCCTCGACTTCGCGATATCCGGCAGCTCTTCGGCCGCGCGCACCTGGTCTGGCTGAAGGTAGTGCTCCTCCAGAAAGAGCTTGAGACGGGCGAGCGCCGCCGAGGGGGAATCCGCGTAGGCAAAGAGGTCCAGATCCTCCGGCGAGATGACGCCGTGTTTGACCATGGCCTCGAAATTGATGATTTCACGCCAGAATTCAGTTCCGTAGAGAATAATTTGGATGCGCTTATCCAATTTTTGTGTCTGGGCGAGAGTCAGAATTTCTGTCAATTCATCCAACGTCCCGAATCCGCCTGGGAAGACGATCAGGGCCTTCGCCAGATATGCGAACCAGAACTTTCGCATGAAAAAATAATGGAACTCGAAATTCAATTCGGGAGTGAGGAACGGGTTCGGAGCCTGTTCGAACGGCAGGGCGATGTTGAAACCGATGGACTTGCCGCCGCCATCGATCGCGCCGCGATTGGCTGCCTCCATGATTCCCGGACCTCCGCCAGTGCACACTACGAAGCGGCGCGTGGGCGGTTCGAGCGCGTCGCTCCAGCGCGTTACCAGCCGGGCGAGTTCACGGGCCTCCTGGTAGTAGCGGGAAAGCGGACCGGTTTCCTTGATTCGCGCCGAGCCGAAGAAGACGATGGTGTCGCGGATCTTTTCGCGGCCCAGACGGTCCAGCGGCTCCAGGTATTCGGAGAGCAGGCGCAGGCTACGACCACTCCACCCGTCGATAAATGATTCTCGTTTATAGGCCAGGGGCGCACGGTGGCCACTCATGCCTCCTCCTCGTTCGCGCGCCCCTCCAACGAGGCCACGCGCTTCTCCAATTGTCTCATCGCCTTGGTCATCTCCGGCAGTTTGGGGAAGGCTGTGATTGCGCGGCGCCAAACAGCGGCGTCGAACGCAGGCGAACCGGACACCACAGCCCCGGCGGGGACATCGCCGCCGATGCCGCTCTGAGCGTAAACCACGGCATTCTCGTGAATCGTGAGATGGCCCGAAACGCCTACCTGCCCGGCGAGCAGCACGCTTTTCTTAGTGACGCTGCTGCCCGCCAGACCGGTCTGTGAGCAGATGATGTTGTCCTCACCTACATCGCAGGCGTGGCCGATCTGCACCAGGCTGTCGATTTTGGTTCCGCGGCGGACCCGGGTCTCGCCTACGGTGGCGCGGTCCACGGAGGAGAGGGTCTGGATCTCGACGTCGTCCTCGATCACGGCGGGACCGGACTGGGGGATCTTGTAGTGGGCGCCCTGTTCCGTTTTGGCGAAACCGTAACCGTCACCACCCACCACAGCGTTGTTCTGAAGAATTACCCGATTGCCGATGCGGCAGAATTCCCGCACCACCGCGCCCGAGTGGGCGAGGAAATCATCGCCGATCTCCGCGCCCTCGTAGATGACCACATGGGGGTGAAGCACGGCCCGGCGGCCAATTCGTACATGCTCACCGACAACGGCGAACGCACCAATGGACGCGCCCTCCCCTACTACGGCCGACGGCGCCACCGCCGCCGTGGGGTGGATCCCTGGCGCTGGCCGCGGCGGCTGATAGAACAAGGCAAGAGCCCGCGCGAAGTCGAGGTAGGGATTAGCCGAGACCAGCCGGGGCAACGGTAACTCGCCCACACTTTCGTGTACGAGTATCGCGCCCGCGCGCGTCAGTTTTACTTTGTGAGCATATTTAGGATTAGCAAGAAAAGTGAGGTGTTCCGGCCCGGCCTGTTCCAGGCCCAGCACACCAGTGATTTCGATGCCGCCCTGGCCGCCGAGCAGTTCGCAACCAAGCCTTCCGGCGATTTCTTGAAGTGTCATCGAGGATCAGGGTACCGCATCCGGCGGGGCGGGCCGTGGCTGGTTCGATACACTGGTAGGTTGATGGCCGTTCGCCTGCCTTTGTTTGCAACGTTTCTCCTCGCGGGATGCATGGCTGCCCTGGCCCAGACACCCGCGGGCGGGAGCCTGGAGCAGGCCGCGGAGGAGTTTCGCAACCTGAGCCGGAATATGGGTCTGCGCGCCGACAGTCCGCGCCGGGCGCGCACGGCGGGCCGCGCCCGGCCGGCCTACCACGGGCGGCTCACCTACAATCTGCGCAATGACTTTCTGGACGCGACGCCCCACGACGTGCGCCAGCGGGGCGGCGACAAGAACATTCTGCGCCGGAATCAATTCGGCTTCAACGTTTCGGGCCCGGTGTGGATCCCGAAGCTGTACGACGGCTCCCGGACCACGTTTATCAGCGTGAGTTATGAGGGGGTGCGCGAGAAAATCGGCCGCTCCTACTTGAGAACCATCCCCATTCCCGAACAGCGGGCAGGCGACTACCGGCGCGTGGTGGACCCGGCCGGGAATCCCTTGCGGATCTTCGACCCGCAGACGACGGCGCCGAACCCCGCGTTCGTTGCCACCAGCCCGGTGACCGAGCAGAATCTGCAGTTCCTCCGCTCGCCGTTCCCCAATGCCGTGATTCCCGCTTCCCGGCAGGATCCGGTAGCGATGCGTTCCTTCACTCTCTACCCCGACCCGAACTCCGACGCCGGACCCTTCTTCCGCAACAACTACTTCGTTTTTTCGCCCGAGATGAACACCGCCGATGGCATGATTTTCAAGCTGGACCACACGTTTCTGGACAAGCACCGCTTCACCTTCAACTATTCGTTCACCGACGGCCTCTCGCAGCAGGCGCGCTTCTTTGACAACCCCGCGAATCCCGGCGCGCCCGACCGGAACTACGCGAACCGCCGCGCGTCGGTCCAGAATGTTTTCACCATCTCACCGCAGAGCATCAATACGGCCAGCTTCGATGTGATCACAGACATCTCGGACAATACGATCGAGCTTGGCCAGTCGCCTGCACAACTTGGGCTGAGCGGTGTGGATGGCGAGGCCTTCCCTTATTTCAGCCTGACAGGCGGGTATCTGAATATGGGCCGGCCAAGCCCGGTGTCGCGTCATGCCCGCAACACGTTTATCGTCTCCGACGCGCATTCGCTCCGGCGCGGCAAACACAATGTGCGGGCTTCGGCCTCGCTGGTGCGCTACCAGGTGAATACGGGGCTGGCCACGTACCCCTCAGGCTACTTCCGGTTCGGCCCCGGACTCACCAGTCTGCCGGGAATCGTGAATACAGGCGATTCGATCGCGAGCTTTCTGCTGGGCCTGCCCGAGTATGCCGAAGTCAGCCTGGTCCCATCGCCGTCCTATTTCCGCAAGTGGCGCGGGAACCTCGCCGCGCAGGACACCTGGGAAATCCGGCCCGGGCTGAACATAAGTTCTGGAGTGAACGTGGAAATCAGCGCGCCCCGGACGGAGAGATACAACCGCTACGCCACTGTGGACCTCAGCACGCCGAACCCCTTCAACGGCCGCCCCGGCGCACTGGTTTTCGCCGGACGCGACGGACAGGGAGAGGCCTTTCAAAGGACGCAGATCCGTGCCCAGCCGAACTGGTCGGTTGCCTGGAATCCGCGCGGAAACCGTAAGTCTGTCGCCCGCCTTTCTTACGGCATGAGTTTCGCGTCGTTCGGCATGCCAAACGGGCAGTGGGCCACGCAAGGATTCAACGGCTACTCCACCTATTTCTCGCCGAACGTTCAGCTCGAAGCGCCAATGGTGTTGCGGGAGGGCGTACCGCCTCCGCCGAATCCGGTGCCGGATCTAAGGCCGGACGCGGCGAACTTGACTGTCGCAGACCTGGTGGACCGCTCGGGAAGGCTGCCCCGCTACCAGTCCGCCAACGCCTCCTATGAACGCGAGGTGAAAGGATCTTTTGTCCTCAGCGGAGGCCTCGGCGCCGCTTGGGGCAACGGCTTGTTTCTGGGCGGCACCTCCGTCAATCCCAACGCGATCCACCCGGACAACCTGAGCTACCGCGACCTGCTGAACGACGAGTTGTTTCGTCGCGCTATCCGTCCCTACCCGCAATACCTGGGATTCAATCTGAACAGTGCGTGGGCGGACGGGCAATACCGGCGCGAGGCGGCTTGGCTCCGTGTGGAGAAGCGCATGTCCCAGGGCCTTTCGTTGAACGCCTACTACGAACTGTCCCGCCAGTACGACGATTATTCGGGCCCCGGCGGCCGCCAGGATTTCTTCAACCGCCGCAACGAATGGGGCTTTTCTTCCTACAACAACCCGCAGCGGTTGTCGCTGACCTACATGTATGAGCTCCCCATCGGTACGAACAAGCCTTTCCTGGCCTACGAGGATTGGCGGAGGGTGCTGGTAAACGGCTGGTCGCTGTCCGGGATCACCTCCGTTTCCAGCGGCGAGCCGCTGGCGTTGCGCGCCCAGTTCAACAACACGGGCACGGTGGTCAGCGGTCTGCGGGTGAATGTAGTGCCCGGCATCGATCCCCATGTCCCAAACCAAGGGCCGGAACTATGGTTCAATCCCGCGGCTTTCGCCCATCCCGACGACTTCACCATGGGCAACGGTTCGCGCACGCACCCCACTCTGCGCGCCCCGGTGACCCAGAATCACGATCTGAGCGTGTCGAAGCGTTTCGCGATCGATCAGGAACGGACGCTGGAATTCAACGCCTCGGGCTTCAACTTCGTCAATCTCGGCAACTGGAATGAACCCGACACGGTGATCGGAACCGAACGCGCGCCGAACGTCAACGCCGGGAAGATCATCGGCTCGCGCGGTGGCCGCGTGATCCAACTGGGCTTGAGGCTCAGTTTCTAGTCATGTCCCTGGGCCGGCGCCATCTACTGATGCTTCTCGCCGCCGCTCCGCACGCGCTTTCTCAGAGGCGCGCCGAATTGCGCCGCGTCACCGCGTGGCCCAACGGGGGTGAGCCGGTCACGGCGGGAGAGCTGCGGGAGCAGCTGGAGGCGTCGGTCGAAGGCACACCGGCAAAGGCCGTGCGGATACGTGGGCCGGAGAGCGAACTGCTGCTGTTCGTGATTCTGGATCTGGTGGGTGACCTGGCTTTCGTGGATCCCGCGCGCCAATCGCTCATCCGCGAGCTGCAGAATCTTCCCGGGCATGTCTGGGCTGCCATCCTGCGAGCTCAGGACGGGCTGCGGGTGGCGGTGGATCCTGCCGCGGACCGTGCCCCGGCCATCGCCGCCATCGAAAACACGCAGATCGCCGGGCGCGCGGGCCTGCTGGAGACGATCGAACCGGCGGTCCGCCTCGCGGATTCCGTGCTGGCGAAAACGCCGGTCCGCCTCGCCATCCTCTACGTTACGGATTCAAACATCTACAACTACCGCGAAGATTACACTAATCCTGTGATCAACCCCTCGGACTCCCGCGATCTCTCGCGCCGCTTCCCCGAGGGGTTGATCCGCGAGAAGACCACCAAACTTGCAGATACGCTGGCGGCTTTCGACGCGCCTGTCTTCATCGTTCATCTTGCGTTCCTGCGCGACCGGCTCAACGAGGCCTACCAGAACGGTCTTCAACTCATGGCCGAATCCACTGGCGGCACCCTCTCGATGTGCCGCACCCCGAATGACGTACCCACCTTGATTTCCGCGGTTTTCCAACGGATGCTGGCGCACTGGGCTATCGATATCGAGGTTCCGGACAGCGCACCCCGTAACTTCAATGTTCAACTCAACGCCCCGCAAATGGGCTTGCAGCACCGGACCCGCTTCTCGCGGGCCCGGTAGAAGGAAGGAGTTAGCCCCGTAGGCGGCTTTTGAGAACCGAACCCGTTATGATGGAGTTCCCGGTATGAAGTTTTCCCGGTCCGGCATCACGGCCTTGGCGTTCGCTACCCTCGCGGCGGCGGCTTCGATGCTGCTCGTACAGAGCCGGAATACGGCGTCGCAGCTCGGCGAGGAATTGGCCGAGGCCCGGCGGCAACTCACAGACTCTGAGCGGCATACGGCGGAGATGGAGTCCGAAAACGCCGCCCTGCGCAGGCAAATCGAAGATGAAGGCCTCGAACCATCCGCGCCCGCCCCTGCCGCTCGTCCCGCCGAGGCCGCCAAACTCGAAGCGGTCCGCGAGCTTGCAGCCCTCCAGACCCGGTACGACTCCCTCCAACAGCAGTTCAAGAGCCTCCAGGAGCGGTTCAGCGAACTCGAGGGCGCCCTTGAACAGCTCACGGACAGTAACCGCCGCCTGAGCGCGGCCGAGGCCAAACTGAACGATCAGCTCGAATCCACCCGGCGTGTTGTCACGGCGATGGAATCGGAACTCAAGAGCAAGGCCGAGCGCGTGGAGCAATTGGAGACTTCGCTGCGGCGCGTGCGTGATCAAGCCTCCGGCTCCGACCGGCGCTTCACTCAGATCGCGCAGTCTCTGCGTCAACTGGAGGATCTCAACCGGCGCCGCGAAGACACGCTCAACGCCTTGCAGCGCCGCTACCGCGATGTTACCGACCAGCTTCGCGCCCTCTCGCTCCGGCTGGATACCATGCGCGATAATCCGACGCCGCTGGGCGCGACCGATCTGGCCCGCATCACCAACGCCGTGCAATCGGCCGAAGACGACCTGCGCACGCTCACCAGCCTGAATACACAGGCGCGCTCCGCGATCGACAAGCTCCAGCAGTGAAGCCCAGCCAAGGAAATCTGCACTTTTCTTGCGAGCCTGGAACTTTTCTGCCCTGACGGTATCTAAACGAGTGGGAACCAATCCACACTAGATCACTGTCAATGCGCAATCACTTTAAGTTCACTGTTCTGGCTATCATTCTTGCTTCGTTCATCGCTTTCTAAACAACGGTTTTGAAGCGCAGATAGGGTATCGCAGGCTAGAGATCACTGCGCAGGGGAGGTTTGCCCGTAAGCAAGCCCTCAATGCGCTGGCGGACTGCGGCCAGTGTTGTGCCGTGCGTGAATACGGCAAACCGGCCGTCGCGCACCGCTTCCAGCATCTGCCCGGCGACGGCATCGGGCGGCATTCCTCGCTGCAATTCGCCGTGGATCGACGCGCGCAGACGGTCCCCCTCCTCGCCCTCCATCCGCAACGACGCGGCGATCCCAGTGGCCACTGCCGCAGGAAAAGCCACGCTCACACCAATCCGGCTGCCGGCTTCTTCCAGTTCAAGCGCAAGCGCTTCGCACAGCGCGACCACCGCCGCTTTGGAAACGCCATAGGAGGCGGCCATGGGCGTGGGCAGAACCCCCATGATTGACGCCGTAGCGACGATGTGGCCTTCCCCGCCCTGCTCGATCATACGCGGAACAAAGCAACGGATTCCGTGGATTACTCCCCACAGATTCACGCCCAAATCGCGCCGCCAGTCCTCCTCGCTGGCGGCCCAGCAGGGGCCGGCCGTGCCTGCGACTCCGGCGTTCAGGCAGAGCAGATGGACTGCGCCATAGCTGCCGAAGGCGACATTGGCGAGTTCCTCCATCTCCTCGGCGCTCGCGACATCACACGTCATGGCCATTCCTTCGGCCTTAGACTGGGCCAGCCCGGCCGCGGCCGCGTCCAGGGATTCCGAGGCAATATCGGCGAGCACGACCTTCATGCCCTCCTTGGCACACGCCTGGGCAAAGGCCAAGCCGATGCCGCTGGCCGCGCCAGTAATCACCGCAACTTTTCCCGATAACTCCCGCAAGATCTCCTCCGCTGCCGATGATAGCAGGGAGCGCGGCGGGCTACCAATTCGCCGATTCGAGCTCCACGTGAGAGACGGAGCCCTGCCGCGTCGGCTCGGGATTCGTTTTCAGCAGTTCGATGCCGTAGTCGTAGCCGCGGTCGAAGGCGTTCAGATTCAACTCCTTGAACCTCGACGGGACGCTGTCGCTGACTGCCTCGCGGCAAGCTTCCCGATCCACCGCCTTCGTGATGGCGCACAGGAATCCCACCATCACGACATTGAGCACCATCTTCTTGCCCAATTCCTCGGCGATGCGAGTGGCGGGTATGCTGTAGACGCGCCGCCCCAAGGCCTTCGAATCCATGTGGACCAGGTCCCGCTCGACAATCAGCACGCCGCCTTCCTTCAGCTCCGGAGTAAACCGCGAGTAGGCCTCCTGCGACATGACGACCAGGATGTCGGGCTCCGTCAGGTACGGATACAGGATCGGCTCGTCACTGACCACCAGGGCGGCGCTCGCGGCGCCGCCACGGGCCTCGGGGCCGTAGTTCTGGGTCATCGTGGCGTAGCCGCCCTGCCCGATGGCGGCTGCGCGGCCCAGAACGTGCGCGGACAGAATCACGCCCTGTCCGCCAAAACCGGCGATGCGAATTTCGGTCAACATGAGCAGCAGTCCTCCTTGGCGACTCCCGCTTCGGGGTTCTCATCCGGCTGAGGCGGCAGCGGGTGATAGTTAGCTCCCAGTTGCTGGCGCATGAGGGTCAGGTAGTCGGGCCGTTCGCGGTCCACGAACTTGCCGACGACAATCTCACCGCCCTGAACGAGCGCCGTTTCGTGCGTTGGCGCGCCGTTGCGGATCTTGCTGCGCTCCTTGTAGTCCTTCATGGCGGCCAGTCCGTCGGCCAGGTTGTTGCGCCGGCCGTACAGGGTGGGGCAGGGCGACAATACCTCGATGAAGCGGAAGCCCTTCTTGGAGAGCGCCTCTTTCATCGTTTTTTCGAGCATTTTGACGTGAAAAACGGTCCAACGAGCCACAAATGAGGCGCCCGCTGCATCCACGAGGTGCGCAATGTTGAGTTCGGGCTCGAAGCTGCCGTATGGCGTGGTGGTGCTGATCGCCGCGCCGGGCGTGGTAGCCGCCGCCTGGCCGCCGGTCATGGCGTAGATCATGTTATTGACGCATACCACCAGCAGGTCCATGTTCCGGCGGGCGGCGTGGATCAGGTGGTTGCCGCCGATCGAGGTCAGGTCGCCGTCGCCCGAGTACACGACCACCGTCAGCTCCGGATTCGCGAGTTTGAGCCCCGTGGCGAACGGGATCGCGCGGCCGTGCGTGACGTGGAACGAATCCATCTTCGTGTAGCCGCTCACACGGCCCGAGCAGCCGATGCCGGACACGATCGCCACCTTCTTTAGTTCGATGCCCGTACTCAACAGTGCGTAAGCGAAGCTGTTCACCGACGTTCCGATGCCGCAGCCCGGACACCAGATCGTCGGAATCCGGTCCATCCGCAGGATGTCTTCCACGGGATTGTGAATGGGGAAGTCCACCGTCGTACTCATGCCATGCCCCTTTCGATGGCCGCCACGATGTCGGCCGGCTTATGTACGGTCCCGCCCGCGTGCGGCAGCCGGATCACCCGGCACTGCCCCGCCGCGCAGCGCTCCACTTCCAGCACCACCTGGCCCAAATTCAGCTCCGGCACCACAATCGCTTTCATCCGGCCGGCCAGCCCGTGAACCAGTTTCTCGGGGAAGGGCCAAACGCATTTCAAGCGCATAAGTCCGACTTTATGGCCTTTTTCCCGCGCGAGTTGAATACCGCGCCGGGCGACGCGTGACGTGATGCCGTAGCAGATCACCACGGCCTCGGCGTCCTCCATCCCTTCCTCTTCCACCATCACGAGGTCGTCGGCCGCGCGCAGGATCTTGTCAAACAGCCGGTTCACCAGCTTATGCTGCTGGGCCGGATTCATCAGCGGATAGCCGCGGTCGTCGTGGGTGAGGCCCGTCACGAACAGGCCGTGACCCTCGCCCGCGTGCGCCATCTCGGGCACCAGATCCTCGCCCGGCGCGAACGGCAGATACTCGCCGGGCTTCTTCGTAGTGCGGCGGCGCGGATAGACCGGAATCTGCTCGGCGGGCGGGATTACGACCTTCTCGGTCATATGACCGACGCACTCGTCCATCATGAACATCACGGGGATGCGGAATCGCTCGGCAAGATTCATGCTCTCGACGGCAAGGTCGAAGCATTCCTGCGGCGAATCCGGCACCAGCGCGATGGTCAGATAATCTCCGTGCGAGCCGAACCGCGCCTGCATCATGTCGCCCTGCGCCGGGAGAGTAGGCAGACCGGTCGAGGGGCCACCGCGCTGCACGTCGACAAACACACAGGGCGTCTCGGTCATCGCCGCGTAGCCGATGTGCTCCATCATCAGCGAGAAACCGGGGCCGGAGGTGACTGTGAAGGACTTCTCGCCCGCCCACACCATGCCTTGAATGGCGATGGAAGCGGCCAGTTCGTCCTCCATTTGAATGAAAAGCCCGCCCGTCTTCGGTGTCCGTGCGGCGAAGCGCTCGACCACTTCAGTCGAAGGGGTAATGGGGTAGCCTGCGGCAAATCGCGCACCCGCGGCCAGCAGGCCTTCGCAACAGGCGGCGTCCCCATTCATGAAATGTGTGCCGGTCAATACCGAATTGGGATTCGCGTGGGTCATTGCTGTTTGCCCTCCGCCGGTTCGCCCGTCTCCTTCGGGAACCGGTAGCCATAGATGGCAAAATCGGGACAATACATCCCGCAAAGATTGCATCCAGAGCACTTATCTGGATCTTCCATGTACGGGGCATGATACCCCTTCGCATTGAATGCGGATGAAAGCGCTAATACTTTTGTGGGGCAGAATTCTACACAGAACCCGCATCCCTTACAGCGCTCGGTCGTAACGGCAACGGAGCCTCGAGCCATGAAACGCCTCTCCTTCAGGGTCTTCCTTTTACTACGAGCAATTGCCTTGCCAAATCAAGGCTTCGAGGTCTGATTGTAGAAAATTGCTACAAGTTTGTGAGGCGAGGCCACGCGGAAACCTCACCCGCGAGGGGTTTCACCCACTCGACGAACTCCGAAGACACCCCCGCACCGCTTCCGGCTATCCATTCCTGGGGGAATTGGCGCAGTCCGGGTGTCACTTGTCCCAGTGAAATCGTACTTGCTCGGCCAGAATGATCCAGGCGAACCATGACTCCGGCCTCGCCGCGGCCCGCGGCCCTCGCTGCTTCCTCCCCGCACGCCCGGGCGTCGGCGCGGTCGCGCGGCGACACCATCACACCGCTCGAACGCCCGGTCAGGCCGGGCTTCTCGCTGCGGGCTCTCAGCCCGGTTGCTTGCTCGATCAACTGCGCAAGCCGGTGGCCGAGATTGGCGGCGAGGCGCTGCATCCCGTCGCGGTCCTTCTGAACATCGGCCCCGAAAGGGAGTCCATTCTCGTCGAGTTGCCCTTCGCAGACCGCGATCACGCAGCGACCCCAGCGGGCCACCGTCCTCTCCACGTCCGCGCAGATCTCCGCCAGCGGAACGCGCTGCTCGGGCAAATAGATCAGATGGGGAGCATCGTCCTCCTCGGTGCGCGCGAGCGCCGTGGCGGCGGTCACCCAGCCGGTGTCGCGTCCGAGCGTTTCCACCACCATCACCGGCGAGGGCAGCGAGCGGTTGTCCTCGCCGGCGTCGCGGACGGCATGGGCGAAAAAGCGCGCCACGCTGCCGTAGCCGGGTGTATGGTCGGTGCCGGGGATGTCATTGTCAATCGTCTTCGGGATGCCGATCACGCGCAGGCGTCCGGCGGAGACTTGTTCGAGCCGGGCGGCGGTACGCATGGTTCCGTTGCCGCCATTGAGGAAGACGGCGTCAATGGCGCGGCGGTGAAGGATCCCGGCCGCGTGCGCGAAATCCTCATCCTCCAAGGGCTTCCTGGAACTGCCGATGGCCGAGCCCGGCGTTTCCGCCAGCGCTTCGAGCAGCGCCTCGGGCTGAGCGTCGAGATCGATCAAATGCTCCTGTAACAAGCCCGCCATGCCGAACCGCGCCCCAAGCAATTCCCACCCGCCGAGCCGGCGCAGTTCCAGCGCCAGTCCAGCGAGCGAAGCGTTCAGCACCGCGGTCGGCCCGCCACCGTGGATCAGGATGGCGCGCTTGCTCATAGCAGCATATAGGTGACCAGCGCGGTGGCGATCAGGTGGCCGTGCGCGTCCTTCACCTCGCAGGAACTCACCACCAGTGTCTTGCCCATCTTCACGAAGCGCGCCCGCGCACGCACCTTGCCCGACGTCACCGGCCGCAGGTAGTTCACCTTCAGATCGACGGTGGTTGTGAGCCGCTGCCCGCCAAAGTGGCCGATGATGGCGACGCCCACGGCGGCGTCGATCAGCGTGGCGGTGGCGCCGCCGTGCAGCGTGCCGAGAATATTGTGAACTCGCGGGGTGACTTCCATTTCCATCGTCAGCCCATCGCGATAGACGCGCAGCACGCGCAGACCGAGCAGGTCGTTAAAGGGCATGCGCCCGATCATCGCGGTGAGTTGCGCACGGGAGAGCGGACGGGTTCTCAAAACAGTAGTATGGCAAAGTGGAGCCGCACTCATGAGCAACCCCGTCACCTGGACTCGCGACAACGGCGTGCTGGTGGTCACCATCGACAACCCGCCCGTGAACGCGCTTTCGCCCGGCGTTTTGGAGGGCATCGTCGAAGGGGTCGAGGCGGGAGCGGCCGATGAAGAGGTGCGCGCGATCGTCGTCATCGGGGCGGGCAAGACTTTCATCGCGGGCGCGGATATTCGCGAGTTTCCCAAGATCATCGCCGGCGAACGGCCGATGCTGAGCCTGAATCCGCTGCTCGATCGCATCGAGAACGCGCCCAAACCAGTGGTGATGGCGCTGCACGGGAGCGCCCTGGGCGGAGGTCTGGAGGTAGCAATGGCCGGACACTACCGCGTGGCCGCGCCCTCCACCCAACTGGGCCAGCCCGAAGTAAAGCTTGGACTGATACCGGGCGCGGGAGGCACGCAGCGGCTGCCGCGCCTGGTGGGTGTGGAGCGCGCGCTGCGAATGTGCGTCTTCGGCAATCCCATTGCGGCCCGCGAAGCGAGCGAGTTGGGTCTGGTGGATGCCCTGATCGACGGCGACTTGCCGACCGGCGCCATGGCCTATGCGCGCACGCTGCAAGCGCCGCGCCGCACGCGCGACCTGACGCTCCAATCCGCGGAAGAACACGTCATCGAGAAGATCCGCGACGAAGCCCGCCGCCGCATGCGCGGCCACGCCGCTCCATTGTCGGCTCTCGAAGTGGTGTGCGCCGCGGATATCTTCGATTTCGACGAAGGCCTGGCGTTTGAAGCCCGGATCTTCCAGTCGCTGCTCACGGGGCCGCAGGCGAAGGCGCTGATCCATCTCTTTTTCTCGGAGCGCGAAACGGCGAAGCTGCCTTTCGTGCCCAAAGGAACCAAGACGCGCGAGGTCCGGCGCGCGGCGATCCTGGGCGCGGGCACGATGGGGCGCGCCATCGCGCTCTGCTTCGCCAATGCCGGGCTGCCAGTCCAATTGAGCGACTCCTCGCCCGCCGCGCTCGAGGCCGCGATGGCCTGGATCCGCCGCCACTACGAAAACGCCGAACAACAGGGCCGCCTGCCAGCCGAGGAGGCCGCGCGCCGCCTGGCCCGGATCCAGGCCGCGGCAAGCGTGAAGGAGTTCGCCGATGCCGGCCTCATCGTGGAGGCGGTCAGCGAAAACCTCGAGCTGAAGCGCGCCGTGTTTGCGGAACTCGACGCGGTGGCTCCGGAAGGCTGCCTGCTGGCGTCGAACACCTCCACTCTCGATATCGACGCGCTCGCCGCCGCGACGAACCGCCCGCCCGACGTCCTGGGGTTGCATTTCTTCGCGCCGGCGAATGTGATGCGCTTGCTCGAGGTGGTGCGCGGAGCGGACACCAGCCCCGAAGTGATTGCGACCGCCATGGAACTGGCGCGCCGCTTACGCAAAATCGCCGTCGTGGCCGGAAACCGCTTCGGCTTCATCGGCAACCGCATGTTCGCGCCTTACCGCGAAGCCGCGATTCAGTGTGTCCAGGAAGGCGCGTTGCCGTGGGTGGTGGACCAGGCCCTCGAACAGTTCGGCATGGCGATGGGTCCGCTGGCCGTGGGCGACCTCGCCGGCCTCGACATCGGCCACGCCATCCGCCGCGAAGCGGGCCTGCCGCCCACGGTGGAGGATGCGCTCGTAGAAGCCGGCCGCCTGGGCCAGAAGAACGGCCGCGGCTGGTATTTGTGGCAGGGCAACCGCCGCAGCTCGGATCCTGGCGTGGAGAAGGTCGTCCGCGCCTGGTCCGAGGAACGCGGCATCGCCCACCGCACCTTTGCGGCGCGCGACATTGTGGACCGCTGTGTCGAAGCCCTGCGCGCCGAAGGGCGCAAGGTGATCGAAGAGGGCATCGCGCTGCGCGCTTCCGACATTGACATCGTGTACGTCAACGGCTACGGCTATCCCGCCTGGCGCGGCGGGCCGATGTTTGAAGGCTGAGCCTCCAGCCCATGTCAAATAAATGGACCGGCTGGAGGAGATCCAGCCGGTCCCAGGAGGTGAACAGATGCGGGCTCGTACAGACTAAATGTCGTAGTACAGCGCGAATTCGTACGGGTGCGGGCGCAGCCGGACGGCTTCCGCTTCCGCCTTCCGCTTGTAGCCGATGAAGGCCTCAAGCAGTTCCTCGGTGAAGACATCGCCCTTGAGCAGGAATTCGTGGTCCTCCTCCAGGCAGTTCAGCGCTTCGTCGAGCGAGGCGGGCATCGAGGGAACCTTCTTGAGTTCCTCGGGAGCGAGATCGTAGATGTCCTTGTCGAGCGGTTCGCCCGGATCGATCCGGTTGATCACGCCGTCGAGGCCGGCCATGAGCAGGGCGGCGAAGGTGAGGTAGGGGTTGGCTGACGGGTCCGGCGGCCGGAACTCGACGCGCTTCGCCTTGGGGCTGGCCGAGTACATCGGAATGCGGACGGCCGCCGAGCGGTTCCGCCGCGAGTAGGCGAGGTTGACGGGCGCTTCGTAGCCGGGCACGAGGCGCTTGTAGGAATTCGTGGTGGGGGCGATGATCGCCGCCAGCCCGCGGGCGTGCTTGAGCAGGCCGCCGATGAACCACATGGCCATCTGGCTCAGGCCCGCGTAGCCGTCGCCGGCAAATAGCGGCGTCCCGCCTTTCCAAAGAGAAAGGTGGCAGTGCATGCCGCTGCCGTTGTCGCCGAAGATGGGCTTCGGCATGAAGGTGACCGTCTTGCCGTGGCGGTTGGCGACATTGCGGACGACGTACTTGTACTTCATCATGTTGTCGGCCGACTTCAGCAGCGTGTCGAAGCGCTGGTCGATTTCGCACTGGCCGCCGGTGGCGACTTCATGGTGGTGGCACTCGATGTGAAGGCCCATCGACAGCATCACTTCCACCATCTCCGCGCGCAGGTTCTGGTAGTGGTCGGTGGGAGGCAGTGGGAAGTAGCCTTCCTTGTAGCGGGGGCGGTAGCCGAGATTGTTGGTCTCGCGTCCGGAATTCCAGCGGCCTTCCTCGGCGTCGATGAAATAGTACGAAGAGTGCTGGTTCTGGTCGAAGCGGATGTTGTCGAAGACGAAGAACTCAGCTTCGGCCCCGACGTAGGCCGTGTCGGCCACGCCGCTGTTCTGCAGGTACATCTCCGCCTTCTTGGCGATCCACCGCGGGTCGCGGTCGTAACGCTGCCGCGTGATGGGGTCGATCACATCGGCAACCATCGTCAGCGTGGGCACCTCGAAGAAGGGGTCCATCTGGGCGGTAGTAGCGTCGGGGATGAGGAGCATGTCGCTCTCATTGATGGCCGCCCATCCGCGGATGCTCGATCCGTCAATGCCGAAGCCGTCCTCGAAGCTGTCTTCCTCGAGCTGGCCGATGGGATACGAGATGTGCTGGGACAGGCCCGGCAGATCGGTAAAGCGCAGGTCCATTTGCCGCGCGCCGTTTTTCTGAGCGAACTCAATTACTTCTTTGGGGGTCATTCTGCACTCCGTCCGGGTTTGCCGTGGCGGGAGCCACGATGAAACCAATACAATAGCAAGGGCTTGGTGGCGAATCCACGTTTTTGGGCGTTTTCCGCCATCGGAACTTTGTATGGCCGTGATTGATTTTTTTTAGTGAGGACGCAGGTCGTTGAAGCCCGAAGTACTTAGCCCGCCGGAAGGAGTGTTGACGGTCACCGCCCTCACCGGCCGCCTGCAGCGCCTGTTCGCACTCGAATTCGACGACGTGCGCGTGGCGGGCGAGATCTCCGGCTACAAGGTCTGGTCCAGCGGCCACGCCTACTTCACCCTGAAGGACTCCGGCGCGCAACTCCGCTGCGTCCTCTTCCGCGGCGCGCTGCGCTATATGCGCTTCAAGCCCGCCGACGGACTCGCCGTGATTGCGCGAGGTTCGGTCGAGATCCGCGCCGAACGCGGCGAGTATCAGCTCATCGTCTCCGGACTCGAACCGCAGGGCTACGGCGCTCTGCAACTCGCCTTCGAACAGTTGAAGCAGCGCCTCGCCGAAGAAGGGCTGTTCGCCGCGGAGCGCAAGCGCGCCCTGCCGCGCTTTCCCCGCCGCATCGGGATCGTCACCTCGCCGAAGGGCGCCGTGATTCGCGACATGCTCTCCGTGCTGAAGCGGCGCTGGCCCGGCGTGCACGTCCGGTTATTTCCCGCGCAGGTGCAAGGCGCCGGAGCGGCCGGCGAGATCTGCGCGGGTCTCGACTACTTCTCGCGCTCGGGCTGGGCCGACGCCGTCATTGTGGGCCGCGGCGGCGGCTCGCTCGAAGACCTCTGGACCTTCAATGAAGAGAGCGTCGCCCGCGCTATCGCCGCCTGCGCCGTACCCGTCGTTTCCGCCGTGGGCCACGAAACCGACTTCACCATCGCCGATTTCGTGGCCGACCTGCGCGCGCCCACCCCTTCCGCCGCCGCCGAGCTCGTGATGCCCGAGCGGCGCGAGATCCTGAATCAGGTGAGCATGGCATCGCACCGGCTCGAACGCGGCATCCGCTACCGGCTGGCGATGGCGCGGCAGCGGCTCCGCGAGCGCGGCATCGATCGCGCCACCACCCTGCTGCAACGCCGCCTCGGCCGCCTGCAGCAGCGGCTCGATGAAGCCACCTACCGGGTGCAGACCTTGGCGCGCGCCCTGCTGCAGCGCCGCCAGCGCCGGCTGACCGCGATCCACCAGCGCCTGCGCGAGCAGAATCCAAGGCTGCGCCTCGCGCGGGGCGCCGCGCGCCTCGCTCAACTGCGCGAAGCGGCCGGCGCCGCCATCGAACGCCGCCTGGCTGCGCTCGAACGGCGGCTGACGCCCGCCGCGGCCCGCCTGATGGCATTAAGCCCGCTCAGAGTCCTGGAGCGCGGCTACTCGATCGTCGAAACTGCCGGTGGACGCCTGCTGCGATCGAGCGCGGACGTCAGCGCCGGAGATGAACTGCGGGTCCGGCTCCACCGAGGAAGGCTGCGTGCCCGCGTCGAGGAGACCGAATGACCGCCCTCATCTTTGCCCTGTTGATGATCACGCCAGAGCAGGAATTGGACCGGGCCGCCGAACGCCAATGGCGGGTGCGCGAAACCCGCGCGGCGGAGATGAAGACCCGCGCGCAACTCGAAGCGCGCCGCGCTGAAGTCCGCGCTACGATGCTGCGCCTCATAGGCGGTCTGCCCGATACGAAAGCCCCGCTGAACCCGCGCGTCACCGGCGGCTTCCAGCGCGACGGCTATCGCGTAGAGAACATCGTCTTTGAAAGCTTCCCCGGCTATCCCGTGACGGCCAATCTCTATCTGCCTGCCGGCGCCGGCCCGTTCCCCGCCGTACTGGGCGTCGCCGGGCACAGCCGCAACGGCAAAGCCTCGGCCACCTATCAGCATGCCTGGATCGGCTTCGCCAAAAGGGGCTATGCCGTGCTCGCCTTCGACCCCGCGGGCCAGGGCGAACGCCTCATGTACTACGACCCCAGCTCTGGCGATTCCCTCGTAGGCATCGGCACCGCCGAACATATCGCCGCCGGACTGCCCGCCATGCTGCTGGGCCAGGGCTTTGCCCGCTATGAGATCTGGGACGGCATCCGCGCCTTCGATTACTTATTGACGAGGCGCGAGATCGACTCCAAGCGCATCGCCGTGGCGGGCAATTCCGGCGGCGGTACGCAAGCCGCCTACCTGGCGGTGTTCGAACCGCGGCTCGCTGCGGTGATTTCGTCCTGCTACATGACGCGATGGCGCGAGTTGTGGCACGGCCCCGGCCCCCAGGATGCCGAGCAGGTGTGGCCCGGCTTCGTCAGCGAGGGCCTCGATTTCGACGATTTCGGTCTCGCTTTTACTCCCAAACCCTACCTGATGACCACCGCGATTCGGGATTTCTTTCCGATTGACGGCGCCCGGGCCACATTCAAGCGACTCACCGATATATTCGAGCGCCTCGGCGTCTCTCAGAACGCTGGTTACTTCGAATACGACGATACCCACGGCTGGTCCCAGCCGCGCCGCGAGGCCGCCTACCGCTGGCTGGACAAGCACTTTCTCGGCCGCGAAACCGATGGCGGCGAACCCGCCATTCAGGTTGAAGCGGAGAGCCGCCTCATGGCCAGCATCGACCGGAACGGCCAGCCGGTGAATGCGGACAGTTCGCTTCACCGGATTCTGCTGGATCAATGGCGGGCGCTGGAGCCCAAACGAAAAGGTGCGAACCTCCAGGGCGAGAACTTGCGGGCGCTGATCCGCCAGCGTCTCGGCATCGGCGAGCGCCGGAATCTGCGTGCCACCGAATCCGCCCAGCAAACAAACGACGGCCTGCGCGTCAGCACCCTGGAGTTGGTTCGCGAAGGCGATGTCCGCTCTATGCCGGCGCGGCTCTACCGGCCCGCCCAAACCGGCGCGCGGCAGGCGCTGATCACCATCGGACTCGGCGCCGACGCCGAACCGCTCGCGCGCGCGGGCCGCATCGTCCTCGCCCTTGAACCCGCCGGTTTCGGCGACCGGCCCCCAGCCGACGGCCGCGGGTACTCGCCCGTCTACAAGCTCGCCGCCAAGGCATGGCTCCTGGGCCGCAATCTGCCCGGCATGGCCGTGGAGGACATCCTCGATGCCGCGCGATGGCTGCGCGCCCAACCGGACGTCCAGGGCATTTCGATCGCCGCCCGCGGCACGGCCGGCATCCCCGCGCTGTTCGCCACCGCGCTGGAACCCGGCATTCAGGCGCTGGCCACTGAGGCTATGCCCGAATCCTATGCCTCTTTCCTCGAAGTGCACCGCCACCGCAACCTGACCGGCGTGACCGTACCCGGCATTCTGCTCGATTTCGATCTCCCGGACGCGGCCCGCCTCATCCAGGGGCGCCGCTTCGTCCTGGCCGACCCCGTCACCGGCGGCGGCAAGCGCCTCCGGCCCCCACAAACCGCAAAACACCCAGCCTATCCCCAAGCCGAATGGCGCGAACGCATCGAAGGCCAGAGCATGCTCGACCTGCTTGCGGGCTGGTAAGGCCGCCGGCTGCGCTACTTCTGCTCCGCCACGGAACGGTCGGCCAGCTCGCCCAGCAGAGGCAATTTCACCATCTGCTTCTGGCTCGTCTTCACGATCATGAAGATCCAGACGCCCAGCACGCCGAGCTTCATCATAGAACCGATCGCGCGCGTGGATTGAGCGTACTCGGCGATCGGCGTAAAGACCCAGCTCACGAACAGCCACAACACGAACAGGTACAACCCCTGAAACGCGTGGAAGCGGACGGTGTATTCCTGGCGGAAGCGCTCGGTGGCCAGCACGATGATCGAGACGATCCAGCCCAGCCACGGGATATAGCAAAGAATCGCGGCGTTCTCGGGAGTGAGCTGATCCAGGGGATTGTTCTGCGCGGGGGGAGGCGGCGCAGCCCCTCCCGTTCCTGGAGCGCGTCCGGTGGTGTCCTCGGCCGGCGCCGAAGCTTCTCGCTGCCGCGAGCCGCACCGGGCACAGTACGTGTCCTCGGGCTTCACCGGGCCGCCACACTGTGTGCAGAAAGGCATTTTTCGATCCTTCGTAGTGTACTACGAGATATCCGGCCCGCCGGTTCGCTTGTGATAGGATGCGCCCATGCGCGTCCTGGCCCTGTTGCTGGCAATTTCCTGCGCGGCTTGGGCCGCGCGGGATACTCTCGACATCCATTTCATCGACACCGAAGGCGGCCAGGCGACGCTGTTGGTCACCCCCTCCGGCGAATCGCTGCTGATCGACGCCGGCTTCCCCGGCAACAATGGCCGCGACGCGAATCGCATCGCCACCGCCGCGAAGAAGGCCGGCCTGAAGCACATCGACTGGCTGCTCGTCACGCATTACCACCTCGACCATGTCGGCGGCGTCCCCGATCTCGCTCAACGCTTCCCCGTCAAGGCCTTCATCGACCACGGCTCCAACACGGAGACCGGCCCGCGAGCCGAGGAACTCGAGAGGAACTACCAGGCCGTCCTGGCCACCGGCGCTAAACGCCTCACCGTCAAGCCCGGCGACGTGCTGCCGCTCAAGGACATCCGTGTCGAAGTCGTCACCGCCCGCGGCCTCCGCATCCCCAAGCCGCTCCCCGAGGGCGGCCAGCCCAACCCGCTCTGCGCCGAAGAGGAGCGGAAAGCCGAGGACAAAGGCGAAAACGGCATGTCTATCGGCGTGGTGATCACGTTCGGCCAGTTCCGCTTCGTGGACCTCGCCGATCTCACGTGGAACTACGAACTCGACCTCGCCTGCCCGGAACACTTCATCGGCCCCGTGGACCTCTACCTGACCACCCACCACGGACTCGACCTCTCCGGGCCCAAGGCCATCGTCCACGGCATGCGCCCCCGTGTCGCCGTCATGAACAACGGAGCCCGCAAGGGCGGCTCGCGCTACGCCTGGCGCATCGTCAGCACCTCGCCCGGCCTCCAGGACCTCTGGCAACTCCACTACTCGATTCAGGGTGGCGCGGACCACAACGTGGCCGAAGAGCGCATCGCCAACATGGAAGAGGAATGCCAAGGCTTCGGCATCGAAGTGCGGGCCGAAAAAAGCGGCGCATTCCGGGTCACTAATCTCCGTAACAACCACTCGAAGCGCTACCCGCGGTAGCCGGGCCTGTAGAGTACAATAGGCGAACGGCGCGGGCCTCCTGCATGGTTCTTGCGAGCTCAACTTATTTCGTATTTCTAGCCGCTCTATTTTTTCTTTATTGGCCGCTATCGCGATGGCGGGCCGCATCGTTGTCCGTCCTTCTTTTCGCAAACTATTTTTTTTACGCGAAATGGGACTTATTCTACCTGGCGCTGATTCCGGCCGCCTCTTTCACGGATTATCTGATCGGCCGGGGCTTGGGAACCCTGCGCCGGGCATGGCTGCGGCGGATTCTCGTGTCGGCCAGCGTCCTGATGAACCTGGGCATTCTCGCTTCATTTAAGTACATGCCGTTCCTCCTGGAGACCTGGACCGGCGCCACTGGGCGCGCGGCGCCGGAATGGCACTGGACCTTTCCCTTGGGCATCAGCTTCTACTGCTTTCAATCGCTTACCTACACGATCGATGTGTACCGGCGGGACGGCAAACCGGTGCGCAGCCTGCTGGCGCACATGGCGGCGGTCAGCTTTTTTCCAACCACTCTCTCCGGCCCCATCACCCGCGTGCTGGCGCTGGCCCCGCAGATGGAGAAGACCAGCCGGCGGCTCGCCGACGGCGACTCGGGCCGGGCGCTGTTCCGGATCGGCATGGGGCTGTCCAAAAAGTTCCTGATCGCCGACTATCTGGCCGAAAATCTCGTCAACCGCGTGTTTGACACTCCGGGCCTGTACGCCGCCGCCGAGACGCTGATCGGCGTGTACGGCTACACGCTCCAGCTCTATTACGACTTCTCGGGCTATACCGATATCGCCATTGGCAGCGCGTTGCTGCTGGGCCTGAAGCTGCCGGAGAATTTCAACCGGCCCTACCAGGCTGCCAATATTGCCGAATTCTGGCGGCGTTGGCATATTTCGCTGTCCAACTGGCTGCGGGACTATCTCTATTTTTCTTTGCCCGGACTGCGATCCAAGTGGAAAGTATTCACCTACTTCAACCTGTTTCTGACGATGGTCCTCGGCGGGTTGTGGCACGGGGCGAGTTGGACCTTTGTTGTCTGGGGCGCACTGCATGGCGCCGCCCTGGCCGTGCAGCACGGCTGGCGCTCCTGGACCGGGCGGCCTCCCGCGCGGGGCTGGCGGCGCCTCGGCCCGGGCCTGGCCACAAGCCATTTCGTGATCCTCGCCTGGATCTTCTTCCGCGCCTCCTCGCTCACCAACGCCCAGGAGGTGCTGGAACGGCTGGCTTCGTTCACCGTCTCGTTCGCGAATGTCTCGCCAGGTGTTGCGGTGGTGATGGGCGTAGGCGTAGCCGCGCATTTCCTGCCGGAACGGTGGTATGAATGGTCGCAGGAGAGGTTTGCGGCGGCGCCGTTCTACGCGCAGGCGGCTTGTCTGGCGGGGCTGGCGGTGATCATCGAGTACTTGGCGGCGACGGGCGCGGCGCCGTTCATCTATACGCAGTTTTGATGGGAAAAAGCATATTTTTGTGGCCCCGGAAGGCGTTTTTTACGCTCTTTTCGCTCATCGCGCTGCTGGCGCTCTCGCACCACCGGGAGGAGTTGGAGCGGTGGCGGCTGGTGCGTGCGGAAACGCTGCTGAGTGTCCTCGAATTCACGCCCCGGCCAGGTTCGCTCGCGCCGGTAGAGGATGAAGCGGAAATGCGCCAGCCGCCGGACGGGGGCGGCGGGCTGGAACTGATTGAAGATGATGAAAATTCTCTCGATTCGTTCTACGCGGACCTGCTGCGCACGGAGCGGAACGAGCCCGGCGCCGTGACGCGCATCATGCACTACGGCGATTCGCCCACCACCGCCGACCTGATTACCGCCGATCTGCGCGATCTGCTGCAGGAGCGCTTCGGCAACGCAGGCCACGGTCTGCATTTGCTGGCGAAGCCGTGGGCGTGGTATGACCACCGGGGTGTGGAGGTGCGCGCGTCGGGCTGGCGGGTGGCGCCGGTGACGCAACGGGGAGAGGTGGACGGGTGGTACGGCGTGGCGGGCGTCAGTTTTTCGGGCGGCGACGGCGCGTGGTCGCGATTCACATTGCGCACCGCGCGGCACACGCGGATGGTGGTGCATTACGGAGGCGGGGACTGGGGCGGCGAATTCGTGGCGCTGGCCGGCGAGGATGAGATCGCCAGGATCGATACCGTCATGGACGCGCCGGGTGCGGCGCGAACGGCCGTTGCGCTCCCGCCCGGCACCCGGGAGGTGGAACTGCGCGTCAAACGCGGACCCGTGCGGCTTTTCGCGGTGTCGTTCGAAGCCCCAGGACCAGGCGTCATCTACGACAGCCTGGGGCTGAACGGCGCATCGGCGGCCACGCTGATCCACTTTCAGAACAGCGGGCATTGGATGGCGCAACTCCGGGCGGTTCGGCCGTCGCTGGTGGTATTGAACTACGGCACGAACGAGAGCGGATTCGAAAAATACGTAAAGTCTTCATATAAAGAGGATGTACGTAAGGCCATCCAGCGCGTTCGTGGGGCGTTGCCGGGCACATCTTTGCTGTTGATGAGCCCGATGGACCGGGGAGAGCGTGATGAAGACGGCGAAATCGGCACTGTCCCCGCACTGCCGAAGCTGGTGGAGATTCAGCGGGCTTTGGCTCGGGAGGAAGGCTGCGCCTTCTACAACACCTTTCAGGCGATGGGCGGAGCGGGTACCATGGGGAAGTGGTATACGATCGAACCACGGCTGGTGAGCGCGGATTTCATTCACCCGCTGCCTGCCGGAGGCCGGATCGTCGCGAACCTGCTGGAAAGAGCTTTGATGCGCGGCTATAACCAATACAAGTTGCGGCTATTGCGCGGTGAAGCAGGAAGCCGGGAGGCGGCGCGCTGATGGCGCGGCGAATTCGGCTGTTTGTGGCGCTCTCGGTGGGGGCTCTGTTTCTGTTGCCCCCCGAAGCTCCGGCGCAGAGCGCGGCCAAGCCCGCGGTGAAGAAGAAAACGGTGCGTCGGCGCGCGCCTCCCCGTCCCCGGGTGACTTTGGCGCAGCGCGCGGCGGCGCAGGAAAAAGTGCAGGAGACACTGGCCGCCGCACAAGAGGCGGGAATTGAGAACCCGGCCGCGCTGATCCCGTTTTTCGAGCGTTTGTACCAGCGTCAAGAGAGCGACTCCGGCGCGCTCCGCGTGCTGCAGTTCGGCGATTCGCACACGGCATCGGACGATTGGCCGGCGGCGCTGCGCGAGCGATTCCAGAACGTCTTCGGCAATGGCGGGCCAGGTTTTGTGCATGCCGGAAGGCCTTTCCTGGGCTTTCGGCGCTGGGACGCGAAATCTTCGATGTCGCGCGGTTGGAGTCCTTCGGGCCTGCTGAACCGGACCACCGACGGCCGTCATGGCCTGGCGGGAGTCAGTTTGAGTACTTCGCGGGCAGGCGAGACATTGACTCTGGAGGCGGCAGGCGCACGTGTGGAGGTGTTCTATTACCAGCAGCCGGGCGGGGGTTCGTTTACCGTGAAGGCCGGCGAGGAATTGATCGGCGTGGTAGAGACGGAGGGCGCGGCGGGACCGGGCTTTTTCTCGGCGGACCTGGAGCCGGGTCCGCACCGCTTCGAGTTAAGGACCACGGGTTCGGGGCCGGTGCGGCTCTTCGGCTGGGTAGTGGAGAACGAATCCGGCGTGACCTGGGAGACGCTGGGGATCAACGGGGCGCAAGCGGATCTGCCGCTGTTATGGGACGAAGACCTGATGCGCAGTCATATCGAGCGGCGCGACCCGGCCCTGATCGTGCTGGCGTATGGAACGAATGAGGCGCGCCGCCGCGACTGGACGCAGGAGAGCTATCTCGAAGCCTTCACCGCGCTTCTGGACCGCATGCGCGCGGCCTCACCCACGGCGAGCATCCTGGTGCTGGGCCCGCCCGACCAGAGCATCCGGCTCCGCTCAGGCTGGACGCCGCACGTGGGCGTGGACCGGATCGTCGAGGCGCAACGAACTGCCGCGCTCGGCCGCGCGTGCGCGTTCTGGGATCTGCGGACGACCATGGGGGGCAAGGGGAGCATGCGACAATGGGTGAATGCCGGTTTCGCGCAGGGCGATTTCGTGCACTTCACCGCCCCGGGCTACCGGATGATCGGCGAGTCGTTGTACGAATTGTTGATGGGGCAGTATGGGGCGTTTTCCGTACTGCGCCGGCAATGGAATGGAAGCAACAATGGATCGTCGAGCCAGGATTAGCGCCATCGTGCGCCAGATCGCCAAGAAGGAAGAGGTACCCGCCCCGGACGTCTCGCTATTCGAGTCCGAATTCCTGGACTCGTTCGGGCTGCCGGACCTCGTGTCGGCCCTGGAGCATGAGTACGGCATCACCATCCCCGACGCGGATTTGAATCCGCGCAAGTTCGAATCCATCGAACGAATAGAAGAATACCTGGATAGCCGGGGATAACCGTATGGCATTTTTGAAATCGTTTGGCAGTTGGCTGCCGGAGCGCGTGGTGACGAGCGAAGAGGCGGCCTCATGGGTCGGCACCGACGCGCAGTGGGTGAAGAACGTCTCAGGGATCATTGAGCGGCGCTTCGCCAGTGACTCGGAGACGGTGGCGGATCTGGCGGCGCGCGCGGGCGCCGACTGCCTGGAGCGCGCGGGCACACTCGCATCCGCGGTGAAGATGCTGCTGGTCTCCAGCGGCAGCTCGGAGCGCCAGTTTCCCGGACCGGCCTCGGCCGCCGCGCAGAAGCTGGGACTGAACGACATCCCCGCCATCGATCTTCCTTTGGCCAGCGCGGGATCGTTATTCGCGATGTCGCTGGCGAGCAAGCTGGCCGAGCAGGTGGGCGAAATCCTGGTGATCGGCGCCGAAAAGATGTCGCGGCTCGTGGCGCGGGAACCGAGGGAGCGCGGTGTGGCGGTCCTGTTCGGCGATGGGGCGGGCGCCTGCCTGGTATCACGGGAATCGGGCATGTGCGAAGTGGTGGATTCCCAGATTTCGAGCGACGGCAATTTCTCCGAGGACCTGTACGCGGACGCGGACTCGCCGATCAGGATGAACGGCCGCTCGGTAATCCTGCAGGCGTCGCGCAAGATCCCCGGTTCGATTCGCGCGGTACTTGAGCGCCAAGGGGTTCTGCCCGATCAGGTTGCCGCGTTTTTGATGCACCAGGCGAACCAGAACCTGATAGTGCGCATCGCGGAGGCACTCGGGGTGCCCGTGGAACGGTTCTACTCGAACATTGAGCGGTATGGGAACACGTCCTCGGCGTCCATGCTGATCGCGGCCGCGGAATGGTGCCGTGAACATACTTTTACGCCAGGCGAGCCGGTGGTGTTCGCAGGGTTCGGCGCGGGCTTTCACTGGGGCGCGCTTCTGGCGCGGGCGGTTTAGAGCAGTTTCGCCAGTTCGGCGCACTCGATGCCCTGGGATTCGGCGACGGCCGGATAGACGCATTTGCCCGCGTAGGTGTTCACTCCGAGAGCGAGCGCGGGACTGGCCGCGATGGCTTCCTTCACACCCTGATTCGCGAGCCGCATCAGGTAGGGGAACGTGGCGTTATTTAGGCCGTAGGTCGAGGTGTGCGGCACGGCGGCGGGCATGTTCGACACGCAATAGTGCAACACATTATCCACGTAATAAACGGGATCGGTGTGCGTGGTGGCTTTTGAGGTTTCAAAACAGCCGCCCTGATCCACGGCGACATCGACGATCACCGCGCCGCGCTTCATCTGCGACACCATTTCGCGAGTGACGAGTTTGGGGGCGGACGCGCCCGGAATCAGTACGGCGCCGATGACGAGATCGGCGGTTTTCAGCGACTCGGAGATGGTCCAGGGGTTCGAGGCGAGCGTGATGACGACGCCGTTGTAGATGTCGTCGAGTTCGCGGAGCCGGTTGAGGTTCTTGTCGATAATGGTGACGTTGGCGCCCATGCCGACGGCGATCTTGCAGGCCTGATGACCCACTACGCCTCCGCCGAGGATGACCACGTTGGCCGGAGCGACGCCCGGCACGCCGCCGAGCAGGACGCCGCGGCCGCCGTTGGGCGCTTCGAGGTACTGGGCTCCGATCTGGGCGGACATGCGGCCGGCGACTTCGCTCATCGGGGTGAGCAGAGGCAGCGAGCCGTCGGGGAGTTGAATGGTCTCGTAGGCGATCGCGGTGACGCCCGTATCCATTAGCGCCCTGGTCAATTCCGGGAGCGGCGCCAGATGCAAATAGGTAAACAGCGTGAGATTATCGCGGAAATATGCGAATTCAGCAGGCTGGGGCTCCTTCACTTTGACGACAATGCCGGCGGCGTTCCAGACGTCCGCGGCGGTCGGCACGATGCGCGCGCCCGCGCTGACATATTCGTCGTCGGGGATGCTGGAGAGCGCACCGGCGCGCGTCTGCACCACGACCTCGTGGCCCGCTTCGATGAGCGCGGAAACGCCGTGCGGCACAAGGCCGACACGCGATTCATGGTCTTTTACTTCTCGGGGAACGCCAACGATCATGGCCTTTGCCCTTCCTGGTTGGGAATTGGTGCTGCTGGGAGGTCCGGATTTTCCGGGGTGGCCGGCGGTTCCGGGGGTGGGGAGGCGTTGGGGCCGTGTTTCGGCCCGAGCCCCAGGGCGATCAAGGTCAGGGAATCGAGTTTGCCCCGGCCGGAGAGGTTGTTAATTTCGTGGTCTTCTTGAAACCGCTTCAGGGCGGCGATGGAATCGGGTCCCCATGAGCCGGTCGGCTCGACGGCGTAGCCGCGTTCGGTGAGCGCCTGCTGGATTTCGCGGATGCGATCCTTCTCAGGGACGGTCTGACGGGCCGGGGCGGTCCGCCTGGCGGGCGTGCGCCGGGCGGTGGTCTTTTTGGCGGTGGGCTTCTTCGCGGCAGCTTTGGGCGGGGTGCTCTTCTTGGGGGCGGATTTCGCAGCGGGTGTCTTGGGAGTGGATTTCTTCGCCGTCTGCGGAAGCAGCGCGAGCGACATGGCCAGCGCGAGCACAATGAACCTGAGGAGTTTCAACGCCACAAGCCGTAGTGTATCAAAGAGTTCGGGGCCACCAGGCTAGTTTGGAGGCCACGTTTCCTTGCGCCAGGCCATATCCCAGAACATGAATTCGTAGCGCGCGGACCGGACGAAATGTTCGCGGGCGCGGGCGCGTTCCTCATCGCCGGCGCGGCCGATGGAGGCGTCCATGATGGCGAGCGCCTCCCGGACGCTTTTCGCGTATTCCTCGCCGGCATACGTATCGATCCAGCGCTGATAAATGGGGTTCTTCGAGCCTTTCTTGACGAGCTCCTTGCCCACTTCCCAATAGATCCAGTAGCAGGGCAGCAGCGCGGCCAGCCCTTCGGCGAACGTGCCGCGATGGACCGCCGCGAACAGGTGATTCGTATAGGCGGCGTTGGTGGGCGCCATTTGCGCCTGCGCGGCCTCGGCGGAGCTGACGCCCCAGCTCTTCAGGATCTCGTCATGGAGGGCGCGTTCGGCCTCGATGGCTTCGATGGCGTGGCGCGTGAGGGTGAGCGCCCACTCCTCGCGCGGCGCTTTCGCGGCGGCAGCGTTCAGAGCCTGGGAGAAGGCGCGCAGATAGAGGCGGTCCTGAATCACGTAAAACGTGAAGCGGTCGCGGGGCAGATTGCCGTCGGTCAGGCCCTTCAGAAAAGGGTGGATCAGCGTCTTCTCATAGATCGGCGAGATGGATTGCCAGAGGCTGAGGGTGAAATCCTGGGCCGCGGCGGGCAGCGCGCACAACAGGCACAGCAGCAGGTGGCGGGTCATTCCCCGATTATCGCAGCGGCGCGGGCAAAGACGGCGGCGAGCATTTCGCGCGTCAGGCGTCGGGTGCTGGTGTTCTGGCGGCTGGGGTGGTAGGAGGCGAGCAGGACGGGCGATCCGGGCGCGGGCCGGAATTCGGCGAGGTGCGCAAAGGGGAAGCCTTTTCTCGAGGCGAGGGTGCCGCGGGCTCGCAGGATGCCGAGGTAATTGTCAAAGGCGAGGCGGCCCAGGGCGACAATGCACTTGAGATTCGGCAGTTGCGCCAGTTCGCGTTCGAGGTAAGGCCGGCAGGCGGCGACTTCATCCGGAAGCGGCTTATTGTCCGGCGGCGCACAACGAACCGAGGCGCTGATCCAGGCATCGCGCAGGACGAGTCCGTCGCCGCGATGGGTGGACGAGGGCTGATTGGCGAAGCCCGCTTCGTGCATGGCGCGAAAGAGCCAGTCGCCCGAGGCGTCGCCGGTGAAGACGCGGCCGGTGCGGTTGGCGCCGTGCGCTCCGGGCGCGAGGCCGACCACCAGCAGGCGCGCCGCGGGATCGCCGAAGCCTGGGACGGGACGCCCCCAGTAGGTTTCCTCACGATAGGCGCGGCGGCGCGTGGCGGCCACCTGGCGGCACCATTCGCGCAGGCGGGGGCAGCGCTCGCAGGCGATGATTTCCCGCTCGATGCGGGGTAGAGAGTCGCGCATGTCCTTTTCATTTTCCGCGGAAAACGCTAGGATATGGAACCATGAGACGCATTCCTCTGAGCCGCCGGATGCTGCTGGCCGGCGCGGGCGTGGCCATGGCCGCGCGGCGCGCCCGGGCCTTCAACCGCGAGATCAAGATCGGCCGCGCCTGGCCGGAATACGACCGGACCGAAGAAGAAGCGCTGCTGGGCGTGCTCCGCAGCGGCAAGTGGGGCCGCATCGACGGCAGCCGCGTGGCGGAGCTCGAGCGGCAATACGGCGCGCTGCTCGGCGCACGGCACTGCGTGGCGACGGCGAACGGCACCAGCGCGTTGATCGCGGCGATGAATGCGATCGACATCGGTCCGGGCGACGAGGTGCTGCTGCCGCCCTACACGTTCGTGGCGTCTGTGAATATCATCCTGATCCAGCACGCGCTGCCCGTGTTCGTGGACTCGGACCGGCCCACGTTCCAGATCGACGTCCGCCAGTTGGCCGCGCGCACCACGCCGCAGACGAAAGCGCTAATCCAGGTGCATCTGGGCGGCGCGACGGCGGGCCTGGACGCGTCGCTCAAGTTCTGCCGCGAACGCGGCATCAAGCTGGTGGAGGACGCCTGCCAGGCCCATCTCGGCGAGTGGCGCGGCAAAAAGGTGGGCACGCTCGGCGATTGCGGTACATTCAGCTTCCAGGCCTCGAAAAACCTGAACTCAGGCGAAGGCGGCGCGCTCGTCACCAACGACGAAGCCCTGTTCGACCGCGCCTGGGCGTTTCACGGCAATGGCCGCGCGAGGCGCATCACCTCGGCCACGCTCTCCGGTTGGGCGATGAACGGCGCGAATCTGCGGCTGACCGAGTTCCAGGGCGCGCTGCTGCTCGCGCAGATGACGCGGCTCGAGCGCCAGTCGCAGACGCGCGAGACCAACGCCGCCGCGCTGACGAAGTACCTCAAGGAGATCCCCGGCATTCATCCACAGGTGATCGACGAAGGCTGCACCCGGAACGCCTGGCACCTGTACATGCTCCGCTACGACCCGGCGGCGTTCGCCGGTCTGCCGCGCGCGGGCTTCCTCAAGGCCCTGCAGGCGGAGGGCGTGAGCGGCTCCGGCGGGTACACGCCGCTCAACAGAGAGCCGTTCCTGCGGGATGTGCTCCAGTCGCGCCACTACCGCAAAATCTACGGCGACGCCCGCCTGCGCCGGTGGCACGAGGAGAACCAGTGTCCGCAAAACGACCGGCTCTGTGAGGAGGCCGTCTGGTTCACCCAGGACATGCTGCTGGGCGAGCCGCGCGAGATGGAGTACATCGCCGAAGCCGTCCGCAAGATCCAGAAAAAGGCGCCGGAACTCGCACGCCAGGCGTAACCCCGGAGCGGTTCTTCAGCGCGGTGGTAAACTGCTTGAAAACCGCCATGACACCGACCTTCAGGATTCTCGCACTGTGCGCCGCCACCATCGTTGCGGCGCCTGCTCAGGAAAAGGTGGACCTCGGTGCGCTCTATCACATCAAGCGCGAGGCTCTGCAGAACTCAGCCGTCATGGATCACGCCTTCTGGCTGACCGACGTGCACGGCCCGCGGCTCACCGGCTCGGCGAATCTGAAAAAAGCCGCCGAATGGGCGGTGGAGCGGCTCAAGGCCTACGGCATGGCCGACGCGCAGATCGAGAGTTGGGGTCCTTTCGGAAGAAGCTGGGAGAACGATCGGTTTTCGGTCCATCTGCTGGAGCCTTCCTATCAGCCTATCTACGGCTTTCCGCTGGCCTGGACGCCGGGCACCGATGGCGTCGTGAGTGGCGAACCGGTGCACGCCGTGCTGCGCTCGGAGAGCGACCTGGAACAGTGGAAGGGCAAGTTGAAGGGCCGGATTGTGTTCACCGAGGCGCCACGCACGCTGCAGCCCTACGCCCAGCCGCTCTACCGCCGCCACAGCGACGAGGATCTGGAGCGCATCGCGATGTTGCCCGAAGGTCTGCCGCCCACCTTCGGTCCGCAATCGCCCGGACGGCAGGGTGCGGGCAGTCCGGACATGCGGCAGATCCTGGCTTTCCGCAAGAAGCTGTCCGCGTTCTGGCGCGACGAAGGAGCGGCCGTGCTGGTGCAATACGGATACCGCGGCGACGGCGGCACGATTTCGGCCGCCTCGGCCGGCAGCCGCGACCCGAAGGACCCGCTGAATCCGACGACGATCGCCATCAACCCCGAGCATTACAACCGCATCGTCCGGCTGCTCGAGAAAGACGTGAAGGTGAGGCTCGAGGTGGAGGTGAAGAACCGGATGGGCGAGGCCGGCCAGGATTCGCTGAACGTGATTGCGAACTTGCCGGGCACGGGTCCCAACAAGGATGAGATCGTGATGATCGGCGGCCATCTGGATAGCTGGCACGGCGGCACTGGAGCCACCGATAACGCCGCGGGCAGCGCCGTGATGATCGAAGTGGTGCGTGTGCTGAACAAGCTGAAGCTGCCGATGAACCGCACGCTGCGTATCGCTTTGTGGGGCGGCGAGGAGCAGGGGCTGCTCGGCTCCCGCGCTTATGTCCGCAAAACGTTCGGCGACTGGGAATCGATGGAACTGCAGCCTGAATGGGAGAAATTGTCGGCCTATTACAACATCGACAACGGCACCGGAAAGATCCGCGGCATTTATCTGCAGGGGAACGAGATGGCGCGGCCGGTCTTCGAAGCCTGGCTGGGGCCGTTCCGCGACCTGGGCGTCACCACCGTGAGCGCCCGCAACACCGGGGGCACGGACCATCTTTCGTTCGACCTGATGGGCCTGCCCGGCTTCCAGTTCATCCAGGATCCGGTTGAGTATTCGACGCGGACGCATCATTCGAACATGGACGTGTACGACCGCCTGCAAGCCGACGACCTGAAGCAGATGGCCGCCGTGGTGGCTTCGCTGGTCTATCACACGGCGAACCGCCCCGAGAAGCTGCCGCGCAAACCAAAGCCCGAACCGCGCAAGAGCTTCTCGCGGCCGGCGACGGCGAATTAGGACGGGGCGGATATGACCGAAGCCTGGGAGTTGGTGGCGGAGGTGGTCAGCCTGCTGGCGGCCGCTTTCGTCCTGGGTATCGCCGCGCAGCGCTTGCGGCAGGACGTCATCATTGGCTACCTGCTGGCCGGCCTGCTGTTGGGGCCATCCGCGCTAAAGCTGGTCCGTTCAACGGAGGCGGTGGAGGTGCTGGCCGAGTTGGGCGTGGCGCTGCTGCTGTTCTCGATCGGACTCGAGTTCTCTTTGAGCAAACTGCGCCGCCTCGGCAGGCTGGCGCTGGTGGGCGGGGGCCTGCAGATCTCGCTGTCCATTCTTCTGATCGTCCCCGTAGCGCTGCTGTTTCACTTGGATCTGCAGAGCGCGGCCGTGGTGGGCATGGCGCTGGCGCTCAGTAGCACAGCGGTGGTCCTGCGGCTGCTACAGGCGCGAAGCGAGATTGAAAGCCCGCATGGCCGGGGCGCGCTGGGTATCCTGCTCATGCAGGACGTGGCGCTGGTGCCGCTGCTGATCCTGTTCGCGGTGCTGGCCGAAGGGCGGCGCGGCATGGCGGCGGTCACGGACCTGGGTATGGCGCTGGGCAAGGCGCTGGCGCTGGTAGCCATCCTGTTCGTTTTCCTGCGCTACATCTTTCCCAAGCTGTTTCGTGACGCTTCGCTGCAACATCTGCGCGAGGTGCCTGTGGTGCTGGCGATGGCCACCTGCCTTGGCAGCACCTGGGGCGCGCATGCGCTGGGTCTGAGCCCCGCGCTGGGGGCATTCGCGGGCGGAGTGCTGCTGGGCGATCTGCCGTACGCGCATCAGATCCGCTCCGACGCTGTGCCGCTGCGCGCTATTTTCGTCACGGTGTTTTTCGCTTCGATCGGCATGCTGGCCGTTCCGCCGCAATTGGGAGATCTGCCAGTGGTCCTGTTATTGACACTGCTGGCGCTGGTATTGAAGACGATGGCGGCCACCTTCGCGCTGCGCGCTTTCCGGCTGCCGCCGCAGGTGGCCGTGCATACCGGTGTGCTGCTGAGCCAGGTAGGGGAGTTCAGCTTCGTGCTGCTGAGCGAGGCGGGCGGCAAGGGCCTGCTGCCGCCCAGCGTGGTGTCGCATCTGGTTTCGGTTTCTGTGCTCACGCTGCTGGTGACGCCACACCTGTTCACACTCGCCCCGTGGCTGGCTTCGTTTTTCGGGATGGCGCCGGATCAACCAGCGCCGCGGGCGCATGCGCCGGGCCGCCGCGTGATCGTGGCGGGTTATGGTCCCTCGGGGAAAGAAGTGGTCAGCGCGCTGCAGGAACGGGGGTTCGAACCGTATGTGCTCGAGCTGAATCCGAACTCGGCCGGCGGCATCGTCCATTTCGGCGATGCCTCGAGACCCGAGATCCTCGAACACGCGGGCCTCCACGAGGCGCTGGCTTTCGTCGTGACCGTGCCGGATCCGCAAGTCGCGCTGAACATGGTCGCCTGCGCGCGGCGGCTTGCGCCGGATGTGACCGTGATCGCGCGCAGCCGGTATCACCGCTTTCTGCCCGACCTGCTGGCCGCCGGAGCCACGCTCGCCGTCGACGAGGAATCGAGCGTAGGCCGCCTGCTGGCCGCGCAGGTGGTGAAGTCGCTTCCGCGCGGCGAATCCGCCCCGCACTGAACATAAAAAAGGGCGGCGTTGGGACGCCGCCCGTCGTGGAGAGGGAGAAGAAAACGAACCAGAAAGCTTACCGGCTTGCCGCGCGGCGCCGCCATAGGGCGAGGCCAACGAGCCCGGTGCCGATGAGCGCGTAGGTGCCCGGCTCGGGTACCGGCTGAATACTGCCGGAGAAGGACGCAAATGTAACGGATTCGCTAGCCAGTGTGGATGGGGAGGTGCCCACGCCGGGGTCGAAGGTCACAGTCGTGATCGCACCCAGCAACAGCGACAGCAGATCCGGATTCGTTCCGCCGTAAGCGACGCTGGTGGTGTTGAGCTGGCCCGCGACATTCAGATTGCCGCTCGTGCCGGCCGTGCCGAGGGAGAACCATTCGAGATCCGCGGTGAGGCTGGTTCCCTGCGGATCGCGGATGGTCAAAAGGCCCACGCCCGAGACAGGAGCGGGGTTCAGCTCAGGGCTGCCGATCGTGAAGATGCCTGAGATGTGCCCGGTGCAGAAGGTGCAGGATCCGCTGGTGATGAAAAACGACCACCCTTCGAAGCCGGGAAAGGCGGTAGGCGTGAAGCTGAACGTCGAGTCGCCGTGGAAATCAAGCGTCGCGCCGGGGATCGAGCTCATGCCGATCGGCGCGGCCGGCGAACTCAGGGTCAATGCCATCAGGACGGCAGAGGCGAGGACAATTGCTCTGAACATTGCGAAAATCCCTCCGGACTCCGGGAACAACGCTCCCCGGATCAATTGAAGATTAGGCGGGATTTGGGGCTGCGCCAAGGTCCGTTTGTACTGGGACGGCGCGAGCCATTCGCAGATTGAGCGCCTCGAAAACAGGCGAACCTGGTACTTTCGGAGGCGGGAGAAGAGCGATCTTCCTGAAAATGCGTAGGCGAACGGGGCGGCTTTCCTATCGGTACTGGGCCTCCGGTTGGTCCGGTGGAGGCGCCACTTAAGTACTCTTTCCTTTATTTGCGCCGTTCAAACAGCAGCAACCAATCGCCTGGTCCTGGCGACTTCACGGTGACGTTGGGCTCGCCCGGCAAGTCATCCGGGGTGAGTCGCTCGCCATTGCGCGGGTTTATGAAGGTCGCACGCACTCCCTTTTCAAAGCTGGAGAGGTCGAACACGGCGGTGGGGTTCGCAGGCAGATAGGCCAGCGCGAGGCTGCCGTCCAGAGTCCGCGCGACGGGTATGTAGTTGGTGAAGCCCTCGTCTACCTGAGTCGGCGCCGCCAGCGGCGCGTCGGGCCGCAGTTGAGGCCAGGGGAGCCTCTCGAGGATTTCGACGAGGGCTTTCATGTGCGCAGCGCCGGGGTAGGCGAGACACTCGCGCCAGGGGTCGGCTTCGCCCGACCGCGGATGGTCCAGCGGCACCGACTTCTGACGGATCCAGGGCCACACTCCGTGCGCGCCGTAGGTGACGCCTGCCACGGGCGCCGCCAGAATGCTATACCAGGCCGCGCGCCGGACCGCGTACGCATCAATCGATTTGCCGTGGTAGGAGACGTGTCCCTCATAGTTGGGCTCGGCGTCGATCACGGGCCTCACCGGCTCCAGCCGCCAGCCCAGCGCGGGGCCCCGGTATGCCTGCCACTGCCATTTGCGCGCATCGCCGCCATGGCCCGACTGATAGGTGAGGAAGTCAAGCCACGGCTCGTCCCGCAGCAACTCCCAGGGTTCATGCAATCCGCCCGGGTGGAGTGTCACCGGGCGCCGGTCGATGCCTGCGGGAAACGTCAGCCGGCCGATCTCGCGCCAGCGCGCGGCCTTCTCCTCGCCGCGATAGTCGCCGTCGCCGCCCAGCATCCACAGCACCGAATACGCGTGGTAACGGGCATTGATGTAGCGCGCCAGTTCCGCGGCCTGTGCCGGGGGCAGCACGGCGCCCGGACTCTCTTTGTCGCGCGAGGTGAGCGCCCAAAGCATCACCGGAACCGGAACCAGGCCCGCGCGCCGCACGGCTGCGACGCGCTCATCCATGCGCCTGAAAAAAATCGGATCCACTTCGAGTTTTTCGCCATTGCTGCGAAAGGCGAGCCGGCCGTTTTCATCGGCCCGGCCCGCGCGCCATTGCGTCATGACGAATTGGACCGCGGAGAACCGCTGCGAGACCCGCGTTTTTAGATATTCGCCCCACTCTTCTCTCGTCGCCAGCAGGGCCCCGTTCCACGCCGTGTCGGCCAGCCAGAGCCACGGCGTCCCATCGGCATGCGTAAAGTGGCGCCGGTCCGCGGATAGGATGGGAGGCCCATGCTGGTCGAGAGTTGTAGGGCCGTCCGGGCTGACCGCGGCAAACTGGCCGCTCTTGCCGTTCAGGCCCGGATCGGAGGAGTGGACCTTGTAGGAATAGGCGCCCGCGCGCAGCGGTTGGAAGCGGACGCGGTATCTCGCCCCGCCATCCCAGAACGCCTCGACCGTGGTGTCGCCCGTCCCGGGCGTGGAGAAAGTCACCTGCGGCCGAAGTTGCAGCGGCGATTCAGGCGGTTTCGAGGCCTGGAATTCCGCTTCGAAGACCTGATAGACGGGGACGGAGGCGCCCGGCATGCTGCTCGCCCAGCTTAGAGCGAAGAGCATGGGAATGAATTTGACCATGGCGATCCCCTCGCTTAATCCGCGGGCCGCGGCCGGGGCGTGGCGTCCCCGTCCGTCAGCTTCATTGACCACTTCACGGCTTCCACCCACATCTTCTGAATATCCGGCCGGTCCCAGCTCTCGATAGTGTGGCCGAAACTCGAGAAAAACACGCGCCCCTTGCCGAATTCGCGCACCCAGGTGACGGCGAAGTCGTTGTCCTTCCGCCGCACGTCCTTGTGCTTGAGATCGATCTTGGATTCGTCCAGCCGCATCAGCACGCGCACGCGGTCCCGCGAGAATTCCTTGAACTGGTAGATCTCGTCGTACACGGTGAAGCTAGGCGGCAGGTGCGCGGATGTGGGGTGGCCGCGGTCCTCCACCAATATGGGCGCCTGAAACGTGTTCCAGGGATGAAGGTCGAAGTAGCCGCCCACCATTTCCCCGTATTCGGGCCACTTGTAGAACGTGTCGCTGGCCGAGTGGATGGCGATGAAGCCCTTGCCTTCGTCTTTGACGAACGACATCAGCGCGGCCCGCTGCTCTTCATCCATTTTGAGTTCGCCCGACGTATAGAAGGCGACGGCGTCGAAATAGTCGAGGTTCTTCCCGTTGGCTTCCAGTTTTTTCTTCGTGATGAGCTGGGTATCGGTGCGGATATACGTCTCCCACAGGCCCGACTCGAGGCCGAGTTTCCAGAGCGTGGCGAGGCCGTGCGAAGTGGCGTCGTGCTGCCAACCCTCGACCGCGCCGATGGCGAGCAGACGTTTCTTCGGGGTTTGAGTTTGCTGTGCGGCCGACGGCGGCGCCGCGCTGGACAGAAGCAGAACAACAGAGGCGAAATGGCAGAATTTCATAGCGTCACCGGTTGCAGGCCATCATACCACCGCCCCTCGGCTACACTAAAGGTTTATGGGAATGCCACCGCCCGCCGAAGCCCCGAAACAGCCGATCCCGGGGGTCCGAAACCTCATTACCATCGGCTCCGGTAAAGGAGGAGTTGGGAAGACCACGGTCTCCGTCAATCTGGCGATCGCGCTGGCCGCGCTCGGCCACCGCACCGGACTACTGGATGCCGACGTCTATGGCCCGAATGTACCGCTCATGATGGGCATTCAGGACGCCCCCTATGCCGTCGAGGGACGCATCCAGCCCATCGAACAGCACGGCGTGCGCCTGATGTCGATGGGCTTTCTCAACCCCGGCGACAAGCCTTTGATCTGGCGCGGCCCCATGCTGCATAGCGTCATGCAGCAGTTCCTCCGCCAGGTGGAGTGGGGCGATCTCGACTACCTGCTCATCGACCTGCCTCCGGGCACAGGCGACGTGGCGCTCAGCCTCATACAGACCGCGCCCATCACCGGCGCGGTGGTGGTGACCACGCCTTCGGAGGTTTCACTGGAAGATGGGCGCAAAGCCGTGCTGATGTTCCGGCAGGTGAAGGTGCCGCTGCTCGGCATTGTGGAGAACATGAGCTACCTGGTGGCGCCGGGGTCGGGCGAGAGGATCGATGTCTTCGGCGAAGGCGGCGGAAAACGAACGGCCGAAGCGATGGGCGTGCCGTTCCTGGGTGAGTTGCCGCTTGACCCGCGCATCCGCGTGGGCGGCGATTCCGGCCGCCCCATCGCTCTGCTGGGCGATTCCGACCCCCAGAGCGAGCCCTTCATGGCCATGGCGCGGCAGATCGTGGCCGCCTGTTCGGATGGCGGACAGCGCCAGGGTCCAAGCATTTCAATCGAGGACTGAACCCGCCGCGTCCTAAAGAAATAAACCCCTTCCAACGGTTCGCCGCCGTTGGAAGGGGTTCTTCGCAGTTTGCGGTTCTACCAGAACAGCGAGAGTTGAACCGGCAGGATCAACAATTGGAACTGGTTATCGAGCGCGCCCACCGCGTACACCAAGTACAGGGTATGGGGCATGAGTTGAACCGGGACCGGGCCAAACGCAGGCGGCGGCATGGGGTCCCCTTCCTCCTCAATCTCCCGGTAGAGAGTGACTTCCCAGTTGCCCGGCCGGATCTGCGCCACGATTGGCTGTTCGGTGTCCTCGGAGAGGTTGCCGAACGGCGGCGTCGTGATGTCCTGGTCGCTGGGCGTGAAGCGCCCCACGGTGGCGAACACCACCGGCGCGGCGGCAGTGTGATGAACCACCACGCGCGCTATGCCCGGGCGGGCCGGGCTGACATCGTTATTGAAAATGGAGAGTGTAGTATCTCCGCCTTCGGTCAGGTGAGCCACAAAGCTGACGTTCTGGCCTGCAGAGAGTTCACTCTCAACCGGACCTAGAAGCGATCCGGTTTCGCAGTTAGAACCGGGCCCCTCAAAAATCTCCACTTCGTATTCGCCCGGATCGAGCTTGACTGTCGTGATGCTTCCGTAGCTGAAGGCGGGCAGGGCCAGACTCTTGTTCACGCAGACATCAACGATCACATCCGGTACACCGTGGATCACATTGACCACGGCTTGCGCTGTTTGCGGCGGCGCCGGCGCCGGAGGGCCGGGCTGCGAGGGCGTCCCGTTCTGTCCGTTGCCATTATTGCCATTCCCGTTGCCGTTATTGCCATTATTCTGGCCGGGTGTGCCGACAAAAGCCGGCGGTCCGGGCTGAGCCGGAGGCCCAGCGTGCGCCGGCGGACCGGCATGGGCCGGCGGGCCTACTTGAGCGGGTGGCCCCCCTTTACCCTTCGCGCCAACGAACGCTGGCGGCCCGGGTTGCGCGGTCGCGCCAACCAGGAATGCCAGGCTGGCCGTCAGGATGAGCAAGCTCGATTTCAACATTGAATGATGGTTCCTCCTTTAGGTACAGAACGTATCTTCATGTTGCAATCGGCCTGCCAGAGTGCCACTTCTTTTTATTTTCAGCAGCTTGCATAATCCTGCGACGCCGGTTGCGCCAAACCGGAGAGAAATCTGCCGGAAATACTTACCGGATGATTCTTAAATCTGATGGTTACGGCCGAGGCCAGACGAACTCAGTGCCGACTATGAGGGTACGCGCCTGCATGACAACTCCAAGGATTTCCTGGTAGCGAGTATTGGTCAGATTTGTGAACTGGGCGTAGGGCCTCCACCGTCCTGTCGCTCGCGTTGCCGACAGATCCCATGTGGCATAACTGCCACGGTTGAGCCGCTCAAGCGCGCCAATCCGTGTTCGCAGAGCGACCCGGCCCGGCAGCAACCCGGTGTAGCCCGCCACGAAGTGATGCACCGGGTAATTGAACGCATACTTCGACTGCAGCCCCGGCATGGGCTCGGAGGAGCCCTTCAGACCGGTGTAGGCGAGATCCAGCAGTTGGCTCCCGCGCAGGCGGAAGGCGGCGGACGTCTCGAGGCCCGTAAACCGGAGCCGCTGGATGTTGCGAGCCCGCCAGATGTCCGCCGGAGAGGTGCGCGCATAGTCGATCCCGTCGTTGTCCTTCCGGTGGAAGAGCGTAGCCTGCAGGCGAATGTTGGAGACAGGGCGTGCATCGAGTCCGCCTTCATAGCTCCAGGAGCGTTCCGGGCGCAGGTCCGGAGAGCCGCGGTTTCCGGGATCGTGATAGTAAAGGTCGGTAAACGTGGGCAGGCGGAATGCGCGGCTCACCGAACCGCGGAATTTCAACTTCTGGGTGGCCCAGTAGCCCACGGCCGCGGTGGGATTCATCTCGCCCGGAAGGCCCTTCACCACTTCATTGCGCAGTCCGGTGGAGAAGCTGAACCGCCGCAGGACGCGCACGTCAAGCATGGCGTAGGCGGCGCCGCGGGCGCGGTCGTGGAGGCCCAGGTTGGTCGAGTCGATGTTCTCGCCAAAGCCTTCGCCGCCGTAGTGCAGGGTCACGTTGGGCGCCAGTTCCTCGCGCCGGCGCAGCGTCCCGTGCCAGCTCTCGGCGGCATGCCGGTTGGTGAACACCTGGGGACGGTCGCGAAAGAGCACGAACAGATCGGTGTGGCGGCGGTAGGAGAACGCCGCTTCGGTCTTCTGGCCGAGGCCCTGGCGCATCGAGGCAAACCAGGTCTTGGTGCGCTCCCAAGAGTTGAAGTTGCCATAGAACTGCTCCGCGCCGAATGGCTTGTCGCTCCAGGCGAGGTCGATATCGGTGGGGCCAAGCGCCGACTTGTAGCGCGTGGTGGAGGCAGCCATGAGGCTCCGGTAGTCGCGATTTTCGATGAATCCGGTCGAAAAATCGCGCGAAACGGCCAATTGTTGCGACAAATTCCCGCGAACGCCGGTCATCGACACCCGCTGCTGCTGCGTCCCCCAGGAGCCGTAGCCCAACTGGAGCCGGATTTCGGAGGCTTCGGGCGGATTCGTCACCAGATGCACGACGCCGCCGGTGGCGTCGGAGCCATAGAGCGTGGAACCCGCCCCGCGCAGCACTTCGATACGTTCCACGGACTCGAGGGGCACGGGGAGATCCAGGTGATGATGGCCCGATTGCGGATCGTTCATCCGGCGGCCGTTCAGCAGGACGAGCGTCTGCCCGAACGTGGCGCCGCGTATGGAGAGGTCGGCCTGCAGGCCATTGGGCGCGCGCTGGCGAAGGTCGAGGGAAGGGTCGAGCCGCAGGAAGTCGATAAAGGTCGTGAAAAGAAGCGCCTGCGCACGGACTGGCAGTGACACCACCGCGCGGTCGGACTCTTCGAGGGGCAGCGGTTCCGGCGTGCCGGTAACGATGATGGAATCGTAGCGGTCAGGCGGGGCGGGGGGTTCCGCAGCCAGCGGGGAGAGGAAGCACACGAGCAGAGGAATCGCCCGGCAGGTGGAAAACGGAAACATCCGTCTTCTATTGTCGCAGACCCTAGTTCGCGGCCTGCTGGCCGCTGACGACGCGAACCGCGGAGCCGGAATCCAGCCGGTTCAGGGGGCCCATGGCGACGCGTTCGCCGTCCTCGACGCCTTCCACGACTTCAACTTCGTTGGGGAAGCGGTCGCCGACGGTGACATCGCGGACTTCGATGGTTTGATCCGCTTTGATGACGTAAGCTTTGTTCGTTCCCAGCACGTAGTTCAGAGCCTGGGCGGGGATCAGGCGGACGGCGTCAGTCTTGTTCGTAGCCACCCGCGCGCGGGCGTAGGAGCCGGGCTTCAGATCGCCGTGCGAATTGTCGATCAGGGCCTCGACCACGAAAGTGCGCTTGGTCTGGTCCACGGTGGGGGAGATGCGCCAGACTTTGCCTCGGAACAGGCGGCCGTCAAAGGCCTCGACCGAAACGTCGGCGATCTGCCCGATTTTGACCCAGGGGGCCATGCGTTCAGGCACCTCGATCCGCAGGCGGATGGGATCGATCTTGACGAGCGTGAACAGGGGGTTGTTCGGCTGTACGAACTGCCCGGCGGTGACGAGGCGTTCCTTGACGAGGGCGTCGAAGGGGGCGCGCACGGCGGTGTCGCGCAGGCGTTTGCGCTGCAGGTCGAGCACGGCTTTGAATCGTTCAACCTCCTGAATCAGGTTGCGGGTCTGGTTCAGGGTGGCGTCGAGTCCGGCTTGCAGGGCATCGAAGCGGGCCTGCGCGGAATCGAGGTCGGCGCGCGCGCCGATACCCTGGTCCACGAGTTCTCGGGTGCGCTTGTAGCGCTGTTCGGCCTCGCGCAGGTCGGCGATGGCGCGCCGGACGTCGGGGGCTTCGCGGATGTCTTTGACGCGTTCGCCTTCGTCCTTCAGGCCCAGCCGCTCGAGCGACTGGCGCAACTGGGCTTCCTGTTGCGCCACCAGGTAGCGCTGCTCCTCATCCGAGATCCGCGCAAGCACCTGTCCCTGCCGCACCTGGTCGCCGAGGTCCGCACTCACTTCGACAACGGGGCCGGGAATCTCCGCCGCGATGATGGCTTCGTCGTAAGGGAACAGGGTACCGACCGTCTCCACGACACGCACCAGCGAACGCGTGCGCACTTCCGCCGCGCGCACCTCCACCGGGCCGGTATCGCGAGGGGCTTCGGCCTGTTTTGAGCCTCCACAAGCGGAGAGCAATAGGGCGGCGGCAAGCGCCGGGAGCGTGATTCGGATTAGCGGATTGGATCTGGAAGACATGCGGCGCCCGCGCGGGGCCTCCCCTGAAATCTTGACTGACAAATGCGGCGGAATTCGGCCAGTCCCAAGGCGGCGGCCTGGGAGCCGCAACGATTCACTAGCATTGGCGGCTTCTCTTTGGCACAAGTTACCGGAACAGCTTCATTCTAGCGAAGACGCTCACGGCAGCAGCGGCGCGCTTTGTTCCTGCGTGGTCACCCCGGGCGGCAGTTCCATGATCTTGATGTTGCGGAAATGGATCTCCGCCCCTTCCGATTCCAAGCAAATGTAGCCTTTTTTCTGCGTGGACTGGCTGATGCCGTTCACGAACTTGCCGTTGACGGCAAGCTTCACCACCCCGTCCACAGCCACCACCGTGTAGGTGTTCCATTCACCGCGCGGCAGGCAGCGGTTTTCGATCGATTTGCTCCGCGTGCCGCGCGGATTATCCGGCACGGTCTTGACGCCCCCGACGCCGAACAACTCCCCGTGGACGTAGGCGATGGGCGGCGGATCCCTGCCCTCGCGGGTGTTCAGTTTCACCCAATCGAGCTCGAGCATCTGCACTTCCACGCCGTTCGGGAGGCGGTTCTTGGGATTGGGGTTGGCGTCGGACCAGATGAAGATGCCCGAGTTGCCGCCGGGCTCCAGGTGCATCCATTCGACGTGCAGGATGAAGTTTTCATACTGTTGTTCGCTGCGCATCACGCCGATCGGCAATCCCTTGCAGATGATCTTGCCGTCGCGCACGCTCCAGGTGTCGGGATCGGTGTTGACGTTCACCCAGCCCGTGAGGTCGCGGCCGTTGAACAGGTCGCGGAAGGCGGGCTGCGCGGCGAGTTGCGCGGCGAAAATGAGGGAAAAGAGCAGGATTTTGGTCATGGTGATTTGGTAAGAAGGATGCCCGGCGTCAGCATCCACCGCAGGATGCAGTGGGGCGCGGTGTTGAAGGAATGCGTGTCCAGGCGCACGAGGGCGCCCTTCTTGAAATCCACCGCGAGGGTGGGCGAATTCAGCAGATAGGCGGTCAGCGAGCTGAACAGGGGCTCGTGTCCTGCCAGCAGGATTTGAGATTCATCGCGATGGATGCGGATTTCCTCCCAAACTTCCGCCGGCGAGCCGCCGGGTTCGAGCGCTTCGCTCAACAGGATCTGCTCCTTGTAGCCGCACACGGAAGCCGCGATGTCGGCGGTTTCGCGGGCCCGGCGGTAGGGGCTGGAGAGGATTAAAGTAGGCGCGACGCCGGAGGCGTGCGCATGGCCCAGCACTACCCGGAGTTTGCGGGCTCCCTCCCCGGTCAAGGCCCGGTCCGCGTCCCTCCCGCTGGAGGCGTGGTCGGCCGCAATGCCATGACGCAGAAGCAGGATCTGCATAAGCGGTATTCCCGGCCTCATTGTGTCACACTGAGGATTCTCCGGGCGAACGGATGAGGAACGAGGCATACCGCGAGAGGGCCATGACGGGCGCGGCTTGGTGCGCCTGGGCCGCGGCGAGCCTCTCCATGGTCTCGATCGCCGCCTCGCAGAGCCTGCTGGGGATCGCCCTCGCGTTGCTGCTGGTTTCGGGCGCGAAGTGGCGCGCTCCGCGCTTCGCCTGGCCGGTGGGTGCGTTCATCGGACTCACGCTCCTGTCGCTCGCCTTCAGCCCCGATCCGGCAAGCGGGTGGCCGCAGGTGCGCAAGATGTACGTGCTGCTCACCCTTCCGGTTGTCTACACTGCGTTTCGCGACGCAGTCTGGGCGCGGCGGCTCGCGATCGCGTGGGTTGTGGTGGGCAGCGTGGCCGGCGGCTGGGGCCTGGTGCAGTTCTATTTGAAATGGACGCGCGCCGCCGCCGCCGGACAGGAGTTCTATGTCGCCTACGTCGCCGACCGCATCACCGGCTTCATGAGCCACTGGATGACGTTCAGCAGCCAGATGATGTTCGCCGTCCTGTTCGGCGCCGCTTTGTGGATCTGGGGTGGACTGCGGCCTCGCCTTCGCTGGCTGCTGGCGGCCGCGCTGCTTGTCTCCGCCGCCGCTCTGGTGCTGGCGATGACGCGCGGCATCTGGATCGCCGCCTTTTGTGGATTGGTCTACCTGCTCTGGTGCTGGCGGCGCTGGGCCGTGGCCGCCTTGCCGCTGGCCATGGCGGTGGCCGTCGCGGCCGGACCCGACAGCCTCCGCATGCGCGTGACTTCGCTGGTACAGCCCCGAGGCGAGATGGATTCCAACATGCACCGCGTCGTCAGTTGGCGAACCGGCATGGCGATGATCCAGGCCCACCCGATCCTCGGTGTGGGACCGGAACAGGTGGGCATTTCCTTCAACAAATATGTCCCCACCGATGTGTCCCGGCCGCTTCCCGAAGGCTTTTACGGCCACCTGCACAACTTCTACCTCCAGTTCGCCGCCGAGCGCGGCATCCCGGCCATGCTGGCCATCGCCGGGATGTTCGCCTGGGCGCTCTGGGGATGGGTGCGTTCCACGCGGGGGTGGTTGGTCCACGGTGGCATCGCAGTGGTCATCGGCGTGCTGGTGACGGGGATGTTTGAGCACAACCTCGGCGACAGCGAAATCCTGATGATGACCCTGGCCGCGCTCGCCGCGGTGGAAAGCGCACGTCATGAAATCCAGCCTGCATGAACGGGAGATCGTCGTAGCCGGGGGCACGGGCGGATTGGGTCAGGCCTGCGTCCGGTTGCTCGCCGCGGAAGGCGCCCGCGTGTTCGCCTCCTTTGCCACGAACGCGGAGCGCGCCGCAGGACTCCGCGACGCCGCGACGGTCATCCAGGCCGATCTCACCCGGCCGGAAGACCGCGCCCGCCTGCTGGAAGCCGCCCCCAGCCTCTACGGGCTTGTCATCTTCGCCGGAATGGCCGCCCGGAGCGAAAGCCTCCTCGAGGAATCCCTCGCCGTCAATTTCACCGGCCCCATCCTCATGGCCCGCGAAGCCGCCGCGCGCCTGCGTGAATCGGGTACCTCCGGCGCCATTGTCCTCATCGCTTCCATGCAGGCCATGGCGCCGTTTCCCGGCTCCACGCCCTACAGCGCCCCCAAAGCCGCCCTGGTCCACGCCGCCCGCGTGCTCGCCAAGGAATGCCGCGGCCCCGGGGAAGTGCGCGTCAATGTGGTCAGTCCCGGCGTGATGGAAGCCGGCATCGCCCTGGATTCCATCGCCGCGGGCAAATACCAGCCCTATCTCGACAACCGCTCGATTGCCCGCTATGGTCACCCGCTGGATGTGGCCCGCGCCATCCGCCTGTTGCTGGAACCCGACAACTACATCACGGGCCAGGTGCTCACCGTGGACGGCGGGTTGACGCTGTGAGCGCGGGCTGAACGCCCCGCCGCCCCTGCTCACGGAGTCCGCGAGGTCAAAGCTGTAGAGCATTCGCCGATGTGTTCCAGGACGACCTCTCAAGGCGGGAAGGTAAACGCTGGGCGACTTTGCGGGAGGAAAGGGCAAGTTGGCTCAACTTCCGGGTGGGCGACCATCCACCCCGAGTGGGGATCACTTCGGCAAGTAGGGCGTTAGGCAGCCAACTGAGCCGAATAACTCTACACTTGGCGACATGTCTGGGGGATCCAGCATCCGCGTACCGCATCTGCTATTCGCCGGGCTATTGTTGACAGATGAAGGTCGCCGCCTACCAAGCGCCGCTGCTCCTCGCGGGTTCCCGTGAGGCAGTTGAGTTCATTCGAGAACAAGTTTCTCGGTGCGAATCGGAAGGAGTATCAATACTGTGTTGCCCGGAAGCAATTCTCGGCGGTCTCGCAGACTACAGCGAGAATCCCTCGAAGTTTGCGATCAGGATCGATGATGGCCAACTCGACGAAGTCCTCGCGCCGCTTGTGAGCGATACCGTCACGTCAATCGTTGGCTTCACGGAACTCGCTGGAGACAACCTCTATAACGCGGCGGCGGTATTTCATCGAGGTCGCGTCTCCGGTCTATACCGCAAGCTCCATCCCGCGATCCGGCGATCCGTGTACTCTCCCGGATCGGCAATGCCTGTGTTCCAAGTGGGCGAACTGACGTTCGGCATTGTCATATGCCACGACTCGACCTTCTCCGAACCGGCGAAGGCCATGGCTGCGCAGGGCGCGACGGCGCTCTTCATACCGACGAACAACGGCCTACCGAACAACCGCGCTTACCCCGAACTGGTGCAGGAGGCAAGAGCCTCAGACCTCTCCAGAGCGGTCGAGAACCACGTTTGGGTGATCCGTGCGGACGTGGCAGGCACAAATCGCGAGCTCATCTCGCATGGCTCTTCGGAGATCGTCGATCCCAATGGCAAGGTCATTCGAGAGGCAACTCGCCAGAAGACGGATTTGCTTGTTGCGGATGTTGTCGCGTGATTGGTCCTCGCTAACGCGCAGCGTTTAGAATCCAAGTTGACGAGAAGTCGTCATCTCGGACTTTGGCCCACGTGGTCTGAATCCCGTGTCCTGAACAATAGGTCCCCAGTTGTCCCCCAGCGACGGGCAATCCGGTCGCGGCTGTCGTGCCGGTCGGCGACGACGGACTACTCGCCTCTTCGCTGTTACACGTTAGCAATGGTGGAGGTCGGCGGTTTCATGGCTAAGCAGAAGAATACGCGCGCCTCAGACCGATGATCCGCCCGCTCGAGGCAACCCAGAAACTCATCCACCACGCTGGTGAAATCGGCTGCGAGGTAATCCTGTAGCACCCTCATGCGAAGGAAACGGGCCCGCCATGCTTCCAGCACCTCTGCCTCTGCGGGCCCGTTGAATGAAAGCTCGCGGTCTGGGATGGTCTGACACTTCGAGATTGAAAAACCAGCTCTCTCCAAGTGGCTGGACAGCTTTCGTCCGCACCAAAAATCATAGCGGCCTGCCGCCAATCCCGCTTCGCAGTACGCCTTCAGTCGCGCCTTCGTGGCTGACGCCAGCGGTTCGTGTCCAAACAAGTCGTCGATCTCGGTGAGCGCGATCCATCCCCCGGGTTTCAAGGATCGAGCCCATCGTGTGACGGCGCTCTGGAGATCGATCAGGAACGCGGCCGTGAAGCTGCACCAGATACCGTCGGCTGTAAGGCCGAAGTCGACGTCTGTCCGCAGATCCGCCGTCCCGAACTGCGTGTTCGGTATTTCTCGCGAGCGGGCACACGCTAGTAGTTCTTCATTGCTATCGAATCCCAGTACGAGCGCTCCCTGAGCCGCCAGCTCCAAACTTATGTCACCCGCACCGCATCCCAGATCGAGCACGGTCTTGCCTCGGAGCGGCGGAAGTGCTGCAAGGATCGCTCTCCAGTCTCGCCACTCGAATTGTCGCTGATATTCCGCGACCAGGTCGCTCATTCTGCAATTCTCCCAACTGGTATTTACTTGCGTAAAGCAGGGGATTCGGTGACACCAGACGAACTCATTGAGCCCCCAGCCCCAACGCACCAGGAGGGGGACGCAGTCCCATCACCGTTGAAAATACCTGCTGAATCCAGCACCTTTGACTTTCTCCTCGGCAACTACGCCCCAGGCGCCATCGCGATTGGCGAATCGAATTGATTGAGCGCACTCTCCCCGAAACCGCCTGCCCAGGTTTGATTCCGGTGCGGAGCAAGCCCAATGGCTACCTTTTCGGCTCATACCGCATCGACACCGCCCCCGAGCCGAACTCCAGCCGGCTCACGAGCCTTAGGTCCACGTACCTCGATAGCCCCGCGAACAGCGTCGGCCCGTGGCCTACCAGCCTGGGGTGCACTACGAACTCGTACTCATCGATCAATCCCAACTCCGCCAATGCCAGCGGGAGCTTAACTCCTCCCATGAACAGTCCCTTGCCCGGCTCCTGCTTGAGCTGCTGAACGGCCTTCCCAAGGTCTCCATGCACGAGCTCGGCGTTCCAATCGACCCGGGCCAGGGTGCTCGACACGACGTACTTCTTCGCGGCGTCAATCGTCCGGGCGAAGGGCTCCATCCGTTCAGGCCTCCCTTCCGTCCCTGCCGGCGGCCGAAACGCTGCCTCCATCATTTCGTACGTCACCCGGCCAAAGAGGAGGGCATCGGCCTGTTCGATGTTCTCGATCGCGTGGCGATGCAACTCTTCGTCCGCGGGTATTGCACGATGATCGCAGCATCCGTCCAATGTCACGTTGATGGAATATCGGAGCGGTCGCATTAAGCAAGAGTAACGCCGATGGGATCGACCAGCAAGCTTAGCCGCTTCAGCGACGCCACCGGAAAAACGATGCGCCGGGCGCCACTTGGCCGTATCATGTCCTACTCTCTGCTGTGGCCGGGTGGCCGTTGACGTCGGCACTCGATCCGCGCCCCAGCGATGCGTATCCGGCGCGAGGGCAAGAAGAACGATTCGCTACCCGGTTCGCTGGACATGCGCATTCTGCGGACGCTGTCGCAACGCGAGCTCCACGGAACGGCATTGTTCGCTTTGTTCAACAATCATCCGGCAATGAGCTCCTCATCGAGGAGGGCTCGCTGTGCCCCGCTCTTCAGCGGTTGGAGCTATACGGCTGAATCGACGGCGCCTGGGACGTGACTTCGAAGAACCACCGGGCGACGATCTATAAGCTCACCGTGGCCGGCCGCAAACAACTCGCCGTCGAAACCCGGGAGTACGCCAAACTCACGCCGGCGATCGCGCACCCCCGGTGTGCCACTGTAGATCTCGACTAATTGTTGACGGATCTCTCGAACTTCTTCCAGCGTGAGGAACTGCGGCTCCATGGCGAACAGGCGCCGCCTACCCGGCCAGCCTTTTAAACGCCTTGCCGTACCGCTTATGGGCTGCTTTCTGGGCCTCTTCGAACTTCTTCCGCCGCGGGGAAGGCTTCGCAGGCGAAACCACCAGCCGTTCTCCGTCCGTACTGATGTCGAGCGGCGTGTCGCTGTCGATACGGAGGAGGTCCAAAATCGGCCGGTCAATCACCAGCGCCAGGCTGTTTCCGTGCTTGGTCAACTTCTTTACCCTGGTCACACTCCGTATTTCCAATGTATTACCATCCCGGGTTGCCCGTGATTGGTCCGGAGCAGTAACGGCACTCCGTGGCGACCAGAGTTCCGAGTTGGCGCGTTACGGACGAGGGCCTCGTTCGGCTAGAGAACAGTAGAGTGCAGGTTGACTGCGAACCGAGCACGCACTAACCTGTTTTAGTACAACTCCGGGACGTGGTGGCCAGTGTTTGCCAGCATGTCGCTCCGACGGAGTTTGCCTGAGAAGACCCAAGGGAGGAGGGATCATGTACTTAGTCAGAATTCCAGTCATCGTGCTGGCGGTAATTTGCTTGGCCGCCTGCGGTTGCTCAGGACCCCGCAGCGCACAGACTCCGTCAGAGCGCCTGATTGCCGCAATGGAACTGATCCGTGAGGGCAAACCGAAGGACTTGGAGGCCTTCGTCGTAAGTGACGACCAGGTCGGGGTGGGCATGTTCGCCGGCGTCTATTCCTCTGGCTGGGCCGAAGAGGGGGGGCTTGACAGGATCGAAATCGTCTCCGAGGCAATCGATGGGGACTCAGCGACGGTCGCCGCGAAATTCCACTTTGCCAACCACAACAGCGAGACCGTGACCTACAGACTCAGACAAGAAGATGACGCCTGGAAAATCGTCCTGCCCTGATTCAGTCCGGCCCTGACACTTCGGAGCACCCGGCAACAGGTGCACGCGACCGGGGCGTCAGACTCCGGCTTGAGCCCTCGAGCACCGGAAGACCCAGGTTAAAGACCCGTGTCACCAGGGTCGTGGGTACAGTATCCGAGCCTGTCGGAAGTAAATATTGACCCAGGTATAATCAACAACTCACAAGCGAGTCTCGGTCCTTAAGTTGTTGATTTTTCCTCAGAATTTGGTTCATTCCGACACGCCCCAGTCACTCATTCGGGCTTGACATATATCCGTAACGGATATAGTATCCAAACATGGCCCCGAAGACCACGGCGCAGGCTCCGCTGACCCCCGCCGTGCTGCACATCCTGCTGGCGCTTTCGACGGGGGAGCGGCACGGCTACGGAATCATGAAACAGGCGGAGGCGGACTCGCAGGGCAAAGTCACAATGGGCCCGGGGACGCTCTACGGCTCGATCAAGCGGATGATGGAGGCGGGGCTGATCCGTGAATGCGATAAGCGCGTCGATCCGGAGATGGACGATGAGCGACGGATCTATTACAAGCTCACGGGCGCCGGGCGGGCGGCGCTGGCAGCGGAGCTGATGCGATATCGCGGCGTGGTGGAGGTGGCGGAAGGACGTCTGGCGCATGGACACTAATGCCGCGGGCCGGCGCTACCAGGCATGGTATTCGAAGCTGTTGCGGCTCTATCCGCGGCCGTTCCGTGAGCGGTTTGGCGGGTCGATGACACAGACCTTTCACGACCTGTGCCGCGAGCGCCGGAACGCCAGGCGAAGCCTGTTCGGCCTCGTCCTGTGGATCTTTTTCGAGACATCGCGGGGAATCGTCAGGGAGAACACAGCTCAGATGACACAAATGCAAAAGACCGTGCTGCGCGTGGCGCTGGTGGCGTTGGGCTTGCTGATGGTGCCGCTGGTGTCATCGCAAGTAGTGGAGGGATGGAACTGGGGCCCGGGCGCGTTCGTGTTCACCTACGTCCTGTTCTTCGGAACAGGGATGGCCTATGCGCTGATCGCCAGGAGGATGAGCGCGTGGGCGTACAAGGCGGCCGTCGGACTGGCGCTGGTGGCGGGGTTCGTCCTGGGGTGGGCCACGATGGTCCATATGTCGGAAACGGAAAATCCGGTGAATCTGGTGTACTTCGGCGTGCTCGCGGTGGGGGCCGCCGGGGCCGGACTGGCGCGGCTGGAGGCTCGAGGAATGGCGCGCGCGCTATTCGCGATGGCGGCGTCGCTCGCGGTGGCGTGGGTGATTACCCAGGTGCTGTTTTCGGACACGCCGGCGGGGCCTGTCTGGAACGTCGGAGTGATGCATGGCGGGTTCGTGCTGATATTCGCCACGGCGGGTCTGCTGTTCCGGCACGCGAGTTTGGCGGGATCGAAGTAAGACCGGGTCCAGCCACAGATCGGCCGCGGTTCGACGCGGGAGGGGTTCAACCCGGGATTTAGCGACTGGCTGAAACGGCTCTCGCGGGCAGGTCCACGAGCGGGGGCTACTCGCTCATGCGGACTGCTTCCGATCAGTCGACCATACGCGAACCATGGAGCAGCCGACTTCCCAGACCCGGATCAACTTGCGTCGGTTCGACTTTGGGGGCCGGGGAGTCTGTGGATCGTGAGGTTGCTGCAGCCGGGGGCCCTGCGGTGAGCTGGCAGTCGAGAAGCTACTTCTGCTTGGCTTGCTCCGCCCTCAAGACTTTCCACTCGCACCCGATTTGAAGTTGGCTGATCGTGGGGTCCTGGTTTTTGTAGCATACGAACTTAGCGTTGTCCTGCTGATCGCGACCGCAGGTTCCCGGGAACCCGGCGCTCTTGTCGTAATAGGTGCAGTCGAGATTGGGGCCGCTTTCCTGCTTCATGGCGGATTGCGGTTGTTTCGGGGTTTGCGCGGCGACGGGCTGGCTGAATGACCCGGTCACACCGGCACAAATGGATAGAAGCACCACTGCAGTCCCGCCGAGCAAGTAACGGCGAATCCCAGTTACTCGCGGCGGGGAGGTCATGAGCGTCATAATTCTCCTTTCCAAGACATCTTTGTCAAACATTCCTATCGTGTGAAAGGCCGCGGATGACGCTGCCGGCGGCATTTTCGAGGCGAGTTGAAGCAAGCATTGTCCGTAGGCTCGCCGATCGGAGAACTGCTCCGCGGCCATTCGGTCGCAGACCATTTCACGGGTTTGGGCGATCTGAGACTTGATGAACCACGTCGCGGGATGAAACGCCGTAGCCAGGGCAATGACCTCATAGAATAAATTCTTCCGGTAGTCATCGCGCCGGACGTGCGCGCACTCGTGCGCGACGGCGGCAAGGAACTCCGTTTGCGAATGTGCGCCGAAGAAAGCCGCTGGAAGTATGACGACTGGATGCCGGAACCCGGCGGTCACGGGTCCGGAAACGTCATTCGAGCGCAGCAGGGTGGCCGTTCGGATCGAGAATCGCACTTTCGACTTGTCCCACATCGCTGCGTACTCCGGTTCCATTGGCGCCGGGCCCGCTCTGGCGACGAGCGCGGATGTGCTGCGAATCTGCGCGCATAGACGGATCGAGAAAAGCAGGAGAGAGGCCACATAAAACGCGGAGATGAAGTGAATCGCGGTTGGTGAAAGAACGATGCCGGGACTGATGAGCTCCATGCCGCGGCCTGGAAGAGAGGAAGGCATGGCGGGAGGAGGCACGTTGCTGTTAGCGCTCGATGCCGGCTGCGCAAAGTAGGAGCGGAATATGGGGACAGCAGGCGCGAGAGCCGCAACGACCAAGACGGAGATCCAGATCCTGTGCTGTAGCTCGGGACCCGCCTTTTTCAGCCACCGGGAGAGGCACCACCCGGCGGCAAGTAGCAGCGGAAGTTGCCACACGGCATTGATGGCATACGAGGTCAGAGATAACGGAATGTTGCTCATTCAGGTTCGCCTTCTTCCGCCGTCTTGAGCCGCTTGCTCAGGCGAGCCAGGGTTGCCGGATCGATTTGGCGTGTCTTTACCAGGCTCATCACGAGATCTTCGGACGATCCCCCAAACATACGCCGGACCATATCGCGGACTGCCTGACCGAGTACCGAGTCTTTCGATTCGACGGGCCGATACTCGTAGGCACGTCCCAGGAGTTTGCGGCGAACGCGTCCCTTCTGGTAGAGGACGTTTAGCACCGTCTGCACGGTGGTGAAGGCGAGGCCAGTCTCGATCTTCGCGTGAACAGCTTGCACATTGCTGGGACCTTCAGACCAAAGCACCTGCATGATCTTGAGTTCCAGCGGTGTAAGCGACTGAGAAGCCTTCTTGGGCCGCGCCATCCTGGAAGTAGATTACTCGCCCTGGGCGCAACTGTCAACTATAAAAATAGTTGATGTGCGTTTCGGCTCCTAATGACCCGCAGTTAGCCGCTCGGCCGTTCGGCATCAGGTTGATTGAAAACGCCCTACGCTGAGATGTGCAGATCCGGCCGGATGATCCCTGCTGACGGTATGGCGTTCACGGAAAGGGACCAAGACGGGCCCTCGTGGTCTGCCGATGTGTTTGCGCTCGTCCAACTTTGGGCCAACCGCCTCTTCATGTTTCCGAACGAGGTAATCGGCCCAAGACTCCACGGATGATGTGCAAGGACTTCTGGCATCCCGCATTGCCACTTTATGCTTCGCGGTGCAGCCAGATTGCCGGCGCGCCCGCTACGATGAGGTATGGCGATGAGGGGAAGAATTCATCAGGTCAGCATCTCGCGCGGCGGCGTACCGAAGCTGGCCGTGCCTGAAAGCTATGCGGGGCCGCTCGGGCTGGAAGGCGACGATCAGCGCAATAAGAAGTATCATGGCGGAGCGCTGCAGGCGTTGTTGCTGGTATCGCTGGAAGACTTGGAGGAGTTGCGCCGGGCGGGGTTTCCAGTCGGTCCCGGCACCTTGGGCGAGAACCTGACGGTGGCCGATGTGGATTTCCGCCAGCTCCGCTCAGGGATGCGGCTGCGCGCCGGAGCGGCGGTGATCGAACTCACGAAACTGCGCCAGCCGTGCGCCACGCTGGACGTGTACAACCTGGCAGACCGGCGCATTCAGCCGCTGCTCTATGACACGCGGGCAAAGCAGGGGGATCCGTCGTCGCCTTGTTGGGCCAGAGGCGGTTTCTATGCCGCGGTGCTCGAACCGGGTCTGATCAGGCAGGGAAGCGCGATCGTACTGCTTGAAGTCACGGTATAGCGCTCGAATCCAATTTCGACGCAGGCTCTTATTCTCTTTTCGAACGGCGCAGCGACCCGGCCAGTCGTGTTGTCGGTGAGCAGCGAGCCGCCCGTGTTCTTGAAAGGCTGCAGATCACCGCGAATGAACGCTTCACTCACGTTCAGGAAACCGGGATTCTCCACATACTGCAGGTTGCCCCGGATTTGCACGCCCGACTGAATGCTGCTTGCCTCCCAGGCGTACTTGATCTGGACGTTGCCGCCGATGGTCACTCCTGGGCCAGCGATGCGCACATACCGGCCGCCTTCCTCGCTTTGGACGTTGCCCTTGATATAGGTCCTGCCGGAAATGGTGATGGCGCCGTTCCGGCTCACCTTCACGTTGCCGTCCACCCAGGCGTTCCGCAGATCGCAGATCGCGCCCTGCGGCACCTCCACGTCTTCATGAGACCCCGTCAGCACGCCAGTGCATTGGGTGTCATCCGCCAGAAGCCCCGCCGGCAGGAAAAGAGCCAGCGAAAGCACAAAAGTCGCTTTGTTCATCATCTTGAGTTGTCCCTTTCTTCGTCATCACCGCGGTAGATCCCTCCACCGCGGCTTCAAGTAGGTAGGGTTTGTATGTGCGCGAAGAACATACCTTCGCGAAACAACCTGAAGATGCGCCAGTCGCCGCGAACCGATAGGAACCAAGCCGCGGAACAGGACACCGGGTGGGGACAACGGGCCAGATACACTGGAAACGCGGCTGAAGGATCGGCTCAGCTTGGATTGCGAGGAGCACACATCGTGTCCAGCGCTTTCCGGATCAGGACTCGAGAGGATCGGGCTGGCTGACAATCAGTCAGAGAGCCTACTGGCGGCTCAATTGGTATGCACTTCACCCGCCGGGATCGAACCTGCGACCTGCGGTTAACGAAACGCGTACGCATTCAGAATCCATAAGTTACAAGTGGGCGCATTGGTTGCCTGACATTCCCATGCATTACTGGTTCTCAATCGCTTGCACCCCTCTGGAAAGGAGACCCTCGCAACGTTGAGCAAAACTGCTATGCGGGGTATGGGCACAGCGCGCGCAGCTATCTCTTCTTCCTTGCTGCCCAGCGTGCAGCCGCCATCAAATCGTAAAGCAGCCTTCCATACGGGTGGCCCTCCTACAGATTCTCGTCCTGGATAAGCAGCAGAGCGAGAAGCGGCCGAGGTGGACGCCAACGACCCCGCATGCCCATGCCCCATGATTATGGGAGCGGGTTCTTCATGGGCAATCCCAGGAACTGTCCCGCTTCCGCTGGGCCAACACGTCCGGGGAGCTGCAGGGGACGGCGTAACACGTGCTCCCGCGCTGCGGATCGGACCCGGTCGCGTGCTCGGCCTGGGTGAACACTCCCCACATGACCGCCAAGGTGAAGGTCGACTACACCGCTAGCAGCAAAGGCCCGAATCGATGTCTGCCTGAAAGATGTCGCGCCGACCACGGAACTGCGCCAGTGGTTCGGTCACTCACCTGAAAGATGGCTTGAGTTTCGAGCCCGCTATCTCGATGAACTCAACCAGAAACCTCAATCCTGGGAGCCTATTCTACAGGCGGCGCGGGAGGACAATGTCACGCTGCTGCTTTCAGCCAGGGACACGCAACATAACAACGCGGCAGTGCTGTGCGAATGCCTCAACGCGCGTCTGAGGGGATCTTGAGGTATTCGCTCGTTCTCCCGCGTCCTCGGTTCGCGGCGTTCGCTCAATTGCGGCCGCCGGCACCGCGGGAAAATGTGACTTTCCGCTGAATTTGTTCCAGCAGGAGAAACAGAGCTTGACGGGCGTTGTCGCCGTGGACCTGCTCCATGGCCAGAAGTGAAGAAGGCTGCTGCTCGAAGGGGCCTGAACCGATCTCCTCACCGCAATGCGCCAGGAGTTGTTCAACTCCTGACCGGTCCACCTCGAGGTGAAATTGCAGGCCAAGCGCGGCTGGATGTTCAAAGGCCTGCACCGCGCAACCCTCGCTGCTGGCGCGCAGGAGTGCCCCCGGCGGGACGTCGTACGTTTCTCCGTGCCAGTGGAACGTCATCAGTTCCGCGGGAAGCGCGGACATTACGCTGTTGGCGTCCGAGCGGATAGTGACCGGATACCAGCCAATTTCTCGATGGGTGTGACGGCGCACAACCGCGCCGAGGCTCTCGGCCAGGAGCTGCGAACCGAGGCAGATGCCCAGGACAAACACCTTCCTTTCAAGACATCGCGCAATGAGCGCCTTTACGGGAAGCAGCCAGGAGTATTCGGCCTCGTCATGCGCGCTCATCGGCCCGCCCATAACCACCAGCAGGTCGGTCTGGTCCACTTCGGGAAGCGGCTCGCCTGCGAACAGCCGAATGGCCCTAAAGTCATGGCCGCGTTGCTGCCCCCATTGCTCGATGGCACCGGGGCCTTCGAAAGGAACGTGCATCAGGCATCGAATCCGCAGTTTTTGGGGAACGTTCTTATCCGGCATCTACCTTACTTATCCATCGATAACTCTACAATACGTCCGGACGGGCCGAAACACCGGCTGGCGCGGGAATGCCCGAAGGATCCCGCGCGCTGAGCCGTTGAACCGCACACCCCTTGCCCGCCGGAAGGACAGTAAAACGTCAGGAAGTCATCGCCAGCACGGCAGGCGATAAGGCCCCGGGCGCCGGATGATATCTTCGTTATGAGCTATGCTTTCGACGACCTCGCAGTACGCTCTCCGCGCTCTCACCTATATCGTCAACCATGAGGGCGAGTCGGCAGTGCTCGGCCGCTGCATCTCCCGCGACACAGGCATCCCGCAGAACTACCTGTCGAAGATTCTTACTGGCCTCAACAACGCAGGCATCGTCAGCGCCGCGAGAGGTACTGGCGGTGGCTACCGGCTGGCGGCGCCTCCCGAATCGATCATGCTCGAACAGGTGGTGGCCGTTTTTGACCGGGACGTCGTGAATCCGTGCTGCTTACTCGGGTACAAGCGGCCGTGCTCCGATGAAAACGCGTGCTCGGCCCACTCCTCATGGAAGGGCACCCGCGAGGCGCTGACCACATTCCTGAGCGGGACCTCGCTCGCGGACATCTCGTTTCCCCCGCCGGCCAAGCCGAAGCCCAGGTCGAGGTCCGCGAGCATCGCTAGGCGGACCGGCGGCCACCGGAAGCCGCCGCGCATTTAGGCGGGATTCGCCCGCCTCTTTCGCCCCCCGAAAATACCCCCCGGAAACACCCCTTGACATTCACGCCAAAATAGCTTACTTCTTCATGAACAACTATACAACGACCGTGCAGTGACAGATGTTTCGCACCGTGCCGACCCCGCGCCACACCAAAATCCGCGCGGACCCTCCCGGCTCCAAAAGAAGTAATTGGTTTGTATTAGATATTTCCTTTTATCGCGTCGCCATTCCCTGTGGCGGTGTTTTCCCCGGAAAAGGAGCTGGTAAATGAAGTCCAATCCCCGAGCGGCCGGGCGTGCCGCAGGCGCGTCGTGGACAATGCCACTCGCGGTTGGCGCAATTGCTTTGATCGCCGCGGAAACCATTACCGGGCTTGCCATCCGTTTTGCCCCCTTCCACGCAGCCAACCAATGGGGAGTCCTGATTCACACTGTTCTGGGAATTGCATTCCTGGCGCCTTTGCTGTATTACAGCATCCACCATTGGCGCCAATACCGCGTGCAGGCGGTCTCTGACGTACTGCTGCTGGGCTATCTATTCGCAGCGTTCTTGCTGATCTGCCTGGCAAGCGGAATAATTGTGACTCTCCAAGCGGTTTTCAGTGCTAAAACCAGCGCACTTTGGCGCGATATCCACCTGCTGAGTACGATTGCGCTGATGCTTTCCGGGATCGCGCACCTTGCTATTTCCTACGTGCGCGCAATGCGTGTCGGGGAAGGTGCGATCGCCCACGCCGGTCTGGCCCGCTCAGCGGCCTGGGCCGTTATGTGCCTGGCCCTGGTGGGACTCGGCGTGGCAATGTATAGCGGCAGAACGCCCATCAACCAGCTTCCCGCGGACTACCGGTATATCTACGGCGAGGATCGCCCCTTCGCGCCGAGTTTGGCGACAACTTCCACCGGCGGCGCGATTGATTCGCAGTCGCTCGCCGGTTCAGAATCCTGCGGCACTTCAAAGTGTCATGAGCAGATCGTGGCGGAGTGGCGCCCAAGCGCTCACCGGTATGCCGCGATGGACACCGTCTTCCTCGCAATCCAGGACGTCATGGCAAAACAGAACGGCCCCGAGTCAACCCGCTATTGCGCGGGCTGCCATGACCCGATCTCGCTTTTCTCGGGCACCAAGAACATCTTTGTCGAGAACCTCACCAGCTTGACCGGCTATCAAGAGGGCATCTCCTGCCTGGCCTGCCACGCGATTCAACAGACCGATGTGCGCGGTAACGCCAACTACACGATCGCTCAGCCCAGTGAATACCTCTGGCAATGGGAGACGAAGGGCCCGGCCAGAATCGTTCGCGACTTCCTCATCCGCGCCTATCCCGCCGAGCACAACCGGCTCAGCCGGCGCATGTTCAAAACACCCGAATTCTGCGCCGCCTGTCACAAGCAGTTCATTGACCAGGAGGTGAACCGCGTGGGCTGGGTCCAGTTGCAGAACCAATACGACAATTGGGCGGCAAGCCACTGGTTCGTCAAGGGCGATGCGAACAAGACAGTCGAGTGCCGGGAATGTCACATGCCGCTGGTGGACTCAAAGGATCCGGCGGCCGGCGATCTTGCCGACTATAACCGGACTGCCCGGGATGGAAAGCACCGAAGCCACCGCTTCCTCGCCGCCAACAACTTCATGCCCGCCGTGCTCGGCTTGCCGGGCGCGGAGGAGCACATCCGGATGACCGAGGAATGGTTGCAGGGCGAATTCCGCATTCCCGAGATCGAGCATAAGTGGGCGGAGGGTCCGATTGTTCAGATCGGCATCGACGCTCCCAGTTCCTCGAAGGCCGGACAGCCCACGGTTATCCGAGTGTCGATGACCTCCAGCAAAGTTGGGCATGACTTTCCTACCGGGCCGCTCGATATGATTCAGAGTTGGGTTCACATCACGGTCCGTGATCAGGCGGGCCGCGTCGTTTTCGAGTCGGGCGGGCGAGACGAGAACCACTTCATCGAGCCTGGCAGTTTCCTTTTCAAGGCGGAGCCGGTGGATCAGTATGGAAACCTGATTGACCGGCACAATCTCTGGGAGATGGTGGGTGTCCGCTACCGGCGGAGTCTCTTCCCCGGCTTCACGGACTTCGTGGACTATAAACTCGATTGTCCGTCCGGACCCATGCGCGGGAACGGAGAGAACCCGCCTCCCAGTTTCAGTTTCACTCCCGAGGCTTCGGCTGCCGGTCAGCGGCTGCAGGTGACGGCCAGGCTGCTCTACCGCAAGATCGATCAGTTCCTCTTGAATTACGTGGAGGGAGGGAAGTCCAGCCGCACGGCTCCCGTTGTCGTCATAGCCAGCGCGGAGCGCACCATCGAGGTGATTCCATGACGACAGAAACCGCCCCGCCGCCGCAAAAGGCCGGGCGGGACAGCCGCCGGATACGCCACGCGCGCCAGGTCGTCCGGTGGAGCGTCATCCTTCTCTCGGCGGCCTTGTTGCTCTATGGAGCTTATCGAGCTCTCAACAGGCATGCCGAGTACCGCCCCGGCGAAGATGTCGACGGAATCACGCGCAACTTGGAGAAGCAGGAAAACGTCCCAGCCTCCGGCCTGCATTTCACCGATGTCACCCGCGAGGCCGGACTTGCCGCATTCGTCGCCTTCGCCGGGCACAGGACCTCGCAATTACCAGAAGATATGGGCGGGGGCGCCGCCTGGGGGGACTTCGACAACGACGGTGATGACGACCTCTTCGTCGTCAGCGGCGGCGGGCCACTCAATGCCTCCGAAACGGACCTTGCGCGCTCCATGCTCTTCGAGAATTTGGGCGATGGCCGGTTTGCGCCCTATGAGAAGTTTCCCGAACTGCGCATCCGGGGCATGGGCGCCGCCTGGGCCGACTTCGACAACGACGGCTGGCTCGACCTGGTTGTCACCGGTTACGATACCATCCTGCTTTTCTGGAATCGTCAAGGGGTTTTTGAACGGTCCGCCGCGATTCGCTCTCAACCCGGGTTCTGGACAGGCGCCTCGTGGGGCGACTTCAATCGCGACGGCTGGCCCGATCTCTACGTCTGTGGCTACGTCAAGTACCGGTTCAAACCGGACCAGGCTGCCAGGCAGAGCCAGCAGTTCGGCCAGGCCGTGCCCTATACCTTGAATCCCTCCTCGTACGAGCCGGAACGTAATCTGTTGTTTCAGAATGACGGCCGAGGCGGTTTCCGTGAAGTGGCGAGAACGCTCAAAGTGGACAATCCCGCCGGCAGGAGCTTGAGCGGCCTTTGGCATGATTTCGACGACGATGGTTGGCTCGATTTGTATGTCGCCAACGATATTTCGGAGAGTAAGCTATTTCTCAACCGCTCCGGGAAGTTTATCGACGCCGGCAGTTCCGCGTGGGTCGCTGAATATCGCGGATCGATGGGGCTCGCCGCGGTGGATTTCGACCGCGACGGCGATGATGACCTCTTTATCAGTCACTGGATTGCCCAGCAGTTCGCTCTTTACGAGTCGTTACTCGCACAGCAATCGCTACTGAAAGAGCCCGGCGACACCTCCAAGGCCGAACTCCATTTCACCGATGCCGCCGAGATCCGCGGAATTGGCCAGCCCACCTTGCGGTCAATCGGATGGGGAGCTGAATTTGCCGACTTCGACAGTGATGGCTGGCCCGACCTCGCCGTGGCGGCTGGCAGCACCTTCGAATCGGCAGCCTCGCCGAGAGCGCTCATCGGCATGCCCTCGTTTCTCTTCCGGAATCTCAAAGGTGAGCGCTTCGAACCGCTCAACGATCCTTCCTCCCCCATCCTTGCCGCCAGAGTCAGCCGCGGCCTAGCTGTCAGCGACTACGATCACGATGGAGACGTGGACATCGCCATCGTCGATCTCGACGGAGGTGTCCGGTTGCTGCGCAACGACAGCCGTCAGGGGCATGCCCTGCGGCTGAAGCTCCAGGGCGCCGCCTCGCAACCTTGGAGCGGAGCCGATGGGGCACAGGTCACCGCCTGGCTCGGCCAGACGCCGCTGCGGCGAACAATTTCCAGTTCCTCGTACCTTTCGCAAAGCTCCCGGATGGTGCATATCGGCATGGGCGATGTGGAACGTGCGGACCGCGTCACCGTTCGCTGGCCCTCCGGGAAATCCGAGGAGTTCGGCCCGCTGAGCAGCGGAACTGTTTGGCAACTCGCTCCCGCACAGCCGCCAGTGGCGCTTCCCGTGGGGATGAGTGGGCGCGACCGCCAGATCGCCTTCTGGGACAAGCACCGCGCGGCGATGGACAAGCTCAAACGCGACCAGGATCCGCGTGCGGCCGCCCAGCTCTTCCGTGAAGCGCTCGCCCTGGATTCGCGGCACGAGGACGGACGCTACTACCTGGCAACATGTCTTGCCGCCTTGGGCGACGTGCCGGGTGCGGTGCGGGAACTCGAGGCTTTGCTCGCGGTGAATCCTTCCAGTCATCGCGCCATGCAATGGCTCGCCTATCTGCATGCGAGTTCTGCCAGGAACAAGGCCGGTATCCAGCGCGCGGCGCAAGAAGCCGAACGGGCGCACGCGCTCAACCCAGAGGAAACCGGCGCGCTCCAGCTGCTGGGCGAGATCGAACTGCTCCGCGGCAACCACGCCAAGGCCCGCATCCACCTGGAAAGCGTCGTGCGCAGCAATCAGCGCGCGGCGCTGGCCCATTTTCTGCTGGCGTTCCTGGATTCCCAGAGCGGGAATCAGGCATCGGTACGCGCGCACTTGGACGCTACAATCAAGGCTCGCGGTCCGGAATGGAAGCCCAAAGGCAGTGTGCATGAAGGCGACGTCCAACGCCGGATGCACGAGGAAACGTCTCTTTTCGGGGGTATCGCCGATTCCTGGGACGGCAAGGCCGCACCGCACAAAGTGTTCGAAAACATCCGTGCGGCGATCCGGGCACAGGCCGGTCGGTAGCGCGGATTCAATGGAGAAGACCTGCCATGGAACAGCTCCCTGTGCATGATTCGCCCGATCCGGGACCGGATCCACGAGGCCACGCACCGGGAGTTCACGCTTCGTGGCGTTGCGATCATCGAACTCCGTGGAAGCAGGATCGCACGCGCCGCCGATAACATGGACGTCCTCGGATTGATCGTCCAGATTGGAGCTAATGTCGATTTGCCGGGAGGCGCGGTCCTGCACTCGTCCCCGGCAGGGCCCCGAGACTTTTTCCTTGCCGTACTTCTGCCTGATACAGATCGCGCACTTGTCAGCAATCTGCTTCGCAGGATGACAGCGCGTGGGTTCCCGCGCACTCGCGATGCGGACTACGGCAACTGCACGGCGCGGAAGCCGAATGCCGGGCTGCCTGATGCAGTCTGGCTTTCGAGGGAGCACCGCTCAGGCAATGGTAATCATTCCGCCATATCCGCACATTAGAACGGAGGATCTGTCGATGGAGGGGAAGTTGTTAACAAGTTCCCACTGACCGGCCGGACTCCAGCCTGAGGGGAGTACGGGGACACATGGTCCCGGCAGCAGCACATTCGCCCCGCCGGATCCTGATTGCTGCGCAGTCGCCTGCGCGCCAAGCGTAAGGGCTCGGGTATGAGGGTTAGCCATTGTGCGGCATAACCCAAAGGGCGGCACGTTCACGAATGGTTGGCAATCCCCGATACAAGCAGGCCGGGCGCCGGAGATCTTCAGCGTGCTGGGCTGACTGCCATGAGTACATCTGATCGTGCAACCCGAAACTACGGCTTTCTGGGCCGCTTTGCCGCCGGCGGGTTGCGGGATGGCAGGCTTGGGCTTGGGGAACGCTGGCTTCGGGGGAACCTTCCCTGCCAGCACGGCCCAGGTGACTGGGCCTACTACACCATCGATGGTGAGCCCGTGCTTCTTCTGAAAAGCGCGCACTCGCTGGAGCGTCATTTCCCCGAATTTGCCATCCGTCATAAGAGCCGGTTGGAGTTCAGGCAACCGCTGGTTGAGCAGCGCTTGGAGTTCACGCACGGCGGACCCCGTGGACAAAAACTGCAGTCTGGGCCGCATGGACACCTCTCTGACTGGGGTTAGAATAAGCGAGCCGCGGCGATTGTCAAATGGTTTTTCGATGGTTTTTCGATGAGCACACCCCGCACCGCCTCGCGCGCATAAGTCCTGCTCGGACCGGCAGCAGTGACATCCAGCAGGATCCTCCATGGTCAGCGGGGCGTACAGGGGAGCGGCAAGGCTCGTTCTTTTATCGCGATATCTTGACCTTGAACTCTATAATAGAAGGAGTTCTCTAGGCCGAGGATTTTACTGCCATGAATCTGGTGGACGCACTACTGGGGGAACATGCTGTGATTCGGGGCATGCTTTCGCGCCTTGTGCGCGAATGCAAGGACCGCCCAGCGCATTGGACATCCGCCGCCCTGACCATGCTGGAAGATGCACTGGGGAGCCACGCGGCGATTGAAGATGAGCTCCTGTTCGACGGATTGCTCACGCGGAAGACAGGTGTCTCAAGCGCTTTGGAGTCCATGCGCGGCGAGCATGCGGCCATCCGGGAGGGACTGGCCGGTTTGACCCGGGCGCCAGCGAATCTCATTCGTGGGCAGATGGAACAGTTCGCCGAGCTTGTGCTGGAACACTTTGCGGTCGAGGAGCGCGTCCTGTTTCCTCTCGCGCAAAGCCTGCTGTCCGCAGAGGAGTTGCAGACCGCAGGCCGGCAGTGGGCAAAACGCCGCGGCGTGCAACAGGGTTCGCCGGTCGCTTGACGAAAGGATGGCCTGAACGAAGCGGATTCCGCCGTGCCCGCCACCTGCGCGAGCCGGCAGTTAGGCGTCGGGCGTGCCGTTCACGTCCGTCCGTGTCACGCCGAACGCTGGCACGGGCTGCATTCTGGCGTATCTTGGAACGGTAGCTCTGTGCAAAACCGGCGTGAAAGGGCCGGAAGCTCAATGCGAATTGCCCCTGCCGCTCTCCTGCTGGCCTTGCTCCATCCGCTAGCAACTCCGGCGCAGGAGCCGCCGGCTCCTCGCTACGCCGGCTCGTGGCCCGCTGCGCTGACAGCCTCACGCACCGGCGCGTTCGAACATGCCGGTGAAACCTACGCCTCCTCAAGTTCGCTCGCCGTCCGCTGGCTCCGCCCGTTAAAGCCCATCGCGTTCTATGTCCTGGTGGCGCTGGAACAGCGCGGCGTCCTGCAAGTGGAGACGTCCGCGGCGGAAACTCAGTATCTCTTCGACAATCTGAAGGCGGGCACGGAATACGTCATCTATCTGCGCGCATGCGTAGACTGGGATTGCGCCGAATACATCGAAGCCGAAGAGCCTGCTGCGCTATCCACTGAGGAGGAATACTGGCGAATTCAGGGCTCCGGCATCTCCTTCCAGACGGCGGACCGCATCGTGGACGACGGCAATGTCGCCCCTTATCCCTTGCGCTACGGCGGCTGGGCCGGACCCGAGCTGGCCGGCAAAGTCCAGTTGTATTACGTGCCGCAGTTGGGCCACGAGAAAGGCGTCAAGCTCGGCGAAATAATCGCGCCGTCCGCCGATTCCATCGAGTCGGCCTCCCGCTTCCGCGGTCTGCCCAGCTACGGACTCCGCCGCGTCTGCCAGCCGGCCCCGGCAACCCCCGGCGGGCCGCCAGTCCAGGACCCGGCCTGCGCAGCATCCCGCAGCCTCGCCACCGCCATCGCGCTGTTCCAGGCCGTGCCGCTGCCACCCGAGGCGGGCGGTGTCGTCCGCCTCTACTTCGAAGCGCAAGGCTTCGACGGCCGCACTCGCATCCTCTACCTGGACAGCCAGGACGGCTACTGGGGGCGCGATTTCCATCCCGGCCAGCCAACCCAGTGCGCCACGCTGGACGATTTCTCCCCCGGCGGTCCCTGTGAGCCCCAGATGGCGGTGGGCGTCGATGTGGACGGCGAGCGCGGTAATCCCGTCCTCCGCCATGCCCGCCAATTCAAAATCGGCTATCCCGTACTCGACTCCTGGGTCTGGAACATGAAACCGGGCGCCTTCATGTGGTTCACCACCGAGTGGCCCGACCGGCGCTGCTCCCCCTTTCAGATGAACGCCGCCTATGCCGTCTGGGATGGCGGGCGCTGGCAGGTGCGGTATGGCGAGGACGGCTGCCCGAAAATGCTCACGGGCGTGCAGGCCCCCTTCCCCGTTCACCTTGGCGGCGGCCGCTACAAGATGTACTTCAACCGGCACTTCGAACCGGCGCTTCCCGGCCCCGGCACGCCGCCGCGCAAACCCATGCAGATGATCTACGCCGGCCCTGCCTCAGCGGATCATTCGCCCCAGCCCGCTTTCGAGGATTGGGAACCCCTCGCCAGCGCCCGCAACGTTCATTACCTTTGGCCCGGCGGCGGATCGCTCACCGAAGCGGAAGAAAGTTTCTTGGACGACCACGCCTTCTTCTCGCCAACCGGCGACCCGAAGGTGCTGCTGATGTTCACCAACATGCCGGCGGGCGGAATGGGCGCGCCGTTCATCGGCTCAGCCGTGCTGGTGAACCCATAAACGCGGTCGCTGGGTCCGCAGAGGTCTCTCGCCCGCCGGCCCAAGCCCTTTCGCCGCGTCACCGGGGACGTCCACAGCTTTTCTTGTTCCGCTGAGGCCACATCGAGAATTTCTGGCAGCTCAACAGGGAAGTGCGAATCGATGGAGAACCTATCTGAGAAGGCGGACGGGCACAGTCGAGCAGCCATTGCACGAATGGCTGGCCTCCGGCACTTTCAAACTTCAAACCATTCGAGTCTCCCGTAACGTTCCGCCAGGCAGCGGTGGGAAGCATCAGGGAAAGGGGAGAGTGAGCTACCGAAGCCGCTCGATCATCTTGATCGAGGCTTTTTCTGTGACTGCGGTTACATCGGCCTGCTACTCTGTGGATGTAATCTGGACCCAGGGCCACATGAATGTCAAGTTGGACTTGCCCGCATGAGATCGACGGCAATTGCCAAAAGGTGAACCTGGTTCGCTGCGATCCTGGCATGAAGGGCTGCGTCCTTTACGGTCGCTTCGTATTCAGCAATCCGGCGAAAAACAGGCCTGCCAAGGCTCGACCCGGCATCACGGCGCGAGACAAAGGCGAGGTGCCCGGTTCGCAAAAGTGAAGCGAAGGACGAGTCCCTGCGGCTTGCGGCCGTGCAGGCGGTGCCGGACCCCCCGGATCGATGCTGCCAGAAGAGTCAGAATCCTTAAATGAACTGGGTTGAGCCCAGAGCACTGTTTCGCCGTCCGTTGAAGTCTCCTCAACCGGCGTCACTTATTCCGGCCTTTGAAATTCGTCTGCCGCCTCTTGCTGGCGGCCCTGGCCGTGCCGCCGGCGGTCAGCGTGCGGCAGGGCGCCGGCCTATTTGAAGTTCAGCACTTTCAGGGCGGTGTCGCGATAGAGCGCCTTCAAAGTGGCATCGTCGAGTTCCAGGCCATAGTAAGGCCACCAGACGCGGCCCGGCATGTACTCGTCGCCGGTTTCGAGCAGCCGCCACCAGTCCAGGTACATTTGTTTGTCCGCGCCCATGTCGGTGCCGAACATGATGCGGTCGCGGTACTTCTGAAGAAACCTCCGCATCGTCCGGGGCTGGCGGCCGATTTCGTAGTCGCGCGCCGAGATGTCGAGGTACATGTTGGGGAAGCGGTCGAGCAGTTGCGCGAGCGCCGCGGTGTCGTTGCCCTGATTGGCAAAGTGGCAGAAGACAAACTTCGTTTTCGGGTGCCGGGCGAGGAGGCGTTCTCGCACGGTGAGCAGGTCTTCGTAGGAGGGCACGTCCTTGCCGTACAGCGCGAAGGTCTGGAAATCGGCGGTGCGTTCCTGGTTCGCGTCCTGGGGTTTCCAGGCCGAGGGGTGGTCGGCGATGTGGATGTTGACGGGCATGTTCAGCTCGGCGCATTTCTGCCAGATGGCGTCGAGCCGCGGGTCATCGAACCGCATGCGCCGCGCGCGGGGCGCGGCGGTGTTTTCGTTCCGTTCGACGCCCCAACCCTTGTCAGTGATCTCGCCGAGGCCGCGGGCGCCCTTGCGGTAGACGCGTTCGAGCTCGGCGAGCGCTTTTGCTGTGAAGTCCGGCTCATCGGCGCCGGAGGTATCGAGTGAATACCAGAGCTGAAACCGCGACGGGTATTCGGCAAACCACTCCACCTGCCGGTCGAACGCGGCTCCACTGGCGTTGGTGAACACCACGGAGAGTTCGACGCCCACTTCGTCCATCGTCCGCACCCAGCGGCGGACGTCTTCCTTTGACCGGATGCGCGACATCGAGGAGTGCGTGTGGGCATCGATGACGGGGAACTTCGCCTTGCTGACTTCCGTCACGGGGACGACGAGAGAGGAGGCGGGGTTGCGGTCCTTCGCGAGAATGGCGTCCATGGGCCCGGCCTTGACGGGCACCCCGTACTTTACTTCTTGAGAACGCGCGGGCGCAGCCGTCAACAAGGCCAGCGCGGTGACAGTCAGGACGGTCTTCATGTATTTCACCACCAGATCACCTCCACATCTGCTGCTACTTCGGCAGCGCCATCTTCAGAAGCGTCTCCTGGCCGGCGGGCCAGGAAACGAAAAGAGCCCCCTCGGGATCAGCCCGCCAGGCGCGCCCGTCGAGCAGGTAATGCGCGCCGGGTTCGGCGTCAAAAATCCAGGCTTCGAGCGCCGCTCCGCTCTCCAGTTCCAAGCGGTCCAGCGGGCCGCCGCCGTTCGAAAAGACCGCCATGCTGCCACCCACGCGGACGGCCACGGCGGAGCCGCCCGCGCCGATCATTTCGACGCGAGGCGGAGGCGCGGTCTCCGAGGCCAGCCGGGGCAGCAGGACGGTGAGAAAGCGGTGCGAAGAGCCGTTCGCCGCCGGTTCGACTTCCAGGCGCCACTGCCCGGCGGGCTTGGCGCTGCCGCCGCCCTTGCCGGGGTCGGGCCGCAGGTTCACTCCGTTGAAGCCGCGCGACTGATCGCCGCCGGCTTCGACATAGCCGGAGTAACCCGGCCCGCCGATTTTGAGAATGCGGGCCTGTGCGGGCAGCAGGATGTGTTGCGTCATCACGCCGCAGCCGTGTTCAAGCCGCACGATGCGGTCGCGCGATTCCAGAATGCCGTCGTTATCGCTGTTGCCGGCGAGCCGCCGTTCGGTGGCCGTGCGGGGCTTGGCCAGCGCGTGCAGGAGGAACTTGGGCGTGTAGGACGGATGCGTGGTGTCGACGCGGTCGAAGATGACGAAGGCGCGTTCCCGCCGCAAATAGGCGAACTGGCGCGTCACGCGGGACACCTTGGCGGCGCTGCCCGTTTCGGCGAAGCGGGTGGAGTTGTAGGCGGCGGTAATATCGGCGGCGATGTAGTCGAGTTTGCCGGGAAAGCTCGTATACGCTGTGATCGTGGCCTGTTCCAGGTGGCGGCCTGAGTTGAGCTGCCGCTGGAAGTCCTCGACGCTCAGGCAATCGAAGCCCGTGGGATGAATCACACGCTGTCCGCCGGAAAGCGCGGTCCAGGGGCGGCCAGGCTGGGCGAGCAGCGCGCGCGAGGTTTCGCCGGGAGCGAGGACCAGCAGGCTGTTGGCGGCCACAGTCTGAATGGCGTAACCGAGCCGGTAAGCGCCGGTGTAAGGGGACGCGCCATAGACTCCAGTGAGCGGGGCCAGCAAGCCGCCCAATTGGATACTGAAATGACCAGCCTGGTGGTGGTCGTGATGGGCCAGCATGTCGCCAGCCTTGAACGAGGCGTATAGCTCATTGGCATCGCCCCAATCGCCGCGGAAAAATGCGACGCCGAGCGAGCCGCGGCCGAAGAGCATAGACTGCGGCAGATGTTCGCGCATCCAAAGCTCGGGCAGGCGGGGATCGTAGTTCGCGGTTGGCCGCGGAACTGGACCGTAGGCGAGCGCCGCGTACCAGTGGATGGGCCGTTTGCCGTATGGTGCGGGCGAGCGCGCGCGGAGGAAGTCCGCCGCGGCGGCGACGGCGGGATCGCAGGAGAGCCGGGCGAAGTAGTCGAGGCTGGCTTCCCACATGCCGGTTTCGCCGAGCCGCAGCGATCCCGCCGAATCGCCGTAAGGCTCGAAGACGCCATTCGGGCCAAAGGAGTAGATGGTCCACAGGCCGATGGTGCGCATGACGCCGCGGATGCTGATGCCGGCCAGCGAATCTTGTCCGGTGGCGGTAATGAAGCAGTCGGCGGCAAGCGCATAGGGCAAGGCGCGGTTGTAGATCCAGTAGCTGGGCCCCTCGGGCCAGCCTTCGGAGAACTTGAGGGCTTTCAACGCAGTTGCGTAGTGGCCGGCCGCGCGGCGCAGGTCGTCATCCTGACCCGGCAAACCGGCCAGAGCCAGGGCGGCAACGATGGCGCCGTTTGACGCCTGGTTCCGGCCGTGCCAGATCGCCATACCCGTGCCGTCGAGTTCATCCAGTTCGGAACGCAGGCGTGCGGCGATGCGCCCGGCGGCACGCTCACGGAGGCCGCCGTCCAACAGCGAATGGCCATGCAGCCAATCCCAGGCCAAGGCGAAGGACCAGATGTTCGAATAGCGGCCAGGGCCGGTGGAAGTGATGGGGTCCGCGTCCAGCATGCGCGCCGCGGTCCTGGCGTGTTGTTCATCGCCGCTGACCAGCCAGCACGCTGCCGCCATCGCGGGGTGGCTGGAAGACGCGCACGCGGCCAGCGCTTGGTCGAAGGTAGAGCGGAAAAAAACATCCGCGGCATAGAGTCGCCGCAGTTCAGTAATCGTGCGGCCCGTTCCCTGGGAGCTTTCCGCACGGAACACCAGCCGCGGATGTCCTTCACGAACCGGCGGTGCATCGATCGGCGGAGTGTGAGGCAGGCGCTGGGCCTGCGCCGCCACCGCCAGCAGCAAGCAGGCAGCGAGAAGGCGGAGATGGGGCCTGGCAGTCATCTCAGTAAGCGAGCGAGACCGAACGGCAGCGCTTGAGTCCCGGAGCGTTGACCTCGAAGGCGGCCTCGCCCGCGGCGAACGCCGTGGGCGCGAGAACACGCCGGTAGGATTGCTCACCACCCGCGGATTCGCAGACGTAGTTGACTTCCACGGGAGCTGAGGGGACTCTTGCCGCCTTCAAACGGATTGTGTTGCGGCCGGCAAACAGCGGGGGGATGGACATGATGCCGTTCTCAAAGTACAGCTTCAAAGCGAGCGAACTAAGGCCCGCGGGTGTTGTGCGCCCGATTTCTTCGCGGACGCGCACGCGGATCTGAAAGCGGTACACGCCGTGGATGCTCACATCGCGCCCGTTGAAACGCGGGCGGCCCAGCTCCATTTCGCACGGCCCGGCGGCGGTGCAGACCTGCTGCCAGTCTGTCCAATGATCGGGCTGAGACGCGTCGAGGGGCTTCGCCTGAAGCGTCCGGATGGCGAGTTCCGCCCCTCTTGCGGAAGCTGTCAGCATCCCGTCCACAAGCACGTACGGCGACCGGATATCGAACACGGCTTCCCCGCCGCCCTCCAGAGCGCGGGGGCGCAGATGCGGCGCCTGCGCAGAGCGGACCAGCGTGGCGCCGGGCTCGATCGCATCCCCGGAAGCGTCACTTTCGAGCGGAGGGCGGTACTCGATGGTGCCGTAGGCCTGGCCGATGGTGCGCCCGCCGGCGAGATCCGCCGGGTAGCCTTCATCGGTGGGCACGGCGGAGAGGTAGGGCTGCGCGCGGCCGTAGTTCGGATCATACTTCGGCCATTTGCCGCCGTGGGAGGTTTCTGTCACGCGGTAGAAGCGGCCGCTGGGCAGAAAGGGCCATTCGCGCTGCGTGTGCTTGCCCGCGGGCACGTAAAACTTCCTGGCGGAGTTGTCCCAATGGCGCGTAATGTTCATGCCGCGCTTGACGGTGAAGCCCATCTCGTGGAACCTCGTACCCATTTCGTACTTGCCGTCGCCGAAGACGTTTTCCACCGGGGCGCCGGCAGCGCGCCATGCCGCCTCGGTCTCGAACCAGGCGGGCTGGATGAGAAGCGCGCGGTCCCACTCCTTGCCGTGGATCTCGAAGTAAGGCCTTGAGCGATGCGTGTAGCCCCGGTTTATCTCAAAGCGGCCGTGGACCTCAGGCCAATCCAGCACCCGCGCATCCGGCGCATCGCGTTCGATCAGGTAATAGCCGTAGCGAGGGTCGAAAGCGCCGTAGAGGCCATCCATTCGCAGGCGGTACATAGTGTGATAGCCGCCGTCATCGTGCTGGGTGATGACGCGTTCAGCGGCTTTCGGGTCGCCTTTGTAAGACTGCCACGCCGCCTCGGCGATGCGGCTGGATGTATCGCAGAAACCCCAACCGTAGACGAAGAGTTGCTTGTGCGCGTCGAGCACAGGCCGTTCGCGGCCATGTTCACCTTCGAAGGATTGGATCATGCCGCCGACCGCCATGCGCGAAAACAGCCGCACCCATTCGAAGAAGGCTTTACCCTGTGCGGTCTCGCTCTGTTTCTCCGTTCCGGAAATCCGCAGGACATCCGCGGTCCACTGCCGGAGATTCGTGGCGCGCGGCCACTGATCGTTGCTGAGCACCAGGCCGCCGACGGGCCGCGTTTGCGCGGCGGCGGCCGCCGCCAGCAGCAGGGGCGCCATCCAGACCCAGGCAAAGTGCATGCGCATTCTAATTCCTCCTCACTTGCCGGCGCGGCTGAGATCGGCCCTGAAGACATGACCCTGGTGCAACTGAAACGCCTGGTACAGGCGCTCGGGACCGAAACGAACATCGGGCGTGTAATGGAAGCTCCAGGTTTCGGTACGGAGGACGGCGGGCAGGGGCGCCGCCGCGGGCGCCCCGTTCGAGAGGCGGATCACGCTGGTGAGATCCTTGGCGCCGGTGAATTCGCGTTCTTTGATCTCCTCGATCCGCTCAACTTCTTCGATCCATGGAGAGTCTGCGAACACGCGCACCCGGCGCCAGTTGTTCTTGTCAAACGGGTCGAGGCCCTGCGGGATCTTCACCCACACCGTGGCTTCCTCGCCGGGCTCCAGGATGCCGTTGCCGTTGCCGTTGCCTTCCGTGACCGTCCGTTCGTAGGAGGCGCCCCCGCCCTGATTGCCCCTCTGCCGGAAGACAGGGAATGTGTGGGTGCGGCCGTCGAGGATCACCATTTCAACGGGCTCGGCGATCGCGGCGGGCGCGATCAGCGCATCGAACTTGTCCGTGGCGCCCGGCCATCCGGCCGAGAGCGAAACATCGATGCGCGCGGTGCGATAGTCCCCCCCGGCCGCTGTGAACCGCGCGTTGAAGCTCGAGGAGAGATCCACGCGGCCGCCTGCGGGGATCTCCGGAATCACCACTTCACCGGCCTTTACTTCGACCTCCGGGTAGGCGCTTCGCAGAGCGATGCGGACATCCTTCATGAGTTCCGTGCGGGGGTTGTAGATGCGGATGGGCAGGCTGATATCCTGGCCGGGCAGTACCCGTAGGCCTTCCGCGTGGCTCACAGGCAGCAGCACGGGCTGCTGCGTGGAGGCGCCGGGACCGGTGATGCTGACCAGGCGCCCGGTTCCAGCGACGTCGAACTGCAGGCGCCCTTCGGCGCCGGCTTTCACGGTGAACCGGCGGGCGTCGCCCGTATCGAGGGGTGCGTCGATGATGATGTAGGCCGCTCCCGGCTGGTACCGCGCGGGCGTGGTGACGGCCACCGTGCTGCCGGCAACGGGCGGTCCGTCGGGCGCCCATCGACGTGTTTCGATGCGCAGCCCGCTTTGCGACACGTCGCGCACAACCGTGTAACCGGCCGCGCCTCCCCGGCGCGAGAAGCGCCAATCCCAGATGGTGAAATCGGCGTGGGCGTTGTCGTGATGGAACACTTCCGGCGGTGTCGCCAGCGCGGCGGTTTCAAAGGCCCGCATGTGGAATGCGAAGGTCTCCTCCATGGAGGTGGCCCAGTGGCGGTGATACTCGTCCTGCCGGAACTCGAAGGCGACCCTTTCTTCGCGCGCGTAAGCCCGTCGCGTTTCCTCGTGATACTGGCTGATGTAATCGCCGCTGGCGCGAATCAGGCGGACCATGGTGCTGGTGTGGTTCAAGACATGGTCCTTTGGACGCCAGAGCACGCGGCGCCCGGCTTCGCCGGCATAGAACTCGGGGCCTGGATTGAAGGCCGAGGCGCTCCCGATCAACTCGGGATGCCGCGCACTCAGATATAGGCTCATGTAGCCGCCCATGCTGAGGCCCGACGTGGCGCGGTGGCGGCGGCCGGGTAACGTCCTGAGGGTCGAGTCAATGTGGGCGGTCAGTTCCTCGAAGTGCGCGCCGAAGTCGTACTTGCCGCCGTGCTCCCGCACATCCCAAGGCGAGCCGCCATAGAAGCCCTGATAGTCCTCAGCGACGTAGCCGTCCACGGCGACCACGATGACCGGGTTGGAGGCGACAAAACGCGCGATCTTCGGCACTGTGTCCTTGCCTTCGTCGTAACGCTCAAGGGTGTATCTGTCGCTGTGCCCGTGGAAGTAATAGATCACCGGAAAGTGGCGGCTGCCTTCGTGATAGTCCGCAGGCAGGAAAAGCCGGTAATGCCGCTGCTGGCCGAATACCTTGCTGGGAAAGGCCCGGTCCTCAAACGGTGGCGGCGCAGCCAGAACGGGCTGCGCCAGAATCGCCAGCGCGATGAGCATTTTCAGCATGGCGTCCACAGCATATCAGCGGCCGTCCGGCTGGCGGACTAAAGCATTGCGTCCCGCCGCCATCTGTGCTTGAATCCGAGGTTAGGAAATTCGTTTTACTAACATACTACAGCCAGTCCTCCTGGCCCGCAATAGCGGAGCAACGACTTATGACGCCTGTCCTTTTCCTCCTGCTGCTTGCCGCTCCGGTGGCGGCCCAGTATGCGCCCACGGATCTATTTCTGCGGGGGCATTCGGTGATTCCCACGCCACAGCGGGTGGAGCTTTCCGCAGGCGATGTGCGGGTGGATTCGTCGTGGACCTACTTCGCTTCCGGCGCGCCCGCCATCGCCGTGCGCGCGCTTGTTGAGGATCTGGCCGTATTTCATGGGCTGGAATTAAAACAGGCAGCGGCGCCGGGTGCGCAAACCATCGTGCTGCGCGTGTCGCCGCTAACCATCCAGGGGGTGCCGGCTGAGACGTCCACCCAGGCCTACCGGCTAGTGGCGGCTCCCGGGCGCATCGAGATTACGGCCGCTGCGCCGGCCGGGCTGTTCTATGGCGTACAGACGCTGATCCAACTGATCCGCGCCAACCAGCGCGGCGAACCGTATGTACCCGAGTGCCGCATCGAGGACTGGCCGCGGCTCGCGCTGCGATTTCTGCATTGGGATACGAAGCACCACCAGGACCGCATCCCCACCCTCAAGCGCTATATCGACTGGGCAGCACGATTCAAGGCCAATATGATCGGCTTCGAACTGGAGGACAAGTTCAGCTACCCGTCCAATCCGGTGATCGGAGCGCCCGGCGCATTCACGCCGGCCGAACTCCAGGAGATTGTCGATTACGGTCTGGAACGATATATCCAGGTGGTGCCCGTGATCCAGTCGCCGGCGCACATGGCATATGTGCTGAAGCATCCGCAATTCGCCCATCTGCGCGCCGATGGCAATAACTATCAATCCGACCTGTGCCAGGAGGAGACCTACAAACTTCTGTTCCAGATGTACGACGACGTGATCGCGGCAACGCGCGGCGTGGACTATTTCTTTGTCTCCACCGATGAGGTGTACTACGCGGGGATCGCGGGCAACTGCAAGCTGCCATACACGCCGGAGAACCGCAGTAAGCATTGGGCCGATTTCGCCATCCGCGCGCGCGATCACCTCGCCAGCCGCGACCGGCGCATGCTGGCCTGGATCGAACATCCGCTGCTCGACGGCGACATGAAACGGATCCCGAACGATGTGATCGACGGCGTGGTGGGCGAGGAGAGCTTCGTCCCGATTCAGAAGCGCAAGGGGATGCGCCAGTTGATCTACGCCTCCACGCAGGGCTCGGAGTTTCTGTTCCCCGACCACCTCCCGATTGAGAGTCTGCCGCCAGGCGTGCAAATGGGCGAGTTCGAGGCGGTCTACACGGCGGGGCGGATCGCTGCGCTTCACCGCTCGATCAGCGGATCGCGGGTCTGGCGGTTGAATCCCATCGGCAGCTTCGCGGCTGCGTGGGGCGATTCGGGACTTCACAACGAGACGTTCTGGCTCGGCTGGTCCGCGGGCGCACGCTGGGGCTGGCATCCCGGAACGCCGGGTCCCGAGCAGCATGCCGCCGAATTCATGAACGTTTACTACGGGCCGCGCACCGAGAGCATGATCGAGATCTACCGCGATGTGCAGAGGCAGGCGCGCGCGTGGCAGCGCGCCTGGGACCGCGTGGTTTCGCGTGTGCGCAGGCCCGGCTACGGGAACCACGAAGGGCCGGGATTGGGCACCACCCGTCACGATCTGACACTGACGCCGCCGGGGCTGCCGGACCCCACGACACTCGCCTTCGTGCCCGCTTTCAGCGCAAAATACCAGAGCCAGGCTGCCGAAGCACCGGCCTTGAGCCTGCGGAACAACCAGCTTCAGCACGCCCTGCTCGCCAACATTGCGCGCGCCTCGCGCAACCAGTACAACCTCGAAGTCCTCCTTTCACTCGCGCGCTTCACCGGACACCACTGGAACCTCATCAGCGCCGTGGCCGGGGCCGAAGGCGAACTGGCGAAGGCCTCCGCGGCGGCGGCAGACCGGAATGCCGCCGCCGCCGTGAGACACCTGGTGGCGGCACACAACCGGATTGCCAGAATCGAAGCCGAATCGGCCGCCCTGCGGCGCTATCTGACAAACGTCTGGGAGAGGAGCCAGTACCCGAAAGGCAGAACCGTGGATGGGCGGCCGTTCCTCCATATCCTCGACGACACAAAGGACCACTGGGCGGACCGGACACCGGATCTCGGCTATATGTTCTATCCCGAGCAGAGCATCGGTTTGAGCGACTGGCGGGTCCGGCTGAAGGAGATCACCGAAAGCTACGCCAAGCTCAACGGAGCGAATGCAGACGGACTGTCCGAACCGCAGGCTGAGCCCTGACTCGAGGTGCCTGGCGGTTGTTGGCCGGCGGCTCTGAGCAGCTACTTTTTTGCTTGACTCGGCCGGAAAGCAGTGCATACTTTTAGTAAGTTAGGAAACCTAACGTACCAAGAAGGGGTTCATGACACGTCATTCACGTCCGGGAACCGCTGGCCGCATGGACGCTGCGAGCATACGGAAGCTGAATGCGGCGCTCATCCTCGATGTCCTTCGCGGCAAGGGCCTGGTATCGCGCGCTGAACTGGCGCGCCTGACTGGCTTAACGAAGCCCACCATCTCGATGCAGGTGGCCGGAATGATCGAGCGGGGCGTCGTGGTGGAGGATGGCGCCGGCGCTCCGGACGCCCGTGGCGGGAAGCCGCCCGTCCTGCTGCGTTTCAACCAGGACTGGGGCTGCCTGGCCGCCGCCGAGATCAACTCCGCTTCGGTGCGTGTCTGGCTTGCGGACCTGAATGGCCGCACGTTTGACGATGAGGCGAGCCCGGTGACGCCCGAATTGGGGGCGGGCCATATTCTGGACGTGCTGCTGGCTTCGCTGCGGCAAGTTCTGAAGAGGAGCGGGCAGGGGCAAAAGCTCTGTTCGATTGCCATCGCGGCCCCGGGCAGAGTGGACCCGGCCACGGGCACAGTTTTGGAAGCGGGCAATGTCTTTCACTGGCGCAATGTCGATGTCAAGAAGCGCGTGGAAGACAATTTCGGCGTCCCTGTCGCTGTCGACAACGACGTGAACTTCGCAGCACTGGGAGAGATGCACTCCGGGCTTGCGGCGGGCGTGGAGAATTTCATCCTGATCCGGCACGGCACGGGTATTGGCGCGGGCCTGGTGATCGGCGGCCGGCTCTACCAGGGCAGCCACTTCGCCGCGGGCGAGATCGGCCACCTGATTCTCGACCGGATGACGATGGCGCCGGAGGTGCTCACCCGCGGTCTGCTCGAGACCGCCGTGGGCAGCGACCGGGTGCGGGAGAAGGTGCTTGCGGCCTGGTCCGGGCAGGCGGGCGTTCCCACGCCGGAACCAGGCGCTGACCTGGCCGCGGAGTTGGCCGCTCTGCTGCGGCACGGCGACGAATCGGCTTCCCTGGTTCTCGACGAGGTCGCCTCGCAGATGAGTATCGCTGTGGCGGACATGGCCGCGATGCTCGACCCCGAGTTGATTGTGCTCGCGGGTGATTTGTTCGCCCTGATCGCCGGCCGGATTCGCGAACTGGTTGGGCGGGTCATTCCGTGGCCGATGCGGATTGAACTTTCCGCCCTCGGCGCCGACGCCGCCCTGATGGGCGCCATGGGTTCCGCCCGTGGCCTTGCCCGGGATCTGATCTACGAGTCAAGCCGGGAAACGGCTCGACTGCCCGCACTGAGGTAGCCTACCAATGCGTTTCACTCCCAAGAGCGTTTCGTTTCTGGCGGCACTGCTGACCGGACTGGCAGTGCCCGCATACCCGCAAACAGGAACTGGCGTGGTTCGTGGCACGGTTTACGACACGGCGCGCGCGGCGGTCCCTAGCGCGAAAGTTGTACTCACTCAACTCACGACTGGCGTTGCGCGTGAAACCTCCAGTAACGAGTTGGGCCTTTACCTGTTCGCCGGCGCCCCGCCGGGCAGGTACAGGCTCTCCATTGAGTATCGCGGCTTCAAAACCTGGTCAACCGAATTCCTTCTACAGGCCGGACAGACGGCTGTGCTCGAGCCCGTGCTGGAGGTCGGCAGCGTCGACACGATTGTCGAAGTCACCGGTGCCGCGCCCGTGATCAATATGGAAAGCTCCGAACTGGGAGACGTGAAGGATTCGATCCGCATCCAGCAACTTCCCCTGAACGGCCGGTCCATTACGAACCTGTTCGACCTCACCGCCGGCGTGGAAGGCGGCGGCAATCCCCGCATCAACGGCCTGAAGGTCGGCTCCGCCGAGATGACCCTGGACGGCGTTTCGCTGGTGGACCGCTTTGGCGGCGGCATGGCGCGGGTTCAGCCCGGTCTGGATATCGTCCAGGAGTTCCGCATCGAGACCGTCGGATCCGGGGCTCAGTTCTCGCGGCCCGGCACCATCACGATGGTCACCAAGAGCGGCACGAACCAATTCCACGGCACCATGTTCGAGACCTTCCGCAACAACGGCGCGGGCCTGGTCTCGCGCCGCCGCCAGGACGGCAATACGGCCGCCTTCCTGGCCCGGAACGAATTCGGCGCCTCCGCCGGCGGTCCGATTCTGATTCCCAAGGTGTACGACGGCCGCAACAAGAGCTTCTGGTTTTTCGCCTATGAAGGGTTGCGCACCCGCTCGCGCAGCTTCTACCAGGCCAGGGTCCCCACCGATGCGATGTGGGAAGGCGACTTCAGCAACATCATCGACAGCGCCGGCCGAAGGACCACGATCTACGATCCTTTGACCACCGGCGCGAATGGAACACGCCTGCCCTTCATCGGCAATACGATCCCCAAGGCCCGCTTCAATCCGATCTTCGGCACGTTCCGGGAAGTCACACACGCAGCCACCGAAAGCGCAAACCCCTATCTCGACGTCAATATGCGGGAGTTCTATCCCGTGCGTAACGACACGGATAACATCACGGTCCGTGGTGATCACAACTTCACCGCGGCTGACGTGCTGTCGCTCCGGTATACCCGCTCCACCCGCACATACCGGCAGAACGGCGGCGTGTTTGGCGCCCCGCGCGCGGATATCAGCGATGGGTTCGGTACTGGGCGCCAGGACTCCAAGGTGCATAATGTCTCCTTGCGCTACACAAAGACGATAACGCCCGCACTGCTGAGCGAACTCCTGCTTGGGGTGCACCGTGCGCCGAAGGACTCGGGCACCAACGCGGACTTCACCGATTGGCCCGCCCGGCTTGGCTTGCCGAATCCTCTGGGCGAACTGGGCTGGCCCAGCGTCAGCGCGGGGATCTTTGGGTGGGACTCCGACAACTACAAGCCTGAAAAGCTGACGGCTTACATCCTGCAGGAGAATATGACTTGGATCCGCGGCAGGCACACGCTGAAATTCGGCGGCCAATTCCGCCAGGAGCAGAACAACATCATGGAGCGCCAGCAGGCGCAGGGATCGCACAGCTTCGCCGGCGGCTGGACCGCCCAGTTCGCCCCGGCAAGCGACAACGCGGTCCCTTTCACGGGCGACGGTTTCGCCTCCATGGCGCTCGGCTTGCCCGGCAGCCTGACCAATAACTTCAACCGCGGCTATTTCTACTTCCGCCAGAAAGAGCTGGGACTCTACATCCAGGACTCCTGGAAGATCACTTCGCGTCTCACGCTCGACCTGGGGCTCCGCTGGGACAACTGGACGCCCTACCGGGAGAAGCAGGACCGGCTCGTGAATGTCGACCCGCGCAGTGTCGCTTCAGTCTGGCAGGTGGTCACCCCGCGCAACGTCCGAATGGAAGACATTCGCGGAGTGCTGCCCTCGACGCTTGCCTCCTGGGCCCATCGCGGCCTGACGTGGAAGACCGCCGAGGAGGCAGGTCTGCCGCCGGCGCTGTTGCCGGCCGATAACAACAACTTCGGACCCCGGCTCGGCTTCGCCTACAAGCTCACCGGCAAGACCGTGATCCGCGGCGGCTATGGCGAGTTCTTCTGGACGATGCCGCTATCCCAAATCCTGCAGGCCTCGCGCATCAACCCGCCCTTCAATCTCCGCTACACCAACCCCATCGCCAATCTCGACGGCAGCGCCTCGTTCGCTCTACGGACGGCCCCACTGCCCGGCTACTTCGTCGGCCGCGCCACGGTGGATACCGGCGGCCTCGTCACGATACCGGTCAACGCCCAGGCCTTCGCGCCTTGGGATCCCTTCAACTGGCGTGACGGACGCGCCCAAAGCTGGCATTTCACCATTGAGCGCGAGCTGATGACTGAAACCAAACTCCGCATCACGTACACCGGCAATCACGGGCGCGATCTCGAACAGAAGTTCAGCATCAACGAGCGCGGCGCCGAGTACAACTACGTAGCCCGCACGGGAGCCGTTCCGCCCGCCAACCGCGACCTCATGCGCGCCAACAAGGACTGGGCCCTGCCAAACGCCACCAACAAAACCGGTTATTCGAACACCAACTCGATCCAGACCGAGGTGGAGCGCCGCTTCTCCCATGGTCTGGCCTTCCAGTGGTTCCACGTCTTCACGCGCGCGATGACGACGACCGATGCCGGCGGCTTCACCTCCGGGAATGCCGGGATCAACGCCACCAACGGCACAAACAAGGTGCCGCAGAATGAAGAGATCCTCGGCAACCCGCAAATGACCTACGACCAGCGCCTCAGGCTGGTGTATCAGAACTCCGCCACCGTGCCCGCGCACCAGATCCGCTGGAACGGCATCTACGACCTGCCCTTCGGGAAAGGCCGTAAGTTCGCAAGCGGCACGAGCCGCTTCGTGGACGCCTTCATCGGCGGGTGGCAGTCCGCGGTCATCGGCCAGTGGCGCGGCGGCTACTGGATGGGTGTGAACGCCGCGCGTTACCTCTTCGGCGACCCCCGGCTGACCGAGGACCAGCGCCTCGAGATGGACTTCGCCGGGCGTCCTCGCCGCCTCTGGTTTGCCGGCGACTTCAACCCGACGCTGGCCACAAACGTCGACCAGAATGCTCTGCAGAAACTGGTCCCACTCAATCAGGCCGATCGCGTGCTGCGGCCTCTTGGACCAGGCCTCAACAACCAGTTGCCGCAGACGCTGGCCAACGGCACTGTCCGCAGCACCCCCATCACCGACTCGGTGAACTGGAACTCCCGCGCCTTCTACAAGGGTCCCGGCGCCTGGGGCTCCGATATCTCGGTGATGAAGAACTTCACGTTCTCAGAACGGATCAAGCTCCGGTTCTCGGCGGATCTCTTCAACGCCTTCAACCATCCGAACGACGCTAATCCCGACACCACCACCGGGCTCCAGGATCTGACTGTTCAAACCAACGAGCCCCGCACCATCCAGTTTTCGCTCAGACTGATCTGGTAGGCCTGCAGCGGAGCGAGGGCCCCGTGCGGGTCCTCGCTCCGGTCTCCAACATGGACGACGCTCTTGAGACCGCCCCCACCGCCGGCCCCGGACAGCGCCGATTCCGGCGGGTTCTTTCGCGGCGTGACCTTGTCCTGTACGGGCTCGTAATTCTCACACCCACGGCGCCTTACCCGGTGTTTGGCATCGTGCAGCAGAGCTCCGGCGGCCACGCGGCGCTGGCGTACGCCGTCGCCATGGTGGCGATGTTCTTTACGGCATCGAGTTACGCCAAGATGGCCTCTGTCTTTCCCTCGGCCGGCTCGACCTACACATACGCCCACCGGGGCATCAACGCGCACGCGGGCCTTCTGGCTGGCTGGGCGATGATCCTGGACTACTTTCTCATTCCCCTGCTCAGCGTCATCTATGCCTCGCTGACGGCTGAGCGCCTCTTTCCCTATGTCTCCAATTGGATCTGGGCCTGCATCTTCACCATCGCCATTACCGCCGTGAACTTGCGCGGCATCCGCATGACGGCGCGCGCCTCGGCGTGGCTGATGGGCATCATGACCGGCTGCGCTATCCTTTTCATTTGCCTCTCGGTCCGCTTCGTGGCGCTCCAGCACGGCTGGGCCGGGCTGTTCAATGTCCAAGGCGTGTTCCGCCCGGACACGTTCTCAATTCCGCTGCTGCTTTCGGGCGCCGGCATCGCCACGCTTTCCTACATCGGCTTCGACGCCATCTCCACGTTGGCCGAGGATGCGCTCGATCCGAAACGCGACATCGGCTGGGCCACCATCGCCGTCTGCATCTTCCAGGGGCTGATCTGCATATTGACTGTTTATCTGGCCGCGCTAGTCTGGCCCGCCTTCCAGTCCTTTCCCGACACGGATACCGCCATCCTCGACATTGCCAGCCTCATGGGCGGCCGCCTCATGTTCGGCGCCCTGACCTTCGTTCTGCTAGTCGCCGGGTTGGCCAGCGCGCTGACCGGGCAGGCGGGCGCTTCGCGGCTGCTGCTGGGGATGGGCCGCGACGGCATCGTTTCCAGCCGCGTCTTCGCCACCATCGATCCGCGCACGTCCACGCCCGTTCGCGGGCTTCTCGTGATGGGCGCGGTGGCCCTGATCGGCTCGCTCACCTTCCGGTTTCAGCTTGCCGTGGAACTGCTCAACTTCGGCGCGCTCACCGGCTTCATGCTGGTGAATCTCAGCGTAGTGATGCACTTCTTCGTCCGCTCCCGGTTGCGATCCGGCTGGCGCACGGTCGAAAATCTATTATTTCCGGCCTTGGGGGCTCTTGTCTGCGGTTTTCTGTGGATTAATCTCTCCCTGAAGGCACTACTGGCCGGATTCGGCTGGCTCGCCTTGGGACTCATCTATCTCGCCTTTCTCACCCGCGGCTTTCGCACCGCGCCCAAGGCCCTGACCAGCCTTGAGGAGGAACCCTGTAATGCCGGCTGACACACTTGTCGAGCAAGAGCTGCTGAGCTACGCGGATGCACACCGTGAAGATCTGATCTCGCTGATTCAGACCCTGGTCCGCATTCCCTCGGAAAATACGCCGCCCACGGGCAGCGAGCTTGCCTGCCAGCTGTTCTGCCGGGACTACCTCGCGGACTGCGGTTTTGATGCCGACCTCTACAACCTTGACAGCGTGCCCGGGCTCAAGACCCACCCGCAGTACTGGCCGGGCCGCGACTACAGGGACCGGCCCAACCTCGCGGCGACGCGCAAAGGCCGGGGCGGCCCGTCGCTGATCCTCTCCGGCCACATCGACACAGTTCCGCGCGGCACGCTGCCCTGGACGCGCGATCCGTTTTCGGGCCACATTGAGAACGGCCGCCTCTACGGTCGCGGCGCCAATGACATGAAGGCCGGCATCGCCGCCAACCTCTTCGTCGCCCGCGCGTTCCAGGGTTTAGGCATTGAGCCGCAGGGGCGCCTTACCATCGAGAGCGTGGTGGATGAGGAGTTCGGCGGAGTCAACGGAACGCTCGCAGGACGCCTGCGCGGATATGTGGCCGATGCCGCGGTGATTTCCGAGCCTTCGTTCCTCCGCATCCTGGCCGCGCAGCGCGGCGGCCGGACCGCGCACATCACGTTTGAAACGCCCGGCGGCGGCATTCTTTCTGGACAAATGGAGGCGGGCGTCGCCTCTCAACTCGGATGGTTCCTCTCTGAAATCCCGGCCTTCGCCGCGATCCGCCGCCGGTCCGCCCCGGCTCACTTCGCCTACAGCCACCTGGACAACCCGGTGCCCGTCTCGGTGCTCAAGATCCATTCCGGCCCTTGGGGCTGGACCGAGCCGATGGCCACCGCCAACACCTGCAAGGTCGAGCTGTTCTGGCAGACGATGCCCGGCGAAGAACTTGTCCAGATCGACCGGCAGTTCGAGGAATGGCTGCGCGAAACCGTGGCCGCGCGGCCCGGCCTCTTCCCGGAGATGCCCAAGGTGGAGTACCCGGTTCGCTGGCTGCCGGGCTCCTCGCTGAGGGAAAACGAGTTAGGCGGGCCGTTGGTGAACCGTCTTTCGGCAAGCGCGGCGGAAGTGCTCGGTACACCGCCGCCGCTGGCGGGCATCGAAGGCCCGTGCGACATGTACATCTTCCAGCAGCACTTTGGCGTACCGGCGGTCATCTGGGGGGCACTCGGCGGTAATACGCACGCCGCCGATGAGTATGTTGATATCGAATCGGCCATGCAGGCGGCGAAGGCGCTTCTGCTGTTCGTGTACCGCTGGGGTTGCGCAGCAGGAAAGGGCTGAGGCGGCCACGGTTGGGACGGAGGTGCCGGCTGGGCCGCTGGCCTGAAGGGAACAGGATAAGTAGGGAAACACCGGCCCAACCTTCCGCGCTGGTGCTTGCAAGTTCAGGCAGGCAAGGAACTTCTGGAGCCACCCGCCGGGATCGAACCGGCGACCTGCTGATTACGAAGAATTCGGACTATTTCCAATCAGCCTAACAACTCTATGCGGTCCTCCTTGTTTTCAACACCTTGGAGCAGCTGATTCGGTTCCTTCGGCAACCTCCAGACCCACAAAGAGATGCGGTTTTGGCACAGTTCTGGCACGGGCGGGTGGGGAGATGAAGGGCGGCGGTGCTCAACCAACCCTGATCGGAGGCGTCTTGTGAGGCGAGCGTCTCGTCTGCTGTACCGATCGGGCGGATGGTATCGGCTGCAAACCAGTCAATCGCCGTTTGTCGCAGATTGATCTGGTTCCTCCTGATGCTTTCGACGTTCACGATTCCAGCGGTGCATTGCTGCCAAGAGTATGGAGGCAGGAGCAGGCTGGAAACTCACCGGGCTTCTGCAGTCGCGACAAGTGGATTCGCGTGGAACTGGGTTCGCAGAGCTGGGTTCGCAATGAGGGGGCAATTTACCCAACGGGGCTTTTTGACCCCCGGGAACCACTACAGCTTCGAAGTGCAAGAAGCTCTCGGACAGACGCTCACTTCCCGCTCATCGCCGTCTTCTGTGCCCGCTATGTCAAGAGCGCGGGCATCGGCACCATCATCTCGCTCGCCCTGCCCATGTGCGCTGCCTGCCTGGCGGTCTACGTCCTGCTGCTCGCCGCCTTCTGGGCCACCGGCCTGCCACTGGGCATCGGTTCACATTACTTGTACCCTTGATCCGCTTGCCGGCCGGCTCCACCCCAGTCAAACGGGGCCAGGCGACGCACGGACACCTCGAGTTTGCGTGCGTTGTGAACATCCATGGTCCCGGTCTACCGGCATCCTCCTCCTCGCCAACGTGTGAGCGTAGCCCGTCTCCGGTCGCCCGATCGCACTTCGGCAGACCGCGCTCGTGATCACAGATCCGTACAGCTTGACCTGCGAACTCCCTCCGCCCTCTCGCCCGCTTTGAGTCTCCTGCGCCCCTGTGCTACTCTCGCCTACAGTTTTGAACCGGATTGAGGAGGCTGCATGAACGAATCTGCTACCGCTGTCGCCGACCGCCAGGCCATCGAACGGGTGATCCAGCAATACATCAGCGGTGGAATCTCCGGCCGCGGCGACGACATGAAGTCCGCCTTCCATCAGGACGCCACCATCTTCGGCTACCTCGGGCCCGAGTTCATCGGCGGCCCCATCCAGGGGCTCTTCGACTGGGTCGATCAGAATCCCCCGGCCGCCGGACTCCAGGGCGCCATCGCCGCCATCGACATCGGCGAAACCGTCGCCCTCGCCAGGCTCGAACTCGACAACTGGGGCGGCCACCGTTTCACCGACATGTTCACCTTGCTCAAAGTCGACGGCGAGTGGAAGATCATCAGCAAAGTCTTCCATCTCCATGCTTGATCCGGCTCACCGGGGCCGAGGAGATGAGTCTCAGACCAGCCCTTCGCGATATCCGCCAATTTCCCTTCCGCCCCGGCTCCTTGGTACCGATTCTCAGCGGCTTCGTCTCAAGCCAGCCCCTGGAGTCCGGAAAACTCAACCGCCAGACACGCTCATCACCACAAGCCGAACCCCGAACGATCTGCTCGCCTCACGCGGAAGCGGAGTCATGCACCCGCTTCAGCCCCCAAGAACCCCTCTCACGACCCAAAGAGCCAGTCCAAACTACCTTTCGCCCCATTTCGCGAAGGGGCCAGTGCAGTGGACTGACACCTTCGCATTCTGAGGGTCAACACTCACCAGATCTTGGGGGGAGCGTGAACCTGGCTTCGGGTCAGATTCACATGGACGCAATACATACAATGAACAAACCAAACCGCCGCACAGTAATGAAGAGCCTCGTGGCCGTTTGGACGGAAGCAAAGCGTGCCTCCGCCCAAGCGGCACCCTATGACGTCGCCGTCATTGGGGCTGGCGTGTTCGGATCCTGGACCTCGCACCACCTGCGGAGCGCCGGGAAACGCGTCATCATGATCGACGCCTATGGCGCAGCGAGTTCCCGGGCCAGTTCCGGCGGGGAGTCGCGAGTGATCCGCTGCGCCTACGGCGTCGACGAAATCTACAGCCGCTTCGCTCAGAAGTCGCTTGAGCAGTGGAAGGAGCTTGGCCGTCGTGTCAACAGCGCGCTGTTCCAACAGGCCGGCGTATTGCACTTGGGTGGAAAAGGCGACGGGAACATCGCCGCGTCAGCGGGCGTACTCGCCAAACTCGGAATCCCGCACCAGAAGCTGAATCAGGCCGAGTTGATGAAGCGTTTTCCGCAGTTCTTCCTTGGCGACATCGATCAGGCTATCTTCGAACCGGAAAGCGGAGCGCTGATGGCGCGGCGATCCGTGCAGATGCTGGTTCGGGAGATGTCGCAATCGGGTCTGGAATTGGTCCTGGAGCCTGTTCTACCGCCTTCGGCCAACGGCCGTATGGACTCCGTGAAGACAGCGGGAGGAAGAACGATCAGCGCGGGCGCATTTGTGTTCGCCTGCGGCCCATGGCTGCCCAAGATGTTTCCGGCTGAGCTGGGCCAGCGCATCTTCCCGACGCGCCAGGAGATGTTCTTCTTTGGCTTACCCGCCGGCGAACGGAGATTCACCGTTCCGGCAATGCCCTGCTGGATTGATCCCAATAATCTGTACGGCATTCCGGACCTGGAGAATCGCGGCATGAAGATCGCCAACGACGAACATGGCCCACCGATCGATCCCGATTCCGCCGATCGGCTGATCCCGAAAGAGAGTCTGGCCGCGATGCGGAAACGCTTGGGGGCTCGGTTCCCGGCGATGAAAAACGCTCCCCTGGTGGAGAGCCGGGTATGCCAGTACGAGAACAGCGCCAACGGGGACTTCCTGCTGGACAAGCACCCGTCGATCGACAATGTCTGGCTGGCCGGAGGAGGCTCCGGGCACGGATTCAAGCACGGCCCGGCCGTCGGCGAGTATCTGGCTGGGAGAATTCTGGGCACACAACCACCGGAGCCGCGCTTCAGTTTCGCCAGCAAGGGCACTGTGCAGAAGCGATCGGTCTACTGAGTTGGCGCCATCTGCTACCATTTCGATTGGCCTCAAGGCCGTCCAAGAAGCGGCATCCACTGGCAGCGTATGCATCGCCGGCCCCCGGATCGCGCGTTGAAAGGACCTCATGCTCCGTCTCCCTCTCTTTCTCCTTGCCGCCGCGCTCTTGGCGCAGCCTCCCTATGACACCGCGACGCTTACGAATGTGATGGTCGCCTCGGGCGATGGCGTCAAGCTCGCCACTGACATCTATCTGCCGGCGCGCGATGGCGCCATCGCGCCCGGCCGATTCCCGGCGGTGGTGGAGCGCACGCCATACGGCAAGCACAATGCGTCGCCGGCGTTGACGAGCTACTTTGTCAGCCGCGGGTATGCCGTGGTGATCCAGGATGTGCGCGGGCGATTCCGCTCCGAGGGACGCTGGCGGCCAATCCGCGACGATGGCCCCGATGGCGCGGCGTTGACGAAGTGGATCGGCGAACAGTCGTGGTCCAGTGGGAAGGTGGGAACCATGGGCACGTCCTACCCCGGTGCGACGCAGCACGCAATGGCGCTCGCGAATGCGCCGAATCTGGCGGCGATGGTTCCGGTGGACGCCATGACCAACTACGGGCGCTACGGCATCCGGCACAACGGCGCGTTCGAGCTGCGCTGGTTCAACTGGATCTTCACTCTCGGCAACGCGACGGGCACGCGCGCGGGTGCGGCGGGTCTCTCGGCTTCGCCCGATTCACACACGGCGGCGCTGCGAGCGGCGTCCACACCCGAGGTTGCGCCCGCCCTTGAGGAGATCGGGGCGAAGGTGCGCGAGTATGTTCGCGCGCTACCGCTGCTGCCTGGGATGACGCCGCTCCAGTTCGCGCCGGATTACGAAGCTTGGCTCGTCGAAGCGTTGCGGCACGGCGACAATGACGCGTTCTGGAAGGACATGGGTTCGAGCGTGATCGATCACATCGCGGAGTACAAGGACATCCCGGTCTATCACGTGACGGGCTGGTACGACTCCTGGGGCACGCAGGTGGCCAACCTGAATTACACCGAACTCGCGAAAGCCAAGAAGAGCCTGCAGCGCTTGATCGTAGGCCCGTGGACGCATGGCGGGCAGGGGCTTCGCTATTCGGGCATCGCCGACTTCGGCCCAGAAGCCGCCATCGACATGAACGCGCTCCGCCTGCGCTGGTACGACCGTTGGTTGAAAGACATCGACAATGGCGTGGACAAAGAGCCGCCGGTCCGTATCTTCGTCATGGGCGCGGGCGAACCGCGCAAGACTCCCGAGGGGCGCTTGTTCGTGGGCGGGCGTTGGCGGGATGAGCGTGAATGGCCCCTCGCGCGGGCGGCCGCTACCCCGTATTACCTGCATGCCGACGGCACGCTTTCCACTCAAGCGCCCGGATCAGCCGAGCCGGCCGCGTATCACTTTGATCCGGATAACCCCGTTCCGACGATCGGCGGGAACGTCTCCTCCGAAGGCGTCTTGATGCCGCGCGGCGCGCAGGACCAACGCTGCTCGCTGGACCATTGGTTGTGCCGCGATTCCCTGCCTCTCTCCGCGCGGAAGGACGTGCTCGTGTTCCAGACGCCGCCGCTCGAGCGCGATGTCGAAGTGACCGGACGCCTCATCGTGAAGCTCTGGGGCGCCTCCGACGGACCCGACACCGACTTCACCGCCAAGCTCATCGACGTCTATCCGCCGAGCCGCGACTTCCCCGCGGGTGTCGATCTCAATGTGGCCGATAGCATCGTGCGCGCGCGCTACCGCGACTCCCTCGGCGCCGCGAAACCGCTCACCCCGGGCGTCCCTCAGGAGTTCACTATCGAGATGTATCCGACCTCGCTCGTCTTCCGCCGCGGCCACCGCATCCGCCTCGACATCTCGAGTAGCAACTTCCCTCGCTTCGACATCAACCCCAACACCGGCGAACCGCTCGGCCAGAACCGCCGCACCCGTATCGCACAGAATTCGATCTATCACGACGCGCAGCATCCTTCGCGGATCGTGCTGCCCATCGTGCCCATCAACTGAAGATCCCGGCCCGCTCTCAGGTGCGCCGAAGGCCCCTTTTCGCGGCGCGCGGCCGGACTGATTCCTGACCGGATCCGGATCCCGGCGAGAAACCGGAATCCCACAATCAACGCATGCGAAACATACCCTACCTCGCAGCAGTGGCTGTTCTTGGCGCAATCTTGTGCCTCGGGCAGAATGCGGATGCGAAGCGGGCGCAGGGCCTCATGCAGGCGGCGCAGGCGAAGGAAATCGTCAGCGGCGATCTCAAGGCCGCCATCGAACTCTACCGGCGGGCGGCTCGCTCCGTATTCGGTGCCTGAAAGTGATTGAAAATCCCTATAGCCAATTGGGTGCCAGTCGCAATCACCTTACCTCTAATCGGAATGCCTTCGGTAACTGCAAGCACCCTAACCGAACGGGGCCATTCGCCCGCCGAGTTCCTTCGATCCAACGGGATGAGTCGCTCGCCACAACGGTCTGCGGGTTGATCGCCAACCACTCAGCCCCGCTCCCCGAGAGGAGTTTGGTGATTGAATGTCCCCGAAATCCGCGAAATCCGAAAGCCCGGCGGCACTTGCGCTGCCCGCGCTATTTGTACTGCGGCGTGTAGCTCCAGATCCAGTAGTTGTTTGCCGTGAGGATATCCAACCCCGCCGGCGAGGCGAAGCGCGCGCCTTTGCCGCCGGCGGTCACGCTGAGGGTGCCTCGCGTAATGAAGTTAAACCCTCCGGCCCCGATCGTTGGGCTCGCGGGAAGCTGCGAGAGCACACTCGACGGTACCGTGAACTGGCCCGCTGAGGTGTCCTGGAGGCATACAAACCCGGCGCCTTCCGGCGGATTGGTGGCCACGCTGACGCTGCTACCGGAAATGGTCAGGATCGTATAGGGTTCCCCGCCAGTCCAGCGCAGCGTGACTCCGCTGCCCCGGTCGATCAGCTTGAGGTCATCCGGATTGTTCGTGACCACCAGGTCCGGCACGATGTCCAACGTGCCGGTAAGGGCTCCAACATCGGCCCCGCCGGGAGCTGCCAGCGTGTACCGGCCGGAGGCGAGATAAGTGTTCGGAACGTTGGGTGCGTGGTAGGTGAATCCGGTGCCTTGTTGCGTCTGCCGCAAAGCCGCCTGGTTGCCGTTCGGACCGCTGGAGGTGACTTGCGGACCGGCATCGAGGCCCACGGAAGTGAGGTTGGGATACGGATTCGTCAGTGAGCTGATGGTGTAGACGACGCAGCTCCCCGCAGTCGGATTCAAGTTGGGGTAGCCCGGCGGCAGTTCGCCACGCAGCACCTTGGGGAGGTCCGAGCCCCCGAACCGGCCGAAAAAGGCCGTAATAGTGTCGAGCTTCGTCATGGCCGTCACCGGTGTCACGCCCCCCGCGCCGACCGAGTCCGTCGTTACGTAGGCGGTTGCTCTGCTCAGGGTGAACCCGCCTGAGGAGTAATTGCCTCGAGAAATCCAGCTCTCAATCTCGGCGGGAGTGGGATTCATGTCGCTGCTGCCACCGCCGCCGCCACCGCCGCCGCCGCCGGTGGTGATGATCGGGGCCCCGCTCTCGAAGTAAGCCGGGGCTGAGGCAAAAGCTCCGCTGTCGCTGAATCGCAGCGCGATGAAAGCGATCGTCCCCGAGGAGAGATAGAACTCGGCCAACCCGCGCTTTCCGGCGGTTTCGGGGAATAGCGCCGGCATGACGATGGCGATATGCCCTTGTGCGGGAAGATCAATCCCCGCGCCGAGGCTGGTGGCCCCGTCCGAGGTGCGAAGGTTGACTGAAACCGATTCAGCGCCGGCGTTCGGGTTCACGATTGCGAGTGCCGTGACCAGGCCGGCAGCGTTGTCGAACGGAACCAGCAGACGGCTGGAGGCCGAAACCGCGGGCGCGGTACCGTCCTGGGCTTTTCCCGCGGAGCGGCTCGTGAAGATGGCGTAGCCCTCCACTCCTGCGTCGGCGGTTAATGCCGCATAGCCCTGCGAGACATCACCCGCCGCACCGGGAGTCTGCAGGAACACCGTGGAACCGGCGGGGATGCTGAAGCTGGATGTCGGAACGTTCTCGAGGAACGGCAGGTTCCAAGGTGTCGTCGCTCCACCTCCGCCGGTGATCGACGTTCTGAAGTCCAAGGCGCCTGTCAGGTTAGCTGTTGTTGTGTTGGTGAGGACAATGGTGGTGGACCAGTTGTTGCCGTCGGCCACCTGCGCAATCACTTGGGTCCGCGGAGCGGAGGCGGGCGTATTGGTGACCACGGCGCCGATGATGGGCGCCCCGGTTTGGGGGTACACCGGCGCCGAAGTGAATGCTGTCGTCGGATTAAATCGCAGGGCGATGGTTGAGAAGGAACCCGACGCTACATGGAACTCCGCCAACCCACGCTTCCCCGCGGTCTCCGCGAACAGGTCCGGCAGGACAAAAGCCCTGTGCCCTCTGGCTGGCATTTGAGGCAGGGCGCCTGAACTCGTGGCTCCATCCGATGTTTTGATGTTGACCTGAATGGTCGCCGCGCTGGCGTTCGGATTCGCAACGGCAACCGCCGTGATCAGGCCGGAAGTGTTGTCGAACGGGACCAGGATGCGGCTGGCCGCCGCAACCGCGGGCGCCGTTGCGTCTTGACCCTGGGATGTGAAAATGGCATAGCCGGCAACTCCGGCAGCGGCGTTCAGTTCACCCCAGCCCTGGGATAACGTACCAGCCGTGCCGGGAGTATGCAGGAAAAGGGAGGAACCGGCAGCCAGAGTGATGTTGGGAAGGGAAACACTCTCAAGAAACGGCGGTGTCCACGGTTCAGTGGTTCCGTTGGTTTCAGGAATAGCCCGATAGAAGTTCAATGTGACATTCTGCGCCGTCGTCGTTTTGTTGGACAGCACAATCGTCGTCGACCAGCCTCCGCCGTCGGCAACCTGCGGAATAATCTGCACTTCCGCCAATGCGGGCAGCACCAGCAGCAGGCAACAAGCCGCCAGGCGCGCGGCGTAGCTCAGTACTTCCTGTCTGTAAGCCATCGAGTGGGTATCCCTTTGACACAGCAGGCCCCAATATGTAGTGTGGAGGGGTGGAG
>JAHDVK010000008.1 GCA_023384675.1 Bryobacteraceae bacterium | reverse complement strand
TGGAAGCAAGCTGAATTGCGATTTGAATGACTTTATATTATGCGGGGCTTAGTAATAAGGCGAGCACCAATAACTTCCTGTACCGCTTCAGTATTTTCTGCATAGTCATTTCCACCCTGTGGTCGTCTGGCGCTTGATGCCGGTCATCTCAGCCGTGTGCCGGTACGCCAGGAATCCTGCGACGGCCAGCGCAAATGGCGCCCACAGCGCCTCAGGCGCTCCCCAACGATGAGCGGCGCCCGCAGCCGCGGCCAGCAGCAGCATGGCAAAGCCCACCCGGCACACCACGTGACTGTGGCGCAAGCCCCCGGAGGCGAGCAGTTGATAAAGGTGTGTCCGGTGCGGCCGCCAAAACTTCTCACCTTTGATTGCCCGCCGCGTCAGCGTATACACGCCATCTGCAAGAAAGAACCAGAGAAACAGCGCTGTGACAAAAATGGCCAGATGGCGGACCTCTACGGCTGCTTGCAGCGGGCTCACCGCGAGCAGAAATCCGAGTCCGGTTGAACCTGTATCCCCCATGAAGATTTTGGCGGGGTGCCAGTTGTAGAAAATGAATCCCGCACAAGCGCCGCCCGCGGCAAGAAGCAGCGGACCCATCAGGGGACTGATTTGGAAAACCACGATCGCCGCACACGCAATCATCCCCTGAACCGCGGCATACCCGTCGATCCCGTCCAGAAAATTATAAATATTCGTGACGCCCATGATCCAAAGCATTGAAAAGAGCCAGCCTGAGGCTGGATTTAGCGAAATATCGAGCGGTGCGGGCAATGGCAGCTTAGAGAGGCTCAGCCCGGAGGCCACCACGATCGCCGCAAAGACAGCCTGAAGGCCGAGGCGGGCGTCCGCCCGCAGTCCGAGCACATCATCCAACAAACCGGTCAAGGCGATCCCGCCCAGACCAACCCAAACGGCGGCCGGCGGGAGCGGCATCTCCCAAATCCAGGCTTGAAGCAACGTGCCCGCCAACGTCCCCATGATGATTCCCACCCCTCCTCCGCGCGGTGTCGGAACGTTGTGGGAGGATCGGGCATTTGGCTTGTCAATGACTCCCCGTTTTCGAAGAAAACCAGCCAAGAAGCGCGTCGCCGCTGCCGCCACGAGGACTGCAAGCATCATTCCGGATGCTGCTGCGGTCAACATAAAACGGCTCCGTAGGCCGATGGCGCGACACGTTGCAGCAGGTGGATCCATTGAGGAAGCACTCTTTCCCAGCCAAACTCACGGGCCTTCGTCATCGCCTCCCAGGAAATGCGGGTGGACAAGCTGTTGTCCTCCAGTAATTGAAGAACCCGCCCGGCCATGGCCGCCTCATCTCCGGCTCTCACCAGTAGCCCATCCACGCCATCGCGAATCAAATGCGGCACCCCGCCCGCGTTCGTGCTCACCACGCACAGTCCGCACGCCATCGCCTCGAGCACGCTCACGGGCGCATTATCCACATTCGTGGTGTTGAGAAAAATGTCGCCCCGGCTTAAAACATGTCCCACTTCCGCTTTGGGGATCACCCCGGCAAAATGAACCCGCTGGCCGAGACCAAGCTCCGATGCTAGTCTCTGACAATCCTGACGGCTGCCGTCGCCGCGGTCCATTCCCACCATAGTCAATCGCGCCAACGGCCATTTTTCCGAAATTTTCTTTAAGACCCGGATCGCCATCGCTGGGTTATACATTGAATGGAACGACCGTAGCCACATGAGATGGGCCCTCGGGGATGCTCTGAGCGCGCTTGGATACAGCCCCAGATCGACTGCGTTGGGCAGCAGCCCCAAATCGGCACGCCAAACACGAAACGCATGACGCAGATAATCGGAAGGAGCGACCACCGCGGCGGCGGTGCCGAGCAGGGCTTTCATTCGCCGTTGATGGCGGCTTGCGAACTCCGGAAGATTGCCGCCATGCAAGGCGGCAATGAAAGGTTTTCCGCGCAAAGCAAGAGCCCTCGCCGCGGCTTCGGCCCATATAAACGCTTGGCCGCTGTACACATCCACAATGGCCGCGCCAAACTCTCCGCGTGCGCCCAGCGAACTGGCGATCATGTCCGCAAGACGTATGATTTTTGTGTTGACCGTGGAGCTCCTCCGAACCGGAAGTCCGCAGCCCTCCAGGCGCGCGGACAGGTCTTCGGCGTAACACCAGCGCCCGTCCTTGCCCGCTAGAAACGGAGCGATCAGCAGCACCGGCGGCGGCGTGGCTCCGGCGGTGTTCGCCACCGCTATCCGGTCCTCCCGGACGGCGAAGCCCCCCACGCCCTCCGCGTCTGGACAGACACGAAACCAAGCCCCATCGCCAGCGCCGGCGCAGCTGTCCGGTTCGCGTTCACGAACATATAGAGAAACGCCCAGATCATCGAGGCCAGCAGCAGCGCCCGGTACGCGGAGTGCTTCTGTCCAAAGACGAACCAGCCCCGCCTGAGCGTGACCGCCGCGAGGATCAGATAAGCCAGCGCTCCGAACGAGCCGTTCTCCGCAAGTGCGCGAGTGAATTCCGTGTGCGAGGCCGTGTTGTTTCTGTGGTAATACTTCGAAATTCCCACGCCAACCCCAAACACCGGATTCTCAGCCCAAAGCGCCAGGTCGGTCAGCATGAGTTGTTCCCGCCCGCTCATCCCCTCTTTCTGGAAACGCTTCTGAAGCATTCCCCCGGTGTAATGGTTCATGGCGGAGAAAAGGCCCGCGCCAACCACCACCAGGACCACTAATGAGGCGGCGCCGATGAGTATGCGACGCCTCGTGCGCAAAAGAAGAGGGCCGACGAGAGCCAAACTCAACAGAACGGCGAGTATCCCTCCCCGGGAAAACGTCATCACGCTTTGCGCCGCGTAGATCGTGGCCACCGCGAAGGCAAGCCATTTCACGGTCCAGTGAAGCTCGATTAGCAGTGCGCCTAGAAACAGAAGTAATGCGCCCAGCGCGAGCGCCGAGGCCACTTGGTTCGGTCCGAATCCCCCGCTCGTCTCGAAGTTCGCCTCGGTCGTGAACTGAACCCCCTCGCGCCAGTACGTCGAAACCATGGTGACGGCGGCCACCCCCATGAGCGGGAACGCCATGCAACACAGACTTCGCCATAATTCGCCCGCACTGAACCGCAAATTGCCGCAAAAACAGATTGCCGCGGTGATCGCCAGCGGACCCGCCAGCGAAAACAAGACCGCCCTGCGGAAGAAGTCAAAGCCCGCGAACAGATTGTAGGTGATGGCGACTGACGGCAGGAGAAGAAACAGGTAGATAAGCGCCGGCCCGAGTAGCCTGGGCCTCTCCAGGCGCAGCAGGCCGATTACACAAAGCAACACAATCACGTACTTGCCCGTTTCATGGAAGAGAAATGCCTTCGACATCCGCCAGAGCACTTCCGCTCCCGTCACATAGCAGATGCTCATCAGCACGAGGCTAGGCCGGGTCGCGTATAGGCTGATTGCCACCACCGCAATGATCGTCAATAAAGCGTGAATCGTCGCCAGCGGCGGCAACCGGTGCATCGCCAACCCAAGCGCCATGTGCAGGGCAAAAACCGCCGCAAGCTGCTTCCAGGTCCATTCCCGCGCGGCCGAAACCGTCCACCTGGTGGCTCGCGCGGACGGCGCCCATGCCGCCGGAATCGGTTCGCCGAAAGCAGGCATACGCCTCATTTCGGACAAGCTACCGCCATGTCGGTCCCATTTCCCTGTGCGGGCGAAACCTCCCCCGCGCCTTGAAAAAACAAATCAACTAGCTTATGTTGCAGGATGGCATTGACGTTTGTCAAGCAGGAATGTGCCTGAAATTCAGATGTTTCTGGGGTGGAAACATTCCCGCCTGCGCGAGTGTCCGCTACGGCCCCAACCGCAGCGAGAGCAGCCGCCAGCCGCCAGCGTCAATGCCAAGAACGGCCCATGCCGTCTTGGGCCCCACATCCACCCCCATGCGTTCCCCCAGCGAGTTCGGATTCCAATGCCATTCCACCTCCGCCTCCCAGGTTTCGTCGCTGACTCGCCTGCTGGAGACGACCCTCGTCAAATTCCGGACCGCCAATGGCGCCGCAATCAGATTCGGATCTGCGCCCCCCGGAAAATTTCCTTTGAGCACATGTTGATGCGCTTCAATGACAAGGCGGGCGTTCTCCGATAGCGTGAATTGGCAGCTAGCGCCCTCGCCTCCCACCACATCCCTGGTTGACCCAAGGCCCAAACCCTCCCATCTGGACCAATCGAGGTCGGACACAAGCGCCTGTGAGCAGGGCAGCCCAGCCCGGGTCTTCAAATATACCACCTGGGGCGCGTTGAACTCCTGACTGGCCGCCACGGTCTGCGCGATCTCCGCCGCATCCGCGGCGCCCCCGTCATTTCCGCAACCGCAGTTCAGCACGGACATCAAAACCAAGCAGCCCGCCTTCAGGCTGCTTTGGACGCTCGGGACCATAGGCCAATCCGGCTATGCCGGTACCGAGGGCAAACCCGAAAGCGCCATCGCCAGTTCGCTCGGGTCATACTCCTGGTCGGTCAGCTTCCCCGCCTGATAATCGATGTACGCCTGCATGTCAAAGTGCCCGTGTCCACACAAATTGAACAGAATCGCCCGTGAAACACCCTCCTCCTTGCACTTCAACGCCTCTTCCAGCGCCCCTTTCACCGCATGATTCGCCTCCGGCGCCGGCAGAATCCCCTCCGCCCGCGCGAAATCGAGACCCGCGGCGAAACACCCCGTCTGGTGATACGACGTTGCCTCGATCAGTCCCAATTCCTTGACATGACTCACCAGCGGCGCCATCCCGTGATACCGCAAACCGCCCGCGTGGAATCCCGGCGGCGTAAACGTCGACCCCAGCGTGTGCATCTTCGTCAGCGGCGTCAGATGCGCCGTGTCGCCGAAATCGTACGCATACATGCCGCGCGTCAGTGACGGGCACGCCGCCGGCTCCACCGCCACGATCCGCGTCGGCTTCCCCTGCTTGATCTTCTCGCCGATAAACGGAAACGCGATCCCGGCGAAATTCGAACCTCCGCCCGTACACCCCACAATAACATCCGGATAATCGTCCGCCAGCGCCAACTGCTCCATCGCCTCCAGCCCGATTACCGTCTGGTGCAGCAGCACGTGATTCAATACCGACCCCAACGCATACTTCGTATCGTCCCGCTGCGCCGCCAGTTCCACCGCTTCGGAGATCGCGATTCCCAGCGACCCCGGATGATCCGGCCGCTTCTCCAGAATCGCCCGCCCCGATGCCGTCTCCGGCGACGGCGAAGCCACGCACCGCGCCCCGTACGCCTCCATCAACGCCCGCCGGTAGGGCTTCTGGTTATAACTCACCCTCACCATATACACGTCGATCTCCAGCCCGAACAGCGCCCCCGCGAACGCCAGCGACGACCCCCATTGCCCCGCGCCCGTCTCGGTCGTGATTCGCTTCACGCCCGCTTCCTTGTTGTAGAACGCCTGCGCCACCGCCGTATTCGGCTTGTGCGAACCCGCCGGACTCACGCCCTCGTACTTGTAATAGATCCGCGCGGGCGTATCCAGCGCCTTCTCCCAGCGGCGCGCGCGATACAGCGGCGTGCAGCGCCACTGTTTGTACACCTGGCGCACCGGCTCCGGAATCTCCACCTCGCGCTCCCCGCTCACCTCCTGCAAAATCAGGCTCATTGGAAACAGCGGCGCCAGGTCGTCCGGCCCCACCGGCTGCAGCGTCCCCGGATGCAGCACCGGCGGCGGCGGAGCCGGCAGGTCCGCCACCAGGTTGTACCACCGCTTCGGCAGGCGCGTTTCGTCGAGTAGGTATTTGATCGTTTCGTTCATGGTCGTTTCAGTCCGGCAAAGGGTCAAGTGTATCGAAGATCGCGCCGCAATAGCACCCCGTGCAGAATCAGAATCTGCGCCAGGTAATACGCCGGCAGGATCAGCGCGTTCAGCCGGTGGAAATTCAGAAACTCCCTGAACGAAATCACCGTGTCCGAAAACAGAATCAGCGCCACCCCAGCCACGTACAGCCATCGCTCGCCCGGGTTCGTTTTCATCCCGATCGCCGCCGCCATGCTCACGCACGAAACGAGCAGGTAAGCCAGCACCGCCCCCGACAACACCGGGCTCTCAATCGCCGGCGCCACCATCCGGAAGTGATACGTGAGATACCCCGCCAGCAGCAGAATCAGCGCATGCACATGGACCCGCCCGCGCGTCAGCGCATACGCCAGGTACCCCAGGTGCGCCACCCAGAACGCCGCGATGCCGTACAAAAAGTACGACTCCCGCCCCCGCCTCGACGACAGAAAGTAATCCCCCGCCATCGAAAACGCAAACGCCGCTACCACCCACCACAGCGCCCGCCGCCCCTCGCGCCGCGGATCCAGCAGCGCCACCAGAGCCATCGCGCACGCAAACGGCACGCCGAGTTTCCAGCCCAGCCCCTGCCCGGCTAGCGCCAGCAGCGCGCTCACCACGGGCAGCATCAACAGGACCAGGCGCCGCATCGCAGCCGCCTACACGCTGATCACGGGCCGCGACGAGTGCCGGATAATCGCATACGCCGCCGTGCGCAGCCGTCCGAGCATCCCGTGCGGCGACCGCCCGATCACCAGTACATCGCCCCCCGCCTCCTCCAGCGCCGCCACCACCGCGCCTGGCGCGTCGCCCGCCACCAGCCGCGCATCGGCCACCACCCCCGCCTTTTCCAGCAGCTCCGCCATCGTCTTTTGCAGTGCCTCCAGCACGTGCGCGCGCCACTCCGGCTCATGCACCACGCCCACCACCGGCACCAGTTGCGGACTCGCATGCACCACCGTCAGCTTCGCGTCGAACGCCGAGGCGAACTGGGCCGACCACCGCACCGCATGCTCGCTCGGCGGCCCCAGATCCACCGCGCACACCACATGGCCGATGCCCTTGAACGGCGCCGTCTCATGTTCCACATCGCCGTGAATGCCCGTCCACACCGGAAACTCGGAGTCGTGCAGCACCTTGGCCGTCACCGACCCCAGCAGAAACCGCCGCATCACGCCATAGCCGTGCGTCGGCATCACAACCAGGTCCGGCTGATAGTGCCCCGCATAATCGAGAATCGTCGGCGCCGGGTCGCCCGTCAGTTCCACCGTCCTTACCGCCGCGCCGCACAGAATCCCTTTCAGAGCGGGCAAACCGGTCTCGGCCGGCGGCGGATCGGTCTTCCGCGAAGGCTCAACCACATGCAGCAGCACCACCTCGCAATTGCTCTGCGAAGCCAGATACCGCGCATGCTCGGCGGCCTTTAACGAACGCGCGGAAAAGTCAACCGGGAGGAGGAGTTTCTTCAACATGAACACGGTCTCCTTTGCTGACTACACCCTATCAAGGCTGGGGCCTGAGCGAAAGAGCGCCTCAGCGTGCGTGCAGGCGCCGCAGAGCTTCCTCGAGCAGGTCGAAACTGCGATCGCGTTCCACGTGATAGATACGGACAATTTCGCCGTATGTCTTCGAGAAATCGTACCGCAGATCGTGATCGACCCGCGGCGCGCCGGTTCTCTCCCACCGGACCGCGCCGGGATCCACGAAAGCCACAATATCGCCCAGATCGAAAAATCCTTTGCGCGGCGAACTGAAGTAGGGCTTCGTCTTCCGGAACTCGTGCAGGTAATTGCCTAGCGGCCCTAGATGAGCGAAGCGCCGTTCGGACTCCTCCATGTCAATCGTCAGGTACGTGCCCGTGTCGAACAGAACGAAGCGGCATGGCAATTCGAACAACAGTTGAGCGGCCTTAATGTCGTTGTAGGCATTGAAATTCCAGCAGCGCAGCGGCCACTGCGTCCGGCCATGCCAGAAAACCACGAGCCGGTCCGCGATGCGCGGTTCCTTGAGCAGCGCCGCAGCCGCGTTGGTCGCAGGCCCCAAAAGCACCAGCCACAACGGCTGTTCGGGCGTCGCTTTCAGTGCCCGTTCAATGATGAAGTCCACGCCCTCGGATTCCGGGATCCGGTCGCGATAGACAATCGGGTCCGAACCGCGCTTGATGGGATATTTGCCCGTCATGCCGGCCTTTTCCAGCAGGAGTTCGATTTCCTTGAAGGATTTGTCGATCCCCTGCGCGCCGCCCGCCAGCCCGAAATGCGCGGCCACGAATCCCTCAATGCGGATCCGCTCCGGAAAACCCAGGGCCAGCGAGATCGCATACTGGTCGTCGATTTCGTTCGCCGCGTCGGCATCGATGATCATGGGAATCACGCCACCGGGCGGAGGCCACGGCGCGCGCGGGCGCTCCGCCTGCGCGAATATCGAGGCTGCGGCACAAAGGAGCGCAGACAGGTTTCGCATCATGGCGAGAGCATCTTATCCACAAGTCCAGGCTCAGTCAAACACCTACGCCATGCTCCCCGTTCCTGAAACCGCACCCCTCGATATGAAACAATAGAGGAGTTTGTCCTCTGAGATCATCATCCCCACGGAGCAAAATCACTACCATGACCGAGATCGTTGATATCGTCGCCCGCGAAGTTCTGGACAGCCGCGGCAATCCTACCGTCGAAGCCGACGTCCACCTTTCCAATGGCAGCATGGGCCGCGCCGCCGTCCCTTCCGGCGCTTCCACCGGCGAACATGAAGCCGTCGAACTGCGCGATGGCGACAAGGGCCGCTACCTGGGCAAGGGCGTCCGCAAGGCCGTCGAAAACATCGAAAACGAGCTTCTCCCCGCGCTTTTGGGCATGGATGTCGCCCAGCAGCAGGACATCGACGCCAAGATGCTCGAAGTGGACGGTACCCCGAACAAGGGCCGCATCGGCGCCAATGCCATCCTCGCCGTCTCGCTGGCCTCCGCCCGCGCCGCCGCCGACGCCTTTGGCCTGCCGCTCTACCGCTACCTGGGCGGCGTCAACGCGCGCACCCTGCCCGTGCCCAACATGAACATCATCAACGGCGGCGCGCATGCCGATAATTCCGTCGATTTCCAGGAGTTCATGATCTCGCCCCACGGCGCCGAAACCTTCTCCGACGCCATCCGCATGGGCGCCGAGGTCTTCCACAACCTCAAGACCGTGCTCAAGGCCAAGGGTTATTCCACCGCCGTCGGCGACGAAGGCGGCTTCGCGCCCAACCTGAAGTCCAACGACGAAGCCGTCGAAGTGATCCTCGAAGCCATCGTCAAGTCCGGCTACAAGCCCGGCGAGCAGATCTCGATCTCGCTCGACCCCGCCGCCAGCGAATTCCACGACCGCGACAAGCAGCGCTACATTTTCAAGAAGTCCGACAAGCGCGAACTCACCTCCGATGAGATGATTGCCTACTGGGCCGACTGGGTCGCCAAGTACCCGATCCTGTCGATCGAAGACGGCATGGGTGAATCCGATTGGGACGGCTGGAAGAAGATCACCGATCAGCTCGGCGCCAAAATCCAGCTTGTCGGCGACGATCTGTTCGTCACCAACCCCGAAATCCTCGCCCGCGGCATTGAAAAAGGCGTCGCCAATTCGATCCTCATCAAGGTGAACCAGATCGGCACCCTCACGGAAACTCTGGAAGCCATGGAGATGGCCGCCAAGGCGGGCTACACCTGCATGTCGTCGCACCGTTCCGGCGAGACCGAGGACACCTTCATCGCCGACCTCGCCGTCGCCACCGGCTGCGGACAGATCAAGACCGGCTCCGCGTCCCGCACCGACCGCATGGCGAAGTACAACCAGCTTCTGCGCATCGAGCAGGAACTCGGCCAGGCCGCCCGCTATGCCGGCCGCAAGGCGTTCAAGCAGTAGCCAGAAGGAGGAATCACCGATGCAGAAACTCGTCCTTGTCCGCCACGGCGAATCCACCTGGAATAAAGAAAACCGCTTTACCGGCTGGACCGATGTCGATCTGTCCGAAAAAGGCATGGCCGAAGCCCAGGAAGGCGGCGAAGTCCTCAAACGCGAGGGCTATCAGTTCGACATCGTCTACACGTCGGTCCTTCGCCGCGCCATCAGAACCGCCAATATCGCCCTCGATGTGATGGATCTGCTCTGGCTCCCGGTGGAACGCACCTGGCGGCTGAACGAACGCCATTACGGGGCGCTCCAGGGCCTGAACAAGGCCGAAACCGCCGCCAAATTCGGCGACGAACAGGTAAAAATCTGGCGCCGCAGCTACGACACCCCCCCACCCGCGCTCACCCCTGAAGACGAGCGCTACCCCGGCAACGAAGCCCGCTACGCCTCCATCCCGAAGGAAGAGCTTCCGCTCACCGAATGTTTGAAGGACACCGTGGCGCGCTTCCTGCCCTACTGGCACGAAACCATCGCGCCCGCGATCAAGTCCGGCAAGCGCGTGGTGATCTTCGCCCACGGCAATTCGCTCCGCGCGCTGGTGAAGTACCTCGACAACATCAGCGACGCGGACATCCTCGAACTCAATATTCCCACCGGCATGCCGCTCGTTTATGAACTCGACGCGGATCTGAAGCCGCTCAAGTCCTACTACCTCGGCGACCCCGAAAAGGTCAAAGCGGCGATGGACGCGGTGGCGAAACAGGGTTCGAAGAAGGCGTAGCATCTGCATCGCAAGTTGCGCGCTTCTTCTATCAGAGCAAGGGAAGCAAGATGGCTCCCTTGCTCTGGGCTCGATTCTTTCGAGACAACCAAACCGCTGGAAAAGCGCTCTTATCTTAATCCGAGAATGCGCACATGGCCTTGCTGTATTGGCCCCAACCGTCAAGCCCCCAGGAGCAGCAAGAGCAGAATTGCAGCTGCTAGGCAGATCGAAAGAGCCCCAGAAAGGCAGCCTGCCTGAGAACTCGCAGTTTCTTTCGGCACCATGCTTTCCACGGGCTTCCTTTCTCGACGTGGCGACCTCGGTTCGGATAAAGGAATAGAAACGATACTCATCGGCTGATCCCCCGATAAAAAGAATCGGGCGTCGAGGCCTTCGCCCTCGACCCGCATTAAAGGTGTCCCCACCAGCCTGTCAAAGACTCCAGTAGGAACGTACTCACTTACTCTTTCCTCGACCCGCTTCTTTCGTTCCCCCTTGAGCATGTCCGCCTTCGTCCGGTAGACATGGAATGTATCGTGCAACCGTGATTTCGTGACTCCCGGCTCAATCTCCACTAAACGAAGAATGGACTGTAGTAGTATTGCCCTTTTGACATATCCATCAAGTGAATCGAGAAGATTTTGCAGCTCCTCGGAAAGCTTCTCTCCCTTCCTGTTGACCTGAATCTTCGCCCGACCCCTACGCCGAAGTTCTTCAAGTCCATTGACATCGCAGTTAATCTCTGCAAGATCTGCAAGATACCGGAACCCTGGCTGCCCATAGTCGTCGGGGTCATCCAATTCTCGCCATGCGTTCCGAATCATTTCTCGCTGATTCCCAGCAGCCTTTGCGGCAAGAAAGGAACGGTAGTACTTGGCGTCGGACATGGGCCTACTCCATCAATGGTATTGTCAGCAATCGGGAGGCTCGGCGCGATGTCGCTGAGCCCCCCCTGATGGGATCCTGGTCCATAGAATGTCACATATGTCCCTAGAATTCTGGTTCCCGTTTGTCCTAGGACTCCTCAGTGGAGTCTTCACGAGTGTGGTTGCGGGTCTGATCTTCGAATTCACCAGTCGCTGGCAAGCCCACCAGAACGCCAAGGTTTTTGTTGGTCAGTGGACTGCTCACGCGTTAGAGGGCCGCAGTCTTTCTCGATCACCAATGGCAGGCGCAGGCCCAACACAGGTCTCGCTGCGGAATAGGTGGTACTCCAAGCAGTCGGGCGTCCTATATTTCGAGAGTGTGGATTCGGGTTCCGGTGGACAGCGAAGGTATCACGACGGGCACATTGTCCTCGATCCTTGGGTGCCCTGGCTTGCGAGCAGGTTTGATCGGTACAGGGACTCCAACGAGGTAGCACAGCAGCAGTTGGTGCTCAGTAAAGACAATTCGGTAATCTACGTCTTTCCTCGCCCGGACCGTTCTACCCTCGGGAATGTCTATACCGCTCACGCCTGGGTCAAGGCCGTGAAAGACTAACATGATCTAATGCGGTTGGAGGACCTGCAAGTCTTGGGTTGCCGCCTGCTATCCTGATGGTTTGTCCTCTACCGCCGCACTCCAGTCAATCCGGCTCTTCCCCTTCGAGAACTACTGGTGGTTCTATCTCGGCTTCACTTTGCTGGTGATCGGTTTGCTGGCGCTCGACCTCGGCGTGTTCCACCGCAAGGCCCACGCCGTGGGCATGAAGGAGGCCGGCATCTGGGTCTGTATCTGGGTGTCGCTGGCCATGCTGTTCAACTTCGGCCTCTACCACTACTCCATGTGGCGCTTCCCCCTGGTAGAGGAACTGATGGCGATTCCAGGCTTCGACCCCGCGGCGGCCGCCAAACGCGTCGCGCTCGAATTCCTCACCGGCTACATCCTCGAGGAATCCCTGAGCGTGGACAACATGTTCGTCTTCGTTGTTGTCTTCCGCTACTTCGCCATCCCCCGCGAGTTCCAGCACCGCGTCCTGTTCTTCGGCATCCTCGGCGCGCTGGTGTTCCGCGGCGCTTTTATCGCCATCGGCAGTGTGCTGATCCAATTTCAGTGGGTGATGATCCTTTTTGGCGTGTTCCTCATCATCACCGGATTCAAGATGATGTTCACCGGCGACGAGGAGGTCCACCCGGAAAAGAACTTCGTCATTCGCCTGTTCCGCCGCTACGTGCCGGTGACGCCTCGTCTGGAAGGCCAGCGCTTCTTCGTTGTCGAGAACGGCAAGCGCATGGCCACACCCCTGCTGGTCTGCCTGCTGTTCCTTGAGATGACTGACATCCTTTTCGCCGTCGATTCAGTCCCCGCCATCTTCGCCGTCACCCGCGAGCCGCTGATCGTTTACACCTCGAACGTCTTCGCCATCCTCGGGCTGCGCAGCCTGTTCTTCCTGCTCGCCGGCGCGGTACACCTGTTCCACCTTCTGAAGTACGGCCTGTCCATCGTTCTCATCTTCGTCGGCCTGAAAATGGTGTGGCTCAATCAGCTTTACGGCGGCCACTTCCCGATCACGCTCTCGCTTGGCATCATCCTCGGCGTCATCGCCGCTTCCATCGTGCTGTCGCTGATCTTCCCCAAAAAGCTGCCTGTGGAAGAGAACGACTTGGGAGGAGATTGATGCTGCTCGCCGTGATTGCGCTCGCCGCATCGGTTTCATTCACCGATGCCGCCTTTCTCAAAGGCTACTGGCGGGGCGAATCCGGCGCCACCATCATCGAAGAGATCTGGCTCCCCGCCGAAGGCGACGCCATGCACTCCATCTTCCGCATGGTCCGCGGCGGCAAGACCGCCTTCACCGAATTCCAGTCCATCGAAATGCGGGACGGCGAACTCGTCCTCCACCTGCGCCACTTCCACCCGGAATTGAAAGCCTGGGAAGACAAGGACGCCGCCCTGCGCTGGCGCGTCGAGCGCACCGCCCCCAACCTCATCCTCTTCAAACAGGACGGCGCCGATACCCGCCTCGAATACCTTCGCGACGGCGATTCGCTCACGGTCACCCTCATCAAAGCGGATCAGCGCCAACCCTTCCGCTACAAGCTCGTCCGTAGGTTCTGAGATGACCCGGCGGCAGGCATTGATCGGTGCGGCGGCGCTCACGCAGCCCCCCCGCCGGGAACTGCTCGTCTGCGGCTGGGATGAACTTGTGGCTCTCGACGTCTCCGCCGGCAGCCCGCGCCGGCTGTGGAGCTGGCGCGCGGAAGACCGTCCGGAACTGCCGCCCGCCTACCGCAAGCTGTTCCGGACCATCGACGAATGCAAGCCCGTCGAAGGCGGCCGCATCCTCATTACCGCCTCGAGCGACGGCGTCGCCCTGATTGAACGCCCTTCGGGCCGCGTCCATTTCTGGGCCCAGGGCGCCAACGCCCACTCCGCCGCGATGCTCCCCGGCGGCCGCATCGCCGTCGCCTGCTCCACCCGCCAGCGCGGCGGCAATCGCGTTGTCCTGTTCGACAGCGCCACGCCCGAAAAGGAACTCGCCTCCACGGAGCTCTACTCCGGCCACGGCGTCGTTTGGGACGATGCCCGCCAGACCCTCTGGGCACTCGGCGGACGCGTGCTGCTGGCGCTCACTCCTGAACTCAAACTCAAAGGCGAATTCGAACTGCCGGACGAAGGTGGCCACGACCTCTGGCCCGAACCCGGCTCCTCGTTGCTCGGCGTCACCACCCATGACGGCGTCTGGCATTTCGACCGCGATTCCCGCACCTTCCGCCTCCACCCCCAAATCGGCGGTCTGGCGCACGTCAAAAGCGTCGCGCCCCACCCCGCCACCGGGGAAACCGTCTACATCCAGGCCGACCCGCCCAACTGGTGGAGCGAACGCCTGGAATTCCTGACCCCGCCACGCACCCTCCGCCTGGCCGGCGAACGCCTCTACAAAGCCCGCTGGGTTCCCTGATCGTCACCTCGCGGGCGCGCAGCCGCAAAGTGATAATCTAAGCATTTGAGGTCCTAAATCCATCATGGCTAAACTCTCCATTCGCGATCTTGATTTGAAGGGCAAACGCGTCTTCATGCGCGTCGATTTCAATGTCCCGCTGGCCAATGGCGGTCAGGAGATTACCTCCGACAAACGCATCAAAGCCGCGCTACCCAGCATCCAGTACGCGCTCGAACGCGGAGCCGCGCTCGTCCTCGCCTCCCATCTCGGCCGTCCCAAGGGTAAAGTGAACCCCGAAATGAGCCTGAAGCCCGCCGCCGCGCGCCTCGCCGAACTCCTCGGCAAGCCCGTCCGGATGGCCCCGGATTGCATCGGCCCGGTGGTGGAAGCCATGCTGCCCGCACCCGGCGAGGTATTGCTGCTCGAAAACCTCCGCTATCACGCCGAAGAAGAGAAAAACGACCCCGAATTCGCCAAACATCTCGCCGCCCTCGGCGAACTCTATGTGAACGACGCCTTCGGCACCGCCCACCGCGCCCACGCCTCCACCGAAGGCATCATCCAGTTCCTGAAACCCGCCGCCGCCGGCCTGCTGATGGAAAAGGAACTCGAATATCTCTTCAAATGCACCCAGTCGCCCGAGCACCCCTGCATCGGCATCCTCGGCGGAGCCAAGGTCTCCGACAAGATCGAGGTGATCTCAAACCTGCTGAAATTTGTGGACAAGCTTCTCATCGGCGGCGCCATGGCCTACACCTTCGCCAAGGCCCAGGGCCTGCCCACCGGCAAAAGCCTGGTGGAGGAGGACAAGGTCGATCTCGCCAAGGAACTCCTGGCCAAGGCCAGCGATAAGCTCATGCTGCCCACTGACCACGTGGTCGCTGAACTCTTCGAAGCCGGCGCTCCCAACGAAGTCGTCACCGAAATCCCCGATGGCAAGATGGGTATGGACATCGGCCCCGCCACCCGCGCCGCTTTCGCCGAAGTCATCGCCGGCGCGAAGACCATCATCTGGAATGGCCCGATGGGCGTCTTCGAGAAGGCCCCCTTCGACGCCGGTACCGTCGCCATCGCGGAAGCCGTGGCCAATTCCGGCGCGCTCTCTGTCGTCGGCGGCGGCGATTCGGAAAAGGCCGTCAAACAGGCCGGCCTGTCAGCGAAAATCAGCCACATCTCCACCGGCGGCGGCGCCTCTCTCGAGTTCCTCTCCGGACTCACCCTGCCCGGCGTGGCCGCCCTCTCGGACAAGTAATCCGGCAGCCGGAGCCGTCGCGCCTAAATCCCCTCGCCCGACGGCTCCGGCGCCGCCTTTTCAGCCAGATAGCGCTCCCGCGACTCCAGAATGCAGCGCCGCGCCTCGCGCGGGCCGCCCCATCCCTGCATCACCGCGATCCGGCCCTCAAGCTCCTTGTAGATCGTGAAGAAATGCTCCAATTCGCGCCTTACGTGCGCGAAAACCTGATCCATTGTGTGGATCTGGTCGTACCGCGGATTCCGCGTCGGCACCGCGATGATCTTCTGGTCGTTTTCCTCCCGGTCCACCATGTTCAGCACGCCCACCGGGCGCACTTCGATCAGGCAGCCCGTGAAACTGGCCTCCGACACCAGCACCAGCACGTCCAGCGGGTCGTTGTCCTCCGCCAGCGTGCCCGGAATAAAGCCGTAATCCCCGGGATAGTGCATCGGCGAGTATAACGACCGGTCCAGCCGGAACAGCCCCAAGTCCCCGTCGTACTCAATCTTGTTCGCTGAACCCTTCGGGATCTCGATAATCGCCCGCACCAGTTCCGGACTCTCCGGACCTGGGTCTATATCGTACAATCGCGTCAACACAGCCGCCAGAGTAGCAGACGCAGCCCTACTCCCGCCATGCTCCATGGATTACCGCAACTGCCTGCTGCGGCTTCCAGGCCGATGAGAGAACGCCGGGGGCGTTAGCGTGAGTTGATGCGCCTGCGCAGCAAGGCGAGAAAACCAAGGCCCAGGCCCGCAAGCATAAGCGAAGCCGGCTCTGGAATTGCCGTGGCTTCGTAGTTCGAGGTGGATGCGGTTGCCCGAATCGCCTGGGAACTGAACGTAAGGTCCGGGTAGGCGAATCCGCCATTGGGAAAGTCGGTTCGAACATAGCCGGATGTCAAGATGACGCCGATGCCGATCTTGTCGTTGCCTAAGGCATCCGCGTTAAATTCCATCCACGAGGCGACCCGATAAGTGCCAGGGCCGATCACCAGATCGGAAATATTCCCCATGTACCAGACTGCGGTCCCCTGGGCGCTCGGCACCGTCGGACTGAATGGCGTCACGATCACCGATGCCAGCAACGCCTCTGTTGCCGTATCCCAGAGGCCTACTGGCCGGTCACCGACCAAGCCAGTTCCCGTCGGATCGAGGGTCCCGAGCGCACGAATCGTCAAAGTGGTTGCCGTGGTGAACTCAGTTCCCGCTACATAGGGGCCCGTCAAAAAATTCTGGATATTCGACGAGGGTCCGGCGTCGATGATCAGGCCGGCGTGCAAGCATAGCGATCCGAGCGCTACGACCGCAACCAGGCGGGCCACACTTCCCCCCCATCGCCCCACTCGCGCACGCACTGATCGGTGATCCTCCAATTGCAGCATGGTGCTTTCTCCTCTGTGCCCTACTGTATAGTCCCCTCCCCGTCGTGTCAAGCTTTTCGCACACAGCAGGTCTCGTCAAACCAACGTGGAGCGGATTTCCGGGGGGGCGCCGGGCAGGTCATACCGATCCCACTCCGGGATAGGAAGAGCAGTAATAGCAAACAAAAGGCGAAAATACAAGAAAGTTTTAGAAAGAAAGTGAAAAACTATTGATCTCCCTCAGAATGCCCGATATGATTGTCCCAGGCACAATTCGGCCCGAAAAGTCGAAGAAAGTCGAAAATGGTGACCCAGGCGCCCACATCTGGTCAGGTCGAGAGCCCCGAAAACCCACGCGGGTTCATGGCCGTTCGTGTCGACGCCAATGGCCGGATTAAGCTGCCTGCGCGATTTCTCGAATATCTTGAACAACTTACCAGCAAGCGCATGTATATCACCATGCTCAACGGCATGGCCCGAATCTACATGAACGGCAGTTGGGAGCGCACCCTGGACGGCTTCGCCAACGAGCCCAAGAAGCGCAAGGCTCTCACTTTGGCGGCAGCCCGGTATGGCGAAGACGTCACGCTGGACAAGGCGGGCAAGATCACCCTGCCTCAACTCCTGCGCAAGGAGCTCAAGATCGAGGGCGAGCAAATCCATTTTCTCTTCGACAAGGACAAGGTCACGGTCTATACCGAGGCTCAGTACAAAGCGGCCACCTCGGTTGCGGACGAGTATCTGAGTGGGTTCATCGCCGAAGCCGACGAGTCGGGGTCGATCTAAATGTATGCACGAGCATTACCCGGTGATGTGGCGGGAAGCGCTGGAATGGCTGGCGCCGAAGCCGGGTTCTGTCTTTGTGGATGCCACCTGCGGCCTGGGCGGCCACACCCTGAAGCTGGCGGCCCTGCCCGAGACCGCGCAGGTCATCAGTCTCGACCGGGATGCCGAATCGCTCGCGAAGGCGCAAGCCCGCGCCGAATCCGCCGGCCTGGCCTCGCGCATCATCTTCCGCCACAGCCGGTTCTCGCAGCTTCAGGCGACGCTCCAAACGCTCGGCCGGGCGCCCGTGGACGGGCTGCTCTGCGACCTGGGCGTCAGCCGCTGGCAGCTGACCGATCCGGAGCGCGGCTTCACTTTTCAGCAAGCCGGTCCTGTGGACATGCGCATGGACCGCTCACAAGAGCTCACCGCCGCCGATCTGGTGAATCGCGCCTCGGAACTCGAACTTTCGGACATTCTTTACCACTACGGAGAAGAAAGGAGGGCGCCGCGAAAAATTGCCAAAGCCCTGGTTCGCGCTCGGCCGGTCCGCGATACCCGTCACCTGGCGGATATCGTGGCTTCGGCCGTGCCGCGGACCGGAAAACTGCATCCCGCGACGCGCGTCTTTCAGGCACTCCGTATGGCCACCAACAGCGAACCCGAGGAGTTGGACGCCCTGCTCGATCAGGCTCCGGCCATCCTCAAACCTGGCGCGCGCTGGGTTGTCATCGCCTTTCAGTCGCTGGACGACCGGAAGGTGAAGCACGCTTTTCAGCGCCTCGGCAGGGACGGCCGGGCGCGCATCCTGACCCGGCACGTCATCCGGCCGGGCGAGGACGAACTCAGGCAGAACGCGGCAAGCCGCAGCGCCGTGCTGCGGGCGGTGGAGATTTTGTGACGGCCGGCTCTGGCCGGTTTTGGAGGATACACTCATGACCAGTCTGGCGGGACTTTACGATTGGCTGGTGGCTGGGAAGGCGGCCACCGCTGCGGATCAGGGCGAGGAGTCGCCCGACTATCGCCTTCGGGCCCTCCCGCGCGAGGACATTCTGCTCTTTGTGAAGGAGATCGACAACGAACGCGTTGCCGCTGTGCGCGATACCCGCGACTGGTTCGCTTCGGTCTCCATGGTGGCCGGCGTGCTCGTCACCAGTCTCCTGCTCATCTCCATCCTGCTGCCCGGCGGCTACCAACTGCTCGCCAGCCGGCGCGTGGACATCCTGCATCAGCAGCGGGAGCAACTGATCAACCAGTTGCGGATGCTTCGCGTCGAGGAAGCGCGGATGCTGAGTCCCCAGCGGATGGAGGAATCCGCCGGCGACCGCTATGTCGCTCCCTCCCCGGATACCGTCGTCCACATCGTCCCCACCGCGGGCGCCACCGTCGCCAGCCTGGAGAAGCGCTAAACACCCCGCCCCGCCAGCCTCCAGGCGGGCCCGGAGACCGATATGAGCGAGCCCGTCGAAGCGATCGCTGAAAAACGCGTTGCTTGGATCGCGCGCCTGACCTTCTTTTGGGCGTTCGCCATCGTCCTGCGTCTGATCTTCCTCCAGGTCTTCGCCCACGAAGATCACCTCGAACGCGCCAACCGCCAGCACGACCGCACCTTCAAAATGCCCCCCCACCGCGGGGAGATCCTCGACCGCACCGGCCACCCCCTCGCCGTCAGCATCCGCACTGTCACGGCCGTCGTGAATCCCCAACTCGTCAAAAACCTGGACTTCTTCGCCAGCATCGTCGGCCCCGTCCTTCACTTGGACCCCGCAGCCCTCGCCGCCGAACTCCGCATCCACAAGGAACTCGAGAGAAGCACCATCCTCCGCAGCCGCGTCTACTACCAGCTCAAGCGGCATATCTCGCCGGAGGAAGTCGATAGCATGCTCTACCTCAAGAGGAACACCTTCGGCTTTTTGGAGCTCCACCGCGACTCCCTCCGCGAATACCCCAACGGGTCCACCGGCGCGCATGTCGTCGGCAGCATCGACTGGTCCGGCGACGGCAATAGCGGCATCGAACAGAAGCTCAACGCCGAACTGCGCGGCGCCAGCGGCGACCTTCAGGCCCTCACCGATGCCCGCGGCGGAAAGTACTTCGGCTTCTTCTCCAAACCCCCGGTCGAGGGCGTCGATCTCACCCTCACCATCCACAGCGTCATCCAGCACGAGGCCGAGAAATTCCTCGAGGAGGGCGTTCACGCCAGCAGCGCCGCCTACGGGTCGGTCCTCGTCATGAATCCCCGCAACGGCGAAATCCTTGCGCTGGCCAACTACCCCAACTTCGACCCCCGCGAGGAAATCCCCCGCACCGGCTCTGGAAAACAGCACGCCCTCGAGCGCCGCCGCAACTATGCCGTCCTCGCCCCCATCGAGCCCGGTTCCGTGATGAAGGTCGTTACGGTCGCCATGGGCATCGACACCGGCCGCTTTACGCCTGAAACCGAGATGAACTGCGAGTCGGGATCGTTCCCCCGGCCCGGCCGCCGCCCCATTCGCGACCTCGGGCGCCATGGAGTGATGCCCCTGTCCATGGCCCTCGTCAAGTCCTCCAATATCTGCGCCGCAAAGGTCGCCATCGCGCTTGGACCCGACCACCTCTGGGACTATCTCGAACGCTTTGGCCTCGGCCGCCTCACCGGGCTCGAAGCGCCAAGCGAAAGCCGGGGCATCTTCAAACCGCGCCATTGCCTCGATCAAGACGGTAAGCCATCGAAAATCATCGACCAGCGGAATTGCTGGGGGCCAGCTTCCCACGAATACATCGCCTTCGGCCACGAAATCGGCGCCACCGCTGTGCAACTGGCGCGCGCCACCGCCATCGTCGCCAACGGCGGCTACCGCGTGAAGCCTCACCTGGTGCTCTCCAAATCCCGCGCCAAACGGGGCGGCGGCAGCGAACCGGTCCCCGTCCTCTTCCAGCAGCCCGAGCGCGTCATCAAACCCGAAACCGCCCACATCATGCGCCGCCTGATGCAGCGTGTCGTCGACGAGGGCACCGGCCGCCGCGCCCGGCTCGACGGCTACTCGGCCGGCGGCAAAACCGGCTCGGCTGAGATTTACGTGAACGGCGTCAAGCGCAGTGACCTCAATAACGCCTCCTTCATCGGCTTCGCGCCCGTGGAGAACCCCGCCGTCGTCGTGGTGGTCAGCCTCGGCCGCACGCCCCGGCAGGGCGGCGCCGCCGCGGCCCCCATCTTCAAAAACGTCGCTCAGGCCGCGCTGCGCATCCTCCAGGTGCCCGCCGACCGGCCCGGCGACGCGCCCGCGCCCGCCCGCTCCTCCGAACCTCTGCCGGATATCGATCTCGACGATGAACCCGAGCCGGAACCCCCGCCCGTAAACCTCATCGCCGAGGCTGACGCGCCTCGCCCCTTCTCGCCGCTGCTTCAGGCGCCCCGCGTGCCTGACTTCCAGGGCAAACCCGTCATCGCCGTTCTGCACGAAGCCGCCCGCGCCGGCCTTGACGTCGAGGTCCTCGGCCGCGGCCGTGCCCGCACCCAAAACCCCGCCCCTGGCGAATTCCTGCCTCCGGGACGGCGCATCCGCGTGGAGTTCCGGCCGTGACCCGTCCTTTACATGAGTTGATCGAGGGCGTCCCGCTCGCCTCACCTCTCCCTTCCGGGTGGGGCGCCCTCCCTGTCGGGGGACTGCACTACGACTCCCGGCGCGTCACGCCCGGCTCCCTCTTCTTCGCCTTTCCCGGCGAAAAGGCCGACGGCCGCGCTTTCGCCGCCTCGGCGCTTGAACGCGGCGCATCCGCCATTGTCTCCGAATCGCCTGCGCCGGCCGGCTTCCCCGGACCCTGGATTCAGGTCGATCATGGCCGCCGCGCCCTCGCCCTCATCGCCCGCCGCTGGTTTGGCGCTCCCGACGAAGCGCTCGCCCTCACCGGCTTCACCGGCACGAATGGCAAGACCACCGCCGCGCTGCTGCTCGACTTCGTCCTCCGCAGCGCCGGCTGTGCCACCGGCCTCGTCGGCACCATTGGCTACCACGTCCTCGGCGACCCCCGCCCAGCCGTCAATACCACCCCTGAATCGGTGGATCTGCTCGCCCTGCTCGATGAGGTGCGGCAGGGCGGCGGCTCTCATGTCACCATGGAAGTAAGCTCCCACGCCCTCCACCTCGGCCGCGTCTATGGACTGAGCTTCCACACTGTGGTCTTCACCAACCTCACCCGCGATCACCTCGATCTTCACGGCGGCATGGAAGAGTACTTCCAGGCCAAAAGGTTGCTCTTTCTCGGCGCCGGCGGTCCTCCTCCGCGCCACGCCGTGATCAATGCCGATGACCCATGGGCGAAGCGGCTCGATCCTCCATCCGCCACCCGCGTCATTACTTACGGCATTGACCATGCCGCTGATTTGCGCGCCTCGCGTGTTGTCACGGACTTCTCCGGAGTGCGCTTCGACCTCGAATGGCAGGCGGCGCGCCACCGCATCCAGTCTCCGCTCGGAGGCCAGTTCAACGCCTACAACCTGCTCGCCGCTTTCGGCGCCGCCGTCGCCCTCGGCCTCGAACCGGAAGCGGCTGCCGGGTCGCTCAGCGCCGCGCCGCCCGTCCCCGGCCGTTTCGAAAGAGTGGACGAAGGCCAGCCTTTCCTCGTCGTTGTGGACTACGCCCACACCGACGACGCCTTGCGCAACCTCATCAGTGCCGCCCGCGCCCTCGAACCGAAACGCGTCATCACCGTCTTCGGCTGCGGCGGCGACCGCGACCGCGAGAAACGCCCCCTCATGGCTCAGGCCGTGGGCGAACTCAGCGACTTCGTCATCCTCACCAACGACAACCCCCGCACTGAGGATCCTCGCATCATCATCAACGACGCCCTCGTCGGCCTCCGCCGTACCGATGTGGCTCACCGCGTCGAACCCGACCGCGCCCGCGCCATCGAGCTCGCCCTGAAGGAAGCCGCCCCCGGCGACGCTGTCCTGATTGCCGGCAAAGGCCACGAAAATTACCAGATCCTCGGCACGGAGAAAATCCACTTCGACGACCGTGAGGTCGCCCGCGATCTGCTGCGCCAGTTCGGCTACCAGCGGAAAGAAGGCGCGGCATGAAACTCGAGGTGGCCGGCCAGGTTTGCGACGGCGTCTCCACCGACACCCGCACGCTCCAGCCCGGACAGTTGTTTGTCGCCTTAAAGGGCCCGAACCACGACGGACACGAACATGTCGTGCGCGCTTTCGCGCTCGGCGCCCCCGCCGCCGTCGTCGCCCGCGAAATCCCCGGCGCTGGTCCTCAACTCGTCGTCTCCGACACCCTCGTCTGGCTCCAGCAGACCGCGGCCGAAAAGCGCCTTGCGTTCCCCGGGCGCGTGGTGGCCATCACCGGCAGCGCAGGCAAGACCACCACGAAGGACGCCATCGCCGCCGCCCTCTCCGTCCGGCTCCGCACCGGCAAGACCAGCGGTAACTTCAACAATCACATCGGCGTGCCGCTGTCGATCCTCAACCTCCCGGACAACGCCGAAGCCGCCGTGCTCGAAATCGGTATGAACCACGCCGGCGAAATCCGCGATCTGGCCCGGATCGCCAGCCCCGATATCGCCGTGGTCACCAACGTGGGTTCGGCCCATATCGAGCATTTCGATTCCATCGAAGGCATCGCCGCGGCCAAGCGCGAACTGGTGGAAGCGCTTGATTCGGAGGGAGTTGCTGTACTGAATGGCGACGACGACCGGGTCCGGACCTTCGCCGCCGCGCACCGGGGGCGAAGTTTGCTCTTCGGAACGCGCGAAAACGCGGATTGTTGCGCAAAAAACGTGCAATTTGAGCCTTCCGGAGTGCGTTTTTCGCTCTCCGGAAGAGAGTTTGTCTGTCCCCTGCCTGCGCGCGGCGGCCTCGCCGCGGCCCTTGCCGCCCTGGCCGTCGCGCAACTTTTTGAGATCCCCCTTGAGGAAGCCGGCCGCGCCCTGGCCACGCTCCAGCCGCCGAAAATGCGGCTGGAACGGATGGAGCGCAACGGCTTCACCATCTGGAACGATTGCTACAACTCGAACCCGGAAGCGGCCATTATGATGCTGGACCTGCTGGCGGCCACGCCCGCCGAGCGCCGCATCGCCGTGCTGGGCGAGATGCTCGAACTCGGACGCTGGTCCGAGAGTCTGCATCGCGGCGTGGGGGTCCATGCCGCGCGCTGCGGACTTACTGTGCTCGTTGGGATTTGCGGCGCCGCGAAGCATCTGGTGGATGCAGCCAGAGGCGCTGGCCTCGAGGCCGGCGCCGCGTCTTTTTTTGAAGATCCCCGCGAGGCCGGCCAATGGCTCCGTCAAGTCGCGCGTCCCGGCGACGCGCTCTTGTTCAAGGGTTCGCGAGGCGTGCAGGTAGAGCAGGCGTTGGAGGCATTTCTGGACTGACCCATGCTCTACTGGCTATTTTTCGAACAACTGTTTCCCGCGGTGACGCCGTTCCGCATCTTCGGCTATGTCACCTTCCGCACGCTGGCCGCGAGCCTGTTCGCACTGCTGCTGTCGGTGGTGCTCGGGCCGTGGCTGATCCGCAAACTGCGCGCGCTGCAAATCGGCCAGCACATCCGCGAAGACGGGCCGGAATCGCATCTGAAGAAGCAGGGCACGCCGACCATGGGCGGGCTGCTGATTATCATCTCCGTGCTGGTTCCCACGCTCATGTTCGCCAACCTGCGCAACCCGTATGTCTGGGTGGCGCTCGGCGGCATGCTGGGTTACGGACTGATCGGGCTGCTGGACGACCTCGCGAAAGTGCGCCGCGCCCGCAGCCTGGGCCTTACGCCGCGGCAGAAGATGATCATGCAGGTGATTCTCGTCCTTCTGCTTGGCGCGTGTCTGCTCTTTCTTCGCGAAAAAGGCCTCTACACCACCGACATGAATGTGCCGTTCTTCAAGAACTGGCGGCCCGACCTGCTCGTCGATTCCTGGATGACGAATCCCTGGACCTACCCGCTTGGCGCGATCTTCTTCATCGGCTTCTTATGGCTCGTGGTGGTGGGCAGTTCCAACGCCGTGAATCTGACCGATGGCCTGGACGGCCTCGCCACGGGCCTGATGATCATTGCGGGCGGCGCGATGACGGTGCTGTGCTACGTGAGCGGCCACGCGCAATTCGCGGCCTATCTCGATATCGCGCGCCTCTCCGGCGCCGCCGAACTGACCATTTTCGCCGGCTCGCTCACCGGCGCGTGTCTCGGGTTCCTCTGGTACAACGCACATCCGGCCGAGGTTTTCATGGGCGACGTGGGATCGCTGTCGATCGGCGCGAGTCTGGGCGTGCTGGCCGTGCTGATCAAGCAGGAAATCCTGTTGATCTTTATCGGCGGCGTGTATGTGATCGAAGCGCTCAGCGTGATTATCCAAGTGGCCGGCTACAAACTCACCGGACGGCGCGTGTTCCTGATGGCTCCGATCCATCACCACTTCGAAAAGCTGGGCTGGGAGGAGTCGAAGGTGATTGCCCGCTTCTGGATTGCGGGTCTGGTGATGGCTTTGATGGCGCTCACCACGTTGAAGCTCAGGTAACGCGGAATGGACGTGAACGGCCTCAATTGCACAGTCTTCGGCCTCGGCAAATCGGGGCTGGCCACCGTCGCGCTGCTGGCGCGGCGCGGGGCGGTGGTGCGCGCCTCGGACCAGCGTCCGCTTGCCGAAATTCCCGAGGCAGCGGCCGTTCTCGAGGCCGCCCGCGCGCGTTTCGTCCCGCAGGGACCGGAGGCGATGGACGGCGCCGGGCTGGCGATCCTCAGCCCCGGCGTGCCGCCCGAGCTGCCGTTGTTTGCACAGGCGCGTGCGGCGGGCCTCACCCTGCTCGGCGACGTGGAATTCGCCTCGCGGTTCCTGCGCGGCCGAGTGCTTGCCATCACGGGTTCGAACGGAAAGACCACCACGACCGCTCTTTGCGGCCATCTTCTCGAGGCCGCGGGCCTGCCTGTCAAGGTGGGCGGCAACATCGGCACGCCGCTCGCCGCTTTCGTGGAAGACACGCGCGAGGATTCCTGGACGGTCCTTGAACTGTCCAGCTTCCAGACCCAGATGCTCACCTCGATGCGCATCCATGTTGGCGTAGCGTTGAACGTCACGCCGGACCACCTGGACCGGCACGGCAGCTTCGAGAACTACGCCGCCGCCAAAGCCCGCATGTTCGCGTTCCAGCAGCCTGAGGATCATGCCGTGCTGAACCACGCCGATCCCGTCACGGCGGGCTATGCGGCGGAAATGCGCGCGCAAGTGCGCTGGTTTCAAACCTCCGGCCCGCTGCCCTCGGGCTTCTGGCTTCAGGACGGAACGCTCTACGCCGATGGCGCTTCGTGGATGCCCGCGAGCGAGATCCCTCTGCGCGGTCTGCACAACGTTGAGAACGTGCTCGCCGCCGGCTGCGCCGCTGTGCTGGCGGGCGTGCCGCTCGAAACGGCGCGCCGCGCCGTGGCCACATTTCCTGGCGTCGAGCACCGCATCGAGTTTGTCCGCCGCCTCGGCGGCGTGGACTACTTCAACGACTCGAAGGCAACCAACGTGGATGCGGCCATCAAGGCCCTCGAATCCTTCGATTCCGGTCTGTGGGTCATCCTCGGCGGCAAGGACAAGGGTAGCGACTACACTCCGCTTGCGCCGCTGCTGCGCGCCCGCGCGCGCGGAGTGCTGCTGGTTGGCGCGGCGGCGGGGCTGATCCGCTCGCACCTGGAACCCGCGCTCGGCGGGGCCACGCCGCTCTTCGATAGCGGCGATCTCGCCGCCGCGCTGCGCGAGGCCCATGCCCGCGCCCGTGCGGGCGACACCGTTCTGCTCGCCCCCGCCTGCGCCAGTTTCGACCAATTCACCAGTTACGAACACCGGGGGCAGGTGTTCAAGCAACTCGTTCTCGCCCTGGAGGAACCATCCCCATGAGCGCTCGTCTCGCCACCGACTGGAAGCTTTTCACGCCCACCGTGCTGATTCTGGCCTTCGGCCTGGTGATGGTGTACAGCGCCAGTTCGGTGGTCGCCGAGGTGATCTACAAGAAGGATACGCTCGATTTCGCCACGAAGCAGGTGTTGTTTGCCATCGTTGGCGTGGCGCTGATGGTCGGGCTGAAGACGATTGATTACCGCCGCTTCAACAAGCCGCATTGGATCTTCGTCCCGATCGGTCTGGTGATTCTGCTGCTGATTGGAGTACTGTTCGCCGACCCGAATGCGCACCGCTGGTATTCGCTGCCGGGCTTCAAGCTGCAGCCGTCGGAACTAGCCAAACCCGCGGTGATCCTGTTCGTCGCCTGGTTTGTGGCCCGCCGCGAAGGCCAGCGGCGCGACATCAACGGACTATACAGCCTGGCGCCGCCCGCCCTGGTCGTGGGATCCATCGCCGCGCTGGTCGCCATCGGCGACCTGGGCACGGCGATCATCCTGATGGTTCCCGCCATCGCGGTCTTCTTCGTCGCGGGCATCGAACGGCGGTATTTCTACATGACGGCCGCGCTATGCGTGCTGATCACCGCCGGCTTCATCATTCATAAGCCTTACCGGCTGTTCCGGTTCATGCCCTTCTTCGGCATCACGGAAACCACCATCGCCGAAAGCCCGCGCCTGAAATGGCTCGCGCCAATCATCGCCGAATCCGGCGCGTCGCGCGACCCCGGCTACCAGCCATACCAGGCGCGGCTGGCCGTGGCCACCGGTGGGCTCAACGGGCGCGGCTTGGGCCAAGGCAAACAGAAACTCGGCTACCTGCCCGAGGCGCACAACGACTTCATTTTCGGCGCCTTCGCCGAGGAGGCCGGTTTCACGGGCTGCGTGTTGCTGATTGGCGGTTACCTGCTTATCTTCTGGCGCGGCCTGCATACGTTCTGGCGTACCACCGACCGCTTCGGCCGGTATCTCGCGCTTGGCATCATTTCACTGATCATCACGCAGGCGCTCTTCAATATCAGCGTGGTGATCGGGCTCGCGCCCACCAAGGGCATTCCCCTGCCGCTGTTCAGCTATGGCGGCAGTTCGCTGGTTTGCACGCTGGCGCTGTTCGGGCTTCTATTCAGCGTGAGCGACCGCGCCGCGGAGCACTAGTCCGGCGGCGCTTCTGGATTCTGCGTGACGGGAACCGTTCCAATGCGTTTCGTGATGGCCGGCGGCGGCACCGGCGGCCACGTGATGCCCCTGCTCGCCGTGGCCAGCGAATTGCGGCGGCGCGGCCACGAGTGCCTGTTCATCGGCACGCGCCGCGGCCTGGAAGCCCGGCTCGCACCCGCGCACGGCTTTCCGATCGAATGGATCGAGATCGGCGGACTGCAGCGTGTGGGGTGGCGGCAGACTCTGCGGACCATGGCGCAGCTGCCCGCGGGCGTGGCGCGGTGCCTGCGCCTGCTGGGCCGGTTCCGCCCCTCCGCGCTATTCAGCCTGGGCGGCTATGCCGCCGCGCCGCCCATCCTGGCGGCGATTCTGCGCCGCGTGCCAGTGGCGGCGATGGAGCCGAACGCAATCCCGGGCCTGGTCACACGGCGTTTCGCCCGCTTCACCCGGCGGGCGCTTGTCCAATTCGAAGAGACCGCCCGCTACTTCCCAGCCGGACGCGCCGAACTCTGCGGGCTGCCCGTGCGCGATGAGTTCTTCGGCCTTCCCTGGACGCCGCCCGAGGACGTGTTCCGTGTGCTCATCACTGGCGGCAGCCGCGGTTCGCGGACGTTGAACCGCGCCGCGCGCGAGGCGTTTCCGCTGCTGGCGGGCGCGCCTGTCCATCTGACCGTGCAGACAGGCGAAGCCGAGTGCGAGGCCGTCACGGAGGCGCTCGCCGCCTCCGGCGGGCAAGGTGAAGTGACGGCCTTTATCGACGATATGCCCGCCGCCTACCGCGAAGCGCATTTCGTGGTCAGCCGCTCGGGCGCCGGCGCCGTGGCCGAATTGGCCGCCGCGGGCCGCCCCAGCCTGCTTGTTCCGTTTCCCTTTGCCGCCGACGATCATCAGCGGCACAACGCCGAAGCGCTGGCGCGCTCGGGCGCCGCGCTCGTGGTTTCCGACGCGGACCTGACCGGCGAAGGCCTGGCTGCGATGCTGCTGGACCTGCGCGCCCGCCCCGGCGATCTCGAACGCATGAGCCGGGCCGCCCGCGCCCTTGCCCGCCCCGGCGGGGCCGCGCGCGCCGCCGGAGTCCTTCTGGAGGTGGCCGCCGCGCATTGACACGATGCCGCCCGCGGCAAACAATAAGGAATCGAAATGTTTTCCCCCCTTCAGGCCCTGCACTTCACCGGCATCGGCGGCATTGGCATGAGCGCCCTCGCGCGCCTGGCCCACGCTTGCGGTGTGCGCGTGTCGGGGTCGGATCTGAAGCTCTCGCGCGGCGCCCTTGGTCTTGCCGCGCTCGGCGTGACGGTGGTGGAAGGGCACGCCGCCGCCAACGTGCCGGAGGATGCCGAAGCGCTGGTGATGACCTCGGCCGCGGCGGCGGACAATCCCGAGATCGCCGAAGCCCGCCGCCGCGGCCTGCCGGTGGCCACGCGCGGCGAACTGCTGGCGTCGCTGATGCGGCGCCGGCGCGCAGTGGCCGTCGCGGGCAGCCATGGCAAGACGACGGTGACGAGTCTGCTGGCCGCCATCGCCCTCGAAGCGGGACTGGATCCCACGGTGGCCGTTGGCGCGTTTCTGCCCGCGCTGGGCGGCGCGAATGCGCGCCTGGGCGGCGGCGATTGGTTCATCGCGGAATCGGACGAAAGCGATGGTTCTTTCCTCGAAATTCACCCGGAAATCGCGATTCTGACCAACATCGACCGTGAGCATCTGGATCACTACGGCACCTTCGAAGCCGCCCGCGCGGCCTTCGTCAAATTCGCGAATCAAACGGCGCTCGGCGGCACGCTGGCGGCGTGCCTGGACGATGCCGAAGTGCGCACTGCACTGCCGTTGATCCGCCGCCGGACGCTCACCTACGGCGAGCATCCCGAAGCCGCGCTGCGCATCGTCGAGGCCCGTGCGCATGCGGGCGGCGGCGATTTCCGCCTGGTTCTTAGCGGACAGCCTCTGGGCGGTTTCCACGTGCCGCTGCTCGGCGCGCACAATATTCTGAACGCCGCCGCGGCCGTGGCCGCCGCGCTGGCAATGGAGGTTCGTCCCAATGACGCCCGCCGCGCGCTGGCCGCATTTTCCGGACCCTCGCGGCGCATGGAACGCAAAGGTGAAGCGGGCGGCGTAGCCGTGATTGACGACTACGGCCACCATCCGGCCGAAGTTCGCGCGACGCTCTCGGCCCTGCGATTGCTGGCCCCGCGGCGGCTGGTGGTGTTGTTCCAGCCGCACCGCTACACGCGTACGGCCGCGCTGCTCGATGAGTTCGCCACCGCGTTCGCCGACGCCGATGCCGTGCGCGTGCTCGACATTTACGCCGCCTCGGAAACGCCCCTGCCGGGGTTGGAGAGCGACGCGGTCGCGCGGTGCGTGCGCGATGCGGGCCATCCCGATGTCCGCCATGCGGGCTCGCTGGAAGCGGCTGTGTCCTCCGTGGCCGCTGAGTTGCGCTCTGGCGACCTGTTACTTACTCTGGGGGCCGGCAGCGTCACCGAGGCCGGCCCGCACATTCTGAACCGTCTCCGCGAGGGAATCGCTCATGGCTAAGCGAAATAAACCCGAATCTCCGCCGTCCGAAATCACGAAGAAGCGCATCCGCTGGGCGCTGCAGTTCACCGGCTGGACTCTCGGCCTGGTGGCGGTGGCCGCCGCCGCGGGCTGGCTTCACCTGCGCGGCGAACGCTTTCTGGTGGAGGACGCGCGTTTCCACATCCCCGCCACCGAACCCGGCGGCGAATCGCCCGGCGTGGTCATTCAAGGCGCGCGGCACGCCTCGGCCGCTTCGCTCACCTCGGTGTTCGCCGGCGACCACGGCCAAAGCCTGTACCGGCTCGATCCGGCCGAGCGGCGCGAAGCGCTGAAGAACGTCGAGTGGGTGCGCGACGCCAGCGTCCGGCGCGTGTGGCCGAATCGTGTCGCCGTTGCGATCATGGAACGGGAACCGGTCGCCTTTCTCACCGTTCCCGCGGGCCCGGGCCGCCCGCTTCGGCCGCTGCTCATCGATGGCGATGGTGCTTTGCTCACGCCAAGAGGCATGATTCCGCCGGACCTGCCTCTGGTGAGCGGCATTCGCGCCACCGATCATCCGGCGATCCGCCGCGACCGCATCCGCCGCGCCATTGCCCTGCTCGACGACATCGGCGACGCCCGCGAAAACCTGGAGGAGATCGACGTTTCCCAGCTGGAAAAGCTGAAGATCATTTACCGCCTGCACGACCGCGTGTTCATTCTGATTCTCGGGAACTCGCGCTTCGGCGAGCGGCTGGAGCGCTTCACCACCGGATTCCCCGAGTGGAAGCACGGCCTGCCGGAGCGGTCACAAGTCGACCTGACCGACGACACACGCATCCTTCTCGTCCCGCTGAAGCCCGAAGCCGAATAAGGATATACCGTGGCCCGCAAGCAAAGCATTGCCGTCGGATTGGACATAGGCAGCGCCTGGGTGCGCCTGGTCGCGCTCTCCGCCGATGGCGGGCTGGTGCGCTTTCGCGGGCACGCGGCTGTGCCCTCGCGCGGCTGGCATCGCGGCCAGCTGGCGGATCAAAGCGCCGTCGCCGAAGCCGTGCGGGCCGCCGTGCGTGCGGCTGAAGCCGCGTGCGAGGAGCATATCGGATCGGCGGTGGTCGGCGTGGGCGGTCCCGGAGTCCGCGCGCAGCAGGGCCGCGGCCTGTACGAATTCGGCCGCCGCCGCCCCATCGACCACGGCGACATGGTCTATGCGGTGGAACTCGCCGCCAAGGCGCGGCTCGAAGCCGGGCGGCTGCTGCTGCAAGTGCTGGCGCAGGATTTTACGGTGGACGGGCAGCAGCCCATGCTCCACCCGCTCAATATCGAATGCCAGCGTCTGGAAGCGCACGCTCTGCTCATCACCGCCTCGGCGCAGGAGCACCAGGCGCTGGTCAGCGCGGTCAATCAGGCCAGTTTGCGCGTCGAGGAGACGGTCTTCGAACCCATGGCCGCCGCCTACGCTTCGATCCTCGGCGGTGAACGCGGCGGCGGCGTGGCGCTCGTGGACATCGGCGCTCATTCCACCAACGCGGTCTATTACGACGGCGACGCCATGCTCTACGCCATTGGCATGCCCGTCTCCGGCGATCACTTCACGCGCGATGTCGGCGAAGTCAAAGCCCTGTCCTTCGACGAAGCCGAGCGGCTGAAGCTTGCCCACGGCTGCGCTCTGCTCGGGCTCACCGCGGACAACATCATCATCGAGTTGCCCGCCGAAATGGGCCGCCCGGGGCGTGAAATCAGCCGCCGCGAGTTGATCGAGACCCTGGAAGCGCGCGCGATGCAGATCTTTGAACTGGTGGAGCGCTTCCGCATCCACAACGCGCGCGACCTGCCGCTGCGCGAGGGCGTGGTGCTGGTGGGCGGCGCCTCCCAACTCGAAGGGATGGTGGAAGTGGCCGAAAGAGTGTTAGGCTGTCCCGCAAGGCTCGGGTTCCCTCGCGGTATCGCGGAATGGCCCGAGGAATTAATGACCCCGGTCTGGACCACGGCCGCGGGCCTGGCCATGTACTCCGCGCGGCTCCAGGCGCGCAAGCAAGCGAAACCCGGAGGCCCCACGCTTTGGAGCCTGTTCACGGGCAAGTCCTGATCGTTGGAGAATAAATAAATGGGCGAACTCGACTCCCTGAAATTCGAAATCCAGGACGAACACCTGGGCGGCACGCGGATCAAGGTGATCGGCGTTGGCGGCGGCGGCTCGAACGCCGTCAACCGCATGATTGAAACCGGACTGTCCGGTGTCGAGTTCTATGTGCTCAACACCGACGCGCAGGCGCTGCGCTCCTCACCCGCCGCGAACAAAGTGGCGCTGGGGCGGCGCATCACCCACGGACTTGGCGCGGGCTCCGACCCGGAGATCGGCCGCCAGGCGGCGCTCGAGGACACCGACCGCATCATCGAAATCCTCGAAGGCGCGGACATGGTGTTCGTCGCTGCCGGGCTCGGCGGCGGCACCGGCACGGGCGCGGCGCCCGTCGTGGCCGCTCTCGCCAAGGAACTGGGCGCGCTCACTGTCGCCGTCGTCACCAAGCCGTTCTCCTTCGAAGGCCCCCGCCGCATGAAGCAGGCCGAGCGCGGCCTGGCTGAACTCCACGCCACTGTCGACACGGTGATCTCGATCCCCAATGACCGGCTGGTGGATCTTGTGCCCGAGGGCGCGAGCTTCTTCGAAGCTTTCCAGATGGCCGACGACGTGCTCCGGCAGGGCGTGCAGGGCATCAGCGACATCATTACTACGCCGGGCCTTATTAACCGCGACTTCGCCGACGTCCGCGCCATCATGGTGGGCATGGGCTTCGCCATCATGGGCACCGCCACCGCCGGGGGCGAAAACGCCGCCCGTGACGCCGCCCAGACCGCCATCGCCTGCCCTCTGCTGGAAGAAGGCGGACTTGAAGGCGCCCAGGCCATCCTGCTGAACCTCACCGCCTCCAACAGGCTCCCGCTGCGCGCCATGCACGAAGCCTGCGAGCTGATCCGCGAGGCCGCCGGCAACCCCGATGTCCAGATCAATTTCGGACTCGTGCCCGATGAATCGCTCGGCGATCAGGTGAAGGTCACCGTCATCGCCACCGGCTTCCAACGCACCGGCCTGCCCGAAGTCGAACAACTCACGTTGCCCAGCAAGGTCCGTACATCCGTGAAGTCCTTGCCCGCGCGGCTCGCCGCGGAACCGCCTCCGGAACCTGCAGTGGTCTTTCACAACGTGTATGAGCCGCCCCCGGAAGTCGTCGAGCCGGTCCTCGAAGCGGAGCCCGAATTGGAGCCGCCCCAGCCGCGGATGCAGTTCGATTTCGCCCCTGGCGAGCCCGAGCCGTACCCGGTTCCGGGTGAAGAGCCTGCTCGCGCCCCCGAGCCCGAACCGCCAGGCGAAATCATGCTCGACCTCGATTTCGAACCCCAGCGTTCTCCCCATCCTGGGCGCGCGGCGGCGCCCCGCCCGCCCGCGCATCCTGCCGCTCAGCCCGGCGCGGACGACGTCTTCGAACTCGACGACCTCGACACGCCCGCCGTTCTGAAGCGGGAAAGGAAACTGTTCCAATGAGTCCCGCCACCGCCGCCACCAGTTCCATGGTCTTGCGCGGCGGGCGGCCGCTCGAAGGTTCCGTCAGCCTCCGCGGGGCGAAAAACTCGCTTCCCAAGCTCATGGTCGCCGCGCTGCTCACCGGCGAACGCTGCCGCTTGCGCAATGTCGCGGACATTGTGGACGTGGCCATCGTGAGCGATTTGATTCGCGCCCTCGGCGGCACCGTGGAATCCCCCGAGCCTGGCGTCCTGGATATCTGCGCCGCGGATTTGAAACCCATGGAGCGCAGCGTCCTCCGCGAATTTTCCGGCCGCAGCCGCATTCCCATCCTCACTTGCGGACCGCTGCTCGCCCGTTTCGGACAGGCTCCGGTGCCTTCGCTCGGCGGCTGCCGCATCGGCTCCCGGCCGGTGGATTTTCACATCCGCGCGCTGCAGGATCTCGGCGCCACCCTCCATGAAGAGGCCGGCAACGCCCACCTGAGCGCCACGCAGCTCACCGGCGCGAAGATCCGCCTCGACTTCCCCAGCGTGGGCGCCACCGAACAGGTGATCCTTGGCGCAGTCTGCGCCGAGGGCGTTACCGAACTCTCGAACGCCGCCATCGAACCGGAAATCATGGACCTAATCATGGTCTTGCAGAAGATGGGCGCGATTATCGCCGTGAACGTGGACCGGGCCATCACTATCCACGGAGTGCCCGCCCTCCGCGGCTTCGACCACGCGGCCATCCCCGACCGCCTCGAAGCCGCCTCCTGGGCCTGCGCCGCCGCCGCCACCAATGGCCGCATCTTCGTCGAGGGCGCCCGCCAGGTGGATATGATGACCTTCCTCAACCGCTTCCGCCAGACCGGCGGCGATTTCGAAGTCACCGGCCAAGGTATCGCCTTCTGGCGCGCCTCGGACGGTCTGCGCTCCACCGTGATCGAAACCGATGTCCACCCCGGCTTCATGACCGACTGGCAGCAGCCCTTCGTCATCCTCCTCACCCAGGCCGCCGGCGTTTCCATCGTCCACGAAACCGTTTACGAGCAGCGCTTCGGCTACGTCGAGGCCCTCAACCGGATGGGCGCGAAGATTCAGCTTTACCGCGAATGTCTGGGCGGCTTGAAATGCCGCTTCGGCCAGCGTAACTGGCTCCATTCGGCCGTCATCGCCGGACCCACGCCTCTGACCGGAGCCGAGATTCACATCCCCGACCTCCGCGCCGGCTTCTCCTATGTCGTCGCCGCGCTGGTGGCGAAGGGCGTCTCCACGCTCACGAACACCGATCTCATTCAACGCGGGTACGAGAACCTGACCGGCAAACTCCAATCCCTGGGCGCCGACCTCCTCAGCACCTGACCCCCACCCCCTGTTCGCCAATAGCAAATATTTTTTGCTCCAATAACCGCAACCACTTACCCCCAATTCCGCCCCCATTCCCCCCATTGACAATTCCATCGCAATGCTAATGTGGAACCGGAGCAGGTTCCCAGCCGGCCGGCAAAGACCTCTCAAACGCTGACGAACCAAATTCGCCCAAGCGTAGCCGTCGAGCCAGCGATGTGACAGAACGGCGCCGATTCACAGTGGCTATCTGGCCTTGGCCCCGAGTCGGACCCGATGACGCGTATTGATGTTCTGCGTGACCATAATAGTCGCCCTTCCAGCTCCCTCGGGAGCACGTGGCGGCGGGCGCCCGGCATACATTGCGGCCCCCGGGTTCTCATAGGGTGGGAGTCGAAAAGGACACTGGAAGCCTCTCCCATCCTCCGTTGGCTATTGATTTTGCCCCTTGCTGACGCGCGGGGCCGGCCACTACCCAGCACCGGCTGTAAGGGAGGTGGAAAGCGCCTCAATCGATCATGCGATGCCGGAGTGTGTCCGCCGAAAACTTAACTATAATGAGGGCGGCTGCCGATAAGAGATCGGGTAGTCCGATATGGCAGAACCCCTTACGACCCTGACCACCGCTCAGCTTCTGGCGCTCCTCGAACAATCGCCCGACATGCTTGGCCGCTACAGCCCGGAAGGCCGGATCGATTGGGTCTCGAAGCAGTCGTTGGAAATTCTCGGCTACCTCTCAAGCGAGATTCAGGGGCGCAACGCGTATGAGTTCATCCATCGGGACGACTCGGACCATATGCGCGTCCAGCAGCGGCAGTTGTTGGAGGGACACGGAGTGCTCGATGCGGTATGCCGGGCGCTGCACCGCGATGGCTCTGTCCGCTGGGTCCATACCACGGGACGGGCGATTCGCGATCCCGAAGCCGGCGAGGTTCAGGAACTTCTTTGCAGCACGCGCGACATCACCCGCCTCCGGGACGCTGAGCGCCAGGCGGCATCTGCGGAGAGCCTCGCCGCCAGCCTGTTGCGCCACCTGCCCGCCGCGGCGTTTGTAATCACGCCGGACCATCGCTATCAGTTCGTCAACCCATTTTGGGAGGTGAGCGTCGGCCGCAAGAATGAAGAGGTGAGCGGGCTGCCCTTCAGCGCCATATGGCCGGAGGATGTGGCGCGGAGGTTTGTCGAGTTGGGAGAACGCGTTTTGACCACCGGCGAAGCTGCCGAAATCGATCAGGAGATCGAGCTTGAGGCGGGCCGCCGCCGTTTCCGTAGCGTCCGCTTCCCTTTGCGCGACGGAACCGGGGCTATTACGGCGACCGCGGGCGTCTCGCTCGACATCACCGCGGCCCACGAACTCGAACAACGCGGCAAGGAGCAGGAAAAAATGGAAGCGATCGCGCGCCTGGCCGGGGGCGTCGCGCACGAGTTCAATAACGCTCTCACCGTGCTGCTCGGCTACGCCCAGGTGATTCAGCAGCCCGCCACTCCCGCCGAAACCGCCCGACGCTACGCAGCCGCCATCGAAGCCTCCGCGAAGCAGTCGGCGGCCCTGGTCGAGGAATTGCTCGCCTTCGCGGGCCGCGCCCGCGTCTCGCCCCGGCTGCTCGACCTCAGCGAGGAGGTCAGGCTGCGCGAGCCGCTTCTCCGCTCGTTGACCGGTCCCCGGATCCTGCTCGCGCTCGAACTCTTGCCCGCGCCCGTGCTGGCCGATCCCAGCCAGATCGAGATGATCCTGAAATCATTCGCCGCATACGCGGTGAAAGCGATGCCCGGCGGCGGCCGGCTCACCCTGCGTGTTTTTCCCAGCGGCCGCCATAGCGTGCTCGAAGCGCGCGATTCCAGCCCGGGCCTCCCGCCGCTCACCCGCGCTCAGCTCTTCGAACCATTCCACCAATTACGCGTGGGGGCCGAGCCCGTTTCACTCCGTTTGGGCACTGCCTATGGGACCGTCCTGCAAATGGGCGGCGATATTGATGTCGCTACGCCGGACGAAGGCGGCGTCGTCTTCACGATCCGCATTCCCGCCCCCGGCGTTGACTAGCCCAACCGCGGTAGCCGGAACCCATTCCGCCGTCATGCCAATGAACCTCGGCCAGTTTTCGCTCAGCATTGGCGAGCATAGCAACACTGTCCGAGCCAGATCGCCGGTTCCATCCGCGGCGCGCGTAGAGCCCTCCGGCTGAATGCGGCCCTCACTCAGCCAGCCAGGCTGCCAGCGCATACAGCGCGCCGAGCACAAACAGCGTTCCGAAGATCTGTTTGTTGTAGCGGGCCACCCACAACGGCAGGTAAATGTCGAAATTGTCCTGACGCTGCTCCGTGTACCTGGCGGCGACATCGGTCAGCGGGCATCGTCCGCGATTGAATGCGAGCGCCAGACATTCGAGGCTGACCAGCGCGGTCAGAATCGCCGCCCAACGGAATTCGCCCAGGGCCGCGGCCACGGGGATCCCCACAATGCAGGCCACAAAGAACGCCCAGACACCGGTGTGCATAACCTTGACCGCCATGAGTTGTGCACGCGCCGTCACCCTTGACCCGAGAACAGAATTACCGCCCGGGTCGCGAAGCAGATCGCCAGAATTGCCGCCGCAGGGGCGCTCCACGCCAGCCGCCCGCGGAAGCGCGGATCCAGCAGCACGAGCAGCGCCGCCGCCGAACCCAGCGAGAGCACCACGAAGCTGATGGGCGTCCACACTGGGTGCCACGCGGGACGGGCCGCGAGCATGCCCAGCATGAAACCAGGATAGAGAATCAACCCCGCACCCAACATCGCGGCCGCCACACGGAGCCAGCCGGCGTTCGGCCGCCGCTCCCACCAGGCGAGCACGGCGATCGAGAGAGCGAAGAGCCACGCTCCCCACCACATCGGCGCCTGTGGCTGCCAGGAAGCATAGAACCACAAAACGGCCGATTTCTGGCCGAGGTGCAGGAAGAGCGTGAGTCCCGCCAAGGCCAGCGCCGCCAGGGACCAGCGCCGCGTCTGCGCCGCGCGCGGCAGCACCATCAGCCCCCCCGCCAGCCCGGCGAGGAAGAGTTCGAACGCGATGTCCAAGCCCCAAAAGGTGGCGCAGCAGCGCATCCCGGATTCGGCGGCGAGCTGGAAAGTCTCGGGCGTCACGGCCGGGCCTCCAGGTAGAAGACGTGCGGGCGCGTACCCGCTTCGGGCTTTCGCACGCGCGCCTTTCGGGCATCGAGCAGCCGGCGAATCTCGCTTCGCGCCTCGTTTACGTCACCGAAGACCATCGCGCGCGTGGGACACTGCGCCACACAGGCCGGCTCGCGCCCCTGGTGCACCAGCGGCTCGCAGAAGTCGCATTTCGAGGCCGTGCCATCGCGGCCGGGAAAACGCGCATCGTACGGACAGGCCGCGACGCAGGCGCGGCAGCCGGTACACTTTCGCTGGTCCACCTCCACGAGGCCATGGGCGGAGTAATGGCTCGCGCCTGTGGGACAGACGGGCACGCATGGCGCGATCTCACAATGATTGCAGCGCTCGGAGAAGATCTCCAGGCGCAGGTCCGGGTAGACGCCCATCACGTGTTCGGTCACGCGGCAGCGAGAATAGCCGAAGCTCTCGTTCTGGTTCATGCAGGCCACCACGCAGGCCGCGCACCCCACGCAGGTCTTCAGATCGATGGCCATCGCGAAGCGGCGCGCCATGTCAGGCCTCCTCCACGCGGACGAAATTGTGGTTGCGGCCCGCCGCGCCCATGATCGGATCGATTTGGAAGCGCGTGAAGAGATCGGCCACCGCCGCGCCCTGTCCGCGGGCGCGCCGCATTCCGCGCGCCCGATGACCGAAGCCGTGCACCATGTACACGCACTCCGGATGAATCCGCTCGGTCACCCGCAACCGCACAGGCCCGGCTGTGGCTCCATCCTGATTGGTGAGCCGGACCCTCTGTCCGTGGCGCAGCCCGAGCACGCGGGCGGCGGCGGGGTTCAGCCACAGATCGTTCTCGCGGTGAATGCTGCTGAGGGCCGGGTTGTTGATCGTCCGGCTGAAAGTGTGCAGCGGCGAGCGGCCATTGAGCAGCCGGAACCAGCCCGCCTCGGGGCGGGCATGCCGCGTGTAGCGCGGAATCGGGTCGAAGCCCTTTTCCGCGAGCTGAGCCGAATAGATTTCGATCTTGCCCGAGGGCGTCGGGAAGCGGTGATCGGGCGCCAGGGGCTGCGTGCGCTGGCCGGTGGGAATATGCAGTTCCCGTTTGATTTGCCCGAGGGAGTAACCGGCCTTCTGCAGACGCGTGTCAAGGTAGTCCTCCCAGGTCTTCCATGGATAGAAGGCATCCAGACCCATTCGCAGGCCGAGGTCGCGGAAGATTTCGTAGTTGGGCCGCGACTCGCCAAGCGGCGCAACAACGGGCTGCCGAACTGCAACATAGGTCTCGCGCCCGGGCGGTGCGTGCAGATCGTCGTAGCGTTCCAAATACGTGCATTCGGGCAGCAGGATGTCCGCATACCCGGCGATTTCGCCTTGCAGCACATCCACCACGACCACCAGGTCCAACCGGTCGATGGCCTTCTGAACCAGCCGCGGATCGGGCGTCGAATGGAACGGATCCGCGGCGGAGACGATCCACGCCTTGATGGGATACACATCCTGTTCGGCGGTGGCGCGGACCAGGCCCCAGGCGCTCGTCTTCTCCGCGAACGGATACTTCGTACCTTTGCCATCGGCCGATGGCTTTCGCGGCTTCGGATAAGGGGGAAGCGGATAAGGCGGAATTTTCGCCGAAACCGGCAGGAAAAAGCCGCCTTCGCGGCCATAACTGCCAAAAAGCGCGTTCAAAATCGCGATAGCGCGCGTGCGCTGCACATCGTCGCCATACCAGGAGGCGTGCCGTCCGGGATGCACGCACACCGCCGGCCGCGCTTCGGCCATCACGCGAGCGGTTTCGGCGATTTGGGCGGCGGGGATACCGGTTTCGGCTTCGGCCCAGGCGGGGGTGGTGTCTCGCACGGCTTCGCGCAGTTCGGCGAGCCCGGTGGCGTACCGCGCAAGGAATGCGTGGTCGATCCAATCCTCGGCGAGCACGATGTGAATCCAGGCCAGCAGCAGCGCCAAGTCCGTGCCCGCGCGCACGGGAAGGTAGTAGTCGGCCTTCCCGGCGGCCGTGGAGAAGCGCGGGTCCGCGACGATCAGCTTTGCGCCGCGTCGCAGCGCTTCGGCGAACTCCTGCACCTGCGAGTTATGCATATTCTCACCCAGGTGATAGCCGATCAGGGTGAGGCAGCGCGTGTTGCGGATGTCGGTGATCTCAGGCGACCACACCTCCTGTCCGTAAGTGAGGATGAAGCCGGCGTCGCGCGGGCCGCGGCATTCGGTGTAGGAGGGCGTGGCCGTGTTGGGCGAACCGAGCGCCTTGAGGAAGTGGATCGGGTGAGAATCGCTCTGGCCGTGGACGAGACCGCAGATCGATTCCGGGCCGTGCTGTTCGAGGATGGGGCGGAGGCGGGCGGCGATCTCGTCCAGGGCCTCGTCCCAACCCACTCGCTTGAACCGCTCCATGCCCCGCTCCGCAACGCGCACCTGAGGGAACAAGAGCCGGTCCGGGTCGTAGATCGCGCCTGTGCCGCCGAGACCGCGCGGACACAGCCGCCCCTGGCTCAGCGGATGCGTGGGATGCCCTTCGAGACGGGTGATCCGTTCGCCCTCGACGCTGGCGCGCACGCCGCAGCGCCAGAAGCACATTTCGCACAGGGTATCCACCGTGCGGTCGGGCGCGCCGGGGGCCGTGGCTCTGCCGGCCAGTGCAGCCGCCGGCACCGCCTGCAGGAAAGTCCGGCGCCTCATGCATTCACTATAACCGGATCTGAAGGTGTGTATTTCGATTCTCTGCCCAACCGCGGGCCGCGTGTGAAGCTTTCGCCGATCAGCCGCCCGCTGGGGGCCGGCGAAGCTGAATGCCGAGTTCGCGCAACTGGCGATCAGTCGCGCCCGACGGCGCCTCGCACATCAAGTCGGTCCCCTTGGCGGTTTTCGGGAACGGGATGACGTCGCGGATGGAGGTCTCGCCCGCGAGGATCATCACCAGCCGGTCGAGCCCCAGCGCGATGCCGCCATGCGGCGGCGCGCCGTAGGTCAGCGCCTCCAGCAGGAAGCCAAAGCGGTGCTGCGCCTCCTCGGGACTCATGCCCAGCGCGGCGAACACCTTCGACTGCACATCCTGGCGGTGAATACGAATCGAGCCCGAGCCAAGCTCCACGCCGTTCAGCACGATGTCGTAGCTGCGCGCCCGGCAGCGCGCCGGGTCGGTGTCGAGTTTGTCCAGGTCCTCGTCGTTCGGAGACGTAAAGGGATGATGAGCCGCCATCCAGCGGTTGTCTTCGGAGTCCCATTCGAACATGGGGAAATCGAGCACCCAAAGGAAGCGGAAGTCCTGTGGATCGAGCAGCTTGTGGCGGTCATTGTATTTCTGGCCGGCGTGCAGGCGGAGCTGCCCGCAGGCCTGAAATACGGTCTCTTCGGGCCGGTGGCCGGCCTCGCCGCCGCCCCAGCCGCACACCAGCAGCAGGTCGTCTTCGGTGGCGCCGGTACGCTGCAAAACTTGCGAAAAAGGCTCCGGAAAGTCCCTTTCAAGGCGTTTTTTGTCGTCAAAAACGCGCAATCCGCGCTCCTGGCCGAAGGCTTTCAGGTCGTCGCGTTCCTTCCGGCTGAGGGCGCCGGTCTTGGGGGTGACGATGGCCACCAGCGGCAGCCCGGCGGGCGTGAGGCCGGCATCGGGCGGGAACAGATCCTCGACCGGCCAGAAGCGCGGCAGGCGCAGGTCCGGCTTGTCGATGCCATAGCCTCGCATCGCTTCGGCGTAGCTCATCCGCGGGAAGGGCGCCTTCACCTCAAAGCCGGCTTCGGCGCACACACGTTCGATCAGCGGCTCGATCACCTCGAAGATCTGCTCCTCTTGCGGGAACGACATTTCGAGATCGATCTGGGTGAACTCGGGCTGGCGGTCGGCGCGCAGGTCCTCGTCGCGGAAGCAGCGAACGATCTGGAAGTAGCGGTCGTAGCCGCTCACCATGAGCAGCTGTTTGAAGATCTGCGGCGATTGCGGCAGCGCATAGAAGTTGCCGGGCTGGATGCGGGAGGGCACCAGGAAGTCGCGCGCGCCCTCGGGCGTGGAGCGCGTCATGAAGGGCGTTTCAATCTCGAGGAAGCCCTGGCGGTACAGCTCTTCGCGCGTGGCGAGCGAGATGCGCGAGCGCAGGATGATGTTGCGCTGCATGTGCGGGCGGCGCAGGTCCACGTAGCGGTATTTGAGGCGCGCGTCCTCGCTCACGTCCACGTGCTCCTCCATGGGAAACGGCGGCGTCTCGGAGGTGTTCAGCAGCCAGATCTTCTCGGCGACCACTTCCACTTCGCCGGTGGGGATGTTCGGGTTGATGGTCTCGGCGGAGCGGCGCTCCACGGGGCCTTCGACGGCGATGACGTATTCGGAGCGGAGTTGCTCGGCCTTGGCGTGGAGGGCCGCGTCGCATTCGGCGCGGAAGACCACCTGAGAGACGCCCTCGCGGTCTCGCATATGGATGAAGATGACGCCGCCTAGGTCGCGCCGCCGGTGGACCCAGCCCATGAGGAGAACGCGCCTGCCTTCATCGGCCGGGCGCAGCGCGCCGCAGGAGTGGGTGCGGCGCAGATCGCCGAGAAAATCGAGAGAAACCTGTTGAGCCATTTTGTATCTGCTGAAAAAACTGAACGCAACTTCGCTCGGGAGGAAGGAGACGTAATCCTCGATTGTAGCGCGGGCGGCGGGTTAGGGTGTCAGGAGGCGGTGGAGTTCGGCGCTCACGCCAAGCTGGGAGGCCCAGCGGTGCAGGTAGTCAGAATCGAGGCGGTCCGCTTGCACGTCGCGCATGGCCTCGAGATCGGACCACTGGCGGCCGGAGACGCCGCCGCCGGTCCGGTACCAGGCGAGTTTAGCGAGGATGGTGTCTTCGGCGGAGCAGAAGGGGAGGCGCAAGTCCTCCAGCCCGGGCAGAGGGCAGGGAAGCCATTCGATGCGGGCAAGCTGGGATTGGTGAAAGGGATGTGCGGTTAGCGGGAAGATGTCGAACTTGAACAGACTTTGTTGATGAATCAGGTTGAATGGCCTTCCCAGTAGAACGGAATTCCTTGCGCTCTCCGTGTCGATATAGAACTCTCCTGCGCAAGCGGCGGCAAGCCTGATTACGTCCTCGTCCGCAAGACGAACGACGAAGTCCACGTCGGCCGTAGCGCGGAAGGCCCCATGTAGCGAGCTCGCCACGGAGCCGCCCACGAACCAAGAGGCGCCGAGATCAGTCAGAACCCCGGCGAGGCGGCGCAGTCCGAGATCAAGGCTCACCGGGATCTCCTGGAGCCCAGCCGCAGACCTTGCGCAGCGTATCCTTGTCCAGGCGGCTGGCGGCGGCTCGAATCAAGATTTCCCGTGCCGAGGCGTCCGGGTAGAGTCGCCGCTGCCTGGCTTCCTGCAGCCGCTGGATAAAGGCTGTCAGTTCGAAGACATTGCGAAGTTTTTCGCCGGGCGGCATGTGGCGCAAAAGTTCGATCAGCCGGGCGCGCGCTTCGGGAGCGGTGTCGGAAGTAAGTCCGGGAGGGAAGAGGGGGTGAGCCGGCTTCATGGGAGTCGATCATCCCCGATTCAAGCGTCGCTCTCACCGCGCATCGCGCTGACAATCCCGCCGCGGGCGACATTCTTTTGCTCGCCGGTGGCCATGTTCTTGAGGGCATAAACCCCGGCGGCGATTTCGTTGTCGCCGAGAATCAGGCTGTAGCGGGCATTCAGCTTATTGGCGGTTTCCAATGCGCGCTTCAGCTTCGCGTCAGTAGAGACTTCCACCACGACTCCCGCGCGACGAAGCTCGCTGGCCAGGAGCGCGGCGTGGACTCCCGCGTCCGCCCCGAGCGGAGCGATGAAAAGATCCAGCGGCGCGAGGGCGGCGGCGTTGAGGGATTCCTCGATCGTCATCACCAGCCGGTCCTCGCCGATCGAGAAGCCGATGCCGGGGGCGGGCACGCGCGAACCAAGCGACTCCGCCAGCCCGTCATAGCGTCCCCCGCCGCAAACGGCATTCTGCGCGCCCAAAGCGCCGTGCAGGATCTCGAAAGTGGTCTTGGTGTAGTAATCCAGGCCGCGAACAAGGCGCGGACGAACTTCATAATCGACGCCGCGGGCGTCGAGAAGCTCGCGGACGCGCGCGAAATGCGTGCGGCATTCCTCGTTCAGAAACTCGTGAATCGAGGGCAGCGTGGTGATGATGGCTTCGTCGCCGGGGTCCTTGGAGTCCAGCACGCGCAAGGGATTGGTGACGGCGCGGCGCTGGTTGTCGGGCGAGAGCTGGTCCTTGACCGGCTCCAGCGCTTCGCGGAGCGCATCGGTGTAGCGCTGGCGCGATTCGGGGTCGCCGACGGAGTTGATCAGCAGGCGCGAGCCGGTGACGCCGCAGCGCTCGAGGATTTCGAGGGCGAGTTCGATGACTTCGGCGTCGATGGCGGGCGAATCCGAGCCGATGGCCTCCGCGCCGATCTGAAAGAACTGCCGGTAGCGGCCTTTCTGCGGGCGTTCGCGGCGGAACATGGGGCCGATGTAGAAGAGCTTCTTGAGGCCCGTGATCTGGTCGAGGCGGTGTTCGATATAGGCGCGGATGACCGAGGCGGTGTTCTCCGGGCGCAGCGTGATGGAGGTGCCGTCGCGGTCGTCCCAGGTGTACATCTCCTTCGAGACGATGTCGGTTTCGGCGCCGACGCCGCGCGCGAACAGAGTGGTCTCCTCGAAGATGGGCGTGCGGATCTCGTGGTAGTTGAAGACGCGGAACGTCTCGCGGGTGACGGATTCGACGTGGTTCCAGACCGCCGAGGAGGGCGGCAGGATGTCTCGGGTGCCTCGAATTGCTTTGATCAAACTGGTTCTTCCCGGTAGTCCTGGCGGTAGCGGATGTAGCGTTGGGCGTTTTCGGCGAAGCGGCGTTTTTCGTCCTCGGTGACCTCGCGGCGGACCTTGGCGGGCGTGCCCATCACCATCGATCCGGGCGGGATGTCCATGCCCTCGGGGACCAGCGCGCCGGCGGCGATCACCGAACCTTTTCCGACCCGCGCGCCGTTCAGCACGATGGCGCCGATGCCGATCAGGCAGTCGTCCTCCACCACACAGCCGTGCAGGCAGGCCATGTGGCCGACGGTGACGCGGGCGCCAATGATGACGGGGTATTGATCGAGTTCGCCGTGCAGCACGGAGCCGTCCTGAATGTTGGTGTCGTCGCCGATCTCGATGCGGTTGACGTCGCCGCGGGCGACGGCCGAGGGCCAGATGCTGGCACGTTCGCCCATGGTGACGTCGCCGATGACCTGGGCGGCCTGATCGACGTAAGCGGAGGCGGCGATGCGGGGGTAGATGGATTTGTAGGGGCGAATCATGGGATCGAGGTCAGCGGCGGAGCTGAAGCTCCGCGCGGGCTGAAGCCCGCCCTACGGTGAGGAGTCTAGGCGATCCAGACCGGAGGAGGCTCATGCGGGAGCACGCTCCAAACACTTTATTGTAGCGCCGGGAAAGCTACAATTTTAGAGTGATGCGCGCACTTTGGATCACCCCCCTCGTGCTGGCTGGCTTGAGCCTGACCCCGGCTTTGGCCCAGAAGCGGCCCTTTACATTCGACGCGATGATGCAGGTGAAGCGGATTTCCGATCCGCAACTCTCGCCCGACGGACGCCTGGTGGCGTTCACCGTGTCCGAGGTCCAAATGGACAAAAACGCGGCGGACCGGCAGATCTGGGTGGTTCCGGCCGAAGGCGGCGCGCCGCGCAAGATCACCTCGGATGGGCGGAACAGCCGGCCGCGCTGGTCGCCGGATTCGCGGCGGATTTCGTTCCTGTCTTCACGGTCGGGTTCACAGCAGATCTGGACCATGAACCCCGACGGCAGCGATGCGCGGCAGGTGACGCGGCTGTCCACCGAGGCCGACGGGCACGTCTGGAGCCCCGATGGCGCGCATTTTGTCTTCACGAGCCAGGTGTATCCCGATTGCGCCGACGATGCCTGCAACGAGCGGCGGCTCGAGATGGAGAAGAGCAGCCAGGTGAAGGCGCGCATCTACACGACGCTGCTTTACCGGCACTGGGCGGAATGGAAAGGGAAGCGGCGGAAGCACATCATGGCGATCCCGGCGGACGGCGGTCTGGTGAAGGATCTGACGCCGGGCTTTGTGTTCGACGTGCCGCCGTTTTCACTCGGCGGCGGGGAGGACTACGCCGTGTCGCCCGACGGCAAGGAAGTGGCCTACGTCGCGAAACTCGATGAAAACCAGGCCACGAGCACGAACAGCGACATTTTCGTGGTCCCGATCGAGGGCGGCGAGGCGCGCCGGGTCTCCGACAGCGAAGGCGCCGACGTGGGTCCGGCCTACTCGCCGGACGGCAAGTGGCTGGCCTGGCGGATGCAGCGCATCGCCGGCTACGAAAGCGACCGCTGGCGGCTGGCGGTGATGAACCGCGAAACGGGCGCCATCGAGACGCTCACCGAGACCATCGACCGCAACGTGGACTCGTTCACCTGGCACCCCGATTCCACGCGCATCGCCTACGTGCTGGAGGACCGCGGGCGGCACCCCGCGCACATCATCGGCATCGCCGGCGGCGGCGCGCGCGCCATCACGCGCGGCTCTTCAAGCGTGGGCGATCTGCAATTCTCGCCCGATGGGCGCACGCTGATCTACACCGAGCAGAGCGGCTCGTCGCCGGTGGAGATCTTCCGGGCCACATCGGGCGAGGGGACGCCCGAGCCGCTGACGCGCCTGAACGACGCGCTGCTGGCACGGCATCAGTTGACCCGCTACGAGGAGTTCACGGTGGCGGGCTCCGGCGGCGCGCAGGTCCACGGATTCCTTGTGAAACCGCCGGATTTCGACGCCGTCAAGCGCTATCCGGCCCTGATGCTGATTCACGGCGGACCCCAAGGGGCCTGGGGTGAATCGTTCAGCTACCGCTGGAATCCGCAGGTGTTCGCCTCGGCTGGGTTCGTGGTGCTGATGCCGAATCCGCGAGGTTCCACCGGCTACGGCCAGAAGTTCACCGACGAAATCAACGCCGATTGGGGCGGGCGCGTGTACGAAGACCTGATGAGCGTGACCGATTACATGGCCAGCCTGCCGTATGTCGATGGGCGGCGGCTCGCGGCCGCGGGCGGCAGCTACGGTGGCTACATGGTGAATTGGATCCTGGGCCACACGGACCGGTTCCGCGCACTGGTGTCGCACGCGGGCGTCTATGATTTGCGCAGCATGGGCGGGGAGACCGAAGAACTCTGGTTTACACGCTGGGAGTTCAAGGGCTACCCCTGGGAGACGCCCGAAATCCACGAGCGCTGGTCACCATCGGTGCACGCGGCGCGCTTCAGCACGCCCACGCTGGTGATCCACGGCGAGTTGGACTTCCGCGTGCCCTACGGCCAGGGACTGCAGTTGTTCACCGCGCTGCAGGCCAATGGCGTGCCCTCGAAACTATTGATGTACCCGGACGAAGGCCATTGGATCCTGAAACCCCAAAACAGCCGCCTTTGGTATGAGCAGTTTCTGGAATGGATCAAGGAGTGGACGCGCGCCCGGGAGGAGTAACCTTTCGTGCCGCCGCATTGGGGCTCCGCCGGGTGATTTGACGTGTCGCGCTGTCTTTGAAACTACGGCCTGGGGCGGTTTTGGGCGATCTTCCGGCTCTTCGCCGGGTGAAGCGGTTACCTGAGTGACGCAGCATGGCGTCTGCTCCATTGAAGGAGGCAAGCCATGCGGAGTCTCCGAAACGCTCTGATCGGATTGGCCATCGCGCCAGTTCTCCTCCTCTCGCAGACCGGCTTGGCGGTGATCATTGATGCAGACACGCCGCTGGCGGCGGATACGCGCATGGAGCTGGTTCGGGAACTGGCGGAACTGCTGGCGCCGGCCGGAGTGCATGCAGACGTGCAGGACTCGGCCCCGGTGAACTGGCTGGGGACAAGTGTTGCGGTGGCGTACGTCACGCTCCACGGGGTGTGCCCGGTGGAGGTGGCGAGATTCAGCATGCCGGCTTTGGGCGCGCTCGGGTGGGTGGCGCGGATAGATGGTGTAGTCCAGCCCTTCATTCACGTGGATGCGGGGGCGGCCGCCGCCCATATCGGCCCGCTATTCGTCCGGGGGCAGGAGGCGCTGGCGCGGATGCTGCTGGGGCGGGCCCTGGCGCGCGTCATCATGCACGAACTGCTGCACTGGCTGACGCAGAGCGCGGAGCACGGGGAGGGGCCGCTGTTTCAACCCGCGGTGAGCGCGTCTACCTTGATTGCGGCGGGGGTGGGGCTGGTGGAGAGCGAAGTGTGGATGGTGCGCAGGGGACTGGGGCTGCTCTAGCGGGGGTTTCGCGGGGGTGGCCGGCCCTGCTATCGTTTTTTCGGATGGGCCGTCTATTGACGGGAGGCGAGTGCCTCGGAAGACAATGACGACCCGATCCGGATCGATCGCTTTTGGCGCTCCGGCCGCTTCGGTGGCTGGAGGGGCGAGCCGTACCGCAAGGCCGGGCCAGTCCATGGATGAAGCTGCTCTGATCCGCGCGGCCCAGGCGGGCGACCAGGACGCTTTCGAGCGTCTGGTGCGGAGCTACGACCAGCCGGTCCTGCGCCTGGCGATGAACCTGCTCCGCTCGTCCGAAGACGCCTACGACATCTACCAGGAAGCCTTTTTGCGGGTATACCGCAACCTGGATTCCTTTCGCTTCGACTGTTCGTTCCACACCTGGCTGTACCGCATCGTGACGAATCTCTGTCTCGATCATCTGCGCAAGAAGAAGGTCCGGCGGACCGAGCCGGCCGTGGTCGAGACCGAGGACGGACCCATGGACCGCATGGATTCGGTACCCGAGCATCGCGCGGACGGCGATCCGCAGCGGCGCCTGCTGTCGGCCGAATTGCGCGGCAAGATCGAGGAAGTATTGAAGGCCATGACTGCGCGCGAACGGATGGTCTTCGAGATGCGGCACTACCAGGGGATGCGCTTGCGCGCCATCGGCGACGTGTTGGGCACCACCGAGGAAGCCGCGAAGAATTGCCTGTTTCGCGCCACGCAAAAGATGCGGAGCGCGCTGGGAGAGTTCCTGCCATGACCTGCGAAGAAGCCCGCGAATCCCTGATGCTGTTGAGCTACGGCGAACTCACGTTCGACCAGGAGGAGACGCTGGAGCTGCACCTGGCCGAATGTCCCTCCTGCGCCGCCGAGCGGCTGCGGATGGAGCGGCTCGAGGAGATGCTTGCGCTCGGCGAAGCCGAGCCGCCGCCCGGGTTGCTGGCGCGCTGCCGCCGCGACCTGGCGGTGAAGATCGAGGACGAAAACCGGCCGATGCGCCGGTTTTCGCCGCGCCGGCTGTGGCGGGACTGGTTCGTGTACACGCCTTTGTGGCTGCGGCCCGTGGGCGCGATGCTGATGCTGGCCATCGGGTTCGTGGGCGCGCAATTCGTGCCTGCCGGCAGCCTGGCCGGGCTGGGCGGCGGCGCCGCGGCGGAACCGGTGATGTCGCGGGTGAGGTTCGTCAGTCCGGATGAGTCCGGCCGCGTGCGGGTGGTGATGGAGGAGACGCGCCAGCGGGAGTTTACCGGCTATATGAACGACCACCGGATCCGGCAGGCGCTGCTGGCGGCGGCTTCGGATCCGGCCGATCCCGGTCTGCGGGTGGAATCCATGGAATTGCTGAAGAACCAGGGCCAGCAGGACGACGTGAAGCAGGCGCTGCTGAACGCGCTGCGCGCCGACGTGAACTCGGGCGTGCGGCTCAAGGCCCTGGAAGGGCTGAAGCCCTATTCGCGTGAGCCGGAAGTACGCACAGTGCTGGCGCAAGTTCTGTTGAACGACGATAACCCCGGCGTGCGGACGCAAGCCATCGACCTGCTCATTCAGAGCAATGAGCCGGAAGTGGCGGGCATCCTCCAGCAGTTGCTCGAACGCGAGGACAATTCCTATGTCCGCACGCGCAGTCAGCGGGCGCTGGCCGAGATGAAGGCCAGCGTGGGCACTTTCTGAGTATGAAGCGCGCCGCCTCGAGTCTGGCGCTGGCGCTGGCGCTGGCCGCCGCCGCGCCCGCGCAGCAGCCCTTCAGCCGGTCCGCGCGTGGCGTGTTCGACCGCGAGGTCAAGGGCTCGGTCTCGGCGGCGGGCGTCGAGCGCTTGAAGGTGATCAGCCCCGGGCGAGTCACCTTGCGGCCCTCGACCGGCGCGGCCCGCGAGATCCACTATGCCTGGACACACCGCGTGCGCGCCCGGAACGAGGCCGAGGCCAACGCCCTGGGAGACTGGCTGCGCGTCGAGAGCAGTTTCGGCAACGGCTGGTGCGTGCTCAACGCCAATGGCGCGGATCTGCTCCGCAGCGAACTCACCCTGGAGGTGCCGGCCGGGCTGCGGCAGTACGTGATTGAAGCGGCGTCCGGGTCGGTCACCGTGCGCGGATTGAAGGGCGATGTGCAGGCGTCCACGGGCGCGGGCGCCGTGGACATGGATGAAATCGGCGGCGGGGTGACCGTGCGCACCGGCGGCGGCGCGTTGACATTTGGCAAGATCGGCGGCGCGCTGCGCTGCCTCTCGGGTGGAGGTTCCATCCGGGCTGACCAAGTGGGCGGCGAGGCCGTGCTGGAGTCGGCGGGCGGCGAGATCTGGGTGCGGCAGGCGGGCGGCGCCGTGCGGGCCTCCACCTCCGGCAACATCCATATCGGCAATGCGGGCGGCATGGTTTCAGCGCACACCGCCGGGGGGCTGATCGAAGTGGACAGCGCGAACGGCGTAGTGACGGCGGAGACCGCGGGCGGGCCGATTGTCATCGGCATGGCGCGCGGGGTGCGGGCCGATTCAGCCCATGGCGGTATCCGGGTGGGCCGGGTGACGGGCGTGATCCGGGCCGCTACGGCCGCGGGCAGCATCTTCGTGGGCCTGGGCGCGGACCGGCCGCTTGAAGACTCGTTTCTCTCCAGCGGCCGCGGCGACATCACGGTGACGATTCCCGCCAAGGTGGGCGTTTCCGTGAAGGCGTTGAACGAGAGCGGCAGTTGGTACAGCCGGATCGTGTCTGACTTTCCTGAAGTGCGGATGGAGCAAGCTGCGGGGCGGGGCAGGCCGGTGCTGGCCGAGGGACCGGTGCAGGGCGGCGGCGCGGCGTTGCTGCTGTCGGTCGGAAATGGAACTGTGTATCTTAAACGGGCGAAATAGGCACGTTTCCCGCGCGGAAACGTCCATTCCAGCGAGGTAGAAAGCCATGTTTCAGCGCATTTTGATCGTACTCGCGGCGCTGGCTCCCGCCAGCCTGTTCGCTCAGCCCGAGCCGCCGCCGCTGCCTCCGCCGCCCTTGACCATCGCCACGCCGTTCCCCTCGCACGGCGGCGGCTTCCTGGGAGTCGGCGTGAAGGAGATCGACGGCGAGCGCGCAAAGGCGCTCAAGCTCCGCGATGAGCACGGCGTGGAGATCACCAACGTCGACAAGGACAGCCCGGCCGGCAAGGCGGGACTGCAGACCGGCGATGTGGTGCAGAAGTATCAAGGCCAGCGCGTGGAAGGCCTGGAGCAGTTCGTGCGTTTCGTGCGCGAGACGCCTCCGGGGCGCAGCGTCACGATGGAAGTCATCCGGGCCGGCTCGCCCGTGACGTTGTCGGCTGTGATGGGCAAGCGCGAGCGTAGCATGCGGAGCCTGAACATCATGCCGCCGGACGTGCGCGTGATCATGCCCGACGTGCCGAAGGCGATGATGAGCTGGAGTTCGGGCTATCTCGGCATCGAAGGCGAAGCGCTTGGCTCGTCGCAACTCGCGGGCTACTTCGGGGTGAAAGAAGGCGTGCTGGTGCGGAGCGTGATGAAGGACTCGGCCGCGGACAAGGCCGGCATCCAGGCCGGCGACGTGATCACCAAAGTGGATGGGGTGAGCGTAAACGCTCCCCGCGACATTACTTCGGCTTTGCGCGCGGCGGACGGGAAGACGTTTCCCGTCACGGTGGTGCGGGACAAGCGCGAGCTGGCCGTATCCGTGAGCATCGAGGAAGGCCTGCCGCGGCGCCTGCAGCGCGGCCGCTCCGTGGTGGCCCAGCCTTGAGGCTGCCTGTTGTGTAATGGAAGGGTATGTCTCAGGAAACCCACATCGCGCTCACCCCGGAGCGCCAGAAGTTGCGTGACCGTTTGAACTTGCGGCTGGTGACCATGGAGGAAAGCGGCATGCCGGTGGACCGGCTGCCCGAGGGCGTGTATGGCTTCACCACCTCGCCTTCAACCGATGAATTGCCCCTCTTTCCGAAGCCCGTCTACCAATGCACCGAGATCCAGAAGCCGGTGGCCGGCCCGATCAATTTCATCGGCTATGTGACGAAGAAAGAGGCCGAAGCTTTCCAGAGGGGCGCGGAGCCGATGGCGCTGGACCTGTATCCGGAACCTTTCGCCGAGGCCACGGAACTGATCACCGTGCCCGATAGCCGGGTGGACCGGCGCAAACTGCCCACTCGGGACCAGGGCAACGCGATGCGGATGGAGATCGCTCCAAAGCCCGAGTTTCTCGGTACGACCAGCACATTCAACTAAACAGGGCCCGCACCAGGACGGATGCGCGGAGCGCGCTCCGCTCGGCGGCCGGCGAGAGTCCTTCACCCTCGCCGAAATCCTCGCCGGGAACGCGGCACAGCCAGGCTACCCCTTGGAAGCCATACAGCTTGCGGGTGAGCGAAAGCAGATCACAGGGGCGCAACCCGTGGCTGAGCAGGCCGGGACAGCAGGCGGCTTTCAGGCTTTCCAGGCGCGCTTCGCCGGGCTGGTAGTCCGCGTCAATAAAGATGACGCGGTCCGCCGCCGCCACATCCTCGGCCATTTCCGGCATCAGTTCACGCGGGCAGTGTAAGGTGTATTCGCCGGGGCCGAGAAGCTCCGCCACACGCCGGGCGGCGCCGTCGTCGCGGCGCAGCGGGTTGCCGATGGCGTAAATCAGCGTCGTCAAGAGGCGATGCCGAGGCGCAACAACTCGCCCCGGAGGCGGCGTTCGCTCACCCAGCGCAGAATCCGTCCATCCTCGACCATGGCGGGAGCGGCGGCGCAGTGGCCGATGCACTGGCGGGAGACGCTGATGCGGACATCGTGTTCGCCGCACGGCTTGCGCGCCTGCAGCCGGAGCAACTCGAGCAGCCGGCGGGAGCCGGCATGCTGACAGTTCTCTCCATTGCAGACCACAAAGACGTGGCGGCCGGGCTGCTGGTGATGCTGGCACGCGGACTGAGGCGGGGACTTCATGAAGTGAGCTATGGGGAATTAGTGCGCAACGGCGGAATTCTTCTCTCCGGAATCCTGGCGCAGAGGGCGCGGTTCGTAGAGGCAAAACGGTTCCTCGCCGCGCCAGTTGCCCGTCAGGCCGAAACTGCGGGCGCGGCAGCCCATGCAGACCTGCTTGAATTCGCAGCAGCCGCACTTGCCTTCGAGGTTGTCAAGATCGCGCAAGTCCGCAAACAGCTGGGAATTCTCCCAGACATCGCGGAACGTCTGCCGGGTAAGATTGCCCGCCTCGAGCGGCAGATAGCCGCAAGGCTGAATCGAGCCGCGGTGCGAGATGAAGCAGACGCCAGAGCCCGCCAGGCAGCCGCGAGTCATCTGATTCATGTCCGTGGGGTGGCCGGGAGCGTGGTTGGGATGGCCCGTGGCGAGCGGCGCCACATCCTGACCTTGCCGCCGGGCCTCGGCGCGGCGCTGCCGCACAATCCGGTAATACTGTGGAGCGCAAGTGGCCTTCATCTCCAGGCCGGAATCGAGCGAACGGTCATAGAACCAGTTCAGAATCTCCTCGGCTTCGGCCGCGCCCACGCTCTGGTCCTCGGCAATCGTGAGCCCGCAGCCGACCGGGACCAGCAGGAAGAGGTGGAAGGCGTCCACTTTCATTTGCTTAGCCAGATCCAGCATCTCCGGCAACTGGTGGGCGTTGTGCCGCGAAACAGTGGTATTGATCTGCGTCGAAATACCCAGGTCCTGCAGGCATTTCAGCCCGCGCAAGGCCGACTCGAAGGCCCCGCCATGGCCGCGGAACGAATCGTGCGTAGCCCGGTCCGCTCCGTCCAGGGAGATCGACACGCGGACGATGCCCGCATCCTGGATCCGGTGGGCCATCGCCTCATCGATCAGCGTCCCATTGGTGGCCAGAGCCACGCGCAGGCCTTTCGAAACAGCGTGGGAGGCAATCTCGAAGACATCGCGCCGCCAAAGGGGCTCGCCGCCCGAGAGCACGAGGATCAGTGGGGCATATTCCGCAATCTCGTCCACGATGCGGAGACACTCGGCCGTGGGCAGGTCGTCCGGACTCATCAGTTCGGTGGCGCTGGCCCGGCAATGCACGCAGCGCAGGTTGCAGCCGGTCGTGAGTTCCCAGAAGACGAGGCGCGGCCGCGCGCCCTGGAGCGGGGCCGGCTGGTGAGTTTGCGAGGTCGTGGGCCGCGTCATATCCATTCATCAGTGCAATCTGAGGACCAACTGGAAAGTGCTTGTAAATCAGTGCGGGCAGGCTGACGGCGATCAGAGATGGGTGATTTGCCGCAGGGCGGCTGGCGCTATTTAGGCCAAACTGCTAGTTAAAACATATACCTATCGAAAGATGTATATCCGTCATGTAACAGTTCCGCTAATTTGGGCTTGGGTCGGTCTTTTCGTGTGCTAATTTTGAAAGAAGAAGGCTTCATGAATTTGAGGGTTGTCAATTCGACAGAAACCCGGGAAAATTAATCGTAACCAAACTGTCGCGACGGCCGGACAGGGTATGGGATACCCTCACGGCGGGAGACGGAAGTTTGGCCGCATCGGCATGATGCTGGATTGGCTCACGAAGTGATCCGGAGCAAGCGGATCTCGTGACGTATTTTGCTGACGTGACCGTACTCAAGGATTGAACGCCCGAAAGTCTTCAGGGAAAGGAAAACGATGAAACCATCGAAGTTTTTGCTGGTGATCCTGCTTGCCGTACTGGCCAGCGGGGTTTTGTCGGCGCAGATCACGGGTGATCTGCGCGGGGTGGTCGTGGACGCCTCTGGTGGAGCGGTGCCCGCGGCCAAGATCAACGTGAGGAACCTCGAGACGGGCGAAACCCGCACCGCCGATGTGACCCAGGAGGGCGGATTCAGCTTTGCGCTCCTGCGCATCGGCCGCTATGAGCTTCGCGCCGAGGCCACTGGCTTCCGCGTCTCGGTGGCCCAGGCGGAAGTGAAGACGGGTGAAGTCACCAGTGTCCGCTTCGTCCTGGAAGTGGGTTCGGTATCCGAGACCGTCACGGTGACTGACGCCGTTCAGCAGCTCGATACCGAGAACTCCCAGATTCAAACCTCGGTCGTCGGCGAGACCATTCAGGAACTGCCAGTGGCCCGTAACCCGAACCTGATTGCGCTGACCGCGCCGGGTGTGGCGCCGGTATCGGCCAACAATCCATTCCTCGGTTCCGGCAGCTTTAACTCCAACGGCGGCCGTGGCCGCGGCAACAACATCACGGTGGATGGCATCACCGCCACCGACGTGTCGGTGACCGGCACGGGCGGCACCTTGAACCCGCTGAACTTCAGCTCGATCAAGGAAGTGAAAGTCATCACCAACAACTTCAGCGCCGAATACGGGCGCAACTCCAGCTCGCAGGTGCTCTACATCACCAAGAACGGCACCAACGAACTGCACGGTGAGCTGTTCGAGTTCCTCCGGAACGACAAGCTGAACGCGCGGCCGTTCTTCGACCGGTCGGGCCGCACGAACATCATCCGGCGTAACGAGTATGGCTGGTCGCTTGGCGGCCCGGTGTATATTCCGAAATTCGCCGATCTGCGCAACAAGCTGTTCTGGCATTCGGACTATTCGGGTTTGAAGCTGCGCGGCGCGGGCGCCACCCGCATCGCGCGCGTTCCTACGCCGGATCAGGCCGCGGGTATCACCGATCCGTCGGCCCGGGCGCTGTTCCAGCAGTATCAGGTGCCGACCAACCCCACCGGCCAGATCCAGACCTCCACTGCGAACGCGACAGACTTCTGGCAATACGCCTTCCGTTTCGACGCAAACATCAGCAGCCGTGACACGGTGTGGTTCCGCTACAGCAGCGCGCAAAACGTCTCGGCCTCCGATGGTCTGACGTTCATCGGCTCGAACCTGCCGGGCTTCGGCGCCACCAACGAGGGCCGTCCGCGCCAGTCCACCGCCGCATACACCCGCCTGATCGGCAACACCATGGTGAACGAGTTCCGGTTTGGCTTTGGCCAGAGCGACGCTGGATTCCCCATCGACACGCCGGTTCCGCTTGGGCCGCGCATCACGTTCCAGGATGGATCTGTGAACAGCTTCGGTGTGTGGGAAGGCCTGCCGCAGGGCCGCGAGCAGAAGACCTACCAGTTCAACAACAACTTCAGCATGGTTGCCGGGAAGCACTACCTGAAGTTCGGCGGCGAGTATTATTACTTGCAGGCCGACAGCGTGTTCGACGCCCTGTTCCGGCCCCTGCTGGCGTTCGCCAACTTCGCCGACTTCCAGCGCGGCGTGCCCGCCGTGTTCCAGCAGCGCTTCGGCAACTCCGTGCGCAACAACCGCGTGCGGAACCTGTTCCTGTTCGCGCAGGACGACTGGAAGGTGAGCCGCAATCTCACGCTCAACGTCGGCATGCGGTTCGAGTACGCCGGGGGCCCGCGTGAGGCCAACGGGCTGATTTCCAATCTCAACCTGGACTATCGGGGGCCATTCGCCGGTGCGGGCGACGGTCCGCTGGGCAGGCTTGAGACCGCCTTCCCTTCGTTCCACGACAATTACAATTGGGCGCCGCGTATCGGCTTCGCCTGGACGCCCGGCCAGGGCGGGAAGACCGTCATTCGCGGCGGCTACGGCATCGCGTATGACTTCATCTTCCTGAACCCAATTACCAACCAGCGCTTCCTGCCGCCCTTCATCGTGGCGGGTGTGCAGAGCGGTCAGGCCAGCTTCACGGCCGACAACAGCCTGGCGCGGATCCTGGCCGGCACTTCCACGATTCAGACATCGACCGCGGCCACTGCCGGCCGGTTCTCGCCTACGGCGCTGAACTTCGGCGGCATTTCGCCCGCCATCGATCAGAACCTGAACAATCCGCTGGTCCATCAGTGGAACATCGGCGTGCAGCGCGAACAACTCGGCGTTGTCTGGAAGGCCAGCTACGTTGGCACGAAGGGCAACTTCCTCCTCCGATCGCGTGACATCAACTTCATCGCCGCGCCGCCGTCTCCGGCGACGAGCCTAGACGATGAAACCGCGCGCCTGTCCCAGTTCCAATCGGCCTTCCAGCTTCAGAATGGGAACGTGGCCCGCCGCAGCAACCGCATGGACGGCCGCTACAACGGCGTGATTTACGTGGACAATTCGGCCGATTCGAACTACCACGCGCTCCAGTTCGAGGCCCAGAAGCGCCTCAGCAGCACGCTGATGATGAATGCGAACTGGACCTGGTCGAAGACCATCGACGACGGTTCCGACGTGCTGGGCGTGCTGATTAATGACGCCGCCACGCAGCAGGATCCGCGCAACAACCGCGACAACCGCGCCGCGGCCCAGTTCGACCTGCGCCACCGCCTGGTGATCAGCCATGTGTGGGAGCCGCAGTGGTTCAAGGGTTCCAGCAACTGGGCCCTGAAGAACGTGATCGGCAACTGGGGTTTCACCGGCATAAGCTCGTTCCGCACCGGCTTCCCGGTGACGCTGGACGCTGGCGCCCGCAGGGGCATCTCGCCGCTCACTGTGATCGGTGGCGGCGGCCAGGTCCGTCCGAATGTTTCCGGAAATCTCTCGAGCTTCGATCCCCGCCCCGCCGGGTCCGCCGGCGCGCCATTCGGTCTCACCAGCGGCCTGGTGACAAACTACTCTGCTTACGCCCAGAGCCTCGGCCTTTCTCAGCCGCTGCTCGGCAACTTCGGCAACTTTGGCCGCAACATGCTCCGCCTGAACGGCGAGCGTAACTTCGACTGGAACGTGTTCAAGAACTTCAACATGACGGAACGCACCAAGTTCCAGATTCGCGCCGAGTTCTACAACATCTTCAACAACACCTCGTTCCAGGAAGTCAGCCGCGTGATCACCGCGCCTGACTTCGGCCAGTACACCGCTGTTGGCCAGAACGCGCGCATTATCCAGTTGGGCGCCCGGTTCGTTTTCTAACCGGCCGCTCATCCCCAACCCAAAGGGCCCTGTCTCCCGCGCGGGAGGCAGGGCCCTTCCTCTGTTCCGCCTGGTCAGACCGCGCAAGGACGCTTCGAATCTCAGCCGAACAATCCCGTGCTGAAATAGCGCTCCATGCGGTCGGGAAACACGGTTGCCACCGTGGCGTCCGGCGGCAGGTGTTCGCGGGCGGCGCGTATGGCGGCGGTGTAGTTGAGCCCCGAACTCGGGCCCACGGGGAAGCCCGCCGCAATCAGCCGGCGTGTGGCCGCGAGCGCTTCGTCATCGCGGATCTCCAGACCGATCAGGCCGGGCATCGCGGCCGGTTCGAAGATCGTCGACACGCAATCGATCACCCCGGGAATCTGGCAGGAAAAACTGCAACACTCGACCTCCGGAGTGTTGGTGATATGCACCGGCCGCGCCAGCACCGGCGCCACCGGACAGCCGCCCTCGCGGCAACCATGAAATAGGCCCACCAGCGTCCCGCCGGTCCCCACGCCGCTGACCACCGCGTCCACGGCCCCGCCGGGGATCTGGTCCAGGATCTCGCGCGCAGTGCCGTGCTGGTGTGCGCGCGCGTTGTCCGGATTGGAGAACTGGCGCGGCAGGAACCCGTCCAACTCCCCGGCGAGCCGCTCCGTCTCGCGGATCGCCTCGAAGATGCCGCCTTCCTGAATGAGGCGCGTTTCGCCGCCGAATCCGCGGATCATTTGAATGCGCTCCGGGCTGACCGTGGCGGGCATCACCGCGATAAAGCGCAGGCCCAATTGCGCTGAGGCGAGCGCCATGGCGATCGAGGTGGAACCGGAGGAGGCTTCGATGACGGCGCTGCCGGGACGCAGGCGGCCTTCGCGCCAAGCCTTTTCGAGGATGTAGCGGGCGATGCGGTCCTTCGTGGAGCCGCTGGGGTTCAGGAATTCCAGCTTGCACCAGATCACCGGGTCGGCCGGGTCGAGTTGAACGGAGACGAGAGGGGTGGGAGCGAGCGAGTTGAGGTAGAAATTGCGGGAGGGAAGGTGGGGCGTCATCATGAGCGCCCCACCAGCTTATCGCGGTTAGCGCGAGGCCACGAGTTTGCCGCTATTGCCGTCGGGGCTTGTGTAAGTGCCCTTCATGCTTTCGCCGTCGGGCGCCAATTTGATCAGAAACGTACCCATTTCGGTCGGGATCTTGAAGGACACATCCTGGGCGGTGGCGGCGACTTCACTCAGGGCGAGCGTCATGCCATCGGGCGTGATCAACGTGCCGCTCCACTTGCCGGCCTCTTCCTTCAAGTCAATTTCGAGCTTCATTTCGCGGCCGGAGTCGGTGACGGCGGTGACTTTCCACTTGCCCGCCACACCCGAACCGCCGCCGGAAGCGGCAGGCGCCGCGCCGATGCGCTTCGCCACCACGGGTCCGCCATCGCCGTCCGCCGTCATGAAGGTGCCCTTCATTTCGTCGCCGGTCAGCCGGAGTTTCAGGGTCAACATCATGTAGTCCCAGGGCAGCTTGAACGTAAGTTCTTCGCCTTGCACTTGTACGTTCTGCATAGCAATCGTCTGCTGGCCGGCCTTCACCATGCCTTTGAAAGCACTGCCATCTTGTTCGATGGTCATTTCCGATCTATGCACCTGACCGTCGGGATCGGTGGCGGAGACGCTCCACGTGCCGAGAACGCTGTTGGCGAAAGCGGGCAGGGCGAGAGCAAAAGCGAGGGATAGAGTGAGAAAGCGCATAAGGGTTCCTGCTTAAGATTCTACCGAACGTGGCTCCTGATTGTGATAGAACCGGACACAGCCATGCCGGAATTTACACGTAGAACTCTGATGAGCGCCGGTGCGGCGGCGCCTCTATTGGCCGCGGCGCAGGCCCCGCCGGAGCGGGGCGTCCTCAGCAGGGACTGGAGCGCCCAACGCCTGAGCCAGGTCCTGCAGCCGCGCGGCGAATGGAAGCCCTATCCCACTGCGCGCGAACGCGCAGCCTGGGAGCGGATGCCCGCCAAATTGCGCGACGCCGCCATCCGGCGCGCCACCGAAGCCGCCGCCGGACCTTGGCCCTCGCTGCCCGCGACCCTGTTCCTGGAATACCAGCGCGACGGTAACCGGTCCCGCTACCAGGATGTCCGCAGCGCCCGCCGCAACCGGATCCTCCACCTTGCCATGGGCGAGTGTTTCGAGGGCAAGGGCCGGTTCCTGGACCCGCTTCTCGACGGACTCTGGCTGACCTGCGAAGAGACCTACTGGGGCGTGCCCGCACACCTGAACCTGCAAAGCTCGGGCCATGGCCTGCCGGACGCGGAGGAACCGACCGTGGACCTCTTCGCCGCCGACACCGGCAGCCTGATCGCCTGGGTGGACTACCTGCTGGGGCCGCAACTCGCGGCGCTCTCCCCACTGCTGCGGCCCAGGCTGGCGCACGAAGTGAAACGGCGTATCCTCGATGTCTGCCTCGAACGCAACGACTTCTGGTGGATGGGCTTCGAAGCCACCCGCCCCGTCAACAACTGGAATCCGTGGATCAACTCCAACTGGCTCACCTGCGCGCTGCTGATGGAGCCGGACGCGCAGCGGCGCGCGGCAACCGTGGCCAGGATCCTGCGCTCGCTCGACCGCTTCCTCGATGCCTATCATCCCGACGGCGGCTGCGACGAGGGTCCCGGCTATTGGGGCCATGCCGGCGGCTCGATGTTCGAATGCCTCGACCTGCTCCATTCGGCCACCGCCGGCCGCGCGGACTTCTTCAAGCTGCCGCTCGTGAGCGAAATTGGCCGCTACATCTATCGTGCGCACATCCACGAGGACTGGTATGTGAATTTCGCCGACGCCTCCGCGCGCACGTTCATCAACGGCGACCTCGTTTACCGCTTCGGCAAGCGCATCGGCGACGCCCGCATGATGGCGCACGGCGCCTGGGCGGTGCAGCGGGCGCCCGAGCGCGCGGTCGCATCCGGCGCCATCGCCCGGCAACTGGACGCCACTCTTTACCATGACGAGGAACTGCGGGCGAAGGGCGCGCCGCCGCTCGTCCGCGACGTCTGGCTCCCGCAAACCCACTTCTTCGCCGCGCGCATGAAGGAAGGCTCCGCCGACGGCCTCTACCTCGCCGCCCAGGGCGGCCACAACGCCGAAAGCCACAATCACAACGACGTGGGCAACTTCATCGTGTTCGCGCACGGCAAGCCTGTGCTGATCGATGTAGGCGTCGAGGAGTACACGGCAAAAACCTTCTCCCCGCGGCGCTACGACATCTGGACCATGCAATCGTCCTGGCACAACCTGCCCACCGTGAATGGCGTGATGCAGAGCGCCGGACGCCGGTTCGAGGCGCGCGACTGCCAGTACACTGCCGATGACAACAGCGCCGTGCTATCGATGGACATCGCCGCCGCCTGGCCCGAGGAGGCGGGCCTGGAATTCTGGCGCCGCACGTTCCGCCTGAACCGCGAGACCGGCATCGTCACCATCAGCGACAACGCCCGCTTCCGCCGCAGTGGCAACCGCATCGTCACCAGCCTCATCACCCCCTGCCCGCCCACCCATACCGCCCAGAACTCCATCCTGCTCACCGGGGGCCCCCTCGGCGGTACCCGCGTCCTCCTCCAGGCCCACGTGCTCCGCACCGGCGTCGATATCGATGAACAACCCATTAGCGACCCCCGCCTCCAGTCCGTCTGGGGCGAAAAACTGTACCGCATCCGCCTCCACACCGGTGCCGCCGAGGACTACCCCTTTGCCGTCTCGCTGCAACTCGAAGACTGATCACCACCTTCCTTGATTTCAGAGTGTCGGATGTGATTATCTGGAATTGTCCGTTAATTCCAGGAGTCCGCATGACTTTCGCCCCGTCTTTGCCCGCGCACCTCAGCCGAGAGGACCAGGAATTTCTCGACCAGCTCATCAGCGAACAGCAGGACCGCCCCGGCATGCTGCTCACCGTGCTCGAACGCATCCAGGAGCGCCAGCCCGAAAAGTATCTGCCCGCCCCGATGCTGGATTATCTGGCCCGCCGCACGGGAATTCCCGAGTCCCGCATTTATAACGTCGTCACTTTCTACGCGCTTTTTAACCTGAAACCGCAGGGCCGCCACACGGTCTGCATCTGCCGCGGCACGGCCTGCCACACGCGCGGTTCGATGCGCCTGCTGGAAAGCGTCCGCCTGCAGCTCGGCCTGCGCGAGGACGAGGACGAAGGCAGCGCCGACAAGCTCACCGCCACCACGCCCGACGGCGCAGTCACCGTCCGTACCGTCGCCTGCTTCGGCCAGTGCGCGCTCGCGCCCGTCGCCGAAGTCGATCACCACGTGCTCGGTCACGTGAATGAACGCGCGCTCCAGCGCGAGGTCGAGCAGTTGATCCGTTAACGGGAGGCCCGGCTATCATGTCCCATCGCATCTCCGATCTCAGTTCGTTCAATGCCGCCCACGCCGCCGGACTGCGCAAGCTCATGCCCGGCGTGCCCCGCATCGCTATCGGCATGGGCACCTGCGGCATGGGCAACGGCGCCGAAGCCGTGTACCACGCCTTCGCCGACCACATCCACAACCTCGGCCTCGGCTTTCATCTCACGCGCACCGGCTGTTTCGGCTTCTGCGCCGAAGAGCCGCTGGTGAACGTCCTGTTGCCTGGCCAGCCGCTGGTCGTCCTGCGCCGCATTCAGGCCTCCGACGTCCCCGCCTTACTCGATCACCTCGCCGCGGGCCGCATCCCCGCCGAACTCGCGCTTTGCAAGATCGAAGAGTGGGACCACATCACCGCCACCATCAAGTACGCCGCCGGGCAGCCTGAAATCCCCCACTGGTACGACGTCCCCTTCTTCACGGGCCAGAAGAAGATCGTCCTCCGCAACTGCGGCATCATCTCGCCGATTGAAATCGAAGAGTACATCGCCGTCGGCGGCTATCAAGCCCTCTACAAGGTGCTGATCGACTCGAGCCCCGAAGCCGTCATCGAACAGCTCAAGGCCGCAAAACTCCGCGGCCGCGGCGGCGCGGGCTACCAGACCGGGCTCAAATGGGAAATGCTCCGCAAGGCTCAGGCGGAGCGCAAATTCCTGATCTCGAACGCCGACGAAGGCGACCCCGGCGCATACATGAACCGCAACGAGATCGAGGGCGATCCCCACTCGATGCTCGAAGGCATGATCATCGCCGGCTATGTCACCGGCTCCACCGAAGGCATCCTGTATGTCCGCGCCGAGTACCCGCTCGCCGTCCACCGCCTGCAGCACGCCATGGACCAGGCGCGCGACTACGGCCTGCTGGGCAAGAACATTCTCGGACGCGGGTTTAACTTCGATATCTCGCTCGTGGAGGGCGCCGGCGCGTTCGTCTGCGGCGAGGAAACCGCGCTCATCCGCTCGCTCGAAGGCCGCGCCGGGCGGCCCACGCCCCGCCCGCCGTACCCCGCGGAAAAGGGCCTTTGGGGCTACCCCACCAACATCAATAACGTCGAGACCTGGTACAACGTCGCGCCCATCGTGGTGAAAGGCGCCGCCTGGTTCACCGAAACCGGTTCGCCCAAGAGTCCCGGCACGAAGGTCTTCTCACTCGTCGGTAAAGTGCAGAACACCGGCCTGGTCGAAATGCCGCTCGGCACGCCGCTCAAGACCTTCGTTTATGACATCGGCGGCGGCGCCACCCACGGGAAAGCGGTCAAGGCGGTCCAGACGGGCGGCCCCTCCGGCGGCACCATCCCGCAGGAGATGTTCGACACGCCCGTGGATTACGAAACCCTCGCTCAGCTCGGCTCCATTATGGGCTCCGGCGGCATGGTCGTCATGGACGAAGACAACTGCATGGTGGACGTGGCGCGGTATTTCGTCGAGTTCACCCACTCGGAGTCCTGCGGCAAATGCACCCCCTGCCGCGCGGGCCTCGATCAGGCGCTCCGCATCCTCAATCGCTTCACGCATGGCGTGGCCACGGACGGCGATCTCGATACCCTCGACGAACTCAGCCGCATGATCCGCGACATGAGCCTCTGCGGCCTCGGTCAGAGCGCGCCCAACCCGGTGCTCACCAGCATGCGTCATTTCCGGCGCGAGTTCGAGGACCACGTGCGCGCCCACCGCTGCCGCGCCGGCGTCTGCGAGGATCTCGCCCTTTCGCCCTGCGAGAACTCCTGCCCGCTGCACATGAATATTCCGCGTTTCCTTCAACTGCTGAAGGAGGACCGTCTCGAAGAAGCCTTCCTCTCCGTGGTGCTCGACAACCCGCTGCCCGCCTCCACCGGCCGCGTCTGCCAGCACCCCTGCGACAACCGCTGCCGGCGCTCGGCCATCGACGACGCCGTGAACATGCGCGAAGTGCACCGCTTCATCGCCGATTCCATCTACGGCACGCCGCGCTACGAACCTCTCATCGAACAGGTGCTCGCGCGCAAACTGCCGCCCACCGGCTGCAAAATCGCCATCGTCGGCGCCGGCCCCGCCGGCCTGAGCTGCGCCTATTACTGCGCGCTGCTCGGCCACGATGTCACCGTTTACGAAAACAACGCCGAAGCCGGCGGCATGCTGCGCTACGCCCTGCCGAATTACCGCCTGCCCATCGAGGTCATCGAACACGAACTCGAACTTATCCGCCGGCTCGGCGTCAGCTTCATCTTCAACACCACCGTCGGGCGCGACATCTCGCTGAACGAACTCGACGCCGCCCACGACGCCGTCTTCCTCTCCATCGGAACCTGGAAGGAGAGCTGGGTCTATCTCGCGGGCACCGAACTGCGCGGCGTACTCCACGCGTTGCCCTTCCTCGAAGCCGTCAACAAGGACGAAACCACGCAACTCGGCCGCAAGGTGGCTGTCATCGGCGGCGGCAACGCCGCGATCGACTCGGCCCGCACCGCGCTGCGCCTCGGCGCCGACGTCACCATCGTTTACCGCCGCGAACGCAAGGACATGCCCGCCATTCGCGAGGAGACCGAAGCCGCCGAAGCCGAAGGCGCGCGCATCGTCTTCCTCGCCGCGCCGCATCGCATCGTCGACGACGGCTCCGGCGGCATCCAGGCCATTGAATGCGTCAAAACCACGCTCGGCGAGTTCGACCGCTCCGGCCGCCGCCGCCCCGTGCCCACCGACGAGATCCTCCGCATCGCCTGCGACACCGTCATCCTCGCCGTTGGCGAAACCGTCGATCTTGACTTCGTCAAAGCCTCCGGCCTCCGCCTGAAGGAAGGCGGCACGATGCTCGAAGTGGACCGCCACACGCTGCTCACCAGCCGCCCGAACTTCTACGCCGGCGGCGACCTCATCACCGGCGCCTCCAACGTCTCGAACGCCATGGGCTGGGGCAAGAAAGCCGCCCGCACCATCGACCAGGCGCTGATGGACGAATTCCGCTGGCCCCGCATCTGGCCCGAGTTCAAGCACTCCATGACCGTCCCGGCGCACCCCAGCACCGCCCGGCGCCATCACAACCGCGAGCTCGACCCCGCCAAGCGCGCCGCCACCTTCGCCGAAACCACCTTCCCGCTCGCGCCCGTCGAGGCCATGGAAGAAACCTGCCGCTGCCTGCGCTGCGACATCCGCGCCGATCACTAAGGAGCCCTACTCATGCCGAATCGAATCTCCATCCGCATCGACGGCGAACTGGTTCAGGCCGAGCGCGGCCAGACCATCTTCGAGGCCGCCCAGTCGAACAACAAGTTCATCCCCGGCCTCTGCCAGTTCAAGGGGCTCTCCACCGTAGGCGCCTGCCGGCTCTGCGTCGTCGAGGTCCAGGGCGTCAATCGCCTGTTGCCCTCCTGCACCACCCCCGCGCAGGACGGCATGGCCGTCATCACCAAGTCCGCGCGTCTGAACGACTACCGCCGCCAGTCGCTCGAACTTCTCTTCGCCGAAAAGAACCACGTCTGCGCCGTCTGCGTCTCGAACAATCACTGCGAACTCCAGGCCTACGCGCAGCGCCTCGGCGTCACCAATGTCCGTTACGCCTATCGTTACCCGAAGCTCCACGTGGACATGTCCCACCCGCGCTTCGTGATCGATCACAACCGCTGCGTCCTTTGCACGCGCTGCGTTCGCGTCTGCAATGAAGTGGAAGGCGCCTATGTCTGGGGCGTGGCCGGGCGCGGCATCGGCTCGCGCATCGCCTGCGAAATGGATCGCGCTTGGGGCAATTCCGCAAGCTGCACCAACTGCGGCAAGTGCGTCCAGGTGTGCCCCACCGGCGCGCTCGCCGAAAAGGGCTTCGCCGCCGAGGAAATGGTGAAACGCCAGGATCTGGTGGAAAGGCTCGCCACCATCCGCGGCACGATGAACCCGGGAGGCCCCCGATGAAGAACCAACCCAAAGCCCGGCTCGCCACCGCCTGGCTCGACGGCTGCTCCGGCTGCCACATGTCGCTGCTCGATGTGGACGAACTCCTGCTGACCCTCGCCGATCGCGTCACCATCGTCTTCGGTCCCCTCGTGGACGCCCAGCATTTCCCCGAAAACGTCGATGTCGCGATCGTGGAAGGCGCCGTCTCCAGCCAGGACGACCTGCGCCTCGCGCAAACCATCCGTGAGAACTCGAAGTTCGTCATCGCCCTCGGCGATTGCGCCGTCACCTCGAACGTCCCCTCGATGCGCAATTCCATCGCCCCCACACGGCTGCTCGAGCGCATCTACATTTCCGGCGCCACCGCTCAGCCCGGTGTGCCCACCCAAAACGTGCCCGCCCTGCTGCGCGCCGCCATTCCGCTGCACGAGGCCATCAAAGTGGACCTGCACGTGCCCGGCTGCCCGCCTTCGGCCGCCGCCATCGCCCACGTCCTCACCGAACTGCTCGAAGGACGCAAACCCGACGTCGCCTCCGCCGCGAAATTCGGCTGATCAGGAGCACCGGCCATGTCTCAAACCATCACCATCCCGCACGTTACGCGCATTGAAGGCCACGCCCGCGTCTCTATCCATCTCGACGATGCCGGCGAAGTCAGCGGGGCTCAGCTCCACGTCACCCAGATCCGCGGCTTCGAGAAGTTCACCGAGGGCCGCCCCTACTACGAGATGCCCGCGATCACCGCGCGCATCTGCGGCATCTGTCCCGTGTCGCACCTGCTCGCCTCCGTGAAGGCCTGCGACGCCATCATGGCCGTCCGCATTCCGCCCGCCGCGAAACTGCTGCGCGAACTGCTCCACTGCGCCCAGTTCGTCCAGTCGCACGCACTGAGCTTCTTCCATCTCTCCGCGCCCGACCTGCTGCTCGGCATGGACGCCGACCCCGCCATCCGCAACATCGCCGGCATGATCGAAAACCATCCTCAACTCGCGCGCGACGGCATCGCTCTGCGCCGCTTCGGCCAGCAGGCCATCGAACGCATGGCCGGCGAACGCATCCACCCCTCGTGGACCGTCCCCGGCGGCGTCAATAAGCCCTTGTCCTCCGATGCCCGCGAGGCGATCCTCAGCGACCTGCCCGTGGCCCGCTCCATCGCCCGCCGCACCGTCAAGCTGATCAAGTCCATCCTCGACAAGTTCCCCGAGGAGATCGCCTCCTTCAGCAACGCCCCCACCATGTACGCGGGCCTCACCTCCCCCGCCGGCGAGCTGCGCTGGTACGACGGCCTGCTGCGCTTTGTCAGCCAGGAAGGCGAACAACTCGCGGAGGTCGAGGACCCGGTGGACTACGCCGAATACATCGGCGAAGCCGCCATGCCGCATTCCTACCTCAAGGCGCCCTACTTCAAGCCGCGCGGCTTCCCCGCGGGCGAATACCGCGTCGGCCCGCTCGCCCGGCTCAATGTCGCCGCCCGCTGCGGCACCCCCGAAGCCGATGCCGAACTCGCCGAATACCGCCAGCGGCTCGGCGACCGCCCCCAGAGCGCCTTCTTCTATCACTACGCGCGGCTGATCGAATGCCTCCACGGCGTCGAACGCATGGAACGCCTTCTCGACGAGCGCCGCATCCTCGACACCCACGTCCGCGCCACCGCCGGCGTGAACGAACTCGAGGGCGTCGGCATCATCGAGGCCCCGCGCGGCGTGCTGATCCATCACTATCAGGTGGACGAGCACGGCGCCATCACCTGGGCCAACCTCATCGTCGCCACCGGCCACAACAACCTCGCTATGAGCCGCGGCGTCGAACAGGTCGCCCGCCACTTCATCCACAACGGCAAGGTCGAAGAGGGCATGCTGAACCGCGTCTCCGCGCTCGTCCGCGCCTACGACCCCTGCCTGAGCTGTTCCACCCACGCCCTCGGCCAGGTCCCGCTCGTCATCGACATCCACGGGCCGCAAGGCGAGCCCCTCCAGACGTTGACGTCCGCCCCGGCGATGTCGCCTCCAAAATCCAGACCCCCTTCATCGGCATAGAAGTCAACCGCGTCCTCGAAGGGCAACTCTCTTTCCCCCTCGTCGTCCGCTATCCGGAAGTTCCCATGCACGAACTCGCTTCCATCGGACACACCCTGATCGACGCCCCCTCCGGCGCCAAAATCCCCCTCCACACCGTCGCCGATGTCTACGAAGACCGCAGCCCCAACTTCATTAGCCGTGAAAACGGCCAGCGCAAAATCGTCGTCCAGCGCAACGTCGCCGGCCGCGACCTCCTCGGCGTCGTCCGCGAAATCGAATTCGCCGTCAACGCCGGCGATCCCATGCCCGCCGGCTACCGTGTCGAGTATGGCGGACAGTTTGAGAGCGAAGCCGAAGCCTCCCGCCGCCTCCGGCTGCTCGGCGGCGCCGTCATCCTTGCCATCCTTCTGCTCCTCGCCTCCGCGGTCCAGTCCACCCGCGACGCCCTCATCATCATGCTCAACCTCCCCCTCGCCCTCGTCCCCATCGCCGCCGGCATGGGCAAACCCGGCAGCGAAATCCAGGCCCCGATGGCCATGGTCATCCTTTTCGGCCTCATCTCCTCCACTGCCCTCAATATGGTCATCGTCCCCGCCATCTACTGCGCCACCAACCCCCCCAAATAGCCCGATCCGCCGCCCCCGCCACCCGAAATCGTGATAAACCCTGAAAGGGCAGGGATGCCACAAAGAATGCCCGTCTACCTGGACAACCTGCGTTCCGGCACCGCGGGCTTGGGCGCGACCACCCGCACACTCCCCTGGGCTGGCCGGATGGCGGAGGCGCGGGCCGCAGATTGGCTGAATCTGCGGCGAACGAACTGCGTCGTGAAACGTACTGAAGTGATAGATGCTTCTGAAATCGATTGACACCGCTATCCGCGACATTCGTGTCGGCATCCGGGGGCTCCGGCGGGATTGGGCCTTCACCGGCACCGCGGCCGCCTCACTCATCCTGGGGATCGCGGCGGCCACGGCCATGTTCAGCGTGGTCCACGCGGTGATCATCGATCCGTTCCCCTACCGGGATGTCGACCATCTGATGAGCATTCGCGTCGCCGAGCCAGGTGAACGGTTCGGACGCACTTACTATTCGGTGGACCAGTATCTTGAGTTCCGGGAGCGCTCGACCATCTTCAGCGGGGTGATTGCATCGACGATCAGCGACGTGGTGTGGACGGGCGGCGGCGACCCGGTCCGGCTGAGGGGCAATCATGGTCCGTTTGACACGTTTGACGTCATGGGCGTGCCGGCGCTGCTGGGGCGGACGCCCACGGCGGCCGATGCCGTGCCCGGCGCGCCGCCAGTGGCGGTGCTGGGCCATCGTTGCTGGGTACGCAATTTCGGCGCGGATTCCGGAGTGCTGGGCCGCCACCTGACGCTCAACGGGGTGACGCGTCAGGTGATTGGGGTTATGCCGCCACGCTTCATGTTCCGCGGCGCGGATGTCTATCTGCCGACGCACTTCCGGCGCGGCGTGGCGGTGGAGGGCGTTCGTTTCGTGCACGTCCTCGGGCGGTTGAAGCCCGGCGTCACCGGTGAGCAGGCCGAGGCCGACCTGCGCCCGGTGGTCGCGCACCTCAAGGAGATCGACCCGAAGGCGTTTCCGGACCAGTGGCGTGCCGGTTTGCTGTCCTTCAAGGAGACATTCCCAAGCAACATCCGCAATGCGCTGTGGATTCTGTTCGGCGCGACCGGGCTGTTGATTCTCATTGCCTGCGCGAACGTTTCGAACCTCCTGCTTTCGCGCGCGGCGGGACGCCAGCGCGAGATGGCCGTGCGCGCCGCACTGGGCGCCAGCCGCTGGCGGCTGACGCGCCAGCTTCTGACGGAGAGCATGGTGCTGGCTGGAGCCGCCGGCGCAGCGGGCATCGCGCTTGCTTTCGTTCTGCTGCGGGTGATGATCTCGATTGTCCCGCCGGACACTATCCCGGACGAAGCGGAAATCGTGATGAACGTGCCGGTGTTACTGTTCTGCGCGGGCGTCTCGATGTTGACCGCGGTCGTATTCGGGCTGGCGCCGGCGATCCAGGGCTGGGTGTCGAACCTCATTGAGCCGCTGCGGGCCGGGACGCGCTCTTCCGGGGCATCCCGCGCTTCCTCCTGGATGCGCAGCGCGCTGGTCGCCGGCGAGGTGGCGCTGTCGCTCGTGCTGCTCACCGGCGCTGTGCAGATGCTGCGCACGCTCATCAGCCTGCAGTCGGCCGAATTCGGATTCCCGGCGGAGAGGATTCTGGCGATGCGCGTACCGCTTCCGGAGGAGAGTTACCCCACGCCGGAGAGCCGGGTCAACTTTCAGCGGGAACTGATGGAGCGCGTCCGCGGACTGCCCGGCGTGAGCGCCGTGTCGGTGAGCAACGGGATGCACCCGATGCGCTCGTGGAGGCTGCCGGTCGCCTTTCCGGACGGGCGGCAGTCGGATCAGCCCGTGGGTTTTCACCAGATTGACCGCGGCTACTTTGACGTTTACGGCTTTGGACTGTTGACCGGACGGCCGTTCACCCCGGCCGACATTTCCGCACGGCGTCAACTGACTGTCGTCAACGAGGCGTTCGTCCGGAAGCACTTCGACGGCTCCGATGCGCTCGGCAAGATGATTCGGATTCCGGCGTTGGCCGAAGAGCCCTTCAGGCTGGCGGAGACCGGCTTCGAGATCGTTGGCGTGGTGCGCGACGTCATCAATCAGGACCCGAAGGAGGGTGTGCGGCCGGAGGTCTTCGTGCCGTACACGATCCTGGGCCGCAGCGAACTGCTGGTAGTCCGCGCGGCTGGAGACGCCTACTCGCTGGCGAAGCCGGTGGCAGCCGAGGTATACGCTCTCGACAGCCAGCAGCCAGTCGTGGACCAGCGGACCGTGGCCGATTTCATCCAGCTCTGGGGGCTCGCGCGGCCGCGCTTCAATTCGGCGCTCTTTGGCGTGTTCGCTTTCCTGGGGCTCGTGCTGGCGACGGTTGGCGTCTATGGCGTGATTTCGAATCAGGTGGCGCGGCGGACTCCGGAGATCGGGCTGCGGATGGCGCTGGGCGCCAGCTTCGCGGATGTCATGAAGATGGTGCTGCGCGGCGGGCTTTCGCTCATCCTGGCGGGCCTTGGTATTGGGCTGGTGGCCGCCTTCGCTGTGGCCCGGTACCTGGCAAGCCAGATGCGCGAGTTCGCGGACTTCGATCCGGCGGCGGGGGCGCTGGTCGCGGCCATCCTGCTGGCAGCCGGGCTGCTCGCCTGTCTGGGGCCCGCCTTCCGGGCGGTGCGGATCGACCCGGCCGTGGCGCTGCGAAACGAGTGAGCGCCGGGCGGGATGGAACATTCGCGCCTGCTACCTTGACAAGCTACCTAGGAAGGGTACCATGCTAGGTAGGCAAGCAAGGTATGGCGCAAAAGAAGTCTGAACTCGTGCAGGGCACGCTCGATCTGCTGATTCTCAAGGTGCTCGCCCACGGGCCGCTCCACGGCTACGGCATCGCGCAACGCATCCTGGTCACTTCAAAGGAGGCGCTGCACGTGCAGCAGGGCTCGCTGTACCCGGCGCTGCACCGGTTGGAGCGGAAAGGACTGCTGAAGCCCGAATGGCGCGAAACCGGCAACGGCCCCATGGCGAAAGTCTATTCGCTCACCGCCGCGGGCCGGAAACAATTGAAGGAAGAATTGGCCCAATGGCAGCGCTATGCCGGCGCGGTGGCGCTCGTGTTGGAAGCCTAACGGAGGCGGAGCGATGCAATGGCCGTGGAACCGGTCCGACGATGAACTCGAGCGCGAACTCGCGCATCATCTCCACCATCTGGCGGCCGAATTCGAACGCCAGGGCCACTCCCGCGAGGACGCCATGCGGTTGGCCCGCCGCGAGTTCGGCGGCCCCGAGCAGGTGAAGGAGCAGTGCCGCGACGAGCGCCGGTGGTCCTGGCTGAGCGGACTCCGGCAGGACATCATCTTCGGCGTCCGGATGATGCGCCGGTCCCCGGTGGTGACGGCGGCGGCCGTGCTCTCGCTCGCCCTCGGCATCGGCGCGAACACGGCGATCTTCTCGCTGATGGACGTGGTGCTGTGGCGGCATCTGCCCGTGCCGCACCCGGAGCAACTCAGCCTCATCCACTGGCAGGCGCCGCAGTGGGCGGGCGGAGAGCTCGCCGACAGTTCATCGGGGAGCATCGTGGAAGGCGAGCAGGGCGGCGTCTTCGCCGACTTCTTTTCGAATCCCGCATTTGAAGCCATGCGTGACAGTACGGCCGGGATGGCCGCCGTGAGCGCCTATACCTATCAGAGCGAAGCGAGTGTCAGCTTCGCCGGCCGGCCGGTGGTGGCGAGCCGGCGCCACGTGGGCGGCGATTTCTTCTCCACGCTCGCGGTAAGAACGGTGATGGGCCGCCCAATCTCTCTCAGCGACGATCGCGCCGCAGCCCCGTCTGTCGCCGTGGTGTCTCATCGATTCTGGGCCGGCGCTCTGGGCGCCGAACGCAGCGTCATCGGGAAGCGCATCACCATCGACAACCGCCCGCACGTAGTTCTTGGCGTCCTCGATCCAGCCTTTTACGGCATGATGCCCGGCGACGCAACGGACATCTACACGCCGTTGGCCCACGCGCCGGCCGGGGAGTTCTCCCCTCACGACAACCGCCGCTGGAGTATCTCCCTGATCGCGCGCCGTTCGCCGGGCGTGAGCGATGCGCAACTCCAACCCGCGCTCCAGGCCGCCTTCTCCTCCAGTTGGTCGAGGACACCGGCAGACCTGAAAACCGCGCCCCAGATCCGTTTGGACGACGGCTCGCGAGGGCTCGGCTGGCTGCGCCGCGCGTTTCGCAATCCTCTCTTCGTGCTCGGAGGACTGGTCGGTCTGCTGCTGGTGATCGCCTGTGCCAACATCGCGAACCTGCTGCTCGCCCGGGCCACGGCGCGGCAGAAGGAAGTGGCATTGCGCGTGTCCCTGGGCTGCAGCCGGGCTCGCCTGATGCGCCAGTTTCTCACCGAAAGCGCGCTGCTCGCCGGCCTCGGCGGTGCCGCAAGCGTCCTCGTCGCTTATCTGACTGTGGGCGTCCTGGGCCGGTTCATGACGGGCCGTAGCCAACTCCCCGTCGATGTCGCGCCGGACTTCCGGATGTTCGCCATCGTCGGCCTCCTCACCGGCGTGGCGCTGCTGCTGTTTGGACTGCTCCCCGCCTGGCGCGGGTCCCGCCAGCAGACCGCGGGCTCGCTCAAGGAAGGCGCGGGCAGCCTGGGCGGAGCCTCTCGCCACAAGTGGGGCCCCGGCCGCCTCCTGATTCTGGCGCAGATGGCCATGTCGGTCGTCCTCGTCATGTCGGCCGTCCTTTTTCTGCGCAACCTGCTGGCGATTCAATCGGCCGATCCTGGTTTTGACCGGCGCAACCTGATCCTGTTCAGCGTCCGGCCCGGCACATCGGGCTATGACCAGTCGCGCCTGCCGGGATTCTATGCTGAACTGGAACGCCAACTCGCCGGGACGCCGGGCGTGGAATCCGCCGGTCTCGCCTCGCATCGCCCCATGAATATCGGCGGCTGGTGGCAGCGCGTCAGCCTCGAGGGCGCAAGCGAATGGCATTCGGCCTCCATCAACGGAGTTACGCCCACTTACCTCCCGCTTTATACCCCAGGCGTCATCGCGGGGCGCAACCTCACGTGGAGCGATATCCGCAACGACGCTCGGGTGGTGGTCATCAGCGAGGATCTCGCCCGCCAACTCGGAGGGCCGGGCGTGCTGGGACGCAGGCTGCTGTTTGACCGGCGGCCCGGAACGGCGCCGCCTGCCTACGAAATCGTCGGAATCGCCCCCGCTATCGCCGCCACTTCGATGAAGGAGAGGCCCTTCGCCGTCTGGCAGCCAATGGCCAAGGGAACCCCGGTCGTGACCGCCGTCCTGCGAACCTCGCAGCCGCCCCTCACCGTTCTGCCGATGATCCGCGAAGTCATGGCCGGCATCGACCGCAACCTGCCCATGGTCGAGACCATCACCATGGAGGACCAGATCGCCAGGGGGCTCCAGCGCGAGCGCATGTTTGCGACGCTCTGCGCCGGTTTCGGCATCCTCGCGTTGGTACTCACCGTCGTCGGATTGTATGGAGTGATCGCCTACAATACCTCCCGGCGACGGGGCGAAATCGGCGTCCGTCTGGCGCTGGGCGCGATGCCGGCCGACGTCGTGCTGATGGTGCTGCGCGACGGGCTGTGGCTGGCGGTGCTGGGCATTCTGGCGGGCATCCCCATCGTCTGGACCGGCGCGAAGTACGTCGAGAAGGAATTGCACCAGATGAAGCCGCTCGATCCCGCCTCCTTCGCGCTGGCCCTCGGCGTTCTGCTGGCCGCGGCAGTGCTCGCCGTGGGAATTCCCGCGCTGCGCGCTTCCGCCCTCGACCCAACCGATGCCCTGCGCCAGGAATAGCGCGGGCCTGGACGGCCTCGTCGACGGATCGGTTCCCAAACTGCCGGCAGCCCCCCGCCCGTCTCATCAGACTCACTGGTCAACCCGTTCACTCGCGCCCCCGCAACCAGGCGCCGAAAGGGGCTCACACCGTCGATCCGAACAAATGGATTGAACACGCGGCCCCGAAACCTGGGATCCGGACTGCGGCGCTGTTCACATTTGCCGGCCGGTGCGCGTTGTAGAGCATAGATTGCGCACGTCGCTGATCCCGGTAGAGGAGGCGCGCATCAGGGGTGAATATCTCGCGGTTCCGATCATGCTGTTCCGGCCGAGCAACTGGTGCTGATCTGCGGCTTGCCGAGGATGGTGCGTCTGTCGCTGGACCACTTCCGCCGGACGAGGCCCGGAGGTCAGCAAATGGAGATGAACGCAAAGTTATGGTGACTGCACATTCCGCAACACGGTCTGGCCTGATCGGGATCGCTGCCGCACTCACGGTGTTGGGGGCCGCATTTCTGATTTGGAAACACCTCGGTCCGCGCCCCGTGAGTGTGACGACAGGGCAGTTTCCCGAAGAACTCGTCTACGTTCGTTCCCCGGACGACATCGTGAACGCTGGTGTGATCTTCACAACGTCGAAAACACGGGCCCGGACGGTTGCCATCCTCTGGATCCATGGATGGGGAACGAACTTCTATTCCCCGACGTACGTCATGACCGGCCGGGCGCTCGCGGCGCGCGGCTATACCATGATCAGTGGAAACACGCGCATGCACGACCTCGGTAACGTTGCCGGATACCGCCACGGCAAGCGGATCCGTGGCGGAGGATACTGGGGCATTGCAGGCGAGCAGATCCGGGACCTGGGCGCCTGGATCGACTTCGCCGAGGGCCAGGGTTTCAGGCAACTGGTGCTGGTTGGACATAGCGCCGGCTGGGCGGCCGTGCGCAGCTACCAGAGTGAAAGGCAGGATCCACGCGTCGTGGGTGTCGTGCTGGCTTCCGGCGCCGTTCGCGCTGAGTCGAGGCCGGCCGACGCCGAACAGCACGAAGAGGCCAGGCGCCTGCTGGCCGCTGGCGAAGGAGACGCGCTGATCCGTGATCCGAAGCGCTCGTTTCCCTCCTACATTAGTGCGGCCACCTTGTTGGACATCGCTGACACACCGCCGGAAGCCAGAGACTTTTTCGGCGTGCGGACTGAGACGGCAAATCCCGGTGTGACGCGCCTCCGATGTCCACTCCTTGCGTTCTTCGGGACGCGGGGAGATGTCGGAAACGAGGAGGACCTGAAACTGCTCAAGTCTTCTATCGAGCGGCAACCGGGGGGACCCAGCCGGGTGGACACGTCCCTCATCCGCAACGCCGATCACATGTACACCGGTGAGGAGGCTCAGGTCGCAAAGACTGTCGCCGATTGGTTGGACAGCGTCGTTCTGCCTGAAGCAGCGAAGGGCGGCACTTCGGGCAAGCCGTGAAGGGGATGACGAGGTCAGTCTGAGACGGGCCCATTGTCATCTCCCCCAAATTCCCGCTCCGCTCTGCCTCCTTCGTCCTCCCCGCCTCGAAGACCCCCGCGCCGGCCGTTCCCAAACCTGCCCCCCGCCGGAACACTACCCCGAAACGACACCGGTCCACGCCCTCCCCGACCCGGTCCGTCCACCCGGGCGCCTCTTCCGCCTCCGAACCCGCCGGCCATTCTCCAGAAAGCCCCCCAAGTGCCAGCCCAGGCCCGGAAGCCCCCTGCCGCATCCGGCCGCATCCGGGGCCGCATCCGGGACAGCCCCAGCGCACTTTTCTACGAAATCGTAAGCGACTGAAAATACGAGCACCTCCGGTGCACGAGGCACCCACGAACGTCGCGACGGCTGCGCAAACCGGGGTGCCGCTGCGAAGAAGTGCCCTTGAATCAGTTAAATCTAAAAAGTGCTGTGTGACGGGTCTGTCCCGGATGGCGGGCGCATGCCAGGGAGCCCGGGGAGCCGCACACGGGGAGCGGCTGAACCGGGCAATGGAGCGAATGCAGATGGGAGCCCGGCGGCCTTGAACTACGCTCGCCAGTCGGCGTTCATGCGTCTGGGATCGCCCGCGTGATGCGGCAGGACCTGACGCCCCTCCCGGCGAGAGCGGTGACGTCAATCTTCAGGCCCTTGTACTCGACGGTATCGCCGAGACGCGGGGGGCGCTCGAGTTGAGCCATGACGAGGCCACCCAGGGTTTCGACCTCTTCGTGTTCGAGGTCCACGTCGAGTTGTTCACCGATCTCGGCCAGCCGGACGGTTCCAGCGACCTCGAGAACGCCCGGCGAGAGGACGCGGATTTCGGAACTATCCGAATCCTCGTGAATTTCACCGAGGATTTCGTCCATCAGGTCCTTGAGCGTCACGATGCCGGCGGTACCGCCGTACTCATCGAGGACAACGGTGAGTTCGGCTTTGGCGCTCTGCATGGCGGTCATGACGGCATCGACGCCGGCGGTGTGCGGCACATGGGCGACGGGCCGCAGGTCGGCTTCGGTGACCGGGAGGCCGTTGAGAAGTTTGTCGAGCAGATCCTTGACGTGGATGCAGCCGGCGATGTCGTCGAGGCCGCCCCGGTAAACGGGGAAGCGGGTGTAACTGGAGCCGCGGAGGAGGCGGGCGATCTTTTCCGCCGGCTCGCCGAGAGGGATACCGGCGACCTTGATGCGGGGGACCATGACTTCACCGGCGGTCAGGCTGGTGAACTGCAGCAGGTCCTGCAGAAGGGTACCGGCCTCCGCCCGGAGGGCGCCGCCTTCCTGACTCTCCTCGATCACATACTCCAACTCGGCCGGCGTGTGTCCCAACCGTTGCGCAAACTGCCGGTTGACGCCGAACAGGCGCAGGAGCAAGTTACCGAGGCTGTTGAGGCCGAGGACCAGCGGGTACAGAGCCATCTTGACGGCGAGGACGGGGCGGGCGATCCGGAGGGTGGTTCGTTCGGCCTGCTGGAGGGCGAGGGCCTTGGGGACCATCTCTCCGAGGACGATGTGGAGGTAGGTGAGCGAGGCAACGGCGGCGACGGTGGCGGTGGCGTGGCGGGGCAGCCATTCGAGGGGGCCGAAGAGGTCGAAGACTCCATAGAACCAAACCGCGAGCACATGTTCGCCATACATGCCGAGGCCGAGGCTGGCGAAGGTGATGCCGAGTTGGGCGGTGGCGATGTACTGATCTTGCTGTCTGGGATCCCTGACAATGGCCACGACGCGGCGGGCGACTCGATGGCCCTGCTTCGCGCGGCGTTCGAGGCTCGCGAGCGGGACGCCGATGATGGCGAACTCGGCGGCGACGAAGATGCCGTTGACGGCGATCAGGAACGTGATGATGAGGATGGGGATGAGACTATCCATCGGAAGGCTCCTGAAGAGGCGGCGCGGGCAAGACGAGGAGGGAGACGATGGTGCCCCCATCGACCCGGTCGACTTCGATCTCAACGGGGCCAATGCGGAACTTTTCGCCAGCGGCGGGAACCCTGCCGAGAACATGCATGACATGGCCGCCGAGCGTGTCGGCGGGGCTCTCGATGGCGATGCCTAGCCAAGGTTCAGCCTCGTCGACGCGGAGCAGGCCGGGGAGGCGGACGCGACCGTCCGGCAGCCGCTCGGGGGGGGGCTGGCCGGCGCGGATGATGCCGGACGAGTCGCCCAGGAGTTCGTAGACGAGGTCGCCGACGGTGACGAGGCCAACCACGCTATGTTCGTCGACGACGCAAGCCTGATGGGTCTTCTGCTCGCGGAAGAAGGTGATCAGCCGGTCGGCCTTCACCGTTTCCGGGATCTTGGCCAGCGGCCTCATCACTTCGCGGGGTGAGGGGACGCGTCCATGCTCGATGAGAAACGACACCACATCCTTGGAATGGAGCAGTCCGGAGATCTGATCGGGAGACGCCGCGAAGACAGGCAGGCGGGTATATGACGACTGCTTCAATTGAGCGACGAGCTGATCGGGAGAAGCGTCGACATGTATGGCGACGACGCGGCCTCTGGGGACCATCAACTGGCGGACGGGCCGGGAAACCAGCCGAAGCGCCCTTCGGAGGCGGGCATGCTCTTCCGGTTCCAGAAGGCCGCCATCACGGCTTTCGGCAATCAGCAGTTCGATCTCTTCGGGAGAGTGAATATGGCCATGACCTGTGTGCTTGAAGCCGAGCATGCGGAGAATAGCCAATCCGCTTCCGTTCAGGACCTTCAGGAACCACGAATACGCGGCCAGGGAGACTTTCATCGCCGGCAGGGTGTAGAGGGCGGTCTTTGTGGGGTACTGGAGAGCGAGCGACTTGGGGATCAACTCGCCGAGCACCACCTGAAAGGTCGTCATGAGAATGAGGACGCCGGCCGTCGCGACTGAGGCGGCCATGGTGGGGTTGAGCCCCGCGTGAAGCTGGAGCAAAGCAACCACATCCGGTGTGACGGAACTCTGGCTGTAAGCGCCGAGCACGAGACTCGACCAGGTGATGCCGATCTGGCATGCAGCGATATAGCGGTCCAGGCGCGCCGGATCCCGCAGGACCGGCACGAGGCGCACGGCCAGAGGGTTGCCGCCGTCGGCGAGTTCCTGGATCGCGCTTCGGCGGACACTGACCACACCGAATTCCGCGGCCACGTAGAGCGCATTGAGCGCAATCAGTAGAACTATGAACAGCCCGACAGTCAGCATCCGTAAAGCACCAGCGCTTCGAGATCGAAAGGCCCGCGCATCCGGGCTCGGTCCAGCCAAACCCGCTGAACTGATGAGGAAGCGAGGGAAGCGGGCGTCGCCAACATCGAGTGCAGAAGCAAGAATTATAGCTCGAAATGGGAGAGTGAGCTTCGATGCGATGCCGCCCAGGCTCACCTGGCGGCTGTGGACATCGATCGTTCTCGATGCGATTCTCGGATTGCCGCCGCACTCTGACGGGTGAACTGCTCATGCGAATTCTCATCGATTCGGTGTCTGATCGGTCTATTCGGCTGGTCGGCGGCTATTCGGGCTATTCGAACGCACCTGGTCGCACCCGGCACGCACCCGGCACCCGGGCACCCGCATCCGCCCCCGCATCCGGGACAGCCTGCCCCGTCACACCATACCTTCCATAAGTTACTGATATATATGGACCTGCCTGCTTCCACCCGCCCCACCCAGCCCTGCCCCCTCCCCTGCCGTGCCGCTAAGTCCATTCCTTTCTATCACATACGATTTCGCCGAAAAGTGCGGTGGGACGGGTGCCTGTGTCCCTCCCCGCGGTGACGCCTTTAGCAAAAAAATCCCGAAAACCGCCAACCCGCCCCGCCTCAACCACTTCCGTAACCAATCTCCCGCCCGAACCCCTTCCCTGAAGCTCGATTTCCAAGTTTCGCCCGCTATAGTAGTCGCCGAGATGAGCATTTTGCCCAAATCCGTCCGCAAATCCGCATGCCCGCTCCTCACCCAACGCGCGCCCGGGCCGCGCGCAAAAAACATATTTCTCAATTCACCGGATCTTCGCCCCACGTTTTCAATAAAATCAACACGATACAAGCACAAAACACCCCAAAACGAATCGAAACGAACTAGGAACGAACTCCAAACGAACCCGGAACGAACCCCCAAACGAACCCGGAACGAACCCCGAACGAATGCACAAATACCCGCCTCGCCAGCCCCTCAATTCCAACCGCACGAACTCGCCTCCGCCCGCCCGCGAAGCCACCCTCTGACGGCTTCAATGCCGGCAGTCGCGGCTTCGTTGTGGTACCGCATCTCCAGCCGCCAACTCCGGTCCGCATCATGTCCCAATGTTGGCCGCGCCGGACCATCCGCGCCTCTCCCCGCGGACCGGCATCGCGCTGCAACGCGGAATCGCGATAATGTGGGTCAAACACCAATGACTGGAGATCCGCCGATGCCCATGTTCCGCCTGTCTATCCTGATGATCGCCGCCGCGCTGGCGCTGGGCGCGCAAACACCCGACCAACCGCGCCGCGCGGTGACCGATCCCGGCGTGGTCACCACGCGCCAGACCATTACGCCCGCTGGGGTGCCCGCGGTGTTCGACGGGCGCGTGTACGGCGTCGCCTTTGGTCCCACGGCCGATGAACTCTGGGTGCTGAATCAGCGCGGTCTGTACCGTTTCGACTGGCAGCGCAATCGCGTGCTCGACCGCCTGCAGCCCGCTCCCCGGCGCGCCGGTCTCCAAGGCGTGGCGTTCGATCCGGTTTCGCGCCGCGCCCTCTACACCGGCACCACGAACGACCGCGATGTGTGGCTGGCGGCGGTGGAATCCGGCAAACGCACGGACCTGCGCACGAACATTGGCAAACACCTGTCGGGCTCGCCGGCAATTGCCGCGAAGCCGAATCCAAAGGGCGAACGGCTGGCAGTAGTCCCGCTGGTGCACGACAACCGGCTCGCGGTGATCGATCTGAACAAAAACGCGGGCGTCGAGACCGTCCCCACGGGCATCGCACCGTTCGGCGCGGTGATCAATGCGGACGGGACGGCGGCGTGGGTGTCGAACTGGGGCGGGCGCGTGCCGCGCGCCGGCGACCGCACCGCGCCCACCGGCCTGCTGCCCGGCGCGGACCGCGTGGTGGTGGACGAGCGCGGCATCGCTTCAACCGGCACCGTCACGCGCATCGACCTGCTGACGCGCGCCGCGACGGCGACCGTCGAAACCGGCCTGCACCCGACGGCGCTCGCCTGGGACCAGAGCCGCCACCGGCTGTTCGTCGCCAATAACAATGCGGACTCCATCACGGTGATCGACACGGCGTCGGCCAAGGTCGTGAACACGTGGCGGATCGAGCCCTTTGAGGAAAAGGCCCCGGGGCTGGCGCCGGCGGCGCTGGCGCTGACGCCCGACGGCCGCGTGCTGATGGTGGCGCTGGGCGGCATCAACGCCGTGGCGCTGCTGGACGCGGCGACGGGCCGCATTCAAGGCATGGTTCCGACGGGCTGGTATCCGAGTGCGCTGGCGGTAAGCGCGGATGGAATGAAGATCGCGGTGGGGTCGCTGCTCGGCGCGGGTTCGGGCTGGCGCGATCAGCCGAATCAGCGCTTCGTGCACAGCTACCGCGGATCGGTGGCCGTGGTGGATTTTCCCGATGCGGCGCAGTTGGCCAATTACACGAACGCCGTGGCGGAGAACACGCGGCTGACGCTTGCCGGACGCCCGCAACCGGCGGCCCGGCCGGCCGCCCGCAACGTGCAGCCGAAGGCGATTCCGGCGCGGGCGGGTGACCCCTCGCTGATCGAGCACGTCGTGTACATTATCAAGGAGAACCGGACCTACGATCAGGTGCTCGGGGCGCTGCCGCAGGGCAACGGCGATCCATCGCTGGTGATGTTTGGCCGCGAAGTGACGCCCAATCAGCACAAATTGGCGGAAAATTACGTTCTTTTTGACAATTTTTACGCTACCGGGGGCAATTCCGGCGATGGTCATCAATGGGTGACGCAGGCCAACGAAACCGCCTATTGCCTGTGGCCGGGCTACGAAGGGCGCTCGTACCCGTTCGATGGCACGGACCCGATCGCCTACGCGCAAGGCGGCTTCCTGTGGGATGCGGCGCTGAAGGCGGGCAAGACGGTGCGGGTGTACGGCGAGTATGCGGGGCGGCTGACCGAAGCGCGCCCGCAGGCGCGCGCCACCTACTTCGAGCGCTGGCGCAAGGGCGGCGATTTCACGAAGGAATTCCACATCGTCGCGCCGATCGACCCGCTCAACAAGATTCTGGCGGCGAACTATCCGACTTACACGAACGCGGTCCCGGACGTGGTGCGGGCGTCGATCTTCCTGGAGGACGTGAAGAAGTGGGACGCGAAGAATCCCATGCCGAACCTGGCGATTTTGCAGTTGCCGAGCGATCACACGTTCGGCGCGACGCCGGGCGCATCGACGCCGAAGGCGATGGTGGCGGATAACGATCTGGCGCTCGGGCAGATCATCGAGGGGCTGTCGAAGACGCCGTTCTGGCGCAAGACGGCCGTTTTCGTGGTGGAAGACGACGCGCAGAACGGCGTCGATCACGTCGACGGGCACCGGACCATCGCCTTCGTCGCGAGCCCTTACGCGCGGCGCGGGCATGTGGATTCGACCTTTTACGCCAATCAGAGCATCACGAAGACGATCGAGCTGATTCTGGGTCTGCCCGCGCTCTCGATCTTCGACCTGATCGCCAACGACATGCGCAACGCGTTCACGGACACGCCCGATTTCACGCCCTACACGCATCTGACGCCTGAGCAGTCGCTGGACGACCTGAATCCGCCGGCGCAGGCGCTGCGCGGCGAGGCCCGGCGCGCCGCGCTCGACTCGGCGAAGATGCGCTGGGATGTGCCCGACGCGGCGCCCACGGAACGGTTGAACCGCGTCCTTTGGGGCATGATCAAGGGTTGGAAAACGCCCTATCCGGGTGCGAAATCGACCGTTTTTGCGCCGCTTTCGCTCGAAACGGACGACGACGACCGGGAGATCCGGTGAGATTTTTGCCCCCGGGCGCGCACTATAACTTCAGTGATGCCCCGGCGCGCGTTTCTTGCCTTGATCGTGCTCGCTGCCTGCCCCCTCGCAGCGAATCCTCCGGACGCGGAGGAGGAACTCGTCCACACCGAGCAACTCCTCCGCACCCTGAACGAACTAAAGGCGCAGGTGGGGGAGATTCAGGCGAAGATCGACGAACTCACGCAGCAGTTGAGCGAGCGCAAGGGCGCGCTGGCGAACCGGCCCGCGCCGGCGGCGCCCCCGTTCGGCGGGGTTTTACAGCGGCAGAACGGCCTGCCGGACCTGCCCGACGCCAAGCCCGCGCTCAGGCGCTGCGCCGCCATCACGCGCGAAGGCGAGCGCTGTTCGCGCTCGGCGTTGCCGAACTCGCGCTACTGCAAGCAGCATGCGCTGGCCAAGATGAAGTAGCCCGTTCCGCGCTTTTCCGATTATGATCGGGAAAGTACACATTCCACACTGGAGGAGATCGGGATGCGGATTCTGTTACTGGGTTTGTCTCTGGCCACGCTGTCGGCGGCTGCCGGCGGGACGGCTTCGGGCAAGCTCACGATTCAAGGCAAGACCTTTGAGCTGAAGCACGTCTATGCGATGGAGGCGGCCGACCCGTTCGATAAATCGCAAAACGTTGTGCAGGTGTTGGTGACGAGCGATCCCGTGCCGGAGGACGCGCGCGGCGATTCCAGCCTGATGATGGACCTCTACAGCGCCGGCAAATTCCATGGTGTGCGGTGCGAATACAAGCCCGACGGCTCGGGCGTGAGCATCGGAGTTCTGTCGAATGCCTACGACGGCAGCATCAGCGTGAGCCGTTCGGGAGATCCGTACAAGCCGAAGGTGCTGACGCCCAAGCGGATCGAGGGCGGGCTGACGATGGAGGAAAGCACGCTGGGGCCTTGGACGTACTCGTTCGATTTCACATTCGCGGCCGATATCGCGCCCCGGGTGATCGAGCCCGAACCCACGCCCGCCGACACGGCCGCCGCGCAGCAGGCCGCGCCCACGAAGGCGTTTCTGGCCTTGATGGCGGCGATCCACAAAGGCGACAAAGCCGCGATCCTGGCGGCGGCGCCGCCGGACCAGCGGGAGATGTTCGACGGTCCGGACTTCGCGAAGATGCTGGAGATGGCGCAGGCGATGACGCCGAAGAACATCAAGGTGCTGAAGGTGACCGAGCAGGGCGCGAAGGCGACGCTGATCGTCACGGCCACCGAGGACGGCGAAACGCTGCGGGGCAAGGCCTTCCTGGAGAAGGACGCGAGCGGGGCGTGGCGTCTGGTGCGGCAAAGCTGGGGCAGTTAGCGGGTATGATGGCGGGGTAATGCCGGCCATCGAAACCGTTACCCTCGAGAACTACGAATCGTCGTTCGCGGGACGCCACCGCGTGCCTGACGCGCTCGACTATTGGGCGTCGCGCAAGCCCACTGCGCCCGCCATCATGAACGCCACGCGGGGCTCAGTGATGACCTACGCGGAGCTGGCGGGGCTGTCGCGCGCGCTCGCGGGACATCTGCAGCGGATGGGCTTCCGGAAGGGCGATTTTCTGGCGACATCGCTGCCGCTGCTGAACGAGCACATCGTTTTGGAATACGCCTGTTTCCGGGCCGGGGTGATTCATGTGCCGCTCGATCTGCGGCTGGCTCCCGCTGAGGTGCTGCGCTGCCTGGGCCTGATTCAGGCGCGGGCGTTCGTTCATCTGGGCAAGACGCCCACAGTGGATTTCTCGCCGCTGGGGGCGGCGGTCAAACAACATTGCCCTTGGGTGGAGCACGTGTGGGACGCCGCCGGGGCGATGGCCGTGTTCCAGCAGGCGCTGCAAACGCCCGCGCCCTTGGAGGACACCGTGGATGAGCATGAAGGCGCGCAGGTGATTTTCACCACCGGATCCACGGGCGCGCCGAAGCCGGCGTTGCTTTCGCATCGCGGCATCACGGCGCAAAACCTGGGCCTGGGAACGGCCTTCGGTTTCGGACCGGACCAGCGGGTGCTGGTGAACCTGCCGGCAAGCCATGTTGGCAGCCAGAGCGAACTGCTGATGACGACCTTCTTCCTGGGCGGCACGGCGGTGACTCTGGAGATCTTTGACGCGGCGCTTTCGCTGACGGCGCTGGAGCGCGACAAGGTGACGCTGCTCGGCCAGATCCCGGCGATGTTCCAACTGCTCTGGCGGCAGCCGGGGTACGAGAAGCGGGACCTGTCGTCGCTCGAGACGGTGGTGTATGGGGGACAATCGGCGCCGCGGCCGTTCGTCGAGAAGATGCGGACGATGGCGCCGAAGATTGGTACCGGGCTGGGCCTGACGGAAGCGAGCGGCTTCTGCACCTACACGCCGGAAACCGGCGACGTGGACGTGCTGGCGCGCTCGATCGGCTACGCCGCGCCGATCTACCCGATGTCGATCCGCGAGCCGATGCACGGCGACGGGCGCTCCGGGGCGGAACTGCCCGCGGGCGAGGTGGGACACGTCTGCTTCAAGGGGCCGCAGACCTTTCTGGGTTACGTGAACGATGATGAGGCCACCCGGAGGTCGATCTCCACGGATGGCTGGCTCTACACGGGCGATCTCGGCCGCGTGGACGGCGACGGTTTGCATTTCGCCGGGCGCGCCAAATGGGTGATCAAACCTGCTGGCAACCAGGTGTTTCCCGGCGATGTGGAGGAGTTCCTGTGCCAGATCACGGACCAAGTGGCTTCCGTGGGCGTGGTGGGCGCCGAGCACCGCATCTGGTCCGAGGCGATCGTCGCGTTCGTCGAGAAGAAACCCGGCGCCACGATCACCGAAACGGATCTGAGGCGGCATGCGCGCGGGCTGACCTCCTACATGCGCCCCCGGCATTACGTGCTGCTGGAGCCCGGAGAAATGCCGCTGAATCGCGTCGCCAAGGTGGATGCGCTCAAGCTGACGGAGATGGCCAACGAAGAGGTGCGCAAGCTCCGGGAGCGCGGGCGATGGGATGGCGAAGCCGAAGAAGAGACCGGAAACTGACCAAAATCTGACATAATCAAGCCATGCAGCCAAGAGCCCACTGGGTAGAGAAACGTAAGTCCGATCCCGTCCGCACGCAGATGCACTACGCGCGCCGGGGCGTGATTACCGAGGAGATGGAGTACGTGGCGCGGCGGGAGCAGTTGACGCCCGAGCTGGTGCGCGACGAAGTGGCCCGCGGCCGCATGATCATTCCCGCCAACATCAACCACCTGAGCCTGGAGCCGATGGCGATCGGCGTGGCTTCGAAGTGCAAAATCAACGCGAATATCGGAAATTCGGCGACGACTTCCGACATTGAAGGCGAACTGGAAAAGCTGCGCTATTCCATTAAGTATGGCGCGGATACGTTAATGGACTTGTCCACCGGCGGCGATATTCCGAAGATCCGGCAGGCGATTATCGAAAACAGTCCGGTGCCGGTGGGCACGGTGCCGATCTACGAGGCGCTGAGCCGGGTGCGGCGCGTGGAGGACCTCACCGCCGCGGTGATGCTGGAGGTGATCGAGGAGCAGGCGGCGCAGGGCGTGGACTACATGACGCTGCACGCGGGCGTGCTGGTGCAGCATATTCCGCTGACGACGAAGCGGGTGTGCGGCATTGTCAGCCGCGGCGGTTCGATCCTGGCCGAGTGGATGGTGAAGAACCACAAGCAGAATTTCCTGTACGAGAGCTTCGAGGAGATCTGCAAAATCTTCCAGAAATACGATGTGAGTTTCTCGCTGGGCGACGGCCTGCGCCCCGGCGCCTTGGCCGACGCGAGCGACGAAGCGCAATTCGCGGAATTGAAAACGCTCGGCGAATTGACAAGAATCGCCTGGGATTATGACGTCCAGGTGATGATCGAAGGCCCCGGCCACGTACCGATGGACCAGATCCAGCTGCAGGTGGAGAAGGAAAAGGAGCTGTGCTTCGAAGCGCCCTTCTATACTCTGGGACCGCTGGTAACCGATTTCGCTCCCGGCTACGACCACATCACGAGCGCCATTGGCGCGGCCATGATCGGCTGGTACGGTGCTTCGATGCTCTGCTACGTGACCCCGAAAGAGCACTTGGGACTGCCGAACAAAGAGGACGTGAAGCAGGGCATCATCGCCTATAGGATCGCCGCCCACGCGGCCGATATCGCCCGCCATCGCCCCGGCGCCCGGGACCGCGACGACGAGCTGTCGCGCGCCCGCTACCGTTTCGACTGGAAGCGGCAGTTCGAACTGGCCCTGGACCCCGAGACCGCGCAGGCCTATCACGACGAGACGCTGCCCGAGGAAGGCTTCAAGGACGCCCACTTCTGCTCGATGTGCGGGCCGAAATTCTGCGCCTACAACATCTCGCAAAAGGTGGAGGAGTTCACCGCTGAAGAAGCGCAGGCGGTTTTGGAGGGCAAGGCGAAACAGGACTTGGTGAATCTGGCAGGGGATTAGCGGGGCGCGCGACCCTGCCGCGCGATGGAATGGCGGCGGGGGGATCCAGCCGGCGGACTAAACCAGCCACTATCGAACGAGTCCGAAAACGGCCAGGACCAAGGATGCCGCCGGCTGGCAGCAGGCCCGTCCGGCGCGCCGGTTGGGCCACCGGCGCAAACGAGCCTGCCAATAACGACTCCCCGGGGCAGGCCAAGGTTACGCGGCGCGCTGGAGTTGCGCCAGGCGGCAGGGAGGGGTATCTTAGAATTCGTCGTCCTTCCCCCGAGGTCCGGCTCCGAGACCGATGTCCACAATGCAGCAAAGCGATCCCGCCTACGAGCGCGGACTCCCGTCCAACGTCTATGCCGAGCGGATGGTGCTGGGCGCCGTCCTGATGAACGACTCCTCGTTCGTGACGGTGGCGGCGGGCCTGACGCCGGAGGATTTCAGCCTCGAAAAGCACCGCCGCATCTTCCAGCGGATGCTGGATATCCACGGCCGTGACGAGCGCATCGACCGGGTCACGCTCGCAAACGAGCTGATGAACCGCGGCGAACTCGAATCCGTCGATGGGCTGAGCTATCTGGTCAGCCTCGATGAGGGTCTGCCGGAGCTCTACAACCTCGAACGCTACGTCGAGATCGTGAAGGAAAAAAGCCTGCTGCGGCAGGTGATCCTGACCTCGCAAGAGTTGATGCACCGCTGCTACCTCGGCGAGGAAGGGCCGGGGGATATTATCGGCTCGGCGCAGACGGCGCTGATGAACCTGAGCCAGGCGCAGGCCAAGGACGATCTGATCAGCGCGCAGGAGGTATTCGAGCGCGCCGAAGGCGGGCTGGACGGCTTTCTCGACCCGTCCCGCCGCGTGCAGGGCACCGCGACCGGCTTCCTGCGCCTGGATGAGATGACCGGCGGCTTGCATGGCGGCGAGCTCTTTATTCTCGCGGCGCGGCCGGCGATGGGTAAGACGGCCATGGCGCTGAATATGGGGCTCCACATCGCGACGCACCGGACGCATCCGAAAGCCGTGGCCGTGTTCTCCTACGAAATGTCGAAGGAATCGCTGATGACGCGCTTGATCTGCGCCCGCGCGCGGGTGAATCAGCAGCGGTTCCGCGTCGGCCACATGGACCGCGACGAGCGGGCGCGGCTCACCATGGCGGCCACGGATCTGTTCGAGGCGCCAGTCTATATCGACGATTCCAGCGCCACCACGCTGCTGGATGTGAACGCAAAGCTGCGGAAGCTGCGCACCAAACTGGCGGCAGTCGGGCAGGATCTCGGCCTGGTGGTGGTGGACTACCTTCAACTGATGCCCGCGCCCAGCATGGGCCGGAATTCGAACCGCACTCTGGAAGTCGGCGCCCTGTCGCGGGGCATGAAGCTGATGGCCAAGGAAATGGACGTGCCGTTCCTGGTGCTGTCGCAGCTCAGCCGCGCGCCGGAACAGCGCCCGGGCGATCACCGGCCGCAGCTAAGCGACCTGCGCGAGTCGGGTTCGATCGAGCAGGACGCGGACCTGGTCGGCTTCATCTTCCGCCCCGAGGTCTATCAGAAAGAGCGCGAGGATCTGCGCGGCGTGGCCGAGTTGATCCTGGCCAAGCAGAGAAACGGCCCCACCGGAAAAGTGCCGCTGGTCTTCCTGCACGAATACACGAAATTCGAAAACCCGGCCGACGATTTCGTGGACGAGATACCGCCCGAATGAGGCGCGGCGCGCGGCCTACTGCCGGTCGCGCACGAGCATTTCGATGGTTTCGGCCACCTGGGCTGGCTGACGGGTACCGTTAATGGTCCAGATGTCGGCTTCGGGGTAGAGCTCGCGCATCAGGGCGAGTTCGGCCTTGTACGCGGCGAGTTGCTCCTCGAATGCCCCCATGCGGCCGCGGTACTGCTTGCGGACGCGTTCGCGGGCCACATCGTCGGGCACGTCGAGTTGCACGATGATGGGCGGCGGCAGCTTGAGTTCGCCAACGACGCGGTTCAGGTGCTCAGCCTGCGCGCGGGTACGGGGATAGCCATCGAGGACGAACCCTTTGGCGGCATCGAGCTGACGGAGGCGCCGGTCCACGGCATCGTCCATGGAACCGCCGGCGGGCGTCTTCAATTTGTCGATGTCCACAACCGGAATCCGATAGCGCTTGCGGAGATACCCGGCCTGCGTGCTGCGTCCGCTGCCGGGCGGGCCGATGAGGACGATGACCAACCCATGACCAGGGGCCTGCGCCTTTGCCGCCGAGGCGGCGAAAAGCAGCAGGGCCTGGCGCCGGTCCATCATCGCTTGTGGTTCAGGCGCGCTCGGCGAGCAGCCTGCCGAGGATCGCGCGGACGTTCTTTTCCTCGTTGGCGAAGAAGGCCGTATCATCGCCGCCCTTCTGGTCGCGGATCATGCCCTTGCGGTCCACGAAGACGAGCTGGGGCATCAACAGGCGGTTCATGTAGGAAACCTGCATGAACTTGCGCGCCTCGGGATCGGGATAGACGCCGATGGGGAACGTGGTGGCGTAATTCTTGGCGAACTCAGCCAGCTGCGTGCCGGCGCCGGGATTGATGGCGAGACCCATGGCCTGGAAGCCCTTGGGGCCGAGTTCGGTTTGCAGCTTGCTCAAGAGTTTCGCGGCCTGCATGCAGGAGGGGCAGGAGGTCAGCAGGAACTCGACCACCACAACCTTGCCCTTATGGGCGCTGAGACGGACTTGCTGGCCCGTATGGGAGACAAAGCGGATTTCGGGCGCGGGCCGCGGCTGGGGACCAACCTGGGCAAAAGTGGCGGCGGGCAGCAGCGCGAGCAGGTCGCGGCGGTTCAGCTTCATCACGCGGGCTCCTTAAGCAGTCTTCCGAGGATGGCGCGCAGGTTCTTCTCCTCGTCGAGGAAGAAGTCGTCGTCGCCGTGCAGGTGGTGGCGGATCATGCCCTTGCGGTCCACAACAAACAATTGGGGGAAATAGACCGGCGGTTTCTCGGCCTTGATCATTTCGTCGTAGGCGAACACGCGATCGGACACGCCGATGGGAAACTTGGCGCCGCTGTTGATCTGGAAACGGGTCAGGTCGTTGCGGGCGCCGTCGTTGATGGCTCCGCCCATCGCGGCCACGCGGGCTGCGCCGAATTCGTCCACCATCATCTGCATGACCTGGGCGCAGCGCACGCAATGCGGGCAGGTGGTGAGCAGCAATTCGACCAGCACCACTTTGCCCCGGAAACCGGACAGCTTGACGAGCGAGCCCGAGTTGAGGGTCACTATAAGATCGGGCGCGGGCCGGGGCAGTTTGGTGGCGGCACGGCCAAGGCCACCTGCTGCGCCAGCGGCCGCGAGGGCCAGCGCGGTACGGCGAGTCATGATTGGCATCCTGTTTCTTTCAATATAGCCCAGACGCCGCGCTCATTCGGCTGGTTTCAGGCCTTCGATGGCCTGTACGCGGGCGCCCGAGCGCACCAATCGGAAGGCGCCGGAGGCATTCCGGCCTTCCACACGGTTGGACGTGTCCACGGCGAATTCCGTCCCGGGCGATTTCCCCTCGAGGACACGGCGGTAGAGCGCCATCAGATCCGCCGCCGCCTTCTCGTCCTTCCAGGCGGCGGACCAGCGCAGCACGGTTCGCCCCGTTTGCTTGTCCTCGTGCAGGTCGAATGCCCCGCCGCGCCAGGCGGGGGCCTGTTCGCCCGCTTCCGCCGGTGAGGTGTACTGGGTCAGCAGGATCTGGAAATCAAGCTGTCCCACCGAGCCTTGCGTCAGCTTGCGATATCCGCGCGGAAAATCGTAAGCCGGCAGCGGCGGCCGCAGCGGAGGCGTCCCCGTGAGCCAGACCTCTGGATGCAGCACCTCGCGCGTGGTGGCCGGGGGCCGCCGAAGCACCTCGGAAAACCCGCGTAACCCATAGTGCTCCAATGCTTTTTGCTGGAAGTTCAGCCCGGCCATGTAGGGAAACATCAGCGTCTGCCGCAGGTACAGCGGCGCCCGGTCGAAGGCCGGAAACAGCCCGCTGGCGTTGGCGGCGGCCGACGTGGTGAACGCGGCGATCATCCCGGGGTCGGACTTCAGCGACTGCCCTATCCGGCTCACCTGCGCCTCCAGCATGATCCACATCGCCTGTCCCTCGACCACGGCCAGCCGCGCTGCCTGCGCTTCGTCGGTGCGCGGCGCCTTGTCGATGAAGCGGGTCAGGTCGAAGTGCTGGTCGGCGACGGCGTGGGCCAGTTCGTGGATCACCACCATGTCGTTCATCAACCCTCCGGGGCCGCCTTCCACGAACAGCATCCGTTTCCGGCGGTGGTCATACACGGCCGCGGCCTGCTCGGCCAGCAGGTCGACGGTGGCCGCCCGCAGGTCGAAATCCTGCGGCAGCAGCCCGAACATCTTCAGAGTGAGTTCCTCGGCGCGGATCTCCTCGGGCTTCACCTGCTCCTGGATCTCGTTCTCCACCCACTGCTTCCAGCCCTCGCGCGTGATGGTTTCAAAGGGGATGGGCCGTTTGGCGGCAAATCCTGTGATCTGAGTGATTTGGGCGGTGAGACGTTCGATGTCCCCGGCAGAAGGAACCTGAGCCGGGGCGGAGCCGGCAAGGAAGGCGAGAAGCAGCAGAGCGGATAGGCGCACTTCTCTATTGTGCCAGCGGGCGTCGTTGCGGGGTGGAGACCTGTTCCGGGGACCAGGACTGTGCCGTAGTACGACCTTGCCGCCCTTTTCTCATTTTTTCGCCCCCATTTGTTGACACTTCATGCTACACTCGTGATTTAATCTACTTGAAGGGTGAGGGTAACAGTTTGCCTGACGAAAGCAAGGCTCCCGCGAACTTATACGAAGCGACCCGCGTTAGCAGTGGCAACTTCAACATCGTCAAGCCAAAACGGAACAAGAAGAAGTTGCGTCAGTTGCGGCTGAAGAGCCCCAATAGCGGTATGCGCCGATAGATTTTTACCAGTTCGCCAGGCCGAAGCGCCCCCACCCTCCGCCCGGCCTGGCGTTCGCCGGCTCCGCCCACCCCCGCCTCGGGCCGAGCCGGCACCTCTCCGAAAAGGCCCGCGTCCCCCAGGGATTCGGGCCTTTTCCTATGAACGCGGGGAGGATCCCGCCGCTGGACCGGATTGTCTCATGCGCTCGCGTCCGCCGAGCTTGTAGCGCGCGGGAACGGCTTCAGGGAGCGGAGAGGGTATGGGTTCAGGCAGAATCGCGGCGGCGGTGACGGGCTCTTCGGTGGCCGATTCCAGGGCATTCAACCGTTCCGCCGCCACGAGCCCATACGCCGCGGTGAACACGAACATGTAGTAGATCGTTTCGTAGTACGTGCGGCTGAGAAACACGCTGCCCACCGCGAAACCGATCAGCGCGCCGCACATGCCCAGGGCCATCGCGGACATCGGAATGTCGCCGAGCTTCCTGAAGCGGACCCCGAGATAGCGCAGATGCAGGATCTGTCCGAACAGAAGTACGCACAGCATCGCAAACGCCGGGAAACCCGAATCGGCGAGCATCTGCAAGTAGTTGTTGTGGGCATAATGCTTGGTGGGAAAGCCCAGGTAATCGGAGACCGTCCGGACGTACGCCGCCCCGCCGAAACCGACGCCGGTGACCGGGTGATCCAGCGCCAGCCGGAACGCGCCGCGCCAGTGGATGAGGCGGTTTTGCGCCGACGCGTCCTCATCTACGTTGGATAAGGTGGCGATCCGCTCCGCGAAGGATGTCTTCACCAGGTAAACCGAAGGAATCAGCAGTATGCCGAGCAGAGCGAACGTCAGCACGCGGCGCTTCGAGTACCAGGCGATGAACAGCAGAACCGCCGCCAGCGCGACCACGCCGCCACGCGAATGCGTCATGATGATGGCCGGCAGCATCAGCGCGGTACAGCCGAGAAAAACGAGTTTCAGGCGGTAGTCCCCGGTCACCTGCCGGGCGAACCAGCAGAGCGGGAGACCGATCACCATGCCGAGAGCGAAGAGGTTATTATCGCTGAGCGAACCGCCGTAACCGCCCGTGAACTGGACGCCGCCGTGCATCACGCCCCACGCTCCAAACTTCATCCCGAGGAAACCGAGCGAAAACGCCATCACCATGAACAGGATGCGCAGGTCGCCGGCAGTGCGCAGGACCACCGGGACCAGCAGCGCCGTGATCAGCGTGGGGAAGAAGATCCGGAGGTAAAAAAACGATTCCTCCACGTAAGGCGAGAACAGAACCGAAAGAGCCATCCACCCGAAAAGGCAGATCAGGATCACGAGCCAGCGGGACCGCAGCGCGGGGATCAAATACGGGAACTCTCGCAGGCAACTGAAGAGCGCCACAATGCCCAGCACCAGCGAATACGGGCGGTCCTCGGCCCAGGCGAGCACGTCAGGGCGCATGATCGCAAACCAGACATAAGCGATCAGGGCGATGCGCGGACGGTGCATGCCCGCCACGCAGGCGCCGATCACCAGCAAAATGACAAGGGTTTCACGCATGATCCCCGGTAAGCGGACCGGCCGGCTACGCTCTTTAATTATAGGGGGGCGGGTGCGGGAAAAAGGCCGCCCCCTTCAGCTGAAAGCGGCGGCCTTGCGCGAAATGCCGATTCCTTTATTGCCGTTTGGCGGTGAACTCGCCGAGCGCGCCCATGCGCCCGCCGCGGCCCTCGCCGCCTTCGCGGGTGCGCTTGCCGGTGAGGGTGTCGCCCGCCACCGTGGCTTCCCACTTCCACTTCATCTCGCCGCGCTGCGTGGTGGTGACGGTGACGAACTCCAGCTTGTCGCCATCGATCTTGCCATCGACGATCTCCGCGGGACGCGGCTCGCCCCGGCCCATGCCGGACGAGGTCACCGTGCCGGTGAGCTTATTCCCTTCTGCTTTCAGATCGAAGGTTGTGGTGATGGTGATCTCATCGCCGCCGTTCGGAGGCGTGAATTTCTGCTCGGCCACCCACTTGCCATCCACGCCGGCGGCGAGGACGAGGGCGGCGGTCACGAAGGTCAAGACACAAATTGAGAGAAACTTTCTCATTGGGGGTTACTCCTGCAACTAGGAGAACGCTGCCGGGCCGGCCCGGGGTTACACCATGGATCGACAATTTCTTTACGCCGACGTCAGCCTGCCCGTCCCGCTGGACCGCGCCTTCACTTACCGGCTCCCCGAAACCCTCCGCCACCGCGTGCAAACCGGCTGCCGGCTGCTGGTCCCGTTCGGCGGCCGCAAACTGACCGGCGTCGCGGTGCGGACCCACAACGATCCGCCCGAGGCCGAGGTCCGCGACGCGCTCCGGCTGATCGACGCCGAACCCGTCTTTGATGAGCACCTGCTGCGGCTCGCGCAGTTCATCGCCAACTATTACTGTGCGCCGCTCGGCGAAGTCCTGCGCGGCATGGCGCCGCTTGGCGGCGAAATGCGCAAAACAAAAATCTGGGCGCTGACGGACAAGGGCCATCAGGTCACCCGCCAACTGGTGATGGAAACAGGCGATCCGGACTCCGCCACCGCGCTGCTCCGCGCTCTCGAAGCGCGCCCGCTCGCCGACGCCACCCTCGAACGCAGAATCCCCGGCGCGAAGAAACTCCTAAAAAGCCTCGAAAAGAAGGGGTTCGTCGCTCAGGAAGAGAACCTCGCCGAACGCGATCCGCTGCGCGCGCCCGCCTCGAAACTGCGCGTGGAATTCTCCTCCCGGCCCGAAGGCGTCAAGCTGCTCAAGGCTGAACGCGAACTGCTGGCCTTCCTCGAGCTGCACCCCGGCGAGCATAACCTGGAAGCGCTGAGCCGCCAGGTGAAGAACGCCAGCACGGCCGCCCGCGCGCTGGCCCGCCGGGGCTTGCTGAAGCTGCAGACGGAGGCGCTGACGGCCGACACCCAATGGGCCAGCGCCCCGCATCAGCTCAACGGCGATCAGGACGCCGCGCTCGCCGCGATTCTCGCCGCCCTGCGCGAGGCAAGCTATCAGACCTTCCTGCTGCACGGCGTCACCGGTTCGGGCAAAACCGAGGTGTACTTGAGCGCGATCGAGGAGGCGCTGCGCCTGGGCCGCGGCGCGCTCCTGCTGGTGCCCGAAATCGCGCTCACCCCGGCTGTCGCGGGCCAGTTTCACGCGCGGTTCGGCGATCAGGTGGCCATTCTGCATTCAGCCTTCAACGACTCCGAGCGCGCGGCCCAGTGGCGCCGGCTGCGGTCGGGCGCCGCGCGCGTCGGCGTGGGCACCCGTTCGGCCGTGTTCGCGCCCGTCCAGAACCTCGGCCTCATCATCGTCGACGAAGAGCACGACAACAGCTACAAACAGGAGGAAACGCCTCGCTACCACGGCCGCGACGCCGCCATCATCCGCGCCCACATGGCCGGCGGCGTGGTGGTGCTCGGTTCGGCCACGCCCAGCCTCGAAAGCCGCCACAACGCCGAGCGCGGCAAGTCCAAGCTGCTGTCGTTGGATTCGCGGATCGGCGGGCGGCCCATGCCCCAGGTCGAAATTGTCGATATGCGCGAGGAATTCCTCGAAACCCGCCAGAACGCCCTGTTTTCCCGGCGGCTGGTGGAGGCCGTGAATGCCCGGCTCGAAGCCGGCGAACAGACCATCCTGCTGATGAACCGGCGCGGCTATTCCTCCGCGGTCACCTGCCGAGCCTGCGGCGAGCGCGTCGAGTGCCCCAACTGCGCCGTCGGTCTCACCCACCACCGCCGCGACAAACGCCTGCTGTGCCACTACTGCGGGCACGCCGCGCGAATCCCGGAGAAGTGCCCTCAGTGCGGCAGCGAACACGTTTATTTCGTGGGCAGTGGCTCGGAGAAAGTCGAGGATGAGCTCCACCGCTCCTTTCCTCGCGCCCGGGTCGCCCGGCTCGACCGCGACACCGTCACCACCAAACACCACTACCAGCACATCCTGGGCGGTTTCCGCGAGGGCAATTACGATATCCTCGTCGGAACGCAGATGATCGCCAAGGGCCACGACATCCCAAACGTCACCTTTGTCGGTGTGGTCTCGGCCGACATCGGCCTCGGCATGCCGGACTTCCGCGCCGCCGAACGCACCTTCCAACTGCTGACGCAAGTCGCCGGGCGCGCGGGCCGCCATCACCTGCCGGGCCACGTCCTGCTGCAAACCATCAACCCGGACCACTACGCCGTGCGCTGCGCCGCCGCGCAGGATTACGCGAAATTCTACGAAAAGGAGATCGAATTCCGCCGTTTGATGCGCTATCCGCCCTTCAGCGCGATGGCCAACATCCTGGTGCGCGCCGAAAAACAGGAGGACGCCTTGCGCCTGTCGGCCGAGCTCGCCCGCATTCTGGGCGAGCCTGGGCCGGGCATGAAAGTTCTCGGCCCCGCCGAAGCGCCCGTCCCCCGGCTCAAGAACGAATTCCGCTACCAGATGCTTATCAAGACCACTTCGCGGCCCAACCTCAACGAACGCTTGCGCGAACTGCGCCGCTACGCCGCCGATGCGAAATGGCCCGCTACCGCGCTGGTGATCGATGTCGACCCGCTGAGCCTTTTATGACCCCCGCCATCGACCGCAATGCCCGCAACCTCGCCGTCTCGCTCGGCTTCTATGGGCGCGCCGTGGAGCGTGCGGGCATTCTGTTGATCACGGCCCCGGTGCGTTATTCGGTCTTCAACATCGCCCTGCTGAGCGCGCCGCTGACTTCCGCGCCCGAAGGTGAATTCGAGCGGCGCGTGTCGGTGGCGCGCGACCATTACGATGCACTCGGTTCGCCCTGGTCCATCTGGGTCTGTGAAGACTACCTGGCGCGGCGCGATGTCCGCCGCATGCATAGCCTTTTTCGAGGGTTCGGTCTCGACTGCATCGGCGAGCCGCCCGGCATGGAAATGCCCGATCTTGCCGCGCCGCGCCGTCCGCTGCCCGATCTCGAAATGCGCGCCGTCGACGACGATGCCACCCGCAAAGGCTTCACGCAACTCGCCGCCGCCTGTTTCCGCCTCCCCCGGAATTACGCCAGCGCGGCGTACGAAGATCCCGCGGTGTGGAATCATCCGCTGCGAATGTGGACCGCCTGGGAGAAGGGCCGTGTGGTATCCAGCGCGGCCACCGTCGCCGCGCACGGCGCGCTGGGCATCTATTCCGTCGGCACCCTGCCCGAACTGCGCGGCCGCGGTTATGCCGAAGCGGTGATGCGGCGCGCCATCGCCGAAGCGCGCGCCGCCGGCGCCGAGGGCCCGCTGGTGCTGCAATCCTCGCCCGCCGGCCTGAACCTTTACCGCAAGCTCGGCTTCAAGAACACCACGCGCTTTTCCGTGTTCGCCACCCCCGAAGCCACACGCTGACAGCCTCGATTTCGGCCGAGCGTGGGCGGTCTTCGAGCACGGGGCGGACGATTCCCGCCAGCTCGCCGCGCAGGAGTTCCAGCCGCGTCCCCGTCTTCGAGGGCCGCAGGGTTTCGAGCGCGTGCAGCGCGACCACAAACTCGATCGCCAGCACCTGCCGGGCCAGCGCCACCGCGTCGCGAAACTTCAGCGCGGCGGTCATGCCCATCGAGACGAAGTCCTCTTTGTTGCCGCTGGTGGTGATCGAGCCGGGCGACGCGGGCGTGGCCAGCACGCGCAGTTCGGCCACCAGCGCGGCGGCCGTCACCTGCAGCATCATCAATCCGGATTCCAGGCCCGCGTGCGTCGTCAGAAACGGCGGCAGCCCTTCGTTCAGCGCCGGATTCACCAGCCGGTCCACGCGCCGCTCACTGATGCCCGCCAGCGAGCACAGCGCGATCGAGGAGTAGTCGAATACCAGCGCCAGATGCTGGCCGTGGAAGTTGCCGCCCGAGATCACCTCGTCTCCGAAGACCAGCGGATTGTCGGTGGCGGCGTTCAGCTCGATCGACACCACCCGCCGCACCTCGGCGAGCGCGTCCGCGGCCGCTCCATGCACCTGCGGCGCGCAGCGCAGCGAATAGGCGTCCTGCACGCGCCGGCACGCCTGGTGCGAGGCGCGGATCTCGCTGCCCTCGAGCCACGCCCGCAGCCGCGCGGCGCTGGCCTGCTGGCCCGGATGCGGCCGCGCCTCGTGCAGCCGCTCGTCAAACGCGCGCGGCGTTCCTTTCAACGCATCGAGCGAAAGCGCGCAGGCCGCATCCGCGGCCTCCGCCAGGTCCTCGGCATCGAGCAGCGCCAATCCGCCCACGCCCAGCATCGCCTGCGTCCCATTGACCAGCGAAATCCCTTCCTTGGCCTGGAGCGTGAGCGGCGCGACGCCCGCTGCCTCCAGCGCCTCGCCGCCGGGCATGAGCTTGCCGTTAAACCACGCCGATCCCTCGCCGGTCAGCACCAGCGCCATGTGCGCGAGCGGGGCCAGATCGCCGCTCGCGCCCACGCTGCCGCGCGAAGGCGCCACCGGCGTCACGCCCTTGTTCAACAGCGCCAGCAGGCGCTTGGCCACCTGTGTCCGGATCCCCGACAGGCCCTTCGCCAGCACGTTCGCGCGAATCAGCATCATCGCCCGGACCACGTCCTCGGGCAGCGGTTCGCCCACCCCGCAGGCGTGGGAACGAAGGATGTTGTGCTGCAGCGTCTCGAGATCGCCCGGCTCGATCCGTACATCGGCGAGTTGCCCGAATCCCGTGTTCACTCCGTAGATGGGTTTATCGCCCGCCGCCATCGCCTCCACCACGCCGCGCGAGTGGCGCATGCGCTTCAGGGCCTCCGCCGCCAGTTCCGCCTCCTCCCCGGCCCGCGCCACCGCCGACACCTGCTCGAGCGTCAGGCTCTCCCCGTCGAGAGTGATCATCTCCACACGCTATCCTAATCGCGAGACCTTTGCATGGAGCGCCTGCCGTTCGCCGCCACCACCGCTGCCGCCGCCTACGACGGTCTCGCGCCCCTGCCCGTCGTGCTCGTGCTCGACCACGTCCGTAGCGCCTACAACACGGGCGCGTTCTTCCGCACCGCCGACGCCGCGGGCGTCGAGCGGCTCTATTTGTGCGGCATCACCGCCGCGCCCGCCAATGCCGCGGTCCGCAAAACGGCCCTGGGCGCCGAGGAGACCGTGTCCTGGGAGTACAACGCCGACGCGCTGGTCCCCCTGCGCTCCCTGCGCGCCCGCGGCTTCGAAATCGCCGCCATCGAAACCAGCGAGCGCGCGGTGGACCTGTTCGACTGGCGGCCCCGCTTCCCGCTCTGCGTCGTCTTCGGCAACGAAGTGGACGGCCTCGCGCCCGCCGTGCTCGAAGCCTGCGACACCCATGTCCGCCTGCCCATGCTCGGCCGCAAACACTCGCTCAACGTCGCCACCGCGGGCGGCGTGGTGGTCTTTGAAATCCTCCGCAAATATCGCCGCCTCCGGGAAGGAGCCTCGCTTTGATCAGATTCATCCCCGCTTTTCTGCTTCTGGCCGCGCAACTCGCCGCGCAGCCCGCCACCATGTTTCCGCCCGTGCGCGGCACGCGCGAGATGATCGGCGCGGCCAACAATCAACAGGTCGAGGCCGGCTGGCGCTTGCTCATGGCGGGCGGCAATGCCGTGGATGCGGGCGTCGCCGCGGTGCTTGCCGCCGCGGTCACCGAGCAGTCGCGCTTCGGCCTCGGCGGCGAGATGCCGCTGATCCTCAAGATGGCGGGGCGCGACCCGGTGGTGGTGAGCGGCGTCGGCGTCGCGCCCCGCCTCGCCACCCCCGAATTCTTCCGCAAGCGCGAACCGGAAGAGTGGGAAACGGGCGCCCGTATCCCGCCCATCCCCTCGCTGGGCGTCCGTTCGGCCATCACGCCGGGTGTCTTCGATGGGCTGATGCTGGCGCTGGCGGAATACGGCACGCGCGGTTACTGCGAGGCGGCGGCACCCGCGATCGAATCCGCCGAGGCCTTCCCCATCGGCGAGGAGTACGCCAAATTTATCGCCGATTTCGCGAAAATTTTGCGCTTTTGGCCCGATTCTCAAGCGTTTTTCCTGCCTGGAGACGAGCCGCCGGCCCCCGGCGCGCTCTTTCGCTCGCCCTCTCTCAAACGCACCCTCGAATCGCTCTGCGAAGTGGAAAAGAAAACGAAAGGAGACCGGAAGGCCAAAATCGAAGCCGTCCGCCGCGAGTTCGCCCAAGGCCCCACCGCCCGCCGCATCGCCGCCTTCAGCGAAGCCAACGGCGGCCTGCTCCGCTACGAAGATCTCGCCGGGTTCCGCGCCAAAACCGATCAGCCGCGGACGATTGACTACCGCGGCTACACGATCGTGAAGCCGGGTTTTTGGACGCAGGGGCCCGTTCTGCTGCAGGCGCTGCGCATCCTGGAGGGCTTTGATTTGAAGGAGATGGAGCACAACAGCCCCGAGTATCTCCATCTGGTGATCGAAGCTGTGAAGCTTGCCTTCGCCGACCGCGACCGCTACTACGGCGATCCGGAGCACGCAAAAGTCGACGAAAAACAGCTTCTTTCGCGCGATTATGCGGCAAAAAGACGCGTTCTGATCGATCCTGCGCGCGCGTCGCTCGAACACCGCCCCGGGGACTTTGGCGGCCCGCTGAACCTCGACACGCAATCCGGCGATTCGGGCGATCACGACACCACCTGCGTCAACGTGATCGACCGCTGGGGCAATGCCTTTTCGGCCACGCCCAGCGGCGCCTGGCTGCCCAGCGTGATCGCCGGCGACACCGGCATCCCGCTCTCGACGCGCCTGCAATCGTTCGTCCTCACGCCCGGCCACCCGAACCTGCTTGCGCCCGGCAAGCGCCCGCGCGTCACGCTCTCGCCGACGATGGTCCTGAAGGACGGACGGCCGTGGGTCGTGATGTCCACGCCCGGCGGCGACAACCAGGACCAGGCGATGCTCCAGGTGCTGCTCAACCTGATCGAGTTCGGCATGGGCGCGCAGGAGGCCGTGGAGGCGCCGCGCTTCCAAAGCGAACATTTCTATGGAAGTTTCGCCTTCCACGAATTCAAGCCCGGCCAGGTGACGCTCGAAAATCGCCTGCCGCTCGCCACGATCGAACGCCTGATGGACCTGGGCCACCGCGTCACTACGCGCGGCGCGTGGAGCAACGCCTCGGCCCCGGTGCTGATCCGGTTCGAGGACGGCGTGCTCGACGGCGGCGCCGATCCGCGCCGCTCGCGCTACATTCTGGGCCGATGAGCCGCCGCCTCGACATCCTGCAAGGAATCGCGGCCGCGGCGTGCTGCCTTGCGGTCTTTCTGTATTTTGCCGGGCCCGCCTTGTGGGGCGGCTTCATGCCCGACGACCTGATGAACCTGCACCGGGCCGCGCGCACACCGGTGCTCCAGATGGTCCAGGCAACGTTGACGCCGTGGGTGGGCGATTACCGGCCGTTCGGCTTCCTGGTTTTCAAGGGGTTCTACGCGGTATTCGGCTTCGATCCGCTTCCCTATCACGCCATTGGCCTGACGCTGATCGGCGCGAACGTTGCGCTGATCGCGCTGCTGGCGTGGCGGCTGACCGCTTCCGGAGCGGCGGCGGCGTTGACAGCCTTGCTCGCCTGCCATCACGGCTACTTTTCCGACCTTTATCTCAACACCGGGACGATGTTTGACACGCTGGCGGCGACGCTGTGCCTGGCCTTGCTGCACTCGCATCTCAGCCAGCCGCGGCCCGGATGGACGAGAATGGGCGCTCAGCTTCTGGCCTTTCTGCTGGCGCTCCAGATCAAGGAGATCGTTATCTTCCTGCCGGCCGCTCTTTGGGGCTACGAGTTGTTGATCCGCCGCGAACCGGGCGCGTGGCGGAGGGCGCATCAGGCGTGGGCGATGTCGGCGCTGGCGGCGGTGTTCGCGGCGGGGTTCATGTGGAACGGCGCTGAAATGGCGGCAAATGCGGAATATCGCGCCAGCTTTGCGCCGGGCGTCCTGCTTGACCATTGGGAGCACTACCTGGCGCTGATGTTTTACCAGCAGTATGGTCCTGGAACCGTCTTCACTCTCGCGATTCTTGGGGCGGCGGCGGCCGCCGCGCTGCTGTCACGCGACCGGGCCGCGTATTGGGCGTGGCTGCTGGCCATGACGGCGCCGCTGCCTCTGCTCTCGATCAGTCCCCGGAGCTTTTACGCGTTTTATCTGCCGTACTTGTTCTGGGCTTTGCTGGGGGGCGTCGTGCTGGCGCGGCTGATGCGGCGATGGCGGTGGGCTCCGGCGGCGGTTTTCGTGCCTCTGGCGGCGGCGCTGATTTACAGCCATGCGTGGATCAGGCCATATGCTGAAAAGTGGCACCCAGAGGCGACCGAGCACCTGCGGCCCGCTCTGGAACTGTTGGCGCCGGAGGCGCGAACCTGGCCGCGGGGCGCGGTCGTGATGTTTACGGAAGACCCGTATCCGCGCGACGATTACACCTTGCTCTATGTGGCGACTCTGGCGGGAGGCGACTTGAGTCTGTTCATCCACCGCGCCAAAGCGGGAGCTGAGGATGCGGATCCGCGCGCGCTCCGCTACGCGATGACCCGGACGGAACTCAAGAGGCAGCCGGCTGCCGGCGCAAGGTAGGTTCAATCAGGTCCAGGGAGCCCATCGGAATTACGTTTACCGGGCCGTAGCGCGCAAGTTCAGCCTGGAATGCAGCGGCGTCCCCGGCAACGGCGATCGTCAACCGGTCCGGTTGGACCACCCGCCGAACCGCCTCGCAGACCTGTTCGAGCGTGATCGCCTGCACATTCTCGCGATAGTTGGGGAAGTAATCCTCCGGCAGCCCGAAGACCGATTGTGTCAGGACGCGGCTCGCCACCGCGCCCGCGGTTTCCAGATCGACGGCGAAAGAGCCGGCCATAAAGGCCTTGGCCTCCGCAAGTTCGGCGGGCGTTGCGGGGTTTTCTTTCCACTCGCGGATCAGTTCCACGAGCATCCCCACGGCGGCGGCGGTCTTTTCGGTGCGGGTGAACGTGCCGGCGCGAAAAAGCCCGGAGTGGCGATAGGAACGGAAGCTGCTCCCGGCCCCGTAGGTCAACCCCTCGGCGGCGCGGAGCTTGAGGTTGACCCGGCTGTTGAAGCTGCCGCCGAAGATCTGGTTCGCCACCTGGATCGTGAGGAAGTCCGGGTTCATCCGGGGAAACCCGAGATGCCCCACGGAGATGTGGCTCTGGGTGGCGCCGGGATTGTCGATCAACAGCACTTGCGCCCGGGGCGCAGGCGGAGCGGCGGGGGGCGCCAAGTCCTCAGGAACGCCCGCCCAGTCGCCGAAAGCGTTTTCCGCCGCCGCAAAGGCCTCGCTGGCCGTGACATCTCCGGCGATGGCGAGCCAGGCGCGAGCGGGCTTGAATCTGCGCCGGTGATAGTCCACGATGGCATCGCGTGTAAGCGAGGCGAGTGAGCGGGGCGTGCCGTCGCCGGGGTACCCGTAAGGATGTTCTCCGAACACGGCCCGCGCCGCGGCGAGCGGCAACAGGTATTCGGCATCGTTGTACTGGACTGCCAGGCTCGACTGCTGCTGCTGGACCAGCCGCGCGACTTCCTGCTCCGGAAAGTCCGGCCTGCGAACCATGCCGGTGAGCAGGGAGAGCCCCAGCGGGGCATGTTGTTTCAGGAAAGTGGCCGAAATGCTGGTGAAATCCTCACCGGCTGACGAGTTCAGTCTGCCGCCGGCACGGTCCACGAGCCGGGAGATCTCCTGCGAAGTCCGACCCGCCGCGCCTTCGCGCAGCAAAGCGGCGGACAGCCAGGCCAACCCGCTCCGCGCAGGCGGTACATCGGCTTTGCCCGCCCTCATCTGCATCGAATAGGCCACCAGGGGCAGACGCGTGTCCTCGACCACAATCAAGGTCAGGCCATTGGCCAGGGTGCGCTGCGTGAAACGGGGAAACTGAAACGGGCGGGGCTCCGCCGGCGGGGGTGGGGTTGAGATGGCAGGGTTCATGGGACTATTGCTCTTCGCCTGCACCTGCGCCGGGTTCGATCCAGATCTTGACCTGGCGGGCGGGATCGAGATATTGCCGCATCACCCGCTGGATGTCCCCCGCGGTGACGGATTCGTAGCGTTCCCGCTCAGTATGGTACCGTTGGGCGTCGCCGAGAAGCACCGCGCAGCGACCTAGAAAATCGGCCTTGGCCTGGACTCCCTCCCGCCCCAGCACAAATCGTGCGGCGAACTGGTTGCGCGCCTTTCCGAGCTCTTCTTCGGGCGCAGGCGAGTCCTGCAACTCGGCATAGGCCCCCTCCAGACTTGCCGCCAGCGCCCGAATGTCACTGCCCTGGTTAGCGACCGCCGCTCCGAAAAAGAACGAAGGACCTTCCAGAAACTGCCCCTGTCCGAAGGCAGCAACCGCGGAACGCTCGGTGTACACAAGACGGTCGTACAGCCGGGAGCTTTGCCCGCCCGACAGCAGATTCGAAGCCACTTCGAGCGCATAGCTGTCCGGGTGCCCCGCCGGCGGCAGCAAGTAGCTCGTGACGACCGCGGGCAATGGCGCATTCGGGTAGCGCAGACTGCATTCGGCGGCTGCCGAGCGCACCGGCTCTCCCGCTGTCACGCGCGGCGTGGGAATCCCCTGTGGAATCCCGCCGAAATGCCGCTCGATCCACTCCAGGGCCCGCCCGCTCTCGAAGTCGCCCACCAGCACCACAGTAGCGTTGTTCGGCGTGTAGTATGTGCCATGAAACTCGCGGACATCCTCGATCGTGGCGGCATCGATGTCCTTCATGGAACCGATCGGCGGATGGCGGTACGGGTACTCCGAATATGTATTTCGAAGGACGTCCTCCATCAGCAATCCATAGGGCGGGCCTTCGTAGTTGACCCGCCGCTCCTCCTTCACCACTTCGCGTTCCTTCGTGAAGTTCTCCTCGCTGATGTCGAGCGACGCCATGCGGTCGGCTTCCAGCCACAGCATCCGCTCGAGGTAATGAGAAGGGAAGGTCTCCCAATAGACCGTCACGTCAAAGCTGGTGTAGGCGTTCAGTTCGCCACCGGCCTCCCGGACCAGGCGCATATGCTCTTCGGGGCCGACATTGCGCGACCCGCGAAACATCAGGTGTTCGAACAGATGCGCGAAACCGGTGCGGCCGGGGCGCTCATCCTTCGAACCCACGTGATACCAGATCTGGAGATTCGCCACCGGCCGGCTCTGATCCTCGGCTAGAACCACTTGCAGCCCGTTCGGGAGTTCGTGTCGATGAATGAGCATGGATGATGGCGGACGGATCGGCCGGCGAGGCGGAAACGCTTCGGGTGTCCGAGCCCCGCCGCGCAGCGGATAGAAAAGCCGCCGGCCCTGCCCGCGCCAATACCGAGAATAGCGCACTTGGACAGGAGGCGCAGGGGGGAAATCGAAAAGACCCGGAGGCGCGGGCCTCCGGGTCTTTCTGTGTAAAGGGCTACAGTTGGAATCGGTTAGCGGGTCACGCGGCGGCGGCGGATCAACGCCAGTCCGAGCAGCGCACCACCCATGAGGGCCATGGTTGCCGGTTCAGGGATGTCCGCGCTCGCTCCGAGGTCGTACACTCGAACACCGGCGATCACCGGCCCGAAGCCGCCCAGGATACTGGTCACGTCGGCGAACCGCAGCGAGACAGTACTATTGTTGGCGACAAAGAAAAAGCTGTGAGGGACCCAGCCCATGTTGGCAGTGGTCGTATTGGTCGTGTCGAAATTGAAGGTCTGCACCTGACCCGCGGCGCTTACCTCGACGGTCTTGAGTGGCCCGCCAGGATAAGACGTCCAGACTTTCCATTCAGGGTTGCCGGAAAGCTGGAAGTCCACCTGATACAAGTTGCCACTCGTCACGCCGATCGGGGTGTAAATGCTGCCGGGCGCCTGCCCCGCGAGATCGACACTGAACCAACTGCCGGGAGGCGCTTGCCAATAGTCTCCGGACTTGCGGTCAATCCCGTTCGTGCCCGGGGGCCCCGTACCAACGGTCCATGGGCCAAAGGTGTCTCCCGGCAGGAAGGACACGATTTGCGGCGGGGACGGCACGTAGTTAAAGTCGCTAGAAAAGATCGGTAGTCCGAACGATAGGCTAGCGCACAGAAAGATTCCTAGGACTATGCGGAAATGAAAGGCGAAATTGCCCATATCTCCTCCTCTTCTTGGGATGATACAAGGATCTCGCCGCAGAATCAAGAGATTAATTTAGAACTTTGGTCCTATGTTGGGTTCTGCTGACCTGACGGAAGGCCGGCTCAAGAGGGTTCCTGCATCGTCATGCAATGCAATGTGCCCAGCCCAAGAACAAGATCAAGGCTATATATTCCAACGACTTGCCGGTCAGGAAAGAGACCTTGCAGCGTGTTGACCGCCACGCGGTCGGCGGGGTCGTGAAAGATGGGTACCAGTACGTTCAAATTGGTGACATAGAAGTTGGCGTAGCTCGCGGGCAGCCGCTGGCGGCCGTAAGTGACGGACCGGGGCATGGGCAGCGGCACGACTCGCAGGGCCTTACCCGACAGCCCCCTGGCCCGCTTCAGCCGTTCCAGGTTCTCGCGGAGAGGTTCGTAGTTGGGATCGGCGGGGTCCGATTCGGAAGCGATCACCACCGTGTTGGGGCTCACGAAGCGGGCCAAGTCGTCCACATGGCCGTGCGTGTCGTCGCCCACGATGCCGCGGTTGAGCCAGATGGTTTTCTTCACTCCCAGCCAGCCCTCGAAGAGCGCCTCGTACTGCTCGCGGTCCAGGCCCGGGTTGCGCTGCTGGACGCGGCTCAGCAGGCACTCCTCGGTGGTCAACAGCAGGCCCTGCCCGTTCACGTCAATGGCTCCGCCTTCCAGCACGACGCGGCGGCCGTTCCAAACCGGGAGCGCGGGCCGCATGCCCGCGGCCTTGGCGGCGAGTTCGCCGGCGCGGTCGTCGCCCTGCCAGTTCGGATACTTCGCCCAGCCGTTGAACCGCCATTTGACGGCCGCGGATTCACCAGCGGGACCTTTCAGGAACATGGGGCAGTAGTCCCGGGTCCAACTGCGGTCGGTGGGCGCATCGACGAAACTCACCCGTTCATTCCAGGCGCCTGATCGTTGCAACAGCTTGCGCGCTTCGGGCCGCAGATTGCGCGGAATCAGGATCCGCACATCTTCGCCGCGCGAAAGGATGCGGACGATCTCGCAGTACAGATGAGGAATGGGTTCGAACTTGCCGGGCCAGTCAGTTGGCTCATGCGGCCAGGCGAGCCACGTCGCCGCGTGCGGTTCCCACTCGGCGGGCATGCGGAAGGCGGGGGCGCTCAACGGCCGCTCCAGCGTTCGGTGATGCCGGCATAGGCGTCGATGCGGCGGTCGCGGAAGAACGGCCAGTTGCGGCGCACCTCCTCGATGCGCGTTCGGTCGCATTCCACCACCAGTACTTCTTCGGCGGAATCGCCCGCTTCGGCCACGACCACACCAAAGGGGTCGGCCACGAAGCTGTGTCCCCAGAACTCGAGGCCCTGCTCCGGCGGACCCTCGAAGCCCACGCGGTTCACCGCCGCGACATAAATGCCGTTGGCGATGGCGTGCGCCCGCTGGATCGTCTGCCACGCGGAGACCTGCTGCGCGCCGTATTGCGCTTTTTCGGACGGATGCCAGCCGATGGCCGTTGGGTAGAACAGGATGTCGGCGCCTTGCAGAGCGGTCAGGCGCGCGCCTTCGGGATACCACTGGTCCCAGCACACCAGCACGCCGATGCGGCCAAAGGGCGTATCGAAGTTGCGGAAGCCCAGGTCGCCCGGCGTGAAATAGAACTTCTCGAAATAGAGCGGGTCGTCCGGAATGTGCATTTTGCGGTACAAACCGGCGATTTCGCCGTCCGGGCTCAGGATGACGGCGGTGTTGTGATAGAGGCCCCGGGCGCGCTTCTCGAACAGGCTCGCGATGATCACAACGCCAAGTTCCCGCGCGATTATCCCGAGGGTTTCCGTCGAAGGGCCCGGAATGGTTTCGGCCAGATCGAACAGCTCGGCCGTCTCCTGGCGGCAGAAATACTGCGACCGGAACAGCTCCTGGAGGCAGACGATCTGCGCCCCCTTTTCAGCGGCTTGCCGGGTTCGTTCCACTGCTTTCGCGAGATTTTCACCGGAGTCGGTGGAGCAACTCATCTGCACAAGGCCAATCCGGAACTTCCCGGGTTCGTGAGCGGACATACTAGGATTGTTCCATATGCATCGAATGCGCGTCATCGCTTCCACACTCTTCGTTGCGCTGACTCTGACCGCGTCGCCGCCCGCGCCGCGCGAGCACTTTGGCTATGAACCGGGCGACGATTACAAGCTCGCGGATTACGCCGAGATCTCCAGCTACTTTCGCAAACTCGACGCCGAATCACCGCGCCTGCGCCTGATCGAAATCGGCGAAAGCGAGGGCGGCAAACCGATTCAGCTTGCCTTCATCAGTTCCGAGGATAATCTGAAGCAGCTCGACCGCTGGCAATCGATCAGCCGGCGCATGGCGCTGGGCGAAGCCACAGCGGAGGAAGCGCGGCGGCTTGCCCGCGAGGGCCGCGCGATTGTCTGGATCGATTGCGGACTGCATTCCACCGAGGTCGCTCCGCCACAGCACGCGCCGCATCTGGCCTACCGCATGGTGACGGGCGAGAGCGAAGAGATGCGCCTGATCCGCGACAAAGTGATTCTGCTGCTGGTCCCCATCATCAACCCCGACGGTCATGACATGGTGGCGCACTGGTACCGCGGCAACGTGGGTACGCCGTATGAACTGGCGCCGCTGCCCCGGCTGTATCACAAGTATTCCGGCCACGATAACAACCGCGACTGGTTCATGATGAACCTGAAGGAGACGCGCCATGTCTCGCGCATGCTCTACCAGGAATGGTTTCCGCAGATCGTCTATAACCAGCATCAGACCAGCCCGTTTCCTTCGCGCATTTTCATTCCGCCCTACGCCGAGCCGCTGAACCCGTCGATTCCCGCCACGGTGATGAATGGCATCGGCTCGATCGGCGCGGCGATGCGTGAGCGTTTCTCACGCGAGAACAAGCCGGGCGCGCTCTCCTACATCGGCTTCGACGCATGGTGGAACGGCGGCGCGCGCTCGACGCCCGCGTTCCATAACATGCACGGCATTCTCACCGAGACGGCGCTTTATGGCTATGCCACGCCCGGCGATTATAAGGTGGCGGATTTCCCCGCGCGCTTTGCGAACGGCATGCCCACGCGGGAGCCGTCGATCTTCTATGACCGGCCGTGGATGGGCGGCCGCTGGCGGTTGATGGATGCCGTCGAATACATCCTGACGTCGGATTGGGCGCTGCTCGATCACGCCGCGCGCAATTCGGATCAGTACCTGCTCAAGGCCTGGGAGATGGCCCGCGCCAATATCGATGCGGGCAACGCCGGCGGCCCTTACGCCTACCTCGTGCCGCCCGATCAGCACGACGCCTGGAGCGCACGCGAGATGCTGTGGCGTTTGCAGTCGGGCGGCCTGCAGGTGCAACGCGCGGCCGCCGCGTTTACCGCCGATGGCCGCGAATACCCCGCCGGGACCTTCGTCCTCCCCGCCGGGCAGCCCTTCCGCTCCTACTTGATGGATCTGATGGAGCCGCAAAAATACCCGGAGATTCGCGCCGGCCAGACCGGCCCCACGAAGCGGCCTTACGATGTTGCGGGATGGACTCTGCCCTACCAGATGGGCGTAAAGGTGGACCGCGCGCAGGATCGCTTTCAGGCTCAGCTCGAGAATGTTCTGAAGGTGGCGCCCGCGCCGCTCACTCTGGATGCGCGGCAGAACGGGGCATTTATTGAAGTGGCGCGCAGGCTCAAGAACGGGCAGTCGCTCCGCCGCGCCGCCGATGGGGCGTTTCTTGCTTCCAACGATTCCGGCTGGAACAACGCCAAGTGGGAGTTGCGCGCGCCGCGCGTGGCTCTCTACGAACCCTTTGCTCCGAACATGGACGCGGGCTGGACCCAATGGGTGCTCGATCACTTCGAAGTGCCCTATGTGCTCGCCAGGAATGACGACCTGCGCGCGCCCGCGCTGCGGCAGAGGTTCGACGTGATCATTCTGGCGTCGCAGAGCGTCGCGGGCATACTGCATGGGTTCCGCGCGGACGAACGCTCGGCCCGGCCGAATTCGCAGCAGCGGCCCGAGTACACCGGAGGGCTGGGGGTCGAAGGGGTTGAGCGCCTGCAGGAGTTCGTCCGTGCGGGCGGCACGCTGATCGCTTTCGATCAGGCCACCGACCTGCCGCTGCAGATGTTTCCCATCGGCGTGAGCGGAGTGCTCCGCGGCTCTGGTTCATCGTGGTACAGCCCCGGTTCGCTGCTGCGTGCGACGGTGGACACCACGCACCCGTTGGGGCTCGGCATGCCGGAGAACGCCATCATCATGACCACGGGCGGGCAGGCTTTTGACATTACGCTGCTGGATGAAGCCAACAAGGGTGAGCGCGCCGCGCGCGCGGTGGTGAAGTACGCCGAAAAGGACCTGCTCGCCAGCGGCTGGGTGACGGGCGAACGCGCCGTGACGGGCAAGCCCGCGCTGGTGGAAGCGCGCATGGGCGCGGGCCGAGTGGTGCTGTTCGGTTTCCGTACGCAATTTCGCGCGCAGAGCTTTGGCACGTTCAAGCTGCTGCTGAACGCGATCTATCTCGGGTCGGCGCGGGAACTATAACGCCTCTGAGCATCTGGAGATGAGGGTATCCGCTGCTGGCGCACCCCAACCAGCCCGATGGCGGGGGAAGGGGTTACGCCGGGTCCGGCAGGGTGTAGGGCGCGCGGTATTCGCGGGTCAGCAGTTTGGTGGCGTCGGCGTCGTTGAGGAAGGTTTCCTTCGCGGGGTCGAAGCGGAGGCTGCGGCCGGTGCGGTAGCTAATGTTGGCGAGGTGGCAGAGCGCGGCGGAGAGGTGGCCCTGCTCGATGTCGCAAGTGAGATCCTCGTGGCGGCGTGAGCGGACGGCGGCGATGAAGTTGTCGAAATGGGGCTGCGTGTCCCAGATGCGGTCCGTCACCTTGACGTCCTTGACGAGCTCCTGGTTTTCGCCGGTGAAGATCTGGTAGCCGTTGGCATCGATGCTGAGAAAGCCGTCGGCGCCATAGAAGGTGTTGCCGATGGTGTTATTGCCGCGCAAGGCGAGCGCGCCGTCGGGGTGGGAGATCAGGCCGCGCACCTCGAACTGGATTTGCACACCGCCGTAGTCGAAGGTGGCGGACTGGGTGTTGGGCGTTTCCTGGTCGTCCTGGTAGACGAATTTGCCTCCGGTGGAGATGACGCGGCGGGGGAGCGTGTTGAGGTTCAGGCCCCAGCGGCAGATGTCCATCTCGTGCACACCCTGGTTGCCGATGTCGCCGTTGCCGTAGTCCCAGAACCAGTGCCAGTTGTAATGAAAGCGGTTGGGGTTGAAAGGGCGCTGGGGCGCGGGCCCGAGCCACGTGTCGTAATCGACGCCGGGCGGGATGGGGCCGTCGGGGGAGTGGCCGATGGAGAGGCGGCGCTTGTAGCAGTAACCCTTGGCGAGATAGACACGGCCGATGACGCCCTCGCGCAGCAGGCGCATGGCCTCGATCTTGTGCGGGGTCGAGCGGGACTGCTGGCCCGTCTGGACGATGCGCTTGTACTTGCGGGCGGCATTGACCAGCACGCGGCCTTCGCGGAGATTGTGCGAGACGGGCTTCTCGGCGTACACGTCTTTACCGGCCTGGATGGCCCAGACGGCGCCGAGGGCGTGCCAGTGGTTGGGTGTGGCGAGCGAGATGGCGTGGATGGACTTGTCATCGAGCAGCTTGCGGTAGTCCGCGAAGCCGGCGGGCTGGCCGCCGCCGAGCTTCTGGGCATGAGCCTGAGCGCGCTCGACGTTGGTCTGGTCGATGTCGCAGACGGCGGCGATGCGGGTATTGGGGGACTGAATGAAGCCGCCGATGTGGTCGCGGCCGCGGCCGCGGACGCCCACGACGGCGAGGTTAACACGGTCGTTGGCGCCCTGCCAGGACATCGCTTCGCGGGCGGTGAGCAGGCCCGGAGTCATCAGGAACGAGCGGCGGTTCATGGCAAAGTCTCCCTACCCGGTAAGCCTACAGGATCGAGGTAGGGGCGCGCCGGGGCGGGCGTCCGGGGCCGCGGCGGCCGCCGGGCGGCGGTTCGGGGGGCGGCGGCGGTTCGGGGGGCGGGGCAGGCTTGCGGACGCGCCCGTCGAGGTGGGCGGCGATGCGCTCCTCGCGCGCTTTGGCGAATTTGGGGCTGCCCGGCGCGAGGCTGGAGACCTCGGCGACTTCGGCGTCGGTGACCTCGGAGGCCGTAGTCAGATACTTCGACAGGAAGTTGCGGATGCGGTCCTGCACGATGCGTTCGCTGGAGTTCAAAAAAACCAGCAACACATCCTCGCCGGGGACTTTCGCGAGCGCTTGATAAACCAGCGAAGCCTTGGAGAGTTTCGCGGACTTGAGCGTGGATTCGAGCTTTTTGGTGCGTGCCTCGAGCTTCTGCCAGGGAGCGGCCTCGGCGGCGGTCATGCCGGTGGCCTTGACCAAGGCGGCGCGCTCCTTGGGGTTGAGCTTCTGAGTGAGCACGTACAGGGCGAGGGCGTACCAGTCGACGGGGAAATCCGAGCCGAAGGGGATCAGTGCGCGGCCCTTGGCGAGTTTCTGGAAGCCGGCGTGGTTCACCTTTGCGCCGGCGAGGGCAGGCGCGAAGGAACGCAACAGGCCCTCTTCTTCAAGCAGGCGGAGCGCATCGTCGAGGTGGCTTTCCAGAGCGATCTGGCGGAGTTCGGCGTAAAGGGCGCGGGGGGTGACATGCTTGGCCATTTCCGCGTCCATGGCGTTGCGGAACTGGTTGGCGGTTCGCTGTTCGATCTCATAGCCAAGGCGCGCTTTGAAGCGCAGCAAACGGAACAGGCGGATGGGGTCGTCGTAGAGGGCGTAATTGGAGCAGGCGCGGATCTCGCGGCGCTCGATGTCGGCGGCGCCGTTGGTGGGATCAATCAGCAGGCCGCGCGAGGCGCGGTTCAGCGAGAGCGCGATGGCGTTCATGGTGAAGTCGCGGCCGCGCAGATCCTCATGGATGGTGGCGGCGCTCACCTGGGGCCGGGCGCCGGGCTTGCCGAATTTCTCATGGCGGGCCATAGCGATTTCGCAGGTGACGCCGCTGGGGAAGAGCAGTTCGGCGGACTTGCGGTGGTCGTCGGTGGCGGTAACCTGGGCTTTCGCTTTTTTGGCGATGTCGCGGGCGAGCTTGATGGCCGGGCCTTCGACGGTGAAGTCGAGGTCTCGGATCGGGAATCCGGCCAGCATATCGCGCATGGCGCCTCCGGCGAGAAAGAGGCTGATATTGGCGTCAGCGGCGACGGCCTGGATCGCTCCGAGGACGGCGTTTTGGGCTGCGCTCAGGTGGCTCTCCAGGATGAACATGTAGTCGCTCATGGCAACTCCTTCCTGCTCAATCAGCGATCGGCCGCGCGCGGGTGGTGTTGGTCCACAACGGACCGCAGCCGGGCGCGCACAACGTGAGTATAGATCTGAGTGGTCGAGATATCGGCGTGGCCCAGCATGGACTGGACGCTGCGCAAGTCGGCGCCACCCTCCAGCAAGTGGGTGGCGAAGCTGTGCCGCAAAACGTGCGGCGTGAGATTCTGGCGGATGCCCGCCTGCAAACCGTATAAGTTCAACTGCTTCCAGAAGGCCTGGCGGGTCAGTGGACCGCCGCGGGCGGTGACGAATAAGGCGGCGGAGTGGCGGCCTTTGAGCAATTGGGGGCGGGCCCCGTTCAGATAGCCGCTGATGGCTTCGAGGGCGCGCTGGCCGATGGGGACCATGCGCTGCTTGCCGCCTTTGCCGCTGACGCGGACGAAGCCAAGCTGAGCGTTCACGGCCGAGAGAGGCAGACCGGTTAGTTCCGACACGCGAAGTCCGCAGGCGTAGAGCAGTTCGAGCATGGCCCGGTCGCGCAGGCCGGTGGGCTTGTCCTTCGGAGGGGCCTCGAGAAGGTCCTCAATCTGCCCGCCGGTGAGATATTTGGGCAGATTCTGCCACTGCCGGGGGGCGCGGAGCAGGGATGCGGGGTCATGATCGATGCGGCCCTCGCGCAGCAGGAAGCGGAACAGGTTCCGGACCGATGCGGTCCGGCGGGCGATGGACCGGGGTGCAAGCCCGGTCTGGCGGCAGGCGCTGAGATAGCCTTCAAGCGCGGCGGCGGCAGGGGGCGTGGCGGGACTGCCGGAGCGGTGGAAATATGCCTGCAAATCGTTCAAATCACTGCGATAAGAAGCGACGGAACGGGGCGACAGGCCCTTCTCGACGCGGCAGTGCGCCAGAAAGGCATCGATGGCGCATGCCAGCCAATCCTCGTTCGTCATTGGTGCAATGATACAATAACGGCGGAATTGTTTGAAAGGAAAGGACTGTCGCGGACGAAAAGTTGAGCGGATCGACGACCAAGAAAGTGCTGCTGGACCGCTTCGACCGCCAGACCCTGCGCGGGTTTCTGCATCCGGAGAGCGGATTCCAGACTGAGGGGGTGGAGTTACTCAGCCCTGAGGGCAGCATTGCGCTGATTCCGTATCTTCAGATCAAAATCCTTTCCTATGTAAGAGATCTGGAGGCCTCCGGCGCGCTGTCCGACCGGCGGCACTTTCTGGCCCGGCCCAAGGCGGCGGGCCTCTGGGTGATGTTCCATTTTCGGGACGGCGATTCGATGGAGGGGGTCCTTCCGAACGACCTTTTGCCGCTGGACGGGCCCGGCTTCTCTTTCACTCCGCCGGACGCGGCGCGCAACACGCAGCGGGTATTCGTGCCGCGCGCGGCGCTGGAGCGGTTGAACGTTCTGGGTGTCGTGGGCAGCCCGTTGAAAGGCCGCCACCTGCCGAAGCGCGAGCCTGAGACGCGGCAGATCGGGCTGTTCGCACCGGGCGAACGGGTTTGACGGCAGCCGGCTTTTGAACTAGAACCCTTTCGCGTGCGGTACTAAAGAGTCCCTCCCAAATGGCCGATATTGTCTTGAAGCGTGGGCGCGGAGAGCCCGCTCAATGAAAGTCCTGATCGCAGATGACAGTCTGGTCATGCGGCGGCTGCTCCAAGTGACGCTGGAGGGCTGGGGCTATGAGGTGTGGACGGCGGCCGATGGGGCCGAGGCGTGGGCTCTGCTGCAGCAGGAAGATGCGCCGCAGATCGCGATCCTAGATTGGATCATGCCTATTTTCACGGGCTTGGAGATCTGCCGGCTGGTGCGCCGCAAGCAGGAGAACCCCTATATCTATCTGCTGCTTCTCACATCGAAGAGTCAGCGTGAGGACATCGTGGAAGGAATGGGCGCCGGAGCGGACGATTATGTCGTGAAGCCCTTCGATAAGCACGAACTGGAGGTGCGGCTGCGTGCGGGGCGGCGGATCGTGGAGTTGCAGAACGAACTGCTGGCGACGCAGGAGGCGCTGCGGGTGCAAGCGACGCGTGATGTTCTGACAGGCTGCTGGAACCGCCGCGCGATTCTGGAGGTCCTCGGACGCGAGTTGCCGCGGTCCCGGCGGGAGGGGCGGCATCTGGCCGTCGTGCTGGCGGATCTGGATAACTTCAAGCAGGTCAACGACCGGTGGGGCCACGCGGCGGGCGATGCGGTACTGGTTGAGGCGGCGCGAAGAATGGAGAGTGGCGTCCGGCCCTACGATTCGCTGGGACGCTATGGAGGCGAGGAGTTTCTGGCGGTCTTGCCCGGATGCGATGAGGGGGGGGCGATCTCCCTGGCATCGCGGCTGGCGGGCAACTTGCGGCGCGATCCGGTGCTGTACGACGGCGAGCCGATCTCGGTGACCGGCAGCTTCGGAGTTTCCTGTGCGCCCGCTGGGGCGCAGGTCGGCGTGGACGATCTGCTCAGGGCGGCGGACGAAGCGCTCTACGAAGCGAAGCGGACCGGACGCGACCGCGTCATCGCCGGACAGGTGGGGAAGATGCAAGACCTGAGCGGGAGCTAGTCGCGGCCGGGGGCTGCGGCGCCTTCGCGGGCGACTTCCATCTTGCTGAGGGTGCCGGCGTATTGATCCACGCCCTGATACAGCGCTTCGGCGATGCGCTGGCGGTAGGCGTCGCGCTTCAGCAGCGATTCCTCGCGGGCGTTGCTCAAAAAGCCGATTTCTGTGAGAATCGACGGCATTTTGGCCCCGATTAGCACGACAAACGGCGCTTTTTTCACGCCGCGATTGCGCAGCGCCCGTGTGGATTTCGCGGCTTCGGTATGAAGCGCGCGCTGCATACGCGCGGCGAACTCGCTCGATTCCTGCACTTTGTCCTGGGTGGCGATCTTCTGCAGCAGGGTCTGGAGTTCGAAGATGTTCTGGCCGTTGGCGGCATTCTCGCGGGCCGCGACTTCGAGGTCGTCGCGCGAGCTGGTCAGGTTCAGATAGAAGGTTTCGGGGCCGGCCACGGCGCGCAGGCGCGAGGAGTTGGCGTGAATCGAGAGGAACAGGTCGGCGCGGGAGCGATTGGCCAGGGCGGTGCGCTCCTCCAGCGGGACGAAGACGTCTTCGGTGCGCGTGTAGACGACCTCAGCGCCCATGCGCGCCTCGATGAGCGCGCCGAGGCGCAGGGTGACGTCGAGGACAAGATCCTTTTCATGGAGGCCGGTGGGGCCGGTGGTGCCGAGGTCATGGCCGCCGTGGCCGGGGTCGAGAACAATGCGGTTGAGTTTGAGCCCCAGGGCGCGGGTGAGCGATCGCTTGCCGGTCACGGTGTTGACGCCGGCGGGTTTCGGGGGCTTGGCGAGCGTGACGGAAGGCGCGGGTTCGGGCTTTGGTTCGGGTTTTGGCGGCGCGGCCAGAGGCTCCACAGGCGCGGGCGCCTCGGCCTTCGCGGTCTCCACTGGCGCGGGCGCGGGGGCGGGCGGGGAACCGCCCTGCGGGCGCAACTCCACCATGATGCGCCAGGGGTTTGACAGGACCGAAACGTTGTAGTCCACCTTGCGTTTCAGATCGAGCACCACGCGCGCGACCGTGCGCTTGTTCATGGCGATACGGGCGCGCTGGACCAGGGGGCCGTCGATCTCGACGGTGCGGGCGGCGCCGCGGTCGAGCCGGATTCCGGCGTCGAGTATGTCGAAAAAGAGCCGGTCGGGGTTTTCGATCGCCTCGGCGCGCCACACGGGTTGGGCGGTGGTTTCGATGGCAATGCGGGTCACGCCGTCGAGCGGCCAGGCGCGGACGCTCGTAATGTGATTCGGGACCTGGGCCGTGAGCGGCGCGCAGGCGAGCAGCGCAACAAGCCAGCGGAAAGCAACCGTCATCGCAGCCTCCACGAAGCGAAGGTTACTCGCGGGTGCGGAGGTAAATCCGCCCGTCGGAGCCCAGCACGCTCTCGAGGCTGCGAAGCAAGGGAACCGCCGGCGCGGTCTCGTCCGGCGCCGGCGCATTCTGGAGCGCCGTTCCATACAAACGGCGCACTTTCTCGACGTAATCGCGCGTTTCGGCGTAGGGCGGCACGCCCTTGTAGCGCTGCACCGCGCCTTCGCCCGCATTGTAGGCGGCCAGTGCGAGGCGTTCGTCCTGGAAGAGATTCTTCAAATATTTCAAGTACTTGACGCCCGCTTCGAGGTTCGACGCGGGATCGAACGGATTCGCCACGCCGAAGCGCCTCGCGGTGGCGGGGATCAACTGCATCAAGCCCTGCGCGCCTTTGGGCGAAACGGCGTACTGGTTGAAGTTCGATTCGACGGCGATCACCGAGCGAACCAGGTGGGGGTCCACCTCGTGCCGCGCGGCGGTCTGTTCGATCAGTTCGTTCAGCCGCGGAGCAGGCTGCGCCGTGCGCGGAGCCCTCGGCGCGACGACCGAACGCACCAGGCGGCCGCTGCGCGGATCGGCGCGCACCACGGATTTCACCGCCGGCGCCGGGGCGGACGGAGCCTGTTGCGCGGCACCGGGCGCCGCGGCCAGCAGGAGCGCAGCTAGAGCGGCCATACAACAAATTGCACCTGAGATGTTTTGATTATACCGGCTTTTCACGCGAATCGAGCCGGGAATTCGCCTGAGAAGGGCTGCTAAGATGGCGTCATGCGGTGCGCGGGATTCGTTCTCACCGGGGGGCAAAGTACGAGGATGGGCCGGGACAAGGCCCTGCTGCCCTATGGAGAGGCCACTCTGGTGGAACATATCGCCGGCATTTTGTGCCGGGTTACCGGACCGGTAACGCTGGTGGGCGCTCCGGAGCGCTACGCCGGACTGGGGCTGGAAGCCGTGGGCGAGCGGTACGCCGGCTGCGGCCCCTTGAGCGGCATCGAGGCGGCGCTCAGCCTGGGGCGCGCGGAATGGAATCTGATTCTGGCTTGCGACGCAGTGGGCGTCACCGAGGCGGCGCTGCGTGTGCTGGCCGAAGCCGCCGGGGCCGGCGAGGCCGCGGTGGTGGCCGCCGTGGACGCCGGTCAACAGCCGAACCCCCTGTGCGCGGTGTGGAACGCGCGGGCGCTGCCGGTGGTGCGCGCGGCGCTGGAGGCGGGCCAATACCGGGTGGCGGACGCGGCGCGCGCGGCGGGTCTGGCGGCCGTGGCCGTGCCGGGGGAGGTTCGCAACATCAATACACCGGCCGAATGGGCCGGGGCGGGGAAGCCATGATCGTGCCGCCGGTTCACCCGCATCCGCATTACATCGAGTTCCAGCACGTTTATAAGACGTTCGACACCCCCGTTTTAGTCGACTGCAATTTTCATGTTTCTCCGGGGGAGACGCTGTCGATCATCGGGCGCTCCGGCGTAGGCAAGTCCGTGTCGCTGGGGCACATCATGGGATTTTTGAAGCCCGACCGGGGCCGCGTGATCGTGGCGCATCAGGACATCACCGACTTCACGGAAGCGCAACTGCGGGCGGTGCGGCGCAAGGTGACGATGGTGTTCCAGTCCGGCGCGCTGTTCGATTCGCTCACGGTGGGCGAAAACATAATGTTTTCATTGGAGTTGCGCGAGGATTACGACGCCGCCAACAAGCTGGAGGTGATGCGCGGGTTGCTGGAGATGGTGGACCTCGCCGACTACGAGGACGTCTATCCGAGCGACCTCTCGACGGGCTACCGGCGCGCCGTGGCGATCGCCCGCGCGCTGGCGGCGCAGCCGCAATGCATCCTTTACGACGAGCCGACCACGATGGTGGACCCGATCATGTCCGACGATCTCGGCAATCTGATGGTGCGGCTCAAGCACCAGCTCAAGCTGACGTCAGTCGTCGTGACGCACGACCTCGACTTGATGCGCAAGGTGGCCGACCGCGTGGTGTTCCTGTATGACAGCCGGGTGATCTACTTCGGCCCGGTGGACCAGATGGAGCAGTGCGATCATCCGCACGTCCGCGAGTTCCTGGCGATGGACCGGGTCGAATTCAGCGGCTGAAGCGCTCGCGCAGGGAGCGCAGGAGCTCGGCGAACCGCCCGCCGCCAGTGTCCGGGACCTCGGAATCACCGTCATCGGCGGCAGGTTCGGTCATCGAATACCAGGGTGGCGGAATTTCGCCTGGCTGGCGCTGCGTAATGCGTACGCGGTTGCCGTCCCACTGGTAGGTGATCCGTTCCAGTTGTCCGTCACGGTTTTCCATCAGCGCCTCCCATCCCGTGACGCCGGCGTCGCCGCGCCGCAGCGCCACCGGGAGCCAGCCTTTGATATTGCGTTCGATGTAGGCGGTTTCGTAGCGCTGGCGGCGGACGCTCCAGGTAAAGACGCGCAGGTTGTCGTAGTGGTGATCGACGTTGCGGGTGGCGAGCGTGGTCCAGAGCCAGATCGTCTTTTGCGCGCCGGAACGCGCGGTGACCTGCCCCAGCGGGTAATACGAAGTGATCCGCGCGCGTTCGGCGTATTGGGCCACTTCCTCGGGGATGTCGAGATAAAGCAGCGATGTGAGCACCCAACCGGTGCGGCCGTCTTCGGCGCGGACGAGGGTCCACCATTCGAGCGGCGGCGCGGTTGGCGCGGGTGCGGGCGGCGCATCGGGTGCCGATGGACCATCCGGCCGGCCGGAGATGCTCAACCAATCTTCCGGCACCGCGGGCGGCGGGCCTGGCGGCGGGAATTCGTTCGCTGGTTTGGGCTTGGGCTTTTTCGGTTTCCTGGGGGTGGGGGGCGGTGCGGGCCGGAAGATCTCTGTCAGGAAGGTCGGCGGACCGAACGGGACGCGCGGCGCGCGCTGATGCGTGATCACGGCGGCGTGCATCCCCGGCTTCATTTGGAAGAAACTCGGGGCCTGCCGGTTGGGCGCGGTGTGGACGTTCAGCAGGTCGAAGACGGTGGCGGCGCCCTGGGAAGGCTCGGCGGCGGCCCGCGCGGCCAGCGCCCGGAGGTCTTCCATCTCGGCCGCACCAAGCAGTTGGGTGGAATCCACCCAGCCTTCGGCGCCCTCGCCGGTCCTCACTCTGAGGAAACGGCGGCGGCGGCCGATGATCTCCAACCGGTCGCCGTGTTTGAGAGTGGCGGCCATCTCCGCGCCGGCGACGAGGGCCTCACGGACTTGCAGCGTGGCGGGTCCGGCGTAGGCCTCGCCGAGCGATGGGGCGCGGTCAGGCGCGGACGCACAACCGGCGAGCAGCAGAAAGGCGGCAGCGGGACCCCACCGCTTCACCGGCCCCTCCGGAGCGGTGGTCCGGCGCGGAGAAAGCGGGAGGGCGCCAAGGGTTCGACGCGGACCTCGCCCGCCGTCTCCGGCAAGAGCCAGCAATCGCCTGGGCGGTAAGGCTGGCCGGCGATGCCGCCCCGGCCTTCCAGGACGAGCAGGAGCCGGAACATGCGCCGCGGCCCGGTGAGCAGCACCTCGCGCGAGGCGGCCAGCAGGTCGGCCGTGAAGTAGGGACAACTGATCAGCTGTTTGAGATCCCCGCCTCTGAGATCCCCGGCGGGTTGGGGCCGGTGTGCCGGCGGGCCGAGACTGGCGACAGCGAGTGCTTCCTCGAGATGCAATTCGCGCGGACGGCCGTAGTCGTAAAGCCGGTACGTAGTGTCGGAGTTCTGCTGGATTTCGCAGATTGTCAGGCCGGCGCCAATAGCGTGCACGGTGCCCGCGGGCACGAAAACGGTGTCGCCCGCCCGCACGGGGATCCATTCGATGAGCTCCTCGATCACGCCTGACCGCGCCGCGTCGCGGACCTCGTGGCGGGTGAGTTCGCGGCGGAAACCGAGGCCGATCACGGCGTCCGGTTCGGCGCGCAGCACATGCCACATCTCGGTCTTGCCGTTGGCGAGACCGCGCGCGCGGGCCTGAGCATCGTCCGGGTGCACCTGTATGGAGAGACGCTCCCGCGTGAAAATGAGTTTCGGCAGCAGCGGCAGCGGCGGGTTATAGCTGTACCAAACCTCGCCTACGGGCGCGGCCGGCGCAGGGAACCAGGGCTCCAATTCCAGGGAGCCCCACACCTTCTCATGCAGGCTGGGATTCAGGCGGACCGGTGGATCAGGCAAGGCTCTGAGCGACGAACTCCTCGAAGCGATCGAGGCCTTTCTTGATCGTCTCGAGCGAGGCCGCGTAGGTGATGCGGACATGGGCGTCCGTCCCGAAGGCCTCGCCGGGCACCACGGCCACGTACGCCTTTTCGAGCAGCTTTTCGGCGAATTCCATCGGGGTCTTCAGGCCATCGCGGCCGAGCACGGCCCCGATGTTCGGGTAGGCATAAAAGGCGCCGCGCGGCTCGGCGCACTGGACGCCGGGCATGGCGCGCAGGCGCCCAACGACGTAGTCGCGCCGCTTGCGGTATTCGCCGAGCATGGCGTCCACCGAGTCCTGCGGGCCGAGCAACGCTTCGATCGCCGCCTTCTGCGCGATCGATGTAGGGTTCGACGTGGAGTGCGACTGCAGCTTGATGATGCCGCTGCAGACGGGCGCCGGCGCGAGCGTGAAGCCGATGCGCCAGCCCGTCATCGCGTAGGTCTTCGACAGCGAACCGGCGACGATCACGGTGTCCTTCATGCCTTCCATCGAGGCGGCGGACCAGGGCTCGCTGTCATAGAGAAAGCGGTAATAGCATTCGTCGGTCATCAGCCAGACGCCGCGCGCTTTCGCCAGGTGCGCGATCTTCTCGAATTCCTCACGTTCCACCAGGCCGCCCGACGGGTTCGATGGCGAGTTGATGATGATCAGCCGGGTCTTCGGGGTGAGCGCTTTTTCGATCGCGGAAGCATGCAGCGTGAAGCCTTCGGCCTCATCGGTTTCGACGAACACGCACTTGCCGCCGGCATAGTTCACTACGTCCTTGTACGTGACCCAATAAGGCACGGGGATAATCACCTCGTCGCCTTCGTTCAGCAGCGCCTGGGTCAGATTGAATATCGTATGCTTGCCGCCGACGGTGACGACGCATTCGGCGGGAACATAACTGGTGCCGAAATCAAGCTTGTGGCGTTCGCACACGGCCTGGCGCAGTTCCTGCACGCCGGCCATGGCGGTGTAGCGGGTGAAGTTGGCGTCGAGGGCGGCCACGGCGGCGCGCTTGATGTTGTCCGGGGTCGGGAAGTCGGGCTCGCCCACGCCGAAGTCCACGACGTCGATGCCCGCGCGGCGCAGGCGCTCGGCTTCGGCGGAGACCTTGGCGGTGGAGGAGACGCTAATCAGGGAGATCCTGTCGGCGAGAGAGGCGATGGCTTGCATGATTCGGCGTTTTCTTTCTTGTGTCGGTCGTTGGCGGTCCGGGTTGCGAGAGACGGCCTCACGGGCCGGGCGGCAGACGCTGGCGCAGGCGCGCCTCCACGCCGGGAGGCACCAAGCCCGCGATTTCGCCACCCAATCCGAAGACCTCCTTCACCAGCCGGGAACTGATGAACGAATAAGCCTCTCCTGCCATCATAAACATGGTTTCGATGCTCGGGGCGAGCCGCCGGTTCATCAGCGCCATCTGCAACTCGTATTCATAGTCGGAGATGGCGCGGATGCCGCGCAGGATCACGGTGGCCTGTTTGCGGCGGGCAAAGTCCACCAGCAGGCCGTCGAAGCATTCGATTTCCACGCTGTCGTACTTGCGGGTGGCTTCGGCGAGCATCTCCATGCGCTCTTCGACGGAGAAGAGCGGGCTCTTTTGCTCGTTGCGGAGCACGGCCACGATCAGCCGGTCCACCACGCGCACGCCGCGCTCGATGAGGTCGAGGTGGCCGTAGGTGAGCGGATCAAACGTGCCGGGGTAAAGGGCAACGAGGTTGTGGGGTGTGGCTGCCATGGCTGACTGCCGCCATTCTAACGGGTTTGCGCCGGTGAATCCCCGGGCCAGTGGCGCGCATCTTGTATGTCGTAAACGATAGTTGTTCAAACAAACAATGAGGCGAGGAGCAATAATGAGACACCTGCTGTTCATCGAAGCGAGTCCGCGCGGCGCCGAGTCCTGGTCCCGGCATCGAGCCGGCGAGCGTTTGAAGGAATGGGGCGGCCCCGTTCTGCGGCGCGACACAAGCCGCGACGCTATCCCGCCCGTGACCGCCGAATGGATCGACGCAGCCTGGACACCCGAGGAGCAGCGCACGCCGGAGCAACGCGAACTGCTCGCGCTGTCGGACCGCCTGTGGGCCGAACTGGAGCAGGCGGAAGAGATCGTGATCGCGACGCCCGTCCATAATTTCGGGCCGCCGGTGGGTTTGAAGGCGTGGGTGGATCAACTGGTGCGGGCCGGGCGCAAGGCGAAGCCGGGAATGCGGGCGCGTGTCTTCATTGCGGCGGGCGGCGAGTATTCCGCGCGGCAATTTGTGGAGCCGTGGCTGCGGCAGGTGCTGAAGTATATCGGCATCACGGATGTGGAGGTGAGCGCGGAGGCCACCGCCGGACGCACGCTGGCTGCCTGAAAGCCCGCCCTACGTAGGCCTCGATTAGTGTAGGGGTTCGCCGAGTGAAACCTGCAGCTCATCGCGCGTTTACGATAGGAGCATGGAAAGTGCGCGGCGATACCGCACGGCGCTGGTGCTCGGCGGCGGAGGCATGTTTGGCGCCTACCAGGCGGGCGTGTGGGCGGAGATCTCACGGTATTTCCAGCCCGATATCGTGATCGGCGCGTCGATCGGCGCGATCAACGGCTGGGCGGTGGCCGCGGGCGGCGATCCCGAAGAATGGGTGGCGCAATGGCTCGACTTCCGCGAAGCCTCGGTGCACCGTTTCCGCTTCCCACGGTCGCCAGTCTCAGGCTGCGTGGACCGCGAAGCGTTCGAAGCCTTCATGAGAGGGCATTTCGAGAGGTTTCAGCCGCGGTTGCCGATGGGTGTGGTGTTGACGGACACAGTGCGGTTAAAACCCTTCGTGGTTACGACGCCGGAGGTCACGTGGCGGCATCTTGCGGCTTCATGCGGGGTTCCGCTGATCCTTCCGCAATACCGGCTGGACGGCCGCTGGTGCATGGATGGCGGCCTGCTGGCCTCGCTGCCGCTGTGGGCGGCGGCGGATTTGGGCGTGGAGGCGGCCATCGGGGTGAACATCATGCCGCGCAAAACGCCCGGCTGGCTGCTGGCGGGACGCGCGCTGCTGCACGCGGCGGCGCGGTGGGATGAGCCCAAGTCCAATGGGCTGCGGGCAGTGGTCGTGGAGCATCCGCAGCCGCTTGGGCCGCTGGCCGAAACCACACGCTGGCGGCGCGAGACCTCCGAGCGCTGGGTCGCTCTCGGCCGCGAGGACGCGCGCAGGGCGCGTCCGGCGATTGAGGCCGCGCTCGCCGGGCTGAGTTCAAGCCAGTAACTGCTTGGCGATGGTCATTAGCTGCATATTCGTGGCGCCCTCGTAGATGCGGCCGATTTTGGCGTCGCGATACAGCTTTTCCACCGGGTAGTCCTTCGTGAAACCGACACCGCCGAACAGCTCCACGGCGCGCGAAGCGACAGTCTCAGCGATCTCCGAGGACCAATACTTGGCCATCGCGGCCTCCTTCAGGAACGGCTGTCCCACCTCGCGTAGCCGCGCGGCATTGAACACGAGCAGGCGCGCGGTCTCAAGGTCGGTCGCCATCCGCGCGAGATCGAACTGCACGGCCTGAAAGGCGCTCAGCGGCTGGCCGAACTGCTTGCGCTCCTTGACGTAGGCGAGCGCGTGTCGCAGCGCCGCGCCGGCCAGGCCAGTCATCTGCGCGCCAATCCCGATGCGGCCTTCGTTCAAGGCTTCGATGGCGATTTTGTAGCCTTTTCCGGGTTCACCCAGAATATCCGCGGCCGGAACTGGCGTTTGATCGAGGATCAGCTCGCACGTGGAGGAGGCGCGGATTCCGAGCTTGTCTTCCTTCTTGCCCACGGTGAAGCCGGGTGCGCCGCGCTCGATCACGAAACACGTGATGCCCTTGTATCCCGCTTCCGGGTTGATGTTGGCGAGCACCAGAAACAGGCCGGCCTCGGCGGCGTTCGTGATCCAGAGCTTGCGGCCGGTGAGCAGGTAACGCTCGCCGTCGGGAACGGCACGCGTGGCGAGTGCGAAGGCGTCCGAACCGGCGTTGGCTTCCGATAGGGCGAACGCGGCGGTGGTGTCCTGCGCAAGCCGGGGCAGCCAGCGGCGCTTCTGATCCTCCGTGGCCCAGCGCAGCACGGCGTTATTGACGAGCGTGTTCTGGACATCCACGATCACGGCCGCGGCGGGGTCCACAGCGGCGATCTCCTCGATCGCGAGCAGCGATTGAAAGAAAGTGCCGCCCTGTCCGCCATATTCCTCGGGAATTTCGATACCCATCAGGCCCAATTCAAAGAACTGCCGCAGAATGCCTGGGCGGAATTGCGCCGCCTCGTCCATGGCGCGGACATGCGGGGCGATCTGTTCGCGGGCGAAGCGGCGGACGGAGTCGCGGAACAGTTGGTCATCCCCGGAAAGCAGCGTCAGGGGCAGGAAAGCGGACTCGGTCATGCCATGATTAGACCATGGCCGATTGGAAAGCTGCCGCGGCGGTGCGCGGCGTGGAACTGAACGATGCGCAGGCCGAACGGCTGGCCGCGCTCGATCAGAAAATGACGCTGATGATGGCGATGGTCGATTGGAAGGAGGAGCCGATCGAAGTCTTCCGTCTCGAACAACTCGCGCCCCAAGGGGACACTGAGTGAAGAGCTCCTGGACGGTGCGCAAGGCGGGCGCGGCTCTGCGCGCGGGCCGCATCTCCGCCGTGGAACTGGTGGACGAGCACCTCAGCCGCATTGATCAGAACGGTTCCCGCCTGAACGTCTTCATGACCGTGACAGGCGAGCAGGCGCGCGCGGCCGCCCGCCAGGCCGGCGATGAGTTGCGCGCGGGCCGCGACCGCGGGCCTCTGCACGGCATTCCCGTTGTCCACAAGGATCTGTTCTGCACGGCCGGTGTGCGAACCACCTTCGGCTCGAAAGTCTTTGCCGATTACGTCCCCGACTTCGACGCTGCGGTCGTGGAGCGACTGCGGGAGGCCGGCGCAGTGATGCTCGGCAAATCCCACCTCCACGAATTCGCCTTCGGTATCACGTCGAATAACCCGCACTACGGCCCGGCGCGCAACCCCTGGGACCCGGACCGCATCCCCGGCGGATCCAGCGGCGGCTCGGGCATCGCGCTGGCTACCGGGATGACGATGTTGGCGACGGGGACCGACACGGGCGGTTCGGTCCGCGCGCCGGCTTCCTATTGCGGCATCGTGGGCCTGAAGCCGACCTTCGGACTTGTCAGCAAGTACGGCGTGTTCCCCTTGGGCTTCAGCCTGGATCACGTGGGGCCGATGACGCGAACGGTGGAAGACGCCGCGCTGATGCTGGAAGCGATGACCGGTCACGACGCGCGCGACAGCGCCTCGGTCAACCGGCCGCGCGAGCGCTATCCGCTCGAAGGCGCTTCCCTCAGCGGGCTGAAGTTCGTCCTGCCGCAGAATTACTACTTTGACAAGGTGGACCCGGAAGTGGGCGCGCTGGTGCTCGGCGCGGCGCAAAAGGCCGAGGCGGAAGGCGCCGTTTTCGTGTCGGGCCGGCTGCCGGACGGCGAACAACTGAGTGTGGTTGCGCAGACCACTTTGTTGAGTGAGGCGGCGGCCGTCCACGAACCGTACATGCGCAAACGGCGCGCGGACTACAGCGCGGGCATGCTGGAACTGCTCGATACCGGCCGTACCTTGCCGGCCACACACTACTTGCAGGCGCAGCGCCTGCGCAGGCGCATTCTCGGCGTGCATCTCGAATTGCTGAAGAAGGCCGACTTCATCCTCACCCCCGCCACGCCCATCGCGGCCCCGCCCATCGGCGCCGAGACTGTGGACGTGAGCGGCGAAACCCACGACGTGCGGATTCTCACGACGCGGAATCTGCGCGGCATCAACGCGCTCGGGCTGCCTGCGCTCGTGATTCCCTGCGGATGGACGCAGGCGGGCCTGCCCGTGGGCCTGCAACTGATCGGTAGGCCGTTCGGCGAAGCCGCGTTGCTCCGCGCGGGCGCGGCGCTGGAAGCGGCGATAGGATTTGAGTTGCGGGAGTTGCCGGGGTAGAGGCAACTCGCCCACTATCGAAGCGGGGGGCCGGCAGGACTACGCGGCCAAGCTTTGTCTGACCTCATCCCGATAATCCGGCCATCCGGCCATCCGGGACAGCCTGACCCGTCCCTCCACACTTTTGTGAGGGGCCATCCGGGACAGCCTGACCCGTCCCTCCACACTTTTGTGAGAAAAAACATCCGCTGGGCGCACTTCTCTTCTGAAGGGAGGATCGCCCATGCCGCGATCAGCACGTTGGGTGGTGCCCGGAGTCGCGCACCACGTCACGCAGCGCGGGACGAATCGCCAGATCGTCTTCTACAGCCGCCGGGACCGCCGTGTCTACCTCGATCAACTCACCCGCAACGCCTCCGCCGAAGGCGTCCGCATTCTCGCTTACTGCTTGATGAACAATCACATCCACCTCATCCTCGTGCCTCCGGAACCTGATTCGCTCGCCGTCGTCCTGCGCCGCACCCACGGCCGCTACGCGCAGTATTTCAATGCCCGCAAATGCCGCAGCGGCCACCTCTGGCAGAACCGGTTTTACTCCTGTCCGATGGACGAGCACCACCTCTGGGCCGCCCTGCGGTACGTGGAGCGCAACCCGGTGCGCGCCGGACTGATCCCGGCGGCGGGCGCATGGGCCTGGTCGAGTGCGGCGGCGCACCTGGGCCAATCCGAACCGCTACCGGGCCTCGACCTCGCCTTCTGGCACGACTCCGGAGGCGCGGAACGCTGGTCCGAACTACTTGCCGTGCCGGACGAAGAAGCCTGGCTGCAACGTTTCCGCCGCGCGACTTATGCCGGTAACCCATTGGGAACAGACGAGTTCGTCGAACGCGTGAAATCGGGCAAACCCGCACCCGAAGACCTGCTCACCCTCCCCAGTCCCTCCCTCCATCCTGCCTCCGCAGTGGCCGCCACCCACCTGGAAGCCGGCGTATGATGGATCAGGAACGAGTGAAGATCTTCGAGAAAAGTACACTGGGACGGGTCAGGCTGTCCCGGACGACCCGGAGAAAAGTACACTGGGACGGGTCAGGCTGTCCCGGACGACCCTCCGGACGACCCGGACGACCGATCGGCAGAAATGGCGTCTGACGCCTCCGGCACGGCGTCCATCTCTGGGATTGGGTTGGTTCCAGAACGACTCATGACCAACTTGTTTCAGACGAAAGTCCCGCCGGTACAGCGTAATCCGCCCGCGGTCTGCGGCGCATTCGCCCGGCCCTATGCTGCCGCACCGAATGCGCGCATTTGAAATCAATAAGTTAAAGAACCAGAAAATCGCTAAATGGTCGTTGACCCCGGTATTCGACCGACGATCTTCGGGACAAAGAAAGCGCCAAGATCGAGTGCGGCAAGGCTCACTTCCTCTCGATCGCGGCGGGCGAAAAGCCGGCAGAGTTCATCACAGCCCGAAATATTGACGATTTGATGGCGAAGTGCTGAAGGGCCCTTGGGCCGGTACAAGGTGGCGCTTACGGCGTGAAGGAGACGCCTGAAGGAGGTCCGGCATTCGAGGTTTGGATGCCTGAGATTGTGTCAGTCGAGGTCCCCAATTACCGCTCCCGGCCGAGAGGGCGAACCCGCACCGTAGCCATTGCTCGCGAGAAGGTCGGCACCCACCGCCTTGACGAGCGATGATCCGGAAGATAAGCTATCCGAAACAGGTCTTTGTGCTGCGAGGGGCTGTATGGCCACGGAGACCGACATTCTACGGTTGGCGCTGTTGGCGTATGAAGCCGCCGACACACCTGAGGTGTGGGATGAATTCCTGAAAAGGGTGGCGGAGCAAGTCAACGCAGACATCTCCGTACTCCAGATTCACGATTTTGAGCAGCGTTCTTCCTCGGCTTTCCGCGTGCATGGCGTGGTGACGCCGTTGGCGCAATCCTACAATGAACACTATTCGAGGGTGAACGTCTGGAGGGAACGCGGGCGAGCCCTCTACGTGCCCGGGCGCGTGAATGTGGACGAGGACTATTGTCCACGACCGGTGCTGGAGAGCTCGGAGTTCTATAACGACTACTTGCTGCGCATTGGCGGCGCGCGCGGGATGAGTGTGGTGATAGCGCGGGAGGGATCACGGGCACCGACTCTGACAGCACTGCGCGGCCGGAACCGGGAGAGATTTAACGAGGAGGAGAAGGCGGTAGCGGCAGCACTTGCCCCGCACATGAGCAAGGCCTGGAAGCTGTTGCAGAGGATGGAACTGTTGCGGGCAGGCGAAGCGGTGCTGGACACGCTGCCATTGGGGGTTGTATATGTGTTGCCGGGGGGACGAGCGCTTTACTGGAACCGCGCGGCGGAGCAGATGGCGCAGGCGCGGGATGGACTCGAGTGGCGGGCGGGCGAATTGGCGGCCACCGACCGGCGCGCGGATGGGCAGTTGAAACGGGCGTTGCTCGACGCGGTGACCCCGAGGGCGCAGACGTCACCCTGTGTGGTGCCGGTCGCGCGGCCGTCTCGGAAGCGGGACTATCTGCTGACTGTGGCGCCGTGGCGAGGGCAGGCGGGACAGTTCACGGGGATGGCGCCGCCAGCGGCGGTGGTGCTGTTGACCGATCCGGAGTCGCAGGTGCCGGCCGACGCGGACGTGCTGCGCCGAACGTATCAGCTAACGCCTCGTGAGGCGGCCTTGGCGGCAAAATTGTCAACGGGGGTTTCGCTGGAACGGGCTGCGGAGGAACTGGCCGTGACTTACGAAACGGCAAGGACGCATCTGCGGCGCATTTTCAGCAAGACGGGCGTTTCCCGGCAGACGGAACTGCTGCTGTTGATGGCTCGTCTGCCAGCTTGGCCGGAATCAGGGAAGCGAAGGGAAAACGGGCATGGCTAGATTCCTTCTCGTACACGGTGCGTGGCAGGGTGCATGGTGCTGGCGTGAGGTGGTGGAGAGGCTGACGGCACTGGGCCACGAGGTTGTGGCCGTAGATCTGCCTGGTCATGGCGACGACCCGGCGGAACCGGGGGGAGTGTACATGGAAGACTACATCAGGGGGACGGTGGACGCATTGGAACGGGGAGGCGGGGACACCATTCTGGTGGGGCACAGCATGGGCGGCGTAGTCAGCCAGGCGGGCGAGGCAGCGCCGGAACTGATTCGCGCTCTTGTATATGTGGCGGCGCTTGTCCCGGCAGACGGGGGCACGATGATGGATTTCGTCGCCGGGTTCGATCCGGAGTATCTGGCGGAGTTTCAATGGGCGGACGACGGCCTGTCCGCGGGCATCTCTGCGGCAGGGGTGCGGCGGTTCCTGTACTCGAATTGCCCGGCAGATGTGATCGAGGCGGCGTTGCCTCGCTTTCGCTACGAGGGGGCAATGCCGTTTAGGACTCCGCTCCGGCTGACCGGTGAGCGCTATGGACGGTTAAGGCGCTTCTACATCGAATGCCTGCGCGACCGGGTGACGCCGATCGCCTTGCAGCGTTCCATGCAGCACATCTGGCCGTTCGCCGGCGTCTACTCGATCGACACGGATCATGCGCCCTTCCTCTCTGCACCCGCGGAGCTGACGGCCATCCTCGACACAATTTCCAAAGAAATCTGACACCCTACTCCAATTGGAGGATGTGTACGCGGCGGAGCCTGCCTACAATCGCTCAGTAAGTGAGCAACTCGCAGCATCGCGGCGCGGACCAGCTTGGTTGGCCCCGCCGCCCGCGGTGAGGTTCACGCGAGGAAAGAGAGGGACAAGATGCAAGTCAATGCGAGCAATGCGCGGCTGTGCCTGGCCGTCGTGACGTGGATGGGCGGCACCGTTCAGGCGGAGGTGACCGTCTACCGTGGGGCCAAATCTTACACGAGGCAATGCCGCGCGTTCAAAATCTCACATCAATTCAAAAAGATGCATGTTGATCTGCTGGTTCGTGAATAGTTCGAGGAAATTGTGTTGCCGCCTGTGCCCGGACCCTGCACAATCGATCCCAATCCGCCGCCTGATTGGAGGCGGCTGGGAAGAAAGAGAGGATTCTAAAGATGCTGAAGAAAACGACGCTCGCCGTATTGCTCTTGGGGGCCGCCTGCTTGCCCATCTGGGCGCAACGCGGGGGCAAGCCCAGTTGCAAGAGCCTGTCCGGTCATATCACTTTGAGTGACGACACGGAAATGCAGATTCGGTCCGACGGATTGGGCCCCTATGTGGACGGCCAGGGCGCTGCGATAGTGACCCTGTTCAATTGCCCCGGTGAATCGGGCGATGCCGTGATCAACCTGCTGATGAAGAGCACGACGCGGAGGATCGAACGCGATTTCCGGAAGCGCGTTCAGGTGTCGCCCACCGATGATCCTGCGCCTGCATGGCACGCGACGGCCCCCGTTCAGCTCTCGCGCGGCGGATTCAATATCCGGCACATCCTCAAGGGTTACGACGCCGCGACCGGGTATGCCCCTGGCTTCCCCGTGGAGTCCTGCTGGAACGGCTCGAATTTCGCCGCCGTGTGCGAGTTCACCACGACGGCAACATCCAATTTCGATGCCACGGACAAGCAGGATTACTATCTGCGCTTCCAGAACCTCAATCCGGATCTCGAGGATCAAATGAATCCCGATGTTCAGCAGTTGCTGAATGCGGAATACGCATTGGCTCTGATTCGCGTGCGCTACAACCCCAATCCTGCGGATCGACGGCTGGATATCTGGGTGGCCTGGCCGATACCCTCGGATCAGTCCGGCGCGGCAGGGAAACACGTTGGCGGATTGTATGAATCCAGCAAGGGCGTGATCCGGCGGCTGGGGTATTTCGACATGAACTTCCACGTGACCGTCCGCCGGGTGGACGGCCAGTAGAGCTTTCGGAATCCTGGCCGAGGGACGAACCATGCCGGCTCGCACGCTCGTGGTGTGTCTATTGGCGGGTGTATTTCTGCACGGGCAGGGACCCGATATCCGTTCGATTCACCTTGTGACGGAAGAGCAATACGGCCGGGGAGATTACGCCGCGGCCAGGCGCACGGTCATAGAGGCGCTGCAGGCTCGCACCGGTCCTGTCGATCTGCATCGGACCGGTGTGCTCCTCAGGCTTCTTGGCCGCGCCGATCATCTGCTGGGAGACTTCGAGGCGGCGGGAAGGAGTTACCGGGCGGCCATCTCCTCATTGGAGCGCGCTGGAGCGGCCGCCCGCCTCGTCCTCGCCAGAGCGCAGTTGGATTACGCTTCGCTGCTCGACATCGGCGGGCCCTCGCGCGACGCCCAGCGGCGGCGTGTGGCAGCTCTCGCGATCTATGAGCAAGACCTTGGACCAGAGCAGCCGCAGACCTTGATGGCGCAAGGTGAAATCGCCGTCGGCTACTTGAACCTACGCAACTTTCCAAAGGCCGAATCCCTCTGCCTCGAGATCATCGACCAATGGGAGAGATCGAACCTGCCGCCAAGTGCTCACCTCGCCAAGACCTGGGACACCTTGGGGTTCACGCTTCTGGAGACGAAGCGGATCCAAAAATCAGCCGCGGCTTTTCGGCGCAGCCTGGCGCTGAACGAAGGCTTGTACGGCGACAGCCATCCGGTCACTCTGGAAGCCCGGCTTGGCTTAGCCTCCGCCTATGCGGCCGGACGTGAATTCGATCCGGCAAACGAGGCGATAATCCGCGCGGAGCAAGTCGCGGCCGGCAGCCTTGCCACGGATCACCCCATGCGTACAATGATCCTGCTGACGAAGGTCAAGGTGCTTCGCGCACAAGGTCTTTCCACCGAGGCAAAAAGGGTTGAGAAACAGTTCCGGTTGTCCGCGGATTCCGCCCAACGCAAACGCCAGTCGATCAGTTGGGGCGAGTTGACGCAAGTGCCGAAGTGAGACTCGCGATTGACCCAGGCCGCGCCGGTCGCGGTGGGTACGTCTCTCACGGAGCACCCCCGCACAGATCCGGGCATCCGCATCCGCCGCATCCGGCCGCATCCGGGGCCGCATCCGACGCATCCGACGCATCCGGGACAGCCTGCCCCGTCACACCATACCTTCCATAAGTTACTGATATATATGGACCTGCCTGCTTCCACCCGCCCCACCCAGCCCTGCCCCCTCCCCTGCCGTGCCGCTAAGTCCATTCCTTTCTATCACATACGATTTCGCCGAAAAGTGCGGTGGGACGGGTGCCTGTGTCCCTCCCCGCGGTGACGCCTTTAGCAAAAAAATCCCGAAAACCGCCAACCCGCCCCGCCTCAACCACTTCCGTAACCAATCTCCCGCCCGAACCCCTTCCCTGAAGCTCGATTTCCAAGTTTCGCCCGCTATAGTAGTCGCCGAGATGAGCATTTTGCCCAAATCCGTCCGCAAATCCGCATGCCCGCTCCTCACCCAACGCGCGCCCGGGCCGCGCGCAAAAAACATATTTCTCAATTCACCGGATCTTCGCCCCACGTTTTCAATAAAATCAACACGATACAAGCACAAAACACCCCAAAACGAATCGAAACGAACTAGGAACGAACTCCAAACGAACCCGGAACGAACCCCCAAACGAACCCGGAACGAACCCCGAACGAATACGCGCATTCCCTTCCTTGCTCGGCCGATGGAGGCCGATGGGGAAAAGGCTTCGGTTCCTGGTCTACTTCTGAGAAGAAGACTAGCGGCCCTCGGGGGTCTGAAAACCGGCCGGTGGGCCGATCCCAAACCACAACTGCAGCAAAGTCCAACGCCAACTCTCTGCGGCTCACTCCCCCTGAACCCGACAGCCCATCCCTATCCGCAATCCCTGCTTCCAATCCCACTTACGGCCAAATCCCCGCAAACTTCAGCCTCGCTTAGCAGTGACATGAACGGTTGCAAATGCGGCTTCCACGGCGGCTCGACGCGCGAATGCCGTTGCACGGGCGTGCAGAGTGCGCCGTACTTGGACAAGATTTCGGGGCCGCCGCTGGGCGGGAACGATTCGCACGCAGGCCGCGGTGCCGCTCCAGGAATTGTGGATCAAGGCCGCCGGCGCCGGTTCCCCAAACCCGGGGATTGGCGGTCTGAGGCTGAGACGGCCCGGTTTCTGAGAACCACGCGCGGGTTACGCGCGCGGAGCGGGTTCGAACAGGCTGGCGGGGTTGTCGTGGAGGAAGGCGCGAGCCAGCGCGAGGGCTTCGTCTTCGGTCATCTCTTTAGCTTCGACGCGGGCGGCGAGAACGCGGGCGATGTTGTCGCGGGCGATGACGGAGTGGGCGCAGGTGAGCTCGACATGGCGGTAGTCGCCGCCGAAACCGAGGATTTTGTTCGACGGGACGGCCCCGATCATTTCGTCGAGGGCCTGGCGGGCGGAGGCGGGCGAGAGGATGTGAGTCCAGCAGAAATCGGCGTAGGCGTTGGGGAACATCTTGGCCATAGCCATCACCTCATTCGGCCACGGCCAGCCGGCGTGGAAGAGGTCGAAGCGGACGCGGGGGTAGTCGCGGAGCAGGTTGGCGACGAGCAGGGGCCGGGTGTTGGCGATCACATTGGCGTTGCCCGCCTGGATGCCAGTGTGGATCTGGAAAGGCAGGTTGTGGGCTTCGGTGAGGCGGAGGACCTGGCGGAACATATAGTCTTCGAGCTGGCGGCGGCTGGTATTACCGCCGCGGGCGAGCGCGTCGAAGGCTGCGGAAGCTTCGTGTTTCGAGGGGTCGGCGAAGAGGAGTTCGCGCTGGTAGGCGATGGTGGATTTGACCGCCGTGAGGCCGGCGTCGAGGCTTTGCTGGAAGCGGCGTTCGAGGGCTCTCACGAGTCCGTCGAGCGAAGTAATGGAAACGCTGGTGACCTCCTCCATTCGTTTCAGGGCGGCGGGGTTCGCGGGCGTACAGAACCAGTCGAACTTGCGGGCAAGGCGGAAGTATTCGGGGTCGGGGCGGACGGGTTCGCCGCGCCAATAGTCGTCGAGGACGCCGTAGCGGAGTTTCATGCGGCGCTTGAGGATGTCGCGGTAGAGGCCAGGTCTGTTGGCGGCGGCGATGGCGGCGTTCAGGCGCTCGATGTTGCCAGCGTTGACATCGCTGATGCCGTAGATGTCGCGTACTGCGATGCGCAGGGCCTGGCCATAGCCGGTGAAGCGTGCGTGGCGCCACCAGGGCTCGAACAGACGCCAGCGCTGGACGGCGGGAAGGCGGCGGTCGCGGAGGGGGACCAGGTCGCCGGCGGGGAGTCCGGCGGAGACGAGGTCATTGAGGGCGTAGTGGTCGGCGAGGACGAAGAAGTCGGGTTGGGAGGCGTAGCGTTCCTCTTCGCTGAAGAGGTGCTCGTGGGTGGAGATGAGGTCGAGATTCGAGATGGCCTCGCCAAGCCGGGCGAAGAGGGCGGGGGCGAGGAGGGGGGAGCCGAGAAAAGCACGGCGCTGCATGGGGGCAGTGTAGCGCGATGCGGCGAGATGAGGCGCGGGGGCCTGCTGGTTTTGGTTTCACCTCGGCCGGCCCGGGTATAGGATATGGGCATGACCCAGCTCACTCGCCGCCATCTGATTGCCGGAGCGCCATTGTTGGCGGGCGCTCCGTTCGTCCAGGCCCAGCGCCGCCGCCCTCCCAACATTGTCCTGATCATGGCTGACGACCTCGGTTACGGCGATTTGGGGTGCTATGGGCAGAAACAGATCCGGACTCCCAATATCGACCGGCTCGCCGCCGGGGGGCTACGCTTCACGGATGCCTACGCCGGCTGCACCGTGTGCGCGCCCTCACGCAGTGTTTTGATGACCGGTTACCACATGGGGCACACCTCGGTTCGCGGCAACACAGGCGGCCAGTCGCTGGCGGAAAGCGATGTGACGCTGCCGATGCTGCTCAAGGAGCTTGGTTATGCTACGGGCGGTTACGGCAAGTGGGGTCTTGGCGACCGGGGCACTCCGGGCGCCCCGCCGAAGAAAGGGTTCGACGACTTCTTCGGCTACCTGCATCAGGTGCACGCGCACAATTTCTACACCCGCCTGTTGGTACACAACGAGGATCTGTATCCTTTGCCCGGCAACGAGGGCGGGCGGCATGGCACGTACTCGCACGATGTGATCTCAGAGAAAGCTCTTGGTTTTATCGAGCGCAATGCGGCCCGGCCGTTCTTCTGTTATGTGCCCTCGACCATTCCGCACTGGGAACTGCTGGTCCCGGAGGATTCGTTCGGCGAATATCGCGGCAAGTTTCCGGAGCGGGCGTTTTCGCGGCCCGGCAGCCGCTATGCGGACCAGCCGGAGATGCGGGCGGCGTATGCGGCGATGATCACACGGCTCGATCGAGAGGTGGGCCGGATGATGGAACTGGTCCGCAAGCTTGGCCAGGAGGATAACACGCTGTTTCTGTTCACGAGCGACAACGGCGGAGCGATGGGCATTCTCAACGAGGACTACTTCAATACGAGCGGCGGCTTCCGGGGCCACAAGCAGAACCTGTATGAGGGAGGTATCCGCGTCCCGATGATCGCGCGCTGGCCCGGCCGTGTGCCGGCGGGCGCTGTGAGCAACATGCCGTGGAGCTTCTGTGACATGCTGCCGACGCTGGTGGAATTCGCCGGCGGCCGGCCACCGAACGGAATCGACGGCATCAGCGTGGCGCCCGCACTGCAGGGCCGCGCGCAGCGCCGCAAGCCGGAGTGGCTGTATTGGGAGCTGCCGCGATGGATCGGCAAGGAGAAGCGCTTCGCAGACGAAATCCCGATGCAGGCGGCGCGCAATGGCGACTGGAAGGTAGTCCGTCCGAAGCCGGAGGGACCGCTCGAACTCTACAACCTCCGGACCGACCCCAAGGAATCGAACGACCTCGCAGCCCGCGAACCCAAGGCGCTCGAGCGCATGGGGGCATATCTTAAGACCGCGCGCACAGCGCCGCGTCAACTCCACGAACCGGGCGTGTATTACTGGGACCCGCCACAGATGGCGGGGGGCGAGTGAGGGCAGGTGCTGGCCTGCATGGACGGCGGTGCGGATGTTTAGGCTCAGTGATTGGTTTGAAGAGCAATTTGGCGAAGTCTGGTTTCGGATCCTCCGCTCGTTGAGTTCGGTGAGTCAGGTTCCAATCAGGCAATTCGGGCGGGTTCCATCATTGGCCGCCCTCGCCGCCGGCGTCGGGGAAGGTCAAGGTGGCCGAGAAGCGCAGACTGACGAACCGGGGGCGCTCCTTCACCCGCCCGGGGGCGGTTTCCGCGCTCTCGACCCGGAGTTCGCCTTTGCCTTTGCCCAGTTGGGAGACCCGTTCCAGCGTTTCGCCCGCGTCGTGGTGATTCCTCAACATCGCCATGATCTCGTTGTAGTCGCGCTCGTGGAGGACGAATTGAAAGACGCGGAGCTTAGGGAGGATCCTCGCTTCCGGGTTGAAATGCCAGGAATGGAGATAGGTTGGGTTGACGCCGCGATACGGGGTGTCGCGATCATCGCAAAGTTGGGAGAGGCGGGCGTGCAGGATGCCGCCAGAGAGATCCTCCACCCGTAATCCGTTTCGGGAATCAGACAGAACTGCAGGCCACGTCCCACCGGCTGGGCAAAGGTTTCACCTTCGCGCACCGCGCCGGTCACCTGGACCGTTTCGGCGTGGGTCAAGACTACGCCCGCGAGGAGCGCTGGGACCAGGATGGGAAGGCGCGGCATGGCTGAATTCAGGATAGAGGCAGAGGCCCTCGATATTCGTAAGCAGGCGGACATGTCGCCTCAGGGGCCCGTACTCTGGCGGCAATGCTCGCGTTGCCCCAGCCTGACAGCGGGGGCTCAAGCGGTCTTCGCGTCCCGTGGGTGGGGAGCTATTGCGCGCCTTCGAACAGCACCTGGCCCTGGCCGATGACGGCAGTGCAGTGGGTGGTGTATTCGAGGGGGTCGCCGTCGTAGAGGGCGATATCGGCATGCTTGCCGGGGGTCAGGGAGCCGAGGCGGTTGTCGATGCCGAGGAGGCGGGCGGCGCCGATGGTGAGGGCTTCGAGGGTGGCGTCCTTGCCGAGTCCGTGGGCGGCGGCGAGAGCGGCTTCGAACAGCAGGACGCGGGTCTTGGGGACGTAGCCCTCGAAACCGCTTTGGAAGGCGAAGGGGATGCCCGCTTCCTTCAGCTTGGCAGCCATTTCGAGGGTCAGGTTCTCCATGTCGCCGCTGGGACGGGCCATGGTGGGGTGGACGATGACGGGATTGCCGGAGGCTTTGATCTCGGGCAGGACAGCGTGAGCCTCAGCGGCGCCGTCGAGCACCAGTTTCAGGCTGAATTCCTTGCCGAGACGGAGCGCCGTCAGGATGTCGTTGGCGCGGTGCACGGTGACGAGCAGAGGGCGTTTGCCTTCGATGACCTCGACGAGGGCTTCCATGCGGAGGTCGCGCGGCTTCTCCTTCTTGGCGGCGTATTCGCGGGCCTTGATGAGTTCGGCGCGGAGCATGGCGATCATCTTGGCGCGGGTGCCGGGCGAGCCGGACTGAGCGCGGGCCAAGTTGCCAAGCGAAGCGGCGATCATCGCGGCGGGTTCGACGGTGGCGTCCTCGACGGAGTTGCCCCACGTTTTCACGATCATGGTCTGGCCGGAGATGAGGGCGCCGGGCCCGTGGCCGGTGTGCAGCGTGGTAATGCCGTAGTTGCGGAGGTAGGTGACGAGTTCGTCACGGGGGTTGTAGGCATCGACGGCGCGGAGTTCGGCCTGGATGGGGGCGGAGCGTTCGAGCTGGTCCTGGTCGTGGGGCTGATTGAGGATGCCCGAAAGGCCGGCGGTGGCGTGGGCGTCGATCAAGCCGGGCGTGACCACTTTGGCAGTGAGCGTGCGCACGCCCGCGGGGATGGCGACCTGCGCGGCGGGCCCGACGCGCTCAATCGTTCCGCTTGCGGTGACGAGGACGACGCCGTTGGCGATGGGCGCGCCGTCCATCGTATACACGGTTTCGCCGCGGACGGCGAGTTGGGCGGCGGCGGGGAGCGCGAGGGCGGCGAGGAGCAGGAAGGCGCGGGTCATCAGTCGAGGTCTCCCGAGAGGTTCATGTTGCGGAAATCGAGGCCCAGGGTGTAGCCGCCGCATTCGTCGAGGTGCATGAGGGCGCCATCGCCGCCCGCGCCGTAGCCGCCGGTGAGGGCGAGCCGGTCTTCGGCGTTGGCGAGGTCGAAGACTTTGCGGCCTTCGATCCAGGTCTGTTCGACTTTGGTGTAGACGCTCATTGGGTCGCCGGAGAGGATGAGGAGGTCGGCGTCCTTGCCGGGCTCGAGGGAGCCGACGCGGGATTCGAGTTCGAGCATTTTGGCGTTGGCCATGGTGAGGCCGTAGAGGGCCTTTTCGCGGCTCATGCCGGCGCGGACGCCGAGGGCGGCCATGCGGAAGAACCAGCGCGAGTCGGTGACGCCGTCGTCGGTGTGGAAGCCGGTATTGACGCCGGCGCGTTCGAGCACGCCGCCGGTGACGAGGCGGTTATCCTTGGCTTCGAGCTTGCCGCCGGGGGAATCGATGAGGATGAGCGAGCAGCCGAGGGTGTTCGCTTTGGCGATCTCCTCGGCGACCATCCAGCCGTCCGAAACATGGTGCAGCACGACGCGGAAGTTGAACTCCTTGGCGAGGCGCAGCACGGTGAGGATGTCGTCGTGGCGGTGGGTATGGTGATGGACGACGCGTTTGCCGGAAAGGACCTCACTGAGGGCTTCCATGCGCAGGTCGCGGGGCGGAAGTTTCGAGGCGTCGCCCGCGGCGTCAGCCACTTTCTTCTGGTATTCCTGGGCCTTGATGAACTGTTCGCGGACGAGCGCGGCGGCTTTGGCCCGGGTGCCGGGGAAGGGGGCGTTGCGGCGGGGGTTGGTGCCGTTGGCCATCTTGATGCCGCCTGCCGGGGTGCCGTCAGACAGAGGGATGAGAAGGTCATCGATCTTCGAGCCGAGGCGCAGCTTGAGGTAAAGGGTCTGGCCCGAGAGCAGATGGCCCGAACCGGGCATGACGTTGACGGTGGTGATGCCGCCGGCGCGGGCGCGGCGGATGGAGGAGGCGCGTGGGTTAACGGCATCAAGCACGCGGACGTCGGGCTGGAGCGGCGCGGAGGAGTCGGCGCCTTCCACCTGGCCGATGTGGGAGTGGGAGTCCACGAGGCCGGGCATGATCACCTTGCCTGCGGCGTTGATGCGTTCGGCATTCGCGGGGATGGCGGTTTGCGGGCCACCGGCGGCGGTGATTTTGCCTTGATGGATGACGACCGTACCGGAGGGGATTTCGGGGCCGGCGATGGGGATGACGCGGGCGCCGGTGAAGGCGATAGGGCGGTCCTGGGCGCCGAGCGTCGCGGCGGCAAGCAGGCAGGCAAGGGCGAAGCGCATGTCAGTTTAGAAAGTGATGCCGAGCAGGATTTGAAGTTGATGGCGGTTGGTGCGGGCGGCGAAGTTGGAGAAACTCTGGCCGACCCAGCGGGTGTAGCGGACTTCGGGGGTGATGCGGATGCCGAAGTCGTCCTTGGCGGTAATGCCGGCGGCGACGGTGGCGCCGTAGATGTGCTTGTTGAAGGGAGCGACGCCCTCGGTGACCGGGTTGTCGACGCGGGGCAGACTTTGGTCGTAAAAGGTGCGGACGTTGCGCGTCTGGCGGACGGTGGGGCCGATACCGAGGAACCAGCGCGCCGGGTCGCCGTACTCATCGGTGGGCCGCCAGCGGACGATGATGGGCAGATCGAAGAACTGCGCGCGGGTTTTTTCGCGGATCTGGGTGACGGGGCGATTGTCGATGGTGGAATTGGGATTACGTCTGCCGGTGCGGATGTTGTTCAGCATCTCGTAGCGCACCTGATGGAAGAGCAGGTCGGCGGCGACGCCGAAACTGGTGGTGATCTGGAACTCGGCAGTGACGCCGTAGCCGGCGATAGGGACCTTGCGGTCAAGTTGGGTTTGCCATTCGATGGGGGGATCCTCGGTGATCGCAGTGAGTTCGCCCTTCCGGAAGAGATTCAGGGGGATGAAGCGCGCTCGCGCGCCGAAATGGAAGCGGCGTTCTTTCACATCGAGGAAGGCAGCCGGCTCCTCCTGCTGGCTGCTAGCGGAAGAGGAAGTGGTGGTCTGCGCGGGGGCGGCGGCCGCGAACAAGCAAGCGGCGGCGAGGAGGCGCGTCCAAGGGTTGGTCATGCGGGTTACGAGATCTCCAAACTTATCAGTGTAGCTTGTGCGGCGCAGGTTGCAGGGTTTGAGACGTGCCAGTCTGAGTCTCTGTTACGATAATCATGGACTTTGATACCCCCTATGGAGATTGGCGAATGAAATACGGTTTGAACATCCGCGCCGAAGGCGCATTGGATCTGGTGTCTCTCGGCGCTTTGGTGAACCGCTTGGATCCTGGCATTATCCCGTTCCGCAAGGCGACGCGGTGCGACATTCATGTGAGCGGCGGTGAATTTAACGTGGCCGCGAACCTGGCCGACTGCTTCCGGCTGAACACGGGCATCGCTTCGGCGATGGTGGACTACCCGATCGGCGACCTGATCGCGGAGCGGGTGAAGGCGATGGGCGTGCGGCCTTTCTACAAGCAGTTCAAGCACAACGGCGTGAACGGGCCGAACATGGCGACGGTGTATTCGGACCGCGGGCAGGGCGTGCGCGCGCCCGTCGTGTTCTACAACCGCTGCAACGAGGCCGCCGCGCAGTTGAAGCCGGGCGATTTCGATTGGGCGAAGATTTTCGCGGGCGGCGTGCGCTGGTTCCATTCCGGCGGGATCTTCGCGGCGCTGTCGCCGACCACCAGTGAGGTGATCATCGAGGGGATGAAGGCGGCGAAGGCGGCTGGCGCGGTGGTCAGCTTCGACCTGAATTTCCGGGCGAAGCTGTGGGCCGTTCACGGCGGCGAGGACAAGGCGGTCGAAACGATGCGGCGGATCGTCGAGAACGTGGATGTGCTCGTCGGCAATGAGGAGGACCTGCAAAAGGGCCTGGGTCTGCCGGGTCCGGAGGTGGAGTCGAAGTCGAAGCTGGATCCGTCGAAGTTCTTCGCGATGATCGACACGGTGGTGAAGAGCCACCCGCAGGTGAAGATCGTGGCGACGACGCTGCGCGAGGTGCATTCGACGAACCGGCATAGCTGGAGCGCAGTAGCGTGGATCGATGGCAAGACGTATCAAGCGCCGACGGCGGAACTGGATGTCGTCGACCGTGTGGGCGGTGGCGACGGGTTTGCTTCGGGGTTCATTTATGGGCTTCTGACGGGTGAAGAGCCGGCGGAGGCGTTGAAGCTGGGTTGGGCGCACGGGGCGTTGCTGACGACGTTCCCGGGCGACACAACAATGGCGACCGTGGAGCACGTGAAGGCGTTCGCGCAGGGGGGGTCGGCGCGGATTCAGCGGTAGAGCCGGCTCATGGATTTTGAAATGAGGGGATGTTCCTTCGTTTCGCTTTTCGGATAACATAGGGGCCACAGGCTATGTCAGATCAAACTCGCACCTCGTTTTCCCGCCGGCACTTCTTCTATGGCTCGTTGTTTGCCGGGGCAGTGCCGGTGGGCGGATTTGCCAGCACCCCGTCGCTCACGCGGCTGGGCTACAAGTCTCCGAACGAAAAGCTGAATATCGCCGCGATCGGCGCGGGCGGCAAGGGCTTCAGCGATACCAACAACTGCGCCGAGACCGAGAACATCATCGCGCTGTGCGACCCGGACGACAAGCGCGCCGAGCGGACGTTCAAGCGCTTTCCGGACGTGCCGCGCTACAAGGATTTCCGCGTGATGCTGGATAAGCACGAGAAGCAGATCGATGCGGTCACGGTCTCGTGTCCAGATCACATGCACGGCACGGCGTCGATGTGGGCCATGGCGCGCGGCAAGCATGTCTATTGCCAGAAGCCGCTGGTCCGCACGGTGTGGGAAGCCAAGGAACTTGCCGCGGCGTCCGCGAAATATGGCGTGGCCACACAGATGGGCAATCAGGGCTATTCCAATTACGGGGCGCGGGAATGCGCGGAGATCATCTGGTCGGGTGAAATCGGCGACGTCACCGAGGTACATGCCTGGACGGACCGTCCGGGGCGCTACTGGCCGCAGTCGCCCGACGTGGTGCCGAAAACCGAACCCGTGCCCGCGCACCTGGACTGGCAGGCGTGGCTGGGAGCGGCCGAAGACCGCCCGTTCAGCCCGGCGATCGCGCCGCATCACTGGCGGGCGTTCCCGGAGTACGGCTGCGGGGCGATCGGCGACATGGCGTGCCACATTCTGGGGACGCCGAACATGGCATTGCGGCTGGGAGCGCCGGTGTCGGTGGAGTGTGTGAAGAAGGAAGGCGTGGGTCAATATGTCTTCCCGCACAAGACCGTAATCCGGTTCGATTTTCCGGCACGCGGCGCCTTCAAGCCGGTGACGCTGTGGTGGTATGACAGCGTGAAGGAGCAGCCGCAGATCCCGGGCGTGCCGGCGGGCACGCTGATTGGGGACAAGGACCTGAACGGGAGCCTGTTTGTGGGTTCGCGCGGTATGGTGACGACGGGTTGTTACGGTGAGCGGACCCGGCTGTTGCCCGACGCGCGCATGGCCGAATACCGGCTGCCGCCGCAGATGCTGTCGCGGTCGCCGGGCCACTATCGCGATTGGATCCGGGCCTGCAAGGGCGGCGAGAAATCGTGCTCAGACTTCTCGGTGGCCGGTCCGTTCGTATCGTGGATGCTGCTGGGCGTGATCGCCATGCACTTCGACGGTCCACTGAAGTGGGACGAGGCAAAGGGCGAGTTCACCAATAACAAGGCCGCGAACGAGCACCTGAAACCCAAGTTCCGGAAGGGTTGGAAGTGGGTGGGGTAGAGAACCGGCCTTCAATTTGACACTTCAGACGGGACGGCTGCCAGCCGTCCCGTTTTGTATGCCTGCGCAAAAAGAGCCTTGCGTCTGAAATTTCGCGTCGTTAAGCTGAGGGCGCGACGGCTGAACGAGTCGCGCGGCGAGGCCGTCGGGAAAGGAAGCAATGCTATGCCGATGGGAGGACTACCCGTAATCCGGAAAGGATCGAGCGGGCTGATGGTGGCGTACTGCCAGAACCTGTTGAACGCCAGGGGGGCAAGCCACCCGATTCTGTGGGTGGACGGGATGTTCGGGCCGAAGACGGAAGCGGCGGTCCGGCAATTTCAGTTGATGAGGCATTTGTACGTGGACGGCATTGTGGGCGGGGAGACGTGGGGGTCGCTGGAAGCGGGGCCTCCACCGATCCAGAAGCGGCCAGTGGGCGCGCCCGTGCAAGTACCAGCAACAGCAGGTTTCTGAGTTCCAGATCAGCGTGCCAACACGCGATAGTTGATGCAGGCGAGGACATCCTCACGGCTAAGGCCGGGATAATCGGCTAAGATTTCCTGTTCGGAAACGCCCGCGGCCAGCAATTCGAGGATCAGCTCGACGGCGAGCCTCGTTCCACGCACGACGGGCTTTCCGCCCAGGATCTCCGGGTCCGCGTGAATGTGGTCCTGCCAAGCCATATCTGGATTCTAGACCAGACCCCAGAGGACGGCATGGTGTGGTTTAACGGATCAGGGCGACCCAGTCGCGATCGGGACCTGCCGGTTTAGCTGGAAGCTTGATTGCACCCGGGCCTTCGATGGGATGAGTGCCGGAGTTCAGCCCTGTCAGAGGGTCATACCAGTAGAGCGTGTACGGGCCGCGGTTGGACTCGAGGTCGAGGCTGAAGCCTGTGCCCTTGGGCACATACAAGCAATAGACTACGCCGCGCTTGGCGAGCACGTCCACCTTGTTGCCGGTGAGTTCGGCGGCAGGCTCCATTTCGTGGAAGGGCAGGTGGCGGTGGAAGAAGTCGAGCGCGATTTTGGTCTGTTTGTACATATTCTCGCGGACGCGCCAGTCTTCGGCGCTGAGGTCGGAGTGGGGCGAGTTGTTCTGCCAGCCGAAGTACCATTCCACGCCCGCGCCGCCATTCAGCAGTGAGCCCCAGAGGCCATAGCGGCGCGGGTCGTCGTGATCGGGGTCTTCGGCGTCGATGCGCAGGCCGAAGTTGGCGCCGCCCATCTCGTCCATCATGATTACCCAGGGGTGTCCGGCATCGCGGCTGGCGCGCACGTATTCGCGCACAGTGGGGGGGATGCGGGGCCATTGAAAGATCTGGAACGCAGTGCCGGCGAAGCCCTGGTGGCCGAGCAGGGGGCGGAAGGTTTCGTTCAGGTTCTTGTCGTGGCGATGGTCGTTATGGATCACGATGGGGTGGCGGTAAGGGTCGTGGCGCTGAAAGAATTCGGCGAATTCCTTCTGCCACCAGGGAGTGTTCATGTTTTCCTCGCCGAGGTTCCACTGCAGCGCGGGGTGGTGGGCGAAGCGGGCGATCAGCTCGCGGTAGTAGAGGTTGCGGTACAAGCGGAGTTTGCCCTTATCGAGCATGTGATCGTTTTCGGTCTCCTGAGTGACGACATGGAGCAGGATGCCGAGGCGCTGGGCGTATGAGAAGACAATCTCCCACTGGTCGAGTTTGGAGACGTCGAAGCGGTCGAAGGTCCAGGGGCCGGTCCAGGGCCAGACGTTGCGGCCGTCGCCGTTCGAATTCATGGTGAGGAAGTAGATCGAGTTCACGCCCTGGGACGCCAGGTAATTCAAGCCGCCGATGAGGCCTTTTCCCTTGCCGCCTTTCCAGGTGGGGTCGCCGTCGCGCCAGTCCTTGAGGTGAGGTTCATAGTGGTGGAGGCCGTCCTTCAGGGCGGGCAGGGCGATGAGGGGGTCGGGAGCGGGCATCACGCCTTGGGGGGCATCCTTGGTTTCGCGCCAGGTGCCGTCAAAGTCGGCGTAGCCGAGCAGGGTTTCGGGCGAATCGACGCCGCCTTTGAGGAAGCGGGAGCCGTCGCCGGCGAAGCGGTAAAAGCGTTCCCCGCGGTATTCGAGCAAGCCGCGGGCGCGGAAATCGGGGGCCTGTTTGTCCGTGGCGGCGACGGTGAACTCACCCTCCTGGCCGTCGACGGGCGCGAGCGGCTTTCCGGCCAGCGGTTTCTCGTCGATGGCGACATCCGTGCCTTGCCGGAACGAGGCGCGCCACAGCCAGCGGCCTTCGCGCGTGGGCAGGAAATGGACGCGCCACTTGCTGCCTGCTTCGGCGGAGGATTCGGCCGCGTTGCCGTCGGCGGCGAAGAAGCCTGGTACGCGGCGCTGTTCGCCCGATTGGGCGTGGACGAACAGCACATCAAAGCGGTAATCGCGGAAGGGATTGGGAGTGGCGGATTCGCTGGTTTTGGGGCCATCGAGCGTGAGCGTGACGCGGTGCCAGCGCTTGAGTTCACCCGAGATCTCAGCCGCGGGCAGAGCCAGCGCGGCGGCAAGGAGCAGGGCAGCGAGTTTCATCGCCCGCCATCATATATCATGCAGCGCAGAGGTGCGAAAAGCCCCCAGTCCTCAGAGCGCTAACACGCGGTAATCGATCCGGCGGTAGGGGCGGGATTCGTGGATGCCGAGGCCGTGGTGGTTCATGGCGTATTCGAGGAAAGTCGAGCCAGCTACCCATTCCACGACGTGCGCGGGCGCCGCGGGGCCCTGCTGTTTGAGTTCGTCGCGGAGGTGGTCGAGCATGACGGTGTCGAGCGCGACGGGGTCGCGGGCCAGCAGCAGAGAATTGGGCGAGGGCTGCGGGAAGGTCTTCCAGGGGCGCGGAGCCCACACCGGGCCGAACCAGTTGGCAAAGGTCGCATCCACCAGGTTGAGCCGGACTTTGTTGCGGATGCTGGGCGTGGCGCAGAGGTCGCCGATGTAGCTCTTCGTGCCCATGCCTTCGTGGAGCATCTTGGGGGAGGGGATGGAACCGAAGTGGCTCTTCATCGCGCCGGTGACGCCGCAGCCATGCGATTTCATGAGGCAGAAGTTGAGGATGTGGTCGGCGCTGGTATAGTCGCGGGGCATCCAGAACTGGCCGCCTGGGGCAGGCTGATCGCGCGTAAAGCTGACCGCCTCGGAGTGGTCCCAACGGTCAGGGGACTTGGAATCCACCCAGCGGACTCCCGTGAAACGGCAGCGTCCCTTCATGATGACGGGATGGAACCAGCGGGAGGCGTCCAGCAGGGTGATGTTGGCGGGCCTCGCGCCGAGGCCGTCGATGAGGGTGTCGAGGACGGCGTTCACCAGGGGCATAGTCTGATCCATGCGGTTGGTGGTGATGGCCTCGTTGAACGAGGCGTTGTTCATGTTCAGCTTGAGGGTGATTCTCTGCTCGGGCGCGAAGTTGGGCAGAAGCAGCCGCCAGGCCTCAGTGGCGGTAGGGGCGCCGGTGAGTTCGCGGAGGCCGAGATCGAGCATCCGGGCGACGGTATCGCCGTTGATGTAATCGAAGTAGCGCTCCTTGATCTTCCCCGGCTGCTCCGGGGTCATTTCGACGGTGTGGTCCCAGGGGGCGTTGGCGCTGTAATCCCACTCGCGCGTGGCCTTGGGCGAGTGGACGCGCAGGACGCGGGCGGTGTCGCCGGAGGCCCAGACGGGAAGGCCCGCCGAGGCAAGCGCGGCGGAGGCTAAACGGATCAGGCCGCGGCGTTCAATGCGGGCCGGTTGGCTGGTCATGAAAGCTCTCCTTCAGGCGTAGGGGAGACCCCTGGGTCGAACCGCCACTCCGACTATATCAGGACAGGAATGTCCGGCTCTCACGGCGTCAGTTCGAAGCGGCCGCGGCCAGGGCGCGGACCACATCCCACTTGAAGCGGACGAATTCGTAGAGGGATTTTTCGAGGATGCGCTCCTGGTCGGAGTGTGCGCCGTAGCCGAGGGGGCCGTCTTCTTCGTCGATCATGGGGCCGATGCCGTAGCACTGCACTCCTTTAGCGCGCAGATAGGCCATGTCGGTGGCGCCCGTGGACATGGAAGGGATGGTGGTGATGCCGGGATAGATCCGCTTCCAGGAGGCCTCGATCGTGCGGAATGCCTCGTGATTGATCTGTGATGGCGGGGCCTTGGGGCGCGTGTTGCGCTCCTCCTTGACGACCTGGATCTGCGGGTCCTTCACAAGCTCCTGGATCTTGGCGCGAAAGGCTTCGATGTCCTCATCGGGCAGGGCGCGCACATCCAGGATCGCCTCCGATTCAGAAGGAATCACGTTCACTTGAAACCCGCCCCGGATGATGTTGGGCGAGATCGAGGTCCGCAGCATGGAGTTGTGGCCGGGTTCGTAATCGGCCAGGTATTGCTGCACTTCGGCCGTCTTTTCGGGGTGGTAGAGGGCGTTGTAGCGGGCGGCGTCCCCGGGTTCGCTCACCGTGGCGAGGCGCTCGAAGTAGTAGCGGGTGGTATCGTTCATCCGCATCGGGGCCTGGAATTGAGCGATGCGGGCGACCGCCTGCGAAAGGTGCGCGATGGAGTTGGACTTGAGCGGCCGGGAACCATGCCCGGCGGGACCTTTCGAGACCAGCTTGAAGGCATAGGGGATCTTCTCGGCCGTCTGGACCGTGACATACGCGGGCTGGCCCTTGCGGCGGATGCCGGCGCCGCCTTCGGCCAGGCAGATTTCGGCTTCGATTTCCGGCCAGTGCTCGCGGACCATGTACTCGATGCCGACCTGCGTGGAAGCCTCCTCGCCGGCCTCGGCGAGGAAGATGACGTCGCGGTCGAGCGGCACTTTGTGGCGCTTGAGCAGCAGCATGGTCATCAGCACCGCGGCGACATTGTCCTTGTCGTCCACCGCGCCGCGGCCATAGACGTAGCCGCCGTCGCGCGTGGCGGAAAAGGGCGGGTGGGTCCACAGGGCGGCGAGCACGCGCACGACATCGGTGTGCGCCATCAGCAGCAGCGGGCGTTTCGACCCATTGCCCTTGAGGCGGGCGACGAGATTCGCGCGGTTAGGCTCAAGGGTAAAAAGCTTCACCGGGATACCTTCGGCCTCGAGGACCTTCTTGAGGTATTCGGCCGCCTGGGTCTCGTTGCCGGGCGGGTTTTGGGTGTCCATCCGGAGCAGCGCCTGGAAGTGGCGCATGGTCTCCTCTTCGACCTTCGCCCAATCGGGTTCGGCGGCAGAGAGCGGAACGGCAAGCAGCAGAAACAGTACCCAGCGCATGGGGCTATGGTAGCGCTTCAGGCGCTTTTTTGCGCATTTCCGCGAACTTTGAGCGGAATTTGAGCACTTTTGGCGCGACGGTGAACAGGCAGTAGGGCTGGGAGCGGTGGTTCTCGAAGTACTCCTGATGGTAGTCTTCGGCGACATAGAACTCGGGCGCGGGGGTGAGTTCGGTGACGATCGGATCGGCGAAGGCGCGCGCGGCCGTGAGTTCATCCATCAGGCTTTGGGCTTCGGAGCGCTGGTCTTCGGAATTGTAAAAGATGGCGGAGCGGTACTGCGGGCCGTGGTCGGCGCCCTGCCGGTTGAGCGTCGTGGGGTCGTGGATGGCGAAGAAGATCTCGAGTAGTTGCCGGTAGGCGATCACGGAGGGGTCAAAGGCGATGCGGACCACTTCGGCGTGGCCGGTCATGCCGGTACAGATGTCCTGGTAGGAAGGGCGCGGCAGATGGCCGCCGGTGTAGCCGGATTCGACTGAAATCACGCCTCGGACTTCGTCGAAAACGGCCTCCAGGCACCAAAAACAGCCGCCGCCCAGGGTGGCGGTTTCCGTGGAAACGGGGGTATCACTCATCACTCCAGTTAGATGCGCGCGCAGGCGGCGAAGCGGCATGACTATACTGCAACGAGAGGCTCACAACGGGCCTTGACTTGACCCGAGGAGAACGAAACCGTGCATATCGTCGCCGGAGTGGACCTGGGCGGAACCGCCATCAACTACACAATCATCAATGAGCAGGAACAATTCCTGATCGAGGGCCTGTGCGAGCACCCGGCGCGCTCGAAGGAAGGGCCCGCCGTCTGCCTGCAGCAGATCGCCGACGGGCTGGAGATCGCCGTGCGGCAGGCGGGCTTGAGCGTGGCCGAAGTGACCGTGGTGGGTCTGGATACGCCCGGTCCGGCGAGCGCGAACGGCGTGTTGAGCGCCCGCGGATCCACCAATTTCGTGCATCCGGAGTGGGCGGGCTTCGACATTCGCGGCGGGCTGGCGGCGAAACTGGGCAAGCCGGTCGCTTACCTGAACGACGGTAACGCGGGCGCGCTTTGGGGGCATTTCTCGCTGTTCGGCGCAAGTGCGAAGAAGACCTCGATCTCGGCGATCATCGGAACCGGCCTGGGCGGCGGCGTGATCATCGAGGACAACGTCGTGAAGGGCCGCGGCGGGTTCGGCGGGGAGTTGGGGCATGTGTTGCTGCCCTACCAGTCGATTCGCGGCGTCGAGGGGATTCATCCGGTTTGCAATTGCGGGCGCGTGGGGGATCTGGAATCGCTGTGCTCGCTCACCGCGATCAGCAAGACGCTGCTGCCCTATTTTCTGCCGAAGTTCCCGGGCCATGAATTGGGGGCCAGCGAGGATCTGAGCCAGGCGGCGAAGAAGGTGCGCGGCATGGCCGAGCGCGGCGACGCGCTCTGTAAGGAGATTTTCCGGGTGCAGGCGCACGCGCTGGGGCTGTTTTTCGACGAAATGATCAACACCTTCGACCCCGACGCGCTGATCATCGGCGGCGGCGCGCTCGAGACGGCCAAGGAGTTTCAGGACTGGTTCATCGGCGAGGTGCGGGCCGCGATGCCCGATCAGCGCGAGGAGCAGGCAGGCATTCCCATTGTGGTCATGCCGAACGGCGATACCGCGGGCGCGCGCGGAGCCGCGATTGAGGCGCTGAAACTGGCCCGCCAGGGCGGGCTGATGGGGGACTGAGGTTGTTGTGATTCGCGCGAAACCAAAATCTGGCCGCGCGAGTCATAGTATAAAGAAGAGTAGGAGATCTGATGACCCGATACAAACCCATCTTCATTCTTTTTGCAGTTGCCTTTCTTTGCGCGACAATCGCCTTTGCCGCCGGAGACGCCGCCAAGGGCAAGGAAGTGTACACAAAGGTCTGCCAGAAGTGCCATGCGGCTGACGGCAAGGGCAACCCGGCGATCGCCAAGAGCCTGAAAGTGGAACTGAAGGCGCTAGGCAGCGCTGAGGTTCAGAAGAAGAGCGATGACGAGCTGAAGAAGCTGTCGCTGGGCCCCACGGACAAGAAGAAGCCCGTGAAAGGCGTGACGCCCGCGCAGTTGGACGACGTGATCAGCTTCATTCGCACGATGAAATAGTAATCCCCCTCCCGCCGGGACCCCGGGGCGCTGCCTCGGGATCCCGGCTTTCGTTTTTGCGCTTCCCGCGCTAGCCTGACGGAATGCCGAACCCCTTCGATGCCGGCCTGATGACGACGGGGTACGCCTCCGCGCGCCCACCGGTGCATCCGCACGTAATCGAAGCGGTGAGGGCCCGACTTGGCCGCGCCGAACCCTTCGCGCGCGCGCTGGATGTGGGCTGCGGAGCGGGGCTTTCGGCGCGCGCCCTTGGCGTGCTGGCGAGGCAGGTGGTGGGGGTCGAGCCCGTGGAATCCATGCTGCAGCACGGCGCGGTCGTCGCGCCGGAGGCACAGTTCATCGCGGCTTCGGCCGAAGCGCTGCCGTTGCGCGACGCATGTTGCGATCTGATTGCCGCCGCGGGTTCGCTTAATTACGTGGATCTGGACAAGTTCTTCCCCGAGGCCCGGCGCGTGCTGAAGCCCGGCGGAATCCTTCTGGTGTACGATTTCGCCGCCGGCCGCAGCTTCCGCGATTCTCCCGATCTGGACGCCTGGTTTGATCGATTCCGCGAGCGGTATCCCGCGCCTGCGAGCGAAGCGCGTCCGCTCAACCCCGGGATTCTGGGCGGTCTGAATTCGGGATTCGCGCTCAGGGCGCACGCGGACTTCGAGATCGCCATCTCGCTGGAACCGGGGTTCTATGTGAATTACATGATGACCGAGACCAATGTCGCCGCCGCGATCCGCCGGGGCACGGATGAGGACTCGATCCGCCTCTGGTGTGCGGAGTCGCTGAGCGCATTCTGGCGAGGCGGCGCGCGGGACGTCTTGTTCCGGGGCTATTACGCGTGTCTCGCGCCGAAGTGACGCCTGCTACCATTTCACTGTGGGCTTCATCATGCGATTCCTCATCCTCCTGCCGTTGTGGACGCTGGCGACCGCGGCCCAGCCCGCGCCTCCCGATCCCACACTGGACACCTCGGGCCTGCCCGTCTGGGTGAATTTCATCCCGAAGCCCGCGCCCGAGCCGTGGCGGATGCCGACGGGGGAGGAGCGGCTGGTGCGCTACGCCAAGGAAACGTTCAACGGCACGCCGCTGCTGGCGGCGGGCATGGGTTCGGCTGTCAGCTTCGGCTTGGGGACTCCCGAGGAGTGGCCGCAGGACTTCAAGCACTACACCAAGCGCTTCGCCAATAACGCCGCCCAACACTATATCCGCAGCACGGCGATTCATGGGCTGGCGGCGGTGCTGCGCGAGGATAACACTTACTACCGGTCCAACAAAGCCGGGACCGGGGAGCGCTTCGGCTACGCAGTCAAACATGCATTCATGGCCCGCAACCGCGATGGCGATTTGCGTTTCTCGGTGTCTCGGTTCGTTGGCGGTGTGGGCACGTCGAAGCTGTCGCGTATCTGGGTACCGCCCAGTTGGAAGAACTGGGAAAACGTCGCCATTAGCTACGGGCTCTGGTCCGTCACCGAGGCGGGCGTCAACGTGAGTAAGGAGTTCGTTCCCGACATCATCCGCGCGCTCCGCGGCCGAAAGCCGAAGCCCTGAGCGTTACATGTCGTGGACTTCGAAGCGGAAGCGCTCCGGAGGCAATGAGGACACCGGGTCTGGCGAGAGTTTGGCCCACGATTCGTAGGCGGTGCTCGCCAGAGTGCCTTTCAACAGCAGCAGAAACTGGTTCGAGAAGCAGTTCAGCGGCGGAGGCTGGCGGAAGCTGAGCCGCATCCCTACGGCGGTCTCCGGCTCCACGCCGTGGGTGTCCACGCTCTTGTCCCTCAGCAGGGTCACGAAGCTGGAGCGGCCGGCATGCGGCCACACATCGGGGCGCAGCAGCGGACGCAAGTCGGGGCGCAGCTCGAAGGTGGTTTCGCACTGCCGGATCCACTCGACAATGGAATCGCCGAGGCGCCAGGCATCAATCAACTTCACGTACTGCTCAACGAGCTGCAGGGCCAAGTCCGTACGGCGGCGGTCGAACATCAACTCGATGGCCGGATCGATGACCGGCAGATTGGCGTTGGGGATCAGCTCTTCTTCATCGATGAGCGAGCCTGCCAGTTCCATGGCGTGTTCGTAGCGGGCGGGTTCGGGCGCGGTGCGCAGCAGCAGCGGCGGCAGATCGTGCTGCCGGTCGCCCGGTATTTCCACGTAGCGTCTTGAGCCCAGGATCTCCATGACGAAGTCTCCTACGGAAGATATCGGCAACAGAGCCGTGACACTGAACTGCTATTTCCGTGATTATAGGGACGTGGCCGCGCTGCTTCAAGTTCCGATTGCTCTTGTCCTCCTGATGACCCAACCCCTCCCTGTGGAGAAGGTGGTGGTTCGCGGGGCGGAGCGGACAGCGGTGGAAGAGATTGTGCGGGTGGCGGCGCTTGAGCCGGGCACGCCCGTGGAGAAGGCCGAAGTGGCCGCGGCGGCGGAGCGGCTCATGGCCACCGGCTGGTTTGAGCGCGTGAACTTCCGTTTGCAGCCCGGTCCCGATGGCGTACTGGTGACCTTCACCGTGGTCGAGCGGCCGCCCGCTGAAGCGGTGGAGGAAGCGCCGCCGCCGCCCCGGCCGCGGATCGCGACGGTCACTTTCTCAGGCAACCGCGAGGCGCCGTCGGGGCGGTTGTGGGCCGTGCTCCGAAGCGTGGTGGAAGGGCGCGAGTACGAGGAGGAGGATTTCCGCCACATTCTCGACAGCCTGCTGCGGCCCGTCTTCGCCGAACGCGGCGTCTGGCAGGTGAAATTCGGCCCGGTGCAGGTGACGGGCGAGGATCCGGTCCACTTGAGTGTGCCCATCGAGGAAGGCCCCGTGATGACGCTGGGCGGCGTGACGCTGGAGGGCGGCGATCAGCAATGGGTCGAAGAGGCGCGCTTCCCATTGGGCCTGACCGCCAACCGCCGCCGCATCGACGAAGCCATAATCCGCCTGCGCCACCGGCTGGCGCTCAACGGCTACCTGCGCCCCTCGTTCGTGACCACGGAACGCGTGGAAGGCAACGAAGTCCGGATGCATCTGAAGCTCGAACCCGGTACGCAATTCCGCTTCGGCGAACTGCGCATCCGCGGGCTCGCGCCCGAAGCCGAGGCCCGCGCCCGCCGGCTCTGGACCGCGCCGCCCGGCGCGCCCGCCAGCCCCGGCACGCTCGAGCTTTGGATCAAGGCCGTATTCGATGCGCGCATTCCCACGGGCACAGGCGTCCGCCGGGAATTTGTGCATCGCGAGGACGCGCCGGTGGTGGATATCGAGGTCGAGTTCCGCTGATGCGCTAGGGCGAGGGCACGGGTACGATGTCGTACACCTGCACGCGGCTCCAGAGCGCGGATTTCGTGCGGAATTCATCGTGCAACGGATGGTCGTTGTAGACCTGCCAGCCGGCGCGATCGTCGAAAGTCACGAGCCAGTAGAAGGTCCAGGTGTTGTCCACCACGTCGCGATCGACGCCCGCGGTTGTGCCGATGTAGGAGCTGCGCACGGTGGGAATGGCTTCCATCTTGCGCAGGGCGGTCAGAAATTCCTCTCGCGCCGCCGGATTATTCGGTTCGTTGAGCCAGAAGTAGACGTGATGCAAGAACTGGCCGCGCAGGTCTGGAGGCTTTGCGCAACCCGTCAACGCCAGCGCCGCGCCGAACAGCGCGAAGATCAAGAGTGATCGTTGCATAGGACCCATCTTAGTGCTTCCCGCCTCCCGCCGGATGGCGCGTCTGGAACCGGCATAAACAGCAGCGGCCCGCCGCATTGGCGCGGCGGGCCGCTCGTTGAAATAGACTTCCCTGTCAGGCGACGGCGATCGACCTGTACCTCTCGGCCATCTTCTCGAGCGGGATAGGCTTGTAGTCGCCGGCGTGGCCGGCCTGACCAAACTGCACCATCCGCTCGGCAACCACCTTCTTCATCGCCTCGCGGGCGGGCTTCAGGTAGTCGCGCGGGTCGAATTTTTCGGGCGATTCCATGAACACCTTGCGAATCGCGCCGGTGATGGCGAGGCGGTTGTCCGTATCGACATTCACCTTACGGACTCCGTTGCGGATACCAAGCTGGATTTCTTCCACGGGAACGCCGAAGGTGGGCTTGAGGCTGCCGCCGTACTTGTTGATGATGTCCTGCAGTTCCTTTGGCACGCTCGATGAGCCGTGCATCACCAGGTGGGTTTCGGGCAGGCGGCGATGGATCTCCAGCAGGACGTCCATCTTCAGCACGTCGCCGTCCGGCTTGCGGCTGAACTTGTAGGCTCCGTGCGAGGTGCCGATGGCGATGGCGAGCGCGTCGCAGCCGGTCAGCTTCACAAACTCTTCCGCCTGATCGGGGTCGGTGAGGTGGTCGAGGCCGTCGCCGCCCATGCCGTGGCCGTCCTCAATGCCGCCCAGGCAGCCGATTTCAGCTTCCACGGTCACGCCCTTGGCGTGGGCCATCTCCACCACTTCCTTGGTCACCTGGACGTTGTATTCGAACGACGACGGGGTCTTGCCGTCGGGCATCAGCGAGCCGTCCATCATGACGGACGTGAAGCCCATTTCGATGGCGGATTTGCAGGTCTCGGGGCTGTTGCCGTGGTCCAGATGCAGCACGGTGGGGATTTCGGGGTACAGTTCGGTGGCGGCCATCATGAGGTGGTACAGGAAGCGATCCTGCGAGTAGGCGCGCGCGCCGCGGGATGCCTGCACGATCACGGGCGACTTCGTCTCGCGCGCCGCCTCCATGATCGACTGAATCTGCTCCATGTTATTGACGTTGAAAGCGCCAATGCCGTATCCACCCTTCGCAGCCTCGTCCAGAAGCTGCCGCATTGATACCAGTGCCATAGTTTCTTCTCTCCTTGTCAACCGGGAATCGGCCCGCTTCCGGCCGTCTGGCTGCTCTTCCTATTCTACAACGCCTCCCCTGGTTTCGGACAAGTTGATCCAGATTTCAAGGTTGCAGAAGGACTATCGATCAGACTTCGGCATCAGCTGATCGATAGGAAGCCACCCTATCGATCATGAGTTCGTGATCGGTACCGAGGGTCCCCTGGACGAGATCTTCGAGCTACCGCCCCAGCCGCGCTTCCTGGTCCGATGGCATATGGACTTCCGGCGCGGGATACAGCGGATGGACCAGCCCCCGCTCGTCGTAGTAGTCCGGCCTAACCCGGTCCACTACCTGCGCCACTGAGCGCTCCATGATGTCGAAATAGGGCTTCGGATACAGACCGATCGAAAACACCAGCGCCAGCAGCGGCGTAAACACCACGATCTCGCGCCAGTTCAAGTCCTTGAGCGACAGGTTCCGCTCCCCGATTTCGCCGAGCGACGTCCTCTGGAACAGCCACAGCAGATACGCCGCGCCCAGGGCAATGCCGATGCCGCAGCTCAGCGCCCACCAGAACGAGTACTCATACACGCCCCGAATCACCGTCACCTCGCCGATAAACCCATTCAGCGGCGGCAGCCCCATCGAGCTGAGCACAGCGATCAGAAAGACGATCGTAAACACAGGCATCACGCGGAACAGCCCGCCGTATTCGGCGATCAGGCGCGTGTGCCGGCGGTCATACACCACGCCGACGATCAAGAAGAGCATCGACGTCGAAACGCCATGGTTGATCTGCTGGAGGATCGACCCCGCAAGCCCCATCGGGTTCAGCGCGAAGATGCCCAGCGTACAGAAACCCATGTGGCTGACTGAGGAATAGGCCACCAGTTTCTTCCAGTCCTTCTGCATCAGGCTCACCAGCGCCCCGTAAATGATGGCGATGATCGACAGCGTGGCCATGATGTTGATGATCTGGGGGTCCTTGGCGGCGTCGGGCAGCATCGGCAGCGAGAAGCGGAAGAAGCCGTACGTACCCATCTTCAGCAGGATGCCCGCCAGGATCACGCTGCCCGCCGTCGGGGCTTCGGTGTGCGCGTCGGGCAGCCACGTATGCAAGGGCCACATCGGCACCTTCACGGCGAATCCGAGGAAGAAGGCCCAGAAGACCCACCATTGCGCGTTCGCGGACATCTGCGTGTCGAGCAGCGCGGCCATGTCGAACGTGAGCCGGTTGAACTGCACGTAGTGCTGCCAGTACAACATCAGCACGCCGAGGAACATGATCACCGAGCCGATCAGCGTGTAGAGGACGAACTTAATCGAGGCGTAGCCGCGGCGTTCCCCACCCCAGATGGCGATGATGAAGTACATCGGCACCAGCGTGAGTTCCCAGAAGATAAAAAACAGCAGAAAATCGCGCGCCAGGAACACGCCCAGCATCCCGAACTGCAACAGCAGGAAGTGACCGTAATATTCCTTGATCCGGTTCTCAATGGCCGACCAGCTCGACAGCACCGAAAGGAAGCCCACAAGCGTGGTCAGGATCACCAGCAGCAGCGCGTAACCGTCGATCGCGAGGTTGTAATAAGCGCCGATCGATGGAATCCATGGGAGTTTGACGATGTACTGGTAATCGTCGTTCAGCTTGAAATGGGTCCAGAGCGGCAGTGAGGCAAGAAAGCCCACCAGGAAGACCGCGTTCGTCCAAAGCTTGATGGCGCGCGCCTTCGACGAGGGGATGAAAAAGAGGACTAGAAGACCAATCAGCGGCGTCCAGAGAACGATCGAGAGTGAATGATCCATAGCGGCGATCCGGCCAAGCGATCATTCTATCCTAAACCGGCGATAATTGGACAATCCGGTCCGGAACGGGGCGCTGCCCCTTTAGGCGCGCCGCTTGCGCAGAGCCATCAGCGCGCCGAAGGAGGCGCCGAGCGCGCCCAGGGTGAGGAAAAAGGTGCCCCAAGCATCGGCGCTGCCGTCGAAACGATAGTACGGGCTGAGGAAATACCCATACGCCATCAGCAGGAATGCCAGGCAGCAGAACACGGCCAGCAGAGGCTTCGCCCGGCCCATGATCGAAAGCACCGCGGAAGCGATCCCGAACACGCCAAGCAACAACAACGCCCAAAGCTCGCCCCCCTCCTTGAACCAAGGCAGCATCTCGAAGCGGTAGTTGCCCGACCCCGAGATTAACAGCACAAAGGAGACTCCAGCGGCAAGAAGACCCACGAATAGGGCGAACAGGCGGCTCCAGAAGAGGAGCACGGTGGCGAAGAACTTCACAAAACCTCCCGGACTCTGGTCGAAGTAACGCACCATTCTATCAATTCGGACGGCGTTGGCTGGAACCTGTTATCCTGACGGCCAGCCCACCCCTGGAGAACCCCGATGAAACGGTTGCTGCTACTCATCCTTGCGATTGTTGCCTCCCAGCCCGGCCGCGCGCAACTGCTGCCCGAACAGCGCCGCGCCGACTTCGAGCAACTGGCGGCCTTCGTTTCCAGGGCCTACGCGCCCTATGAATGGAAACGCGAGCGTTTCGGCATCGACGCATTGCGCATCGGTCCCTGGCTGGAACGCGTGCGCGCGGCGCAGTCCGACCTCGAGTACTTCGAGATCTGCTCCGAGTACCTGGCCAGCCTGCGAGACCTGCACACGGGCTTCTCCGTCCCTTCCAGTTTCGTGGCCTCGATCCCGCTCGGCGTGGACCTCTATGACGGCCGTCCGCTGATCGATTCGATCAACCGGCAGGAATTGCCCGCATCCACTTACGGTTTCCAGACCGGCGACGAGGTCGTGTCGGTGGACGGCGAGCCGGTGGCGGATTGGATCGAGCGCGTGGCCAGGTTGCAGTCGTTCGGCGACGAGCGCGCCACGCGCCGCTGGGCCTTGGACCAGCTCTTTTTCCGCGCCCAGGCCGCCATCCCCTCGGCGCCGCGGATCAACGCGCAGGCGCGCATCGTGGTGAAACGGCGGCTGACCGGCGCGCTGGAGACCTTCGAGATCCCCTGGCAGGTGACAGGCGTCCCCTACACCGTGAGCGGCCCGGTGCCGCTGCCTCAGGCCACAACTCTCAGCATGGAGGATGCGGCGCCCGCGCCCCGACCTCGCCGCGCCGCGGAGGCCTTCGCCGACCGGACGCCCCCCAAATTCAAACGCCTCCGCGGCTTCGGCTCCGCCTTCCCTGCCTTCGATCCCCCCGAGGGCTTCCGTCTCCGCCAAGGCCAGTTCGGCGGCAGCCTCATCTACAGCGGCACCTACGAAGCCGGCGGCTTCACCATTGGATTCCTGCGCATCCCGGCATTCCCCACCGCCTCGTTCTCCCAGACCACCATGCTGCGGCAGATCGATACCGAACTCGCGTTTTTCCGGGATAACGTCGATGGTCTCGTCGTGGATGTGATGCGCAACCCCGGCGGCAGCGTTTGTCTGACCAACGAGATCCTGCGCCGCCTGATCCCGGTCCCGTTCCGGACTCTGGCCGACGAGTTCCGGCCCACGCTTGAAATCGTCGAACTGTTCCGGCGTGACGTCGAAGACGCGAAGTTCTTCGGCGCGGACCCGGTAACGCTGGCCTTTCTCGAAGGTTTCCTCAAGGACATCGAAACCGCGTACTTCGAGTTTCGCGGCCGCACCGGCCCGCTGCCCGCCTGCGGGCTTACTGTCGACCTCACCCCGCTGCCCGGCTATGCCGGTCCGATGCTGGTGTTGATCGACGAATTCTCCGCATCGTCGGCCGACGCCTTCTCCGCCATCCTGCAGGATTCGAATCGCGCCCTCATGCTCGGCCGCACGACGCCGGGCGGCGGCGGACTCTCATTGTCCCGGCCAGTGGGCTTCTATGGCGAAGCTTCGGCCGCGGTCACCATCACCCTCGGCATCCGCCCGCGCACCACTCAAATCGCCGGTCTACCCTCCACCAACACCCTCGAAAACAACGGCGCCTGGCCCGACATCGAGGCCGACATCATGACCGAAGAAAACCTCCTGAGCGGCGGCCGCGATTTCGTGGAAGCCTTCACTCAGGCGATGATCGGGCATATTCAGCGGTCGCGGGAGCCGGCGAATGAAGAAGCTCCCGCACGCTCTGCTCGAGTTGGGCCGTGAGCGCGCCGCGCTCCTTCAGCGTCAGCCCTTCGACCGGGATCGGATCGCCGATCACCAGTTCCACGTCGCCCGGCCGGAAGTGCGAGGATTTCGCCGATAGCACCCGCTCGGTCCCCCGGATCGCCACCGGCGCCAGCGGCACGCCCGACTGAATCGCAAGATACGCCGCCCCGTCCTTGAACGGCTGTAACTCGCCGGGCCCCCGCGTACCCTCGGGGAAAATGAGCACCGAAAGCCGCCGCTCGCGGATGATGCGGGCGCTTTCGTTCATTGACGTGAGCGAGGACCGGATCGAGCCCCGGTCCACCGTCAGATGCCCGGCGCGGTTCAGATACCAGCCGATAAACGGCACCTTCAGCAATTCCCGCTTCGCCAGGAACTTGAACGGCACCGGCAGCCAGCCAAGCAGCAGCGGCGTGTCCATCAGGCTGAGATGGTTCGAAGCGACGACATAATTCCCGCCGGGATCGAGCCGCTCCGCGCCCGTGACCCGCACCCGCGCCCCCACAATGCCGAGCACCATCGCGGCCCATTTCCGGTACAGATACTCCTGCCAGCGCTTGGAACGGCTGAACAGGCTGGAAACGACGGCGATGGTGATCATCACCGCCGTCGTCCCCATCGCCAGGGGAATCGTGAACAGGAGGCTGCGAAGGTGGCCAGCGCTCATCGCCGGGCGTCTAACGCTTCTCGGTGACGGTCACCGAATTGTTCAAGGTGAAGGTGAGTACCGTTTCCGACGGGATCACAGCCGGATCGCCGCGCGTCGCCACCACGGCGCCCGTGCCGGCCGCGCCGCCGGCCGCCGCGCCAATCGCCGCGCCGCGTCCGCCGCCGGCGATCGCGCCGATGGCCGCGCCCACGCCCGCGCCGATGCCGACCTTGGCTGCGTCTTTCTTTTTCGACGTCGGTGCGTCCTTGCCGAAGGCGCCCGTGCTGATCGCGACGGTCTCCCCGCCGGCGGTCTCCATCGACACCAGCCGGACGGCAATGGAGGCCACGCCCTTCACCCTGCCTCCAGGATCGGATTCCGCAACTTCACCGGTGACCGCCGCCCCTCGCGGCGCGATCACATAGCCGTCCACTTCCAGCGGCTCAGTGAGCGTCGCCTGGAAGCGATGCCCCGCCTGGTGGTCCTTCGTCGTCAGCGCGCTGGTCGTCCGGATCGCGATCCGTGAACCGGCCGGCAGCGTGTACTCCTTCGGCGGTGGAGGCGGTGCGGGCTTCGCCGCGCCCGCTCCCGCCGCCGGAGCGGCCCCTTGCGACCAGCCGGAAGCGCCTTCGGGCGAGGCCTGAGCCTTCGCCTTCGCAGCCGCCGACGTGCGCTTCGCGCTATCCAGTTCCTGCCGCGCGGCCGCCAGCGTCTTCTGCGCCTCGGCCAGTTTCTCTTCGGCCGCCTGCGCCTCGGCGATCGCGCGCTCCGCTTCCGCCAGCTTCGCTTCCGCGGCGGCCACTTCGGCCTCGGCTGCTGCCGCTTCCGCGGCGGCGGCATCCTCGCCGGACTTCGAACAGCCCGTCAGCAATAGCGCCAGAGCGAACACCGGCGCCAAGGTAAATAGCAGTATCTTGCGTCTCATTACACCCTCCAGAAAACTGGCTTCGAACTTACACTCTCGGCTTCGGAGGCGGGAGTTCCCGGGCTTCACACAAGGACTCGAACCCCTGCCGGCCGTGCTGCCCATCGCAGAACGGCTTGTTGGCGGAGTGTCCGCAGCGGCACAGAGAGATCGCCGTCCGGCCGCCGAGGCCATACGGATTGCCCTGCGCGTCACAGATGCTGAACTCGCCCGCATCTCCTTCGATTTTGATGGGTCCATTGTTGAAAACGGTTACTTTGACGGCCATATGTGCCGATGGTAGCAGATCGGCTTTCTCTATAATCGGGACATGAGAGGGATCCTCGCCGCCCTGCTGCTGGCAGCCGCTGCGCAGCCCGCGGCGCCGCAGTTCGATCCCGCCTCCCCGGTGGATGTGGCCACTCTGATGCTCGCCCGGGTCCGCCTCGCTGCGAACCGCGAATTCCAGCGCCTGCCTAATTGCACCTGCACCATGAACGTCGAACGCAGCCGCCGCGTAGCCGGGCGCGGCCGCTTCGAGTTCGTCGACAACCTGCGCCTCGAAGTCGCCCTCGTCGATGGCAAGGAAGTCTATTCCTGGCCCGGCGCACGCCAGTTTGATGACCGGGAACTTGTCGACATCGTTGGCGGCGGCGCCATCGGCAGCGGCGAGTTCGCCGGGCATGCGCGCAATGTGATCCTCAGCGGCTCCACGCGGCTCGAATACAAGGGTGAGGAGGATCTGGCCGGACGGCAGGTCCATCGCTTCGACTACCTCGTCCCGATGGCCGACAGCCGCTACATCATGCGGATCGGGCAGGTGACCGCCGCAGTCGGCTACCGCGGTTCCTTCTGGGCCGATGTCGGCACTTTCCAACTCCGGCGCCTGCTCGTCGAGGTCTTCGATGTGCCTCCCCAGATCCCCTTGGAACGCGGATCCATCCAGATCGACTACGAAAAGCGCACGATCAGCAGCGGCGAGTTCCTGCTGCCCGATGCATCGGAGTCGTCCCTCACCACCCGCGGCGGTCTCGAGACCCGCAATCGCACCACCTACACCAGCTGCCGCCTCTACAGCGGCGAATCCTCGCTCATCTTCGACGAACCAGAAGAAGAGGAAACTCCTGAGCCAACGCCCGCGCCTGTCATCGATTGGGTGCTGCCCAAGGACCTCAAGGTCACGCTGCGCCCCACCGCCGCCCAGCCCGCCGAAAAGCTGGCCATCGGCGACACCATCGAATTCACCGTCTGGCGCGACGCCGCCCAGCGCCGCGAAGTCTGGCTGCCCAGGGGCGCGCTCGTTCGGATGCGCGTCACCTACCTGCGCTGTGTCGAAGCCCCCATTTCCGGCTGCGTGCTGGGGCTGCACCCGGACACCTTCGAGACCGGCAACAAATCCGGCCGCTTCGTAGCCGAGCGCGAAGAGCCGCCGCTCACCAGCATGATCGCCGCCATGGGGCCCGCGACGCGCAGTATGACCCTCAGCCTCCGGCTTGCCGATGCCAGCACCGCGGAGGGCTCCAGCCTGCTCATCTTCCGCGGCCGCCAGCTCAACGCCAATTTCCAAACCGTTTGGCGTACGCTGGAAGTTCCAGGAGCACAAGATCCGTGATTCAGTTTGAACCCGAAGTCGACCACGAACTGATGGAAGAGACCCTCGCCTACGCCGAGCGCCAGGTGCGCCGCTTGGCCGAAGCCCACCCCGGCTTCTACCCGATGTACACCGAAAAGGGCAAATGGCAACACGAGCGCGCCACGCCCTCGCACTGGTGCGACGGCTTCCTCCCCGGCATGATGTGGATCTTCCACCGCCGCGCCGCCGACGGCAGCCCCGAAAAGGAATTCTGGAAGGACAAAGCCATCGAGTACAGCCTGCCGCTCGAATCGCGCCAGTTCGACACCGGCGTCCACGACCACGGCTTCATCTTCCTGTCGAGCTACTACCGCTGGTACACCGCCACGCGCGAACCGCGCCTGAGGGATGTGCTCGTTCAGGCCGGCAAAACCCTCGCCGGCCGCTACAAGGAGAAGGGCCAATACCTCTGCTCCTTCGTCAGCGAGGATTCGCTCTTCATCGACCTGATGATGAATGTCGGCATCGTCTTCTATGCCGCCCTCGAGACCGGCGACCGCCGCCTCCGCGACATCGCCACGCGCCACGTGCTCACCACGCGCCGCTACCTGATTCGCGGCGACGGCTCCACCGCCCAGGAGGGTATTTTCAACCTCGAAGCCGGCAGTTTCGAACGCCACACCACCCACCAGGGCTACCGCCCCGATTCCTGCTGGTCCCGCGGCCTTGCCTGGGCCCTTTATGGCTTCGGCGCCTGCTATGAAGCCACGCGCGACCCCCGCATGCTCGATACCGCCCAGTCCTGCGCCGACTACTACCTCACCCACACCAACCCGGACGGCGTTCCGCCCTGGGACTTCCAGGCCCCGCCCGAAACCCGCACCCAGGTGGACACCTCCGCCGCCGCCGTCGCCGCCTCGGGCCTGCTGCGCCTTTGCCGCATGCTGCCCGACCCCGTCAAAGGCTTCTATTATTGGAGCTGCGCCCTCCGCATCCTGCGCACCCTGTGCGAACATCATGTCCCCCGCTCGGTCGAGAACTGGGAAGGCGTGCTCGCCGGCGGCTGCTACCATCTGCCGAAAGAACTCGGCGTGAATGAAAGCTCGATGTGGGGCGACTACTTCTTCTGCGAAGCGCTCGAAAACGTACTACGAAACTCCCAATCGCGAGGTTGAGCGCCCCGCCGTCCACTTCAACGCCAGGAATGCCAGCAGGTAAAGCGCGCCGCCCGTAAGCAGCGTGCCCCGCAGGCCGATATACAGCGCCAGGAAGATCGCCACGCCCGAGCCCAGCACACTCGCCGCCGCGTTCAAGCTCCACGCCCACCGCACCGACGGCCGGTGCCACTGTTCCATCCGCGCCAGCCCCGCCGGAAACGGAATCCCCATCATGAAGCCCGCCGGCGCGATCAGCGCCAGCGCCAGCAGGATCTTCACTGACCTCGGCAACCACACTAGCGAGGACGTCAGCGGCGCCGCCGTCAGCGCAATCACGCCCACCAGCGCCGCCACAATCAGGCAGATCACCCCCAACCGCGCATCGCTCGCCTGTGTCAGCCGCCGGCTCCAGTAGCTCCCCAGCCCGCTGAACACCAGCATCGCGAAGATCACCACCGTCAGCGCATACGTGGGGTGGCCCAAAAACAGCACCAGCTTCTGGATCAGGCCCACCTGCACCAGAATGTAGCCCGCGCCAAGGCACAGAAAATAGGTCAAAAACCGCCGCACGCCCGGCTCGCTCGGCAGCCGGCGCCGCAGCAGCATCGGCGGCAGCAGCAGCGTGATCGTCACCGCCATGGCGCTCACGCCAAGCAGCGAAAACAATGTCGGCACGGCCTGATTGATCTTGTAGTCCGCGCTCGGCCGCGTCGCGCTCTTCGCATAGCCGAAGACGTCGCCCGGCTGCACGGTGTAAAAGAAGAACGGCCGGTCGTCGGTGACAGGCGAAACGTTGAACGGGTACGACGCGTAGAACTCCCGCGGATCCTCCGCCGTGATCAGTTGCCGGAATGGCGTGTTGATCGGAGCGTCCGGTTCATAGATGATCGTCAGTCCCGCCTGCGCGGCGGCCTCGCGCGCCCGCGCCAGATCCTCGCTCGTGAACGGCTTCCGGCTGAATACCACCGTGTCCGTCGCGCCCCAGCCCTGCAGTAGCTCCGCCGATTCCCGCAACACCAGCACATGCCGCGCGGGCGCGTTCTCGCCCAGACGCTTCAACGCCTCGCGCGCCAGCGAAAGCAGCCGCAGCGACTCGCGCGGCGGATCGAACCCCCACCTCGTGAACGCCAGAATCCCGGTGTCGCTCAGCCGCGAGAAATAATCGGTGAACGCCTCCACCGTGTAGAGGTTGTTCTCCGAAAGCGCATACGCCCCCGCCGCCGTCGAAGCCCACGTATCCACCAGCGTGGCCTGCAGTACGTCATACTTCTCGTCCGTCCGCCGGATAAACGAACGCCCGTCCTCCACAAAAATCCGCACGTGCGGATGGAAATACAGATCGCGGCTCATCTCGCGATAGCGGTCGCGCATGATCGTGGTCGCGATAATCGGATTGATCTCGACGCCCGTCACATCCTTGCTGCCGGACGCCAGTGCCCGCGCCACATCCCAGCCGCCGCCCGCGCCCAGAATCAGCGCCTTCGCGCCCGGCCTCAACAAATAAGGAAACGCAGGCCCCTGCCGCGCCAGCCGCGCGCGATCCTCCGCGCTCAGCCGCTCCATATCGAATTGCGAAATACCCGTGGTCGCGTCCGCGTCAATGGCGATCAGCGGCGAGTTGCTCTGGTCGCGCGTCACCGCGATCCGCGAAAAGCTGTTCCATTGGACAAACTCCTCGCGCCCCAACTCGCGCCCCTTCGCCGAATGAATGTCGAGCCATTGGGCTTGCTTGTTCGCCACCACCAGAATCACCAGCCCCAGCGCCAGCGCCACGCCCGCCGCGCGCCCCGTCACCGATCGCCCCAGCCCGAACCACACCGCGCTCGCCGCCGCCAGCAGCACCGCCGCCACCAGCACCGCCCCCGGCCCGCCCACCAGATTCAAAAACGGCACCAGCAGCAGACACCCGCCCGCCGCCCCCAATAAGTCCACGAAATAAACCCGGTCCACCCGCTCGATCGTCTCCGCGATCGCCAGCGAAACCACCATGCCCGACAGCAGAAACGGAATCGCGGCCGCGAAATACACGGCGGCGATCGTCCACGCCCCCTCATACCCGCCCAGCCGCAAGATCAGCGCCAGCGCGCCCGCCACCGCCGCCGCGTTCACCGCCGACAACAGCCCCAGCTTGCGGAATAGCGCCGGCCCGTGGCCGCTGACGTAGTACGAAAGCACGCCCCCCGCCCCCAGCCCGAACAGCGCGATCGAAATTGCCAGAAACGCGAAATGATAGTAAAAAACCACCGAAAAAATGCGAGTCAGGGCGAGTTCCAGCACTAGGGTCGCCATGGTCGTCAAAGCGACGGCCACATATACCAGCGGCCACGAAAACGCCGGTTGTGCTGATTCGGTGGAAGAGACGACGCGCAAACTACTATGGTACCTGTTGCTGCGCGAAGGGGCATCCCCACGCATGTTACGCCCTGACTTGGGGTTACCTGCCCCCGGCTTGCTAAAATGAAACTTCACGGGCCGGATTGCGGTCCAAAGGCAGGGGCATGCGTACTCTCTTTCTCAATCCACCCTCGTTCGAAGGCTTTGACGGCGGAGCCAGTTCCCGCTGGCCTGCGACCCGCGAAATCGAATCCTACTGGTATCCCGTCTGGCTCTGCTACCCGGCGGGCCTGCTGCCGGACTCCAAGGTCGTCGACGCGCCGCCTCACAAAATCAGCATCGAACAGACCGTGGAAATGGCCCGGGATTTTGAACTCCTCGTCCTGTTCACCTCCACCCCCGGCCTCGCCGTCGATATCCAGATAGCCGAAATGATGAAGGACGTGAACCCGAAGCTGAAAGTCTGCTTCGTCGGGCCGCCCGTTACCGTCGAGCCCGAAAAGATCCTCGGCGCCTCCACAGCCATCGACTTCGTCGTGCGCCGCGAGTTCGACCACCAGATCGTCGATTACGCCAACGGCAAACCCCTCGAGGACATCCCCAACGTCAGCTACCGCCACAACGGCGGCTATGTCCACAACCCCGAAGGCGGCTACATCGAGAACCTCGACGACCTCCCCTGGGTGACCAAAGTCTACAGGCGCGATCTCGACTTCCGCCGCTACAACGTCCCATTCCTCAAGAACCCCTTCATCTCGCTCTACACCTCGCGCGGCTGCCCCGCCCTCTGCACCTTCTGCCTCTGGCCCCAAACCCATTCCGGCCACCGCTGGCGGCTCCGCTCCAACGACGATGTCGCCAATGAAGTGAAATGGGCGCTCCAGAACTTCGACGGCCTCCAGGAAGTCTTCTTCGACGACGACACCTTCAACTACAAAGGCAAGCGCACCATCGAACTTTGCGAAAAGCTCGGCCCGCTCAACTTCACCTGGAGCTGCACTTCCCGCGTCACCACCGACTACGACACCCTCAAGGCCATGAAGGAAGCTGGCTGCCGCCTGATGATCGTTGGCTACGAATCCGGCGACCCGCAGGTCCTCAAGAACATCAAGAAGGGCGCCACCGTGGACATGGCCCGCCGCTTCACCGAAAACGCCCACAAGCTGGGCCTCACCATCCACGCCGACTTCATCGTCGGACTGCCCGGCGAATCGCGCGACTCCATCCGCCGCACCGTCGATTTCGCCAAGGAACTCGACTGCGAAACCATTCAGGTCTCCATCGCTCACCCCTACCCCGGCACCGAGTTCTACGACTACGCGAAGAAGAATGACCTGATTCAGCTCAACGCCTCCATGACCGACGAAGGCGGCCACCAGCTGCCCACCGTCGTCTACCCCGGCCTCGACCGCGCCGAACTCGTCGATTGGGTCGAACGCTTCTACGGCGAATACTACTTCCGCCCCAAAGCCGCCTGGCGCGTGGTGCGAAAAGCCATCTTCGACAACAAAGAGCGCAAACGCCTCTACAAGGAAGCGCGCGAATACCTCGCCCTGCGCTCGAAGCGCAAGAAGTTCGTCGCCCAGGAGCGGCAAGCCTCCGCGGCGGCCACCGGAGATTAATGCGCCCCGCGATTGCCGCGCTGCTCGCGGTGGTGATCCTCAGCAACGTCGCCGGGAATTTCATCCTCACTCTTGGGATGAGGAGCGCGCCACCGGAAGCCGGGCCCGTCACGGCCCTGCTCCACCCCCTCGTGATCGGCGGCATCGCCCTGCTGATCTGCTGGACCCTGCTCCGCATGAAGCTCCTGGGCATGGCGGACCTGAGCTACGTTCTGCCCATAACCGCCGTCGGTTACGTGCTGAACGCCGTTGCCGGCGCGGTGCTCCTCCACGAACAGGTCAGTCCGCAGCGCTGGGCCGGCACGCTGCTGATCGTCGCCGGAGCCGCGCTCACCGCGCGTACCTCCGCCATCACGGAGGACCCCGCATGATCCTGCAGTGGTCCCTCGTCGCCGGCGTCGTCGGCGCCACCACAGTGGCCGACCTGCTCCAGAGCCACGGCATGCGCCGCGGCGGCCGTCTCTGGAAGCTTCCGCTCTCCGTCGTCTTCATGGCGATCTCCTTCTTCTGCTTCACGCAACTCGTGAAAGTGGCCGACCTGAGTTTCGCCGTCCCGGCCACCGCGGCCAGTTTTGTCATCGAAACCGTTCTCGCCCGTGTCATCCTGAAGGAGAAAGTGACCGCGCCGCGTTGGGGCGGCGCTTGCCTGGTGGCCTGCGGCGTCGCGCTGCTCGCTTTTTGACATGACCACCGCGCTCATCCTGCTGGCCCTCGTCGCGCTGGCTTATCAATGCGCCGCGATGGCGGCCGTCATCGCCTTCCGCCTGCGGCGTCCCGTCACCGGCTGGCGAAATCCCCCGCCCATCTCCATCCTGAAACCCGTGCGCGGCCTCGACGAGGACTTCGAGGAGGCCATTGAAAGCCACGCCCTCCAGGACTATCCCGCTTACGAAATCCTGTTCGGCGTCGCCTCTCTCGACGACCCCGCCGTACCCGCCATCCAACGCCTCATCGCCCGCTACCCCAACCGCTCCATCCGGCTGATCCACTCCACCACCCCCGCGCCCAACGGCAAAGTCGGCGTGCTCATCGATCTCGTCCGCGAAGCCCGCCACGGCGTGCTGCTCGTCAACGACAGCGACATCAGCGTGCCGCGCGATTACCTGCGCCGCGCCGCCGCCCCGCTGCGCGACCCTCAGGTCGGGCTCGTCACCTGCATTTACCGCGCCGCCAGCAGTTCGTTCGCCGGCAAATGGGAAGCCTTCGGCATCGCCGTCGATTTCATCCCTTCCACGCTGGTCGCCCCGCTCGTGGGCGTGCGCGAGTTCGGCCTTGGTTCCACCCTCGTCTTCCGCCGCGAGGATCTCGACGCCACCGGCGGCTTCCAGCAAATCGCCGGTTACATCGCCGACGACTACCAGCTCGCCCGCCGCATCACGCAACTCGGCAAGCGCGCGCACCTCAGCAAAGTCGTCGTGGAGACCCACCTCAGCGACCCCGATTGGCGCGCCGTCTGGAGCCACCAGGTCCGCTGGGCGCGCACCATCCGCGTCTCGCGCGGCGACGGCTATGCCGGCCTGCCCGTAACCCATGCCGGCCTCTGGGCGCTGCTTTGCTTCGCCTTCGGCCTGCCCGTTTATGGCGCCGGGCTACTGGCTATGCGCATCGCCATGGCCCTCGGCAGCGCGCTCATCCTGCGCAATCCCCGCTCCGCGATTCTGAGCCCCCTCGCGCCGCTGTGGGACCTCTGGGCCTTCGCCGTCTGGATCTCGGGCTGGTCCGGCCGCAAGATCGAATGGCGCGGCGGCCAGAGTATGCTCACTTCGGACGGCCGCCTCCGGCCGCTGCTGCCCGGCTCGCCCGCCGCCCCCACCCACCCGCAACCCCAAACCTCCGGCCACGACATCTCAACGACCACGCATTGATCCCCTGTGAAACAATCCCCGATGCGCCATCCGGCTACCCCCACCTGACGGGTGAGTGAAAGAACGTCCGATGCGCTCTCCGGCGTCTACCCCCACCTGACGGTGGGGGCTCATAAGCAACTTTTTTTCAACAACTTGTGAGCCTCCACCGTCAGGTGGAGGTAGACAGTCTTGGGCGCCTGGCGCGCAGCGTTCATTCCTCTCACAATCCCGCCAGCGAGTGGCGCCCCAAGCCTGTTGTATGCTGGCAGCGACGAAAGGAGCCGCCATGCGAACGCTTCTCTGTCTCCTCCTGGGCGTTTCCGCCGCCCTCGCGCAACTCTCCCCGGACCTCTTCCGCCACCAATTCATCGTCCGCGAAATGCCTGGACGCAACGTCGGCTTCGGCTCCACCGCCCTGGCGGATTTCGATGGCGACGGCGACCTCGACCTCTTCACCCTGAACCGCGGCGACGGCAAAGTCTACCTGTTCGAACACCGTAGCCGTACCGAGTGGATCCGGCATGAAGTCGGATCGCTGCCCGTGATGCAGTTAGGCTGCCTCCCCATCGACGTGGACCGCGACGGCCGCATGGATGTCCTGGTGGGCGGCTACTGGTTCCGCAACACCGGCGACCCGGCGCGCCGCTTCATCCGCTATCAGTACGACTCCCGCATCCGCACCGAAATCCATGACCTCGCCGCCGCCGATATCAACGGCGACGGCCGCCTCAACCCCGTCGCCCTCGGCGATAAAGAGGGCCTGTTCTGGTACGCCATTCCGGATAACCCCGCCGAGGACCGCGACTGGCCGCGCACTGTTATCTCGCTCCGCGTCCTCGACGATTTCGACGACGTCCACGGCAGTTTCTCGCCCGGCGGCATTGGCGACCTCGATGGCGACGGCGACCCCGATATCGTTCTGCCCGACGGCTGGCTCGAAAACCGCTTCCAGGGCCGCGAATGGGTGAAGCGCCGCTTCTTCTTCGGTAAGCGCGGCCCCTGGGGCATCTCCTCGCGCAGTTGGATCGCCGACCTGAACGGCGACGGCCGCCCCGACATCGTCATGGCCGATTGCGACGGCCAGAACTCCGGCCTCGCCTGGCTCGAAAATCTCGGCGGCACGCCCCCGCGCTTCCGTACTCACTACCTCGCCAACCGCGCTCCGGGCACCCGCGGTTCCTACCATTCGCTCCGCCTGGCCGATTTCGACGGCGACGGCGATCTCGACATCCTCGTTGTTGAACAAGAGGACCCCAACATCCTCCCCCAAGGCGCCACTCCCCGCTTTTTCATCTACGAAAACCTCAGCCAGGGCGGTAACGTCCGCTTCGAGGAGCGCCTGATCCTCGATGCGCGCCTCGGCGGACATGACGTCATGGTGGGCGATGTCGACGGCGACGGCGACCTCGACATCGTCTCCAAAATCTGGAGCGTCTGGAAAGGCAACGCCAACGAAGGCCGCGTCCACCTGGATTGGATCGAGAATCTTAGGCGGAATGGGTCGGGATCCAAGTAAAATGACGGTATGGTCGGCTGGCGCGAGCGCATCAGTGTTGATCCGAATATCTGCCATGGCCAGGCGTGCATTCGGGGGACGAGAATCATGGTTTCGGTCGTGCTGGATAATGTCGCCGCTGGAGCCGGTCTGGAAGAAATTCTCAGAAGTTATCCCGCTCTCCAACCCGCTGACGTCGAGGCTGCCTTAAGCTACGCCGCCGAACTGGCGCGCGAGTCGGTGGCAGTTCTTCCTCTGGAAACCGAAGGGTGAAGCTGAAAGTCGACGAGAACCTGCCGGCTGAAGCCACGGAACTCTTGAAAGCTGAGGGTTTCGATGCGGAAAGTGTCCGCGAAGAAGGTCTCGAAGGCTCCCCCGACCCGGAACTCGCTGAGACGACGGCTGGGGAAGGTCGCATTATCCTTACATTGGATCGTGGTTTCGCCGATATCACCGCGTATCCGCCAGGCCGCCACCCTGGCATTGTGCTGTTGCGCCCGGCCGATCGATACAAGGGAACTGTGCTTGCGTTGATCAAGAAGCTGTGTCTGGCCTTCAAGCAGTGGTCCGTGGCGGGAAGCCTTTGGATCGTCGAGCCGGATCGGATTCGAATCCGCGGCCCGGTATGACCCTCACGACAACAACAACTCCAGATCCTCGCGTGTCAGCTTCCGCAGCACCGCATTGTCCTCGGTGATGATCGCCGCCGCCAGGTCGCGCTTCCGGTTCTGCAATTCGAGGATCTTCTCCTCCACCGTGTTGCGCGCCACGATGCGGTAAGCGAACACCTGCTGCGTCTGCCCGATGCGGTGCGTGCGGTCGATCGCCTGCGCTTCCACCGCCGGGTTCCACCACGGATCGAGCAGATACACGTACTCCGCCGCCGTCAGGTTCAACCCCAGTCCGCCGGCCTTCAGCGAGATCAGAAACACGGGGCAGGCAGGGTCGTTCTGGAAGCGTTCCACCCGCTGCTGGCGGTCGCGCGTCTGCCCGTCAAGGTACTCGAAAACGATGCGTTTTTCGTCCAAAAACGGCTTCAGAAGGGCCAGAAGTGACGTAAATTGCGAAAAAATGAGCACCTTGTGGCCTTCGTCCACCACCTCGGCGATCTGCTCCAGCAGCAGCTCCAGTTTCGCCCCCGCGTGCCCGTTCTGCTTCGCATCCACGAGCGCCGGATGGCACGCCGCCTGCCGCAGCCGCAGCAGCGCCTCCAGCACATGCATCTTCGACTTCGCCAGCCCCTTCTGGTCCACCTTCGCCAGCAGCGACACCCGGTAGTGATCCAGCAGCTCCTGATAGAGCTTCTTCTGCGGTCCTTCCAGCTCGCAATAGAGCGTCTGTTCGGTCTTGGCCGGCAGATCCTTCGCCACTTGCTCTTTCGTGCGGCGCAGGATGAACGGGCGCAGCGCGTGCGCCAGCAGATTGCGCGCCGTCGGATCTTCCACCGCCGTTTTTCCGGCCAACCCCTGAAAAGCGCGCGCCGAGCCCAGCAACCCCGGATTCAGATACTCGAACAGGCTCCACAACTCGCCCAGGTGATTCTCGATCGGCGTGCCCGACAGCGCGAGCCGGTGCTCGCCGCGCAACAGCCGCGCGGCCTTGGCGGCTTCCGTCGTATGGTTCTTGATGGCCTGCGCCTCGTCGAGGACGATGGTGTCGAACACGCGCTCGCGGAAATCCACCACGTCGCGGCGCAGCGTGCCGTAGGTGGCCAGCACCAGGTCGCACGCATCGAGATCCAGGCTCCGGCGCTGCGCCCCCGAATAGTCGAGCACACGCAACTGGGGAGTGAACCGCGCCGCCTCCTGCTGCCAGTTGAACACGAGCGAACGCGGCACCACGACCAGCGAAGGCCCGGCCCCGGCGGCGCGCCGGTCTTCGAGATAGGCCAGCACCTGCGCGGTCTTGCCCAGCCCCATGTCGTCGGCCAGGCACCCGCCGAAGCCGAAATCACGCAAAAATTGCAGCCAGCCCAAACCCTCTTTCTGATACCCGCGCAATTCGCCCACGAAGCCCGCGGGCTGCGGCGCCGCCTTCACCCCTTCAAATCGCAACAGTTTCTGGCGCGCTTCGGCAAAAGCTTCATCCCACGTGGCTTCGGGCAGCGCGGCCAGCAGGGCGTCCAGCAGCCCCGCCTGCGCCCTGCGGAAGCGGATCTCGCCCTCTTCGGCCGTGCCGATCTGCACCAGCGGCGCGAACTTCGCCAGCCACTCCTCGGGCAGCAGACCCATCGAGCCGTCGCCCAGCCGCACGAACTGCTCTTTCTGCCGCAGCGCCTTGAGAATGTCCACCAGCGACGCGCTCGTCTCGCCGTACTCCACCTGCCCGTCGAGCGAGAACCAGTCGATGCCGCTCGTCACATGGACCTTCACCGTCCCCGCCGGACGGAACGCCCGCCCCTCGGCCTCGACCACCCAGCCCTGTTGGACCAGCGTGCGCGCCGCCGCCGGGAATCGGTTCGCCGGAATCAGCCAGAGCCGCGCCCGCTCGCCATATGCGTAGTAGTCGCGGCGGAACCCTAACGCGGGCAACGCGCTCAGCGCCTCGCGTTCGTGCGCCGCATCGCGCAGCAGTAACCGCCGCTCGTCCGCGAGAAAAATGCCCCGCCCCGCTTCGTCATAATGCACCCTGCGCCCGCCGTAATCAAACAACACGTCAGCGCTGAGCCCCTGCGTAGGATGGCTGGTCACGCGGAGCAGCGGCCGGCAGGCGGGATTCTCACGCCCAAAACGAAGTTCCTCCGGCAACTCGCCCAGCAGGCCTGGGTTGTGCTCGGCGAGTTGCGCCATCAGCTCGCCCGTCTCCCCGGCGGGCACCTCCACCACCGGGTGGCGCCGCAAATTGTCGAGCAGCGGCAGCGAACCGCGCGGATCCAGCCGCGCCAGCCGGCCGTGCGCAGTCATAAACCCGCTCGAAAGCAGCATCCCCGCCTCGTCCAGCGGCAGCGCCTGCTCTCCGCGGCGCAACCTGGCCGCGACCCGCCAGCCCTCGGGCCCGCGCTCGACATCGATCGAAGGGACATACGCCTCGCCCTCATCCCAGCTCAGCGGCTGGGCCGGAGCGCTCCGGGTGACAACCCCCAGCAGCCTCCCCGCCGCCGCCAGGCGGGGCAGCAGCATGCCCGCCAGCGGATCGGAGAGCGTGTAGCTGTGCTCAATCGCGTCTTCGTCGCCGTAATAATAGCCGCTGTAGCCGCCAATGCCGCCCCGCAGCAGGGTGAGCGACTCGCGGTCCAAGGCGTCGGGCAACTGATTCAGATGCGCGATTTTCGGCCGCCAATCCTTCAGCACGCTCCAATCGCCGTTGCGCTTGCGGTCCCGGTAGTGCAGCGAAAGCTGCGCGGCGCCCAGTCGGCTGCCGTGCGGCGATAAAACATAAACAGCTTCGCGCGTTGGAGGCCAATCGATCGGCCGCGCCGGGACCGGCGAGGCGCTCGCGGCCAGCACGTTCCGCCACGCCGGCCGCGCCGCGGCCGGCCTCTGCGCGGGGTGCAGGTTCTCCACGGCCAGCAGGACGGCCCACATGTGCTTGCAGGGGCCGAAGTCCATGAAGGCCGGGCAGTCGCATTCGCCCTCCAGGCCGGCATCGTCCCAACTCAGCCAGACTTCGTAGTCTTCGCTGCCTTCAACGACGGCATCGGCGTGGCCCGGCGAAGAATCGACAATAGACACGCGCCGGTCGCGATTGTAGAACTCTCCCTTCGAACGGGTGGCTGCGGAAAACAGGTGCTGGAAGCGCCGGGTCAGGCTCATGGGGGGCGTCTCCCCATTGTAGCCGCCTACTTCGATTTGTCGGGGTCCGGCGGCCGCGCGGGCAACCGCTTCGGATTCGCCTGAATCCGCTTCAGTAACTCCTGCACGCCCCGCTCAAGCTGCGGGTCGCGGCCCTCGATCACCGATTTCGGGTCGTTGTCCACCTCGATGTCCGGCGCCACGCCCTCGCCCTCAATCACCCAGCGTCCGTCCGCGGATGCGAATCCGAACTCGGGCACGTTCACCATGCCGCCGTCGATCAGCGTGCCCCGGTTCGTGATGCCCACCACGCCGCCCCAACTCCTCTTTCCGATCAGCGGACCCAGCCCCGCCTCGCGGAACATGGCCGGGAAAATGTCGCCGTCCGAAGCCGAAGTCTCATTCAGCAGGCACACCAGGTGGCCGTGGATCAGCGCGTCGGGATAAGTCGTCACGTCCTCGTTGGTCCGGCTGAAACCGGTGGCGAGCAACTGCCGCCGGAAACGCTCGATCAGCATGCGCGACACGTTGCCTCCCCCGTTCGCGCGCACATCCACCACCATGCCCTCCTTGCGGGTCTGGTTGTAGAACCACTTGTTGAACTCGCGAATGCCATTTCCGGCCATGTCGGGGATGTGAATATAGCCCAGGCGGCCATTCGATAATTTATCAACCATCTGCCGGTTTCGCGTAATGTTCTCCAGGTAAATCAGATCGCTTTCCGACGATACGGGCTGAATCGTCACCTGTCGTGCGCCGGTTATGTTGGGCGCATTATTCACCGTCAGTGTGACGGCGCGATTGGCTTTCCCGCGCAGCAGACGGTAGGGATTGACATTCGCCGGAAGATCCTCTCCGTCAATTGCCAGCACATAATCGCCCGCGGACACATTGACGCCCACTTCGGTCAGCGGCGAGCGGTAAAGCGCTTCCTCGTTCTGGCCGGCGAAAATCCTGGCGATGCGATACCGTCCCGCGGCTTCATCGAGTTCAAATCGCGCACCCGGCAACGCCACTTGCGGGCGCGGCGGCGCCGCGAAATCGCCGCCATCGATGTAGGCATGGCCGGCGTTCAACTCGGCGATCATTTCGCCGATCACGTAATTCAAATCGGTGCGGTGCCCCAGGTATTCGAGCCAGGGCGCATACTGCCGCCGCAGCGCCTCCCAATCGTACCCATGCATGTTCTTCACATAAAAGAAGTCGCGGTACCGCCGCCAGACCTCGTTGAAGATCTGCTGCCATTCCTGCATCGGGACGCGCTCCATCGTCAAATTGGCGGTGGAAACGGTCTTCTTCGACTGCGCCCCGTTCGGCGCGGCGTTCATGACCTGGAACTGCCCCGGGGAACGCACCAGCACCTTCGACCCGTCGTGCGAGATGGCATAGCCCTGATGGTTATCCGCCAGCACCGTCTCCTTCCGGTCCTTGATCGAGAAAATCACCAGCGCGGGCGCCTGCCCCGAGGGACGGCCATAATAGAAATCTCCGCCGCGCGAATACAACAGGTGGCCCTTATTCGCGGCGAGACCACCATAGTTGCCTGCATTTACCGGCACCCGGGCGGCCCGTAGCGCAATGCCGTCGTAATCGATTTTCAGCCCTTCGTCTTTCTTTTCTTCCGGCTTTTTCTCCTCCGGCTTTTTCTCTTCCGCTTTCTTTTCCTCAGGCTTTTTTTCCTCGACGATAGTGACCTCGTCGGATTCCGGGGGGAAGGGATGTTTGCCGTCTTTCTTCAATGTCAGCGCATAAATCTGGGTGGAACGGGTCAGCGCGAAATTAAATTCGTTATTGCCGATCAGCGGATGAAACTCGCGGTCGGAGAGAAAATAGAGGTAATTCCCATCCGGGTCCCACGCCGGGTTGCCGGCGGAAAACATCGGATCGGTCACCCGCCGCGCTTGCCCGTCCGCCTCACTCCAGATATGGATCGAGCGAATCGGCGTCTCGCCGGTCAAGGTAAACGCCAGGTGCTTCGAATCCGGCGCCCAGACGTAGTCCAGCAACTGCCCGCGCTTCTCGTCGGCCACCAGACGCTTCGATTTGTCGGCCACAGTGACCACGAAAACGCGACCTTCCTTGTCGGAAAAGGCGATTTTCTTCGAGTCCTGCGACCAAACCGGCCGGTACCGCATCTCCTTGCCGTCATTGGTCAACTGCACCGCCGCGCTGGAGCCATCCTGTGGCACGATGTACAGCTCGTCCTCGCCCGAAGCGTCCGAAATGTAGGCAATGTGGCGGCCATCGGGCGACCACTCGGCCGCCTTGTCATGCGCGCCCGATGACCGCGTCAGATTCCGCGGCACGCCCTTTTCAATCGGCGCCGTGAAGATCTCGCCGCGCGCCTGGAACAGCGCCCGCTCGCCCTTCGGCGAAAGATCGAAGCTCGAAATCTGCCCGCCCACATTCATCTGCGATGGGCGCGTATTCAGCCCGTCGGTCGGCGCCGTGATCCGCACCGCCTCCGAGCGGCCCGACCGCACATCCAGAATCTGCAACTCGCCGTTGAACTCATACACGATGCGGTTGCGGTCGCCGCGCGCGGGCCAGCGCACGTCCCAGGTATCGGACTTGGTCAACTGCCGCGTCCGCTTCGACGCGGGGTCATACTCATACAAATTCAGCGTGCCCGTGCGGTCGCTCGCGAAGTAGAGTTTGTCGCCGATCCACATCGGATCGCGCTCGGTGCGCTTTGAATTGTCGGCGGGCGTCAAAGCGTGCGTGGCCAGGTCGTAAATGAACAGGTTCTGCGCCCACCCGCCCTCATAGCGCTTCCACGTGCGGAAATCGCGGAACAGCGGGGAATAGAACAGCCGCTTTCCATCGGGGGAGAAATCGCCCGCGCCCGCCGCCGGCATCGGCAGCGCCTTGGGCAATCCCCCCGCCACGGGTACGGTGTACAGGCGCGAATCGCCGCTCGTCACCCCGTCGCGCAGCGACCGGAACAGCACCGCCGAACCATCCGGCGTCCAGTCATAGACCTGGTTGTCGTAGCCCCACCGCGCGGGCAGAGGGCCGCGCGCCGGATAGAACGTCAACTGCTTCGGGGCGCCGCCGCCGGCTGGAATTACATAGACCTGCTCGTCGCCGTCGTACTGGCCCGTGAAGGCGATCCACTTGCCATCGGGCGAGAAGCGCGGAAACAGTTCCTGTCCGGGGTGCGTGGTCAGGCGCGTCGCCGTGCCGCCCTTTGCCGGGGCGGTCCAAAGGTCGCCGCCGTAGGTGAACACGACCGTATCGCCGTGCAGGTCGGGGAAGCGGAGCAACTTGGTCTGGGCTTCGGCCGCCGGCAGGGTCAGCAGAGCGGCGCAAAGGAGAAAGAAAGCGGGATTTCGCATCGTTTTATGGCCTTCGTAGCGCATCTTAACACGCATTTTTGACAAAAAACTGCAAACTTTCGGGCTTCGTCAGCGCTTCCAGCCGCGTCAGGTTCGCCATCGCCTCCGCCGCCGAGCCGCCGCACATCCCGATGGACGGGCGCAGTCCGCGGCACACAGCCGGCCGGCGGGGGTCGTCGAACAGCGTGCAGCGCAGATCCTCGTCCAGATGCGCGCACGGAACGCCCGCGGGCTTGCCGTTGGGCATTCCGGGCAACGGGGATGAGATCGACGGCGCGATGCAGCAGGCCGCGCAGCCGGGGCGGCAGTCCATCTCAGCAGGGACGCCGCAGCATCAGCACTTCGTACTGACGCGGGTCCAGCCCGCGCGCGGCGAGCTGTTCAAGGCAGGCGGCTTGATGGGGCGCGAGCGCCTGAATGCGGCGCAGTGGCGTCGTGGCCGGCGAATAGAGTTCCACCGCCGCCCACGCTCCGTGCAGCGAATTGAGTTCAGCGATATTCAAGGATTCGGGCGCGCGCCCGAGGAAGGAATCGAGACCAGCGGCGGTAGGCACGCTACCAGTCTGCCTGCCTATTCGAAGCGCTGCAACTGCGTCAGCACCACATTGAGCCCGTGGCGGCGGTAGAGTTCCACCAGGCGGCGCATCTCGCCCGACAGCGCGGGCGCGGCGCTCGACGGTACCCACACCTCGCCATCCTCGAATTCCACTGTTGCCGGGTAGGCCGACAGCGCTGCGATCTCGAGCGACGGCTGGCCGGGACGGGTGAAGCGCAGCGTCTGCTCGCGCGCGACCAGTGCCTCCTGGCCCGGCGGAATGCGGATCTCCGACGGCAGCGAGCCCGCGAAGAACTGGCGCCCGTTCACGTCCTGCACAATCCAGCCGATCTCCACCGACCGCACCGCGCGTCGTCCGCGATTCGAGATCTCGATGCGCGGCGCGCGGGCCTCGCCCGGAGCCACCGTGGCCGAGCCGCGCATCAGGCGGACCGGCGCTCCCGGCAACTGGACGAACGCGAACGCGAGTTCCTTGCCCTCGCCGGGCGAGGGTGCGCGCGTCACCCGCATCTCCACACCGGCCTGCTCGGTCAGGCGCGAAGAGGCCAGCACCATTTCTTCCTGCAATCGTTCCCGGCCACCCTGTTGGAGCGCGGTCAGAAGCTGGCGGCGGTCGCGGCGCGCCTCGAGCTCCCAGGCGAGCAGAGAACGCCGCGAGTTCAGCAGATTCGGCCCAAAAAAGGTCAGGTCGTCGAACAGCAGGCCATCGAGCGACACCTCCACCAGCGCGCCGCCGCCGCGGGTGAGCGGCCGCATCAGCCGCAGGTCGATCCGCACGCCGAAGGTCTCGCCGGGCGCGACATCCAGGCTCGGCACGGTGACCGATCCCTTGCCGCCAGGGGTCACTTCCTGGGCCACCACCTGAAGCGAGATGGCGCGAATGCGGCGCGGGCTTTCATTCTTGAGTTGGAGCGTGGAATGCAGGTCCACCAGAAGCGCGCCGCCACGGGCGGTTGCCTTCGATTGGTCCCAGTTCGCCGAAGCCAGGGCGACGGGCGCTCCGGGCGGCAGCGTGACCCGGAAGGCGCGCTCGGGATCGAGCGGCGCCTCCTGCGCCAGCAGCGGCGCGGCCAGGGCCAGGACCAGCCATTTACTCATCGTCGCCATAAAACACCTGATGGATGGTCATTTGACCCGTTTCGACATCCACGTACTCGGCCCGCGCTCCGGCTCCCAGGTCCACCGACAGCGAGGCATGTTCGGCCGCCGGCGGGAGCAGCGTGAGCGCCCCGCCGCCATGCCGCAGTTCCAGACCCGCGTTCTGCGCGGTCATCACGGTCGAGCCTGGCGCCTGCGCGTACCGCCCGGGCGCGTGAGAAATCGGCGGGTAGCTGAGCAGCCACACCAGCACCACCACCACTGTGAGCGACCCCAGCACCGCCGCGCCCGGCAGCCAGGGCGAACTCAGCGACCAGTTCAAACGGCGGACCGGAATGTGAGCCGGCTCCGGCTCAGGCGCTTTGGTTTCCAATTCCTCCGGTTCCGGATCGGGTCCGGAGGAGAACGCCTGATCCACGATGGCTCCGGCGGTGAGGCCCAGCCGGATATTGGCCCGCATCTCCATCTCGAGCGACTGCCAGTCCACGCCGGGCGGCAGTTCCTGAGCGGTCTCCGCGGTTTCCGCGCGCAGCGCGGCGAAAGCCGCGAATTGCTGACGGCAACGCGCACACCGCCGCAGGTGCAGCCGCGCATAGAGCGACTCGAAGAGTGGCAGGTCGCCACCGGCGTGCAGCGCAATCTGAGTCTGGGTGAGGTGCTTCATCGCCGCGTCCTCCCCAGCAGCCTCTTGAACTTGATGCGGGCGTTGGCGATGTGCGACCGGACCGTGGCCGTGCCGCAGCTCATCCGCTCGGCGACCTCCTCGGCCGGCAACCCTTCGACATCGCGCAGCACCAGGGCCATCCGCTCACGCGGGGTCAGGCAGGCGAGGATTGAACTCAGCCGGTTGTGCTGCTCGCGGCGCAGCACGCGCGCTTCGGGGTCGTCGAACTCCGAGGAGGAACTCGCCGGAGCGTCATACAAAGTATCGATCCCGGTGGCGGCATAGCGGCCGCGGCGGCGCAGGAAGTCCAGTGCCGTATTGGTGGCGATGCGCGAAAGCCAGTGCGCGGCTTTTTCCAGGTCCTTGAGCTGATCCTGCCGCTGCAGCGCTTTAATGAAGGCTTCCTGCGTGAGATCCTGGGCGTCGGCCACATCGCCGACAATCCGGTAAATGATCAGAAACACGCGCCGCAGGTGGGTCTGGACGAACTCGTTTTGCCGGGCCTGTTCGCTCGTGCTGCCCTGCCATTGCAGGTCGAGGTGGGGAGAGTCGCTCATCGCCTCGAAACTCGGCCGGGTTGTCGTCCGGGTGCGCATCATCCTGCTATCAAGGGATGACGCCGTCGCCCGTCCCCGCGTGCAAATCAATCGGCGCACGCGGCGCAAACCATCAGACCGCAAGGGGAATAAACCCGCGCGGCCCCCGTCACGGCGGTATGCTGTGATTGTATGCGACCTGTGGCCGTGGTGGGAACCGGAAAAACGCCCTTCGGCGCTTTTCCGGAGCGGGATTTGCGGTCTCTGGCGGTGGAATCGGTCCATAAGTGCCTTGAAAACAGCGGGTTGACGGCGGATCAGGCCGAGGCGTTTTATCTCGGCAATTTCGCCGGCCCTTCCTTCGTCGGACAGAATCATCTGGCCCCTTACATCGCCACCGAAGCCGGAATCCGCGACGTGCCCTGCACCCGCATCGAGGCCGCCTGCGCCTCCTCCGGATCGGCGTTTTTCCACGCCTGGGCGGCAGTGGCGGCGGGCATCTATGACATCGTGCTGGTGGCCGGGGTCGAAAAGATGACCTCCCAGTCCACCGCGCGCGTGGCGGAAATCCTAGCCGGCGCGGGCGACATGGCGGGCGAAATGGCCGCCGGAGCCACCTTCCCGGCGCTGTTCGCCATGATCGCCAAACGCCACATGTACGAATTCGGCACCACGCGCGAGCAACTCGCGCAGGTCGCCGTGAAGAACCATCACCACGGCGCGATGAACCCTATGGCGCACATGCGCAAGGAGATCACCGTCGAAAAGGCGCTTGCAGGCAAAATGATCTGCGACCCACTCACCGTCTTCGACTGCTCGCTGGTGAGCGACGGCGCCGCCTGTGTGGCCCTCGCCGCGGTGGACCGCGCGCGCGATTTCCGCGCCAAACCGGTCCGAGTGCTGGGCATTGCGCAGACTTCCGGACCCGTCGCGCTCGACCAGAAGGAATCCATCACCACCTTCGAAGCGGTCCGCCGCGCGGGCGAAAAGGCCTACAAGATGGCGGGCGTCGCCGCGGCGGATATCCAGTTTGCCGAGTTGCACGACTGCTTCACCATCGCCGAAATCCTCGCCACCGAGGACCTGGGCTTCGTCCCTAAGGGCCAAGGCGGCCCTTACGCCGCCTCAGGCGCCACTGCGCTGGGCGGCGCGCGGCCGGTGAATGCCTCCGGCGGGCTGAAATCCAAGGGCCACCCGGTGGGCGCCACCGGCGTGGCGCAGATCTGCGATGTCGTCGAGCAGTTGCGCGGCGAAGCCGGCGAACGGCAGATCGCCGGAGCGCGGCTCGGCCTAGCGCAGAACCTCGGCGGGTCGGGCGCAACGGCCGTGGTGACGATATTGGGTTTGGAATGAACGATTTATGACCGGCACCGTCTATACCGAAACGACGATTTATTCGCCTCCGGAAGCCTTCGCCGGCGAGGCTCCTTACCAACTGGCCATGATCCACCTCGATTCCGGCACCCGCCTCACCGCCCGGATCCACGGCGATCCGGTGCGGATCGGCGACCGCGTCGCGCTGGCCGAGGTGCGCAACTCCATCCATTACTTCAGAAAGGCAAACCTTGAAGTTAGCCACCAGCATGACCCGCCTCGGGACCGAGACCGCCTTTGAGGTTCTCGCCCGCGCCCGCGCCCTCGAAGCCCAGGGCCGCGACATCATTCATCTCGAAATCGGCGAGCCCGATTTCGACACCCCGCGCCATATCGTCGAAGCCGGCCAGGCCGCGCTCGGCAGCGGCTGGACCCACTACGGCCCCACGCAAGGCCAGCCGGAACTGCGCGAAGCGATCGCATCCTACCTCAGCCGCACTCGCGGCATCCAGGCCGATCCGGCCCGGGTGTGCGTGGTTCCGGGGGGTAAGCCTGTCATTTTCTATACTTTACTGGCGCTGATCGAGCCGGGCGACGAGGTGCTCTACCCGAATCCGTCGTTCCCGATCTATGAGTCGATGATCAACTTCTGCGGCGCGCGGGCGGTGCCCATTCCGCTGCTCGAAAAGCGCGGTTTTAGCTTCGATTTGGACGTTTTTCGCGCCAAATTGAGCGAAAAAACGCGTCTCGTCATCCTCAACTCACCGGCGAACCCCACTGGCGGCGTGATGCCCGCCGAGGACATCGCCGAAATCGCGCGCCTGCTCGCCGACCGCGATGTGATCGTGCTTTCCGACGAGATCTATTCGCGCATGAGCTACGCCCACGAGCCCGTCTCCATCGCGACGATGCCGGGCATGTTCGACAAGACCGTCATCCTCGACGGGTTTTCAAAGACGTACGCCATGACCGGCTGGCGCATCGGCTACGGCCACTTCCCCGCCTGGATGGTGGACCCGGTGAACAAGTTGATGGTGAACTCGAACTCCTGCACGGCAAGCTTCACGCAACGCGCGGGGCTGGCCGCGATCACCGGTGACCAGGGTCCCGCAGAGGCCATGATCGCCGAGTTCCGCCGCCGCCGCGACTTTTTTGTTGAAAAACTCAACAATATTCCCGGCTTTCGTTGCCCCATGCCCGAAGGCGCGTTCTATGCCTTCCCGAACATCGAAGGCACAGGCTGGAAATCGAAGCCGCTGGCGGACGCGCTGCTCGCGGAAACCGGAGTAGCCTGTCTGTCTGGAACGGCCTTCGGGTCGTTTGGCGAGGGGTACCTCCGATTGAGCTATGCCAATTCAATGGATAACCTTGAGCAGGCCGCAGAGCGAGTCCGCACCTTTATAGGGAATAAATAGCGTACTTCACTCATTTAGATGAATATATTTCCAACGTCCGGCCGGTAACGTCTCCGGTTACTCGGCATGACGCCTATTGCACCCTTGATCTTCGCTTTATACCCGTCTCATTTTTGGGGTAGCTGCTGCTTAATAGTAGTGAATGAGACACGGATACGTCCTACTCGATTTATCTGGACGGGTCATCTCCATGAACGAGACCGCGAAGCGGATGCTTCCGGAGATTCCCGGGCTTACGACGGATATCAGCCAGATCGATTTGATGCTGCTGCGCAACCTGGTGGATGAACCTGTGCGTAAGGGCGGAGTGCCTCTGGATCTGGCGCTGGACACGTTGGGGAATGGCAGTCCCGTGCCGCAGCACTTACTCTTGAGCATCCGGGCGGCGTGGGCGGACTCCGAAAGCCGGCGCCAGATGCTGGTTCGCCGCTATCGCATGACACCGGCCGAAGTGCGCCTCGCGGAACTGATCATGGACGGCCACCAGCCACGCAGCGCGGCCGAGACGCTCGATGTGTCGATCCACACGGTGAGGACCTACCTGAAGCGGCTGTACATGAAGGTAGGGGTCAAGAACCTCGCGGGGCTGGTTCGCGCGCTGCTGCAGAGCGGGCAGGAATAGGCGCCCTAGGGGCCGAAGCAGAGCAGCCGCCCATCCTGAGTGGCGACCACGATGCGGTCCCGGCTCAGCGCGGGTGACGCCGAAATCGGCGCGCCCGCCTCGTACTCCCAGAGCTTCTTGCCGCTCTTCACGTCAAGCACATAAAAGCGGCCGTCGCCCCCGCCGATGTACACGCGGCCGCCGGCGACGAGCGGCGATCCCTCGACGCGCGCACGCGTGCTGAACTGCCACGCCGGTTTGCCGGTATTGCGGTCGAGCGCGTGAATCATCCGGTCGCGGCCGCCCACGACCATCAGGGTGGGTGTGACCGCCGCCGAGGAGACAAACGGGAATTTGCGCACCGGATGCTCATAGCGCCAGAGAACCTTGCCTTCGGCGAGACCGATGGCGAGAATCTCGTTGTCATACGTGGCCACGTAGGCGCGGCCTCCGGCCAGGGCGGGCGAAGCCGCGGTATAGCTGCCGATGCGGATCTCCACCGTTTGCTTGCCGTCGGCCACGCGAATGCCGCGCAGCGAGCCATCGCAGCCGGCGATATACGCCACGCCGTCCACAATGGCGGCTGTGGAATGAACCTGACCCTCGGTCTTGAACGACCAGGCGAGCTTACCGCTCGCGGCGTCAATGGCATAGAGAGCTCCGTCATAGGAGCCGATGATCACTTTGCCGCCACTCACCACCGGCGAAGCCTTGATCTCGCCCGAGGTGGTGTAGGACCAGAGCTTCCTGCCGTCCGCGGCGCTCACGGCATGCACCGCTCCTTCGAGGTCGCCGATGAAGACACGGCCCTCGGCCACAGCGGGCGAGGACTCGCCGATCGATTCGCCCAGCTTGGTCTTCCATTTCGTTTTGCCGGTGCTGATATCGACGGCGATCAGGTCGCCATTCTCGGTCCCGAAGTAGACAACGCCCGCAACCACGGCCGGCGAAGAGAGAATGGCATCGGGGTTTTCCCACGTCCAGAGCAGCTTGGGCGCGGCGGGCGCGGACGCCGCCGGCGCCCCCGTCAGAGCCGGGTTGCCGCGGAACTGCGGCCAATCCTGGGCGGACAAGGATGACATGAGGATCAAGGCGAGTGCTAATACGCGCATCGGTAAATCTCCAGGGCGGCCTCGGTGTCGAACGGCCGCGGATTGTGGTGTCCGGTCCATTGCTCGGCGGCGCGCGCGGCCAGGTGGGGCAGGTCCGCTTCCGGCACGCCCAGCTCGCGCAGCGTGCGCGGCAGCCCGGCGAGCGAGGCGAACTCCTCCAGGCGCCGGTCCAAATTTGCGTCGAGTTCGCGGTAGCGGTCCTTCAGCAGCACCGCGTTATAGCGGACCACGTGCGGCAGTACGACGGACAGCGCGTGCGCGTGCACTGTCCGATAGCGCTGCGAAAGGGGATTGGCGCAGGCGTGCGCCGCGCCGAGCATGGAATGCTCGATGGCCCACCCGGCCAGGAACGCGCCCCACTGCATGTTGGCGATAGCCTCCACATCTTCTGGATGCGCCAGCACGCGTTCGAAGTTACCGGAAAGCAGCCGCCAGGCCTCGCGCGTAAACGTGGCGCTCAGGTCGTTTCGTTTGGTGGTGACCCAGGTTTCAGCGGCGTGCGCGAGGGCGTCGAAACCCGAAGCCGCGCGAACCGCGCGCGGCTGCGTGAGCGCGACTTCGGGATCGAGCAGGGCCATGCGCGCGGCGGCATCCGGCGCTCCGCAAGCCATCTTGGCGCGGGTTTCTGCATCGGCGATCACGCAATAGGACTGCGCCTCGCTGCCCGTTCCAGTCGAGGCGGGGACCAGAATCAGCGGCAGCATCGGCTTCGTAGCGCGGCCATAGCCCTGGTAATCGCACATGCGGCCGCCGCTGGTGAGCAGAAAATTCGCGGCCTTGGCCATATCCATGGCGCTGCCGCCGCCCAGACCGATCAGCAGGTCCGGCGCGAGCGGCGTAGCGAAGGCGCGCAGCGTTTCGGCGTCCGCGGAATCGGGGTTCGAATGGCTGCCGGTGTAGATTTCGGCCGCGACGCCCGCGTGCTGAATCGATCGGAGAGCGGTGGCGGCGTGGCCGGCGTCGACGAGGGGAGGATCGGTGACGATCAGGGCGCGGGCGGCGTTCAGGGAGCGCACGGCTTCGCCGAGTTCGCTCAGGCGGCCGGGTCCGGCGATGATGCGGGTGCGGGCTTCAAAAGAAAAACGGGTCATGGCAGCAGGGAGGGGCTCTGCCTTGATTGTACCGGCCGCGCCGGATCAGGAGCCCGCGGCCGCCCGGCGCACGCGCGGCTGGAGCAACTGAAACGCGGTCGGCGTAATGAGGTGGAAGCGGGGTTCCAGGCGGCTGAAACGGCGGATTTCGGCGATCAAGTCGTCGCCGGGGATCTGTGGACCGGCCAGGTGCAAGGTCCCATCACGAACTTCGAAGGGCAGGATGTCGAACTGCTCAACCAGCCGCGCAGGCAGCGCCCGGGCCGCCGCGGGAGCAACGCGAGCGGGCGTGAGCTCGATCACCGGCAGCGCCTGCTGCACCGACAAAGCTTCGTAGAGCCGGGCTTCGGTGAGGAACCCCAGTTGCACAAGCCGCTCACCAAGCCGAAGGCTCGAGTTTTCGAGCGCGGCCCGTTCCACCTGCTCGCGCGTGCAATAACGGTAGTCCACCAGGATGTCGCCGAGACGGCGCTTATGGCTAAGCAGAGCACCCCGCGTAGGGTAGGCGTGTTCGGTCTTCACCCACACCAGCGGCCGCCGGGCCAGTTGCGCGGCGAGGAACTGGACCAGGGCGCGGATGGTGGCGGCGCAGTTCACCCAATTGCCCCACAACATGCGCAGCGGAACGCCCGCCGCGAACAGCCAGCCGTAGACGCGCGCGCAGGCAACCGCGCGGAACGCGAGCCGAGCGGCGAACAAGCCGGTGGTGACCAGCAGCAACGTTTCGGCGCCAGGCCACGCGCGGACGTGGCGCAGCAGCGGCCAGGCCGAACCCATCGCGGCGTGCGCGGTCAGCGACACCGTGCCGTAGACCAACAGCAGGTTGCAGAGCAGCGAGAGCGGGTTGCCCCACAGGCCCTTGCGGTCTCGCCACAGGTACCAGCGGTTCATCCAGCCGCCCGGCCAACCGTGGCGCTGCCAGCTTTGGAGCGCATTGCCGGTGACCCACCGGGTGCGTTGGCGGATCGCCGCCCGGGCTCGCCGCGGGAAATACTCTCGCGTCGCCACGGGCGCGCCGCCTTCGAATTCCAGAGGGACGAAAGCCTGCGCGATACCCATCCGGTGCAGCCTCAGGCCGATGTCGTAATCTTCGGTGAGGGCATCGGGCTGGAAAAGACGGTTGTCCTCGGCGGCGGCGAGCCGGTCGAGCGCGTCGCGCCGGAAACACGTGCCCACGCCGCAGCTCGGCACGAATGCCCCGAGCGCATGGCGCGTCGAAAGGTCCTTGCCCTGCGATTCGGCGAAATCGTCGCAATAGACGCCGTGGGTCCAGTCGCTCCAAGGCGTGGACAGCGGCAACACCGGCAATTGGGCCATGCCGGCGCGTTCACAGGCGGCGGCGAGCCGATCGAAGGCCTGCGGGTGGATCACATCCTCCGCGTCATGGATCAGCACGAGGTCGAATCGCGATCCGGTGTGCTCCTCGTGGACCAGCATTTGCTGGTACACCCAGTTCAGGCAATCGGGCTTCGAAGTGGGGCCGCTGTGAGGAACGAACGCCAGATGGACGCGCGGTTGCGTTCGCTGGACTTCGCGCACCGCATCGGCGGTGCCGGGATCATTGGGATACACGCCAACGAACACCTCGTAGTCTGACCAGGCGATGGCCGCAAGATTGTGCTGCAGCATCGAGCCGATCACGTCCGCTTCCTGCCAGCACGGGATGAAGACGGCGATGCGCGGATCGAGGCCGGGCGTGGCCGCCGGGGGCGCAAAACGGCGGCGCAGGCGCAGCCATGCCAGGTCGGCGATCAGGTCGTCAAGACCAGAAATGAGGATATAGACCGCCAACGGCAGCAGCACCGCCGCCGCCGTCGCGGCGAGGCGCTCGTCGATCAGGCTCCACAAGGTATCGGGTATGCCGTGCACTTCTAGAGGAATAGTGCCTCGCGGGCGGGAAAAATCTCACGCCTTCAGAAATTTCCGCGAGCCGCCGGCGGTTGCCGCCAGACCGGCAAAATTGAAAGACTAGCGTCCAAGTCATGCCTTTCACCCGCCGCACCCTTCTTCAATCCGCCGCCGCGCCCGCGCTGGCCCGCCAGGCCGGCGAGCCGGCGCCGAACATTCTGTTTCTCATCTCCGACGACCACACCTGGACCGACCTCGGCTGCTACGGTAACAGCGCCATCCGCACGCCGAATCTCGACCGGCTCGCAGCGCGTGGCGTCCGCTTCGACCACAGCTATGTAGCGTCACCCCAATGCAGCCCCAACCGTTCTGCCATCTTCACCGGCTGCACGCCGCACACCACGAACACCTCACGGCTGCACACGCCCATGCCGCCGTGGGAATGGACCTACCTGGACGCGCTCAAACAGCGCGGCTATCATCTGGGCGCGTACCGCAAGGTGCATCAGGGCAAGGCCTTCGACTCGAAATGGGATTTCCAGGCGGGCGCGAAGGAGCCGTTCACCACCTTCTTCGACAAGCGACCGAAGGACCGCCCCTTCTTCCTGCACATGGGCTTTACCGATCCCCACCGGCCCTACCGCAGAGGTGCATTCTCACCGCCGCATGAGGCGAAAGACGTCATCGTGCCGCCGTTTCTGCCCGATACGCCCGAAGTGCGCGAGGACCTCGCGATGTATTACGACTTCACCGCGCGCATGGACCGCGAATGCGGGGAGCTGTTCGATTTGCTCGACCGGCACAAGGTGGCGGACAACACCCTGGTCCTATTCGTGGGCGACAATGGCATGGCGTTTCCGCGCGCCAAAGGGACGTTGTACGACCCTGGCATCCGCGTGCCGTTCCTGGCCTATTGGCCCGGCCGGACCCAGGCCGGAGCCGTGCGGCGTGAACTCATTCCCCACGTCGATTTCGCACCGACGTTTTGCGAACTGGCCGGCGCGCCCGTGCCCGCGAAGGTGCAAGGACGGAGCTTCGCGCCGCTGTTGACGGGCCGGACGTACCAGCCCCACGGGGCCGTGTTCTCCGAACGCAACTGGCACGACAACTTCGATCCGATCCGCTCGATTCGCACCGCCCGTCACAAGTTGATTTTCAATGCGGCTCCGAACTTCCCTTACCGCCCGGCGCTCGACATCGCGGACGGGCTTTCGTGGAAATCGCTGCTCGCGATGGCGGGGCGGCGTCCGATGAAGCCCGAGCACCGGCTGATGTTTGAGCCGAACCGCCCGGTGCTCGAGTTGTACGACCTGGAGAAGGACCCGAACGAGTTCCACAATCTCGCTGCCTCCAGCGCCCATCAGGAAGTGCTGGAAGACCTGAAATCGCAGCTTGGGCGCTGGATGGAGCAGACTTACGATTACCTGCCGCCGGCGGGCGAACGTTCGGAAGGATTATCGCGTACCTGGCCGCTTACTTTGTGATGCGCGACCCGGGCCGCATCAAGAGCGACAAGCAATTCCTCGTTCGTAGGCATCACCCAGACTTCAGTGGGCGCGCCCGGAGGTGAAATGCGGGCTTCGCGCCCGCGTACCCCGGCATTCGCGTCCGCATCGAGCACGATTCCGAGGGCATCCATTTCAAGGCACACCCGGCTGCGGATTTCCGGCGAGTTCTCGCCGATGCCTCCGGTGAAGGCAAGCACATCCGCGCCGTTTAACACCGCGTAGAGGCTGCCGATGGCGCGCCGGATGCGGTGGCAGAAGACGCTGATGGCGAGTTCGGCCCGCGGGTGGCCGGCCGCGGCCTGGGCCTCGAGTTCGCGCATGTCATTCGAGAGGCCGGACAAGCCGAGGAGGCCCGATTCGCGGTTCAGGATGCGGTCGAGCGCGGCGGTGTCGAAGCCCTCCCAATCCATCAGGCGGAGCAGTACGCCGGGGTCGAGGTCGCCGGGCCGCGTGCCCATCATGAGGCCTTCGAGCGGAGTCATGCCCATGGTGGTGTCCACAGAATGGCCGTCGAGAATCGCCGCGGCGGAGCAGCCGTTGCCCAGGTGCAGGGTGATGAGCTTGCGCCTGCCCGGAAAGCGCGAAGCCACGTAGCGGTGCGAGGTGCCGTGAAAGCCATAGCGGCGGATTTTCCAGCGATCGGCCAGCTCAAAGGGCAGGCCGTAGGTGTAGGCCGCGGCGGACACGCCGGTGTGAAACGCGGTGTCGAAGACAGCGACGTGGGGCACATGGGGCAGGCGGCGGCGGCCGGCGCGGATGACGGCCAGGTTCACGGGGTTGTGGAGGGGGGCGAGAGGGATCAGGGCCTCGATGCGGGCTTCCACGGCGTCGTCGATGAGCACTGACGCGCTGAACTCGCTTCCGCCATGCACGACGCGATGGCCCGCGGCGTCGACGTGATCGAGTTCCGGAATCAGGGCGAAAGCTTCATCGTGCGTGGCGGGGGCGCCAGGCGCGCCGATGCGTTCGATCGCGCCCACGTCGAGCACGGTGTGGTCGCGTGTGTCGATGCGTTTGTACTTCAGCGAACTGCTGCCCGCGTTCAGGCTGAGGACGATCATGAGGGCGCCTCGGCGTGCGCCTGGAGCGCCGTGATGAGCGCCACGGTGTAGATGTCCGAAGGGCTGGCGGCGCGGGAGAGATCATTGGCGGGCCGGTTGAGCCCCTGGAGCATGGGACCGAAGGCGGAGCCGCCGCCGAGCCATTCGATCAGCTTGTAGCCGATGTTGGCCGAGTTGAGGTCGGGATAGACGCAGGCGTTCACGCGCGGGTCGAAGGCGTCTTCGCCGAGGCGCAGCTCGAGGTTGGGGGCGCGCTCGCGCACGAGGCGGGCGGCTTCGTCCGTCAAAGCCGGATCGCGTCCGGGGAGCAGCGCGAGCAGGGGTTCGCATTCGAAGGCGAGCCGGGTGCTGGAGGCGGCCATCAGCGCGATGTCGGCGAGTTGCGCAGGAGTCGGGGCGATGACGACGGCGCAATCGGCGGCGATGGATAGCCCGTTGCAGCCGGTGCGGCGGTCCGGGACGCCCATTACAAAAAAGCTGGAAATTGTTTTGACGCCCGGCGCCGGGCCGATGGCATGGAGCGCGGCGCGGACGGTTTCGGCGGTGCTGTTGGCGGCGCCGCCGACGAAGCCTTCGGCATCGCCCGCCGCCACCATGAGGGCGGCGAAGTGGAGAGGGCGGCTTGCGGCCTGGCGGGCTTCGCGTTCGGTCACGCCGCGATGGCGGCGGCGTTCGCGGTAGAGGGCGGCGTAGCGCGCCAGGGCCGCTTCGTCGGCGATGACGCGGGGCACGAGCACAGGCTCGACGAGGCCGCGCGCGGCGAGGCGCTCGGCCGCTTCCAGCACGCGCGGATCCTCGCCTTCGGGGAACACGATGCGCGGCCGGGGCGTGCGTCCGGTGAGGCGTTGTTCGATGCGCTCGAGAAACTCCAGGGCTGCGGCGGGCAAAGGCACGAAACTCTATTCTAAGCGGGCGCGGGCGCGGGGTCAGGAAGTTTACACAGAACCGGGTGCTCTCTCGTGGACTATTGCGAACGGATCACACAGTGGTCCGTATACAGAGCAAGGCCGCTGAATCAACGGCCACAGGAGAGGAGCACGCAATGAGTGCCGTTCGATGGTTTGAAACGCTCCAGCAGGATGTCCGGTTTGGCGTGCGGCAGCTGCGGCTGAATCCCGGCTTCGCCGTGACGGCCGTCGCCACACTCGCACTGGGCATTGGCGCCACGACGGCGATTTTCACGTTGTTCGATCAAATTCTGTTGCGGATGCTGCCGGTGCACAACCCGAGGGAATTGGTGCAGCTTCGCATGGAGGGCGGCCGCTTCGGATCTCAGAGCGGAGACGGCCTGCACACGTTCTCTCATCCGCTCTACCTCGCGCTGCGGGACCGCAACACCGTCTTTGCCGGGCTGACGGGCCAGCGCATCGAGCGGACCAGCCTGATGGGTGCCGACCGCAACGAGATGATCTCAGTTGGCCTGGTGGCCGGCAATTTCTTTGAGGTTCTGGGTGTGCGGCCCTCGCGGGGCCGTCTGTTCACCCCGGCGGACGACCTGGTGGCCGAAAACCACCCCGTGGCGGTGGTGCAGTACGACTTCTGGCAAAACCGGCTGGGCGGGAAGGAGGATATCGCCGGATCCACCATTCGTCTCAACGGCAAGGCCTTCACGGTGGTGGGTGTGGCGGCGCCGGGCTTTGAGGGGACGGACACCGGTTTGCCGACTCAGGTGTGGATCCCGGTGATGATGAAGCTCACTATCACTCCAACCTGGGACTCGCTGACCAATGAACGAGACTCCTGGTTCTATCTGTTCGCGCGGTTGAAGCCGGGTGTGACGCTGGAGAAGGCTGAAGCCGCACTCAAGGTGCTCTACAGCCAGCGCCAGCAGGAAGAACTCAAGCACGAGTATTTCCAAAAGTTCCCGGAGCAGAAGGAGCGGTTTCTGCAGCAGTCGCCGGAGCTGGCGCCGGCTTCACGCGGCTTCTCGACGCTCCGCCGGAACGGCGAACGGCCGCTGCTGGTGTTGCAGTGGCTGGTGGCCTTTGTGCTGCTAATCGCGTGCACGAATGTGGCGAACCTGCTGCTGGCCCGGGCGGCGGCGCGCAGGAAGGAGGTCGCGATCCGCGGGGCGCTTGGCGCGAGCCGCGCCCAGATTGTGCGGCAACTGCTGGTTGAGAGTCTGGTGTTGGCGGGAGCCGGAGGCATCGGCGGGTTGCTGCTCAGCCGGCCGGCGGCCGAAGGGCTGCTCCGCTTTCTTCCTTTCGACCCCGCGAACCTATCGCTCTCCACTGCGCCGGACCTGCGCGTGCTGCTGTTTGCGGCCATGGTGACGCTCGCCACGTCGGTTGTGTTCGGCCTGGCACCGGCCGTGCAGGCGGCAAGAATCTCACCGGCTCCGGCGCTCAAGGACGAAGCCGGCTCCATCGCGGGCGGACATGGCCATGTCCGGCTGCGAAAGGCTTTTGTGGGCGTGCAGGTGGGGCTTTCTTGCCTTCTGCTGATTGGCGCGGGACTCTTCGCCAGGACGCTGCGGAATCTGCAACTGGTCGACGTGGGGTTCAACACAGAAACCGTTGCCATGTTCGGGCTGCGGCCCGCGACGGTTTACGATGATGCACGTAAACTTCGGGTATATCGCGAGGTTTTGTACAGCCTGGCGGCAACGCCGGGCGTCGAGTCAGTGGGTGCGAACACGACCCGGCTGCTGACCGGCGGACGCTGGGACAGTTCCGTCACCATCCCGGGAGTCGCAATCAAGGATGGCGGCCAGCCCTGGAGCTTCTTCAACGCCATCACGCCCGGCTACTTCGAGACTCTCGGGATCCCCATCGTCATGGGGCGGGACCTTGCCTGGAGCGACTGGGGCGGCGAACGGCAGGTCGCGCTGGTCAATGAATCGCTGGTGCGGGAGTACCTCCCTGAGCAAAACCCCGTGGGCCGCGTGATGGCGCAAGGGGCCAAAGCGGAGCCGGATACCGAGATTATCGGCGTTTTCCGCGACGCGAAGTACCACGATGTCCGCGGCCCAACACCTCGCCAGACATTCGTGAGCATGGGTTCCCGAATGCAATTCGTCAGCGGGGTGAATGTTTATGCGCGAATTACCGGTGATCCGCGCCAGGTCCTGCCCAGGCTGCGCGAGGCAGTGAGCAAGGTGGACTCGAATCTCGTGGTTTCCGACTTGCGCATGATGGACGAGCAATTGAACATGCGACTGTCCAATGAGCGGCTGCTCTCTTTCCTATCAGTTGGTTTTGCGCTGCTTGCGAGCCTGCTGGCGCTGGTCGGCTTGTACGGCGTGCTCACCTATGTGGTGCTGCGCCGCACGCACGAGATCGGGATCCGGATGGCGCTGGGCGCGGGACAGGCACGGGTCGTCCGGCTGGTGCTGGGCGAGATCGCCCTGGTGGTGCTGTTTGGCGTGGCCGCGGGCGCCGGCGCCGCAGCCGTGTCGGCGAGGTTTGTCGAGAGTCAACTCTTCGGTGTCGAGGCCAGGGAATTGATGATCTATGTGCTTTGCAGCACGGCCCTGCTTGCCGCCTCTATTGGCGCGGCGGCAGTACCTGCCTGGCGCGCGGCGCGGATTGAACCCGGCCGGGCGCTGAGGTGCGAATAGGAGCCTCCCCGGCTATACCCGAAGGTATATCCCTTTCAGGCGATTTCGTGTGTATCACTCATACTCCGAAAGTAAGAGGGCTGAATTTTCAGGAAATTCCAAAGAGAATATCGGACACTGGTCTCCACTTATAGAACAGAAGATCCGCACCAGGATCCAAATTCAAGGTTGAGCCGGAGTCCATGTCTTTCTGCCAAAAAACCACACCACTTTCCGTGTGCGTTGCCGTGCGGACAGTGGTGCAGTTGCCATTCTGCATCCGAATCCTGCTTTCGTTCCTGACAATTGTCTTGCTGATGCCTTTTTGCGGAGAGGCGAAAATGCTGGTCCTCTCCCGAGTTCATTTCCCAGACACCTTACGCCAGCAGCCTGGCGTGCCGCAATTCGGGCCGGCGCCCGCGCCTTGGCTCATCGCGGTGGAGGTGGAAAAGAGTGCGCCGGCCGAGGAGGGATTAGACGCCCGGGTCATGGCAAAGCGTTTCGTCGAGGCCGCCGCTGTGCCTCTGCCTGGCGGCTCCGGCGGGGATGCCGAGTCCGGGGACGCCGGACTGGCCTCGCTTGGCAAGCCGGTTACCATTCGAGTTATCCTGCCCGACGAAACCGGCGACGACGGGACCGCCGCCTACCTGATGGTGTCGAGCATGTTCCTGTTCGGATCGAGCAGCCTGCTCGGGTATTTCACCCGCCGCCGCCTCGCCTATTCGTTGAGCGACGAGCCGCTCGCGCCGGGCGGAAGGCCATCGCTGCCGCCGCTGCTGCTTCCACCCGCGGCGATCCGGAGTTGACCCGGCTGCAAGTTGGATTGGGTGTATCTTGAGCACATGCGACCCCTTGGCCTTGTAGTTTCCGTATCCATCGCCGCGGCGATCTGTCTTTCTGCCGCGGAACAGCAGTTCCATCTTCTGCGCGATCTCGACATGGGCGGCGGCCGCGTGGCCGAGTGCCGGATCGGTTTCCGTACATTCGGCGAATTGAACCCCGAGAAGTCCAACGCGGTGCTGTTTCCCACGTGGTTCGGAGGCCGGACCGAGGACCTCGAGCCGCTCATCGGTCCGCAGGGTCTGGTGGACCCGGAAGGCTTGTTCGTGATCGCCGTGGATGCGCCCGGTAATGGGATCAGCTGTTCACCATCAAATGCCAGCGGCAGCTTCCCCGGAATTACCATCCCCGGCATGGTTGAATCCCAACGGCGGCTGCTGACGGAGAGGTTCGGCATCGAGCGGCTGCACGCGGTCATGGGCATCTCGATGGGCGGCATGCAGACCTTCGAATGGATGACCGCCTATGCGGACCGCGTTGTGCGTGCCGTTCCCGTCATCGGCTCACCGCGTCTGAACGCGAATGATCTCCTGCTGTGGAATGCGCAACTTCGCGCCATCCGCGCGCTGGAGCAGGCTGGCCGGGACCCGCGCCAGGCGATGCCCGCGGTTTACGCGATGCATCAGTTCGCTCTCGAAACGCCGGAGCGCCGCGCCCGCTTGCCTCTGGCGGACGCAGCCGCACTCCTGGACCAGACCGGCGCCCCAGGCCGCCACGATCCTCGCGACTGGGCCGCTCAACTCGAAGCGATGATTGCCCACGACGTCGCCCGCGGCGGGCCTCTTGAAGCCGCCGCCGCCCGGGTCAGGTCGCAATCGCTTGTCGTGGTCGCTACCCGCGATCAGATGGTCCACCCCGCGCCCGCCGAGGAGTTCGCCCGCCAGGCCGGGCTTCCGGTGCTGGCTTTGACGAGCGATTGCGGGCATCGCGCCACCGCCTGTGAGGAGGCGTACCTCCACCGGGCTGTGCGGCGGTTCCTGAAGCGGTGATTGATTCTCCGGTATTCGCTATGATCGGAATTGCCGCCCCGGAGCCCGTCTTGAGTACGCATCGCATCCTTCTCGTGGACGACCATGTCGCGATTCGCGAGGGGCTTTCCCTGATGCTTTCGGCCGCTTTCCCCGGCAGCCGTTTCGGGGCGGCGGCAAACGCGGCGCAGGCGCTTCAGCAAGTCGCGAGCGAGCATTGGGATCTCGCAATCCTGGACCTCAATCTGCCCGGCCGCAGCGGACTTGAATTGATACGCGAATTGAAGGATGCCGCGCCCCAGATGGGCGTTCTCGTTTACACCGTCCACCCCGGTGAGCAGTTCGGCCTTCGCGCTTTGCGCGCCGGCGCAGATGGCTATGTGACCAAGGACCAGCCCGCCTGCGACGTCATCGAAGCCATCCGCCGCATTCGCGACGGCAGGCGCTACATCGGTCCCGCTCTCGCCGATTCTTTGGCTGCCTTCCTGGCCTCGGGAGCGGCGGCCTCCTCGCCCGACCTCCTCTCCGACCGTGAACTTCAGATTCTGCAAGCCCTGGCCTCGGGACAGACGCCCACCTCCATTGCTGCTTCCTTACACCTTAGTATCAAGACTGTCAGCACCTACCGCAGCAGGATTCTCGAGAAGCTCCAGTTGCATAGCACGGCCGACATCGTCCGGTACGCCATTCAGCACCAGCTTGTCGACTGAACTATGTCTCCGCCTTGCTACGTGATTCACATTGCCGAGGACTCGGAACCACTGCGAAGGCTGCTCGCGGATCAGCTCGAGCGGTTGCCGGGCGTCCGTGTGGCGGCCGCTTCCCATGACACCGCTGGCGCTCTCGCTCACGCCCGCCGGGTCCCCCCGGACCTGCTCGTCCTCGACCTCCAACTGGAAGACGGCAGCGCGCTCGATGTGCTCCGCGCTCTGCCGCGCCTCAACGGCCGTCCGCGCGTGATCATCCTGACCAACCTGGCGGGACCCGAAACCCGCCACGCCTGCCTGGCCGCGGGCGCGGATGCGTTCTTCGACAAGTCAACCGAATACGCCCGATTCCTCGCAACGGTTGAGGCTTGGGTCAGCGATTCGGCCAGCGCGCCAGTTCTGGATGCGGTTGGCCCCTCAAAGCCAGACGGGCACAGCAGAAACCCAAGCTGACTGTAGGAACTCTCTGACGCTCGATTCGGCGAAAGTCCTACCTTCAAATCAGCCTGATCTGATTCCGCCTCCCCCACCAGCCCGATAAGCTACGCGGTGAGTCCAGGCGCGGCGTTCGCGCCCCGGCATACGGAGATCAAAGACAATGCCAGAAACTTCCGATGGGTCACGCCTTCCCGGAGTGTATGCCACCGGGTTTATCGAGGCTCTGGTGGACCGTATCGCGCAGGGTGACGCAACCGCGATGGAGGACCTGTACCGCTCACTCATGCGGGGTCTCCGGAGCAACCTCGGCCGCCAACTGCCCGCCGATCTCGTCGAGGACCGCGCCCATAATGTCTTTCTGATTACCGTCAGCGCCATCCGCGAAGGTCAGATCCGCGACCCGGCGCGGCTCCCCGCCTTCATTCGTACCGTCGCTCAGCGCCAGGCGGCCGACGCCATCCGCGGCATCACACGAAAGCGCACTACGGAAACCGGCTTCGGGGATCTGGCCGTGCCCGACCACCGGCGCGATCCTGAATGCGAACTGGACTATCGCCAGCGCCTGCGCTGTCTGCGGGAGGCTCTGGCGGCGCTCTCTCCGCGCGACCGCGAAATTCTTACCCGCTTCTACCTGGAGGAGCAGACCGCGGAACTCATCTGCCGGGAGATGAACCTGTCGCCCACCCAGTTCCGCCTCTTCAAGAGCAGGGCCAAGGCCCGGCTCGGTCACGCCGGGCGGCAAAGCATTTCTTTGGCCGTCACGCCTCGCCGCCGGATGGCCGCCGCCTCCTGATCCGCTACGCGTATCCTGTTAGCAGGCGTTCGCCAGCGCGGATCCTCGCCAATGAATCCAACCGATTCCGGAGTATGGCTCAACAGTCCCGATGCGCTGCTTTCGGTCGGCCAGACGGCCGTGCTGGCTGCGAATCCCGCCGCTGTCCGCCTGTTCGGCGCCGCATCCGCGGCAGACCTGGCCGGGCAGAGCCTGTCTTGCCTGTTCCCGGCTGATTCCGAGGCGCTGGTTTTGAGCCGGGTCCGCCATGTCCTGTCCGGCGGCCAGCCCCTCTCCGGAGTCGCCGAGCGCATCGTCCGTTTCGACGGACAGGTCCGCGACGTCGAAATGTCCGCCGCCGCCCTGTCAGGAGACTGCGCGCTCCTCGCCATCCGGGACATCACCGAGCGCCGGCAGGTCGAAGCCACCCTGGCCTTCGCCGCCGGTCAGCTTCGCGCACTGGCGAAGCACCAGGACGCCCTGGTCGAAGAGGAGCGCCAGCGCATATCCCGCGAGATCCACGACGAATTGGGGCAGCAGTTGACGCTCGCCAAGCTCCGCCTCGCGGCGCTGCGTCCCGCGGTCGGGGAAAGTCTGCAGAAGGCGTTCGACGAGGCGTCCACGACGATCGATGAAGCCATCCGCACGGTCCGCCGCATCGCAACCCAATTACGCCCGGCGCTGCTCGACGCCTTGGGACTTGCCGCCGCGGCCGAGTGGCAGGCGCGCGCCTTCGGCGAACAGACGGGCATCGCCATCATTCGCGGCCCGGTGCAGGAACTCGAGCTTCCGAAGCCGGCCGCCACGGCGCTGTTCCGGATTCTCCAGGAGGCGCTCACAAACGTCGCGCGCCACAGCGGGGCGAGCCAGGTCCGCCTGGCGCTCTACCGCAACCAGGATGAAGCCGTACTCGAGGTGGAAGACAACGGCAGAGGCATGGATGACGTGCCCCGCCGCGCGGCCCACTCGCTGGGCCTGATGGGCATGCGCGAGCGCGCCACATTGCTCGGCGGCTCGCTCACGATAAAGAGTGAGCCCGGCAAGGGCGTCAAGCTGGCCTGCCGGGTGCCGCTAGACACCCGGGACGCGGGCTGAAGCAGTCACACGGCCCAACTGGTGTCCGCCGCCTCGGCGGGCTCCGGGTGGCGCGCCTGCAGACGGAGGATTTCGAGCCGCATGGCGTCCACGAGCGCGCGCCACGTCGCCCCGATCAGGCTTTCGGAGACGCCCAGCGTCGCCCATTGCGCATCGGGCGTGGCCCACTCGATCAGCACGCGCACCCGCCCGGCTGAGCCGCGCGCGGGCTCCAGCACCCGCGTCTGGTAGTTCACCAGTTGCACCGCCAGCAGTTCCGGATACAACGGCGCCAGGCACTCGCGCAGCGCATGGTCGAGCGCCAGCACAGTGCCTTCGCCTTCGGCTGTGGCCGACAGCACCGCTTCGTTCACTTCGAGCGAGACGGAGGCGCGCGTGCGTTCGGGGAACTCGCCGATCCCGCGCGTGTTCACTTCATAGCTGGACACCTCGAACAGCGGCGCGTTGGGTTGAGCGGCCTCGCGCAGCAGCAGTTCGAACGAGCCCGAGGCGGCTTCCAGGTCGTAGCCTTCGAACTCGAGCTGCCGGATACGGTCGGCGAGTTCGCGGCGCTGCTCGCGGGACAGTTCGCCGGCGAGGCCGGTCTCGTCGATCATGCGAAGGACATCGCCGGTGCCGGACAAGGCGGAGAGCAGCTCGCGCGCCTCGTTGCCGACCGTCGAGGGGAACACGTGCGCGGGCGGCGAGTAAAGGCTCGCCACCTCATTCATGGCCCCGCTCGAGCGCCGCGAAAAGGCGGCGCGTCCCACGTAGGGGGCGTCGAGGCGCACACCCAGGCCGCCCGTCATCGCGACGAACCGCGCCACTTCGGCCAGTTGCGCCAGGCCGTCGCGGCCGACGGTGTGGTGGTGCAGCTTCAGTTCCAGGTTGGGCAGAACGGTCGTGAGATCGGCCACGCCGCAGCGTTCGCCATAGCCGTTGATGGAGCCTTGGACGTGCGAGAAGCCTTCCTCGACCGCCGCCACTGTGTTCGCCACCGCGAGCCCGGCATCGTTGTGCGCGTGAATCCCCAGCACGCCTTCAAACCGGCAGCGCACCGCGGCGCACACGAACGCCAGGCGCGTGGTCAGCGTGCCGCCCAGGGAATCACAGAGCACCAGCGCCTGCGCGCCGGCCTGCTGCGCGGTCTCCAGGGCTTCGAGCGCAAGTTTTTCGTCCTCGTTGTAGAAATCGAAAAAGTGCGAGGCGTCGAAGACCACTTCCTTGCCCGCGCGGCGGAAGAAGGCCACCGAATCGCGAATGCGCGCCAGCAGGTCGCGCTCCACTTGGGGCAATTCGTACAGATTCGCGAACAGACAGACCACCGGAGTCGCCGCATCCAGCAGCGCCAGCGTCTGGGCATCCTGTTCCACGTCCCGCTGGACGCTGCGCACGGGCCCGAACGCCGCGAAGCGGGCCCGTTTAAGCGGCGGGGCCTGCACGGCGCGTTTGAAGAATTCGGCGTCCAGCCGCGACGCCGCGGGCCAGCCGCCCTCGATGAGATCCACGCCGAGTTGATCCAGACGGCGTGCGATCGCCAGCTTCTGTTCCACGTCGAACGTCACTAGTTCGCCCTGCACGCCATCGCGCAGCGTGGTGTCCAATATCGTGATCCGCATCGCCTTGTCCTCCTCCCGCGCGTTCATACCGCCGCGGGCGCTTTCTGATACACGGGCTCGATCCAGTGATGGTAGGTGTCCATCCGGCCGTGCGTGGCGTCTTCATACAACTGGCGCAGCCGGCCCGCGACCGGTCCGATCACGCCCGCGCCCACCGGACGATGGTCCACGCGCGTAATCGGCGCCAGTTCCACCGCCGTGCCGGTAAAAAACAGCTCATCGCACACATAAAGCTCGCTGCGGTCGATGGAGCGCTCCACCACTTCCAAGCCCAATTCACGCCGCGCCAGCGTCATGACGCAGTCGCGCGTAATGCCTTCCAGAATGTTGTCCGTCGCCGCAGGGGTCACCAGCTTGCCGCTGCGCACCATGAAGATATTGCAGGTGGCGCCTTCGGCCACATGACCCGATTCGGTGAGGAAAATCGCTTCGTCGAACCCGTTCCGGCGGGCTTCATCGCTGGCCAGCGCCGAATTCACATACGCGCCGCAGATCTTGCCGCGCCCCGGAATGGCGTTGTCCTCGATGCGCCGCCAGCTCGCGACGCCCGCGTGAATGCCGTTCTCCGAGGGTAGATAGGCCCCGAAGGGAATGGCGATCAACGCCGCGGCGTCGTTGTCGTCCGGCTGCACGCCAATGCGCGGCGAGGCCTTCCAGCCCAGCGGCCGCATATAGACATCCGTCCGGAAGCCGTTGCGGCGGCACAGGTCCGCGGCAATGCGCGTCAGCTCGCGGGCGTTCTCCGCCACGCCAATCCGGATGATGCCGCAGTTGCGGATCCAGCGCGCGAAGTGCTCCTCGGCGCGCACCATGTACAGTTCTCCCTGGCGCTCGTCCCAGTAGGCGCGGATGCCCTCGAACACGCCGGTGCCGTAGTGCAGGGCGTGGGTCAGGATGTTGACGTTCGCCTCCGCCAGCGGCCGGTAGCCGCCGCGGAACCACACCAGAATGTTGGGATCGGGTTCAGACGCACGCATAAGCCAGCTCCTTCCGGGCCGCATCCCGGCCCAACTCGAGCGCGCGGCGGTCAAGCTCCAACCAGCGCGCCGACCGCACGTGAATCTCCAGCGCGCGATCGATGGCCTCGCGGGAGAGGATGCCCGAGGCTTCGAGCAGCGCGCCCAGCATCACGATATTGCCCGCGCGCGGCTCGCCCAGTGTGTCCGCCAGTTCGGTGAACGGCACGCACATCACGTGCACGCCTTCCGGCGCCTTCACATCCGCAGGCAGCGACCGCGCGTTATACAGCACCCAACCACCTTTGTCGACGTCCGCCACGAATTTCCTCAGCGACGGCTCGTTCATCGCCAGCAGCATCGTGGGCCGCGCCACCAGCGGAGAAGCGATCGTGCGGTTCGAGATCCGCACATGACAGTTGGATGTGCCCGAACGCATTTCGGGTCCATAGCTCGGCAGCCAGGAGACATCGAGATTCAGCAGGAGGCCCGCTTCGGCAAGCACTTCGCCCAGCATCAGCACACCCTGTCCGCCGAAGCCGGCCACCTTGATGCGCAGATCGAGCGCGCCTGGTTGGAAATCCGCCGCCGGAGTGAAGTCGTGCGCCTCCAGATCGAGCAGCCGGGGCAGCTCCTCCAGCCGCGGCGGAGGCGGCGGAGCGGGCCGGGTCTGGGCTTCGGCGGTGCGGTCGCGATACACGCCCGGCGGAAACACCTTGACCATCTCTTCGCGCACGCGCTCTTGCGCCTTGGCGGGGTTCATCTTCCAAATGGTGGGACAAGGAGAGAGAATCTCCACCAGCGAAAAGCCCAAACCCTTCACCTGATTCGTCAGCGCTTTCTTGATGGCCCGGCTTGCCGCCATGACCTGTTTCGCGTTGCCCAGCGCGACCCGCTCCAAATAAACCGGGGCCTCCAGCGCGGCCAGCAGCTCGCACACATGCAGCGGATAGCCTTCGTTGAAGGCGTCGCGCCCCAAGGGGCTGGTGGTGGTCTTCTGGCCGAGCATGGTGGTGGGCGCCATCTGCCCCCCGGTCATGCCATAAACCGCGTTGTTGACAAAGAAAACCGTGATATTCTCGCCGCGATTCGCCGCGTGCAGAATCTCAGCCGTGCCGATCGCGGCCAGGTCGCCGTCGCCCTGGTACGAAAACACGATCGCCTCGGGCCGCGAGCGCTTCACCGCCGTCGCCACTGCCGGTGCGCGGCCGTGCGCAGCCTGAACGTTTCCCGTGTCGAAGTAATAGTAGGTGAACACCGCGCAGCCCACCGGGCTTACGGCCACCACCCGGTCCTGAATGCCCAGTTCGTCAATCGCCCGCGCGATCATCTTGTGCGCCAGGCCGTGGCCGCAGCCGGGGCAATAGTGCGTCTGCCCCTGCAGGTCGCCCTTGCGCTCGAAGGTGTCGTAAAACGCCTTCGGCCTCTCGTGCAGCACCGTGTAGCCGGTTGGGACCTCAGCCATGGCACACCTCCGTCTTCGCGATCGCTCCGGGAATCAGCACCGGCGTCGAGCGCCGCGCCACCTCCCGCACCACTTGCAGGACTTCGGCCGCCGACGGCGCATTGCCGCCGCAGCGCCCATAGAACTCCACCGGCTTACGCCCTTCCAGCGCCAGCCGCACGTCCTCCACCATCTGGCCCGTGGACATCTCGACGGTCAGGAAGACGCTGGCCTGCCGCGCCAGCGCGCGCAGTTGGGCCGACGGGAACGGAAACAGCGTGATGGGCCTTAGCAGGCCAGCCTTGATGCCCTCGGCCCGCGCCTCATCCACCACGGCTTTCAGGATCCGCGCCACGATCCCATAGCCCACCAGCACGATCTCGGCGTCGCCCGTCTCGTAGTGCTCGCAGCGCACCGCTTCGCGCTGCGCGCGCAAGTATTTCTGTTCGAGATGGCGGATGTGCTCCTCCAGCCGGTCCGGCTCGAGATGAATCGAACTCGCGAGGTTCAGCCGCGTCTCACGGTTGCCTTCCACGGCCCACGGCTGCGAACCGGGCGGATGCGCCTGCGCGGCGAACTCCACCGGCTCCATCATCTGACCGATGAAGCCGTCCGCCATCACCATCACCGGATTGCGGTAGGCGTCGGCCAAGTCGAAGGCCAGCGCGGTGAGGTCGGCCATCTCCTGACACGACGCCGGCGCGAGCACCAGCATCCGGTAACAGCCATGACCGCCGCCCTTCACCACTTGGTTATAGTCGCTCTGCTCGGGCGCGATGTTGCCCAGGCCCGGCCCCCCCCGGGTGATGTCGGCGATCACGCACGGCAACTCTGCCCCGGCCAGGTAGCTGATTCCTTCCTGCATCAGCGAAATACCCGGACCCGAGGAGGCCGACATCGCGCGCACCCCCGCCGAAGCCGCTCCGTAGAGCATATTCACCGCCGAAACCTCGCTCTCGGCCTGCACGAAAACGCCGCCGGCGCGAGGCATATATAGCGCCGCCGCCTCGGCAATCTCCGAAGCCGGCGTGATCGGATAGCCGTAATAGGCCCGGCACCCGGCCAGAATGGCGCTCTTGACGATCGCCTCGTTGCCTTTGATCAGTTGCTTCGCCATCGACCTTCCTCCTTATGCCGCCGCCACGCGGGCGAGTTTGTACACCGTGATCGCACCCGGTTCCGGGCAGCAATGAAAACACAGCCCGCAGCCGTTGCAGCCGCTGCCGGCGTATTCGGCCGGGTGATACCCCTGGTGGTTCAGATGGGCGGCCAGCGCCAGCACGCGCGGCACGCACGCCTCCACGCACAGGCCGCAGCCCTTGCATTCCTCGGCATTGATGGTGACGTAGCCGCGGTCGGGTTGGACGTTTGCTTGGGTCATTTCTCCTTCTCCCTCAGGCCATCAGCGCGCATCGCGCGTCCAGCAGGTGATTGGCGGCGGCGAACCGGGTGAGTTCGCCGCGAAACTCAGGTGCGGCAATCGCGATCAGCGCCTCGGCGCGCTGCCGCAGGTTCTTGCCATGCAGATAGGCGATGCCGTATTCAGTCACAACATAATGGACATCGGCGCGCGAGGTCACCACGCCGGCGCCCGGCGTCAACGTGGGAACGATCCGCGAAACTGTGCCGTTCTTCGCCGTGGATTGCAGCGCAATCACCGGCTTGCCTCCCTTCGACCGCGCCGCGCCACGCACGAAGTCCACCTGGCCGCCGAATCCGGAATAGGGCTTCGGGCCGATCGAGTCCGACACCACCTGGCCCGTGATGTCCACCTCGATCGCCGAGTTGATCGCCACCATGCGGTCGTTCTGGGCGATGCGGAACGGATCGTTCACATAACGCGTCCGCTGCATCTCGAATACCTGCGATTCATGGATGAAATCGAAGAGCTTCTTCGTCCCAAGCACAAATCCGATCAGGCTCCGGTGCTGGTGGTGGGCCTTGCGCCGGTTGTTGATCACGCCGCTTTCGATCAGCGGGATCACGCCGTCGGACACCATTTCCGAGTGGATACCCAGGTCTTTGTGGTCCTTGAGGCATTCGAGCACCGCGTCCGGTATCGCGCCAATACCCAACTGCAGGCACGCGCCGTCAGGGATCAGCGAAGCCACGGAGCGGCCGATCCGCTCCTGCCAATCGCCGCAGCGCTCCGGCGGGATCTCGAACAGCGGGCGGTTGGTTTCCACCAGCGCCGTCACCTGCGATACGTGCAGGAAGCTGTCCCCGTACGTCCGCGGCATCTGGTGATTCACTTCCGCGATCACCTGCTTCGCGCATTCGGCCGCGGTCAGCGTCGCATCCACGCCCGTGCCGAGCGATAAGTACCCCTGCGCGTCCGGAGGCGACGTGCTGAGCAACACCGTGTCCAGCGGCATCTCCCCCGTGGTAAACAGATCCTCGATCTCGGAAAGGAAGATCGGGATGTAGTCCGCCCGCCCTTCCCCCACCGCCCCGCGCACATTCCCGCCCAGAAACATCCCGTTGTGGCGGAAAGCATGCTCTATGCCCGGCCGCGCATACGCCGCCGAACCCAGCGTCAGCATGTGCGTCACTTCGACGTTTTCCAGTTCCGGGGCACGCGCCGCCAGCGCCTCCACCAGCGTCTCCGGAGTGGCACAACCTGGATGAATATAAACCCGCGTGCCCGACCGCACCAGCCGCAGCGCCTCGTCCGCCGTCTTCAGTCTGTCACGGTACTGAGATACCCAAGCCATTGATTTTCCTCGCTTATGCGTCCGGCCCAAACAAGCACCTCCCATGAGTGGTGCTTGTCATAACTCTCTGTAATAAGCTTATAAGCTTGACGCGTGAAAGTAAAGAGAGTTTCGGCAATCAAACTCCGATATCTGAGTCGATCCGCCTCCCGGCGGCGAGCTGGCGCGTTGGCGAACAAAAGACGAACACAGGAAAAATGGTGTCAACGACCATTTAATGATTTTCCCCGCGGGAGATTTTTGGCCCCCGCCCGGCACTTAATCCTTGTATGCCCCGACTCAACCGCTATGTCCTCCCAGGCATTCCGCATCACGTCACCCAGCGGGGGAATAACCGCAACACGGTCTTTTACCGCCACGGCGACTATGCGCTCTATCTCGATCTTCTCAAGCGGCACGCCCGGCACAACGGCGTGGCGCTACTCGGCTACTGCCTCATGCCGAATCACATTCATCTGGTGGTGACCCCCCAGCGCGCGCCCGCCCTTTCGGCCATGATGCAGAACCTCCAAAGCAGCTACGCCCGCTGGATCCACACCCGGCTTGACCGTGTAGGTCATTGCTGGCAAACGCGTTATTACTGCGCGCCCCTCGACGAAGAACATTTCCGGGCGGCTATGGTTTACGTCGAACAGAATCCCATCAGAGCACACCTTGTGAAGTCGCCCAGCGATTGGCCATGGTCCAGTGCCCGCGCGCACATCGTCAACTCCGACGACGGCTTTTTGGATCTCAACCTCTGGCGCCGCCAGTTCCCCACCGGGGACTGGAAGTCCATTCTGGACATGGGCTTAGCGAACGCAGCGTTCCTCAATCGCATCCGCGAGGGCACGCGCAAGGGACTTCCCATTGGCAGCGAGGATTTCCTCGACCTCATCGAGAAGGAATTCCAGATCCAGGCACGCGCCAAACCCCGCGGACGCCCCCGCTCTGCCGTAACTCATTCATCCGCCTCAGCTTAGTTCTCAGGCCAAATCGCCAAATTGGTCGTTGACACGCTTTTCCCAGGACCGCGAGGCCGGGCCGTTCGCTGCCGTCCAACCCCTTTCTGACGAATTCCGGCTGAACCATCGCCATCAGCGGCGGGCCTTGTCTGGATAGGCAGAAAACGGCCTGATCGCTGTATACGGCAACTCCGCAAAGCTGGCGCTCGGGGCCCTGCAGCGTCAGAATACCTGTCCAGCTTCCGGCCGGCTGCAGCGTGTCCTCCTTGCCAACTGACCCCTCGGATCCCCGTGCCTGACCGGCCGTCATCGCGGCCAGAGAGGCAATAACCAACAGCAATCTGGTGATAGTCATACCTCTACCAAGCAGAAACGGCGGAGAAGTCAAGCAGTTTGTCAGCTAATTGCCGTGTTCTTACAGGCAGTATGCGACTAACTCCCAAGCACATAATCGAAATCCTGGCGGGCGCTGGAGCGAACCGGGCCGCCGGTGGCGCACTCCCCACCTACTCCTGCCCCTACCGTGGCCCCGCAGGCGCGGAACGCCACCCTTTCACGGGCGCGTCCACCGCCGCCGGCGCCGCCGCTTCGCGCGCCTCCCGCGGCGCCCGGTACCCCGGCCGCGCCAGCACCTCCGCGCGCCGGTATTTCCGCCGCGCCGCTTCCGCGAGCTCCACCTCCACGTGCCTCCATTCGCCGGGCGTGGCTTCCGGCGCACGATACCCCAGCGTGTAGCGCAGGCGAATATGTTCCAGCATCTCGCGCAGCCGCTCCGGTTTGTCGGCCCGCAGCACTTCGCCGCCGGATTCGCGAGCCAGCAGGAAGACATCGTTGAACGTAAAATCGGGGTTCATTTCCACGCCGGGCCGCGGCGGCGCGGGCGGCTTCGCATCGCTTGTGACGATGGCGTTCAACACGGCGTTCACGGCGGACAACTCGCGCAGCACCGCGTCGTCGGGCGACTTCTCGTTCAAGCCGCCGTTGTCGGTCAGCACGACGATGGCGCGCCGCCCCGCGAACTCCGGCAGTTCCTTCCAGTAGGCGCACGCGGCCAGCAGCGCTTCGTTCATCGATGTGCCCGCGCCGAGATCGTCCGCCAAAGCCGCCTCCTGCAGCGCGGCCAGCGCCGCGCGCCGGTCCGGACTCAGTTCCTGCGCGATGCGCGACCGCCGCGAGTAGAGCATCACGCCCACTTCGTCGTCCGGCGCGAGCGTGGCAAGCGCGTTCTGCGCCACGCGGGCCATCTCCCGTAACGTCCGGCCCATGCTGCCGGAGACATCCAGCACGAACAGCACCTGCAGCGGTTCGGCCTCCTGCGCGAACACCACCAGTTCCTGCGGCGCGCCGTTGTCCTTGACGACGAAATCCGCCGCCCTCAGCCCGGCCAGCGGCCGGCCCCGGTCGAGCACCTGCGCGTCGACGCGCACCAATGACATCCCGGTGCGAAACGTGAACGGCTCCGCCGGCTCCGGCGGCGCTTGTGCCGCGCACGCCATCGCGGCGACCATGAAAATGAACACTGTCCGCATGACCAACATTATCGTCGGCACCGCCGGCCATATCGACCACGGCAAGTCCGCGCTGGTTCGCGCCCTCACCGGCATCGACACCGACCGGCTCGAAGAAGAAAAGCGCCGCGGTATCTCCATCGACCTCGGCTTCGCCCATCTCGAACACGCCGGCATCCGCTTCGGCTTCGTCGATGTGCCCGGCCACGAACGGTTTGTCCGCAATATGCTCGCCGGTGTGGGCGGCATCGATCTGGTGATCCTGGTGATCGCCGCCGACGAATCCGTCAAACCGCAGACGCGCGAGCATTTCGACATCTGCCGCCTGCTGGGCCTCGAACGCGGCATCATTGCGCTCACGAAATCCGACCTCGTCGAGCCGGACTGGCTGGAACTGGTGCGCCTGGAAGTGGCCGAGTTCACCATGGGCTCCTTCTTGGAGCGCGCCCCGGTCGTCGCGGTTTCCAGCGCCACCGGCGATGGCCTGGCTGACCTGCGCGCCGAACTCGCGCGTGTCGCCGCCGGCGTGCCCGCCCGGCGCACCGAAGGCCCGGCCCGCCTGCCCATCGACCGCGCCTTCACGCTGCGCGGCTTCGGCACCGTCGCCACCGGCACCCTCTGGTCCGGCACGCTCCGGCCCGAGGACGAACTCGAACTCCACCCCACCGGACGCCGGTTGCGCGTGCGCGGCATTCACGTTCACGGCGGCCTTGTCGAACAGGCGCGCGCCGGCCAGCGCACCGCGGTGAATCTCGCCGGCATCGCTCCCGAGGAGATCGAACGCGGCATGACTCTCGCCACGCCCGGCCTGTTTCAACCCACGCGCATCGTCGATTGCACTTTCCGGCTTCTGCCGTCGGCCGCGCCCCTCAAGCATCGCGCGCCCATCCATCTGCACGCCGGAACCGCCGAAACGCTAGCCGAAGTGCGGCTGCTCGAATCGCTGAATCCTCTCCTGCCGGGCGAATCCGCGCGGCTGCGCCTGCTGCTGAGAGACCCCCTTCTCCTACTGCCGGGCGACCGCTTCATCGCGCGCCGCTTCTCGCCTGTCATCACCATCGGCGGCGGTGAAGTGCTTGATAATCAACCACCTCGCCGGATCCGCCGCTCCGCCGCCGCGGAGCGGCTCCGGTTGATCGAAGCCGAAAATGCTGACGCGCGCCTGGCGCGTTTCGCCGCCGAAAGCCCTTACGGCGCGCCGTTCGAGGCGCTGACCGCGAGAACGGGCCGGAGCCGCGAAGATCTGCGCCAGGCCGCGCCGGCCGCCGGCCTGCTCGCGCTCGGCGATTGGCTCACGCCAAATGCCGCAATTTTGCGCGAAAAAGCCGCTCTGGAAGCCCAAATCAGGGCATTTCATGACAAAAATCCGCTCGAAGCCGGGCTGCCGAAGGCTTCGCTCAGCCTGCCGCCGTTCTTCCTCGAAGCCCTGCTCGCCCAGGCCCCCGAAATCGTGGCGGAAGGCGAGGTGCTACGCCTTGCCACCCATCGACTGCGACTCGAAACCGACGAAGACGAAGCGCTGAATCGCATCGAGGCGCTGTTCCGCGAGGCCGCGCTCGCCGTACCGCCGCTGGCCGAAGCGCTGGCCCAATCGGGCCTCGATCAGAACCGCGCGCGCGCCATCGTCCAGATCCTATTGCGCAATAAACGGCTCATCCGCGTCAGTCAGGACCTTTACTATCACGCCGCTGCGCTCGAGCAATTGAAAGCCGCCCTGGCGCCGCGCAAGGGGCAGACCTTTAGCGTCGGCGATTTCAAGGACTGGACCGGCGTCTCGCGCAAATACGCCATTCCGCTGCTTGAATTCCTCGACCGGGAACGCATCACGCGCCGGGCGGGAGACAAGCGTCAGGTTCTGTAAGCAGCCGCAGGATTTCGAGCGCGGCTCGTTTCGCGCCTTCGCCGGTTTCGCCCGCCGGGCCGGTGCAGCCTGGGCAGCCCGCTTCGCAGGGGCACATTGAGATCAGGTCGCGCGCGCCCTCCAGCAGTTGCGCGCGCATGCTGAAAAGCGGCGCGCTCTGGCCGATGCCGCCGGGGTAGTTGTCATAGAGATGCAGGTTGGGCTCGAAGCCCGTGGCGGCTTCGCCGCTTTGTTCGGTTACCGCCACGCCGAGGTCGCGCGGGTCGCACATCAGCAGCAGTGAAGCCACGGTGCGCAGGGCGTTGCTCAGGCCGGTCAGCGCGTTCAGCCGGTCGGTGGGCGACAGGTGCGGCAGCGCCTCGAAAAAGCGCGGCGGGAAATGGAGCCAGCACGACGTGGTGTGCATTTCCTGCTCGGGCAGCGAGAGAGCGCCCGCGCCCACGTTCTCCATCGTGTAGAACTTCACCTTCTTGAAGCCCACGATCTGGCGATTCACACGCACCTCGCCGTGCGCGGCGCGCGCTTCGCCGTGCGGCGCTTCGTCAAATTCCTCGAGCGCCTTCACCTCCGTATAGTCGATGGCGTCGGTGAAGTAGTCGCATTCGATCTGCCGGACCCAGGCCTTTCGCTGGTCGTAGTCCATGCGCTCCACCTGGTATTGGCGCGCCTCGTGCAGGTAGATCGCCTTTTCGTGCAACTCGACCAGCGCCGCCGGGAACGCCACCGTGGCGATCACGCGTTCGGCCTGGGTCTGGTCGATGACGACGAAGTTGTCGCTGGTCACCGAGCGCAGGCTGATGGCGTCGGCCGGGTAAGTGTCCGAGATCCAATGCCAGCGGCCCGAGGATTTGTGCACCACGCCCAGTTCTTCCAGGAAGTGGCACAGATCGCTGATGGCGTGCGGCCCGAATCGCTCGTTTTCTTCGAGCGGCAGCTCGAATGCCGCGCACTTCAGATGATTGACCAGGATTTCGAGGTTGTCGGCGTTGATGTGCGCCTGCTCGGGCGGGCTTTCGAAGAAATACTCAGGGTGCTCGACGATGTACTGGTCGAGCGGCGCCGAGGAGGCCACCAGCAGCGACAGCGAAGGCCCCTGGCGGCGGCCCGCGCGGCCCGCGCGCTGCCACGTCGAGGCGATCGTGCCCGGGTAGCCGGCCATCACCACCACGTCGAGCGAACCGATGTCGATGCCCAGCTCGAGCGCGTTGGTTGAAACCACGCAGCGGATCGTGCCTTCGCGGAGCCCGCGCTCGATCTCGCGGCGCTCGCGGGGCAGGTAACCGCCGCGGTAGCCGCGCACCGAGCCTTCGGGCCGGTCGCACTTGTCCTTCAGGTATTTGAGGAGCACCTCGGTGGCCAGCCGGTTGTTGGCGAACACGAGCGTCTGCTGGCCCCGGCTCAACAGTTCGGTGGCGACGCGGCGCGATTCGTTCAGGTAGCCGCGGCGAATCCCCAACTGCCGGTTGACGACCGGCGGATTGTAGAACACGAAGTAGCGCTCGCCCGCGGGCGCGCCATTGCGGTCCGCCAGGGCGAAGGGTTCGCCGGTGAGGGCTTCGGCCAGCGGTTTCGGGTTCGCGATGGTCGCCGAACAGCAGATAAATTGCGGTTTTGCGCCATAAAAGGCGCAAATTCGCGCGATTCTGCGCAAAACGTTCGCGAGGTGGCTGCCGTAAACGCCCCGGTAGGTGTGCAGCTCGTCGATGACGATATAGCGCAGGTTCTCGAACGCCTTGGCCCACTTGGTGTGGTGCGGCAGGATGCCCGCGTGGAGCATGTCCGGATTCGTCAGCACCACGTTGGCGCGCTCTCGGATCTGCTTGCGCGCGTCCTGGGGCGTGTCCCCGTCGTAGGTAAAGGCGCGGATGCCCGAGCCCATGGCCTCGACGATGGCGTGGAATTCGTGGAGCTGATCCTCGGCCAGCGCCTTGGTGGGAAAAAGGTAGAGCGCGCGGGCTTCCGGGTCATTGAGCAGAGTCTCGAGCACCGGCAGGTTGTAGCAGAGCGTCTTGCCGCTGGCCGTGGGGGTGACCACGACGACATTCGCCCCCGCCTTCAACGCGGCGTAGCAATCGGCCTGGTGGCTGTAAAGCTGTTCGATGCCGCGGGCGGCGAGCACCTCGCGCAGCTTCTCTGGAATCGAGTCCGGCAGCGGAAGGAACTCGCCCGCGCGCACGGGCTGATGGCGGATGGCGCGCACGGGCGATTCCGGCTCTTCCATCCACGCGCGCAGGCGCGCGATTGCGCCTTCCAGGTCGCCGCGGGCAATAATATCGAGCGCATCGCTGACGCTGCCGGAATCGCCGCGCCGTGGGTCGGGAAAGTCCAGACTGAGATTCATGGCCGCCTCTTCGCTTTTTATTTGCCTACCAGTGTAGCGCAGGAGGGGGACGGGGCGGTCAGCTGCGGCCGCGGATGAATTCGTAGCGTTCAAGTGTCGCGGCCAGCGCTTGTGAATTCTCGTCGCGGCGCACAACCGTTCCCAGGCAGCGCAGCCGGACGCCGCCCAAATGAGGCCCGGTGGGCAGATCGATCAGATACTCGACCGGTTGCCCTACCTCGACCGGCATGGCTAGGTGGGTGAAAAGAACCCCGCCGGAACTAACATTGCAGGTCTCACCGGGCGCCGACACACGATGCGCACCGGCCCGCACCACTTCCACGGGGAGCCGGATTTCGTAGCGGCGCGCTCGGCGCTGATCCATCACAATATCTCAATGATAAGTGTTTCACCTGAGTTATCGTCAACCCGGGAGCGGGGTTATTTGCGGGGCGAAAGCTATAGTACGCGGAGGCAGGCGCAATCTGGCCGCGCCGCGGAGGACCGGTGATTGACACTTGCCGGACGCGCTTTCTATCCTGTTGATGCGGGGTACGATTCGCCATTCTGCGGGCCGTTCTTCCGTGTCCATGCGATAAGCCGCGTCCGGCGGCGGAAGCCCTGATCCCAGGGATGGAACCATGATCAAAGTTGAAGGTCTGACGAAACGCTACAACCGCTTTACGGCTGTCCAGAACATCGATTTCGAGGTCCCGAAGGGCCGGATCGTCGGCTTTCTGGGGCCAAACGGCGCCGGAAAGACCACCACGATGCGCATTCTCACCTGCTTCCTGCCGCCCACCAGCGGCACAGCCACGGTGGCGGGCTTCGACGTGCTGAAGCAGCCCATGGAGGTGAAAAAGCGCATCGGCTACCTGCCCGAAAGCCCTCCCGTGTACCCCGAGATGGAGGTGCACGAGTACCTGAGCTTCGTGGGCCGGCTCAAAGGCATCCCCTCGGCGGACCTGCCCAAACGCGTGAAGGAGGTCTCCGAGCGCTGCAACGTGGCCGACGTCACCACGAAGCTGATCTCGAAGCTCTCGAAGGGCTACCGGCAGCGCGTGGGACTCGCCCAGGCCATCATTCACAACCCCGACGTGCTGATTCTCGACGAGCCGACCGCGGGCCTCGACCCGAAGCAGATCCACGAGACGCGCGACTTGATCCGGTCATTGGCCGGCGCACACACCATCATTCTCTCCACGCATATCCTGCCCGAAGTCGAACAAACCTGCGACGAGGTGGTGATCATCAGCAAGGGCCAGGTGGTGGCGCGCGATTCGGTGCGCAACCTCACGAGCCGGCTTCAGGGCCAGGAAGCGGTGGCCGTCGAGGCGCGCCCCGGCGAAGTCGCGGGCGACGCCGGCGCGCTCGAACAGGCCTTGCGCGCGGTGCCCGGCGTGAGCACGTTGGAGCGCCGAGGCGCCAAGGGCGGGCTGGCGCGCTTCGAGGTCCAGAGCGAACCCGGCCAGCATGTGCGCGGCGCCCTGGCGCGCGCGGTGATCGGCGCGGGCTGGGATCTCGAAGAGCTTCGCCCGGTGGCGCTGAGCCTGGAGGAGGTCTTCCTGGAACTCACGTCAAGCGAAAAGGAATCAGGTCCGGAGGTGAAGCAATGAGCAGCCTGGCCAGCATCTGGAATATCTGCCGAAAAGAGCTGAAGAGCTACTTCGCCTCGCCCATCGCTTATCTGCTGATGGCGATGTACGCGATCATCTTCGGCTTCTTCTTCTGGAACGTGATCGCGTACTTCGTGAACGCCTCGCTGCAGGCGCAAGTGATGGGCCGCTCGATGCCGATGGACCTGAACGAGATGATCGTGCGGCCGATGCTGATGAACTTCAGCGTCGTGGGGCTGTTTCTGATCCCGATGATCACCATGCGGCTGTTCGCCGAGGAAAAGCGCTCGGGCACCATCGAACTGCTGCTGACCTCGCCCGTGCGCGATTGGGAGATCATCCTGGGCAAATGGCTGGCGGCGCTGCTGCTCTATTCGCTCACGCTGGGACTGTGCGCGCTGAACTTCCTGTTCCTGTTCGCCCACGGCAACCCCGACGGCAAGCCGCTGCTGGTGGGTCTGCTGGGGCTGATCCTGCAGGCGGGCGCGCTGCTGGCGATTGGCACATTCATCTCCACCACCACGAAGAACCAGATCATCGCGGGCGGCGTCACCTTCGCCGTCTGCCTGCTGCTGTGGGTATTCGAGTGGGTAGGCGGCTACGAAACGGCCATCTGGGCGCAGGTGATGGCGTATATGTCCGTGATTGCCCATTTCGAGCCGTTCAGCAAAGGCGTGATCGACACAAAGGACGTGATCTATTTCGCCTCGCTCACCTATTTCGGGCTGTTTCTTTCGGCGCGGAGCCTCGAATCGCTCCGCTGGAGGTCGTAAGTCATGACGGCGAATTGGCTCAAGAGCCGGCAAACGCAATACGGCGCCTATGCCGCCATGTACATCGTGATCATTGTGGCCGTCCTGAGCGCGGCGAACTGGCTCGGCGGACGGCACAACAAGTCGATCGACACGACGGCGAACAGGCGCTTCAGCCTGGCGGACCAGACCGAAAAGGTCGTCAAAGGCCTGAAACAGGATGTGCGCATTCTGTTCTTCGAAGAGACCGCCCGCTTCCCGCAGGGCCGCGACCTGCTGGACCGCTACGAAAACCTCAACCCCGGACGGCTCACGGTCGAGTACATCGATCCGGTGAAGAAGCCGCAACTCGCGCGCGAGTACGGCATCCGCGTGCAGGGCACCGCAGTGGTGAGCGTGGGCGAAAAGCGCGAGGAAGCCCGCGCCATGTCCGAACAGGAAATCACCAGCGCGCTGATCCGCGCCCTCAAGGAAGGGCGCAAAATGGTTTGCTTCGTCGAAGGCTTCGGCGAGCGCTCCATCAACGAGCCGGGCGCGCCGAACTATTCCGGCGCGAAGGATCAGCTCGAACAGAATAACTACGACGCGCGCGCGATTCCGCTCCTCGAGGACCCCACGATTCCGGAAGACTGCGACATCGTCGCCGTGGGCGGCCCCCGGCAGGCCTATCCGCCCGCCGTGGCGGATGTCATCAAGGGTTTTGTCGAAAAGGGCGGCCGCGCGCTGATCATGATCGATCCGCCGATGTCGGCCACGGCCACGCGCATCGCGCGGCAGGAGGCGCTCGAACAGGTACTGGAGTCGTGGGGCGTGAAGCTCAAGCGCAACCTGATTCTGTCAATGGGCCGCGAACTGCTGCAAGGCGTTTCGCCCGAAGTCGCCATCACGAGCGACTACAGCAGCCACCCGATTGTGCGCGACATGCGAGGCGGCTCCGCGGCCTTCCCGTTATCTCAATCGCTCGAAGTGGCGGGCACGGACAAAACCAGCGTCGAAAGGCTCGGCTCCACGTCGAAGACCAGCCTCGCCGTCGCGGGCGAAGTCGGGACGCTCAAGGAAAGCGACATCGACAAGGGCGAGGCGGGCTCGCACGTGCTGTGCGCGGCGGGCACCTACCGCACCGGCGAGGAAGGCATGGAAGGGCGCTTCGTGGTGACCGGCTCTTCGGAGTTCATCGCCAACCGCTCGATGCGGATTCTCGGCAACAGCGACCTGTTCCTCAACATGGTGAACTGGCTGTCGAGCGACGAGGACCTGATCTCCATCCGCCCCAAGGATCCCGAGGACCGGCGCATTCAGCTCTCTCAGGGGCAGATGTTCGTGGTCCGCATGGTGAGCCAGTTCGTGATTCCGCTGGGCATCATCCTGGCGGGCGTGCTGGTGTGGTGGCGCAGGAGGTAACGCGCGATGCCCTGGCGTGGACTGGTGGCGGCGTTGGTGGCGGTGGTCATTGCCGCCGGGCTCGTGTGGTGGTCGCGAAGCCGGGAAGGAACGGAAGAGGGTACGAAGTCCCCGGAGCTCTTTAACCTGACCGAGACCGCGATGCGGAAGATCGAGCTGCGCCGCGCAAGCGGCGAAGTCACCGTGCTCGAGCGCGGCGACGATCCGGTATGGCGGCTCACCACGCCCGCTGAGTACGCGGCCGACCGCGAGGCGGCGCAGTCGCTCGTGAACACCTTGTCGAAACTGAATGCCGAACAGGTGGTCGCGGAGAAGGTGGAAGACTTCGCCGAGTTCGGTCTCCGCGAGCCGTCCTTCATCGCCCTGGTTACGATGAAGGACGGCAAGCTGCACACCGTAATGCTGGGCGACGAAGTGCCCGCCGCGGGCGGCTACTATGCGCGCCGAGCGGGCGACGAGCGGCTGTTCACCATCGCTTCTTTCACCCGCACGAGTCTGGACAAGCGCGCCAGCGATCTGCGCGACAAGCGCCTGCTGACGTTCGATTCCCCTGCGCTGGCGCGCGTCGCGTTGCGCGCACGAGGCCAGAGCGTCGAGTTCGGCCGCGACTCGCGCAACAACTGGCAGATTGTGAAGCCGGAGCCCTTGCGCGCCGACGGCTGGCAGGTCGAAGAGTTGATCCGCCGGCTGAGCGAAGCCCGGCTCGATCCCGATCAGAGCGAAGACGACGCCCGCAAGCTCGCCGCCGATTTCGCCCGCGCCGCGCCGCTGGCGTTCATCGAGGTCACCTCGGGAACCGATGCGCAATCCCTCGAGGTGAAGCGTACGTCAGACAATCGCTACCTTGGGCGCAGTTCGGTCGTCCCCGTCGTGCACCTGTTGACGAACGATACCGGCGAGGGCTTCGACAAAACCGCCGCGGACTTCCGGACCCGGAAACTGTTCGACTTCGGTTTCGCCGAACCCGCGCGCGTGGAATTCAAAGACGAGCAGGGCGCGCGCGTCTTCACCAAAGAGGACGGCGCCTGGCAAGAAGGCGGCAAAGCCATGGACACGGTGGGCGTGCAATCGCTCGTCGACCGCCTGCGCGACCTCGGCGCCGAAGGCTTCCCCGCTTCGGGTTTCACTGCCCCAACGATCGAACTGACGGTCACCTCGGGCGACCCCGCCACGACGGAGAAAGTGCTGATCGCCCGTGCGGGCGAACGCTACATCGCCCGGCGTGACGGAGAGGCGGCGCTTTACGAGTTGAAGGAAGAGGCCGTGAAGGAACTCATTCAGGCCGCGCGCGACGTGAAAGCAGCCCCGGCCGCGGAAACGAAGAAGTAGGCGCCCATGTCCGCGCTGCTCACCGATCTGTATCAACTCACCATGGCCGCGGGCTACTGGCTCGCGGGCAAGACTCAGGAGCGCGCGACTTTCGAGCTCTTCGTGCGGCGGCTGCCGCCGAACCGGAACTTCATCCTGGTGGCGGGTCTCCGGCAGGCGGCCGACTATCTGCTGAACCTCCGTTTCAGCGACGAAGATGTGCGATATTTGCGAGATTTGGAGCAATTTTCGCGCCTTCCGGAGGCTTTTTTCGACGATTTGCGCGCATTCCACTTCACCGGAGACCTGTTCGCCGTACCCGAAGGAACGCCGCTGTTCGCGGGTGAACCGCTGCTCACGCTGCGCGCCCCGATGATGGAAGCGCAGATCCCCGAGACGTATCTGTTGGCAACATTGGGCTTCCAGACGCTCATCGCCACCAAGGCCGCCCGGATGGTGGAGGCGGCAGGCGGACGCGCCGTCGTCGAGTTCGGCACCCGCCGCGCGCACTCGCCGGGCGCGGGCGTGCTCGCCGGGCGGGCATCGTACATCGGGGGGTGCGCGGGCACGTCGAACACGCTCGCCGGGCGCGAGTTCGGGATCCCGGTGTTCGGCACGGCGGCGCATTCGTGGGTGATGTCGTTTCCGACCGAACTCGAGGCGTTCCGGCGTTTGCAGGAGTTGCTCGGTCCGGCGACGACGTATCTGATTGACAGCTATGACACGATCGAGGGCGCGCGGCGTGCGGCATCGCTTGGCGAGCCGCTCTGGGGCGTGCGGCTGGATAGCGGAAACCTGGTGGAACTGGCGCGCGCCGTACGCGGCATTCTCGATGCGGCGGAACTGCCCGGCGCGAAGATCATGGCCACCGGCGATTTGAACGAATACAAGATCCTCGAACTGGTGGCGGTGGGCGCGCCGATCGACGCTTTCGGCGTCGGCACGGAACTGGCGACCTCATCGGATGCGCCGAGCCTCGGCGCCGTCTATAAGCTGGTGGAAATGGAGATCGCGGGCGCACGGCGCTACACGGCGAAATACAGCGAGGAGAAGGCCACGCTGCCCGGCGCGAAGCAGGTATTCCGCTACGCCGGCCACGATGTCATCGGACGGGCGGGCGAATGTCCCGAACCGGATTGCGAGGCGCTGCTGCGGCCGGTGATTTTGCAGGGTAAACTGGTGGCGGAATTACCGTCGGCGGCGGAGGCGCGCGAGCGGGCGCGGGCTTCACTGGAGCGGCTGCCGAAAAAGCTGCGCAGCCTTTTCGAGTGCGATCCGGCGTATCCGGTCGAACTTAGCGCCGAGTTGCTGCATCTTATGGAAGAGGTCCGGCGGCAGGCGCGGATCAACGGCACATGAAGACGGTTTTCTTCGACGTCGATACCCAATGGGATTTCCTTGCACCAGCGGGCGCGCTGAGCGTGCCTGGCGCGGCGCGGCTTGTGCCATTGATCGGGCGGCTGAACCGCCACGCCGCCGCGCAGGGCTGGCTGGTGGTGTCCACCACCGATGCGCATGCGGAGAATGACGCGGAGTTCCGCCAATGGCCCGCCCACTGCGTGGCGGGCACGCTGGGACAGCAGAAGCCCGCGGGCACGCTGATCGAGGGGCGCGTCACGCTGCCATCCAAGCCCGGCGCGCGTGTGGAATTGGCGGCGGCGAGACAGGTGATCGTCGAGAAGCAGCAGTTGGATTGCTTCACGAATCCGAATTTGGATGCCCTGCTGGGTGACCTTTCGGCGGGCCGGTACGTCGTTTATGGTGTGGTCACCGAGTACTGCGTGAGGTGCGCCGCGCTTGGGTTGCTCAAGAGCGGCGCGCGCGTGGAACTGGTGACCGATGCGATACAAAGCCTGGACGAGCAGGCGGCCGCGCAGACGCTGGCGGAATTCACCGCCGCGGGCGGCGTTCTGACCAGCGCGGACCGCGTGCTGTCAGTTTGAGAGCGGGCTTCCGGCTTCCGGCACTGACACCGTTTTTGCCGGGCGCCAGAGCCGTTCGAGGTCGTAGTATCCACGCTTTTCGGGCGTGAAAACGTGGATGATGAGGTCGCCGAAGTCGCCGAGGATCCATTCGGCGTTGTCGTAGCCTTCGACGGCACTCGGCAACTCGCCGGCCTCCAGTTTCATCCGCTTGGCGATTTCGTCCCAGATCGCCTGGATCTGAGGCTTGTTGGAGCCGTTGCAGATGAGGAAGTAGTCCGCGAACGTGCCGAGTTCGCGGAGATCGAGTATGCGAATGTCGGAAGCGAATTTCGATTCAGCCGCGCGAAGCGCGAGAAGCCACGTGGGGGTGTCCGTGGGGGAAGGAACTGGTACCGCTGCCCCGGTTTGATGTTCTGTCCGCAATGGTTGCGAGGGAACGTCTCCTTACCCGGTATCGTACTACATTAGGGATGATGCGCAAGGCTTTTCTTGGTTGCGGTTTGATGACCGTGTGCGCGGTGCTGGCGCTGGCGCAGGCGCCGGAACGGGCCTCATTTGGCGTCGAGGACCAGATGGACGAGATCGTCCTGCGGCGGACGCTCTACGGCATGATCACCGTGGAGAGCATCAGCGAGGCCGACACGCGGGAAATGCTGGCCGCGGCCGAACGGCGGGTGGAGCGGCGCAAGGCGAGGGTGGCGCGAGTCCAGACGCTGGTGAACGAGGGGCTGCTGGCCCGCAATGCGCTGAAGGATCTCGATGCGGAGATCCGCGAGCACGAAACCACTCTGGCTCTGGCGCGGAGCCGCGCGGCGCTGCTGGAGGGCATCGCGGCGATGGCGCGTTTGGAGCTGGAAGTGGCGCAGATGGAGGAATCGCAGCCGGACCTGCTGCCGGTGCGCGAGAAGTTCGATGGGGCGGGCAGGTTCACGCGCGATCAGTTGAAGATGGTGGTGCTGGCGTTCGAGAAGGAGTTCGGCAAGCCGCTGCCGGTGAGCGCGCACGGCGACACGGCGTTTCACCGGTCGATCGGCCTGGATCACAGCGGGCGGGTGGACGTGGGACTCACGCCAGACCAGCCCGAGGGCGTGTGGCTGCGGCGGTTTCTCGAAGCGGAGCGGATTCCGTATTACGCGTTCCGGAGCTTCGTGCCGGGCGCATCGACGGGAGCGCATATCCACATTGGTCCGCCGAGTCTGCGGCTGCGGGTGGCGGATTAGGGGCGGGTGAGTGAACCTCAGGTTTGTGCCGATGCCTGCCGGTTGACACCGGCAGCTGTCACGACTTGCTCTGCAGGTCTTCTATTTGTAATATCTTGCAGCTGCCACCGTAAGGCTTTTTGAAAAATCCTTCGTGGCGGTGTTCGCCCGCCGGTTAACACCGGCGGTTGGCACGCTGCGGTTTGTAAGCTGCTAACTCGAAAGCACTTCTGAGCCTCCGCCGTCAGGCGGAGGTAGACGCCATTGGACCCGGATCGCGAGTCAGCGGTTTTTTCACACTCCCGTAAGGGTGCGTGAAGAATCTCCGATGCGCGATCGGGCTGTCCGGCCGGGGACATGGGCGTCTACCCCCGCCTGACGGTGGGGGCTCGTATTCGCTGTGTTGTCAATAGTTTATGATCCTTCGTGTGAGGCGGAGCGCTCGATTTTGTAACCCTCCCGGGAAGCGCGTTTGGACTGACCGTGTCGCGACGGCCCCAGCGGTGGGCGGCGCTGGGTCTGGTGGGCCGGTGTTACGGGTGGCCGGCGATCCAGTAGTCCCGCTCGTCGAGACCGGATTCCGGGCACTTGTAGCTGCCGCGCAGGATGACCGGCGAGGCTTTCGCTTCTCCAGGCCGGACCAGAACACCCTGGGCCACGGGCCCGCACTTGCCCTCGATCTCCCCGGCGACCAGAAAGACATCCAGGCTGCCGGAATCGGCGTAGTGGAAGGTTTGCGCCTCGCCCCGGTAGTCCCTCATCAGGGCGCAGGGCCCGTTGATGGCCAGGGGGAAGCGAGTTCCGGCGCCGCCGGAGCGGACCTCCACTTCGCAGAAGCCTCCGTTCGAGTACACAGTCATTTCCCCGTCTTTGATGGCTGCGTGATCGGTCCGTTTCGCAGCCTTGGATTCGCTTTTCGGGGGGGCGGGCTCTTGAGGAGCGCCGCATGCGGCCAACAATGTCACCAGGCAGACAGCGCAGGCCTTGCTCACGGCAACTCCCAGAAGTGGAAGTCCTTGCAACGCAGGACGTAGGTGTAATTGCCCGAGAGCATGACGACTCCGGCCCAGAGGTCGATATGATCGCCCCGGTTGCCCCGTCCCCAGAAGTTTATCATTGCCAGAATGCCACGCTTGCCCCAGATCTGCTTGAGCACGCCCGCGCCAAAATTCGGGTCTTTTCCGGTCCAGCGGCTTGGCGGGCCAAGAGCACCCGGCGTGGCCAGCCATCGCACCAGCTCCTCGACCCGGAGTGTGTGTCCTTGCCCTTTATGTCCGTGCCAGCACTGTGTGAGGCCGCCTGCCCCTGACGCGGGAAGCACCCCCGCGCCCACCAGTGCGACACCGACCCGGATCGCGCACTGGTCGACAAACGCAGGGGCGCCATTTTTCAGGCGGCATGGCGCCGACTCAGACCTGCCCAAAATCGGATCATAAGGATACGCAGCCCGGAGACTTTCAAACGAAGGTTTCATAGCAGATTCTCAGGCGCCGGGACGACAGCCTGCCCCTATTCCCTAGAAACGGAAAATCCAGGGCGATTTGGCAGACCGGGCGGGGGGTGGAAGGGGAAGCGCAATTCCGGCTTCAGGTCACGCGCGGGCCCGAACGGCGGGTGGAGCGTTGGGTGATGTGGTGGGGAATACCTGGCAGAACCAGGCGCGGTAGTCGGGGCAAATCAGGTATGGTGGCGATCTGCCCCCAAAAATTCTCAGGGGTAGATCAGGAACCGAGGTGGACCCCGTCGGCCCCATCAGCCGTCCGGATCTGTGCGGGGGGACTCCCTGAGGGGCGTTCCTGCCGCAACTCGTTGAGCGAACCGAAGTCTGACCTCCGAAATCCGATGCGCGCATCTGCGAAACTATTTCCGATGGAGGCTCTGTCATGATCCTGGCCCAGTTCGCACCACTGGTAGGCGCGCTCCTTGCCACCGGCACCACTGCCCACGTACGCTTCACCTTGAGTGGTACGCCCGGCTCGGCATGGAAATGGATAATGAATTTCTGGACTCCGCTCATCGCATCAGCCTGACCCGTCCCATGGTGTTTCTTGCAACCAATTGAATCGAGAAGGCTGCATTGGGTCAGGACGCCGAATTGCCTCGCATTTCGGACGCCGCTGACCAGGATCTGCGCGTGGATGTCTTTTCTTCCCAGTTGTTTCCGATTTCGCGGGAAGTTGCGGTGGGACGGGTCAGGCTGATGACGGTTTTGCGGTTCTGCACCCCGAAACCCCGCGTTGCCGATTCTGACGGTTGGGGCTTGGTGAACCGGTTGGCGGAGCTGAAGTTCCGCGCGCGTTGAAGCGTCCTACGGTGGCGTGCGGGTGCCCCTCCCTCACGGGTCTGTGAAAAGATCTCCGATGCGCTCTCTGGCGTCGACCCCCACCTGTCAATGGTGGCCCATAAACGCCTTTTTTTCAATATTTTCTGAGCCTCCACCGTCAGGTGCAGGTCGACACGGTGGGCGCCTGGCGCGTAGCGTTCGATTCTTTCACACTCCCTCACAGTCGGGGCTTGCGAAGGGCGGAGTCGCGCTCCTGGACAGAGGACCCAGCCCAGGCGGTGACGCGGGTTCGCGGCCTTCTTTGCTGGGCGTATCTCCTTGCTGGCATATCCACTTGGCGGCGGCGTGGGACGGCTGGCGCGGGCGGACCATTGTCCGGGTGAGCGATAATCGAAGCGCCTGGGAATTCGCCAGCACCCAGCCGGGAATCCGGCGGGGATTTCTCTTGTTCATCTAAGTAGTTCCTTGAGATTCAGTAAATCATTCATTCCAAACAGGCGTATGTCCGGAAGATCGCCGGAACGAAGCTGGAACGAAGGGGTAACGAACCCCGGACGAACCCCAAACGAAGTGTCGCGCGGGCGGATTTGCGGGTGGTCTGGTGACCGGGCCCGAAAGTTCAAGGCTCTTGGATTCGCATTTGCACTCCAAGCCCTTGGCGACAAGGCAGGAGTGGTCCGGCCGATGAGTAGATGCGGACTGGTCACCGCCGGCGATTGTGGCTCTCTCAGTGAGTGCACGGGAAATCCGGTTTCGGCTGCGGTGTCTCATTCTGACTGCGGTTGTGGTAGCGTTGGTTCGTGGCGAATGATCAACCGCGCAGCGATCCGGACTTCAAGTCACAATCGCTGAAAAAGGAGCAGGCATGGGAGACAAAGGTGGGAAGAAAGACAAGGAAAAGAACAAGCAACAGCAGGTGACGAAACAGAAGCAAGAGGCGCAGAGGCAGCACGACAAAGCCCCAGCCAGGAAGACCGGAGCAGGAACCGCGTAACGCCGCTTCGGTTTCGCCCGCTTCCGCTTGGTGGTTCTGCGCGGCCACCTCAATCGCGGCTGGTCGTGATCCTGTTCTGCAGGCGGGCGGGTCTGGGGTTACATGGCCATGTGGACCGTTCTTCGAGTGGGCGGTCAAGTCACAGCTTCGGAACTGGCCAGGAGGGACGCGGAGCGCGCTGTTGCGTTCCGGGACGAATCGGCGTATTACGATTCAAGACATGGAGTTGTGGTTTGAAACTCATTCCACGTCGCAAGATAACGAACGGGGTGTGGCATCCGGGCATTTGGATACACCTCTATCCGAGTCGGGGCGTGTTCAGGCCGTGGAACTGGGACGTCGCCATGCAGAACGCAAGTTTCGAACAATATACACGTCAGATCTGAAGCGAGCCGTGGACACGGCTCAAATCGCATTTGCACGAACCGGCGTTCACCGCGTTTCAGATCGGCGATTACGCGAATGCGACTACGGTACCTGGTCTGGTTGTTCCATTCAACAGCTGAATGAGGCAAGGGTGAAATTCGTCGATGACGCCTTTCCAGGCGGCGAGAGTTTCCGCGATGTTGTCCGCAGAGTTGAGGCATTTCTAAAGGACCTTGCGAATCGTCGAGGGCCCGTTCTCGTGATTGCTCACCGTGCTCCGTGGTACGCCTTAGAACACCTGGCCAGTGGGCGAGACCTGGCTGAGGTCATTGGCGCGCCATGGACTTGGCAGCCTGGGTGGGAATACAACCTGTAGTTACGGGCGCCCTTGCCTGGTGAATATGATAGGCTCTGGGGCAAATGTTCCGGTTGCCGTTTTTCCGCTGACCGGCGCCGCCGCCCATGAATTCAGGGCGGATGTCGCTGAGGCTGATGTTTTCGAGGGGGTGGACGGGGAATCGCGTTCGATTTTCAGGTCACGCGCGGGCCCGAACGGCGGGTGGAGCGTTGGGTGATGTGGTGGGGAATACCTGGCAGAACCAGGCGCGGTAGTCGGGGCAAATCAGGTATGGTGGCGATCTGCCCCCAAAAATTCTCAGGGGTAGATCAGGAACCGAGGTGGACCCCGTCGGCCCCATCAGCCGTCCGGATCTGTGCGGGGGGACTCCCTGAGGGGCGTTCCTGCCGCAACTCGTTGAGCGAACCGAAGTCTGACCTCCGAAATCCGATGCGCGCATCTGCGAAACTATTTCCGATGGAGGCTCTGTCATGATCCTGGCCCAGTTCGCACCACTGGTAGGCGCGCTCCTTGCCACCGGCACCACTGCCCACGTACGCTTCACCTTGAGTGGTACGCCCGGCTCGGCATGGAAATGGATAATGAATTTCTGGACTCAGCCGTTTTTTCATCTGGGTGATGCCGGGATCTCATTGAGTTACATCGCGAAGGTCCTGGTGTTTCTTGTTTTGCTCGCCATCCTGGCGGGCCAGTTTCGCAGGTTGCTGCGGCGCCATCTTCTCGACCGGTTATCGCTGGAGCAAGGTCAGCGCTTTGCTTTGGAGAGCGCCGCTGGCTACGGCATCTTTGTGCTCGGACTCGCTATCGGCCTGCAAACCAGCGGCGTGGATTTGAGCACGCTGGCCGTGCTCGGCGGCGCGGTTGGCATCGGCATCGGCCTCGGGTTGCAATCGATCGCCAATAACTTCATCTCGGGGCTTATCCTGCTATTCGAACGCCCGGTGAAAGTGGGAGACCGGGTGGAGGTTGCCAACCTCATGGGGGACGTGATTCATATCGGCGCCCGAAGCACCTGGGTCCGGACCAACGACAATATTGTAGTCGTCCTCCCCAACGGTGAATTTATTGACAAACCGGTGGTCAATTGGACTGCCAACGACCGGCTCGTGCGCATCCATGTACCCGTTGGCGTCAGTTACAGCGCCGATCCCGTTCATGTGCGCACGGTGCTACTCCGAGTTGCCGGAGACAATCAAGACGTGGTGAGCGAACCGGCCCCGGATGTGCTTTTTGAAGGATTCGGGGATAGCAGTCTGAACTTTGATCTCCGAGTCTGGACGAAGACCAGGACATCCGTCGCACCCATGCTCCGCAGCGAACTCTATTTCGCCATTTTTGCGGAGTTCGCCCGGGAGGGGATCGAGATTCCCTTCCCACAGCGCGACTTGCACCTCCGGACACTCCCCGCTTCCTTGACTCTACCCGCACAGTAGCAGGCCGGACAGAGGCGAACCTGCCGGGTTTCGGGGGCATTACACGGGTTGCGGGGGTTTCGGGGACACCCAATGGCCAAACTCCGTCCGGTGAGCGGGGCTGAGTGTTCGGCGCTCAACCCGCAGACCGTTGTGGCGAGCGATTCATCCTGTGGAATTGAAAGAACTCGGCGGGCGAATAGCCGCGGTCGGTTCGGGTGTTCGCGGCTGCCCGGAGGCATTCAGATCCGAGATAAAGTGATTGCTTGTCTCTGAAATCCGATCTTTTGGTCCCCGGTTTGCAGGGCGAGCTTTTCCAGCATTTGGCGGGCGGAGAGGCCCTGGCGTTTGACGGCGAGTTCGAGGGTGCGTTCGCCGGAGTCGTCGAGCGGGCAGATTTTGCGGATCTGGCTGGAGGGGATTTCGGCGTTGATGAAGCCGCGGGTGGACTGGAGTTCGCGGGCGGCGAGGACGCGTTCGCGCATCAACATCAGCGGCGAACGCGGCGTCGAGCAGAGCCGGGGAGTCCACCGGCATGAGAGTGATACATTCGGAGATGCGGCGGCGGGCGGGCGCGGGAGCGCGGAGCACCGCCACGGGGCGGGCGTCGCGTTCGATGATGACCTCCACGCCGCCCTCCACGCGCTGCAGCAAGGCACGGAGGTTGCCCTCAAGTTCCTGCTCGCTGATGTGGACAGGCTCCATACTAGGGACCATAGCGCCTCCAGAGGAGTTTCGGGCGGGCCGCTCAGCCCCAATAGGAGCGGTCGAGCGAGCGGTATTGGACGGCTTCGGCGACGTGTTTGGCGGCGATATTTTCGCTTTTGGCGAGGTCCGCGATGGTGCGGGCGACTTTGAGGATGCGGTCGTGGGCGCGGGCGGAGAAGCCCATGCGTTTGACGGCCAACTCAAGGGTGCGTTCGCCGGAATCGTCCAGCGGGCAGATTTTGCGGATCTGGCTCGAGGGGATTTCGGCGTTGATAAAGCCGCGGTTGGACTGGAGTTCGCGGGCGGCCAGCACGCGTTTGCGCATTTCGGCCGAACCGGCGCCGGCGGCTTTGGTCCGCAACTCCTGAAACGGAACCGCGGGCACTTCTACGTGCAAGTCGATCCGGTCCAGCAACGGCCCCGAGATCTTCCCCAGATACTGGGCAATCTGCGCGCCGGTGCAGCGGCATTCGCGGGTGGGGTCGCCGTGGAAGCCGCATTTGCAACCGTTCATGTTGCTACTGAGCGGGGCTGAAGTTTGCGGGGATTTCGCGGTAAGTGGTTGTGGGGGTTGGGGTTGGGGGGTGGGGGGCAATGTCGTTGAGAAGAGTGATTGAGGGTGCGGTCCGCGAAATCCAACCGTTCATGTCACTACTGAGCGAGGCTGAAGTTTGCGGGGATTCGGCGGTAAGTGGTTGTGGAGGTTGGGTTTGCAGGTGGGGGTGGGTTGGGGTTTCAGAGGCGTGGGAAGGACCAGCAGCAGCCACTGCGTTGCGCGTCTCATCCCATGTGACCCAGTGGGCTCTGCGGAGAAGTCATGGTGCATCGCAGGAAATTGGCTCCCCACGTCAAATATCTGCGAAACTAATTGAAAAGAGAGGAAATCTCGCAACTCATTGATTCTAAATATGCGACGTGCGATGTGGGCGCGGCTGGACTGTACCTCACGGCTCGGATAGTGAGGCACTCCCAACGGAAACGGGGATTGATTGAGAAGCCGAACCTACGGAGCCGCGTTGCCAGTCCACGACGCTACCGCCATACGTGGTTATTGCGACGGGCAAACGCCGCGTGTCCTCCTGAACTCGGTCGGCGTGCAGCCAAATCTCTTGCGGAACGCATTTGCAAAATACTGGCTCGAAGAAAAACCGCAGATCTGGGCGACATCCGTGACAGACGTCGCTGCCGCGTGACAAAGCAGCTTGGACGCATGATCGAGACGGCAGTGGCTAAGGAAATGCGCAGGTGCCATGTTGGTCAACTGGTTCACAATATATACGAATTGAGTCACGCCAAGCCCGCAGGACTCGGCCATTTCCTCGACCGTCCATTCGAGCGAAAGGTGCTCCGGGTGAAGAACTAGATCGTCGAGGAACATCTGAACGCTGGCGCGGGAACTCGTCAGGCCCTCATCGAGGCGTGGTTTCCGACTCTTCAGTAGATCGAGTAGCAGCATCAGCAACTCGTTAATGCGAATCGTGATCGCCGAAACACTGCTCCCTTCGCGATCCGCTTCGATGGCCAACGACATGGAGCGAACGCAGTGCCGGATTTCACCGGAGCCCTTCCAGACTGGTTGCTGCGTCTGCCGGAGAATACTGGCCAGTTCCTTTCGATCTGTCGCAGAGAGCATGATCCAGTTCGGCCATGTCCATTCCTGATTTGGCCGCCGAACACCGACATCGAGTATTAGCCAGTGAAGTTTACCTGGGGCTACGCTGGGATCCCCCACCCGGTGACTCTGCCACGGCCTCGTAACAGTGAGTGAGTTGGGTAGGAGCGTGTAGGATGTTGCGCCTACAGAGAACGATAGTCTGCCGCTTTCAAGGAAAGTGATTTCGATCCCTTCGTTCAGGTGCATGGGGAGTCCCCAATCCTGGTGTTCCGTCGCACTCCAATAGCCCACGGTCTTCAGTCCTGGGAGAACTCCGGACGGAAGCAACCTACCAGGGTAGTGGCCATGAACGAGCGCCTGAAGCTGGACGCTCCCCCGAGCCACGGCATCGACGAGCGGTTGACAGCTGTCGGCCACATAGGACTCACCTCGGGTTTTGAAGATTGGGATCTTTCGTCTCATTGGCCCTTTGTGCGAAATCCTCCGACTGAAAGCTATCACACGACAGGAGGTGAGTAAAGGGTTAGAATTTCTCAGAAGTACGTATGAGAGGATGCTGTGCGAGATGCTCATTGCGCCGAACCAAGATGCGGGACGCACAGTGGGCCGACTCCTGCGCAGGAATGAGGGCATAATGTACTCGCGAAGAAACTTCGTGACGATGGCCACCGGGGTGGCCACTCTCTGTTCGCACGCAGCCGATGTGAATGGCGTGCGAATCAGTAACATGACGTATAGTTTCCGCGACCTGCCGCTGGAAGAGGCAATCAAGGCGCAAGTAGCTGTAGGCATTGGCTATTGCGAACTGGACCATGGACACCTCGAGCGCGCGCTGGGCTTCAGACGCAATGTGGAAGGGCGCGAGGAACTCCGGAGGTGGCGGCTGACCCAGGGGCTTGAGGCCTACAGGTCCGCGCGCAAATTGTTCGAACAAGGCGGCCTACCTCTCCGGGGCTTGATTTATAGTGTTCGAGACGACTTCACGGACGAGGAGATTGAACGTGGGTTTCAATTTGCCCGCGCGCTGGGAGTGGGCGTGATGACGGGTTCCTCTACTGTGAGCGCGGTGCGCAGGGTTGTCCCTTTCGCGGAATCGTACAAGATTCCCTACGGTGTCCACAACCACTCGAACATGTCGAAACCCTAATGAGTTCGCCACACCGGAGAGCTTCGAACTGGCGCTCTCGCTGTCGAAGTATATCGGCGCCAATTTGGACGTTGGGCACTACTTTGCCGCCGGATACGACCCTGTGGAGTGGATGCGCCGGAATCACAAACGCATTACCAACATTGACCTGTGCGACCGAAAGGCCAGGCAGGGTGCACAGATGCCATGGGGCGAAGGAGACACGCCGCTGCACGAGATCTTGCTGCTGATGAAGCGCGAGCGGTATCCATTCCCTGCGACGATTCAGTATGAGTACAAGGGCACGTCGGACTCGTTCACGGAGGTGAAGCGCTGCTTTGAGTTCTGCAGGCGGGCGCTGGCGTGAAGCTGTCCGGGTGATGCGATTCCGGCGGCCAGCATCACAGGCGGCAAAGTTTCCGTGAGTCTGGCTAGAGAACCCCACGCCTGCATGTCCGCTGGCTCGCGCACTTAGCACCGGCCCGTTTGTCTCCGGGCAACGAAATACGGGGCCGCCCCCTCTATATATCGCAACGAGGCGAAGTCAGCCGTTCCGATGCCACCACCACGGATGAGCCAAGGGAGTTGCTGCCTGGATCACGGTGTGGCAGTCATGTTCTGGATGCTTCCCAACCGCTCGAGGCAACCTGGCGGTAGCCCTCATCCACACCTTCAGCTTGCACGGCCCGCTATGACGGCAGCACTGTCACCGACAGAAAGTTGACACGCGGGTCCACGGAGGGGTCTTCGTAGTCCCGGAAGGTCTGGACGGTGGGGCTCTTGAAAAATCGACGTATGAAATCTTTCACCTGAAGCGAATCGCACGACAACCGGGTCGTTCAGCGTTAAACTGCCACAAAGACGTTCAGGGTTTACAAAGTTGTTTGAGAAAGGAACTGGTTCACGATGCTCATTGAAGCTGGCCTGAACATGGAATTCATCCGATGCGAGGACAAGTCTTTCGACGAGGGCGTGCGAAGAGCTTCAGAAATAGGCTACCGCTGGGTTGAACCGATGGTGCACAATGGCCGCGAGTTGCTCAGCGAAGCAGGCTATTTTCATTCCTTTTCGATGGACAACGATCCTCTGGAGATGAAGGACATATTGGACCGATACAACGTGCGCGCCTCCGGACTGAGTGCGCACATGCCATTGATGCGGCCCGAGATCAGCGTGCCGTGTCTTGAGAAGGCCATCCGCCTCGCAGCAGCGATCGGCGCGCCCGTAGTCTGCACTGACGAAGGGATCCGTCCCGGTTGGCTGGATGACGAAGAGTGTTTTCAGGTGATGCGATACACCCTGAAGAAAGTACTCCAGGTGGCCGAGCGCTATGGAATATACGTCGCTATTGAGCCCCACCAGAGCATCACAACGAAAACGGAAGGACTCCTGAGGGTCGCCACGCTGGTTGACTCGCCGATGCTAAAGGTCAACTACGATACCGGAAACGCGTTCCTTGGCGGCGAAGACCCATATGAAGGGCTGAAGGCCGTGCTGAGTCTTCTGGTGCACGTGCATGCCAAGGATATTTCGGCGACGCAAGCTGCAGACGAGCAAGGCAAAGTAACAGGCACGCCGGTGGGTTGCGCATGCGGCGAGGGAGTGATCGATTGGGCGAAGGTGATTGATATATTGCGGGACGCTGGCTGGAGCGGTGCTCTGTCGGTGGAGTGCGGAACGCCGAAGCAAGCGGCCGCGAGTCTCGCGCACCTGGACAATATTTTGGCGGCGCAGTCCTTGGCAACTACTGGGAACGAGGCGGCCTCATGAGTCCCTCACGCCGCGCGCTCTTCTCCGCCGCCACGGCCCTCTCGGCCTCGCGAATACTGGGAGCGAACGACCGCGTGAGGATAGGCATCGTCGGCACGGGCGGGCGTGGGTCATACCTGATGCGGGAGGCCAGCAAGTGTCCAAACGTCCAATGGGTGGCGGTCTGCGACGCCTGGGACCAGCGATGCGACAAGGCTCTCGGCATTGCAGGGCCAGACGTCGCGAAGTACGCCGAGTACCACGCTCTGCTGAACCGGAAGGACATCGACGGCGTAATCGTGGCTACATGGGACAACACTCACTCGCAGATCAGCATTGACGCGTGCCGTGCGGGCAAGGATGTTTATGTCGAAAAGCCGATGACTTCACAGCCCATGCAGGGACCGCCCCTAGTGAAGGCGGTCCGCGAGAACAAGCGTGTCCTGCAAACGGGCGTACAGCAGCGCAGCACAGAGCACTTCCTCGATGCGAAGCAACGTTTTATCGACAGCGGTCAGATTGGCCGTGTCCACATGGTGCGGACAATTTGGAACAACAACAGCGGCTATCGGCTCGCTCCCCCTCCCGGGTTGGAGAGCAAGCCGCAAGGTTTGGACTGGGACGCCTGCCTGGGTTCTCTTCCTAAAGTTCCCTGGGATCCGAAGCGGTATTTCAACCGCTTCTCCTACATGGATTTGTGTTGCGGCCAGACGGGTGGTCTGTTCGTGCACATGGTGGACGTGGTTCAGTGGTTTCTCGGCGTCACCCGCCCGACCTCGGTGGCTACGCTAGGCGGGGTCTACGAATTCAACGACGGGCGGGACACGCCGGACAACGTAAACCTGGTTGCCGAGTACCCGGAAAGACTGACGGTCACCTTTGAAGCCAGCGTGACCGATCGTGTCGGTTTTGAAAGTGCCGACATTGTGTTCATAGGTAGCGGTGGAAGGCTGCATATCTTCCGGTCTGGCTACCGGTTCCTCCCATCAGGAGCCAGGGATGCAGCCGGAGCAATCACGGCCAAAGGTGTTCGGGACCAGCACATGCAGAATTGGATCGACTGCATTCGTAGCCGCGAAGACCCAACCGCCACTGTTGAGCAAGGGCACTTCGGTGCTATGGCCTGTCACATGGGCAACATCGCGTGGATGGAGAAGCGGCTTGTGACCTGGAAGAGAGAATGGGACATCTGAGGCCCCGACGGTGCTCGGAAGCTGGCCGGCGGAGCTCCTATCCTCGTGATTGCCACAGGCGATAGGGAGTTACGGGCCTTCTAGCGTTTTGGATGTTTTCTGGTTTGAGTCGGCAACGATTGATTCCAGCGACAGTTCTGGAGGTAGGTCGATCGAAGGAGATAGACGATGAACGCACTTTCGCGTCTCACAATTATGTGTTCGTTCTGCGTGACAGCAGCCTATGCGCAGGACTTCAGAGCAAACATTGTCGGGCTTGTCGTCGATCCATCCAAAGCCCCAATTGCTGGGGCGGAGGTCACTGCGATCCAAGACAGTACAAACGCGAGCAGAAGCACAATCACAAACACCGAGGGGATGTACACACTTGTTGGCTTGGAGCCAGGGCGCTACACGGTTACGATCACGGCACCGGGATTCGCGGCGATGCAGCGATCCGGCATCGTATTGCAGACAGCCCAGAGGCTCAACCTGCCAATCGTGATGCAACTCGGCCAAGTTAGTGAGTCTGTCACTGTCATCGGCCAACAGGAACTGATCGAATCGGCGACGGCATCCAGGGGGCAAGTGTTTGACGAGGTAAAGATGGCAGAGCTGCCGATTGCAGGTCGCACGGTTTTCATGTTGATGACTCTGTCGAACGGCGTAATGTGGACGCGTCGATCATTCGGGCCAACGGGCTTCTCGGCCCATAGCGCCTGGGCTATGGACAGCCTTTTCACAATGAACGGCGGCCGCACTGGCACCAATCAGTTCCTTCTTAATGGCGCCCCTATTTCGACCGAAGGAACATTTAACGTGCTTCCGAATGTGGACGCCGTCGAAGAAATGAAAGTGATGGTGAACACGTACGACTCGCAGTACGGACGATCGGGCGGGGGACACGTCAGCACGACGCTACGTAGCGGCACCAACGCGTGGCACGGATCCGTTGTCAACTTCTGGCGCAACCGGGTCCTGGATGCCAACTACAGACAGAACAACGCAGGAGGCCAACCCCGCGGCTTCCGCAACCAGCATCAGTTCAGCGGAGTGATCGGCGGCCCCATTCGTAAGGACCGGGACTTCATATTCGGAAGTATGGAGGGCTGGCGTTCCAGACTCCCCTTCCCCATTGTGAGCACTGTACCGAATGCGGAGGTCCGCACCGGTAACTTCAATTTCACGCCCAAGGGTCAGAGTGGCCCGATTCGGGTTTACGATCAGTTGACATCCGTACCTTGCACCACGCCTGGGGTTTCCTGCACGTCGGGGGGGCTTTACCTCCGGCAGCCCTTCCCCGGCAATGTGATACCGGCCAGCCGGATCAGCGCAGTCGGACGAGCGATTATCAACCTGTACCCCACCCCAAACTTCGACCCCACAAGCTTGACACAAAACTTCCTCCGGTCGGACAACACAGGTCGGTATCGCTACGAGCAGCCCATGGCGCGTTGGGATCACATTTTTGAGAACAACGATCGTTTCTCGTTTGTGTTCCAGTTCTTCGATGGGACGGAATTCCGCAACTCCAATGGCTTCGACCCACCCGCTCAGAACGGCAACATGATGAGCTGGCGCCGCAACTACACCTATATTGCCTCCCTCGACAAAACCTTTACGCCCACGATGATCATGCGGGTGCAGGCGAGCTACAACCGCTTTATCCAAAACTTCCCAAATGTCTCGGACCCAGAATATACATGGGACAAGCTCGGGATTAAGAATATCCCTTTGGTGCCGACTTACCCAACGAAGGCGCCACCCGCAGTGAGCGTCGGCGGGTACACCGGAATGCTAGGCAGCACGTTCCTGAACGAGAGTTCGCGTCAACAATTAAACTTCCAGGCGAGTGTTTCGCAGACTACGAGACGGCACGGCTTGAAATACGGCTTTGAGTGGGCACAAATGCTTCACCACTCGCGTCCCTCGGGTAACGCCAGCGGCAATTGGGCCTTCGGTGACAACTGGAGTCGTCAGCATTTCGGCCGCCGTCTTTCCACTCCTCTTGATGGAAATGGTGCAGCAGATCTCTTGTTGGGTTACATGAACAGTGGCAACATACCCTACAACGATAGCAATCTGCGCCGTGAACCCTACATTGCCGTGTTTCTGCAGGATGACTGGAAAGTCAGTCCGCGACTTACTTTGAATCTGGGTTTGCGCTACGACATCCAGTTCCCGATGTACGAGATCAATGATCGACTGGTGGCTGGCCTCGACTTCGAGAGCCCCAACCCAGTCAGCGACCAGGTTCTTGCGAATTGGCGACAGTACGCGGCTACCACGGCCAACTACCCGCGCGTTCCGGATGCTATCCGAGGAGGCCTTATGTACGCGGGTGTTGGCGGTCAGTCACGCCGCATATACAACTTCGACCTCGGTAACATTCAACCGCGTGTTGGCTTCGCCTTTAGCTTCCTACCCAAGACCGTTATGCGCGGCGGCTTTGGGATTTTCCATCGCACACTGCTTGGTAGCGTTGTCTCAAATGGGTTCAGCCAGAACACCGACTACATCAACTCGGTCAACGGTGGCCTCACCCACCGCGCTTCGGCGACCGGACCCTACTCTTTGGAGAATCCTTTCTCGGACGGCTTGATCGAGCCAATCGGCAGCAGCGGAGGGCTCCTTACAAGCCTTGGCGCCTCTGTCACAGCTAACGGGCGTCAGCGGCCGATGCCGCGCACCTTCCAGTGGTCCTACACACTGGAACGTGAGCTGGGTTGGAATATGGTGGTCGAAGCATCCTATGTCGGAAGCTTGACCAACAAAGAGCCGATGAGCATTCAACTCTCCGACGCCTCCAGGGAAGATTATGAACTAGCGATTGCCAATCCAACCTACTTCCAGCAGACTGTGCGCAATCCTTGGTTTGGTATTCTTCCTACCAACACTGCGCTGGGGGCCGCAGACATGATTACCCGACAGAACTTGCTGCGGCGCATCCCGCAGTTCACTGGTGTGACTATGACTACCAACCCATGGGGGCGGACTTGGTATCACGGTCTCCAGACGCGCTTCGAGAAGCGCCTCATGGGTGAACGGTCTCGGACAGGGGCGCTAACTTGGGTGCTCAACTACACTTGGTCGAAGATGCTGGAGAAATCCCTGCGGCAGGCTCAGACCTTCGAGTGGATGCCGTTGATCAATCAGGTCACGGCATACGATCGAACGCACAGCATGACCCTCGCCAGTGTTTGGGATCTGCCCTTCGGGCGCAATCGCGCGATGTTGGCCAATATGAACGGAGTCGGCCAGGCGATTCTCGGAAACTGGACACTAAGCACCTCCCTGACGTATGAGTCCGGCGTGCCACTGAACTCGTGGACAGCGTGGGAGTACCTGTGCGGAAATCCATTGTCGGGCGATCGTTCCGAGAATCGCTGGTTCGACAACACCTTGAGCTGCTACCGCCAACTCACCCCATTCCAGTACACCCAACTGGAGGCGAGGTCGCCTCATATTCGAAGCCACTTTGCACCGCAGCTCGACGTCACGGTCAACAAGACCTTTAAGTACAAAGAGAAAGTATCCGTGGAAGTCCGCGGCGAGGCGTTTAACGCAACCAACACTCCCTTGCGCCAAGATCCGCCGTCGACTAATCCCTCCGCTGCGGACTTTGGGCGTCTGCCCGTGCAGCAGCTGAACTTCCCCCGCGGGGTGCAGCTCTCAATCCGCGTGAGATTCTGAGTGCAGAGCTCACGTTCTCAGAGACCACAACCAAGTGAGTAAGGGAATGATGAACAGGACGATATCCAGCCCGGAGCCGCTCCGGCGGCTCCGGTGGCGCATTACCCCAATCCGCGAGTCGCCGCGCTTCTGGGGGGCTGCACTTGCGCTTTTGGTGCTCCTCACTGGCGGGCTAGGGCTAGCAGCAGAGCCCGTCCGGGTACAAATCACAACCGGCGGCCACCCGTACGATTTCTCCTTCTATGGAGTATTTGAAGGATGTAGTGACCTGACAGTCACCCTCAACCCCCACCCCTCCGCGTACCGCCGCGACCTTCGCAAATTCGCCGATGTCCTCGTGCTTTACGACCTCGCCGACGTCGACGACGAAAAGCAGCGTGCCAACCTCCAGGCGTTTCTTGAATCCGGCAAGGGGTTAGTGGTCCTGCACCATGCCCTAGCCGACAACTGGCGGTGGAAGTGGTGGTACGAAGAGGTCGTTGGCGGACGCTTCCTGATGGGCCAGGACGGTGCAATGCCTCGTTCCACCGCGAAGAGCGGCGAGGTGCTGAACGCACGACCGGTCGCCAAGCATGTCATCCTCGATGGCGTCGGAGAACTAAGAGTCCACGACGAGGCATACAAGGGCATGTGGCTGTCGCCAAAGTCACAGGTCCTGATGGAAACCGACAATCCAAACAACGACAGGGCCGTCGTATGGATCGGTCCGTGGAAGAAGTCGCGTGTGGCGGTCATTCAACTCGGTCATGGCCCGCCGACATTCGGTGACGCCGGCTATCGTAAGTTGGTCCACAACGCCATTTTATGGGCGGCGGGCCGGACGAACTGATTCAAGCGTGCAGAAAAGGAGCTGTGTTCATGGAAAGAGATTCCGCTTCACGGCGTGTGTTCCTGAAGTCGTCCGCTGCGTTTGGCACGGCCGCGTCGTACAGCCGCATCCTAGGTGCTAATGACCGCCTGGGTCTCGGTTTTGTGGGGGTGGGCGGTCGGGGTACGGGCGTGGCGAATACGGTGGTCAAACTGATCGCTGCGGGTGAAAACGTCGAGATCACCTCGGTTTGCGACATTTACCAACCGCGTTTGGAGCGCGCAGAGACAAGGTTCAAGGCAAAAGGGTACGCCCGCTCGGCAGACATGCTCAGCTCTACTTCCCTTGACGCCGTTGTGATTGCGACGCCGGATCGGCACCACGTGGCAAATACGCTGGAGGCAATCCGGGCTGGGAAGGATGTCTATGTCGAAAAGCCCATTTGTCATTGGGCTCAGTTCGACCAACTGAAGCAGTTGGTCCACGAGAATCGCAAGATCGGACGGATTGTACAAGTGGGCACGCAGTTCGTCGCCGATTCAGTCTGGGAAAAATCGGCCGAGGCGATCAAGGAGGGTGCAATTGGTAAGCCCGTTCACGCGCAGACCTGCTATTTTCGGCGCGGTGACCAGGGTGAGCGTGGAATGAAGATCGATGACCCTAACGCAAAGGATGGTCTCGGCGTCGACTGGGAAACATTCCAGGCGGATGCTCCGAGACGTCCGTTCAATGTGTCCCGGCTCTTCCAGTGGCGCATGTACATGGACTACTCCGGCGGTCCCATTACCGACACATACCCTCACATGCTTACGCCGCTCCTTAAGATGCTGAATCCTGGATTTCCCAAGAAGGTGGTTGCACTTGGTGGGCGTTACTACTACAACCACGACCGAGAAGTGCCGGATACTTTCGACTTGCTGATCCAGTATCCTCAAGACCTAACGGTTGTGTTTCTAGGCACGTTCATAAATGCGACGCGAATCGACACGCTCATCCGCGGATCAGAGGCAACGCTGACGCGCAAGACTGAGGCCGTGACGATTGAACCGGCTAGGGGTTCAGCGGTACCTGCGCGTGAAATTCCAGCCGACATCCACTCCTTCGGAGAAGGTCACGCTCAGCAGCTGGTCGCCCATCTGAAGGACTTCTTCGAATGCGTGCGAACCAGGAAGCAACCCAGGGGCAACCTGGAACTGGCCTACATCGTGCAAACGCCGCTGCTCATGGCAATGCAAGCGCATCTTCACGAAAAAGTGGTCTATTTCGACACAGCCCGGGAGGAGATGCGTATGGTTTAGGTCCCTGGCAGATTGGGCGTGCCGCTCCTATGAGGCACATCTAGGTGCCGACGAAGTATCACCTCCTCGCGACATCCAATCCGCAATGGGTAAGTACTTCTGTTTTGGGATGTGCATTTGCCTCCGTATGGCACACGACATCGTCGACGTGATGGTAGAACAGAGACGGGATTGCCTGAAGTCCCAAGAGGGCCGGAGCGCCCTCAACTTCGTCGGTACGAATAGCAGGGATAACCTCGGTCCGGAAATCGACAGCTCCCGCAACGCCGCTGTCATATTTCCGCTGTGTGCTCGGAAGACTGGGCGATGAAGCTTGCCAGTAAGGACGTCCACACGAGCGGTCGAGAATACTCGATATACAGGAATGCGAACTAAACCTCACAGGGCTAAACTAAACGTTCGTAGGGGTAAAGCGAATATGTTTTTGAGAGTTCTTATTTCGCTCCTTTTTCTTACTACGCCCATATGGGCACAAACAACTTCGCTTGAATGGCGCATTGGAGAGGGAACCGTCTCCTTGACGAGCCGCGGCGAAATAGTCTGGCAGTTTCAGTACGCTTCGACGCTTCCCAAACCAATGTTCCATCCGGTTTCAGTGCCGGGTGGACCGGTCCTGACGGTTGATTCACCCTCGGACCATCGCTGGCATCACGGGTTTTGGTTTGCCTGGAAGTACATCAACGGTCTGAACTATTGGGAGGAGCGAGAAGGGGAGCCAAGAGGCCTTACCACTTGGCGAAACGTCAATGTGGAGACACGGCCAGACTTCACAGCGCACATAAGCCTGGACGTGGATTACCATCCACTCGAAAAACCCGCCGTGCTGGCGGAGCGCCGCGAGATTACCGTATCAGCGCCGGACCAATTTGGGCGGTACCACTTCGACTGGCAATCCACGTTCGCCGCCTGCGGTACGCCCGTCGAATTGAACCGGACGCCGATCGTCGGTGAGCCGAAGGGAATGAGTTGGGGAGGCTATGCTGGCCTGTCCTGGCGTTTCTCGCAGCATCTGACCAACTGGCAGGTCACATTCGCTGGCGGCGACACAGCGATCTCGCCCACCGGAAGACGAGCCGCCGCGCTCGAGGTAAACGGTAGCGCCATGGGTGAGGAGGTAGGGGTTGCCTTTCTGGATCATCCGAAAAACCTGAATTCGCCCAGCCCTTGGCATTTGGTGGCGCAAACGCGCAACTCTTTCCTGTTCGCGCAACCCGCCATTCTCTACTATGGGCCACATGTGCTGGCAGCAAACCAGAGCTTAGTGCTTCGATACCGTGTGATCGTGCATTCAGGCCGATGGAATGCTGTGCAGTTGCAGCAAGCCTTGGAGGAATTCATACGAAGTGACAGGAAGTAAGCCGGTATTGCCAGCAAGCCTGATCTGCCTGAAATTGCGACTCCTTTCCCGGCTCGCGCCGCAATTGGTAGTTGTCGATCTCCATCTGCGTGGCGCCGCAGCCGGCGCAGGTGGATTCGAAGGCGTCGCGGGGAGAACGCATCCAGGCGGTGGCAGGGCGGCGGCGATGCTGTTGTAGTCGCTCGGGTGCGTCTGACCGATGTCGGCGCGGATGCGGAGACGGAAAACCAGGGGGCCGTCGTGGTCGGCGAGGTTGTCGTTGAGCCACTTCTCGTCATAGTCCTCACCGCCGAAGGCGCCGGCGGGGGCACCGAGGATTACTTCGACGGAGGCGAGCGAAAGCATTTGGAGTAGGACGCCCTTGAGTATCCTGGCCTCGTTGAGGCTGATGCAGTGCTTGGGCGGCGTGGCGAGGATGCGCTCGCTGTGGTGGGGACGGGCGGTTGTCTCAGATGTGTGTGTTGTCGTTGTTGGACGGGGTTTGCGAAATCGGTTGGGCCACGGCTGAGTGCATCGCGCTCAACTCGATTCCAGACAGGTCCGCTGCCACGCGGACGCTCTTTTCCTTGAGGCCAGTGGCGTAGAGGAACCCGGCGATGAGGTGCATCTTGGCCTGCTCGAGGCGGCGGAGTTCCTCAATCATCGGTTCGGGGAAGGGAAGGAACTGCGGGTCCGGCGTGCTCATTTGCCCTCCGTCGGATCAGACTGAATCGGGATGAAGGGCTGTACGGCGGCCGAAGCGATGATCTGCGCAGCTTCCTGCTGGAGTTGCGCCGCCTGGGCCAGTTTCTGCTGGGCTTCCTCGGGCGGCGCATCAGGATAGCGGTCGAGTACCGGCTTCAGGATGCGGTAGTAGCATTCCTTGGTGAACCAGTCGGCCTTGTCGGCGTACGCGGGGCCGCCCAGCACGGCGTTGGCGTTGCGTTCGGCGATGAAGGCGTCCATCTTCTCGGCCACGGCGGCCGGGATACGGAAGCCGATCTGCTCGTCGCCTTCTTCCTGAAACGTGATGGTGATTGCGGGCATGGTTATTCTCCTTCGGTGAACACGATCAGATAGACCCGGCCAGTGCTGGCCGTGATCGACAGGTAGGGGTTGGTGCTGGGGTAGCTATTCCCCGCCTCGATGTAGAACTGACTCGTCCAGGTGCCGGCTGAGTAGTTCAGCGGCGGGTGAGGCAACTGGAAACGGACGTTGGTGAAGCCGGTCTTGTTGATCAGGCCGAACTGGGCTGCGGCGATCGTACAGGGCTTGTATCCGGTCCCGCTCAGATTGGCGGAGGTGATTGTGCAGAGCGCCGTCCCGCCGTTGTAGTCGGTGGTATTCACCCCGGGCGGCCAGTTGGTGATGGTGAAGACAGACAGCGTTGGCGTGCCGGACAGGGAAACTCCACTGGCGTAAAAGTGCAGACTCGCAGCGGTGATCGTGGCTCCGGCTCCGAGCACGGAAGTGTCGAAGCGCATGAACGATTTCCGCTTGTTTACGTCCGTCTGCCAGCCGGTGCCGCCGCCTACGAAGGTGTTGGTATAGCGTGTCCTTTCGGCAAGCCTGCGTAAGCCGGTGCAGATCACGATTTCTTTTCTTC
>JAHDVK010000035.1 GCA_023384675.1 Bryobacteraceae bacterium | reverse complement strand
AGGCGGTCCGGAATGCCTTCCAGTACTCCATCTCGCTCATGACCGGCGGCGCCGGTAGTGGCAAGACCTTCACGGTCGAATCGCTCATCCGGGCCTGCGAGGATCTGGGCATCAGCTACGCGCTCGCCGCGCCCACGGGCAAGGCGGCCAAGCGCCTGGAGCAGTCTGTGAAACGTCCGGCGCAGACGGTGCACCGGTTGCTGGGCTTCAATGGCCATACCTTTGCCAAGGGAAGCGACGAGAAGCTCGATGTCGATTTCCTGGCGATTGATGAGCTTTCGATGATCGACGTCCCGCTCATGCACCAGTTGTTTCAGGCCGTGGATCTGAGCCGCACGGCGGTGCTGTTGGTCGGGGATCACAACCAGTTACCGCCCGTCGGTCCCGGCAATGTGCTGCGCGATCTCATCCAGTCCGGGGCGATCCCGACGACGGTGCTCACCAAGATCATCCGCCAGGCCGGAGTGCTCAAGGAAAACTCCACGGCCATTCTCAGTGGCCATGTCCGGCCCACCTGCGACGAGAAGGCCTACGGCTACCGCCCCTGGTACGTGGTGAACAACTTCACGGACCGGGAGCATGTCCGGCTGTTTCTCGAAAAGCTGTTCCATGAAGTCATCGCCGAGCGGCTCGGCTTTGACCTGCTCCAGGATGTTCAGGTGCTCACGCCCACCCACAAGGGGCCGCTGGGCACGGTGGAACTGAACATCACCCTTCAACGGCTGCTGCAGAAGAAGCTCTTCGGCGTGGATGTCGCCCCCGTGGAACCCGGCCGGCGCCCGTTGATCTATCCCGGCGACAAGGTCATCCAGACCTCGAACGATTACGATCTCGGCGTCATGAACGGCGCACTGGGCTACGTCGTCGAGAACGATCCGAAGCAGGGTTTGGTGGTTGACTTCGAGGGCACGCTGAAGACCATCCCCAAGGGCAGCGCCAAGGAGCACAACCTGCAACTCGCCTATGCCACCTCAATTCACAAAACGCAGGGCTCGGAATTCCCCTGCGCCATCGTCATTGTGCACAAGTCCCATTCCTTCATGCATCACCGCAACCTGCTCTACACCGCCGTCACGCGGGCCCAGCAGTCGGTGATCCTCCTCGGTGACCGTTGGGGCATCGATCACTGCACCGGGAAGGAGCAGGTCGACCAACGCAATACCTTCCTTTCCTTTTTCCTCAACCAATGCCGGAGGGCCGAATGAAAGTTCTCGATTTCAATCCTTCGGAGGTGGCGAGCTACTACCGGTCGCGCTTCCCTGCCCTGAAGCAATCGGGGCCGGAGTGGCGCGGCCCCTGCCCCATTCACCAGGGCGCGGATGATAACTTCGCCGTCAATCCAGAAAACGGGCTTGCCTTCTGTCACTCCCAATGCGGCCGCGGCTGGAACATTCTCCAACTCGAACAGCAGATCTCGGGCCGCGCATGGAAGGAGTGCCGCGATGCCGTCCACGCCCTGCTCGGCCGCCCGGCACGCGGCCCAGCCAAGCTCACCGAGGTGGCGGCCTACGACTACACCGATGCGAAGGGCGAATTCCTGTTTCAGGTCGTGCGCTACGAGCCCAAGACCTTCCGCCAGCGCCGCCGCGTGGTGAAGATGGACGGCGCCAGCGCAGCCGTCTCCTGGGAGTACAACATCAAGGGCATCGCCCGCGTCTTGTACCGGCTGCCGAAGGTGTTGGCCGCGGACCAGGTGCTGCTGGTCGAGGGAGAAAAGGACGTCGAAAATCTCGAGCGGCTCGGCTTTGTGGCGACCTGCAATCCAGGCGGCGCCTGCAACCACGCCGGCAAGTGGCTGAAGAACTACACCGAGACGCTCGAAGGCAAGAACGTCGTTCTGCTGCCCGACAACGACACTCCGGGCGAGAAGCATGCCGGGATTGTGGTTGAGGCCCTGCGGCACCGCGTGAAGGAGCTTCGGAGGCTGACCATCCCCACAGGCAAGGACGCCTCGGACTGGATCGCCGCCGGGGCCACGCGCGCCACAATCGAGGACGCCATCGCGCAGGCGCCCATCGTCGGGGGCAACTCCGGATCCGCCCCGCCCAATGGAGAAGGCCCGCCCACGGGGCATCCCTCCACGCCGCCATCACTGGCCGGCCCTGCCCTGCCGCAAATCCAGGTCAACGACCGCCCCTTCCGCTCGGTCTGTCAGAACGCGCTCAGTGCGCTGACGGCCTCCAACTCTCCCCCGCATCTGTTCGTCCGCGCCTGCCGGATCGCCGCAATTGAGACCACGGAGTTGGGCCGGCCCTTCATCGCCGATCTCGACGAAACCAAGCTCCGCAATGCGCTGGCGCAAACGGCGGATTACTTCGAGCTGTCCGCGCGCGGTGTCCGCAAAGAGGTGCCGCCGCCGATCGACGTCTCCCGGAACATCCGCACGCTCAACCCAGCGCTCTGGGGTTTCCCCGTCCTCGAAGGCGTCGTCGAGGCACCCACGTTGCGCACCGACGGCACCATTCTGGCCACGGCGGGCTATGACCCGGCGAGCCGGTTGTATCTCGTCCCCTCGCCGGGCCTCGACAACTTCGAGGTGCCTGATACGCCCACCCGCGATCACATCGATGTCGCGCTCGAAAGCATCCGCGACATACTCGCCGAGTTTCCCTTCGTTGACCAGGCCAGCTATGCCAACGCCATCGGCGCGCTGGTCACCTCGGTCTGCCGCCACATCATCAGTGGCCCGGTCCCGCTCGCCCTGTTCGACGCCACCACGCAAGGCACCGGCAAGACCCTGCTCGCCGAACTGATCGCGCTCATTCTCACGGGCCGCGCCGCGGAACTCGTCACTCCTCTCACCGAGGCCGAGGAACTCCGCAAGCAGCTCACCAGTATCTTGATCGAGGCCCCGTCGCTCGTCATCATCGACAACGTCACCTCCACGGTCGACTGGGGCGTGCTCGCCAAGGTGATCACCGGCGAGATCCACCGCGACCGCATTCTCGGCAAGTCCCAGACGGTCTCGGTCCCGATTCGCTGCTCCTGGATTGCCACGGGTAACAACCTGCAACTCGGTGGGGATATGGCCCGCCGCTGCTTCTGGGTCCGCATGGACGCCGGCGTGCCCGATCCGTTCCGCCGTACCGGATTCAAGCACGAGCGGATCAAGGACTACGTTCTCGAACACCGGCGCGGCCTGCTGCTCGCCCTGCTGACCATCGCCCGGGCGTGGTTCGCAGCGGGCCAGCCACGGGCTTCCACGCCGCCTGTGGGCAGCTTCGAGCGCTGGACCGAGGTCGTGGCCGGGATCCTCGAATACGCGGGCGTAGAGGGCTTTCTCGGCAACGGCGAGAAGCTGTTTACGCAGTCCGATACCGAAAGCTCGGAGTGGGAATCGTTCCTCGACGAGGTGGAGGAAACCTTCCAGGCAACGCCATTCACGGTGTCGCAACTCTGGGAACGCCTCAACGAGAAGACCTACGAAGAGATCATCCGCCAGTCCGTGCTGAGCGATCGCGCCGAGCAGCTGCGCGAGGCTCTGCCGGCCGATTTGACGAGTTGGATGGAGCGCGAGGGTCCATTCAAACAGCGGCTCGGATTGGCCTTCAATCAACGGCGCGGCCGGAAATACGGGCCTCGCGGGCTTCGTATCGAACGCGCGCCGGCGGATACGCACCGGAAGGTGAACCGGTGGAAGGTCGTGTCCGATGCGTAATTTGGCTGCGGGGGGTGCCGGAGACGGAAAAACACCTTCCGCAACGCGTAACTCTCTTCTGCTCTATGCGATAGGAGGACTGCGGGCCTGTGCGGGGACTCTATTTATACATATATGTGTGCGCGCGCGTAACGCGCGTGACGCGCATTATGTGCGTATTAAATTCACACACGTAAGGAATAGAAAGTCCCCGCAATCCCCGCAATTGGGAATAACTCTATGCTGAACAACACGTTGCCGTACGGGGAGGACTCGGGAAAGACAGTCGCCACCCTCCCCGTGCCCCCCGCCAATTCCGGCCATTCTTCACCCATCTGGGTATCGACCGATCTGTTTTTGCTCACTCCACGTGACCCGGAAGCCCTCGATCGAGACCTCCAGATCGACCAACGTTGCTACCGGCGGCTTGATCCCGAGTACTTCGCCTGGCTCAAAGTGCGCATGCATGCGCTTCGCGCCGCCGTGATCGCTGGCCGGGTTTCTGGCGTCGCCTTCGAGGCCATGCGCCTGCGATTCAACGAGGTTCAGGCACAGGCGATCACCATGTTTGGCGAGGCTGACCTGCTCAGAGCCGTCCGGGCTCTGGACGTCGAGCGCTACCGCCCGCCGATGCCGGAGCAGCGTGAGCCTGTCACGCCGCGCAACGCGCGCCCTGAGCCGCAAGTCTGTCAGGAACGAATCGTCCGCGCCCGCGGACTCATCGACGCCATCCGTGACCAGGCTCTCGCCCTGGGCTGGACGCTCGATCGGCTTTACTTCCACGAAGGCTACGACGGGCGCCGTCTCAGCACACGAAGTGGGCTCATCTGCTTCATCGGGCCAGCGCACCAGATTGGGGAGGTCGCCAGAGAATCCATCGAGATCATCGGCCCGCCTCCGCGCGAGGTCCGCACGCGCTTCTACAACCCGGATGTGGAGCAGCCGTGGATCCGGAGGGTCGCCCTGTGAACCTCGCACTCACCTTGCCCCACGCCCGGCGAGGCCACATTCGTCATCCAAAGCACCTCACGAAAATAAATCCACAAATTCTTTTCGCCGGGGTTTACGATTTCGGGTCGGCTTGCGTATATTTGAAGTGAAGGCACGGTTCGACAGGCAAGCGCAAAGCGCACCCTCCGAAAGTACCCCCCAAGACAAACTGCACTGAGAGACGGGACTCTCTTGAATCTCCTTCCCTGATTCCTCACCGCCCGAGGTGTGTCTTCATGAAAACCGACAAACAGATTCCGTTCTATGCCGCCGATGGCCGCCCGCTCGGCTTTCGGACATTGACGGCTGCCCGGCGCCTCATCGCCGGCGGTTTCGTGAAGCCCTCCTACGGCCGCAAAGGCCATCTCCGGGCTATCTGGCTGCAACGGGAGGACGGAAGCTCTCCCGTTGCCAGCCATGCGCCGCGGGGCACCAGTTACAGCTTCGTCGAGCCGCTGGAGCACGGGCGTTGCTGGTCGCTCCGGCGCATCGGCAAAGGCGATGAGCTTCGGCCCATCTTCACGCAGGTCCTGACGGATTGCCTGGTGCCAGGGAGGTAGCGATCCGTGAAAGCCGGTCAAACGCGAGCGGGCGGACGCCACGTGGCGATGGAGCGAGGGTTGCTGGAAAAGGAGCGGCAATTGGTCCGGAAATTACGCAAAAGGCGAAATCGCAACAAAAAACGCTCCAATTAGCCGCCATTGGCGCTGTTTGGTAGCAATTATGGGTCCCTTACGCGCATTTTTCCCGACGGTGGGCTTACGGCACCGATTCGCCAGGCTCAGGAAAAAATAATAGGTGTACACCTCGATAGCTGTCACCCCTGCGCCGCCGAACTCGCGCCGAACCCCAGTGAACAAAGCATCCGATGCAATCTGACGGGGCGAACACCAGGGTGACCACCAGGGCGACCACCAGGGCGACCACCCAGGACGGAACCGCCATGGCGCGCCGGATTGAGATCTGGCCACTGGACCGGCTGCAGCCGTACCAACGGAACGCGCGGACGCATTCCGACTAACAGGCTTCGCAGATCGCGGCCTCGATTGTGGAGTTCCGGTTCACATCGCCGATCCTGGTCGATTCGACCGACGGAGTCTGCGCCACTTTGCGCGCGCATGGCTTTGCATCACCCAACTGCGTGTCCGAAGTGGGAAATACGACCCACCTGTGTTATTTGACCCAGTATGTCGCAATCCCCAACGCTGCGTGTGGCGTGATTCTACAAGGCGTTTGGGTCGGCGCATGTCGAAAATGTCGACAGAATCCAGACTTCTGCTACATTGGCCAGTTACCTGCGGATAGAACACCCACAAGGAATCCCCTTCTTCGACATCTGTGGTTGAGGAGTGCCTATGGTCGCTAATCGACGTGGTTGGATCGGTTGGCTGGTGGGTGGGGGCGCAGCTGCCTCGCTCGCCTCTTTTGCCTATCCCGTGCTCCGCTTCGTGATTCCGCCCAAGGTGTCCGAGGCGCCTGTCAACGAGGTCACGGCCGGCAAGGCCACTGATCTATTGGTTAATTCCGCCAGGATGATCCGCTTCGGCAGCCGTCCTGTGCTGCTGATTCGCATCAGCGATTCGGAATATCGTGCCTTCGATGGCATGTGCACCCACCTGAACTGCACAGTCCAGTACCACCAGGAGGGCCGCCAGATCTGGTGCGCCTGCCACAACGGCTTCTATGATCTCAATGGGAAGGTGGTCTCCGGACCGCCGCCTCGCGCACTCGCCCAGTACGAAGTCCATTTGCGGGGCGAGGATGTAATCATCACCAAACGCAGTTGAAGTACGGAAGGGAAGGGAGTGGTTGCATGGAGGTCAGTGCTCGCGTCTCAGCCGTCAAGCAATGGCTGGACGAGCGGCTGGGGCTGGAACCGGTTCGCGAATTCCTAGCGCACAAGACCGTACCCAAACACTCTTCCACCATCTGGTACTACTTCGGCGGCATTACTCTGTTCCTCTTCGGCGTGCAGGTCGCCACAGGAATGCTGCTGCTCCTCTATTACCGGCCCACCAGCACAGAAGCGTATGAGAGCGTGCAATTCATCGTCGCCGAGGTTCAGTTCGGGTGGCTGATCCGCTCGATCCATAGCTGGTCGGCAAACCTGATGATGCTGACGGCATTCATTCACATGTTCAGTGTCGTCTTCCTGCATGCCTATCGCCGGCCTAGGGAAGTGACGTGGCTGAGCGGCATTGCTCTGCTCGGCCTGACTATGGCCTTCGGCTTCAGCGGCTACCTGCTGCCTTGGAACACAACTTCATTCTTCGCTACCAGAATCGGCACCGACGTGGCCGCAAGCATGCCGTTCATCGGCGAGGCGCTGGCCCGGTTCCTGCGTGGCGGCGACGACATCGGCGGCGCGACCCTGACGCGGTTCTTCGGCTTCCACGTGGCGATTCTACCCGGCATAACCACTGCGTTGATCCTCGTGCATCTGGCACTGGTGCAGAGGCACGGAATCAGCACCCCACTCCGCGTGGAGCGTCAGCACCGAGGCGCCGGGGCCCAGGTTGCCCAGCTTCCGTTCGTCCCGAACTTCCTGGTGCGTGAACTCATGGCTTGGTATGGAACGTTGGGCGTGCTCGGCTGTCTCGCCGCTTTATTTCCGTGGGAGTTGGGTGACAAGGCCGACCCCTTTGCGCCCGCACCAGCCGGGATTCGCCCGGAGTGGTATTTCCTGGCGCCCTTCTACACCTTGAAACTGATCCCAAGCCACGTCTGGGGGATTGAGGGCCAGGTGCTCGGCCTGCTGGGCTTCGGCCTACTCGCCGCCTGGTGGGTGACGCTGCCTTTCTGGGCCGCTGCTCGCGACGGTGCACTTCGGGTGCGCCTGGTGACTGGCGCAGGCGTGGCCTTGATCGCATACCTTGCCACTTTCAGCTTCCTGGGGTACACGCGATGAAAACGATTATGGTGGCATCCTGGTTGGCCATGCTGATGTCAATCTGCCTTGCGGCCAAGGACTCCTGCGTCACGTGTCATCAGGGCCTCGAAGGGGTTCAGAGCGATCCGGTCCGGAAGTTCACGAATGACATCCACCATCGTCACGGCTTCAGTTGCGCCGATTGCCATGGCGGCGACCCGCAGCGCGACGATGCAGACGCGGCGATGAGTCCGGCGCGCGGCTTTCGCGGCAAGATCCCGCGCACGGCCGTGCCGCAACTTTGCGCCCGCTGCCATAGCGACGCCAGCCTGATGCACAAGTACAATCCCCGCCAGCGCGTCGATCAGTTGGCTCAATATCTTACGAGCAATCACGGCAAGCGCCTCGCCGCTGGCGACACCGCCGTTGCCAACTGCGTGGACTGCCATGGCGTCCACGACATCCGCACGACTAAGGATCCCCTATCGCCAGTCCACCCCCTGCGCCTGCCCGAAACCTGTGCACGTTGCCACTCCGACACCGCCCGCATGGAAAAGTACAAGATCAGCCCCACGGTGCTGGCTGATTACCAAACGAGCGTCCACTGGAGGGCGCTGGCCGATCGCGGCGACCTCTCAGCACCAAGCTGCGCCTCTTGTCACGGTAACCATGGCGCCGCACCCCCACATGTCGGCGAAGTCGCGGCCGTGTGCGGAACCTGCCACGTCATGATGGAGGACCTCTACCGCGGAAGTCCGCACAAGCCCATCTTCGACGGCATGGGCGTCGCCGGCTGTGTCGCTTGCCATGAGAATCACGCCGTCATACACCCCACCCCCGAACTGCTCAATAGTGAATCCGGCATCTGCGCCAATTGCCACGACGCGGAGTCCGCCGGCGGCCAGACTGCCGCGGGCATGGCAGAGCTCATTGGCGAGCTGAGTTCGCAGATCGACCGCTCCAAGGCGATTCTCGACCGGGCGCGCCGCTCCGGCATGGAAGTCTCACCCGCCTTGCTCCGGCAGACAGAAGCGCAGGAGCAACTCGTGAAGGCGCGCGTCGCGGTGCACGCCTTCCGGGTGGATGCTGTGGGCGCGCCCGTCCAGGAAGGGCTCGCGATCACGCGCGAAACCTACACCGCGGGCTTGTCCGCACTGGAGGAGCTGGACCGCAGGCGCACCGGCTTGCTGTTCTCGCTGGCTGCAATCAGCCTAACGATTCTCGGTCTCTGGCTGTGGATCAGGAACTTCGAGCGCAATGAACGTTCACTTAACGCGCCCGGCGCAAGCTCAGGTAGCGGTGATTCCCTGGGAGGTTGAATTATGAACTGGTCAACCATGATGTTGTGCGCGCTCCTCACGGTGCCGCTCACTCTGGCGGCCGATGGCCAGGCGGCCTATGACAAGGAGTGTAAGCGCTGTCACGGCGCTAAAGGAGAAGGAAACCCGAAAATCGCCTCGATGCTCAAGGTGGAGATCCTCCACCTCGGCTCGGCGGACGTCCAGAAGAAATCCGATGCTCAGCTGAAGAAGATCATCGTGGAGGGTACCGGCAAGATGAAGCCCGTCAAGGGACTTTCTGCCAAGGATACCTCGGATGTCGTGGCGCTCATTCGCACCATGAAGAAATAGCCGTATGTCCAGCACCGGCGGCCAAGCCGGCAGGAGACAGTCATGTCCGAACCGATCGGTCCTACTGTCGCAGCGTCACAGCCCACGCTGGAGGCCTTGGCGCGCAAACTGAACACGATCGAACTTCGCCTGGCGCGCATCGAGGAGCAGATGGGCAGGCCGCCAGACGCGGACCTTGACGGTCTCGGACCCGAACCGAAAGCGGAACCCGCACTCCAGATCGCCAATGGCCTGGAGAGCCCGGCAGCCGCCATTCCAGTCTTCGGCCGTGCGCTGCTTGGGATCGCCGGGGCCTATTTTCTCCGAGCCTTGACCGAGATGGGCACACTCCCCCTGGAGGCGGGCGTCGGCTTAGGGCTGGTTTACGCGGTTGCCTGGATGGCTCTCGCCGCGAAGACCCCTGGTGGACAGAGATTGGAAATCACCGTCCGCAGCGCAACCTCTGTCCTCGTGTTGGTCCCGCTGATCTGGGAGGCGACCGTCCGCTTCCAGGCCCTCTCCACCTGGGTTGCTGCCGCCGTGCTGGCCGGATTCACGATTCTGGGTCTGGTGGTTTCATGGCGCAAGAACATCACGGCGCTGGCCTGGGTCGCGCTGCTGGCGGGTGTGTTTACCGCCTGGGGTCTTTTGGCCGCGACTAGGGACGCGCTCCCCTTCACTCTGGCGTTGCTGGCAGTGGCGGCGGCCGTCGAGGTTTCGGCGTGCCTCGAGCACTGGCTTCCGGAACGGTGGGTGGCGGCCGGGTCAGCCAACCTCGCTGTGCTCTTCCTTACCTATCTGGCGGTGCGGGATGCGCTCCCACCGGGTTACGTCGCCTTGTCCACGGCGGCGGCGCCGGTCGTGCAGGTGGCACTGCTCGGGATCTACCTGACCAGCACGCTTGTACGCACACTCGGCCGGGGCTTCTCTTTCACCATCTTCGAGACCACCCAGTTTGCAGCGGCGTTTGCCATCGGCGTCGGCGGTGCGGTGGCGGCAGCGGACGGGTCGGGCTTCCTGCCCTTTGCCATGCCGGCCTTCGCGCTACTGTGCGGCGCAGCCTGCTATCTTGTGACGTTCACCCATCTTGAGCGCCGAGGCAGGCACGACCGCAACTTTTACACTTACTCGACATTCGGACTGCTGCTCACACTGGCGGGTTCCTGGCTGCTGCTCAGTGGGGCGCCGTTCGCGGGGGCGTTGTCGTTTCTGGCGCTGGCCTGCATTGTGGCAGGTGGCGTGGGCGCGCGCATCACTTTGCGCTGGCATGGTCTGCTCTACCTGCTGCTTGGGGCTGTATTATCCGGCGCAGCGGCAGCGGCAGGCCGGTTGCTCATCGGTTCTGTCGTCGGTCTCTCCGGCTTTTCCACTGCCGGTTGGGTAGTGATCGCGACAGTGGCCTTGTCGTACGTAACTGCAATGCACTACCAAAAGCGGGCGGTCCGGACGGGCACACATTCCGGCCTCTCACTGGCCGTCACCGCGATTATGGCGTGGCACGCTGCGGGGCTGAGTGCGGGTCTGTTCACCGGACTATACCTGAATGTGGCTGGGCAGGAAGCGGCCATCGCCTACTGCGCGACCTTGCGGACCGCCGTGATCACGAGCATGTCGCTGTCACTTGCCTGGGCCGGTTTTCGATGGAACATGCCCGAATTGACGCGCCTGGTCTACCCGCTGATGATACTGGGCGGTTATAAACTGGTGGCTCAGGATCTACACGGCGATCGGACGATGGCGCTGTTCTTGTCGCTACTTCTCTTTGGCGGCACGCTCGTTCTGCTGCCACGCTGGCTGCGCACGAAGGGGGCTCAAGGAGTCGCAGGTGCCGAGGGATGACGCGTGGGCCGACCCATCCATCCCAAATCCGCGGGCCCATGACAACCGCCTCAGGCAGGAGGGTCAGTCCTGTGCGTGAGGACTGATTCTGACGCTAGGTCAGGAGTCAACGTCGCCTCTGCCGGGATCCGACTTTTAGCGTGGGGATCGGCGACACGAGGCTTCGAACTCAGAGTCCATGTGTAGATTCCTGGACGTAGTGAGCACGCCAGAGAGTCGATGGCGAGAGGAAGGTGATCGGGTCTCTGCTGTGGACGATCATTACTCGGGACGTTCAAAGATCAACGAGAATCTGGCCAAGACACGAACTGGACTTGCCGCCAGCGCCCGGCTGGCGGCGGGCGGCGGCGGGGCTGGGCTAGCCCATTCGCTCGAGTTTGCGGCCCAGATCTTCGAAGGCGTAGAACTCCTGGGTCCCGCCCTCGACCACGGGCGTCTCACCGGATTCACCTCCGTACTGCGGGACGCCATCGGGGAGCCAGCCGTACTCGATCCAGCCTTCTTCGTCGGGGCCGATGCAGCCGAAGTAGAAGCCAGGGTAGGCGTCCGACAGGGCGGCATAGGCGAAATCAACCGCCTCGCCGGACCGGGACTCGCGCATCAGGTGCATGAACTTCTCGGACTGCAACCGGCTGGTCTTGTTGAGGACGGTGCCAATCGCGCCGGCGAAACGGTCCTGGCGCGAGGGATGGATGCGGAACGCTACGCCCGGCTGCGTGTAGGCCTTGGCGTGTTGGACGGGTCGGGGCATTCAGTTGGGTCTCCTTTCCGGGATGATGATGCCGGTCTGTTCCTTCAGAACCCGGCGCAGCAGGCGGCTGTCGTCCTCGCCGGGCTGGCGCTGGCGGTCGAGTTCGGCGGCGACGTCGGGATCGATCAGGAAGGCGACCTGGCCATCGGGGAGGGCGGTGACGCCCTCCATTTCTCCGATGGCGAGGCCGCGCAGTGCGTTGGCGACTTCCGCGTCGACGGTGATGCGCTTCCAGCCCTTCATGCCTGGGCCTCCGGGAGGCGGTAGGCGCGGGCGCCGTCGTCGGTCTTGAGGGATTCGATGGCGAGGCCCATCTTCTTGCCGAGGCTGCCGGAGAGGAAGCCGCGGACGCTGTGCGACTGCCAGCCCGTGGCGGACATGATCTGCTCGAGGGTGGCGCCTTCGGGGCGGCGGAGCAGGTCGAGCACGATGGCCTTCTTGCTGCCCGGGCGCGCCTCGCGCGGCTCGTCGTTGGAGGTGGCCTTGGTGGCCGCCTTCTTGGGCGCGGGCGCGGCAGGGGCCGCCGTAGGCGCGGGGGTGGGTGTCAGGGCCTGGACGGCGCGCCAGATGCGGGCCACGGCCGTCTTGCGGTCCGTGAATTTCTTCACCGGCTTCAGGTCGCCGAAGGGCGGCACCTCGGCGAAGTTGTTCCAGACTTCCGCGAAGCGGGCCATGGGCCAGGCGGCGGCGAGTTTGGTGAGCTCCTTCTCGGAGGAGAAGGTGACGTGGTCCTCGGGGATCGACTCGCCCGCGAGGTAGGCGGTGATGGTGTTTTCGGCATCGATGGCAAAGATGGTCATGAGAGTGGGTCCTTTCTATCGGTTGAGGCCGGCGAGTTTGTCGTCGGCGGTGATGGTGAGTTGCTTGTAGTAACCGCTGGCGGTACGAGCCCACCCGAAGGGTGTTTGGATCTCGTGCCGGGCGGCAATGCGGCTCAGTTTCAGGCGGTGGGCGCCGTTGGGGAAGTCCTTCTTGAGGTGGCCCCAGCGGTCGAGTTTCCAGCCGTTGCGAGTGGCCCAGGCGATCAACTGATCGCGGGTCACTCCGGCCTTCGTTTTGGTGGGCTGCGTTTCGGTGTTCCTCATCGCGAACCCATGAATCGCTTCCGCTGCGCAAAGAAGCAAGTAGAATCTGCAGGTCGATTTGAAGAAAGAGAAGCCCCGGCGCGGTGGCCGGGGCGCGTGAGTCGTGGGCCTGCGTGGGTCTACTGGGCCTCTTCGAGCAGGACGCGGGAGGTGGGATCCGGTCCCCAAACGCGGCCGTTGTAGCTGACGTGGGCGACCAGCGTGCCCGTCTTGGCGTCCGTGAGGCGCCCGGAGTCGCGTTTGAGCCCGGATGCGCCGAACCCTTCGGCATCCCGGAATTGCGCCCATCGGCGGCTCGCTTCCGCAAAGGAGGCAACGGGCACGCGCGAGGTGGGCACGCCTCGTGCGCTGAGTGTCAGGATCATCGTGGTGGTGGGTCTGGTGTTCATGGTGCGGGTTCTTCCGATGGCTACTTCTTGCCCATGCCCCAGGTCTTGACGACCAGCTGTGTCAGGCGGCGGGCGTCGGCTTCGGCGCGGGCGTGGCGCGCCTGCATGTCTTTAATCTGGCGGGCGAGATCGTCTGCTTCCTTGCGGGCGTCTCGGGCGGCTTTCTCGATCAGCTCGCGGTGCAGGCTGTTCGCTTCTTCCTGGGTGAGGTTTCTCTTTGCCATCGTGGTCTCCTTGCACGAACATTCATCACTTCAAATGCGCCCCCGATCAAGCGAATTGCGATCTGATTCAGAAGAAAAGAAGCCCCGGCGCGAGGGCCGGGGCGTGGGGCTCTGGCTGGCGGGTGATCAGGGGTTGAAGCGGTCGGCCACCTGGTAGACGCCGTCGACTCCGCGGGCCCAGACCACGTAGCCGTCCGGGCAGGCGGGTTCTTTGCCAGCCTCGAGGTCGCGCATCCGGCAGCGCATGTCGTTGTCGGCAAACTCCTTCGCCTCGCGCAGGCTGATCACGCCGCCGAGCGGTTCGTAGCGGCCGCCGTCAAATTCGGCGATCAGGAAGGCGTCGCTGAGTTCGGTCGTTTCCTCGATGCGGAGGGTGAAGCCCGGCGTGGTGTTCGCTGGCGTTTTGGTGCGTTTGGTGGTGTTCTTCATTGCGACACCATTCATCACTCAGGTTCGGCGATGAATCAAGCGAAATCGACCGGGAAAGATTGAGAACTTCGAGATGCCGCTGCTGAGCCTGCGGGGCTACGCCAAACATCGCGGCTTGAGCCTGGCGGCGGTGCAGAAAGCGATCAAAGCGGGCCGGATCGCCACGACGGCGGACGGCCAGATTGACAGTGTCCAGGCCGATGCGACGTGGGAGACGCGGACGCGCCCCGGCCAAAAGCGGGCTGCTGCAGTCCGCACTGTTATACCCGCGCCTGAACCCGTGCGCACGGATCCGGCCGGTGGCCTCGATTACTTCAAGGCCCGGGCAATTCGCGAGAGCTACCTCGCCCGCCTGGCCAAGATCGAGTTCGAGGAACGCACGGCGAAGCTGGTGAGCCGGGACGAAGTGCAGGTCGCGGCGTTCACCAAGGCGCGGACCGTGCGCGACAGTCTGCTGAACCTGCCGGACCGGCTGGCGGCGATGCTGGCCGCGGAGTCCGACGCCGACATTGTGCACCAGGTGATGACCTCTGAGATTCGAAAGGCCCTCGATGAGCTTGCCGGCGCTGACAGCCGCTGAGGTTTACGACCAGGCCTTCCGCGCCGGCCTGCGGCCGGACCCGCTGCTGACCGTGTCGGAGTGGGCCGACCGGTACCGGCGATTGTCGGGCAAGTCAGCTGCTGAGCCAGGGTCCTGGCGCACAGACCGAACTCCCTACCTGCGCGAAATCGTGGATTGCCTGTCGCCGTCCTCAGCCACCGAACGTGTGGTCTTCATGAAGGGCTCGCAGATCGGAGGCCCGCTTGCGCTTGATACCGCGATCCCCACCGTGGAGGGGTGGACCACGATGGGGACGATTCGTGTTGGAGATCGGGTGTTTGACGAGAACGGCCATCCGGCCCGCGTCATCGGCGTCTCTGATGTCCTCTTCGATCGGGAATGCTTTGAAATCACCTTCTCCGATGGCAGTCGCATCGTGTCGGACGGTGCGCACCGGTGGGTCGCCTGGGATGACTTAGGAGCCGGGAAGCGCCGACTGGTAAAGACAACGACAGCAGCGATGTACCCACGGCACAAGGCAGGTGGGCGGAAGCAAAGAAACCGCTACGCCATCGATGTGGCTGGCCCGCTCTGCCTGCCAGAGTCCCCATTACCCTTGGACCCCTACCTTCTCGGGTATTGGCTCGGCAACGGCAACGCGGTGATGAACCACATCACCATCCATGAGGATGACCACGAAATTGTGGACCACATGGCTCAATCGCGGGTCAAGGTCGAGTACCGATTGCCTTGGTGGCGAAAAGGCCGCTCGGCCAATCTCCTCGTGGATGGCGGTCGACGGACAAAGAGACGGCTCGATGGCTCGTTTGGCAGCATCGTGGTCGCTGAGGGTGAAACCTATTTCATGGGTTGTCTGCGCGATCTGGGTCTGGTGGGCAACAAACACATCCCCGCAGCGTACCTTCGCGGGAGCTTCGGCCAGAGGCTCGCACTCCTGCAGGGTTTGATGGACTCTGATGGGCATATTTGCCGAGAGGGCCGCTGTGAATATACGACCCATACTCCAGCGCTGCTGCAGGGAATCTACGAGCTGCTCATGTCGCTGGGTCTCAAAGCTACGATCTATCGGCGGGAGCCCAGGCAATACCTGATCGCCGGAAGGCCTGTGCAGTCGCGAGAGGGTTGCCGGCGTCGCGACGTCTGCCCTACGCGGACTACGGACTCGCCCTGGCCCAGGCTGTCACGGCAAACCCGGCTCCCCAGACCCTTCAGACTGCCTCGTACGGAGCCAACCGCCTGGGGTTGGCGGCGGGGCAGTTTCTCTTCCTTGACCCTGGCGGCGCGAATGAAGAGTACGTGAAGGTCATCGCCGCCGATCCGGACAACCAGACATTCGACGCAATCGTGATGAAAGACCACGCCGACGGCGAGCGCATCCGGCCTGCGATCTGGCCAACTCCGATCCTGTTGGAGGGTGACGATCTGGCCTTCGACATTCTGGCGGTCGCCTCGCCGGATTCTGGGTCTGATCCGACGGTTGTCATCCAGACGTGACTGCCCGCACTCTCCAGAGTTCGTGCCAAGCACTATCGATGAAACTGGTAGCCGGCGTCCTGAACCAATGCCGTCAATTGTTCCACAGAGATCTTACCCGGAGCATATGTGACCGTCGCGATTCCGGATGGATACTCCACCGTTGCCGATTGGACGCCAGCCAAGTTCCGGAACGACGCCGCCAGACCGCTCGCACAAGCCTCACAAGTCATCCCCGTGATTCGAACTCGCACCGTTGTCATCTGGTTTGCGGGCTGCACGGAGGATGCCGAGTTTTTTCGGGCAACGGCCAGCCAGTAACTCGGATAGTTCGGAAAGGACGCCGCGGCAGCAACAACAAGGACCGGCATAGCGAGCCAGGCCAAGTAGGCCACCGAATCCGGTTCACATGCCATCCCCGGACCACACTGTGTCCGCCGGCTGCGCACGCTCCAAATGATTCCCGCGACAAGCAAAACAGCCGATATCCCAAGCAGGTAGGGCCTTACCACCTCAAATCGCCCGAATAAAGACATGGACCCCAACCCCGTTACCGCAACCAACAACGGACCGATGCAACAGAGAGAAGCCAAAACGGCGGCCAGGATCGAACCTGCGAATACTCGCGCGGCGCGCATCAGGCTTGTCCTCCCATCGCCAGCGCTTCGTGCAAAGCCGTGCGGATCATCTCCTCGGACGGCAAACCGCCTGGATAGCGCCTGCAGGCGAGCCCCGCGAACTTCGCGCCACGCGCGCCCGGTTCGATATCCAGTCCATCAACGCGGATGGTGGGCGAGCCCAGGAACCCCAGTTGTTCACCGGTGCACTCATCCATCACATTGACTTCACGAACCTCGGCGGCGAGTCCTTCGCACGCCACCACATCACGAACCCGCCGCACAGCCGGTTCATGGTTCGGGCAACCCGGAAAGTACAAGATTTCAATTCGCACGTGGCTTCCTCGCTCGCAAGTCTCGCCGTGGCGTCAATTCAGGGAACACGGGACACGGCTCTTCATCTGTTACGCGGGATGCAGCCAAAGCTCTTGAACACTTCCTGAGCCCTGCGGCCAACCGCGTTTCGATTTGGCGCAGTTGCCGGATCTTCTCCTGGACTTCACCGATTTTCTGCTGGAGCCGGTGACGGACCTGGGCGCATGCCGTGACGTCGCCCTGCAATTCCAGGAGTTCACGAATCTCCGCCAGTGAAAATCCTTGTGCCTGCGCCTGCTGAATGAACTTCAGTTGTTCGATATCGCGATCAGAATACAGCCGGAATCCGCCCTCGCTGCGATTGGGCCGGCCGAGTAACTTCTGCTTCTCGTAGAAACGGATGGCATCGTGGGAAAGACCGGTAGCCTTCACAACCTCGCCGATTTGAATCCCTTGAGCCATGAGGCGGAATCTCCTAACGACAGCGTACACCCTGGAGTTAACTCCAGAGTCAAGAGAAAACTTTCCAGTCTGGGCATCTGAGCCGATGATCGTTCCACTTCTCCTCTTCGACCCCCGCTGCACGGTCCAGCTTCAGGGCTTCTCCGGGCGAGCCGCCACTACCACGATCCACGACGCGACCGAGACGGGCTTCCAAATCTCCGGCATCTTCCAGGCGGCCGAGGACTTCGCCAACGTCCAGCTCTCCTCGGCCTACGACTACTTCAATCACCTCCGCGTGAAGCCTCTGCCGGTGACGGACCTCTCGGGGTTGACCCTGCAGCTCGACATGGAAATCCTGCGCGTCAACGGCGAGGAAGGAAACGTCCGGCCGGACTGCGTCCGCTACGCCTCGGTCGGATGGGACAAGCTGACAATCACCTCGGGCGCCGGCGACATCTACGAAGTACCGCTGATGAGCCACGCGCAGATCCTCTCCGGCGGCTTCACGCCCGGCACGTTCGGCTTCGCCATCTGCGACCGCGACAGCGAGACCCTCGATCAACTTCTGGTCGGAGGCCCCACTCCCGGCCTGACCGATCAGGTCTACGTGTACTTCATGGGCACGCGGTGGTCGTGCTCGTCAGCGGAAGCCATCGCGTTCTGCAACCTCGAAACACGCCTGCTGAACAACATCGGCGCGCCGGACGTGCCGTCGTGCGAGCAGGCCATCTGGTGGCAGGACGACCCGAACTTCTGGCACTATCTGCTGGTCAACAACGGCGGCGCGGGCATCCAGGAGGCCGGCGCCACCGATGCCGCCGACATTGCTTCCCGCCTGGCCTTCATGGTTGGCATCTCCAGTTACTTGGTCGATTGCAGCGCATCCGGCAATGTCATCACCGTCAGCCTCGAATCAGGCGTGAATGGCCCGGTCCAGGTCTCGACGAACAGCGGTTCGGCCCCTGCCACATTGAGCCGCGCCATTCCGGGGATCTACACCGCGCAGGTGGCCTCCTCGACCGAGATCCGTGTGGGCGACTACGTGGGCGTCGACATCGGAAGCGCAAACGACGAGGTCGTCAAGGTCCTGGCGGTCGGCTCAGGCACCTTCACGGCGTACTTCACAAAGCCGCACTACGGCAAGCTCTACAACGTCCAGTGCCGCGTTCTCCCACGGGCGCGGCACTTTGGACGCGTGCTGAAGGACCGCATGGTGGATCATCCGCTCCCAGACTATGGAGACCAGCCCAGCATCCTCGCCGCCGAAGGCTTCGCGACGACAAACACCTCTACCCAACTCCAGATCCGGCTCACCGGGCAACTGGGAGAATACGGGCGCGACGCCGACGGCATTCCAGTGCACGTATCCGTCGACAATGGCAACCAGATCGTGCGCCTCGAAAACTCCGAGGGTGAGTTTGGAGCCACGGCGATCGGGGCACGAGTTGAAGGTGCGGACAACGACCGGGTGTACCGCTTCACGTTCCCCTTCGCGTCTCTCTCCGGCTACCGGAACGGAGACCGCAATGCTCTCGTCTCTGTCCCTGCCGGCGACATCGTCAAGGTCCACCTGACCTTCGCGCCTCGCTTCGAAGACGTGGAGTACGGACTCGCGGCGGGCGGAATCTTGAAGGCGGCGGTCTCCGCGTCCGCGCCGGGCATAGAGGAGGAATGGCAGGCAACCGACGCCGAGGCGATGCTCTCCGGCTTCAAGTACTACGTCGGCAACCCCGCTGCCGAAGAGCGCATCACCTGCCTCGCCAACTTCGGCCAGTCCAAGCCGGATCCGGATGACCCGGCCACCTGGTTCTATCGGGTCCTGGTGCGTCGCGGCGAGGACTCCTCGACGCCACAAGCCTGGCCGCCCGGCACGCGCATCCAGCGTATCTCCACGATCACCGGAACCCGCTCCGACATTGAGTGGCAAGTCAAGGTCTCGAACCTCGCCGTCACCGGCGACAGAGCGCTCAAGGTCGGCGGGGATGCCCCACGGATCGAAGAGTCCGACGGCCGCTGCCGCTACGAAGGGATCTGGGAGGACTACAGCTACGGCGCGCCGTGGCCCACCCAGTGGTGGTCGCTGGGACATGCGAAGCGCTGTGCCCCCACGGACGCGCAGGATCTCAGACAAGTCACCATTCGCTACTCGCGCTCCACGCAGCACGATCTCTACCTCGGCACCTGGCTCGGCCGCGACGCGGGCCGGATTCAGGTCACGATCGACGGCGGCACGCCCGTCGTCCACGACCTCTACCTGAACGACTACAACGGCCTCGCTGCCATGCGGAAGCTGGCCGTCAGCGCGGCCGCCGGAACACACACCGTGGAGATCCGTGCGCTCTTCGACAAGCACCCGGCCAGCAGCGGCTACTACTTCTACTTCGACTACCTCTGGCCATTGGAGCCGCAGGACCCTCCGGACCCGCCGACCGTCTACAACGATGTCTCGCTCGCCTTCGACTTCGACACCGACCATGGCTACAAGAAGCCGCCCGCTTGGCACGTCTGGCACCTGGACCGGCTCGGCTTCCGCGGTCACGCCGACGTCTACATGGGCGTCTTCTGGAATAACAAACGCCGACGCGTGGAGGCGACGTACCCGAGTTGCGCGGTGAGTATCGGCGCCTGGCAACCAGACGAGCCCCTTTGGATCAACCTCTCCGGCACCACGCTCTACTTCGCGCCTGGTGCAGGCCTCGAAACGGAGGACATCGCCGCACACCTGCGCGCGATGATCAACGTTACGTTTCCGGGCGTCTGGTGCACCAGCGATACCAGCTCGATCCACATCCGCTCCCGCGCGCCGAGCTACACCTTCACGGTCTCGGCCAGTTCGCAGATGAGCATCGCGCAGGGCACGCCGCCGCTCGACCAGCTCGGCGCCGAGGGCGACTGGGAGATGATCGACACTATCTCGCCCGTGATGACCCACGGGGCGCGCAACTGGCTCCGCGACCTGGCCCGTGAGTTCAAACTGGCCGGTATCGGCGCCAGCTTCGCGTTCTCGATGGAGTGCTATCTGCCTCCCATGGCAATGGCCGCGCGCTATTGGGACGGCGAGCCGGTCTTCCTGGAGATCCCGTCGCACCAAATGCATTTCGGCATGCGGGTACGGAGCTACCTCAAGCAGATGTACAAGGAGTGCGCCGACGAGATCGCAGTCGCCGGGCTACCCATCGTGCTCCAGTTCGGTGAGACGCAGTGGTGGTACTTCCCAAACGCCTCCGGCATGGGGTTCTACGACGACGACACGAAGGCGGCCTTCCAGACTCGCTACGGACGCCCTCTGCATCGGTTTCTCGCGAACACGGACGATCCCAACGACGACATCGAAGCGAGCGACTTCCTCCGCGATCGCATCTGGGAGTACTGCGCCGAGGTGATCGGCTACGTCCGCCGCTTCCATCCGGCGGCGGTCTTCGAATGTCTCTGGCCGCTCGATGCCAACCAGGGGAAGCCGGCGCCCGATCCGGCCTTCCGCGCTCTGAACTTCCACGTGAACCTGCCCAACGAGTGGAAGACCTCGCCCACGGCGTGAAGTACTTCCGCTCGGAAGGCTTCGACTACGACGTCTGGCAAAAGAACGCCCGGCTCATGCGCCAGACGCTCGAGTTCCCGCTGAAGCTCGGTCGCCCGGCGTCGGAGTGCATGTACCTGGCGGGCATCTATGGCCCGCCCGATCGGCCAATGCGTGAGGCCTACGGCATGTGGCGCAACAGCGGCCTGTACTCGTTCTGCTTCTGGGCCTTTGATCAGTTCTGCCTGAACTCCAGGCCGGTCCCGCTGGAGGTCACGTCTCAGGCCACCGCCACTCTCGCCAGCTATCACCGCCCGCGTGCTGCCAAGTCGCCCGAGGCACCCATCGCCGTCGCGTATGCGCCGGAGCCGAGCAGCCGAATGAACACGTTCCACCTGAACGCGAGGAGGTTGAATGGCCAGTAAGTACCCAACCGCGATCGACGACGCTTCGAGCCTCTTCTCGCCTGCCGACGCCTTCTCGACGAAGCCGTTGGAGACGATCACGACGATGCTGGTGCAGGCCAACGACTCGACCATCAGCGTCGTGTCCGCCGGCGGAGGCTTCGCGGACGAGTACGGGATCCTCTCCATCGACGACGAGTTGATCGTCTACACCGCCAAGACCTCAGCGCAGTTCACAGGCTGCCAGCGCGGCGCGTTCGGAACCGTCGCAGCCCAGCACACTGCAGGCGCGGCCGTGCGCGCCAACATGGTCTCGGCCTACATCAAGGCTCTTCAGGAAGCAGTCGTAGCGATCGAGCAGGATCTCGGCACGGCGTCGAGCCGCAGCTACGTTCGAAAGGACGGCCCGGTGACGGTGACCGGAGCAAAGAGCTTCGTCGACGGAGCCGACTTCGGATCGGGCAACAAGGCTGCAACGGGCTTGGTGCGCCTGCCCAACACGGGTGCCGTGAAATGGCGCAAGGCCGACGGCTCCGGCGACCTGGGTCTCGCGCTGAACGCCAACGACCACCTCGCCCCCGACGCGATCGTCGACTTTGCGCCCGGGCAGACCTTCGGCGCGTTCTCCTACCCGGACGCCGGCTACGGGAACAAGGGCATCGTGCAGATCGATGCCGCCGGAGGTCTCGCCGTCGAGTCGGGCGTGCTGTCAATGGCCCAATCCGGGGCTACGCCAGGCACGTATCCCAAGGTCACCGTCGATGCCAAAGGCCGCGTGACCGCAGGCGCGAACCTCGCGGCTGGCGACCTGCCCGGCCACACGCATACCGCCAGCGATATCGTGAGCGGCGCGCTCCCGCACAAGGTCCAGAAGGACGGCGCCGACGTCGGCACGCGGCGGGCGCTCAACCTCGTTCAGGGCAGCCGCGTCTCGATCTCTGCGGCCGATGATCCTGCGAACGACCGCGTCGGCGTGACAATCGGGGCTAGCCCCAATACCGTTCACTTAACAACATTGTTATGCTATTCTGTTTGGGGCGGGAGGCCCCGGGAATGGCTCGTACTGTTGCGTCCTTACCGGCCGGGAGCCGGATCACCGATTACATCAGTCTCGGCGTGATCGCGAAGTTCTTTCCCTTGGAGCGAGTGCGCGCTGTGCTCGCCGAAACCAAGCGGGCCAGTATTCGCGAGCGGGATTTGCCTGCGCATGTGGTTGTCTATTACGTGATCGCGCTGGCCTTGTACATGCGCTCTTCGACCCGCGAAGTTTTGCGTTGTTTGCTCGAGGGCGTGCAGTGGCTGCTCGACCCTTCGGTGCGCATCAAGGTGGCCGGCAAGTCGGGCATCTCGCAGGCGCGCAGCCGCCTCGGGGCCGAGCCGTTGCGCCGCCTGTACACCGGCTTGGTTGGCCCGATCGCCGAAAAGCGCACCAAGGGCGCCTGGTACCGCGATTGGCGATTGGTCAGCCTGGACGGCAGTTCGCTCGATGTGGCCGACACGAAAGAGAACGAGAGGGCCTATGGGCGGCCCGGCGCCAGCCGGGGCGAAAGCGCTTTCTCCAAGATCCGCTTCGTGGCCCTGCTGGAGAACGGAACCCATGTCCTGTGGGCGGCGCGGATGGGCGCGTTCGCCACGGACGAACTCACCTTGGCCCGCGACGTGGTGGCTGCGCTCGGCCAGGGTATGCTGTGCTTGGCCGACCGCTTCTTTCCGAGCTACGATCTTTGGCAAAGCGCGGCTCAAACGCGCGCTGACCTGCTGTGGCGAGTCCGCCGGAATGCCCGCCTGGAGGTCGACCGGCGGCTGGCCGATGGTTCCTATCTCAGCCGGATCTACGCCTCGACATCGGATCGCCGCCACCAGCGCAACGGGATTGTGGTGCGCGTGATCGACTACCGGCTCGACAAGGTGCCGGGCGCCGAGCCGCTGTACCGGTTGATCACGACGATCCTCGACCCCAAGCAAGCTCCGGCCAAAGAGTTGGCCGCGCTGTACCATGAGCGCTGGGAGATAGAGACCGCGCTGGACGAGTTAAAGACGCACTTGCGCGGCGCGCAGATCGTGCTGCGGAGCAAGACGCCGGAGTTGGTCGAACAGGAGTTCTGGGGCCTGCTCATGGCGCACTTCGCGATCCGCGGACTGATGCACGAGGCCGCGCTGAAGGCCGATGAAGATCCCGACCGGCTCTCCTTTCTGCATGCCGTGCGGGTGGTCCAGCGGCGGCTGGCGCGCTACGCCGCTATTCCCCCCTCGGCGGAAGAAAGCCCTGCATGAAGCGATCCTCGCAGAGATTCTCGAAGAGCGGGTCGACTCGAGCCGAACCCGGGTGAACTTCCGAGGAGTGAAGCGGAAGATGAGCAACTACAACCTGCGGCCACGCAAGCAGCAACGGACCCGCCGGATCGATGTCGCCAAGCGAATCAGGATTGTTAAGTGAACGGTATTGGGGCTAGCCCACCGGAGGCCGGCGAGATCACAAACGCCCTCGGCTACGTCCCCGCCAACCGCGCGGGCGACCACTTCACCGGCCCCATCGACTGCGGCCCGCATCAGACCATCGGCGGCCCGCTGGAAAACATGGCGAGGCACTCCGAGGACTTCGCCGCGGCGGCCTGGGACAAGAACGGCGGCTCCTGCACGGTAACCTCGGACGCCATCATCGCGCCGGACGGCAACCAGACCGCGGACGTCGTCACGGCCGTCACCAGCACGCCCGTCATCCAGCAGCAGGTCGCAGGCCTCGTCGACGGCGGCACCTGCACCTTCTACATCTGGGCGCGCGTCCCATCCGGAACGCGCAAGGTCTCGCTGGCGATCGTCAACAATGCCTACGCGGCCTATCTGGCCGGGCCCACGCAGGTAACGCTGACGACCTCCTGGCAACGCTTCAAGATCACTGGGACACTGGCGTCGGGCCAGACTGGTCTCTGGATCGTCGTCCGCCAGTTCGCCGGGAATGGCGACGACTGGACCACCGGCGCCATTCACGTCTGGGGCGCCTGCCTCCAGCAGGGCAACGACCCGCAGGTCTCGTACGCATGCACCTGGTCATCCCAGACGCCGCACATAGCCTCGGGCGTCGCCGTCGGCCCCACCGTCATCGCCGTGCCGGACAACACCACCTCGCCCCTCAAGATTCACGGTCCGGGATCCAACCTTGCCGACAGCACTCTCCTCGAGGTGACTGCCAACGGCGAACTCATCCTCGCCGGCGGATCCGGCAACGGCTATCGCCTCGCAGAGATCGCACCGGCCAGCAGCCCGTCTGGCTGGGCGGGCATGCTCAAGGTGAAGACGCCCGCTGGTACGACGCTCGGCTACATCCTGCTTTATTCCAATCCGTGAGACCCAATAGACCACCAAATCAAGCCAAAGCGGGGGAGGAGCGACGGCGTCTCCTCCCCCATGATCCGGCCACTTCACTTTGTGAGGCTCTTGGCGATCTCTTCGTGTTCCGCAGCCATCGCGCGCATCTCGGCGGCAGCCTTGCGGCAGTGCTCGGCAAAGTACTTGCAGTGCTCAGCCGAATTTGGCCTCATCGGACTCTTTGAGGAACCCATCTGCGGGTTCCGGGTGTATTCGGCGGCGAGCGCCTCGTGCTCCTGCGCCTCGGCGTCATGCTTGGCAGCCATTGCTGTGTAATGGCGGGCGAGTTTTAGGTGATCGGCTGGCGTCTTGGCGCTAGCGACGAGTGCCTTGACCTCCCTCGATTTCATTTCGCCTTTGGACTCCGCCGCCGGCGCCTGCCCGGTCGAGGCCACAATCAGCGCAGCCAGAACCATCGATGTGGCGGCTGCTCGTTTCCAGTTCAGAAATGCTTGTTTCATCTTACTTTTTCCTTATTGCCCGCTCAGCGACATGGGTGAGCTCTGACAGCCTTTCTTAGCGCAGCTTGAAGGCCAATCGATCACAGAGTGGAAAGTTGTTGTGTGTCAGAGAGTTTGGGCGAATCCCAGTGAACTGCCGTAGTAGATTGGACATGGAGGGACAGCGGTTGGAGAACCCTGGACAGAGCCCGCCGACGTAGGACACATCGCCCGGCCCCGGATCTAGGTTCGTTGGTGTACGATAAAGCAACGCTGAAGAGGGACTGCAATGCAACGAAGGAGCGTTCTCGCCGGCATTGTTGCCATTCTTGTCATCGCTGGACTCGGATACTCCGCATGGCGTTACGTCAACGAGCGGAGCGCGCAATCGTGCAAAGCATGCACGAGACCCGTCCACTCGCACATGAAGACAGTCGCTATTCTTGACGGCAAGCGCGCGGTTTACTGCTGCCCGGCGTGTGCGCTTTCAGTGCACCAGCAGTCTGGGAAGCGGGTGCAGGTGGTGGAGATGACGGACTATATCAGCAATGGCCCGGTGAAGCCGGAAAGCAGCTTTGTGGTCCGGAATAGCGACGTGAACCCCTGCCTCCAGCATCAACCGGCTGTCGGTGAAAACAACCAGCCCCTCCAAGCCCACTTTGACCGTTGCTCCCCGAGCGTGCTCGCATTTCAAGACCAGAAGTCGGCCACAGCGTTCTCAGGCGAGCACGGAGGCCAGGTCGTCAAGTTTTCCGACTTCGCCTCCGAGTTTCAGCGATAGGTTCGAGATACACCTGAGTGGCTTCGCCAGGCGCCTCGACTTGAACAAAGTTCCGCGACTCCGCTTGGCGAACCGCGTTTCCTGAATCGAAATGGAGAGTTCACGCCTCTACCCGCCGGAGGCGTAAGGCATTCCCGACCACGGAAACTGAGCTGAAACTCATTGCTGCGGCCGCGATCATCGGGCTCAGTAGCAAACCAAAGAAGGGGTAGAGCACGCCGGCCGCGATGGGCACGCCGAGCGCGTTGTAGAAGAACGCGAAGAACAGGTTCTCCTTGATGTTTCGCATCGTGGCACGGCTCAGTCGCCGCGCGCGCACGATGCCCCCGAGGTCGCTTTTGACAAGGGTTACGCCGGCACTCTCCATCGCCACGTCTGTGCCCGTTCCCATGGCGATCCCAATCTGAGCTTTCGCCAGCGCTGGAGCATCGTTGATGCCATCGCCTGCCATGGCTACAAACCGGCCTTCGTCCTGGAGCCGCTTGACCGCATTGCTCTTGTCTCCCGGTAGCACCCCGGCAATCACATCGTTGATCCCCAGCTTGTTGGCCACTGCCTGGGCCGTCGTTCGACTATCTCCGGTCAACATGACAATCCGGATGTTCTCTTCGTGCAACTGCCGAATGGCTTCCGGAGTGGTCGCTTTGATCGGATCCGCGACACCGATAAGCCCGGCGAGTTTTCCGTCCACGGCGACGAACATGACGGTTTGGCCGTCCGCGCGCATCGTCTCGGCCTCAGTGGCCATGCTTGCCGGACTAACACTTGAGTCTTCCATTAGCCGGCCGTTGCCGAGGAGCACGTCCAGCCCGTCGACCCTGGCTTTGACCCCCTTGCCTGTGGCGGATTCAAAGCTTTCGGCAGCGAGAAACGGAATGGTGCGCGCCTCCGCTCCCGCCACGATGGCAGCAGCAAGGGGGTGTTCACTGGCGCGTTCAAGGCTCGCCGCCAACTGCAGCAGGCGCGCTTCCTCAAAGCCGGGGGCGGGTTTCACCGCGACCAATTTGGGCTTGCCCTCGGTGAGCGTGCCGGTTTTGTCCACCACTAGCGTATCCACCTTGCGCATGAACTCGATAGCCTCGGCGTTCTTGAATAGCACGCCCATCGTCGCGCCTTTCCCTGTCGCCACCATGATCGACATCGGTGTCGCCAACCCCAGAGCGCAGGGGCAGGCGATAATCAGGACGGCCACGGCGGCGATCAAAGCGTGGGCCATTCGCGGCTGAGGTCCAACAGACGCCCAGATGACGAAGGTAAGGATGGAAGCGCCGATCACGATGGGCACGAAGTAGCCAGCCACCTGGTCAGCGAGTTTCTGAATCGGTGCACGGCTCCGCTGGGCTTCAGACACCATTCGCACGATCTGAGACAGCAGGGTCTCCGAGCCGACCCGATCGGCTCGCATGACCAGCGACCCGGTGCCGTTCACAGTCGCGCCTGTAACCCGATCGCCAGCTCCCTTTTCGACCGGGATTGGTTCGCCGGTGATCATCGATTCGTCCACGCTGCTCGTTCCCTCCTCCACCACGCCGTCTACGGGTACCTTTTCTCCTGGCCGGACTCGGAGTCGAGCGCCAACCTTCACCTGGTCCAACGGGACATCAGCCTCCGAACCGTCATCGCGAACCAGGCGAGCAGTCTTCGGAGTAAGGCCTAGAAGGGCCTTGATAGCTGCGCCCGTCTGACTACGGGCCTTAAGCTCCAGTACCTGTCCCAGCAGGACTAGCGTAACGATGATCGCGGCGGCCTCGAAGTAGACAGCCACCCTGCCGTCAGTGTCGCGGAAGGTCGCCGGGAATAGATCGGGCGCCAGAGCGGCGACGAGACTGTACACATAGGCGACCGACACGCCGAGTCCGATGAGCGTGAACATGTTCAGACTACGATTCACAACCGACTGCCAGCCGCGAACGAAGAACGGCCAGCCGCCCCACAGGATTACAGGGCTGCTGAGGATCAGTTCCACCCATGTCCAGGTCCGCGGGGAAGCCAGCTGCAGGAGCGGTTGTCCGGGGATCATGTCGCCCATCGCCACGATCAGCACTGGGATAGACAGGACGACGCTGACCCGGAAGCGCCGCTGCATATCGGCAAGCTCGGGATTCGGTTCGTCGCCTGCCGAAATCGTCTTGGGTTCTAGAGCCATGCCGCAGATCGGACAGTTCCCGGGCTCACTGCGCACCATTTCCGGATGCATGGGGCACACGTACTCTGTGCGCGTGGCCGCAGGCGGCGCAACTGGTTCCAGGGCCATCCCGCACTTCGGACACTCACCGGGTCCTTGCTGCCGGACTTCGGGATGCATCGGACAGGTGTATTCGTCCTTGGTTGCCGCACTTTGGGGCCGCGCTTCCGCCGCCGGCGCCAGTCGCGGCTGAACATACTGCTTCTGCTCATGTTGGAACTTCGCCAAACAGTTCTGGCTGCAGAAAAAGTAGGAATGCCCGGCGAACGAATCCTGGTATGCGGTGGACTCCGGATCTACGTTCATGCCGCAGACTGGATCGCGCACTGGCTTGTCCGGTTGGCCGCCATGATGGTGGCCTTCATGTCCCGCTGCCTCGTGGTTCATACTGTGCCCTCCGCTCTCTCTTGTCTCGTTTGAGCCCCGGACTGCCGGCCAACTTGTCAAGGCAGGCTTTTCACGAGTGGTTGGAGTCGGTTCGACCGCCTATCGGGCTGCCTCCACCTTCTCGATCGCGATGCCGTTGAGGCCGGCCTTCTCCATCACCCTACCGGAGACCCTGACCTTCTTCTCAATGAACTCCATTAGCTTCGTGTTTGGATTCTTGTGATCCAGCGAGACGGGTAGATACAAAGTCTTCGTCGCCTCCTCGTAGATTGCGAGTGGATTTCCGGCGCGCGCACACGCCTCCGCGCACTTCGCATGTTTTGGACCCGAACTGTCGTGGCCCACGAAGCACGCAATGTCGACCACCAGACCGGTGATCTGCGCGGCCTTCCCTCCCTGCTGTTCGTGTGAATGCCCTTGCCAGGCCAACACGGTCCCCCCACCTACGACCCCACCTACGATCCCCAGAAAAACAGTAGCAACCCTCAGCTTGATGTTCATGCGCGTTCCTTAATGGGAATGACCCGAATGCCCGCTTGCGGCTTCGATCTTGTCGACCTTGAGGATCTTCGTCTTCTCGAAAAGGGTTCCCGTGACGGTAACCTTCTGTGCCGCGAATTTCTCCGGGGTCTGCTGGTCGCTCAGTGCGTAGACGTTTGTGCCGACCAGGAGCGCGTACTTCCATTTCTTAGGGTCCATCTTCACGCATTCCCGGACGCACTTGTCGTCCGGCGTGATGCCCATGGCGTGCTTGGCGCCGCACATGGTGTCGGTGATAACGCCCGTATACGTTTGCGGTTTGTCGGCGGCGGCGAGTAGGGCCGTGCCAACAATCAGAGTGCAGATCATCTTCTTCATTTTGAGGTTTGGTTCCTTTCTTCGATCGAAGTCAAAAACTGAAGTCCCTTGTCCTGGTTCAGCCGCTTCCAAAGCATTTCGAACCGCTTCTCGTCCATCGGTTGCTTGAGCTGGAAGTTGAAGCCCTTCATGCTGCCGTAGTGAGTCTTGGCGCGCTCGTAGGTCGTAAGGGTGAGTTGATAACGGTCGGACGTGCTGACGTTCTCGATGTCCTGATACCGCCAGGTGCGCGACTGACGGGGTCTGTCCGTTTTGTAGACGATGCGATCCGGTCCCACCTGGAGGACACCATCGGACCCCTGAATCCTCCCCAGCAGCTTGACAGGAAGTTCCCAGAGCGTGCCGGGCTGTGAGTCAGCAACTGCGGCGACGAATCTGCGGTCCAGCTTGTCCTTTAGCATCGCGTAGGCCGTCTCGAACGACCTGCCTTTGGGAAGGAAGAACTCGAATTCCTTGTCCACGCCGAGGAACCACTTGCGGTCCTTGTAAGTAACGATCACCAGCTTCTCGGGTGAAATCCAGAGTTGTTGAATGTCCTGATACTCCCACCGTGCGCTCTCCAGCTTCGGAGGCTTCTTTCCCTTCGCGACCTTCGCCTGTTGCTTCCCGGTGAGGATTTGCTGGTACTGCACTCCGCGTTCGTCGAGCGTGAGGCGACCGGGATGATCCTTCAGTGCGCGCTCGTGGCGGACTTCGAACTGCAGATCCTGGCTCCAAGCCGTCGTGGACAGCCCGAGCGCAATAGCGAGGCTTAAGATACGAGTTGTTGTTTTTTGACTTCTGTGTTCCATTTCCAAACCTCATAGATTGCCGGGTAGACGACCAGCTCAAGAATGAACGACGTGAAGATCCCACCGATCATGGGAGCAGCAATACGCTTCATTACATCCGCGCCCGCTCCGGTGGACCACATGATCGGAATTAGAGCCATGAACGTCACGGCCACCGTCATGAATTTGGGCCGGATCCGCTTCACGGCGCCGTCATGAATCGCCTTCTGGAGATCGGCCAGGCTGTTCATCTTGCCTTCCCGCTTCGCCTCTTTATAAGAGATATTCAGGTAGAGCAGCATGAAGATGGCCGTCTCGGCATCGACGCCGAGCAATGCAATCAGGCCGACCCATACGGCAATGCTCATGTTATAACCCAGCGCGTACAGGAACCAGATCGCGCCCACTGCCGAGAACGGAACCGCCAGGAGGATCAGCATGGTCTCGGTGACCGACTTCGTGTTCATGTAGAGCAGCATCATGATCAGGAACAGAGTCAGAGGCAGGATCACCATGAGTTTCTCGCGTACCCGCTGCATGGACTCGTACTGTCCGCTCCAGACCAGGGTGTACCCGACCGGAAGTTTCACGTTCTCGCGGATCAGTTCTTTGGCTTCTTCGACGTACCCGCCAACATCGCGGCCTGCGACGTCAACGTAAACGTAGCCATTGAGCATCCCGTTCTCATCCCGCAACATGGCGGGGCCGGTAGAAAGTCTGATGTCCGCAAGTTGCGAAACCGGAATCTGCGTCTTGCCGTCCATTGTCGGCACCAGAACGCGGCTAAGCCGGTTGATGTCGCTGCGGAAGTCCTGCATGTAACGCACATTGACCGGGTAGCGCTCGCGCCCTTCGATGGTGGTTGTCACATTCTCCCCACCTACGGCGCTCATCACCACCCCTTGGACATCCTCCATGCTCAGACCGTAACGGGCCATCTCCTCGCGCTTCCAATCGAAGTCCAGGAAGTAGCCTCCCCCCGTTCTCTCCGCAAATACGCTTCGAGTTCCGCGCACTTTCGGCAGGACGCTCTCAATGTTCGTACCGATCTGTTCGATTTGCTTCAGATCGGAACCATAGACCTTGATGCCTACGGGGGTGCGCACTCCGGTGGTCAGCATGTCGGTACGGCCCTTGATGGGCATAGTCCAGGCGTTGGACACGCCAGGCATTAAGAGAGCCGTATTCATCTCTTCGACCAGTTGTTCGCTTGAAATGTGATCAGGCGTGATGTGCCGGAAGACCGACTTCATCCAGTTTGGCGTCCAGGTCCACTTCGAATACCAGGTATCGACTTTTCGCCATTCAGTTTGCGGCTTGAGCACGATGGTGGTTTCCATCATGGAGAGCGGCGCGGGATCCGTGGACGTTTCAGCCCGGCCGGATTTCCCCAGTACCGTGAGGACTTCCGGAAACCTCTTGATGATGCGGTTCTGAGTCTGCATGAGCTTCTGCGCTTCCGCGACCGAGATGCCAGGAAGCGTCGATGGCATGTAGAGCAGCGTGCCCTCATCGAGCGGCGGCATGAACTCGGAACCTAGCTGCTGGTAGATTGGTATCGTCACCAGGACCATGGCAACTGCTCCCGCGATGACCATGTATTTCCAGCGAAGTGACCAGCGGCAGACGGGATCGTAGATCCGTATCAGAATCCTGCTGATTGGGTGACTCTCCTCCGAGTGGATCTTGCCAACCAACACGGCATTCACTACACGCGCCAGCCAACGCGGCCGGAAGCGAAAATTCTCCATGTGCGTGAATAGCAACCTCATCGCCGGGTCCAGGGTGATGGCCAATACGGCGGCGATGATCATGGACAGGTTCTTTGTATAGGCTAACGGCTTAAAGAGCCGGCCTTCCTGCGCCTCCAGGGTCAATACCGGCACGAACGCGACCCCGATAACAAGCAGTGCGAAGAAGCTGGGACCACCTACTTCCTTCACTGCGTCAATGACTACCCTGTGGTAGTCTTCCTTGCGTCCAGTCCGCTCCCATTCCTCAAGCTTCTTGTGAGTCTGTTCCACCACAACGATGGCGGCATCCACCATGGCGCCTATAGCAATCGCGATCCCGCCGAGCGACATGATGTTCGCGCTGACCCCCATCATCTTCATCGGGATGAAGGAGATGATGATGGCGATGGGAATCGTGAATACCGGGATGATCGCGCTGGGGATGTGCCAGAGGAAGATGAAGATCGTGAGTACCACAACCACCATCTCCTCTGTGATCGTCCACTTCAGGTTGTCGATCGAGCGAAGGATCAGATCGGAGCGGTCGTACGCCGAGACGATCTTTACTCCCTCCGGCAGTCCGGGCTCGAGGTCTTTGATCTTGGCCTTGACTCTCTCAATGACCTCGAGTGCGTTCTCGCCTTGCCGCATGACGACGATGCCCGAGACCACGTCGCCTTCGCCATTCCAGTCGGCGATGCCTCGTCGAATATCGGGGCCCAGAACAACGTTGCCCACGTCCTTGACTCGAACGGGTACGCCCCCTTCCGTGCTTAGCAGGACGATGTTGCCGATGTCATCGACGCTCTTGGCATAGCCGCGCCCGCGCACCATGTATTCCGTGCCACTGAACTCAACAAGCCGGCCGCCAACATCATTGTTGCCCTTGCGGACTGCTTCCACCACGTTCATGATTGGAATCTTGTATGCTTGGAGCCGGTTGGGATCTACGTTCACCTGGTATTGCCTGACGAACCCACCTAAGGGCGCAACCTCGGCGACTCCGGGCACGGACTTCAATTGATAGCGGAGAAACCAGTCCTGCAAGGAACGGAGTTCAGAGAGCGAATGTTTTCCGCTCTTGTCTATCAGCGCGTACTGAAAGACCCAACCGACGCCCGAAGCGTCGGGGCCTAACTCCGTCTTCACGCCCTGCGGAAGCTGTTGGAGGACCGCAGACAAGTACTCCAGAGTCCGTGATCGCGCCCAATAGATGTCAGTCCCCTCTTCGAAGATGATGTAGACGAACGAATAGCCGAAGTCCGAGAACCCTCGCACGTCTTTCACCTTCGGCGCCCCCAGCATGCTGGTGACGATTGGGTATGTGACTTGGTCCTCCATGATGTCGGGGCTTCGATCCCAGCGCGAGTAAACGATCACCTGCGTATCGCTTAGGTCCGGGAGCGCATCGAGCGGAATTGTCCTCATCGAGTAAATGCCGGCCACGACGGCAAATCCGATGAGTATGAAGACCAGGAACTTGTTCCTGCCGGAGAACTCGATGATGTGGTCAATCATGCTTCTTGTGCTCCCCAGCGGCGGGCGCAGGTGTGGAAGGCGCAGGTGTGGAAGGCGCAGGTGCAGAAGTCGCCCCTCCGTGTTGATGCCCAGCCATTCCGGCAGCCGATGACTTCAGTTGGCTTTCGGAATCGATCAGGAAGTTGCCTGAAATGACAATGCGCTCACTCGCGGTCAGCCCCTTGGTGATCTCTATGCGATCGCCGATCCGCTCCCCGGTTTCGACTTGCCGAGGCTCTATGTAGCCGTTGCCGCGGTCAACGAACACCGTCTTCTTTAGCCCGGTGTCGAGTACCGCTTCCGCGGGCACGGTCATGCGAGCGGACATGGCGACGCTGAAGTCTACATCCACGAACATGTCGGGCCTGAGGCGCATGTCTGGGTTGTCGGCTTCGATACGGACCTTCAGTGTGCGAGTCGTGGGGTCAACCTCGGGCTGTATGTAGCTCACTCGGCCGTTGATCTTCCCGCCGCTCCCATAGGAGAGACTCACACGTGCGGGCATTCCTACTCGGATCATCGAAGCCTCGCTCTCAAAAACGTCGGCCATGATCCACACCTTGCTTAGGTCGACTATCGTATAGAGCTCGGTTTCCGGCGTAATGCGCTGTTTCGGAAACGCATTGCGCATCATGACGAAGCCGCTGATGGGCGAGTAGATCGTGATATACGTCAGCGGCTTGCCAGAGCGGGTGATTTCCTCAATCTGGGCTTCACTCAGAGAGAAGAGTTCCAGCCGCTTGCGGGCCGCGACCAGGAGCGAATCACTCTGCTGTTGTGAGCCGGCCAGCGGGCTGTCCTTCATGATTTCGCGACTTCGAATCGCCAGCAGGTACTCCTGCTGGCTGGCTAACATTTCCGGGCTGTACAGAGTCAAGAGAGGCTGGCCTTTCTCCACCAGCTTGCCCGTGAAATCGACATAGACCTTGTCGATCCAGCCTTCGATTCTGGTCTGAACGTTTGAGAATCGCGTTTCGTCCATCGTGACCTTCCCCACGGACCGGAAGGTGTGGGTGCCGGCGCCGGACGTGACTTCGCCGAACTTAACGCCGATTACCTGCTGCTTTTCGGGACTAACCCGGATGGTGCCCATCGGCATCGCAGCCGGATCGTTCTCGTAGACTGGCTCCAGGTCGCTCCCGGTTTCGGGGTTGATACCAGGCTTGTCAAACTTGAAATTGGGAGCCTTTGGATCCCTGTAGAAGAGGATCGTGCCAGTCGGCTTTTGCGCCGCCGCGTCGACCGGATGAGCGGAGTCCTCGTCCGGCACGAGCTTCATGCCGCAGATGGGGCAGTCGCCAGGCTTGTCCGAGTGATAACTCGGGTGCATTGGGCAGTGATAGCCCTTAGGCTTCATGGCCTGCTTGGCAATGCCGGCGCTCTCGCGAGGTCCGTACCAGCGGCCATAGCCGAAGCCGATCAGGATCCCAATGGCGACCAAGACGGGTAGCAGGATAATGCGTGTAAGCTTCATGGCGGTTTCGTTCATTGCGTGAGCGGGCGAGCGGTCATCTCTTCCAGTCGAGCCAGCGCCAGATAGAAGTTCTGCAACTCCTCGTAGTAGTTCATCTGGTACTCAACGATCGTGATGTAGTTCATGAAGACCGTGAGGAAGTCGACCGATCCTGTCTCGTAGGATGATAGCGACGACTCCAGTGCAAGACTGGCTTGGGGAATGACCGTCTGACCATAGAGCCGGACAAGTTGTTCGGACGTCTGGCTCATCAGGTAATCGTCTTGAATACGGAAGTGCAGACCCTGGTTCGTGGCCTCATAAGTCTTCCGGGATTGAACCAGCGTCTGCGCTTGCTCGGTCACCGCCGCGCGCTGTTTGCGGAAGAAGTACAGCGGGATCTTGAAGTCTGCCCGGAACATATACATGTCGGGCATCCGGCCCATGTTGTAGTAGCCGCCGTTGAGGGTGAAGTCAGGATAGTATTCTTTGCGAGCCATATTGACGGCCACTTCGGCGCGTTGAATCATCTTTTCGTCGCGTCGGAGCATGGGAGAGTTCTCTCGCGCTGCAGCATAGAGTTCCTCGAGTTTGGCCGGGACCGCCATGGGTCGAAGATCGGCAGGCCTAGGCAGCGGCGATCCAGGCGAACGATTCACCAGACTGTTAATCTCCGCTTCCCGCGCGCGTTTCTCACGTTCCATTTGGACCTTCTTGGTTTCGAGAATGGAGATTTGGGTCTGGGCCTTGAAGACATCCTGTTGGGCGGCCTTGCCGACCGAGTAACGAGCTTCAGTGATGCGGAGAAACTTCCTCAACAGTTCGAGATTGCGGTCGAGCACATCGACAGCTGCGAATGCGTAAGCCCGGCGATAGTACGCCTGCTTGATGCGCGAAACGACGCTGAGCTTCGTTTGCTCATACAGTTGCCACTCCGCCTCTGATTCCTTGACGGCCATATCCCCTGCCAGCTTGCGCTTGCCTGGAAACGGGATCTCTTGAGAGATCATCACGCCGATGTTGCTGGTGACCTCCGTTCCCAGGCCAGCGCCAGGCCATGGTCTGCCGCTGCTGTTGTAGCCAGGCGAGAACATCGGATCTGGCAGACTGCTGACCTGCGTGGGCCGTTGCCGCGACGCCTCATAGCGTTTTTGCGCAGCCACAATCTCCGGATTGTTGTTCAGCGCTTCGGCCAACAGATCTTTGAGCTCCATCCGATCCGTCTGCGCCCAAAGCCCGGAGGCTAGGAATGGCACGAGCAGAAGCCCCCGGCCCATCAAAGGTGATCGCACAGCGTTGTCCTTCCTGGTTGCCACTGGCCGATGTAAGGCACGCCCGGTGCCAATCAGCGAAGAAGCGGGCTAAACCATTCACTTCAAAAGCCTTCTCGTTCGGCACCGCGGTGCCGTGAGCCTTAGCCGCAACGCTTGCATTGGAGATTCTCGGGCTCGCATTGGACAATATTCGGCAGTGGCACTCCGTTGGCCAGCGTTCTTGCCGCTGAGAACTTCAGCTAACCGAATGCAACCATGGCGTTTAAATGCCGTAGATCGTGAGTGGCGTTAGAAGTGCTCTTGCTGTGATGAAGTGCGAATGAACTCAAATGGAATCCTCATGGCCCGTCTGGCCGCGGTGGCGTTGCTCGCGCTCTCCTCGACCACGCGGCTATTCGCGGTGGATGGCATCCCTCGATGGGAACAAGTGCTCAACGAAGTACTCGAACGAGCTGAGCAAGAGCGAAGAACCATGGGAGCGCCCTCCCGGCGATTGACGGCCCCGGATCAGGTTGTACCCGCCCCATCCTCCGACACGCAATCTTTCCAGCCAATCGTCGACAATTTCGTCCGCTACTTCCAGGGCCCCGGATCGAAACACTATCGGGCATCCGTGAGCCGGTTGCAGGCATACCGCCCGATGATCCAGCGCGTCCTCCGCGAGGAAGGGCTCCCGCCGGAATTAGTCTGGATCGGACTCGTCGAAAGCGGCTATGATCCAATGGCAAGATCCCCCAAAAATGCGCTCGGGATCTGGCAACTGATCCCCGAGACGGCCGCGACGTTCGGCCTGAATGTGACCCCACGAGACGAGCGCATGCATCCAGAGAAGTCCACACGCGCAGCAGCCCGCTACCTGAAGTTCCTCTATGGTAGGTTTGGGGACTGGACGCTCGCCCTGGCCGCATACAACGCGGGAGAGAGGCGCGTTCAGATCGCCATCGAACGAGCAGGGAATCGAAGTTTCTGGCGCCTGTCAGAGGCAGGGTTGCTGCCGAGGGAAACGCAGGCGTATGTACCGGCGGTGCTGGCGGCGCAGTTACTGGGCGCAGGGACGATAGAGAATAGACCGAGCGAAAACGATGACTCACCCAGACGCGCCGCCAAGATCGTCCTCGCCCCTTTCTCGCTCTCCCCGTAACTTATCTTCAGTGGACGAAACCACGAGAAGCATGGACACGGAGAAGAAAAACCCGAACTGGAAAGCCATCGCGTTGGTATTGGCGGGCATCGCGCTGACAAGCGCCGGTCACTATCTGACGCCGCCCGGCATGCGCTTGTGGCATGGGATCTTCCAGAGGCTCTACTACTTGCCCGTCGTCTACGCGGCGATCGCATTCGGCTGGATGGGAGGACTGGCAGCGGCGCTCATCGCCGCCCTACTCTACGTCCCCCACATCGTGATGACATGGCGGCATGAGCATCAATATGCGTTGGAGCAGTACGCGGAGATCTTCATGTTCCTCGCGGTCGGGCTGGTGACGGGGGTGCTTTCGGATCGGGAGCGGAAGCGACGCGCCGAACTGCAATCCACCGCACGGAAGCTGAGCCGGGTATACCGCGAACTCCAGGACACTTTTGAACAGGTCAAGAGGGCCGACCGCCTCTCAGCGATAGGCCAACTGGCGGCAGGTTTAGCCCATGAGATCCGAAATCCTTTGGCGAGCATCGACGGCGCCGCCGAGGTGCTGGACGTGGCAGACGAGCGGCCCGAGTTGCGGAAGGAGACGGTGGGCATCATCCGGAAGGAGTGTTCTCGCCTCAACCGGCTTCTGACGGGTCTGCTTGACTTCGCGCGGCCCCGCCGCCCCGAGTGGCGCGAGGTGGAACTCTGCCGTGTACTGGACTCGGTCATCGATCTGGTGAGCCACTCCGCAGGGAAAGGCATCCGGTTCCACAAGGAGACACCGCGCGAGATCCTTCGACTCGTTGGGGATCAGGAGCAATTGACTCAGGTGATGCTCAACCTGACTCTCAACGCCGCCCAGGCGATGCCAGAGGGTGGCGATGTCTGGCTGACGGCACGTCAAGACGAGGATGGCATCATGATCCGGATCAAAGACCAGGGGGCCGGAATTCCCGAGGAGAACCTGGACAAGATCTTCGACCCGTTCTTTACGACAAAGGACACGGGGACCGGCCTTGGGCTTTCGGTGGCTCACCAGATCGTCACACAGCATGGAGGTACCATCACGGTGAGCAGGAACCCGGACAAGGGTACAACATTCAATCTGTTCTTTCCGCAATCGCGAGGTGATCTGGCATGATCGGCAAACGAATTCTGGTCGTGGACGACGAAGAGAACCTCCGCCGGGTCACTCAGTTGAAGTTGCAGCAGGCGGGCTACGAGGCCTTGACCGCGAGCGATGCTTCGCAGGCTCTGGACGTCCTCTCCAAGCATCCCCAGGACCTCGTTCTCACGGACCTCAAAATGCCAGGAATGTCGGGCATCGACCTGCTGCGGAAGGTCAAGGAGGAGTACCCCGAGGTCATCGTCGTAGTCGTGACGGCGTACGGCACCATTGAAAGCGCGGTGGAAGCGATGCGCCTGGGGGCGTACGACTACATCATCAAGCCGGTCAATTCCGACGCCTTAACGCTGATCGTTTCCAGGGCATTGGAGCATCATCGGCTCCAAGAAGAAGTCAGAAACCTCCGCTCCGCAATCGACCGCAAGTTCGGATTCGAAAATATCGTTGGCCAGTCCAAAAGCCTCCTGACGACCTTGGACAACGCCTCGCGCGCTGCCCAGAGCGACTCCACCGTCATGATCCGTGGCGAGACGGGCACCGGCAAGGAGCTCCTGGCGAAGGCCATCCATTTCAACAGCCCCCGTCGTGAGCGGCCCATCATCGTGATCAATTGCGGTGCGATCCCCAAGGAACTACTGGAATCTGAACTGTTCGGACACACCAAGGGATCATTCACCGGCGCGCTGGCCAACAAACAGGGCAAAATCGAGATGGCCGACCAAGGCTCTCTCTTCCTGGATGAAATCGGAGAGCTGCCTCTGGAGCTGCAGGTGAAGCTCCTCCGATTGATCCAGGAGCGGGAGATTGAGAAGATCGGCGCGGCGGCTCCGACCAAGGTTAATGTCCGCATCATCGCGGCTACCCATCGGAATCTTCAGGCCATGGTCGAGGATGGTACGTTTCGCGAAGACCTCTACTATCGGCTCAACGTGATCCCTTTGACGCTACCACCGCTTAGGGAGCGCCCCGACGACATCGCAGAGCTGGTCGCCATCTTCTTCGCGAAATTTAAGGAGCGCCTCAATCGGCCCGGATTGAAACTGCCTCCGTCATTGCTTCCATATTTCTCCACGTATCGATGGCCCGGCAATGTGCGCGAACTGGAGAACGTCGTCGAGCGCTTCGTTGTTCTGTCACCCGGGGACGAGGTGACTGTGAGCGACCTGCCCGATTTCCTTGTGCGCGAGCGGCCGGCAATGGAGGCCATCCGTTTGGAGTTGCCGCCCCAAGGAATCAGCATCGAGGCTGTCGAGCGAGAACTTGTTCTCCGTGCGCTCCAGCGCTTCAACTGGAACCAGACCAAGGCGGCCGAATGCCTTGACATCAGCCGCAAGATGCTGATCTACCGCATGGAGAAGTTCAACCTTCGGAAGGATGACTGAATAAGTACCGGCAGAGGCGGACCATCGCGAAACCGACATTCCCTTTGCTCACGGTGTCGCGACTCAACGGTTCAACAACAACTTCGGCACGCAAGTTGCTGCATTACTTCTCAAGATGAAGCTCAAGACAAAGGTGCTACTCGCAAGTTCTCCCCCGCCCCACGAATTTCTTGGACACTGATTTGAGGAAAGGAGAGTCAGCATGTCCAACAGCAAACCAGCGGTCCCGGGGGCCGCGGAGGGAGCCCGGAGGGCGACCGGAGAGGACCCCGGGACCGGCCGTCGCGGCGCTGGCCGGTGGTCGGCCAAGCGCAAGATGGCCGTCGTTCTTGAACTCCTCCGCGGCGAGGATCTCGAATCCCTCAGTCGCAAGTACGCCGTCACCGCCGCCACCCTCTCGGCCTGGCGCGATGCCTTTCTCGCCAGCGGCGAGGCTGGCTTGAAGATCCGCGACGAGGACCTCGTGGACGACCAGGGCCGGCGCATGAAGTCCGTCATCGCCGACCTGACCATGGCCAACGAGCTTCTCCGCGAGCGCATCCAGCAACTGGAGAACGCCCACCCTTCTTTGAAGTGGAGGTCGAAGCGATGAGCCAGACCCAGTCGCCCTCCACACAGCGCACGTACGGGCGGGCTCGCGTGCTCGCGGCTTGGGGGCTTTCCCGCTCCACCTTCTATGCCCGCCAGCAAAGGGCACGGCATCCCGCAATCCCGCAGCGGCGCGGGCCGAAGACCCCCCACACCGATGCCGAACTGCTCGAGAGGATCCGCGCCATCCTCGCCGCTTCTCCGTTTCATGGGGAAGGACATCGCAAGATCTGGGCGCGGTTGCGACTCCAGGATGTCCGCACGTCCAAGCGACGTGTGCTGCGCGTGATGCGCGAAAACCAGCTCCTGGCGCCGCAGCGGCGGCTGGCCGCAGTGGCCGCCAAGTCGCATGCCGGCACGATCGTGACCGAGGAGCCGGACCAGATGTGGGGCACCGACGCCACCGTGACCGTCACTCTGGCCGAGGGGCAGGTGACGGTCTTTGCCGCCATCGATCACTACACCGCCGAGTGCGTGGGTATTCACGCCGTCAAACGCGCCACCCGCTTTGAAGCGCTGGAACCGCTACGCCAGGGCGTGCGCGAGCACTTCGGAGGCTTCGGCCCCCAGGCCGCCGCTGGCCTGCGCATTCGCCACGACCACGGTTCGCAATACATGAGCGACCACTTTCAACAGGAATTGCGTTTTCTGGGGATGACTTCCTCGCCCGCCTTCGTCCGGGAACCCGAAGGCAAGGCTTACGCTTCACACTGCACCTCTTCCGAACCGCGCACGACATTCTCTGCAAACTGCCTTCTCTGGGCGAGTTTGACGCCCTGCGCCTTGCGTGGTGGTGTCGGCCCTGGATCTTCGTAGAGCCAGTCGTCTCTGTCATTGACCGGATAGCCGCGCAGCAACCCGTGATTTCGCCAGGCGATAACACCCTTGCGCGTGATTCCCAATCGTATCGACATCTCGTCCAGAGTCAGCAGGCCATTCTCGCGTAGCCGATCATAGCGCGGTTTCAGATGATATTCGCGGCGCAGGCGTGCCACGATCCGGCTACTGAAGCGTTGACCGCAGCCGGACAAAGCTCCCCGTTGGTTGAGGATCTCTGCAATCTTCTTGTCGGTGTGCTCATCCGTAAGCCGGTCGATCTCGGCAACCAGCTCCGCCGGTGTCGTCCTGATTTCCCAAGCTGTCAGCGGGCGAGGCAGCATCAGCGTTTTCGATGCTCCGCCGCGAAAGCGGACATGGGCCGTGATCATGTCCTTCCGGATGAGAGTTACGTCGGCCAGCAGTAGCCGGATCATACGCTTGCGCTCCCGGTCCGGAGTGTTCGAGTCCTGCCACAAGCGTGGAAAGTCGCTGGCCAGAGCGGCAATCCGGGCGCGCTGTTGATCGTCGACGATGGCGCGATCCTGCTGGCGTTGTTGCTCGTATTGCTCCCGGACTTCATTCAGGACGCGCAGTTTCTCATTCCAGTCCGCCTCAAGCGAGTCGGCGACGAGCCGGTTGGCGGGATCGACGTGAAGATAACGGCGCTGAGCGAGTTCGGCCTCATAGCGAGCACGCTCTACTTGTTTTCTGCGAATCCGGTCCACTTCATCCACACGCGCCTGAAGTTCCTGTTGGACGGCCAGGGAAACCTCGAGCGCGAGTGGGCTGATGCTTTCCACCAGCAGTTGTCCGACGGCTTTGTCCACCTGGTCTCCCACCACTCGCTGACAGACGGGCTGCCCGTGCTGGACCCCGTCGCGCTGGCAGATATACTCAGGCACAAGCAAGCTTCCTCGCGTGTGGTAGCGGACCGTCATCCGGCTTCCACAAAGGCCGCAGACCACCATGCCCTGAAGCAGTGCCGGACCTTCGCGGGGCGGGCTCTTGCGGCGATCCGAGCCGAGGGCGTGGGCGTTCTCGCGAAGCCGCTCCAGGTTCCCTTCAAACTGTTCCCATGAGATGTAGCCCGGATGAGCATCCTTGATTAGCATCCATTGTTCCCGCGGCAGCTTGGTGTAAGAGGTTCCGCCGTTCGCCATCGGCCGGGTGCGGCTCCGGCCATACACGAATGCGCCGGCGAAACGGGGATTGTGGAGGATATGCAGCGCCCGGCTGTGCACGAGTTCCGCCCACACGAGGGCGCCCTTGTTGGGCCCATTTTTCAGGCGTCGCGGGAAGAGCAGGCCCTTCTGCCGGAATGCCTTGATCACCGCGCAGGCCGATCCGGTGCGCCGGAACGTATCAAAGAAAAAACTGATGCTCTCCTGGACCTGTTTATCCGGGTCGAGCGCAGGCTGATTGGCCGGTGTGTAGATGAAGCCCACGGGCAGCGGGCATTGCAATTCGCCGCGCCGCGCCTTGTTCAGAATGCCCCCTTGCAGACGTGCCCGCAGCACGTGCAGCTCGGCTTCGCTCATCGTCCCTTTCAAGCCAAGCAGGAGCCGGTCGTTGAAGTGAGAAGGATCGTAGACTCCGTCTTCGTCGAGGATGAGCGTGTCCGACAGAGCGCAGATCTCCAGCAGCCGGTGCCAGTCGGTGGAATTGCGCGCCAGACGCGAGACTTCCAGACCGAGCACGATGCCCGCTTTGCCCAGTCCAACTTCGGCCACGAGCCGCTGGAAGCCCTCACGATCCACTGCGGAAGCCCCCGACTGCCCCAGGTCGCTGTCGATGACGATGATCCGATCGTCCGGCCACCCCAGGGCGACAGCATGCTGGCGCAGGCCATACTGCCGTTTGGTGCTCTCCGTGTTTTCGAACACCTGACGGAGCGTGGATTGCCGGACGTAGAGATAGGCGTTCCGCTTCAGATGGTTTGCGTTGACCTTTTGGTGTGAGCTACCGGTCATGGGGTGGCCTCCTGTTGCAGACACAAGACGATTCCGGCCAACAGCGTGGCGATCTGGGACCGCAGGTCGGCGGGAACCGCTTGATCGACGCTGGGACGTGAAAGTGGGCCAGAGCCGACATCGCTGGCGCATTCCGGCCAAGCCTGGATCCAGGCGGCCATTCCGCGCCGAAGAAACAAAGCGAGACCCAATCCTCCGCCCCCATCGGCGGTCCGCAGGGCGTCTCGCCGAAGCTGCTCGTAGTGGGCGATCAGATCCTGACGGGGGGCGCCCGGGCTGCAGACTCCCGTCAACGGCGTTTTTTTTGGTGGCGCAGCAGGCTGCGCTCGATGCTTCGCGGATGGACGGTCGTACCGAAGCGCTCCCGGATCAACCGGGCTAGTTCCGGCGGCCGGACCGATGGCTCTCTTTCGCGAATGCCGACGATGAACTGCATGACTTCCTCGGTCAGCTTGTGGGCCTGCTTGGGCCCGCGTTTGTGCGGCACCAGGCCGGCGAGTCCATCCTGCTCGAACGCCAACCGGGCCTGATAGAACGATGGCCTGGAAAGCCCGAAGGCCGCAGAGGTATCGCTGATGGACTGGCCGTCGGCCTGCACGCGCCGAAGCATCTCGTATTTGACTTGGACAAGGTCGCGCGAATCGAAGAAGCCGCCTTCGGCAAACAAGTCGTCCGTGACGTCCCCCGGGCGAGGGTTCAAGGCGCCCTGTTGCTGCAATGTCTTGAGCTTGGGGTCTTTGTCGGGCATAAACACCGGGGAGAGTCGGCCGCTTACCTGTAAAGACAATTATGTACCACATATCGCGCTTGTCAAGGCTTTTCTGTCGCAAGTGATCCGCTTTCATTTGTTTTGGTCTCTTCTATCGCCTTCGCCGACGAGGGATCCCGGTGGCTCATGCGGCGTTATTCTGTTTACATGTTCGGCGTAATTCACTTTACAGACTCCAGGCTGACTCCACATTGCGACTTCTCCACCAAGTCAGTCAGTTTCAGAAGATCGTCGTAACGAAACAGGCATCGACCGGCAGCGACAACCACAAAAGGATCCTCGGCTATGACCGTCGTCCAGGACGCTGGAATCGAGCAAAGGCTGCCATCGGCGGCGTGGAAGTAGACTCGATCCTCGCCCCAGTTGTGGCGATAGGTCACCAACTTGAAGCGCTGGCCCTTCAATGGATGATGGGGATGGATCACCTCGAAGCCTGCATCCCCACAGTCACCATGCGGTGCAGTTAACGACCTTGTCCAATGGCTGCATTGAACGCTTCTTCCGCACCCTCAAGGAACAGTTGCTCTGGGTGCGGCACTTCCAGGATCTCGACGAACTGCAAGCCGCCCTGCGGGAATTCCGCGACCGGTACAACCGCGAGTGGCTCATCGAACGGCTCGGCTTCCAGTCCCCGCGGCAGGCTCGTCAGCGCTTCCTTGCGCTCCAGCAGGCTGCTTGATTATGGTGAATTGACTGTCCAAGTAATCGCGCGCGGAACACTACTCGCAAGTTCCCTGGTTGTCCTCGGGGTCCTTGGAACTGCCGAATGGATCGGCTTCCGGCAAACGAGCCTGTTCCTGAATGCCCACGAGACTAATATGGCAACCGAGATGAACCACGGGCTGGCATTGGCGGAACTGCGGCAGGGTGGTCAAGTTCTCCTTTCGCGACTCGCGACATTGCACCTAATCCACGGAGTTCTGACCGTGACTGCTCTGGTCGTGGCGCTGAACATGGTCTGGAGTCGAACCGTGTTGGGGCCGTTGACTGAATTGCTGCGCCACATCAACTACATGAGGCGCGGAAACTGGCACACCCCAGTCCCGGTTCGCAGCAGAGACGAGATCGGCGAATTGACGGCGGCGTTCAACGACCTCGGCGGGCAGCTCACTATGACAGTGCATCAGTTTGCTGCGACTTCGAAGCTGTCGGGAATGGCCCTCTTGGGACAGTCACTGGTGAGAAAGGCGGTGGCGGCCGCGGATCTCATACGTGCGTCCGATCCCAACGTGGGCAGCCGCGAAGTCTGCGTTGACGACGCGAACCGGGCGCGCCTCGACCTCGCAGCCAAGCTACTGGACGAGATCCCTGTGTTGTTCGAGCAGGAGTTTCAGCGTGAACTCAACCTGCATTCGATTCGACCGGCTCCGGGTTCGCCGGAGTTGCCGGACGTCAAGGTCGACGTTGCCGAAGCTCCTCACGGCACTCGATAGCCGGTACGAGCGTAGATCTGATAGGACCGTGGAGCCACTGGCAGCTTCACCCGGATTCTCCGCCACTTTCCCGGCACTGCCGGCGGCGTTGGACGGTAGCCCAGCAGATACCTGTCATGCAGCGACAATCCCATTTTCGCAGCCAAGCCAGGCAACTCGCCGACGTCACCGACCATGTGGTGCTCTCCTCCGGTCATCTTCGCGAGGTCCTCAAGAATCTGAGGCCCCCCTGTGTCCCGCATGCCTGGCCCGCGGTCATGAATTCCCAGTGCGTGAATCTGAATCTCCGGTTCTTCAACGACTCGCCGCAGTTCGCGTTCGGAAAAGCGGCTGTGATTATCCTCGCCATCAGAGACCACGAGCAACACTCTGCGATCATTCCGTGCCTTTCGCATCGCGCCGGAACTGCGATAGCCACTGCATCGAACAGAGCCGTGCGGCCGTTAGGCTGCGCAAAGAGAAGTTCATTGAGGACGGCGGTATCGTCAGAAGCAAACTCGGTCCGCTGTTGGGCTCGATCGCTGAACGTCACCAGGAAGACCTCATCCTGCACCTCGATGTACCGCAGGAACTCTCGAACTGCCGATCGCGCCTTCGCAATCTTGTTCGTCATGCTCCCGCTGAGGTCGAACACGATGCCGATGGATACTGAGGCATTCTCGTATGAGAACGACACGATGTCCTGAAGAGCCTTTTCGTCCGTCAGGGCGAAGTCTCTCTTATCAAGACCGAGGACGGGTTTGCCGGAGTTTTCGGTCACGGTTACAGGTACAAGGACGAAATCGGCGGTGACGCGGATTGTTGGCTCGGAAGAATCTCGAGGCGGACCATGGGGATTCCGCGCCTGCTGCGCTATCAGTGGCAGCGACGTCGCGGCGAGCAGCCGGATTAGGAATGGGATGCGCACCGCGAGTTATGCAAGCAGGCCGCGTGCCACAAGCCGCCCGCTCGTCGAGGTGGTTCAGAATGGGGTCGCTTGGCCGTGCCGGACTTCGACGACCACCGAGTGAGGACGCCACCCAGACCGAAACATGGGGCACAGTACCTTCAGCCACGCTCCCACCTCCAAGAGACCCGAAGAAACAGGATGATCCTGTCTGGATCTCGGATAATGCTGTCCAAAAGTGCACTATCGGTGTACTTCCAGGGACAGTTGCCCGGTGGGGCCTTCCTTCCTTGTCAGGCTTTCAAGTCACAGAGTCGAATTGGATGATCTGCAACTCATTGACAACGCAGGAGATGAGCTGATCTCTCTAGGAAGCTTGGCGGACCGCCTCAGTGTGGGCGTCGGAGTGCAATTCCATCGAGCGTGAGAGGTGAGGAAAGGCAGCCACATCGGAACCCACTCCTCCGGGTGATGCATCTTCCCTCGCTCTGGCTCCGATCCTCCGCGTCGCCAGAGCCTTGCCAGGTGGCCGGTAACCTCCGAGTCGGCCACTTGGCCCTTTGAGAGTCCGAAGGGACAGATTCACAAGGGAGCACTCGCATGACTCGCACATCCATTCTCTTGATCGCCGCGGCACTGTTCTCGACGTACCTCTCCGCTGAAGCTTGCGAACCTCGTAGACGGCACGTGCGTGTCGAAGGCGCAGTCACGGCGGTCGACCAAGACCGAATCGAGATCAGCGTCGGCCGACGTTCCGAGGCCGTGGTGCTCACCGAGAGGACCCGAATCCTCCAGCGTGGATCGGACGTTGATGCGTCCGTCTTGAAGCCGGGCGATCGACTCCTGGTGCAGGGTCAGCGGCTCAGGTCAGGGCAGATTGAAGCGCGGGAGATACGAATCGGTGACCGGACGGCGAATGTTCCTTCGCGCGATGCTCCGGCAAGCGGGGGACATAAACACTGATTGCAGGGACGATGAGAGACAATCAATGACCAGACAACAGTTTCTTCTCACGGCTCCATTCGCCGCGACGGTGGTGCGCGGAGCCGACGCGAATCGCGCGGCTCCCGAACTCCTTCTCACCGATACTAACGGCAAGCAGATCCGCCTGAGTCTCCTGCGCGGCAAGGTGGTTATTCTCGAATTCATGTTGACGACATGTCCTCACTGCCAGAACACGGCGAAGCTGATGAGCCGGTTGCAGAAGGAATACGGCCCAAGAGGTTTCCAAGCCATCTCGCTACCGTTTAACGACGACGCGCCTATGGCGGCACCGGGATTCGTGGCGGCGCATCAAGTAACTCATCCGGTTGCGGCAATTCGCAGAGACCGAGTCTACGAGTTTGCCCAGTTGTCGCCGGTGATGCGGCACACAGTGCCGATCATGGTGTTCATCGACAGGCGCGGGCGCATTCGCGCACAGCACCAAGGCGACGACGCCTTCTTCCAGAACGAAGAAGCGAACTTCAGAGCCAAGAGCGTGGAACTGCTCAAGGAGCCGGGCCCGCGGCCGGCTGTGGGCGTCCCGCCAACCAGGAAGAGTCCCGTACGAACCTCAGCAAGTACCTTGCGTTCGCTCACGTCCTACTGAAGGAGTTGTTAACCATGATCATCAGATGGGTTTCCGGCGGCGTGTTCTTCAGCGCGCTCGCATTTTCGCAGGATCGGGATCTGGATCGTGGCCGCGCAGAACTGAGGGGGTTCGCGGGCGTCAGCTTCGGCCCCAGCTCTGGTCTCATGGACACAGTCGCTCCGACAGCCGGAGCGGAGATCGCGTTTGGGCTCAACAGGTTGCTCGCCGTCACGGGGAGTTGCGCGAACAATAGCCTCGGGATGCACAGCGCGCGGCGGCACGAGGTAATGGGCGGCGTCCGGATCTCGGCGGCGAATCGTTCGCGCGTCACGCCCTACGGGGCGCTGACCGCCGGCGCGGTCACGGCTTCAGTCTCGGGACGAACCAGCGCGATGGGCGGATCGACAGATATGATGGGGGCCACTGCAATCGCTGGTGGCTCCATCGCAAGATTCGGCGTCTCCCCGGGCGGCGGGATCGACTGCAAGATCGGTCGCAACGTGGGTGTTTTCCTCGACTTTCGAGCCGTGAAGGCGGTTGATATCGAATGGTACGGCCGAACGGCGGCCGGGGTCTACTTACGATGGAATTGAACAGACCCGACCGAGATGCCCCAAAGTGCACACTGCCTGCCTGATTTTGGACATCTCGCCGATGGCCGTTCCCGCTCTGCCACGACGCGCATATCCACACTGCCGTCTTTTCTAGTAAGTCATCGAGTGGTCTCTGACTTGCTCCCAAGCCGGTGTGAGCCGATCGCCCCGAGGGATCGCTCCAGACGGCTCCGGGCCGTTCCGAAGATTTACGAAATGGGAGATTCACAATGCAACGCAGATGCTTCGCGGTCTTGTCATTGATCGCTCTACTCATCCCCGGAATGGCCCTCGCGGCGGCCTCTGGGAAACCGAAGGAAGAAAAGATCAAGGGTGAAATCGTTTCGGTAGGCGAGGACCGTCTGCAGCTTAAGACGAAGAAAGCGACTGTCACCGTCCTGCTCACTCAAGAGTCGAGGATCGTCATGCAGGGCGCGGAGATGTCGCCGGCGGCTCTGAAGCAAGGCGTCAAGGTGACTATTCTGGGTGCGGCGCAACCCTCCGGGGAGATTATCGCGCGAGAAATCCAGTTGCCAGCGCCCGCCGCCGCCGTCCAGGCGCCCATGCGCTCTGGGCACGGCGGTCACTCTCACTAGTTCGAAGCACGAAGGAAGAGCATGTCCAGACAAAAGCAGGCAATCTCTCATTCAACACGCGAACGGAAACGGGCTGAGTTCTCCGGCTCGCGACGAGCCGGTTCAGGTCGGAAGAAGATCCTCCTGGGTACGCTGGTTGCGATCCTCGGCGTCGGAGGGTACATCGTGGCCGGCAGGTCGAATGGGCAGGCCAGCCAGGCCAGACCGATCAGTGCCGAGCCCGGGCCGTCCGGGGTGAGGATTCCGCTCGCCGAACTCGAGGGCGGCAAAGCGAAGTTCTTCGAGTTGAGGACGGAGAACAACAAGAACATTCGGTTCTTCGCAATGAAAAGCTCGGACGGTGTCTATCGGGCGGCGCTGGACGCGTGTGACGAGTGCTGGGCGGCCAAGAAGGGCTATGTCCAGGCTGGAGACGACATGATCTGCCGCAAATGCGGGCGGCACTTCCACTCAGCAAAGATCAATGAAGTGTCCGGCGGATGCAATCCAGTGCCTTTGACTCGCACGGTCGCCGATGGCCACCTCGTCATCGCCACCAGCGATCTTCAGGCCGGGAAGTCCTACTTCTAGCCAGCGAGATGACAACTGACGATGCGGATCAGCACTATTGCTTTTGCGAACCTGCGGCGCAGGAAGGGGAAGGCATTCTTCCTCGTGTCTGGGATAGGCATAGGCATCGGGACAGCGGTCGCGTTGCTGAGTCTCAGTGTTTCCCTGCGGGAAGAGATCGGCTCGCAGATGGACCAATTCGGAGCCAACATCGTCGTGACGCCTCATTCCGACAGCCTTGCCCTGGATTATGGCGGCGTCTCAGTCGCAGGTGTGTCCTTCGATCAGCATCAACTCTCGAATGACGATGCCGCGGGCATTCGACGGATTCCCTATCGCAAGCGGTTGAGCGTGGTGGCGCCGAAGCTGCTAGGCACGGTCGATGTGGATGGCCGGCGAACACTCGTCGCAGGTGTCGACTTCGCCAGTGAACTACGGCTCAAGAAATGGTGGCGCCTCGCAGGCCGTGCGCCCGAATCGGCCAGTGACGTCCTACTTGGATACGACGTGGCCAGAGCCGCGTCCGCAATCGAGCCATTTCCAGGGACCTCCGCCGACGCAGACAAGAGCTCGGCCCATCATTCCGCCGCGTCGGAAGAGTTCCGCATCACGAAGGAGCGGGTCACCATCGGGAGCCGCGAACATCGAATCGCGGGTGTCATCGGTCAAACTGGCGGTCCTGAAGACCGCATGGTGTTCGCCCAACTAAGCCAAGTACAGGATCTGCTAGGCCGGCCAGGTCAACTGAGCGTTATCGAAGTGAGCGCGCTGTGCAAAGACTGCCCCGTCGAAGATATTGTCACCCAGATCCGGAAGGAACTCCCGCACGCGAACGTTTCGGCAATTCAACAGTCGGTGCGGGCGCGCGCCGAAGCGGTGGACCGGCTGTCACGATTCTCCTTGGTTGTGTCGGCAGTGGTCCTCGCTATCGGCGCGTTGATGGTCTTCACGACAATGATGAGCGCGGTCGTCGAGCGGACCAAAGAGATCGGCGTGCTTCGAGCGATCGGTTTCCGCCGCACGCACATCATCAAGGGCCTCATGATCGAAGTTGTGATCATCAGTGCCGCTGGAGGCATCGTGGGCTGGCTCGCCGGTTTGCTGGCCAGCCGGTTGGCACTGCCGTATTTCACCGAGGCCGGAGCGCAAATCGAATTGCGTGTGTCGCTGGCGGTATTTGCGATCGCAATCGCGATGCTCACCGGCATAGTGAGCAGCGTCTACCCGGTGATTCGCGCCTCGCGCCTCGACCCTTCTGAAGCAGTGCGATACGTGTGAGGGAGCAATCAATGGCTTTCGTGGCTGTCGAGAACATCAGCAAGACGTACAACGACCAGGGCTCCAGAATCGGAGTGCCCGTGCTGCGTGACGTCAGTACGGAGATCGGCGAAGGGGAGTTCGTCTGTTTGATGGGACCGTCTGGTTCCGGCAAGAGCACGCTCTTGACGATCCTCGGCGCAATGAACCATCCTTCACAAGGGCGGCTCGTCATCGATGGAATAGACGTGTATGCCCTCTCCGATGAGCGGCGAGCGGATTTCCGCGCGCAGTACCTCGGATTCGTGTTTCAGCAGCACCATCTGATGCCGTACTTGAATGCTATTGAAAACGTGATGCTTCCGCTGGCGGCGCTCCCGCTTGCAGCCATCGAAAAGCGGCGGAGAGCACTCGAAGTGCTGGAGAAAGTCGGTCTGGGCGACAAGGCATCACGTCTGCCGAGCCAACTCTCCGGCGGCGAGCAGGGAAGGCTTGCCATCGCCAGGGCGCTTGTCAACGATCCCCCTTTGGTGCTGGCCGATGAGCCCACTGGGACTCTGGACACCAAGACCGGCGACGAGATTATGCGAATCTTCGTCGAACTCAATTCGCGCGGACAGACCATCTTCATGGTGACTCACAATCCCGCGAATGCCGCGCTCGCTCATCGTGTACTCCATATTCGAGACGGCGAACTCGAGTGGACATCAGATACGAAGGAAGCGCGTGCTGAATTGCGATTCAATCCAACCCTCTGACGACGATTGCGCCGCCCTGTTCCCAGGCGAGCACCACCGATCCGTCACGCAGCGCCACCATGCTCGGATAGGCAGCATCGCTCTCGATAGTGGCGGCAACTTTCTGCCCAGGGGCCACGACCTTCAGTTGCTTTCCCTCTGTCCACGCCAAGGCAGGTCCGCGCGGCGTCGTGGCGAGGACGGGATGCCGCCCTGCGCCGATCCGCCGTTCCAGGTTTGGACCCGCCGACAAGAAGACCTCTCCCTCGCGCCGCCAGATCGTGAGGGGCTTGCCGTCTGCGGCAACCTGAAGCGCTCCGCCATCCATGGGACAGGCGTTCAACTTCCAAGTACCAGCGCCGAGCTTGGCCGCTGCGCCGAAGGTCCTGCCTCCATCATCGGAGCGGACTAGGTACATATCGCGATTCCCGTCAATCGAGTTCCGGAACATGACGAAGATCCGGC
>JAHDVK010000007.1 GCA_023384675.1 Bryobacteraceae bacterium | reverse complement strand
TCGGTGCTTCGAAGCCCCGCGCGTCAGCAAGGGGCTGCGCTTCGTCGTTCCATGCTTTCCACCTCCCTTACGGTCGGTGCTTTGAAGCCGCGCGCGTGAGCAAGGGGCTGCGCTTCGTCGTTCCATGCGATCCACCTCCCTTACGGTCGGTGCTTTGAAGCCGCGCGCGTCAGCAAGGGGCTGCGCTTCGCCGTTCGATGCTTTCCACCTCCCTTACGGTCGGTGCTTCGAAGCCCCGAGCGTCAGCAAGGGGCAAAATCAATAGCCAACGGAGGGCGGGAGAGGCTTCCAGTGTCCTTTTCAACTCCCACCCTATAAAAACCCGGGGGCCGCAATGTATGCCGGGCGCCCGCCGCCACGTGCTCCCGAGGGAGCTGGAAGGGCGACTATTATGGTCACGCAGAACATCAATACGCGTCATCGGGTCCGACTCGGGGCCAAGGCCAGATAGCCACTGTGAATCGGCGCCGTTCTGTCACATCGCTGGCTCGACGGCTACGCTTGGGCGAATTTGGTTCGTCAGCGTTTGAGAGGTCTTTGCCGGCCGGCTGGGAACCTGCTCCGGTTCCACATTAGCATTGCGATGGAATTGTCAATGGGGCGGTGGAGGGCGGAAATCGGCGTAATTCGTTGAAATGGGGCGGGATAAAAATATTTGCTATTCGCGAACACGAAGGCGGGGCCGGAGGCAATTCGCGTGAGACGCGGCGGGGGCTGGTACTACTCGTAGCGGAGCGCGTCAACGGGGTCGAGGCGGGCGGCTTTCATGGCGGGCCAGACGCCGAAGAAGATGCCGACCGAAACGCTGGTTCCAAAGCCGGTGAGCAAGGCCCAAACGGGGACTTTGGAGGGTAGGGCAGGGACAAGCGCGCCGACGATCAACGTGGCCAAAACGGCGAAGGCAATACCAGCCAGGCCGCCGAGTCCGGTGAGGGTCACCGCCTCCATCAGAAATTGGACGATGATGTCGCCCCGGGTGGCTCCGATGGCCTTGCGGACGCCGATTTCGCGTGTCCTTTCGGTGACCGAGACCAGCATGATGTTCATCACGCCGATGCCGCCCACGAGCAGACCAAGGCTGGAAAGAGCGATGGAGACAAGCACGACCATCGAAAGGATCGAGTCGAGGCGGCGCACGATCTGGTCGGCGGTGGTGAGGTTGAAATCGTCGGCTTCGTTGACCGGGGTTTTGCGAAGCCGGCGGAGGAGCTGGCGGATCTCCTCGAACGCTTCCTCGCGCATGCCGGGGCGGGCCTTGGAGACGATGATGAAGCGGTCTTCGGTGGGAAACTTCAGCCGGGCCGTGTTGAGCGGGATGACGATTTGCGAATCCTGCGCGTTGGAGCCGAAAAATCCGCCTTTTGCTGCCGCAAAAACGCCCAAAACCGTGTATTCGGTGTTGAGGACAGTGATGACGCGGCCCAGGACGCGCCCGTCGGGGAAGAGGGCTTCGGCAAGCTCGGGGCCGATGACGCAAACGCGGGCGGCCTTGTCGTCTTCGGCCTGGCTGAAGACCCGGCCCTGGAGGAGCTCGCGGGGCTGAAGTTCGAAGGCATTGCCGGCGAAGCCGACGATGGACGTGTTATCGGTTTCAAAGCCGGGCACGCGGGCGGTGATGAGTCCGGCGGTCTGGCCGCTGACGTAGAGCTGCACGGTGGCGTCCTCGACCGCGTGGATGGAATCGCGGATATAGGCGGCGTATTCGGGGCGAATCGGCTTCCGCTTGCGCTCTTTGGGGGCTCCGGGCGAGTTTGGGTCGCCGGAGACGCGGTTGAGGAAGATGTTGTCGGGTCCAAACTCCTCGAAGAAGGTGACAATCCCCTCGCGGATGCCGCTGGTGAGGCTGCCGACGGTGACGACGGTGGTGATGCCGATGATGATGCCGAGGATGGTAAGACCGCTGCGGAAGCGGTGGCTCCAGACGGCATCGAGGGCCATGATTACGTTTTCGCTGGCGAGTGAACGGAGCATGATGGGGTCTTAGTCGGCTCGGAGAGCCTGGATGGGATCCATGCGGGCGGCGCGCGAAGCGGGGTACCAGCCCGAGAGAATGCCCACCGTGCCGGAAACAAACAGCGCGAGGAAAACATAAGGCAAGGTGACTTCGAGATTCACGCCGGCGAAGGCGGAGATGAGCCGGGCGGTGAGCGCGCCGCCGAAGAGCCCGATGCCGCCGCCGAGCACGGAGAGCATGATGGATTCGAACAGGAACTGGAGTTTGAGGTCGGACTGGCGCGCGCCGAGGGATTTGCGGACGCCGATCTCGCGGGTGCGTTCGGTGACGGACACCAGCATGATGTTCATGATGACGATGCCGCCGACGACGAGGGAGATCATGGTGATGGGGACGACAGCGGCCCCGATGATGCCGAGGATTTGGCCGATGAACTCGCGCACGGAATCGGGCGTCATCGTATCGAAGTTATCGGGCGCGCCGGGCCGGGTTTTGAAACGGGCGCGAAGCGCGGCGCGCGTGATATCGAGGGCGTCTTCGAGGACGAGTCCGGAGCCGGGACGGGCTCGGGCGAACAGGATCATCGAGCGGTCATTGCCGTACAGGCGGGTGAACATGGTGGCGGGGATGTAGGCCACGGCATCTTGCGATTGTCCGCCAATGCCGCCGATCTTCTCCTGCACGCCGATGACGGTGAAGTCGTAGCCGGCGATTTTGATAGAGCGGCCGATGGGGGAGGCCTCGGGGAAGAACTGGGTGCGGAGTTCCTCGCCGATGATGGCGACGGCGGCGCGGTTGGCCTCTTCCTGTTCGGTAAAGAAGCGGCCGTCGGTGAGGTTGATTTCACGGATTTCGGCGAGTTGCGCGGCGACGCCGATGAGGATTACTCCCTCGAGGGTTTGAACACCGTGCTTGACGTCCTCGGGGCGCTGGCGGTAGGGACTGTAGAGGATGAGGTCGCCGGTGGTTTGTTTGAGGTGGATGTAGTCGTCGGGGCGGATGCGGCGGTTGTACTTGAGCCGTTCGGCGCGTTCGCGGCGGGAGAGGCGGCCGACCTGAATCAACTGGCCGACCTGATAGCTATCGCTGCCAAACGCTTTCGAGGTGGTTTCTTCCGCATAATTGCCGAGTCCCTCGATGGCCGCGCCGACGAGTACGACACTGCCGACGCCAATGATGACGCCGAGAAGAGTCAGGAACGTGCGCAGCTTGTGCGCGCGGAGCGAAGCGAACGCGAGGCTGGATGCGGTGACAAAGGTATAGAGGAGCCTTTGGCCGGCGGGGTCACGGTACAATGCCATAAATGATGCGGAGAAACGGCGACAAAGACCGGTCTCCAACCATTGTTTGATGTTGCGATATCCGCCGCGGATTCGCAAGCTAAGGAGATCGCCGAGGAGTGAACAAGCCCCCCCTGGAGAGCTGGCGGAGCGAGGACGGCGGATTTGTCTTGCATTACGATCCGCGGGTTCTGGAGGGGATTCGCGGGGAAGCCAGCGCAGCCGGGGAGGGGATCGAGGCGGGCGGGATTCTTTTGGGCAGCCTGACGGACGCGGGCGAGTATGTTCTGCAGAGTTGGTGGCCAGTCCGGCGCGACCATGCACGGAGCGCTTCGTTCCGGTTGTCGAGCGGCGACGTCGCGGCACTGGCGGCGCATGTGGAGGTTCTGTCCGGGGGCGGCACCGGACGGGTGCTTGGGTGGTTTACGGGGCGCCGCGGCGGCGAAACGGCGCTGCGTGCCGAAGAGCAGCATTTCCACGCCAGTGTGTTCCCGGCGAGTGCGCCGTTGTTCATGATCGTGTCTCCGGGACAGGAGGGTGAAACCGCGTTCCGGTTCTACCGGATCTCAGGCGGCGACCGGCCCGCGGCCTCGCTGGTGCGGGGTTGTCTGGCGTTGCCGCCCGCACCGGTGAAAATGGGCCGGGATGCGGAGCCGCGCAGACGGCAGGCTGGAGCGAGGAATCGGGCAGGTGCGGCGGCGCGCCTGCGGCGGTGGGCATTGCCCGCTCTCGCGCTGGTCGCGGGGTTGGTATTCGTGACATCCGGCTGGCGCGTCTGGCAGAGTCCCCGGCCACGCACGCAGGCGCGGATATACACCGCCCAGGCCCTGCCTGCCCAGACCGGCGAGCCATTGCAGTTGACGACGCTGCAGGTGAACCGCATGCGCGACCGGCTGGAGATCACATGGGAGCCGATCATTGGGAATGAAAGCGAAGTGCAGGCCACTCTTGTCCTGACGGATCAGGGACGCGTCACCACCTGGCGGCTCAGCGCCGAGGACCTCGCCCGGGGCCGGATGCGCTACCGGCGCGCGGCCCATGAGGTGCAGGTCTTGCTGCGCGTGGAACGGGCGGGCAGGCCGGCGCAGATTGCCCGGGCGCACTACGTGGCTGGCCGTGGAAATGAGTAGAGCACGCCCGGCTTAGTCGAACCAGCGGCTACGAAGGGCTTTGACGTGGACGCGCCCCCCCGGCAGGAGGCTGGAGCCGGGCGGCGTCCGGGCGCGGAGGCGGGTGCCTTGGAGGTCGATTTCGCAGGCGTATTCCCGGCCCAGGAACTGGCGGTCCAGGATCAGGCCGGGGCCGTCGCCGCCGGGGGTCAGGACGAGATCCTCCTGCCGGATCATGCACGAGCCAGCCCCGGGTTCGAGGCCGAGCAGACGGGCCACGTCCGGGCCTACAAAATTCGCCTGGGTGACGAACTCGGCGACGAAGCGCGTGGCGGGATTCGCGTAGATTTCCTCGGGCGGTCCGCCCTGTTCGAGGCGGCCGTCGCGCATCACGCCCACCCAGCCGGCGAGCGAGAGCGCCTCTTCCTGATCGTGGGTGACGAGGATGCCGGTGACGCCCTCGGCCTTCAGAATCGCCCGGATTTCGTGGCGCAGATGGAGGCGCATCTGAACGTCGAGATTGCTCAGCGGCTCGTCCATCACGATCACCTGCGGGCGCGGAGCGAGGGCGCGGGCCACGGCGACGCGCTGCTGTTGTCCGCCGGAGAGTTCGTGTGGGTAGCGGCGCTCGAGGCCCCGCAGGCCGGCGAGTTCGAGGACATGCGCGGCGCGGGCGGCGGCATCGGGCGCGCCCTTCAGGCCGAAGGCGGCGTTTTCGGCGACGGTCAGATGGGGAAAAAGGGCGAAATCCTGGAAGACCATGCCAACGCCGCGGCGCTCGGGCGGCACCCAGACGCCGTTGCCGGCGACGAGGCGGCCGCCGAGCCGGATCGAGCCTTCGTCAGGGGATTCGAAGCCGGCAATTAGGCGCAAAAGCGTGGTTTTTCCGCATCCGGAAGGCCCAAGAAGCGCCAAAAAACAGCCTTCCGGGGCTTCCAGCGACACCTGGTCCACGGCCGGATGCGCGAGTCCGGCAAAGCGCTTCGTCACCTGGCTGAGGATGATGTGGGGCGGCTTCATGGCTTGAGTCCGATGCCCGCCCAGCCGCCGCGGCGGATGACGGCGAGGATGAGGGGTCCGCAGATCAGCATCATGGCGAGCGCATAGAGCCCGGCTTCGGCGAAGTACACATCCTCGGTGGCTTTCCAGATGCGCGTGGCGAGGGTGTCGTAGCCGGGCGGGGCGAGCATGAGGGTGGCGGGGAGTTCCTTCATCGCGGTGAGGAAGACCAGCAGTCCGCCGGTGACCAGGCCGGGGCGGACCAGCGGCAGCGCGACCTCCCGCAAGGCCTGCCAGGGCGTGCGGCCGAGCGAGCGGGCGGATTCCTCGAGTTGTGGGTTCAGTTGCAGGAGCGAGCCGCGCGCCGCGCCAAGCCCCTGCGGAAAAAACAGGACGAAGCAGGCGAACACCAGCAGCGGCAGCGTCTGGTAGAGCGCGGGGGCGTACCGCGCGCCGGCATGGACGAGCGCGAAGGCGACCACGATGCCCGGAAGTCCGAAGGCGACATAGGCGAAGCGCTCGACAAGCGCCGTCACGCGGCCCGGAGAGCGGGCCGCGAGAATCGCGACCGGCAGGGCGAAGGCAAGCACCGCCACGGCGGCCCACCCGGAGAGCGAAACGCTGTTCAAGGTGACGTCCCAGGCGCGGGCGAAACGGCCTTCCCCCAGGGCGCCGGTGCGGAGGCCGCGCGCCAGCCAGAGCGCGGCGACGGCGGCCGGCAACACCAGCGAGAAGCAGGCGACAAGCGCGCAGAACGCGGCCGCGGGCCAGCGCCAGCGGCCGAGGAGAATTGTGATGGGAGGGCGTCCGGCGGCGCCGCGGCGGCTGTAATACGCGGCGCGGGTGCGCGTGCGCGATTCCAGCCAAAGCAGAACGATCACCATCAGGGCGAGCATCAGCGCGAGGCCCGCGGCGCGGTGGCGGTCGAAGCTCAGCGTGTAGCTGGTGTAGATGACACGGGTGAACACGTCCACGCGCATGAGCGAGGGAGTGCCGAGATCGCGCAGCGCGTACAGGGCCACCAGCAAGAGGCCCGCAACCAGCGAGGGACGCAACTGCGGCAGCACGGCTTGCAGGAACGCAGCCCGGCGGCCGAGGCCAAGGCTGCGCGCGGCCTCCTCCGTGGCGGCGGGGATGCCCATCAGCCCGGCGCGCAAGGTCAGGAACAGATACGGGTAGCTGAACAGGGCGATGCCCGCGATAGCGCCGGGCCAGCCGACGATATTGGGGATGCCGGTGATGCCGAAGGGTTCGAGCAGGAGTTGGAGATAGCCCCCTCGCGGCGCGAAGGCGGCGATCAGGGCGAAGCTGCCGGCATAGCTGGGCACCGCCAGCGGCAGGATGCCGGCGATGGTCCAAAAGCGGCGCGCGGGCAGGTCGGTGCGTGTGGTGAGAATCGCCATGGGCAGGGCGATGAGCAGGCTGAGCGCGGCCACTCCACCGGCCAGCAGCAGGCTGTTGGCAAGGACGCGCAGGCTGGCGGGGTCCGCGAAGATGAGCGCGAGGTTGCCCGCGCCGATGGAAGCGGCGCGGTCCAGCAGATAGAGCAGCGGCAGGCTTAAGGCCAGCAGCGCCACGGCGGCGGCGAGCCCGAGGGCGCGGGTCATAGAAGGCCGGCGGTGTTGAGGAGCTTCATCGTTCCTTCGAGGTCTTCGATCCGGCTGAGGTCGAGAGCGGGCGGCTTGAGGGCGGCCAGGGGCGTCCGTCCTTCGGGAATCGGGATGTCCGCGACGAGCGGGTATTCGTTCGTGACCTCGGCGAAGTGACGCTGAGCGGGTTCGGATAGAAGGTAGCGGATCACTTTCAGCGCCGGTTCCTGGCGGTCGCGGGCGACATCGAGAACGCCCGCGCCGGAGACGAGCACCAGCGCGCCCGCGTCGTTCTGGGTGTAGTGGTGCGCGACAGGGAGATCGGGGCGCTCGGCGGTGAAACGGTAGAGGTAGTAATTATTCGTGAGGCCGAGGTGGATTTCGCCGCGGCCGAGAGCTTCCACGATCGGCGCATTGCTGGGGTAGGTCTTCGCGCCGTTGGCCTTCATGGCGTTCAGCCAAGCGAGCGTGCGGTCGTCGCCTTCGAGCAGGCGCATGGCGGTGACGAACGCCTGGAAGGATCCGTTGGCGGGCGCCCAGCCGACCTGATTCTTCCAGCGCGGCGCGATGAGGTCGTGGATGGATTGGGGGAGTTCCTCGGGCTTGACGAGGTTCGTGTTGTAGTCAATGACTCGCGTGCGGCCGGAGATGCCGGCCCACTCGCCGTTCGGCGCGCGGAAGCGGGTGTCCACACGATTCAGGACATCGTCCGGCAGCGGCAGCAGGCGCTTTTCGCGTATCAGCGCGCCCAGGGCGCCGGATTCCTGCGACAGAAACAGGTCCGCGCGCGTGTTTTGGCCCTCTTCGAGGATGGCCAGCGCCATCTGGGCCGAATTGCCGTAACGGACGCTGATTTCCAGACCAAGCTCCTCTCCGGCTTTGGTGAGGAGCGGCCCGATCAGGTTTTCGCCGCGGCCGGAATAAATGGTCAACCCCTTTGGCTCCGGCGGCTTCGAGCAGGCAGAGAGGGTCAGCGCCGCGGCAGTGAGGAACTCGCGGCGTGAACGTGGCGCAATCCGGGCGGAGGTGGACACGAAACGCAGCGTAGCATGACTGCAATTCACTTGCAACTGAGGGTGGAGGGTGGGGCCGGGGAGGGATCCGGCCCCATGTTTGGTGTAGAGGCCCGGGGACTGGGTGTCTCAGGGCCTCTGTCAGAGGGGCTTGCGAGGAGCTGGGCCTCCTCGCGGGGATGCAAATTAAGTCGATGACGACTTATGTTGATCTCAATATACATTGAAGCACTGAAGATCCGCAACTCTTTTTATATTAATTTTCATTCAGGATTCGTGAGTCTGTTTTTGGAATGCTCTCCGGCAGAGTGCCGGTCGCGGTCTGGGGGCTTGGCGGAGCGGAATTCGCGCGTCGAACAAGGGAGGGAAACGACCGCCGGCACGTTCCGGCCCCCACTTGCTGTTTCTTTTCAGTGCTTTCACTGGATTCATTTTCAGCCGACTGCCCCGGAGTGTACTGAGCGGTATAGGAACGGTGCGAGCTTGCCGCACCTCCTCACAGCCGGCAGCCGAGTGTGCTACACCTGTTGTTCATGTTTCACGTCCAGCGTTCCGCGCCCGTTCATGACGTGGTTGTGATCGGCTCGGGCGCGGGCGGCGGCACGGTGGCGGACGTCCTCACGCGCCATGGCGTGAAGGTCACCTTACTTGAAGCCGGCGGCCCGCTCAATCCCGCGCGCGACTACAAAGAGCACAAAGTCCCCACCGACTACCCACACCGCGGCGCGGGCGACAAAGCCGAAACTTATTTCGGCCGCGAGGACTTTGGCTTCTGGGGCGCGCCCAACGGCTACTGGGAGATGGACGAAGAGCCGTACACGACCGCGCCCGGCACCGATTTCCGCTGGTTCCGCTCGCGGATTGTGGGCGGGCGGACCAACCACTACGGGCGCATCACGCTGCGCTTTGCCGACTACGATTTCAAGCCGTACTCGATGGACGGGCTCGGCTCGGACTGGCCCATCACCTACGGCGACGTCGCGCCCTACTACGACAAGGTGGACCGCTTCATCGGCGTGTGCGGCACGAAGGAAGGCCTGCGTACGGCGCCCGACGGCGAGTTCCTGCCCCCGCCGGCGCTGCGGGTCCACGAGCACCTGGTGCAGCGCGCCTGCCGCTCTCTCAACATACCCTGCATCCCCTCGCGCATGGCCATTTTGACGAAGGCGCACAACGGCCGGCCCGCCTGCCATTATTGCGGGCAGTGCGGGCGGGGCTGCGTAACGGCTTCGAACTATTCATCGTCGCAGGTGCAAATCTTTCCCGCCTTGAAGACCGGCCGGCTCACGCTGATCACCCACGCGATGGCCCGGGAGATTCTCACCGGGCCGGATGGGCGCGTCGCGGCGGTGTCGTATGTCGATAAGGACACGCGCGAAGTGAAGCAGATCCGCTGCCGCGCCGTTGTGGTGGCGGCGAGCGCGTGCGAATCCGCGCGTCTGCTGCTGAATTCGAAATCGCCGCGCCACCCGCAAGGACTGGCGAATTCGAGCGGCGTGGTGGGGCGCTATCTCACCGATACGGCAGGCTACAGTTTGCGCGGACATGTTCCGGCGCTCGAGGGCATGATGAAACACGACACCGACGGCTATTCCGGCGGCCACGTGTACGTGCCCTGGTGGCTGCTCGAAGATAAGAAGCGCGACTTTCCGCGCGGCTATCACATTGAGATCGGCGGCGGCTACGGGATGCCGCAGGTGGGCAGCTTCCACGGCGTTTGCCGCCAGCATGAAGGCTACGGCGCTCCACTGAAGAAGGCGATCCTCGATCAGTACGGCTGCACGGTGGGCTTCGCGGGCCGCGGCGAGATGATCCCGAACGGCCAGTCCTACTGCGAAATCGACCCCGGGGTGGTGGACCGCTGGGGCATTCCCGTACTGCGCTTCCACTTCCACTGGAGCGATCACGAACGCCGCCAGGTGGCGCATATGCACGAGACCTTCGCATCGATCATCGAAGCGATGGGCGGGCGCGTGCTCGGCGAACGCCGCCCCGCCGATGCGGGCCAGCGGATCTCGCGCCCCGGCGAGATCATTCATGAGCTGGGCACGGTGCGCATGGGCAGCGATCCGGGCACCTCCGCGCTGAACGGCTACTCGCAGGCGCATGACCATCCCAATCTCTTCGTGGCCGACGCCGCGCCGTTCGTTTCGAACCCCGATAAGAACCCGACGCTGACGATTTGCGCCCTGGCCTGGCGCACGTCCGATTACATTGCCGAATTGATGCGCAAAGGAGAGATCTGATGATCGAGCGGCGCACACTTCTATGTGCGGCGGCGGCCGCCGCGCTCGCGGGCCGCCTCAGCCCGGCCGAAGCCCAGCACGTCCATCAGAACCACGCCGCGGCGGCTGCGCAAGCGGGCGGCGCGTATCAGCCCCGCGTGTTCACAGCGCATGAATACCGCACGCTTCGCCTGCTGGCGGGCATGATCGTTCCCCCCGAGAACGGACAGGCGGGCGGCGTAGAGGCGGGCGCGCCCGAGTTCATCGATACGCTCGCCTCGGGCAGCGAACGTCTGGCGGACATTTTCACCGGTGGCATCGCCTGGATGGATTCCTGGATGCGCGCGGACAGCGGCACGGCGTTCGCGGACGCGCCGCCGGTCCGGCGGTCCGCGCTGCTCGACTTGATCGCTTACCGCCGTAACGCGGCGCCCGCGCTGAACCCCGGCATTGCTTTCTTCGACTGGGCGCGACGGCTGGTGGTGGATGCCTGGAGCACGTCGCCGGCGGGCTACGAGGCGCTTGGGTACCAGGGCAACCGGGGCATGACGGTGTTTCAGGTGCCCGAAGAGGCGCTGCGATATGCTCTGCAGAGGAGTCCATTCCGGGAGAGGTGACTCGAATATGAGACATACGGCCTGGCTTGCGGCGTTCATGCTACTGACCTCCGCGCCGGCGCAACAAGCACCGCCGCCGATTCAAACGCCGTGGGAAGGCGTGCCGGAACCGTACCGGGAATTGCAGCGCCTGGGCGCGGGCAAGCTGGAGATTCCCCGCGATCTGCCACAGTGGCGGGCCCAGCGGGAGCGCGTGCGGCGCATCGTGCTCGAATCGCTGGGCGAGCGTCCGCTCCGGCCATCGCCGCTGAACGTCCGCGTGGTTTCCACGGATCAGAAAGACGGTTATCGCATCGAGAAATTTGTTTTCGACAACGGAGTGGATTCGATGGCGCCAGGCTACATCGCAATTCCGGACCAGCGCCAGGGGCGGCTGCCGGCGATCCTCACGATGCACGGCCACGGCAGCAGCAAGGAAAACATGTTCGGCTACCAGCCTACGTCGCAAAACGTAGCTGAACTCCTGGTGAAGCGGGGTTATGTGGTGTTGGGGATCGACAGCTATTTCAACGGCGAACGCCGGGGGACGGGACCGGCGGGGGAGCTTGAGCGGCAGGAACAGCGCTCGGATCAGGAGATGTCGCTCTTCAAGCTGAATCTGTGGTTAGGGCGCACGCTCTGGGGCATGATGCTGCGCGATGAGCAGATTGCGCTCGATTACCTGGCTTCGCGGCCCGAGGTGGACCCCGCGCGGATCGGCGCGCAAGGCATGAGCATGGGCAGCACGCGCTCCTGGTGGCTCGCGGCGATCGACGAACGGATCAAGGCGGTTGTGGGCGTGGCATGCTTCACGCGCTACGAGGACCTGATCGCGGTGCGCGCGCTGCGGGCGCATGGGATCTATTATTTCGTTCCAGGCCTCTTGAAGCACTTCGATTCCGAGGGCGTGATGGCGCTGCTGGCGCCGCGCCCGTTTCTGGCATTGACCGGTGATCGCGACCTCGGTTCGCCGCCGGAAGGGATGAACAAACTGGAGGAAATTTTGAAGCAGTTTTATCGGCTGTACTCGCGGCCGGAAGCCTTCCAGAGCATCGTCTATCCAGAGACCGGGCACGTGTACACGGAGGAAATGAAGCAGCGCATGGTGGAATGGTTCGACCGGTATCTCTAGGGCCGCGGCGTGGCGAAGGTGAGCGAGGCGGAATAAGTGTCCCAATCGGCCTCGCTGCGGTCAAGACGGCGAACCAGCCGCAGGGTATGGAGCTTCCATTTGCCCGCGGCTTCGAGGCGGATCGTGGCGAGGCCGCGCGCATCAGTGGGGCCCGCGGCCATGCTGCCCATCCGGCCGTCTTCATAAAGCCAGCGGACGTTGATGAGCGCGCCACGCAGCGGCGCACCCCGGAAAAGGATGCGGACACGAAGCGCATCGCCGCGATTGAGTGTGGCGGTGTCGTCCAGCAGGACGATCTCGAGGGCGTGGCCGAGCGGGCGGTCGAAGCCCGGGCCGGGCCTGCCGACGGTCACAAGCGCTTTGGCGGACTTGCGGATCAACTCGCGGCCGGGCCGGCGCGCTTCGCCCTGCCGGCTGCGCCACTCGATGATGTCGCCCGCGCCTTCGTCGGCCAGATAGGCATCGAAGTCATCGGCTTCAAGCTCGCGCTGTATGGGCAAGGTTTCAACCGCCGCATAGTACGACCCGGGCCTGCCGGGAGCGGTAAACACCGCGGCCGTGCGATCCCCCAGATCTTCCCACGCGCCGAGGGAAGCTCCGGTGGAGAGCCGCGCTCGAGCCAGCTTTTCGGGGGGAACAGAGTACTCGCTGGCAGGAAAGAAATCGCCGCTGTGCAGGCCGATTGCGCACGTCTCGCCCGGATCGAGGACGAATCGCTCCGGCAGCAGATAGGTATCCTGAGCCAGCAGGGCCGGGAGGATGGTGAACGAAAAGAGCGCGGCACGCAGGCAGAGCATTCGTTTCCTTTATGTTAGCGGGTCTCGATGCATGGACTGGGACGGGAAGGAGGAGCGGCCCTTGGAATGTCTTTCAAGACTCGGCCTGGCAAAGCTCTCGCCAGGAATTTTCCGTAGATTACGCGCGCGTCGGAGATTTGAGAATCCGCGGGGTCACAGGCCGCACCCAAGCCCGGTCGATTTCCGCCGAGACGGAACGCTGTAACAGGGTGAGAGAGACGACAATTCGCAGCTTCCCCTTGACTCGCTGAAGGATCCCCTCCAGGCCCTCCAGGGGGCCTTTTTCGATAACGACTGTATCGCCCTCTTTCAGGTAGGGCCATGGGAGGACCGCAAGTCCCGATCGGACGATGGCTCTTACCCGTTCCATTTCGGCCTCCTCGATCGGCGCGAGGAGGGCGCCGAAGCCGACGATACCTACAACGCCTGGCACCGAAAGAACCGGCAGGCGGTTATTCGGATTGAACCGGCAGAAGACGTAACCTGGGAAGAGAGCCTTTTCGATGATCTTCTTCCGGTCAGACCACTGGCTCTCCGATTTGTAGGAAGGTAAGAAGTCCTCGAGTCCCCGATCCTTGAAGTGAAGGGAGACGGTGTGCTCGTGGTTGGACCGCACCCTCACGGCGAACCATGGTAGGGGCGCAGGGCTCACCATTCCTCCTTCACCTTGGTACATGACCTCTCCTCCCGAGTCGACCAAGCATTATTAATATACTCTCATAAAGCGCAGCAATAAGCTACTTGGCGGCGCGGGCATCATGGGCTGATTTGCGAGCACTTCAGGCTCAGTCTCACGGCTGATGTCATGGCATGAGGCGGCTCGCATCCTTGCTTAAAGTCCATCGGCGTCGCGGGCGCTGCACATTAGGCGGGAATCCAGGTTTTGCGGCAGGAGCGCAGGCGACTGAAGGATGCCCTGGAGCCCCATCTTCATTTCGCGCCCAGCCGCAGCCACCCCCGCCGCAGCGCGAGTTCCAGCAGAGTGCCGCCCACCATGCCCAGCAGGAAACCGTACGGCAGCAGCGCGGCCGCCAGTCCCACCAGCAGCACCAGCACAAAACTTTCGCGCTCCCCCGCCACGTCCCGCACCAGCACCATCAGGGTCAAGGCTTCAAACAGCAGCAGCACACCCAGCACCGGCAGTGGAAAGATCTGGATCACCGTCTCGAACCCGCCGCTGAAGAAGAGCCCCAGAGTGACGAACAGCAACCCATAAAGGATCACCGATCCCCCCGTCCGGCCGCCGAACGCGTAATGGCCCGCCATGCCGCCCGAGCCGTGGCACGTGGGAATGCCGCCCAGCCACGGATTCACCAGGTTCATCAGCGAATAGGTGAAGCCGATGCCGCGAATGGTCAACGGCCGCTCGGGGAACAGATCCGCCGCCACCTGTTTCGTGGCCAGCACCGAGTTGGCGATCGACAATGGCACTTGCGGCAGCGCCAGGATCAGAAAACCGGTCCAGATCTCGGCCGCCGAGGGCGTATGCAACTCCGGCAGCCGGAACCCCGCCGCGCCGGCCAGTTCCTGAAACGACAGGCGCGTGGCCAGCGCATACACCAGTCCCAGCCCCACCACCATCACCCCGGCCGGATACCGCTTTTTGCCCGTCAGCGCGAGCGTGAGCAGAAACGCCGCCGCGGCCAGGGCAAATCCGGGCCCCTTCTCCGCGGGCACGTAGTCGCTCAACGCGATGCGCGCCAGTTGGAGCCCCAGCCCGAGTTGAATCCCGCGGATCACTACCTTCGGCACCACCCGCGCAACCCAGTCCAGCAGGCCCGCCGCGGTCAGCGTGAGCATGAGCACGCCAATCGCCAGCCCCGCTCCATACACCGTCGCCGCGGGCAGTTTTTGCGCGATGATCAACGCCGCCATCGCCTTCAGCGGCTGCACGGGCATGGGCAGGCGGTAGCGCAGCGCCGTCAGAATCTGCATCACGCCGAACAGCGTGAGCGCGCTGGCGCTGTCCATGCCGGAGGCGAGAATGATGCCGACGAGCAGCGGAAGGTCGGTGCCCAGATCGCCAAAAGCGCCCGACCATTCCTGGCGGTTAAAACGGATCGGGTTCGAGGCGGGCATCGGTGAAAGGAACAGGATATCAGCCGGATCGCAGGGCCGTCTCCGCAAAGCGTTGTATTTATGACTAACAGATATGATACTCTGATAGAAATCCGGCCGCGGGCGGGAGCCGGGATCCATCATGCCAGCCAAACGCACAGCCCCAACCGCATCCCCAGTGCCCGCTGCGCGCCGCTTGCGGCCCCTCGAAGGCGGCCGCATCGCCCTGCCGCCGTGCGACGGGGCCTCTTCCCTGCCCCTCGAAACCTGCCTGCGGCAACGCCGGTCCACGCGCGATTTCACCCCTCAGCCGCTCACCCTCGCGCAACTCAGCCAGTTGCTCTGGGCCGCGCAGGGCGTCAGCGGGCTCGGCGGCCTGCGGACCTGCCCCTCGGCCGGCGCCATCTATCCGCTGCGGACTTACGTTCTGGCGGGGGCGGTCCGGACCGCGCCCGCGGGTCTTTACCATTACGACCCCGACCAGCATGCCCTCGCCGCCCTCTGGCGCGGGGACAAGCGCAAAGCCCTGGCCGCCGCCGCGCTGGGCCAGGAATGTGTCGAGCAGGCGCCGCTCATCGTCGTACTGGCCTCCGATTACCGCCGCATCACCAAGGAACTCGGCGTGCGCGCCCGCTACGTCACCCACCTCGAAGCCGGCCACGCCGGCCAGAACTTCCTGCTCCAGGCCACCGCGCTCGGCCTCGGCGCCATCGGCCTCGGCCGCTTCGACCCCGACATCGTCAACAGCCTCCTCGGCCTGCCCGAAGACGAAGAACCCCTCTATCTGCTGCTCGCGGGCTACGCCCCCACCGCCTGATCCGGGTTACAATCCGAGCCATGCGCCGGCTCATCCCTTTCCTCGCCGCTTCCCTGCTCTGCGCCTCCGAACCCATCGTCTTCAACGACGACGGCGGCTGGTGCTGGTATCAGGACGAACGCGTGATCGTGGCGAACGGCCATCTGGTCATCGGCAGCATCGCCTCCGGCCGCGACGACCCCAACCGCCGCGGCAATGTCGAAGTCGTCAGCTACAACCTCGCCACCGGCGCCCGGAACCTGTTCACGCTGCACCAGGGCGCGGACGAAAAAGACCGCCGCCAGTGGTACGACGACCACAACGTGCCCGCCTTCCTCCAGACCCCGGACGGCCATCTGCTCGCCGTGTACGCCAAGCACGGCCCCGAGGAAAAGATCTACCTCCGCCGCTCCGCCCGCCCCGGCGACGCCGCCGCCTGGGCCCCCGCCGAAGTCTTCGTCCCGAGCGAAAAGTCCCGCGTCACCTACTCGAATTTGCTTCGTTTGAGCGCCGAAAACGGCCGGATTTACAACTTTTTCCGCGGTTTGGACAACAGTTTCAAGCCCTCCTGGATGTGGTCCGGCGACGACGGCCGCACCTGGACCACCGGCGGCATCGCCATCAACGTCCCCAGCGAATTCCGCCACCGGCCTTACGTCAAGTACGCCTCCAACGGCCGCGACACCATCCACCTCGCCTACACCGAAGGGCATCCGCGCGATTTCGACAACAGCATCTATCATGCCGTTTACCGGAACGGCCAACTGCGCCGCTCCGATGGTTCGGTGATCGCTTCGCTCAACGAAGGCATGCCGCGGCCCGAGGACGGCACGCGCGTCTACGCCGGCGGCCCCGATAACGTCGCCTGGATCATCGATCTCCAGGTGGACCGGCGCGGCCACCCCTACATGGCCTACTCCGTGCAAATGAACGACGCCGGCAAGAAACCCGGCCACTGCGGCCAGGACCACCGCTACCGCTTCGCCCGCTGGGACGGCAAACGCTGGCACGACACCGAAATCGCCTACGCGGGCCATTGCCTCTATCCGCGCGAAGACGATTACACGGGCCTCGTCGCGCTCGACCCCCACGACCCGCGCACGCTCTTCATCTCGACCAACGCCGACCCCGTCACCGGCGCGCCGCTCATCAGCAAAGCCGACGGCCAGCGCCATTGGGAGATCTTCAAAGGCGTCACCCGCGACTTCAAGCGCTGGACCTGGACGCCCGTCACCAGCGATTCGCGCGCCGACAACCTGCGCCCCATCGTGCCCATCTGGCCCGGCAGACAGCGCGCGCTGCTCTGGCTCGAGGGCAAGATGCGCACTTACACGGATTACGATTTCCGCGTCGTCGGTCTGGTGCAGAACCGCTGAGTCTCCTCACGCGCCGGGTGCGATATGCTTGGGGCATCAAAACCCATCCTTGGAGCGAAACCATGCGCCTGAGACCCGTCTTTTTATCCATCCTTGTTCCCGTTTTCGCCTTCGCACAGGGCTCCGCGGTGCTGCAGTCGCCCCGCGAGATCCCGGTCGTGCATGAGGTGGACGTGGTGGTGGTCGGGGGATCCACCGGCGCGGTCGCCGCGGCGGTTGCCGCCGCGCAGCGCGGCGCAAAGGTGTTCCTTGCCGCGCCGAAAACCTATCTCGGCGAGGATATGGCCGCCACTTTGCGGCTTTGGCTCGAAAAGGATGAAAAACCCGAAGGCGATCTGGCGCGGAAGGTCTTTTCCGACTGGGGCGAATCGCCCACCTACGATCCGGTGCGGCCGCTGCACGTCAAGAAGACCCTCGACGAGGCGCTGCTGGGGGCCAAGGTGCCCTATCTGTTCACCGCCTATGCCACCGACGTCCTGCGCGACGCCAACGGACGGCTCTCGGGCGTGGTGATCACCAACCGCTCCGGCAGGCAGGCGGTGAAGGCGGCGGCGGTGATCGACGCCACCGCCCGCGGCTGGGTCGCGCGCATGGCAGGCGCAAAGTTCCAGCCGTATCCCGGCGGCAGGCAGAAGTTCCAGCGTTACGTCATCGGCGGGCAGATGAAGTCCGGCCGGGGCGTGACCGCGCGGAAACTGCCCGTGACCTATCGCGGCGACGGCACCTTGAAAGCGCGCAGCGGACCCGATTTGCCTACCATTCCGGTGATCGAATACACCCTGGAACTCCCCATGGACGATGGCGGTTTCAAGAGCTTCGCCAAAGCGGAACAGTCCGCCCGCGACCTGACCTTTGACGAGGGCCAGCAGGCCGCGGCCGAAGAGCTTTTCCAGATTCCCCCTGACCCGGTCGCGGGCGTGCAATCGGCCAGCGGCGCCTGGCGCGGCATCGAGGCCTTGCCGCTCGAAGCCTTCCAGGTCCAGGGCGCGCCGAATCTCTACGTACTCAGCGGCAGCGCCGATGTCAGCCGCGAACAGGCCGCCAGGCTCATGAGGCCCGTGCATCTGATGGAGGCCGGCCGGAGGATCGGTGAGGCTGCCGCGCGGCACGCCATGGATGCCGCCGCGCCCCAGGGAGTGCAGGTGGCCGTGCGCGCGGGCAAGCCCGCCGCGCAGGGCGACGTAAAGGAAGTTTTGGGCGGGCTCAGGCCGGTGGACCGCGATTTGCCCACCCTCCCCAACCCGGCGCACGCCTTGCCCGTGCTGGGTTCCTATGACGTCGTTGTCGTCGGCGGCGGCACGGGTGGCGCGCCGGCGGGCATCGCCGCCGCGCGCAACGGGGCCAGCGTCCTGGTGGCCGAGTATCTCGACGGGCTGGGCGGCGTGGGCACGATGGGGCGCATCGCGCGCTATTGGTGGGGCTACCGCGGCGGATTCACGAAAGAAGTGCCCGGCGTCGCTTTTCCTTCGAAATCCACCGATAACCCGCGCTTCGATTGGGATCCGCTCCACAAGTCCGAATGGTATCGGCGGACGCTGCGCCAGGCCGGGGCGGAGGTCTGGTACGGCGTGCTGGGCGCGGGCGCCCTGGTCGATGGAGGCCACGTGAAGGGCGTGGTGGTCGCCACACCCGCGGGCCGCGGCGTGGTGCTCGCAAAGACCGTGATCGACGCCACCGGCAACGCGGACATCGCCGCGGCGGCGGGCGCGCCCACGGTGGTCAGCGGCGCGGCGGAGCTGGCCGTGCAAGGCACCGGGCTGCCTTCGATCAACCTCGGCTCGGGCTATACCAACACCGATTTCACAATCACGGACGAAACCGACGCCGTCGATACGTGGCACATGCTGGTCTATGCGAAGGGCAAGTACTCGACGCAGTTCGACATGGGGCAGTTGATCGACAGCCGCGAGCGGCGCCGCATTGTGGGCGACTTCGAGATGTCGATTCTCGACCAGATGCTCGAGCGCACCTACCCCGACACCATCGCCCTGGCCTATTCGAATTTCGATACCCACGGCTACACGGTGGACCCCTATTTCCTGCTCGAACACCCCGAAAAACAGGGCTTCCCCGTGGATGTGCCTTACCGCATCTTCCTGCCGAAGGACCTCGAGGGAATTCTCACCATCGGCCTGGGCATGAGCGTCCACCGCGACGCCCTGCCGCTCATGCGCATGCAGCCCGATATCCAGAACCACGGCTACGCGATGGGCCTGGCGGCGGCAAGGGCCGCGCGCGAGAACAAGACGCCGCGGCAGGTGGACGTGAAGGCGCTGCAAAAAGAGCTGGTCAAAATGGAGATCGTGCCGAAACGCGCCTTGACCGACACCGATTCGTTCCCGCTGTCCAAGGATCGCATCGCCCAGGCGGTGAAGGACTACCTGAAGGACCACAAGAACGCGGCGGTGATCCTGAGCCACCCCGAGGAGGCCTCGCCGCTGCTGCGCGACGCCTACCGGCAGGCGAAGGACGACAAGGACAAGCTCACCTACGCCATGATCCTGGCCGTGCTCGGCGACGCCACCGGCGTGGACACGATCACCTCGGCTCTCGACGCGCAGCCGTGGGACGAAGGCTGGCGCTACACCGGCATGGGCCAGTTCGGCGGGGCGCTCAGCCCCGTGGACCGCTACATCGTGGCGCTGGGCCGCACGCGCGACAAGCGGGCGCTGCCCGCGATCCTGCGGAAGCTCGATCAACTGACGCCTGAGGCCGAATTCTCCCACCACCGCGCGGTCGCGCTGGCGCTCGAGATGATCGGCGGCACGGAAGCGGCCGAACCGATCGCGCGCCTGCTCGCCAAGCAGGAGATGACCGGCTGGATCATGGATGACGTCGGCAAGGCCGGCAAGCTCTCCGGGCTCGATACCAAAGAGACCCACACCCGCGGCCTTTCGATCCGCGAACTCGCGCTGGCGCGCGCCCTGCTGCGCTGCGGAGACAAAGACGGCATCGGACGCGCAATCCTCGAACGCTACACGAGCGACCTGCGCGGCCACCTCGCGCGGCACGCCCAGGCCGTGCTCGAAGAGTCGCAGGTCCGGCAGCCGCAGTGATGCTGGCCGCGTTTCTGCTGCTGGCGAACCTCTCGGGCTGCGTCCCGGCGCGCTGGTCCACCAACGATCCGGCCAGCGTCGCGCTGCTCAAGGAAACGCCGATCAACTGCGTCCTGCTCGAGGCCCCGGCGTGGTCCGCCGCCTTCTCGAAAGCGGCGCGCGCGGCGGGCATCGCACCGCTGGGCGTGGTCCGCGAGGGAGCCGATGCGGCGCAGACAATCGAGCAGGCCCGGAGCGCCGGTCTGGAAGGGCTGGTACTGGAAGGCGATTTCGAGGACGCGGCCTTGGGCGCCTACGCCGGGCAACTTCCTTTGGCGGTGCTGACCAGCCGGTCCAAGCTGCGGCTCGAAGGCGCGGCGGCAGGGGTGACCGGCACCTACCAGGGCGCGTGGCCCGGCATTCGCGCGGTGGAAGATGACACCGTTCAGGCCGGCCCGACGGGTGCGCCCTGGATCAATACCAACGGCGGATTCCTGCGCTTCGTGCGCGCGGCCTCGAACGCCGAGGTCTGGATCGGTTACCACCCGCCGGAGAACGAACCGCTGCGCGTGGAGCGCTACGTGATGGCGGTGGCCGATGCGGCCGTGGCGGGCGCGCGCTGGGTGGTGGCGCTCGATGTGGACTTCACCCGGCGCTTGCTCGCGCGCGAATCGCGCGCACTAACCGACTGGCGGACGCTGGGGGCCGCGCTCGATTTCTTCGAGCGGAATCGCGCCTGGACCCGCCTGCCTCCAGCGGGTACCCTCGCCGTGGTCCAGGACACCGCCAGCGGCGCGCTGATCTCCGGCGGGCTGCTCGATATGATCGGCGCGCGCCACACCCCCGCACGGCCCATCCCCACGCGGCTGTTGAAAGCGGAACAACTCGCCGGCACGCGCGTCGTCGTGGATATCGAACCGGCCTCCGTGCCCGCCACAGGGCGCGCGCTGCTGAAGGAATTCGAGAGCGCCGGCAATACGGTGATCGCGCCTCCGGCCGATTTCCGCTTTCCCGCCATGCCGGGCTTCCAACTCTCCCTCGACAAGCTGGAAAAGCGCGACCACGACCAGTTGGATGCGGTTTGGCAGCGCGTCACCCGCGCGATCGGGCGGCGCAACCTCGGCGCGCGCGTCTTCAACGCTCCCGGGGTGCTGTCCCACCTGGCGGGCGAACCGGACAGCAACCGCCGCGTGCTCTTCCTGGTGAACTACACCGACTATCAGGCCGAATCGATCACCGTCTGGCTTCCGGGGCGGTTCAGCAAAGCGCGGCTCCATCTGCCGGACGGGCAGGTGAAGGAGTTGGAGCCCTATCGCGTGGAGGAGGGCTGGGGCGTGGACATCGAAGTGATGCGCACGCTCGCGATTCTGGAGACGGAATAGGGCCGACGGGCGGCTATCGTGTTTCCGCGGGCACGCGCAAGCGGCCTTGCATCTGGTAGAGCCAGACGAGGGCGGTGTTCATGATTTGCTCGCCCGCGCCTACTTCGGCGATGGCGACCTGCTCGTCCGCTCCGTAGCCGCCTTCGGCGGCGCCTTCAATCGTGGGGAAGTACTGGTGGTAGCCGTTGCAGTAGCCGAAGAAGAACAGGTGCGCCACGCGGGCGCGCTGGCGCAGGCGGTTGGCATGATCGGAGAAGAACTCGCCGGAGGCGCCGACGAAGGCGATGTCGCCGTTCATTAAAGCGACGGTGAGCCAGGGGCGGACGCCATTCTCGTATTCGTCTTCGTAGTTGCGGACGAGTTCGGGGAAGAAGGCCTGTTCGTAGATCATGCGCGTGAAGGGATGCTTCAGATTGACGCGCGGGGTGAAGCGCGGGCGGTCCTCCTTCATCTGCAGGCTGGGCTTTTCAGGGGGTTTCGGCGCGAGGGATTGGGCGAGTTTCACGGCTTCGGCGCCGAGGGCAGCGCCGTAGGTGCGGAAGTCCCTGCCGCCGCGACTGGTGCTGAGGTCGCCCGCGGCGCCTTGAATGAAGACCGGGGCGGCGCCCATCGCTTCGCTGATCCGCTGCTTGAGCGCACCGACGTAGTCGGCGGAGAACTGCATCGTCTTCGAAGGAATCGAAGTGGGATGCGCGGCCCAGTTCACGAGCACGGCGAGCGGCTTGCCGGCCGCGGTGTCGAGGCGCAGCACGCTGAGGGTCTTGTCGCGCGGTTTGGGTTCGAGTTTCGAATGGCGGTTGGAATTGAAGCCATCGAGTTCGACTGAGCCCGCGGCGAGATGGACGGGTTCAAGGCGGCTGTCGGCTTCGATGACGGCTTCGGCGATGGCCTGTTCCATTTCGCGGTAATAGCGCAGGGTGGCGTCGAAGCGGCCCTTGCCTTTGCCTTCCACATCGGTGAACTCGAGTACGGGGCCGTGGTGGGTGTGCGAGCCCGCGATGAAGGAATGGGCGATGCCGGCGTCTTTCAGGATGCGTGCGCGGATGCGCAGCAGCGAAGGTTCGGCCGGGGCGCGGCCGAGGTCGAGCCCGACGATGGCGAGTTTTGTGCCGCCGGCGTCGAGGACGAGTGCGTCGGCGTAGAGGGGGTCGAGCGTGCCTTGCGAGAGGGCGTCGCGGCGGTCGCCGTAGCCCCACATCGGGACGGGTTCACGCGGGGTGATGTCGCGGCGGGCGGCGCCGGCACGGAAGTCCGCGGCTGATAAAGCGGCGGCGCAGAGCAGCAGAAGGCAGAGGGGGCGCATGGCGGAAGTGTTCGTGGACCCTTCAGATTAGCGCAAGAGTCAGGTAGGGTGAAGCGATCTTCGACGTAGCAACCAAGCTTCGATCTGCACCTGACGGTGGAGGCTCATATAATGCTGAAAACAAGCTGGTTATGAGCCTCCACCGTCAGGTGGAGCTAGCCGTTGCGGGCGGGGAGCGAGAAGCGTTTGGTTTTTTCCCGCACCCGTCAGCGGCGGCGGAAGAGCGCGAAGAGCAGCGAGAGCACCAGGCTGGCGAGCAGGCAGGTGACGATTGGGAGGTAGAAGACGCCGGATTTCGTGCGGATGACGATGTCGCCCGGCAGGTGGCCCGGTTTGAAGGGGAGGCGGCCGGCGAAGGTCAACAGGAGGCCTGCGAGGAAAAGCAGGCCTCCGAGGACCATCAATGACCGGCCCGCGCTCATGAGGTCAGATGGAGAAAGTCCGTCCGCGATGCTGGCCGATGAGGATCTGGAACAGGCGGTGCGCGATGAGTTCGTGCAGGGTGAGCAATTCGCGCTGCGCCTCGAAAACGGACTGGGCGCTGGAGGGATCCTCGGGTTCGCCGCCGGCTTTGAGGGCTTCGGTGGCGTCCTTGATGACGGAGTCGGAGATGACTTCGCCGGCCATTTCCCACAGGGTGATGAAGCGGTCGACGGCGGTGGGGAAGCTGACGGCGAAGACGCCTTCCTGCGAGGTTGTGCGAGGGGGCTTGTAGTCGAGGTTGAAGGGTCCCGCGTAGCCGTGGCTGCGGAGCAGGACGAGGACGCAGAGCCAGTCGAGGGGGTTGATGAGGCCGATGCCGATGTCCACGTCGTGCTTCAGGCGGTAGCCGTCGTTGATGTCGAAATGGAAGAGCTTGCCGCAGACCAGGGCGCGGGCGAGAGCGGCGCGCGGCGCGGCGCCCCACATGAGTTCATGCAGGTATTCGGGGTTCAGGCCGACCATGTCCGGATGCTTGAGCAGGCCCGAGGAGATGAAGGCGAGCATGGCGTCGGAGGTGGGCAGAAGGATTTCGGCGGCGGGTTCGAAGGGTTTGGCTTCGAGGCAGTGCTTGAGGGTGGGCCGGTTGTGTCTGGCCGCCACGGCGATGTCGGTTTCACAGGCGTGGTTGAGGCCTTCGGCGTACCATTGCAGGGTTTGCGTTTCTTCGACGGCGCCCTGGACCTGGTAGCCGAGAGTACCGGGCCAATAGACGGCGAACTGGGCGCCGAGGGTGTGGCCGATCTCGACGGTATTGGCGAGGCGGCGTTTGGCGTACTCGCGGATGGCGGGCGCTTCGGCGGCCGGGCCGGCGGCGAAAACGGGGTGATGGAAGGTCTCGGTGGTGACCATGGAGCATTTGAGCCCGTTGGCGTCGAGAGATTCCTTTATTTTTCCGGTAATTTCCCATTGACGGTCCTGGAAGAGGGCGTCGTAGGGGATGACGTCGGTGTCGTGCGTACACCAGTAGCCGATGCCGATTTCGGCGAAGCGGCGGATGACGTCTTCGAAGCCGATGGGGGGCCGGGTTGGGGCATGAAACACCGCCTGGCCTTCATAAGCGGCGGCCCACTGGGGGCCGGTAATGAAGTAGCGGCGGCGCTGTTCGGGGCGGTAGGACCCGCCGCAGGCCTGAGTGAGCCGTTGGATGAGTGGGAAGTGGTCGGCTTGGGGTATGGGTTTCATGGCGATGACTCGGACACCATCATATATCAGTCCGCCGGGCTGCGGAGTTGCCAAAACAATTTATCTCATTATTGATTTATTCACAATACTTTCACAACCTTATGTTCTCAATGTGTTGTCGGCAAAGGAAATAAAGGTTGTGGAGATCGGTCATGGAATTGTCGTTTTTTGTTGACTTCCTTTGGGGCCTAAGGCATATTGGGGTTGGTTCCAAGAGGTTCACGGAACAGCGAGCCGGACGAGACGTAGCGGACCCGGAACGATGATCCTCAGGCAGGGCAGTAAATAGCAAGCCGGCTTGGGGGGAGCGAAGGGAGATCGGGCGAATCGGACGGTCGGCTTCCTGGAAGCCCACGCCGCTTGGCGCATTTGATCCCGAGGGGGTAGCCCTGGAGGGGAGTGCCGGTGGTGGTAGAGACTACTGGGAGTGGCGCAGGAAGGCATCCGGCAACGGGTTTAATCCGCAGAAGGCCCCGGCCCATAAGCGCAAACGGCTGAGGCAACAGGGTTAGGCGGACCGGGCGGGAGGTTCCAGCGCCAGGGAAGTGAAGCCGCAGGACAGGAGCATTGAGGCCGCATTGGCTGGTGAGGTAACGAGCCAGTCAGGGTGGCGGAGCGAAAGTCCACGGCGAGCTTCCAGCCGCGATCGCACGGGCGAGCTGGCGTACCGGTCGCGCGTTGAAGCCTGAGGGCAGAAATAGCTTTCAGGGGGAGCGCGGAAGGAGAAACGCCCCGCCGGGATGCGATTGCCATGCTCAAGCCGGGCATGCCGGCTGGAGGGCGAGCTGAGTTCGAGGGTCACTTGGAACCATTTTTCTTTTCTTGACCGGCTAGCGGTTCAAGCTGTTTGCGCAAACGGGAATGCCCCGGCCCGCTGTGGCCGGGGCGTTTTCTGTTGTGCGGCCGGTCTCAGATTGGGAGCGGGTTCTGGTCCTCGCCGGCTGCCGCTCCGGCATATTTTCGTTTGCGCGGCCGGAAGCTGACGAAATTCGTACGGCAGGGTTCGCAGCGCCAGCGGTTGCCGCCGAACCAGACCTTCAACTCGGTCCAAAACGAGGCGCGGTAGTACCTGGGGTCCCAGACCGAGAGATCGAGGCGGAGGCAGCGGGGGCACTTCGCGTAAGTGACATTGCCGAGACTTCCGATGGGGGTGGCCATGAACCGTTGGCCGCATTTCAGGCACCGGGCGCAGTCATAGCCCAGAAGCTTCAGCAGAATCTCGCGAAAACCCCGCACGCGAGCGGGCCGCACGTGGGGCGACTGGCACAAGGGGCAATTGATGGGGCTCCGGCGCGGCACTGCTGTCCATCGTCAGACGGGCGGCGCGGCTTTGCGGGCAACATAGTCCCGCTCATAGGCTGCATATGCAGCCTGGAGAGCATCCGTCACGGCGTGTTCTGTACGAATCGAAAGACCTTCCACCTCTCCGACCGGAAGCAGCGCGCGGGTGGAGGAAGAGATGAACAGGCCGGCTGCGCGCTCGAGATCGTCCAATGTGAGCGTTTGCTCGCGGACAATGATGCCGGGAACGCGAATCACTTCGATCAACAGTTCGCGGACGATGCCGGGCAGGCAACCGGAGCTAAGAGGCGGAGTGAGTACAACCGATGCGCCATTGACCGCATCCTGCACGGCAAAGACGTTAGCCGAGGTGCATTCACTGACCTCCTGACGCTCATTGAGCAGAATCACTTCATCCAGCCCCCGTACTTGAGCCTGTTCGTAATTGACCAGGTTCATGGCCCAGGCGGTGATTTTGGCGCCCGAGAACGGATTGGCGGCGAAGCGGGCGTTGGGAACAATGCCGAGCCGGCAAGGCCCGCCCCAGTCCTTACGTTCCGTCGTGAAGGCGATCAGGTCGAGATCTCGGTCCAGGCCGGGCGACTCCCACATCCCGCCACGGTTGCGGATGACGCAGACGCGCAGGGTGGCGTTGTTGGCGCGGTTCGCCTCCACCAGGCGATCCAGTTCTGCTTCGAGTTCGGCGGGAGACCACGGGAAGCCGACGCGCAGCAACTCGGCATCCCGGTTCATGCGTGCCCAATGGCGCGGAAACTCGAACAAGACGCCCTCGATCACCTTGACGGTCGAGAACACGCCCCAGCCATTCATCAGTCCCACCTGCCCCGGGCGGAGGACATCTTCGGTTGCGGGAACGAGCCGGCCGTTGTGGTAAATCATCGGGTGGGTCACGCCGCCATTTTAGCGGAACTCAGGCCGGCCGAGCGCGTGTAGCAGTCGTGGCAGGAAGCGATAGGGGATGGCGCTGGAACTCACTTCGTTTACGGCGCCGGCGAACATCAGTTCGAGTGCGGGGCAGTAGAACAGCCAGGTCCCGGTGGAGCCGCTGTGCCCGATGAGTTCAGGCAGCGGGCGGAAGGGCGTCAGCCAGCGTGGTAACCGGAAGCGCATCATTCCCAGACCGTATTCGATGGGCCAGGAGGGAGCGCGCAGAGCGGCGGCGTCGCGCGGGAAGCCAAATCGCCGCCACGGCCCACGCATCAGGAGTGCGGTTTCCGGCCGTTCGAAGACTGTTCCTTGAATCAGCGCTCTCAGAAACGCAAGTATGTCGGCCGCTGGCGCGATGAGATCGCGTGACGAGGCCAGCGCGTTGGGGAGTTGAAGAACCCGGCTGCCGGAGTAAACCGGCGCCGCCGCCTCGCCTGGGGTTTCTGGCAACCGGGTATCCCGCAGCCCAAGCGGCTCGAACAGCAGTTCGCGATACACCGCCTCCAGCGGCTTGGCCGTCACCGCTTCCATGACCGCCATCAGGAGTTGGAAATTGGTGTCGGAGTAGCGGACGCGCGCCCGAGGATCGTCCAAATTTTGCGGCGGGAAGTGGGGGGTCAAGTTGTCACGCGCGTGGGCGATGGCTTCAGCGAGCGTCCACGCCCGGTCGCCCTCTTCAAAGGTGAGTTCGAGCAGGCTGCGCCCGCCGCGCGGGCGTTCTTCGAGGCTGTCGGGCAGGCCTGTGGCATGGCACAGGCAATGGCGGATGGTGATCTGCCCGGTATAGTCGTGGCCCCGGAAACGGTGCAGTCCGCGGGTGAGATCGGCGGGCAGATAATCGGACAGGCGCCCGTCGAGATGCAGCAGGCCGCGCTCGTGCAACCGCAGGACTGTGGCGGCGATGTAGAGTTTGGTGATGCTTGCAAGAAAGAAGGGGGTGTGGGACGGAAAGCTGGCGCCCGCCACTGCCGACCAGCGGAACGCGCCGTCCAGGCTTTCCACGGCGAGAATCGCGTGCGGTATCGCGCGACGGCTGGCAAGGCGCTGGAGTTCAGCTTCAAGGATTGCGGGACGAGGGTCGGACCGGCGCATGCTACCGCCAATCTATCGCTTCTGCCCGGCTGCAGGCTCCTGGCCGCGCCAGGCGGGGAAGAAGACCGGGCGGGCGCGGATCGCCTCGACCAGCAGCCCCGCGACGCGGGCGCGCCGCTGCATGAGTTGGTCCAGCAACGCCTGGAGCGCTTCCTCGTCGCCTTCAATCCATGCGGGCGGCAGTCCGCGCAACGCCGTGTCGATCACGGACTCGGGCAGATGTTCGACCCGGCTCAGCCATGGCTCGAAGTCATCGAGGGTCCGGACGGATGCATAGACGAGAGGTCTGGGATAGAAGCCTTGCAGCGGCGCATCCCGGTAGCACCAGTTCGGTCCATCGAACAGGTAACCGTGATCGATCATTTGCGCGATGAAGCCCTTGCGGCGGGGGGCGGCGTCATGATCCGGCAGCCACTCCCGCAGGCGCCGGCGCAGGAAGATCGACTGGCGGGCATCGGCGTTGGCACACCATTTGTCGAAGACGAGGGCGCCGAGGAAATCCGAGCGATTCGCCACTTCGCGAAGCAAGGAGTCGGGCAAGTAATCGTACACAGCGTCCACCAAAGGATCCCCCGGGAACTGTGAACCAAGATGCCAGCCAGGGATCACGGCCTGACGTAAAGCGCCGGTCTCCAGATATACTTCGGGAGCGGCGGTAAGAAACTGGGGCGTGACATCGATGACCGAGACGGCGGGAGTGGCCACGCCCAACGCCGCCAGCAGGTGGGCGCCGAGCCATTCGTTGACGAGGATGCGCCGGTGTTGCGGATTATTGGTGAACTTGGTGACGTAACAGGACGCCGCGCCGGCTGCATCCGTGCCCAGCAGGTGGGCCTGCGCGCCGCCCCGCATCTTGCGTAAGAAACGCGTGGCCTTCACCGGCATCTGCATCTAGGATAATCTGGAGAGATTCGCGCGCGCCCCACACCGCGCAACAAAGGAACCCGACCCATGGAAGAAACCCTGAACACCCCATCCGCAACTGGGAAAGAGCGAGAGAAGTGCGGAGACGAGATTGCGCTGGAACTGATGAAGTTCATTGCGTCCACCACCGGATACGCAAAGGGTGCGCAGGCGGTGGGTTTCTCCGGCAAAGGCCCGCGTACCCCGGAAGAGCAGGCGGACGCGCTGCTCGCCTTATTCACCCGCTGCCGTGGAGTGGTCCGCAGCGAAGGCGCCTGACCATCGGAGCCCCGGCAAAAAGAAAGGGGTAGAACGCCGCGATGGCGCACTGCCCCATTGAACATCAGTCTGTGATTGTTTCGCGGCCGCTTGTTTAACGGTCCGCGGCCGGGAGCGTTCCCGCTCTTGGCGGGCAGTTCCCGAACGGTAACTACTTCTTCTTCGCCGCTTTCTTTGGCGCGGCCTTTTTCGGCGCGGCCTTCTTCGGAGCGGCTTTCTTCGGAGCAGCCTTCTTCGGCGCGGCCTTCTTCGGCGCGGCCTTCTTCGGCGCGGCCTTCTTCACGGCCTTCTTTGGGGCCGCGGCTTTCTTGGTTGCAGTTTTCACGGTTGCTTTACTCACCTTTCGAGCGGCGGACAAAGCCGCCGTTTTTCCGGCCGGTTGAACCGCCGGTTTCCTCACCTTGCGGGCGGGAACTTGATGCGAGGCAGCCGCGGCCTTCACGGGCGCGGGCGGGGCCTCGCGAATCTCATTGGGACGTCCGTTCTCGCCGCCGATGTCCGTCACGGCGTCATCGGTCAGTACGGAGTCGAAGTCCCCTTCGGCGTCTTCGAGGTCAAACGGTAATGCCTTCTTGCCGACCATGCCGGTACTAGCCTCCTCGTCGCAGGCTAAACATAATTAGCATACATTGTTTTAATCGATTTGCCTAGGAAAAATTTTACCGGGCGCGAAAGGGCGGGACGTTGAAGCGGAACTACTTGCGGGCGGCGGCGGGCTTCGGTGCCGTTGCCGCGCGTTTCGCGGGCGCGCGCCGGGCGGCGGCGCGGCGCACTGGCGCGCGCCGCTGCACCGTGGGAGCCTTGGCGGGAGCGGCCGGAATCAGCAGGACTTCACCATCCTCGGGCGATTCGAAGAATGAGGGATCCACCTGGTTCGCGGCCAGGATGGAGTTGGCCGCCGTGGAGTACTGCTTGGCAATCGAGGCGAGCGTGTCGCTGCTCGAAAGCCGGTGCAGCCGCCACGCGGCGCGCTTGTCCTCGGGCACGGCATCGATGGCCGCCACCACGCTACGCGCCTGGCCGGCGGGTACTCGAACATCGTAGTTGGCCGGAGCTACGCTGCGAATCAGCGCGGGGTTCAATTCACGGATGTCGGTAACCGGCACGTCCGCGGCGTCGGCAATGAGGCCGAGATTCGTATCGGCCGAAACGTGAATCGTGTCGTACCGCAGAGGCGCTTCCGGTTCGAGTGGCTGCAGGCCGTACGCTTCGAGGTTGCGCGAGACGATCGCCATCGCAAGAATCGCGGGAACGTAGTTGCGCGTCTCGCGGGGGATCGCGTTCCGCCGGTGCAACTCCCAGAAATCGGCGTAGCCGGTGCGCTGCACGGCGCGCTCCACACAGTAAGGGCCGCAGTTGTAGGCAGCCATTGCCAGGTACCAGTCGCCAGTCAGCCCGTAAAGATCGCGCAGGTGGCGAGCGGCGGCACGTGTGGCCTTCTCCGGATCCAGCCTGTCGTCGTGTTGCGTGCCCTGGCGCAGGCCGTAGTCCTGGCCGGTCTTGCGAATAAACTGCCACATCCCGGCCGCGGCCTTGGGCGAAAGCGCTCGCGGCATGAATCCGGATTCCGCTTGCGCGAGATGGATCATCTCCCGGGGGACACCCTCTTCAGCGAAAATGCGCAGGATCATGTCGCGGTAGCGTCCGGAACGCTTCAAACCGTTCAGGAGCGTCCGCTGGCCGCGCGTGCTCGTAAAATAGTTGATGTAGCTCAGAACCGCGTCGTTCACAACCAGCGGCAGTTGCGACTGCGCCATCTGCACTTCGGCCAGCGTGCGGCCCTTGAGACGCGGGTCGATGGGGAAGGTGAGATCGAGGATCTCTTCGAGCGGTGAGACCGGAAACGCCGGATCATCGGGCGACACGCCCACACCGAGACTCTCCAGGTCATACCGGTGAATGCTGCGGACCAGTTCCTCGGCCTTACGCTCGACCTGGTCCCGGCCAGGCAACGTCGCGGGCAATTCGAAAAGCGTCTCAATGGCCAGATCGAACTCGCGCCGGGCCTCGTCGAGCTTGCCTTCCTGAATGAAAAACTTGCCGTACTGGAAGTGGCGGTCCGCCTCGCGGATCGCCCGCTGGGCCTGCGTCGCGGGCGGCGCCGTGGGATTGCGACCCGTAAAGAGCGACGGTTCCCTCGGCGGCAGGGGCGCCACTTCGATTTCCGGGAACTCCGGCGTGGGCCGCGCGTCCGCCAGGATTGCTTCCACTAACCGGTTCGCCGTCTCCGGCGCCATCCCCTGCGGCTTTTTCCGTTTCCAGAACTGCGCGCTGGCATGCGGCGCGAGCAGCGACAGCGCTATCAAGGCGGAAGTGGCAGGAATGAGAGTGCGAAACGTCATTCGTCTCCGAAACGAAAACAAATCATGTCCATCCCGTAATGGAAACGAACATTGCTACGACTCTACTGCAAATCAGGGAGATGGGTCAACTCAAATCAGGTGGTATGTCAGAAGGAAACAGAGTATCGAATGGCTGTGCTAGGCTCGATCCCAGAATGGTGCGTCTGTGGCTTTCGGCCTTCTTTCTCCTCACCGCTTCCCTGCTCCCTGGTGCTCCGCCGCTGCCGGAGGACCGCGGTGCGGCGGGTGTCTGGCTGGCTCTCAAGCGCGTCAACACGCAGGCGCGCGTCCTCTACATCGTGGCCCATCCCGACGATGAAGACGCCGGCACCCTCACCCTGCTCGCGCGTGGCCATGGCGCCCGCGTCACCCTGCTCTCGCTAACGCGCGGCGAATCCGGCGCAAACCTCATCACCTCGGATTACTTCGACCGTCTTGGCGCGCTGCGCACCCTGGAGCACCGCAAGGCCGCGCAGCACTACGGCGTGGATTTGCGCTACAGCCGGCTGGCCGACTTCGGCTACTCAAAAAACGTTGAAGAAACGTGGAAGAACTGGGACCGTGAAGAGGCGCTGCGCGATGTGGTGGCGCACATCCGGCTGTTGCGGCCCCATGTCATCATTGCGCGCTTTCAAGGAACCCCCCGCGATGGCCACGGGCATCATCACGCCTCGGGACTGCTCGCCCGCGAGGCTTTCGGCGCAGCCGCCGATCCCGAACGATTCAGCGAATTGAACCTGCCGCCGTGGAGCGCATCAAAGTTGTATTGCGGCAACTGGAACCAGTTGGACGAAGGCGCGTTTCCGGTGGATTCCGGCATCACCGATCCGCTGCTGGGCCGATCCTATGCCGAGATCGGCCGCGAAGGCTACCGCTACCAGCGCTCGCAGGCCATGGGCGCGGTGCTCGTTCGCCCCGGCCCGTTTGCGAGTTACTACAAACTCATCGAATCCCGCCGCCCGAATACGCCGCCGGACGAATTCTTCCTGGATGGTCTGGGCGGCGATGTGCTTCCTCCGATGGAAGCTCGCGCCGCCGTTTTGCTCTCGCGCGAGCAGTTTGACGCTCGCCGCCCCGAGTCTATCGCACCGCTGCTGGCCCGGACGCTGAAATTGGTGAAGGACCCTGCGTATGCCGCGGAAATCGAGCGCGCCCTCGCCCTCTCGCTGGGCGTGGAACTCGAAGCTCTGGTGGAGCCCGAACAGCCCCTCACAGGGATGGCCGCACGCTTCCGCACGGCCGTCACGCTTCAAGTTGCCGTGCCTGGCCACCGCTTCCGCGTTGCCTCCCAGGTGCATGTACGCTCGGGCGCGCCGGTAGAGGTGGTCCGGATCGATTTCGCGGGCGCGGGCTTTCAGGGGCGCGAGCTCGAACCCGGCCGCTTCGAAGTGGAACTGGCCGGCGCTTCCTCTTCCGCGGCGCACTGGCGGCGCGAAAACCCGTTCGTTCCCGCGTATGACTACACAGGCGCTCCGGCCTGGTTTGGCCTGAGCATGCGGCCTCCACCGGCTTTCGTCAGCGCGGTTTTACGCTACGAAGGTGTTGAGTTCACTGTCAGGAAACCGCCAGAAACGCGCGCCATTGACCCGATAGGTCTCGAAATCCGCGCCCCCCTGGCGGCGGGCCCACCCGTGGCGGTCAAGTTCGACGCCGCCAGCATGATCTTGCCTCTGGGCCGCAAGTCCTTCGACACTTTCGTCACCGTGCGCGCGGTGGGCGCCGGCGAGCGCACCGGCACACTGCGTCTGGCGCTGCCGGAGAACTGGATCAGCGAGCCGGCGTCGGCGCCGTTCAGGCTGACGCGCGAAGGAGAGCAGGCGCGCATCCGGTTTCGCGTGACCCCGGCACAAGTCGCGCCGGAACGCTACCAGTTACGGGCCGTCGCCCGCTACGGCGATGCCGATTACGAGAGCGAGTTTGAGCGCCTCTCTTACGCTGGCTTGGAGGCGGTCTATCTCGACGCCCCCGCCCGCCAGACCGTGCAGGGCGTGGATGTGCGCGTCGCCGAGGGCTTGCGCGCGGGTTATGTGATGGGCTCGGGCGACGACGTACCCGAAGCCCTGCGACAGTTGGGAGTGGAAGTGGACTTGATCGACGATGTCTCGCTCGCCTCGGCCGATCTCACGCGCTACCCGGTGATCCTGCTGGGCGTCCGCGCGTATGCGGCTCGCGAGGCGCTCAAGGCGCACAACCGCCGGCTGTTGGAGTACGTCGAGCAGGGCGGGCGGCTCATCGTGCAGTACAACACGCCCGAGTTCGATCACAACTACGGCCCCTACCCGTATTCCATGACTCAGCGGCCCGAGGAGATCAGCGAAGAGGATGCACCCGTCACTCTCCTCGCCCCGGATGCGCCCGTCTTCCGGTTTCCCAACCGGATCACCGCGCAAGATTGGGACGGCTGGGTGGAACAGCGCGGCTCGAAGTTCCTGGTGGAATGGGACAAGCGCTATCAACCCATGATCGAAAGCCATGACACCGGCCAGGAGCCGCAACGCGGCATCTGGCTGGAAGCCACGTACGGGAAAGGAACGTATGTGTACTGTGCCCTCGCCTGGTACCGCCAGTTGCCTTTCGCCGTCCCCGGCGCCGTGCGGCTCTTCGCCAATCTGATTAGCGCCGGCCGTTGAACAGGGTGCGGCCTGAACCCCGCTGCCACATCAACCCCTTCCGGCCGGATCATTCCAAGCCGTCAACCCGCGCTTCAACCCGCTCAGTTGTCCGGAAACGTGAACTTGTCGCCCGTGTCCGCCGCCCATTGCCGGACGCGCGCAATCAGTTTCTTGCGCTCGGCGGCGTAACGGTTGTTGTGCGCCACGTTCACCTGCTCGTAGGGGTCTTCGTTCAGGTTGTACATCACATACGAAATCCCCTCGAAACACGCATACTTCCACCCGTCGGCCGTCACCACGCCGCGATAGGGCTTATTGACGCTGTAGCCGTGACCCGTCGGGATCACGGTCTGCAGATAGGCAGAATCCGGCTTCGCCGGACGCGGCCGGTCCAGCCGCCGCCAGCCCGAGAGGTCCTGACCCTGCATCCAGTCTGGCTTCCTGATGCCGCAAAGCCCGAGCGTGGTCGGCGCGATATCCGGCGTATTGATGAAGACATCGTTGTGCCCCACGGCCCGCTGCTGATAGCGCGGCTGCTCTCCCGAAATCTGGAAAGGAATCCGGATCGACTCTTCATACGGGTTCATCTTCCGGAACTGCCCGTGGGAACCCAGCATGTCGCCGTGGTCCGACAGGTGAATGACGTGGGTCTCGAAAGCCATTCCCAAATCGTCCAGCGCCTTGCGGATCCGGCCGATGTTGTGGTCCCAGTTATCCACCATCGCATAATAGCCGCACAGCTCACGGCGCGCCTGCAGTTCGATCGCCGCTGAGCGCGGCACATTGGGCCTCAACTCCAGCGCGCCCGCGCGGTAGCGGTGCATATACTCTTCCGGCGCCTGATAGGGATCGTGCGGCGGCTGCACCGACAACGCGGCGAAGAACGGCTGGCGTTTGCCCGCCTTCTTCGCTTCCGCACGCTCTTTCAGGTGCTTGATGAAGAGGTTCGTGAGTTCGTCGGTCTCGTAGCCGGGCAGGCGGTAATGGAATGCCTCCTTGCCCTGCCCGCCATGCACCCAGCAATCCCACTGCGAGTTGTTGTTCTCATAGCCGACCCACGTGTCGAAGCCGCCGCGCATGTCCTGAGGCATGATGTAATGCGCCGCGCGCCCTTGGCTCTCCTGCCACCCGCCGAGGTGCCACTTGCCGAACCATGCCGTGTGGTACCCCGCCTCCTTGAACGGTTGCGCGAGCGTCGGTTGCCCTTTCGGCAGCGGATACTGGTGCCCCGGCACGCACTTGTGCGCGTACAGCCCCGTCAACAGCGACCCGCGAAACGGGCAGCACAGCGGGAAGCCCGAAATGGCGTTCGAGAACGTGACTCCATCCACCGCCATCCGGTCCATGTTGGGCGTGGAGACATTCGGATCGCCGTTCGAGGCAATGGCCTGCGCCCGGTGTTGATCGCTGAACAGCCAGATCACATTGGGCTGTTCGACAGGAGTGAAGCCGGGCGCGAGCGCGCCCTCCTTCTGCTGCGCGAGGGCTGGAGCGGCCCCCGCCAACGCTGCGGTTTGCATGAAATTGCGGCGGTTCATAATGGCTCTCCTGGTTTATGGAATCCTGCCGATGGGGCGGACGTTGCGGCCTACTTTGCGGATCGCTGCATCACCGAGGTCCTCACGCGCCTCGGCGGCGAAGGCCTGCAGGCGCTGTACCGCCGCGGGCTGACCCGCGGCGAGATCCGTGGTTTCTCCGATATCGGACCGCAGGTTATAGAGTTGCGGCGGGCTTTGCGCGGGCCAGTCCGGCTTGTGGACATGGAGCTTCCAGTCGCCGCTGCGCACGGCCTCGAGGCGGTCGTCCCGGTAGTAATAGAAGCGGTCGTGCGGTGTGCGCGCGCCGGATTCGCCCGTCAGCAGAGGCACGATGGAGCGGCCGTCGATGATGCGATCGCGAGGCGGTTGTGCTCCAGTCAATTGCGCGACAGTGGGCAGCACGTCCATCGTGGTCGCGAGTTCATCGCAAACACGCCCCGGGGCGATGCGCCCCGGCCAGCGGGCCAGAAACGGGACCCGCATCCCGCCCTCCCACGTCGAATTCTTCGCGCCGCGCAGAGGACCGGCCGAGCCGCTCCGGTAGCCTCGCCGCAAACCCTCCCACACAACAGGTCCGTTGTCGGAGGTGAACAACACCATCGTGTTGTCATCGATGCCCTGGGACCGTAAGGCCCCGAGAATCTCTCCCATGCTCCAATCCAGTTCGCGAATTACATCGCCGTACAGGCCGTGCGCGCTCTTGCCCTTGAAGGCCTCCGAGGCGTCGAGCGGCGTGTGCGGCATGCAGTGGGGCACATACAAAAAGAAGGGCTCGCTGGCATGCTGCCGGATGAAACGCACCGCTTCCTCCGTGAAGCGCCCGGTCAGCGAGGCCTGCGCCGGCGCCCGCTCGATGATCTCCTTATTCCGCATCACCGGCAGCGGCGGCGCCTTAAACGAAATCTGCTGATAGTTCGACCCGCCCATGTCGTTGCTGTACGGAACGCCGTAGTAATAATCGAAACCCTGCTCGGTAGGCAGGAACTTCGGCAGGTGTCCGAGGTGCCATTTCCCAATGCAGCCCGTGGCGTAGCCGAGCGGCTTCAGCATGTCGGCGATGGTGACTTCATCCGGATCGAGGCCGGTCACCGAATACGGGAAGAGCACGCGGTGGCCCAGCCCGACCCGGATGGGATAACAGCCGGTGAGGAGGGCGGCGCGGGAGGGCGTGCAGACGGGCGCAGCGGAGTAGAAGCTGGTGAACTTCACGCCCTCGCGCGCCATCCGGTCGAAATGCGGCGTTTCGTACCCGGTGGCTCCAAAGGGGCCGAGATCGCCGTAGCCCTGGTCGTCGGTGAAGAAGACCACGATGTTAGGCCGGCGGCGCGCGGGCTGAGCGAGCGCGGCGGCGGATGCGAGAAACTGGCGGCGGTTGAGCATGGATCGGAGAGACTCCTCAGAAGCAGGCTGCCGCCCGGGCAGCCTGCTTCCTGAAGAAGATTTAGAACAGGATGCGTAGCATGACGAAGATGCGCCGCTGCTCCTGGCCACCGCCGAGGGTTTGAGTGACTTGTCCGAAAACCGTGCTTGCCGGAGCCGTATTCGGCGGGTTGAAGATCGGCGTGTTCGTTGCGGCTTCCGCCTCGCCGCGAAGCTGCACGCGCAACCCTTCCCGGATCTGGAAGTTCTTGTGCAGGGACATGTCCCAGACATAGATCCGATCCGCTCGAACGGCTGCGACGCGAGTCGGGAAGCTGCGGACGTTCAATTCCAGCTGCTGCTGGGCATTCCGTTCGAACTGGGCGGTGTTGAACCAGTTGTCGATCGATTGCTGGCCCGCGGGCATGCGCAGGCTCTCCCAAGTGCCGTTGTAAATCACATTGCCGAAATTGAGTCCCGGACCGCTCTGCCGCTGGAAGACCGCGTTGGCCTGCCAGCCGCCGACCGCGTAATCGAGCCATCGGGGTAGGGTCGAGCCGAAGCGTTGCCCGCGTCCGAACGGCAGTTCATAAATGCCGCTGAAGGTGACTCGGTGAGGCCGGTCGAGATCCGAGATCCGGTACTCGGGGGCGAGGTCGACGTCGTTGAGGTAGGTAATGGCTTCCATGGTCTTGGACCAGGTGTAGTTGAACTGGGCCTGGAAGCCGTTGGCGAAGCGGCGCTCCACGCGCAGCGTGGCGGCGTTGTACCAGCTCATTCCTGCCGGAAGTCCGGTCGCCAGATCGGTGAAGTGGGGCAGGGACCGCAGCAGTTGCTGCCGGCCCACGTTGAGGTTCGTGAACAGTCCGGTGCCTGCGAAGCCGGCGATGCCGCGGAAGGGATTGCGAACCTGACTGGTGAGGTAGTTGATGGTGGGGTTGTCGCGCACCGGCAGCGTGCTGAGCAGCTCACGCGGGATCGGGTTCATGGGCGTGTTGACGCGCAGCCTGGTGGCGCGCGAACCGATGTAGCCGACTTCGACCACGGTGCGGGTGAGCGGCTCGAACTGCATGGAATAGCTCCAGCGCTGGGTATAAGGCCGGCGGCCGTCGGCGGCGAAGAAACCGGGAGCGCGGCCCAGGAAGGTTTCCAGCCCCTGGGAGTTGCCAATGGGGCGCTGCAATCCGCCGGGGAACGGGTTGGCGATCGAAGCCGCGTACGTGACGCCGTTGTCATTGGTGGGAATGATGTTGGTCCGCTGGTTGTAGCCAGGCTGCGAGACGTCATCGAACAGCGAACCGATGAGGCCGAAGAAGATGCCATAACCGCCGCGCAGGACCATGCGGTTGTTGGGCTGGTAGGCAAACCCGATTCTCGGCATAAAAGCCTGGTAGAAGGGCTCGCGCACCTGCCGGGGGACCCCCACCCCGGCGAACGTGAGGCCGCCGGTGGTCCGGAACTGCTCCGGGGCGATTTCCGGAATCGGGTTCAGCGCGTATTGGGCTCGGGCGACGGACTGGATCGGATTGACGGTGGTGAAATCGAAATCGCGCGAAGTCCGGTCATACCGCTCGACGATCGGTCCTTCGTATTCCCAGCGGACCCCCAGATTGATGGTCAATTTGCGGGTGGCCCGCCAGTCGTCCTGCACGAACAGTCCATAGAACGGGGATTTTTCCGCGCGGGAGTCATTCACATCGATGCCGCCGGCCGTGGGAATCCCAAAGAGCAGGCTGGCGGTGCCCTGTCCGACGCCGGCGGGGCTCTGAGGGGAGTTGTCCAGCGGCCCGCGCGTGAAGGTGGGCTGGAACTGCATGGCGGGCGCGACGTTGCCGAAGTTGACGCTGTTATCAAACTGCAGACGGCCGTCAAAACCGAACTTCAGCGAGTGGTTGCCCCGGGTCCAGTTGGTGGTGGCCAGCAGGTTGTGACTGTAATAGGTCTGGTTGAATCCGCCATTGTTGCCGAGAGGCAGCATGCCTTGCACCGTAATCGCGGGGAACGAGATCGCGCGCTGATCCATCTGGCTGATCAGATCGCGCGAAAAACCGAATTCCGTGAGATCCCAGCCGATATTGCGGAACGTCTCGAACTCTCGGAACCAGGTGAAGCCATAACGGACGTCCACGACCAGTTGGGGCGAGGCCACCCACACCTTGTCGAATGCCACGCCGCGGTGCGGGCGCTGCCGCATCCGCCCGCGGATGTCGCTACCGGAGATCAGTTCGTCGAAACGCCCGTTGAAATCGCTATGGGTGTAGCGGGCGAACATCCGGTGGCGTTCGCTGAAATTGTGGTCCACTCGGGCGATGGGCTGGTACAGATCCTGGCCCTCCTGCCGGGTGCGGGAATAGTTGTTCTGGAAATCGGCGGTTCCTGCGTTATTGGGATCGGGGAAGTAGCCCAGAATGCGCCGGGCCACGGGATCGATGCGGCTGGAGGGGATAATGTTGTTCGGCAGCGGATCCCGGCGGAAGCGGTTGGCTCCTTCCGGCCGCGTGGTGAAGGGGTCATAGATCTGGTAGTTCGGCCCGATGGCCAGCAGGGAGGAGAAATTGCCCTGCGCCTGCTCCGCGGTGGGCACCGTATGCAGCGATGCCACCGGACGCCGCCGCTCATGGGCCTGGAATCCGAACTGCCAAAAGGTCCGGTTGCGGCCGTCATAGAGCTTCGGGATATAAACCGGACCGCCCACCACCGCCGTATAGCGCGTCCAGCGGAGCAATGGCGTATTCGCCTTGATTTTCTCGGGCGTGATGGGCCCGGTATTGGGATCAAAGATGAAGCGGTTGGTAAAGAAGTTGCGCGCCATCATGGGGCCGGTGGACTGGGCGTAGCTGAGAGTGCCCCGCAGCCGGTTGGTGCCGGATTTCAGACTGATGTTGACCTGCCCGCCCATGGTGTTGCCGACCGATGCGTCATAGCTGGTCGTATTCAGGCGGATCTCCTCCACCATATCCGGCGGCGGGACAAAGGCCGTTTGGCCGCCGTAGGAGTTGTTGCTCACCCCGTCCACGTTGTAGTCGATGCCGCCGCTGGTGCCGGAACCGGCGACGCTCACGGCCGAATTCTGGCTGATGTTCCAGGGGCCATCCTGCGGCAGCCCGGTCAGCACCGTACCCGGCGCCATCGCATACAGCCACGACACGTTGCCGCTCCGCATGGGCATATTCTCGAGCTGTTTGGTGTCGATGATCTGGGCGATGCTGCCGGTAGTGACTTCCAGCACCGGCGCCTCGGCGGTCACCTCCACCGTCTCCGCCACATCACCAATCTCAAGCTGGATATCGACCCGCACGCGCTCGCCGATGCGCAATTCCAGCCCGCCCCGGGTCCAGGTTTTGAACCCCGGTACCGTGCAGGTCACCGAATACCCGCCCGTACGCAAGTACGGGGCATCGTAGTTGCCCTGCTCGTTGCTTTGGGTCGTGAACGTAATCTGGGTGTCGCCGTGCGTGAAGCGCACTGACGCCCCTGGCACCACCGCCCCAGTGACGTCCGTGACGGCTCCCATAAAACTCCCGCGCGGATCTTGCCCGAGGCACAGTGCTCCCGCGATAAGACCGAGGGTCATCAATCTGAAGGAACGAGTCATGACCGAATTCCTTTCTCCCTTCATCAACAGAAGCCGCCGAAACCCGCCATCGAAAAGGACGCACTCCTGAGGCATCCTGAACTTTGGCTCATCGAAGGCGGATCTCCCTGAACGTCAACTTCTGCATGACCATTCAAACATGGAAGCGGCCGCATGTCGCCGTTCCGGTATGCTACGCGAGGGGTTACGATAGTAAAGCTCTTAAAATACACAACTTGAAATCAGGTTACGGGTTCGTTATCCCCCCCCGTTTGCACTCCTGCTACAAAGCGGTATGATAGTTTCACTTTGCTGAAGAGCCTGGCCACGACAAAGCCCGGATTGCATCCTCGCGAAGACGAAATCCGCGCCGCGCTCGGATCGATTCTCGCCAGCCCGGCGTTTGCCGGCAGCGCGCGTTCGAAAGGCTTCCTGCAGTTCGTGGTTGAGGAGTGGCTCGCCGGCCGCGCGGAGGAGATCAAGGAGCGGACCATCGCGATCGAGGTCTTCGGCCGCGACGCGGATTATGATCCCGCTCACGACTCGATTGTCCGCGTGAAGGCCCTGGAGGTTAGAAAGCGCCTCGCTCAATACTACAATGAGCATCCCGATGCCCGGTTGCGCATCGAGTTGCCGTCTGGTCATTACGTACCCGTAGTGCAGCCTCTGGCCCCGCCTCGCGACATCTGGCTCCGGCACTGGAAGACCGCCGCCGCGTTACTGCTCGCAGCGGGCGCCCTCGCATTGTGGTTCACCACCCAGCGCGCGGTCACGGCCAGGCACGCCCTGGACGCCTTGTGGGCCCCCGCAATTCAGCCGCGAGCGTCAGTCCTCATCAGCCTGCCTGCGCCGCTCGTCTGGGACGCGGACTTCAGCGGAGGCGGCTTGCCCGAGGGACCAGCCGTTCCTGTCGAAAAGCTAGGCAAGAAGACCAACTACTACGTCGGAATCGGCGCCGCCTACGGCGCGGCCCAGTTCGCTTCGCTCCTCACCGCCCGGCACGTGCCCTTTGTGTTGAAAATCGGGCAGGAGGTTTCACTGGAGGACTTGAAGGGCCAGCCCGCCATTCTATTGGGGGCTTTCACCTCGGAATGGACCATGCGCCTCACCAGCGGCCTGCGCTACACCTTCGTTCAGGAAGCCGCTCGCCATGGAATCGTGGACAAAGAGAATCCCGGCCGCGGTTGGTACCAGCCACGGTTGCTCCATTCCGAGGAAATGACGGACGCCCTGTCAATGGTGGTAAGGCTGACAACCGCCGACACGGGCCGCCCGGTCTTCATGGCCGCCGGCGCCACCGCCCATGGCACGCAGAACGCGGCGGAGTTTCTGACCACGCCGGCGCTATTCGAGGAATTCGCCGCAATCGCGCCGCCCGGCTGGGAAAAGCAGAACCTGCAGATCATCCTCCGCTCTGAAGTCCACCGCGGCCGGGCGGGCCGGCCGCAAATCCTCGCCACGCACGTCTGGCCTGGAAGAAACCAGGCGCCGCCGCAATCCCGTTAAGCGTCCGGCGCGGGCCTACACGAAAACCGCATCCGGCATCGTCGCTACCTCGCCCACCCGAGGGCGAAAATCCATCATCGCCAGGATGTCGTTTTCGAGATCGATGCCCGGCGCGGTTTCGATCAATTCGAGCCCGTCCCCGGTGAGCCGAAACACCGCGCGCTCCGTGATGTAGAGCACCTCCTGCCCCGTCCGCCGCGCGAAATCGGCCGAAAACGTAATCCTCTCCACTCGTTTCACAAACTTCCGCGCCTTGCCGGGCTGCACCACCCGCAGCCGCCCGTCCACCCATTCCACCTTCGCTCCCTGCGCGTCAAAAGTGCCGCAAAACACCACTTTCTTGGCGTTTTGCGCGATCTCGATGAAGCCGCCCGGGCCGATCAGATTCCCGCCCAGGTGCGACACGTTCACGTTGCCCGCCTCGTCGGCCTCGCCCATGCCCAGGAATGTGATATCGATGCCGCCGCCGCTGTAATAGTCGAACTGCTCGATGGACGGCACGATGGCGTCGGTGTTGCGCGACGCGCCGAACAGCCGCCCGTCGAGCATCCGGCCGTTGTGGGTGCCCTGCTCCACGCTCATCCAAAAAGCGTCCCCTCCGCCCTGCTCCGCGATCACGCCGAAGATCCCGCCCGGAATGCCGTAGCCGAAGTTGAGGGAAGCGCCTTCGCGCAGTTCCATCGCCGCCCGCCGCGCGATGATCCGCCGCTCCAGCTTCGCCGGAATCTCCGCCGCCACCCCCGCCAGGTGTGCGCGCTGTCCCCCGCTGATGCTGGCATCGTAACCCAGCCCATAGAATTGTTCCTGCGCGGGATCCTCCACCACCGCGTCGATCATCACTCCGGGCACACGCACATGGCGCGGATGCAGACTGCCCGTCTCCACGACCTGCCGCGCCTGCGCGATCACCACGCCGCCGCTGTTGCGGGCCGCGAGCGCGATGGTGTGGATATCCATGTCGATCGGCTCCTCTTCCGGACTCAGGTTTCCGCTCGTGTCCGCGAAGGTGCCGCGAATGATGCCCACATCCACCTTGAACGGCTTGTAGCGCAGCACCTCCTGGCCGCCGATGTCGAGCAGTTCCACCAGTTCCTCATGGCTGCGCGCATTGCACCGCCCGCCCTGCTGGCGCGGGTCCACGAACGTATGCAAGCCCGAATGCGTGAAGAGGCCGGGCCGCCCGGCGCCGATTTCGCGCAACAGATGCTGGATCACCCCGCCCGGAAAACAGTAAGCCTCGATCTTCTCCTCGCGGATCATCTGCTGGATCTTCGGCGACCACGTGAAGTGCGCGGCAATCACCTTGCGCAGCATCCCTTCGTGCGCGAACCGGTTCGTGCCCATCGCTTCGCGGTCGCCCAGCCCCAGCGAGTGCACCAGCGTCAGCTCGCGCGGATGGCCGGTTTCAAGGAAGCGCTTCTCGATCGCCTCGAAAACAGCCTCCGCCGAAATCATCCCCGCGCCATTGCCGCTGATGGCGACAACATCGCCATCCTTGACGAGCGCGGCGGCCTCGGCGGCGGTCATGAAGCGTGTCTTGCCCATCTCATCTCCTTCCCATCAACGGTTCCGGAAGGCGGCCGCGCGCTTCTCCTGGAACGCGCGCACGCCCTCGGCGCAATCTTCGGTACCCGCGGCCTCGGCCACGGCATTGGCGTGATGATGACGCAGGTCCGCCCGCATCGTGGCCAGCAGGCCTTTCACCAGACCCATCGCCGCCGGGGCATTCGCGCAGAGTTTGTCGCGCCACGCGGCCGTCTGGCTCTCCAGGTCCTCGGGGTCCTCGGCGATGGCCGTCACCAGGCCCCACTCGAGCGCCTGCTCCGCCGTGATGGGCGTCCCGAGCAGCGCCATGTGGCTCGCACGCGCCACGCCGATGGTCTCGGCCAGCCGCCGCACGCCCATCCAGCCTGGAATCATGCCGAGCGAAACCTCGGGCACGCCCAGCTTCGCCTGCCGCACGGCAATGCGCAAATCCGCCGCCATCGCCAGTTCCATGCCGCCGCCGAAGACATGGCCTTGCAGCACCGCGATCACGGGTTGCGGCAACGCGGCCAGCCGCTGAAACACATCGATTCCCGGCAGAATCCAGCGTTGCGCCATCTCGTGCGGCGTCATCGCGCCCCAGGCGGCAATGTCGCCGCCCGTGCAGAAATAGCGCCCGCGCGCCCGCAACAGCACCGCGCGGATTTCGCGGTCCCTTCCGACTTCCTGCGCGATCGCGCCCAGCCGTTCGATCATCGGCATCGTCAGCGCATTGCCTTTTTCGGGACGATTGAGGATGAACTCGGCCCAAACCGCGCCGTTCGCTGAATTTCTTTCCAGGAGCACCTGCGGCTCAGCCTGCGCTATGTCTTCCATTCTGGCTCTCCTCAAAAGCGGGGGATGATCAGGCCGCCATCCACGCTGATGGCCTGCCCCACGGTGTAGGGCAGCCGCCCTTCGGCCATCGCGACGGCCGCCACGGCGACGTCGGCCGGATAGCCCCAGCGGCGCATCGGCGCGAGGCCCTGGGCGATCCGCTCGTCGTATTGCTCTCTCACCGGTTGCGTCATCGACGTCTCGATCACGCCCGGCCGGATTTCGTACACGCCGATGCCCGTCTCGGCCAACCGCAGTGCGAACAGCCGCGTCACCATACTCGCCGCCGCTTTCGACACGCAATACTCGCCCCGGCTCACGGACACCGCCACGGCGTTGCTCGATGTGATGTTGATGATGCTGCGATGGCGGCCGTTCAACTCCCCCTGCGCCAGCATCGCGCGCGCGGCGGCCTGGCAGAGGAAGAACACCGCCCGCGTGTTCACGGCCTGGCAGCGGTCATAGCTTTCAGGCGTCACCTCGAGTAAATCGCCCCGCCGCAGCACGCCTACGCCCGCGTTATTCACCAGGCAGTCCAGCCGGCCCCAGCGCTCCACGGCTGCGCGGATCAACTGCCCGTGCCCCTCGATGCCGGCGACATCGGCGTGAACGGAAACGGTTTCCGCACCGGCGACGCCCGCCTCGGCGGCGACTTGCTCGAGCAGATGGCGCTCCTCGTCGCCCTCGCGGTCACAGAGCGCCAGGTGGAAACCGGCTTGCGCGAGCGCCAGTGCGCAACCCCGTCCGATCCCCCGCGCCGCGCCCGTCACCATCGCCACGGGCTTCGCTGCATTGGTTGCCATTGCTCGCCACAGTCTATCAGCGCCGGACCTCTCCGCGCCCTTCCAATCAACGATCCGGTTGGTTTACCATGAGCACGAATCGAGGACCCGCCATCCATGAGCGAGCTGCTTTTCTACGAAGACATCCACCCCGGCCTGTCGTTTGAAACCCCCGGGCTCACCGTCACCGATGCCCACATCGTCCAGTTCGCCGGCCTCTCCGGCGACTTCTTCGCCCTCCACATGGACGATGACTTCGCCCGCTCCCTCGGATTCCCGCGCCGCGTCGCCCACGGCCTTCTCGGCCTCATCCTGCTCGACGGCCTCAAAAACCGCGCGGAGAAGTCCTTCGCCTCTGTCGCCTCGCTTTCCTGGAACTGGAACTTCCGCAAACCCCTTTTCGCGGGCGAGCGCATCAGCGGCCGCCTCACCGTCGCCGAAAAACGCCTGACCAGCAAAGGCAACCGCGGCATCCTGACCCTCGCCCTCGAACTCCGTAACGCCCAAGGCGAAATCCTCCAGGACGGCACGAATCTGCTGCTCGTGCGCACACGCGCCGTGGAACCCGGAGCCGCCTAAACCGGCATCTTGAAATCGTCCGCCGTCTCGCGTATCCACGCCCGCAGAATCGCCCGGTGCCGGTCGAGCTCAGCCTGGCCCTCAGGCCGGTGCGCTAGATTCAGCACCTCGCCCGGATCGGCATCTAAATCGAACAGCTGTTCCGGCCGCGCGCCGCCATTGAACACGACATACTTGTGCCGCGCCGTCCGGATCATGCGCCCTTCGCGCGTCTGGTCCTGGTACAACAGCTCTCCCGCGACAAACGCACGCTTCACCGTCCCGCCGCCCTCCAGCACTGGCCGCAGACTCACGCCGCGCACATCTGCCGGTACGTCAATGCCCGCGTAGTCGCAAAACGTGGGCACGAGATCGGCGAGCGATGCCAGCGTGGCGTACTCGGTCCGCCCCGCGCGAATCCCCGAACCCGCCAGAATCAATGGAATCCGCGCCGATTCCTCATAAAAAGACGCCTTCTGCGCCCAGAGATGCCCGCCCAATCCCTCGCCGTGGTCGGAGATGAAAGCGACAATCGTATTGCGTTCGAGATCCGCCTCGCGCAGCGCGTCCAGCACCTGTCCGGTGCAACGATCCACGTCCTCCACCATACGGTAGTAGTCGTGAATGTAGTGGCGGATATCGTCGCGCCGCCATGACGATGCGATCCCCACGGCCTGCGACATCGCGTCGTAGCCCGTGCGCCGGTGGAACTGAATCGCCTCGGGCTCCAGCGGGTCCACGGCCATGTTGCCGGGCGCGGGCGGGAAACGGTCGGGATCGGCGTGCTGCCGCGAACCCGGATGCGCGCGAATCCAGTAGCAAACATCGTGCGGATTCATGAACGAAGCCACGTGCAGGAATGGCTGTTTTGGTTTGCGCCGCAGCCACGCTGCCGATGCATCGGCCAGCGGCTGATCCATCTTCTCGCCCAGCGAGTGCCCGCCGATGAGGCGCGTGAATCCCGTCATGCCGTCGAAGCCGCGCGGCAGATGCCACTTGCCGCCATAGACGGTCTCGTAGCCTGCGTTGCGGAAAATCTCACCCAGCGTGGGAACGCCTTCCCGCACCGCCTGCCCGTTCAGCCGCACGCCCGTTTCGTGTGGCATCCGTCCCGCGAAAATCGACCCGCGCGACGGCGAACACACCGGATAAGTGCAATAGGCGGCCGAAAAGCGCGTGCCTCGGTCGGCCAGCGAATCCATCGCCGGGGTCTTCAACCACGGATTCGCCGCGCACGACATCGCATTGTGCGTCTGCTGGTCGGTGATGATCAGCAGGACGTTGGGCCGTTCCACGGCCGCGAGGGCGCGGCCGCCAACCGTAGCCGCGGCGCCCGCCTGCAAAAATGCGCGGCGATCCATCATGATCCCCCCAGTCTAAAAGAACAGCCGCAGCGCCGCTCTGCGACACCCGGTCAGGAAATCTTCACGCCCTCCCACCTGCAACCACCGCCCGGATCTCCTCCGCCAGCGCGTGCGACTGCCTTCTCCCGTCGAATGCCATCCGGAACTCCTCAGACATCGCTCGACGCTCCAGCGGCCCCGAGAGGAACAACGACAACCGCCCGGCCGTTTCCTCCACGCCCATCGACGGGGTCAGGCAAAGCGCTTCCACTCCGCTCATGGTCAGCAATCGCATCGCCGGCGAACCCTCGTGCGACCACGCCACGATAGGTTGACCCGTTCGAACGTATTCGAACAACTTCCCAGGCACCTGAATCGAGCGGTCCTTTTCCGGCAAATCCAACAGCACCAGGACATCCGCCGCCGCTTGAACCCGTGCCGCCTCCGCCCGCTCCACTAGCCGGCCGGTTACCTCTAACAGGCCCTCCCCCTCCAGAAATGCCCGCTCCGCCTCGCAATCGCGGAACGTATCCTCCTGCAGTGGCCCCATCAGGTGCAGCTTCCACTCGCGGGCCGTGACCGCGCCCGCGCGCGCCAGCCGCGCCAACGCCTTCAACAGCATCTCCGGCCGCCGCTCCCCGTACAAATAGCCCGCATGGAGCATCACTTTGGGGCCGCTTTTCCTGACCGCCGCCGCCGGTGGAAGCTCTTCGGGATCGAACCCGTTCCACACCACTCGCACCTTCCCCGCCGCCCCGGGATGATCCCCCGCCCACTGCTCCGCCAGCGCGTCGGTATTGGCGAGCAAGAGCCTTGCGCGCGCGAAAATCCGGCGCTCCAGCCACCGGTCGTAATTGAAAAACCGCCGTTCCCGCGTGGCATTGCGCGCCAGCGGATCGCGAAAATCGGCGATCCACGGAACCCCCGTCCGGCGCTCGAACGCCATCGCCGCCAGATGCGAAGCCAGCGGCGGCGCCGTCGACAGCACCGCGTCAAACCCATGCTGCCCGTGCAACTTTTCCGCCGCTTCCACGGCGCCCGGCACCCACGGCAGCCGCTCGTTCACCGGCAATAGGTACCGCTGCGCCACCCGCGCCGCCCATCCGCGCCAGCCCGCCGGCGAGTGGTCGTCCACATAGACCGCATTCCCGCCCGCCGCGCCGCACGCCACCACGTGGCAGTCGATACCCGCCTCCGGCAGGAACTTCGCGAAACGCGCGGGCCGCGCCGCCCCGGACGTGTTCGCCGGCGGGTAATGGTAGGCAAAAATGAGCAATTTGAGCTGTTTTAGCCCCATTCTTTGTCAAAATAACGGGAAGGAAGGTGTCTGGCGCCCGTTTTCCGGTTCTTTCTCCTGCTGCCTATCATGCCATCTGGGACGCCCTACCCGCATGGTAGAATGGCGGACTTGTCCCTGCTGGACGGGCGCGCTGACGGGGGAGAACCCATCAATGAAGAAAGCACTCATCACCGGCATCACGGGCCAGGATGGGTCCTATCTGGCCGAACTGCTGCTGGAGAAGGGCTATGAGGTCCACGGCATCGTCCGGCGGGTCGCACTGGAGGACCCCATCTCGCGCATGGGCCGGATCCGCCACCTGCTCGGACGGCTGCGCCTGCATCCCGCCTCGCTGGAGAGCTTCCCCAGCATTTTCCGGGTGATCAAGAATGTCGCGCCCGACGAGTGCTACCACCTCGCCGCGCAAAGTTTCGTGAGCTATTCCTTCGAGGACGAGTTCTCGACGATGAACACGAACGTCAACGGCACGCATTACGTTCTGGCGGCCGTCAAGGAACTGCGTCCCGAATGCCGCATTTATTTCGCGGGCACGAGCGAGATGTTCGGCAAGGTGGAAGAAACGCCACAGGACGAAAGAACGCGCTTCCATCCGCGCTCCGCTTATGGCATCAGTAAGGTGGCGGGCTACGAACTGGCGCGGAACTACCGCGAGGCCTACGGCATGTTCGCCGCCACGGGCATCCTGTTCAATCATGAATCGCCGCGCCGGGGCCTGGAGTTCGTCACCCGGAAGATCACCAGCGCGGTGGCGCGCATCCGCGCGGGCCAAGACACGGAAATCCGGCTCGGCAATCTCGAAGCGCAGCGGGACTGGGGCCACGCGCGCGACTACGTGCTTGCGATGTGGCTGATGCTACAGCAGGACGAACCTCAGGATTTCGTCATCGCGACGGGCGAGGCGCATTCGGTGCGCGCGTTCGCCGAACTCGCCTTCCGCCGCGCCGGGCTGGACTACCGCGGATTCGTGAAGAGCGACGAAACGTTCTTCCGGCCGGCCGAAGTGGATATTCTGCGCGGGGATTCCTCGCGCGCCCGGAAGGCGCTCGACTGGCAGCCGGAGACCAGCTTCGAAGACCTGGTCCGCGAAATGGTGGAGTCCGACTGCCGCGCGCTGGGTATCGAGATCTAAGCCGCCCCGCTACACCTTCTCGGGCGTGGGGATTTCGAAGCCCTTCCGGCCGCGGTTCACCAGCAGCTTGTTCGCTTCGGCGTCGCCCACGAACTGCTCTTTGTCCGGATCGAACGTGAGCACCGAGCCGCGCCGGAAGGCGATATTGGCCACGTGGGCCAGCGCCGAGGAATAGTGCGCCGTTTCCACGGGCCCGTTCTGGTCCTCGGTCCGGCCGCTGCGCACGGCGGCGATGAAGTTCTCGTAGTGCTTCGTTGGAGCCTTGCCCTTCGGACCGGGCTCGCCCTTGCGGCCCATGAAGAACTGGTAGGTTTCGTAGCCGCCGATCGACAAGTACCCCTCGCTGCCGTAGAACAGGTTGCCATTCGCGCCGAGCGCTTCATTGTTCGACATCCAGAAGCGCACCGCGATCTCGGCGTACTTCTTCTCTTTGCCGAACTCGCAAAGCGCGGACATCACTTCGGGCGTCTCGCGGTGGTCCTTCCACAGGTACTTGCCGCCCAACGCAGTCACCTTCGTGGGCAGTTTGACGCCGAGGCCCCATTGCAGCAGGTCGATTTCGTGCACGCCCTGGTTGCCGATCTCGCCGTTGCCGAAGTCCCAGGTCCAGTGCCAGTTGTAATGGACGTGGTTCTTCGAATACGGGCGGAACTTGCCGGGGCCCACCCACATGTCGTAGTCGAGATGCGAGGGCGGCGCTTCGTTCGCGTGATGCTCCATCTTCGGCCGCCACTTGAAGATGGTGGCGCGCGCCATGTAGACGTCGCCGATGAAGCCGTCCTTCACCTTCTGGATGGCCTCCTGAATCGCTTCGGAGCTGCGCAGTTGCACGCCGTGCTGCACGATGCGGTTGTACTTCTTCGCCGCGGCGATCATCGTGCGGCCTTCGGCCACCGAATGGGTACCCGGCTTCTCGACATACACATCCTTGCCCGCCTGGCAGGCCCAGATCGTGGCGAGCGCGTGCCAGTGGTTGGGCGTGGCCACGGTGACGACATCGATTTCCTTGTCGTCGAAAACCTTGCGCATGTCCTGCACCACCTTCGGGCGCTTCCCATACTGCTTCTCAAAGGCGGCGGCGCGTTCGTTCGCTACATTCAGATCGGGATCCACCAGCGTGGTGATCTCCACGTTTGGCAGCGGCTGCAAGCCGCCGATGTGGCTGCGCCCGCGGCCATTCACGCCCAGCACCGCCACGCGGATCGTCTCATTGGCGCTTTGCGGACGCCGGTTGTTGGCCAGAGCCGCGGCGGGCGCGGCCGCCGTGCTCATCAGGAAGTAACGTCGGTTCATGGCTGCTCCTTGCCTGCTTGGGATTGTAATTATCTTATTGAATTTCGCCGCCGGTGTCTTCCCTGGCCTGCCTTCGCGAAACCCCGGCGCCGTTCGCCGCATCTCGTATATCGTAGGAGGGACCATGCGCCTGATTGCCGCCTGTGTGCTCATCGCCGCCACCGCTTTCGCCGCCTCGAAGGAGAATCCCACTCCGCAGGAGATCGAGCAGATCATCCAGAAGTTCTCCGAAAAGGAGTCGCAGTTCGCCCGCGCCCGCGAGAACTACACGTACCGGCAGAGCTACAAGATCGAGGAGCTCGACCGCAACGGGCGCGTCATCGGCAAGATGGAACAGGTGGCCGACGTCATCTTCACCGACGCCGGCAAGCGCACTGAACGGGTGGTTCACGCCCCCATGAACACCCTGCGCGGACTCATTATGACCCCCGAGGACGAGCAGGACCTCCGCAACGTGCAGCCCTTCGTGCTGACCGCCGATGAGGTGCAGAACTACAACGTCCGCTACCTCGGCAAGGAGACGCTGGATGAAATCCCCTGCTATGCCTTCGCCGTCAAGCCGAAGAACATGGTCGAAGGCCGCCGCTATTTCTCAGGGCTGGTCTGGGTGGATGACGAAAGCCTCCAGATCGTGAAGTCCTACGGCCGCGGTGTGGGTGTAGGCAAACGCGTCGCCAACCAGAAGTTCCCCAAGTTCGAAACCTACCGGGAGCAGATCGACGGCGTGCATTGGTTCCCCACCTACACCATCGCCCAGGACACCCTGCCGTTCGAGTCCGGCCCGCTGCCCATCAAGATGGTCGTAACCTACAAGGATTACAAGCAGTTCAAGTCCGATGTCATCATCACCTTCGGCGACGAAGCCAAACCCGAGCCCGCTTCCGAACCCAAATCCGAGGCCAAGCCGCCCCGCTAAACCTCTGAATTCCGCCGTTCACCCGCTGCATCTGACAGCTAGGAGCGTTTTCAGTCCCGCTTAGAGCTGGGGCTATGCTCTAATAAATAGGCTAACCGTATGCCGGATCACAGTTTTCGGGCCCGCAGGGACTGGGCTGCCCTCAAGCGCAGGCTCCGCGAATTGAAGATGATCGCCAAGGGTGCGCTCCGCAAGGACCACCCCATCATGGCCCACATCATCCCCATCCGGCGCTGCAATCTCTCCTGCACTTACTGCAACGAGTTCGACGACTTCTCGAAGCCCGTCCCCACCGAGGTGATGTTCGAGCGCATCGACCAGCTTGGCCGCCTCGGCACCGGCATCCTCACCATCTCCGGTGGCGAACCCCTGCTCCACCCCGACCTCGACAAGATCATCAGCCGCATCCGCGCCACCGGCGCCATCACTGGCATGATCACCAACGGCTATCTGCTCACCGCCGACCGCATCGAGCGCCTCAATCGCGCCGGGCTCGACCACATGCAGATTTCCATCGACAACGTCATGCCCGACGACGTGTCCAAGAAATCGCTCAAGGTCCTCGACCGCAAGCTGCAGCTGCTCTCCAAACACGCACTGTTTCACGTCAATATCAATTCCGTGGTCGGTGGCGGCATCCAGCACCCGGACGATGCTCTCGTCATCGGCAAGCGCGCCATCGCGCTCGGCTTCTCGTCCACCATCGGCATCATTCACGACAACACGGGCCAGCTCAAGCCGCTCTCTCCGAAGGAGCGCGAGATCTATCTGGCCGTGAAGGCGCTCGAGAAACGCAACTTCGCGCAGCTCAGCTTCTTCCAGGAAGCCATCGCGAATGGGCAGCCGAACAACTGGCGGTGCCGCGCCGGCGCGCGCTACCTCTATATCTGCGAGGACGGCCTGGTGCATTACTGCTCGCAGCAGCGCGGCTACCCCGGCAAACCCCTCCTCGAGTACTCCGTCCACGACATCCGCCGTGAGTACATTACCGAAAAGGCCTGCGCGCCGCATTGCACCGTGAGTTGCGTCCACTACGTCAGCTACTTTGATTTCTGGCGCGCCCCCCAAACCCTGCCCGACACCCGCCCCTTCGAAACCCCCGCCCCCGAGCCGCTGGTTCAGATTCAAGCGGCGGGAGATTAACTCGCGTCCCAGCGGCCACACGGGCAAGAAAGACATGCCCGCCGGCCCAACCCGGAGGGCATGCGAGTCGCTCCGCCGCCTAGCCCTGCTTCGCCGTGGCTCCACTTCGCGGCATGGGCATCCGGATCGAGCCGTCGCCCTTGTAGGGCAGCAGCATCGGCACTTCCTCCCGATAACGCCGGTAGGCGTCCCCATGTTCACGAATGATGTCGCGCTCCTCGAATTGGATTCCCATGAGGATGTAGCCAGTGGTGAGGACCGCGAAGAGCAAATGTCCTTCTGTCATCACGGGCGTTGACCAGAAGGCGATCAGGAAACCGAGCATCAGCGGGTGCCGGACGAACTTGTAGAGGGACGTCAGCCGGAACGCCGAGGTGGTGTAGGCTCTGTTGACCAGTTGCAGCCACACCTGGCGTAACCCGAACAGGTCGAAGTGGTTGATGAGGAACGAAGACATCAGCACCATCCCCCAGCCCATCCACGACATCCCCATCAGCGCGTACGCCATCGCCGGCGCACTCACCTGCCACACCACGTCCGGCAGCGGACGCCACTGCCAGAAAGTGAACGCCAGGATGCCGCTCGCCGTGAGCACGAAGATCGAGCGCTCCATTGGTCTTGGCACCCATTGGGTAAACCACTTCTTGAATGCCGGACGCGCCATCACCGTGTGCTGGATCACGAATACGCTCAGCATCAGCGAATTGATCAAGATCGCTTCGCCCAGCGGCGCCGGGGTTCCGGAATTGATGTCTTTGGGGACCACAACACCTCCGACAAAGCCCATGGCATAGCAAAAGGTGAGAAAAAACGTGACGTAGCTCAATACGCCGAACACAAAGATCGACATGCGTTTCATGCGGTTCGCTCCTGATTCGGTTGAGATCGGCGGCCTGATGCCGCCTTCAAATGAAGAAGCGGGCAAACGGCAGGAAAGCGCTCAAAAAAGTTCGAACTTGGCCGCCAGCCACCGCGGGCCGGCCGCTACGGCCGGCGAAGGGCGATGAGACCCGACGCCGTCACGCCGATGCCAAGCAAGATCAGAAACAGGCTGAAAGCAAGCACCGGAGAGATATTGGCCGCTGACAGCAGCGCGCCCGCAGCGAGAATGTACAGCGCGATCAGGCGGTAACGCGCCAACCCGTGGCGCCACGCGATAAACGCATGAATCGCGGCCAGCAGAATGCCGAGCAGAATGGGAATCAGCCTCTGCCACTCGTATGCGCGGCCGGGCAATAACACCCAAACCAGCGCCGCCGCGAGAGTGAAGGAGAACAGAAGCGTAAAAACCCGTGCAGCCGGGCGCGCGTCTTCTCTGGCGTGTGGCGGCGCGGCCCCGCTGGCAAAGCGCGCTTTCAACGCCCTCGTCGCCGGCCCCACGCACAACGCCCCCAAGAGCACAAACAGCGGCAATACATACCCGCCCCAGCCGCTCCAGGTCCAGCCAGGGTAGAACGCAGGCAACAGAAACGCCAGCCCCCAGAGCAGCCACAGCAGGCCGCTGACAACCTCCGGGATGCCGTCGCGGCGGAACGATGTCGAAGTGGGCGTTTTTTGGGTCATGTGGCGGCAATAGGGGGCCTGGCGATCCGCTGACGGGCGAGAAGAAGGAAGCGCTCCCGGTCGGAATGGCGCGGGCTGTGGACGATGCGAAGATTCCGCGAACCGGAAGAGAGCACCACCGTCCGGTTCGCGGCGAAACCGGTTCGCGGGGACCGGCCCAATAATGGCAGTTCCACGCCCTCCTCGGCCTGATCCATTTCCTCCCAGCCGATCATAAACTTCTGCCTGCCGAAAATCGAGTATTGCCAGGCTCCTAATTCGCCAAGCGAAATCCGCCTGGGCCATGCGCGGGCGATGGCGATCAACACCAGCAGGATTGGCGCGCCGAAGCCGATCCTCATCGGCGGCGGGCCCGTCAGCACCGCCAGCGCGAAGACAGCCGTGCCCGCGAAACCGCAGAAGCCCAGTGTGGCGATCGCGCCAAGGGTACCGGGAAACTGCACCACCTCCGGGTTGCGGTGGTCGCGGTAGGACGACACCTCCACATTGTGACAAATGGCGGAGCCGCCGGAACCGCCTGTACCCGCTCCCGCGCACGCCATCGGCCTAACCTCGCTTCACCACCACAACCGTGACGTCGTCCAGCGAAGGCTGCCCGTCGAGATGCCGCGTCACGGCGTCGCGAATCGCAGCGCCGATGGCCGCCGCGGGACGATCCTGGTGCTCCCGGACCACTTCCATCAGGCGCGCTTCACCAAAGTCCTCATCCGCCTCGTTGGCCGCCTCGGTCACGCCGTCGCTAAAGAAAACGAGCACATCGCCGCTCTCCATACGGATGTCCGCGCCAACGTACTCCGCGTTCGGCAGAATGCCCAACAGCAAGCCGCCCTCGCTCAATTCCTCAGTCGCGCCGGAGGCGCGGACCAGCAGCGGCCGGTTATGTCCGGCGTTGGTGTAGCGGATGGACCCGCGCTCGCCATCCAGCACGGCCACCACCATCGTGACGAATCGCCCGCCCGGCATATTGCGGTTCATTCCACGGTTGAGCCGCGCCACCATCTGCTCCACCGGCATCTCTTCTTCACTGATCGTATGCAGGCGTGCTTGAATCGCCGCCGCCAGCAAAGCCGCTGAGATGCCCTTGCCCGCCACGTCGCCCACCACCACGGCAAGCCGCTGCCCCGGCATGGGGAGGTAGTCGAAATAGTCGCCGTTCACCGTCCGGCAGGGTTCGCTCTGACCGGCGATCTCAAAGCCCGCCAGCGCCGGATCGCTCTTCGGCAGCAGACCGCGCTGGATCTCCGCCGCCTGCCGCAGTTCAGCCTGGATCACGCGCTCGGCCTGCTCGAGTTCAATCAATCTCGCGTGTTCGATGCGAATCGCCGCGATGTTGGCGAGAACGGTCAGCAGCGTGAGGTCCTCCGCAGTGAAGGGACGCCCGGCGATCGAATCCAGATAGACCAGCCCGATCACCTTCTCGTCCGTCTGCAGCGGCGCGGCCAACAGGGTCCGTACGCGCTGCATGATGAGCGTCGCGCTCGCCTTCAGTCCCTCATCGCTCGCCACATCGTGGATCAGCAGGGACTCCCGCCCGCCCATCACGCGGTCGCGCACCGCGGTCGAGATCCGGAAGTCCGCGCCCATGGCCGCGCGGGTCACCAGTTCCCCGCCCTCGAGCGTCATCACCACACCGCGCTCCGCGCCGGCCGCGCGCGCCGCCAGCCGCAGGATCAGTGGAAACAGTTCATCCAAGGGCCTGCGCCCCGCCAGTTCGCGCCCAGCCTCAAACAACGTTTGCAGACGCGCCGTCGCCGCCTCGGTGGAGGAGAGCAGAAACGCTTTCTCGATCCTTGTGCTGTCGCCGATCGCTTCATCGAGCCGCAACTGCTCGCTGGCTTCCACGGCCTGCGATACGCTCTTCGGCGCAGTGAATACTACGGTGCGCTCCTCCACGGCCGGCGTGTCGAGGAAGTAGATCGTCAATTCACCCGCTTCGATCACATCGCCGGCACCCAGGCGAGCCCGGCCATCGAGCGCCCTTCCGTTCAGGCGCGTGCCGTTGCGGCTGCCCAGGTCGCACGCCCACCACGCGCCTTGCTCGGGCTCCAGCGCAAGATGCTCGCGCGAGAGCGTCTTGTCCCCAGGGAAATGCAGGTCGTTGCCGGCCGAGCGGCCCAGCGTGATGCGGCGCGTTTCGAGCGTTCGTTGCAGGGTGGCGCCATCCCTGAATCGGATTTGTATCTCTGCCATAGGTATCTGGGCGGGGACTTGCTCTGCCGATGATGACATCCCCGCCCAAAAACCTCAACCGTCTTGCCGGCTAAGGCGCCGGCGCCCGGTACGCCGCCTGCAGAACATCGCCGGTCTCCGGCCGGGCTAACGTTAGAAAGGTCACGGTGTTGCCGCTCAATGTGTAGTCCACTCCCGATTTCAGCAGGATTCCGTTGCGGTAGAGCCGGAGACTGTCCGCCGGACTCGGAACATAATTCAGCGTGAACACCGCATTGATCCCGTCCACCACACCAGCGGGCGTTTCGCCATCCACCATCAACGGAAGCGCGCCGCCCCCGCCCGTCCCGCAAGGGCCGGTGGTTCCGTCGGCGCGCACGCAATCGCCGGCCGCGCCCACGGCGCTCGCCAACTCGCCGTTCTCGTTGATCACCGCGGCCCGGTTTACTTGCAGCAGCGGCGCGCGCACCATCCTCGCCGCCAGTTCCGCCTGCAATCCTTCAACGTCGCCAATTTGCAGATTGCCAGAGCCCGGCGGCGGCGCCGTTCCTCCGCCGCTTTGACTCGACACCCGCACCTGGCGGATCTCCAGCGGACTCGCGCTCGGCGGCACCGCCCACACTTCGGTGGCCAGCGTTGCCCCGCCCGTGATGAATTTCACGCCGTAGTAGGTGTATGGCGTTGCCGTCGTGCCTGGGACCAGCCGAATCCGCACCACCCCGCCAAACACCTGCACCGTGAGTTTGCCCTGCGGAATGAATGTCCCATCCGCAGCCGAGAACGAATTCCACGACACTTCCGCGACCCCAGCAAACGGCGCCCCGTCCGCCCGGTACAAAGTGTCTTGAATGAAAGTCAACGGTGGCGCTCCTTCCGCGGGCGCCGCCGCCATGCCAAACAGGGCCGCCACCACGGCCCAACGCGCTATCGTCCACATGCGCTTTCCTGCCTCCTGTTCCATCAGCGCCTGCAGCGGCGCTTCCGGCCAATACAATAGCAGCCGGAAAACAGGAATCCGCCCTGGCAGAGACGGTGATCGAACCGTCAAGTGCTGTTGTTTCATAGCGTTGTGTGGAATTAGAAAAAATTCTTATTGGCGTCAACGCACCTGGAGGCTGCGGGGAATTCCGGGATTGGCGCGGACACCCGAAGCCCTCTCCCCGGCGCCCCACCGCCGCGGCCGCGGCCCCGCCGGGAAGCTAAAAACGGGTGTGATACTCTGGCGGCATGTCCCACTTCGCCGGGCTGTACTCGCTTCGCCCCGGCTTGGCTCTTCCGCTGGACTTGACTGCCGGATTCTCCAGAATTCTCCATTCGTGGGGCGGTAGCGTTTCGGAATTCAGCCACGGAAATTTTGTCTTGTTTCATGCCGATTACGTGGCCGGACGCGGAGCTGGATCCGCGGAGAAGCCGGGACACACAACCGCCTCCATGGCGGGCGACCTGATCCTGGGCGATGGCGCCGAAGGCCCCCCTCGGCGGGATGCGGAACTCGGCGCATTGCTTCACGCCCGCCACCTGGAGGACGTGCTCGGGAAAGCCAACGGCACCTTCGCGGTGTGCCGCTACAGCCACAAAAGCGGTCAACTCGAACTCGCCACCGACGCGCTGGGCGGGCGGCCGCTTTACTGGCTCGAACATTCCGGCCTGCTGCTGTTCTCCACTTCCTTCCGCCTGTTGGCCAGGGCGTCCGGACGCCAGTTCGAATTGAATTGGGCGGCCGTATTCGAACAGGCCGCGTTCTGCTATCCCCTCGGCACACATACCCTCTTCCACAGCATCCAGGTGCTGCGCGATGGCGAGATGATCTCCGCGCACCCGGGCGGTTTCGAGCGCCGCCGCTACGCCCGGCTCGAAGAGACGCCCCTCGCGGAATCCACGCCCGAAGGATACGCCGGACACTTTCACGGGGCTTTCATGCAGGCTGTCGCCGACCGCTGCCCTCCCGCCGATCCCGTGCCCGCCCTGCTCAGCGGCGGCCTGGATTCGCGGTGTGTCGTGGGCGCGCTGCTGGATTTGAATTGCCGCCCTGCGGCCTGGAATTTCGCGCTCGAAGAGTGGCAGGACCGCGTTCTCGCCGTACAATTCGCCGGGCGCGCGCGCATCCAACTGCACCAGATGCCCTGGTCCCCGGAGACGCTCGGCGAAACGCCCGGTCTCGTGATGGCGAAGACCTTTGGCGCCGCCGTCAACCAGATCGACGCCCCCGAGATCTTTGGCGGCGACGGCGGAGGCGAGACCATCGGCTTCCTCATGATGACGCCCAAAGTGATGGCCCTGTTCGGCGAAAACCGGATCGAGGAAGGGATTGACGCCTACGTGAAAACCCAGCCTCTTTCCCCACGGCTGCTCGCCCCGGATCTCTACCGCCGCTTCCAGGACGCCCACAAACACGGCATGGCGGCCGAGTTGCGCTCGATGACGCACCTGCCGCCGCAAAAAGCCATGCAATTATTCCTTCTGCGGAACGATTTACGCCGTCATTTGCATGATTTTTATGAATTCACCGAGCAACATTCCTCGGAATTACTGCTCCCCTTCTACGACCGCCGTGTCCTGGAAAGCGTGATCCGCATCGCTCCGCCGCTGGACGGGCTGCTGTGCCACCGCCTGTACTCCGAGTGGATGAAGTATTTCCGCGCCCCGGTGCTGAGCGTGCCCTGGCAAAGCTACCCAGGTCATGAACCCTGCCCGCTGCCCTTGCCCGAGGGCGCCGTGGACCAATGGACCGCCATGAAGCCCGTTCTCCGGAAACGGTACCGCCACTGGCGCAAACTCGCGCTGCGGCGGCTTTGGACCCGCGCGCTGCCGCACCCGGGCTTCAGCCGGGCGCGAATGACCCTCGCGGCTCTCGCTAGTCTGGTCAACGTGGAAGGACAGGCGCACGTATTCCGCGACTTCCTCTGGATCGGGGAAGCCTGCAAACTGGCATCGGATGCCGGCGGGGCGGAAGCCGGATGAGCCGGCGGCTGCGGCAGCGGTTGTCCTGCTACTTCGAGCGCGCCGGCGTGCCGGTCCGCAAGCGCGAACTCCTGTTTTTCGAGCGTCCGCTGGAGAGCGCGCCGGAACCGCCCGCCTGCGGCGCCGCCATTGACGTCCTGAGCGCCGGGGATCTGGCAAGGCTGGACTACTGCGGCGGCTGGCTCACCCGCGAAGCCGCGACGAGAAAACTCAATGCCGGCTCCTGCTTCCTGATCGGCGCGCATGACGCGGGGCGGCTGGTGGGCTACACGTGGTGCGAGTCCGGCACAGCGTATCTGGACTTCTTCGATCTGGAACTGCCGCTCCCGGAGGCCACCGTTTACCGCGCCCATAGCTTCGTCCACCCCCACGCCCGGAACCGGGGAATCTGGCAGGCGATGAATGCCCGCCTACTGGCGGAGGCGCGGGCGCGGGGCGCCCGCCGGATCTGTTTCTGCATGGACCCCAACAATGCTCCGATGCTGAATTTGCAGGCAAAGCTGGGGGTGAGGCATTATCTGGCGGCCAGCTATCTGCGGCTTGGCCCTTGGCGGCGCTACCGCCTGGTGACGGCGGAAGCTGGTGAACGTCTGGTGACCCGCTCCCCGGCCGAAGCCGGCAAGGCGCTGATCCGGTTCGGCTCGGCGCTGGCTTAGCGGCCTTCCTCTCGGGCCGCCGCTTAATCTGTTACTGTGCGAATGGGCCAGAGGGCGTAACTTTGCCGTCCGCTGGACGCCCTAACAGCAGAATCCGGGCCTCTACGCGGCCCACCCAAGAAGGAGTACCACCACGTATGCTGTACACACGCCGTCTCGCCGCCGTCTTCGTCTCGCTCTGGCTGATGTCATGCGCCGCCTGGGCCGCCCCGAACTTCAGCGGAACCTGGAAGCTGAACACCGCCAAAAGCGACTTCGGCCAGATGCCCGCCCCCGACAAATGGGACTCCGTCGTCGAGCACAAAGAGCCGGACCTGAAAGTGACCACCACAATGGCTGGCCAGATGGGCGAGCGCACCACCGAGGCCACCTACAAGACCGATGGCACCGAGACCGAAGCCGACCGTGGCCAGTGGAGCGCCAAGTCCACCGCCAAATGGGAGGGCAATGTCCTGCACATCGTCTCCAAGGCGAAGACGCAGATGGGCGATCTCACAATCACTGAGAAGTGGACGGTGAGCGAGGACGGCAAGACGCTGACCATCGATGCGAAATGGTCTTCGGACCGCGGCGAATTCGAGACCAAACGCGTCCTCGACAAGCAATAGCCGTCCAGTCCGCGAAAGCCTCACAGTCTGAGGGAGCACTGAATGAATCCATTCATCCGGGTGGGCGCGCTGGCGCTGCTCATCCTTACCGCCTCGCTCGCCGCTGCCGAAAAGCCCGACTTTTCAGGCGAATGGAAGCTCAACACGGTCAAGAGCGATTTCGGACCGGTCGCGGCCTTCGACCGGTGGGATCTCGATGTGACGCACAAAGACCCCAGCCTCAAAGTGAAGGCCACGATGAGCAACGCCCAGATGGGCGAGCGCACCAACGATACCGAACTCAGCACCGACGGGCAGGAGACCCAAACCGGCGAAGGCGCGTCCTCCGCCATCGTCTCCGCGGCCTGGACAGGCCCGGTTCTGGTCGTGAAGTCCACCCGCAAAGTGAACATGCAGGGAGATGAGGTGGAGATCAGGAACGAGGAAAAGTGGAGTTTGTCCGAGGACGGCAAAACCCTCACCGTCGAGGCCGTGATCGCCTCGCCGATGGGCGAGTTGCGGATGAAGCGCGTCATGGACAAACAGTAGGACGCGGGAAAATTCTTGTTGACGCCACGGGCCGGAGCGGCGAATCTGTAAAGATTCATGTCCTCTCCGGCCGAATTTCTTGCCACGGCGCGCCAGCGGTTCGAGCACCCCAGGCACCAGTACCGGTTCCTGGAGTTCTGCATCATGGTCTTCGTCGTGGTGCTGCTGATCTCGAACCTGGTGGGCCAGAAGATCTGCGCGGTGGGCCCTTTCCGGATCAGCGGCGCCCAACTGCTGTTCCCCATCACCTACATCTTCGGCGACATTTTCACCGAGGTCTACGGCTACGCCGGGGCGCGCCGGGCCATCTGGATGGGCTTTTTCGCCAGCGCCCTGATGGCGGTGTTCGGCATGCTCGTTGTGGCCCTGCCGCCGGCGCCGGAATGGCAGAACCAGGCAGCGTTTGAGACCGTGTTCAACTTCGTCCCGCGCATGGTGGCGGCCAGCCTGATCGCCTATTGGGCGGGCGAATTCACGAACTCCTTCGTGATGGCGAAGATGAAGGTCTGGAGCCAGGGGCGCCATCTGTGGATGCGGACCATCGGCTCAACCGTCGTGGGCCAGTTCGTCGACTCGGTGATCGTCATCACGCTCATTTTCGCCGGTTCCCAGAGCTTTCTCACCATCGTCAACCTGATCTTCTCGGGCTACATCGGCAAGGTGCTCTACGAGGCCGCCATGACCCCGGTCACCTACATGGTCGTGAACGCTCTGAAGCGGGTGGAGGGCGTGGATGTGTACGACGTGGCCACGGACTTTAACCCCTTCGCCTCCGGCGCCGCCGGCGAGGAGTTACGGCCCGTGAAACACGGCGAATAAAACCCCGCCGAATCCCGCAACCGCGGCGCACCCGGCACCGTCAAATAAAAATAGTGGGAGTTTCGATCCCATCCCGCCTGTTGAACGGTGTCCGGTATCGCTTGACCCCGGCAGGAACCCTCTTTACAATTGGAGCTAGATTGGAGGCGAAGTGTCTCCACTGGGAACGGATACAGGTAAGCGTATGAAGAACAAACAGCTTTTCTCCATCGTGGTGGCCAGTGCGCTGGTCTTCACCACCGGCGACGCTTCCTTCGCCCAGAAGAAGCGCAAGGGCGATGAAGGCCCTCGGGAAACCGTAGCCAAGCCGTTGAGCGAAAGGGAACTGAAGCGCCGTGAGGCCCGGCTCAAGAAAGAGCTGATGACGCCTTACCGCAACTGGATGAACATCGACGTCACCTACATCATCACGGATGAAGAACGGAAGGCCTTCCAGCGCCTGGAAACCGACGAGGAACGCGAACAGTTCATCGAGCAGTTCTGGCTGCGCCGCGACCCTACGCCCGACACCGTCGAAAACGAGTACAAGGAAGAGCACTACCGCCGAATCGCTTACTGCAACGAGCGCTTCGCTTCCGGCATCCCCGGCTGGAGGACCGATCGCGGGCGAATCTACATCACCTTCGGCCCCCCCGATGAAATCGAATCCCGGCCCTCGGGCGGCACCTATGAACGCCCCTGGGAGGAGGGCGGCGGCACCACGTCCGTCTTCCCCTTCGAGAAGTGGCGCTACCGCTGGATCGAGGGCATCGGCACCGACATCATGATCGAATTCGTCGACACATCGATGACCGGCGAATACCGCATGACCATGGACCCGTCGGAGAAAGACGCGCTCATGATGGTGCCGGGCGCCGGCCTGACCATGATGGAGCAACTCGGCATGGCCGACAAGACCGACCGCTTCAACCGCACTGACGGCACGCGTCTTGGTGTGGGCACCATGCCGCTGCCCGCGCGCATGATGCAGTTCGAGCGCCTGCAACAGTTCGCTCTGCTCCAGAAGCCCCCGTCGGTGAAGTTCAAGGACCTCGAAGCGCAAGTCAATTCGCGCATCCTCTACAACCTGCTTCCCATGGAGGCCCGCGCGGACTTCTTCCCCGCCACCGCCTCCACCGTGATGACCAACATCACGCTGCAGTTCAACCGCAAGGATCTGCAGTTCAGGCAGGATGAGAACATTTCGAAAGCCGCCGTGAATATCTACGCTCGCGTTACGTCGATGACGCGCCGCCCGGTGAACGTTTTCGAGGACGTGGTCACCGTGGAAGTGCCCACCGAACTCCTGCAGCAGGCCAGCGAAGGCGTCAATATCTACCAGAAATCGATTCCCCTGCCGCCGGGCATGTACCGGCTTAATGTCGTGGCCAAGGATATCGTGGGCGGCAACATGAACAACTATGAGATGGCGCTCAACGTGCCGCGCATGGACGAGGATCAGTTGTTCGCCTCCTCCCTCGTGCTGGCCGACGTCATCGAGAAGGTGCCCACGCGCTCGATCGGCGCGGGGCAGTTCGTGATCGGCACCTCGAAGGTCCGCCCGCGTATGGGCGACAAGTTCAAGCGGAACGAGAAGATGGGCATTTACATGCAACTCTTCAACTTCCAGCCCGAGGAGTCCACCGCGAAGCCACAGGGCGCGGTGGAGTATGAAATCGTCAAGAACAGCGACAACAGCAAGGTGCTCGAGTTCACCGAGGACATTGCCGTGCTGAGCGGCAGCGCCTCGCAGTTGACCATCGAGAAGCTCCTGCCGCTGGAATCGCTGGAGCCGGGGCAGTATACGTTGCGCATCAAGGTGACCGACACGCTCAAGAATGAGACCTTGACGCAGCAGGCTGAGTTTACTATTTCTTAGTTTGGGAGAGGTAGAAGCGGACGTCAGCGAGGCGCCCGCCCAAAACTGATGCCACGACCGGTTGGCTCATCCCTGCTTGTGGCCCTCCTGCTGGCGGGCCTGCCGTTGGCAGCCACGGACCTGAAGGTCTTCGGAACCATCGAGGGTGAGGTGCGCGATGCCGCGGGCGTAACGCAGATGGGCGCCAGCGTCATGCTGTACAACCGGCAGGAGCGCGAGGTGGCGCGCGCGCTGACCGGCCCCGACGGGCGCTTTCGCTTCTCCGCACTTGCCCCCGAGTACTATTCCCTGCGTGTCTCCTTGTCCAGCTACGTACCGGCTCTGCGGGACAATATTCTGGTCCGCGCGGGCGCCAATAGCTATCTCGCCATCCAACTCGCCACGATCTTCTCGACCATCGAACTGGTGTCCATCGCTCCGCACGGGCCCACCCAGATCGTGAGCGACGACTGGAAGTGGGTGCTGCGCAGCGCCAATGCCACCCGCCCCGTCCTGCGGCTGCTGCCGGGTCTCGATCCGCTGCTGGACCCCCGGCGGGCGGAACGGAAGATGTTTACCGCCACGCGCGGCATCATGCGCCTGTCGGCCGGCGACGGCGCCGCCGTCACGGCTCTCGGCAGCGAGCCGGACCTCGGCACCGCTTTCGCCCTGGCCACCTCGCTCTTTGGCGACAACGAACTGCATGTGAGCGGGAACCTCGGCTTCGCCACCAACATGGGCACTTCGGCCACCAGTTTCCGCACCCGGTATTCGCGCACGACGGCCAATTCCATCGCCCCGGATGTCGAACTCACCGTCCGGCAGATGGCCGTGCGCCCGGCGGCTGGGATGAGCCTGCTGGCCGGACCCTCTTCGCCTCAGGCCGCGCCGATGCTCCGCACCATGTCCGTCAAACTGCAAGATAAGCAGCAGGTGACCGACAATCTGACCGCCCATTTCGGCTTGCTGCTCGAATCGGTCGTCTTTCTGGACCGCATCAACCTGCTCAGCCCCTTTGCGCGGTTGACTTACGATCTGGGCGAGATCGGGCAGCTGGAGTTGGGCTATTCGAGCGGCGCGCCGCCGGTTGATCTGCTGGTTCCCGAGTCGGGCTCGATGGCCAGCGACCTTACCGGTTTGGGGCTGTTCCCGCGCGTGAGCCTCCGCGAAGGCCGCGCCCGCGTTCAGCGCAACGACAATTACGAAGTGGGTTTCCGCAAGATGGATCGCAACCGCCTCTACTCGGCGGCGGTCTATTTTGAAAACATCCGCGACGCGGCCATGACCGTGGCCGCGCCCGCCGGGCTGCTGCCCGCCTCCGACCTGTTGCCCGACATCGCCTCGAACGCGTCGATTTTCAATCTCGGTTCGTATCAAGCGATGGGCTACATGGCCAGCGTCATGCAGGATTTCGGCTTCGGTTGGACCGCCGCTATTGCCTTGGGCGGCGGCGACGCGCTGGCTCCATCCGATCCTGGGATGGTCTGGGAGACCGCCTCGGACGTGCGCCAGAGATTCCAGACGCGCCACCGGCAATGGGCCGCCGCGCGCCTCACGGGAGCGATTCCCGGCAGCGACACGCGCATCGCCGCCACTTACATGATGGCGCCGAATGGGACTTTGACGCCCGCCCACGCGTGGCTAACGCAGCGCTGGCAACCCCAGACGGGATTGAACATTCAGGTCCGCCAGCCCATCCCCACGCTGGGCGGCGGGCCAAGCCGTTGGGAGATGAATGCCGAGGTGCGGAATCTGCTCGCACAGGGTTACGTCCCGATCCCGGGCCCCGACGGGCGCAGCCTGTACTTTGTCCAGTTCCCGCGCTCCCTGCGCGGCGGCCTGAGCTTCATCTTCTAACCGGTCACAACCGGGTCGCCGCGCGAGCACGCTCCACCAGTCCGAGAGGATCGGGGCGAGAGCCTGTGAAGCGCAGAAACTGGTCGTAGTAGCGGCGCGCCTTGTCGGATTGACGCTCTTCGGCAGCCGCCGCCCCCCGCACGCAGAGCAGGTTTGGATAGACAAGGAAATCGAGCAGGAACGCGTGGTCGTGCGCAAGCAGCGGCCAGGCCCGGCCGGCCGTTTCCGCCGCGGCCGGCGCGTCGCCCCGGGCGAGCTGCACCTGCGCCAGCATCTCGCGCGCCAGCGCGGCATTGAGCGGCGTAGCCGCCGCCATGGCCTCGCGCCAGGCGGTTTCCGCCGCGCTCATCTCCTTATGGAAAGTCAGCCACAACGCCTGCAGGATTCTGCTGTTCGGATCGTTGTCCACACGTGGCGCCGGCTCACTGGCGGAAACGGCGCTGGCAACATTGGCCGCATAGAGCGAAAGCGGGTCGCGGGCCTGTTGCCTTGCCGCGGCCGCAAGCTGTGCAGCCTCCTCCAGGCGGCCAGCCTGGCTGAGGTACAAGCTCAGCGAGGAAGCGGCCAGCGACGACGCGGGCGCGCCGGGCCGTGAAGCCATCTGCCGCAGGTTGGCCAGCGCCTCGGCGGTCTGTCCAAAAACGTACTGCCAGCGGGCACGGCGCAATGCGGCGAACGGGTCGCCCTCCGCCGCCCGCTGCTTCAAATATCTCTCCAGCAATACGCCCGACTGCCGCGCGTCCCCGTTCAGCCACCGCACCAAAGCGGCTTTCTGCAAGGCCGCGCCGCCGTTGAACCTCGGATCCAGCTCATACGAAGCCAGAAACGCCTCTTCGGCCTCCGTAAACCGGCCCGCCATCATCAGCACCTCGCCCATGGAATCGCGCGGATTGGCCGACTCGGGCTCGGCCTGCTCATACCGCTGAAGCGCGGCGAGCGCCTCGTCAAACCGGCCCGCCCACGCCAGCGCGTAGCCCAGACTATTCAGCACTTCGGACCGGCCCGGCTCGGCCTGATAAGCCCGCTCGTATACCGAGGCGGCCTCCAGACAGCGCTGCGCCGAGGTCAGCGCTTCGGCCAGAGGGATTAGAGCGCCGGGATCGCCTGGGGTCAGCTCCGAAAGGGCCTCCAGGGCTGCGAGGCGCTCATCGGCCTTGTTTGCGATATTCGCCTCCAGCAGACGCAGCCGCCGCCCGGCCAGCCCCGCAATGGGAATCGCGCGTCCGCGCAGTCCGGTCAGCAGCGCCAGGCCCGCTTCCCGGCCCTCGAGTCGCAGGGTGTGCGCGGCCAATTCTTCCCAGCACCAGCCGCAGGCGGGATCCGCTTCCACCGCCTCCCGCCAGTGATCCCGCCGCGCGCGCTGATCCGTTTCCAGTAACGCAAACCCGGCATGACGCAGCGCAGCGCCGCCGGAAAGCTCAAGCGGAAGCAGTCCGCCGTTCCGGGCGAGTCTGGAGCGGACGCGGGAGGCGAGCTCTACCGCGCCGTCCGCATCCGCCGTCAACCCGGACCCCAGCCGCGAGCGCTCCAGTGTCCTGCCGGGTCCGGCGGTCAGAACATAGTGGACCTCCACGCCGCCCCGCCCCGCGGCCACATACCCTTCCAGCAGATGCGTGGCTCCCAATGCCACGGCCTGGTTCGCATTCGCGGCGCCAAACACGTGCACCCCGGATAGGCCTTGAACCTGACGAATCACCGCGGCCGGCAGAACGGCGCCGGCCCAGTCCAAGTCGGGGTCGCCTGTCAAATTGGCAAAGGGAATGGCCGCGAAACGGAGATAGCCGGAGCCTTCCGAAACAGGACGCGTCCGCTGCCAGAGCAGCCAGCCGGACACAACAGCGACAATGAGGAGGGCCACGGCCCAAAGGCCCCGCCTAAAGGACACGCGGCTCCAACTGCATCAATTCCTGGAACTCCGCCAGCGCGTGCAGCGAGGCGAAGTCCTCATCGCTCAGGAACTTCTTGCGGTCCTTGAATCCGTACTCGAGCGCCTTGCGCATGTAAAGCAGCGCGCGCTCCACAACGCCGGCGCGGGCGTATGTCTTCGCGAGATAAAAGTTGAACTTGGCGCGCTCCTCAACCGAACGCTCCTGCAGCAGCGTCCCCTGGCCGGAACGGTGCTCGAACACCTCGGGGTCCAGTTCGAGCGCGCGCGCATAGCTCTCCGAGGCCTGCTTGTACTTCTTGCGGGCGAAGTAGGCCGTGCCCAGGTTCGAATGCATCGAGGCGGAATAGGGCGTGAGCTTGAGCGCCTTCTTGTACTGACCCTCCGCCCGGCGGTAGCTCCGCTTCGCATACCACACCGCGCCAAGGTTGTTGTGCGCTTCGGAGTACTGCTTGTTCATGCGAATGGCGCGCTGGTAAAGCTTTTTTGCTCCATCCAGATCGCCCACCTGATGGTGCGCGATGCCCGCCTTGTTCAATATGATGTGCGTGGCGGGCTTGATCGAGAGATACGTTTCCGCGGCTTCGCGGTACATCTTGCGCGCCATGTAGATGTCGGCGCGCTGTTCGGGGCTGATGGGGGCCCGCGGCTCATCGGTAATCTGGCTGGACGCGGGCGGGACTTTGGAGTTGGTTTCAAGCGCGCCGGCGCGCATCGTCTGGTCGGCGGCGGTCTGCGCGAAGACCAGGGTTGCGCTCAGTGCGGCGGCTGGCATGAGATACATCCAGCGCATGGAACACCTCCCTGCCCGAGGGCTCTCTACTTCTTAAATATACCGAGAAAACGCTTCAAAATGCTAGGCTTCTCTTCACCGCCCTGAGGCCCGCCAGTCTGCGCTGATGCGGGCGCCTGCTCCCGGCGCGGCATGTCCCGGCGTTCCGGCCGCGTCTCCCGGCGGATCTCCCCGTCCGCCACGCGGACCGGTTCTTCCACCGCGTCCCAGTCCGTGATCAGCGTCCGGCCGCTGCCGTGGACAGGGCAAAGCTCGTGTGGTTCAGTGCCCACCAGAAAGACCTCTGTCCGCGTGGCGGGGCATCGCGGCGTGGCCTGCGCTCCGGTCAGCGGATCGATCTGCACGGTGAGAATCCCGTCCGGCACCCGGAACGACTGCACCGAGCGGTACTCCCGGTGCTCATGCGCGCGCTTCATGAATTCGGTCCAGATCGGCAGCGCCGCCTTCGAACCTTCCAGCGGCAATTCCTGATTGTCGTCGAAACCCACCCACACCACGCACAGCAGCTTCGAGGTGAAACCCGCGAACCAGGCGTCGTGCGAGGTGCCCGTCTTGCCCGCCGCCGGCAGCCTGAAACCCCGCGAGCGCGCCCCCGCCCCCGTGCCCCGGTTGATCACTTCTTCCATCAGGTTCACCACCACGTAGCTGATGCGCGGATCCAGCACCTGGCGGCGCTCCGGCACGCTCTCGGAGATCTGCCCCCCCTCCTTCGTGCGGATCTCCCGGATCAGGCTGTGCGGCACGTATTCGCCGCCATTAGAGAACACCGTATACGCGGCGGCGATGTCCAGCGGGCGCACCTCATAGGCCCCCAGCGCCACAGCCGGCGTGCCCCTCACACCACTCAGCCCCACATCCCTCGCAAATTCGGCCACCTCGTCGTAACCCGCCATCTCGGCGAATTTCACCGTCGGAATGTTCATTGACCGGGCCAGAGCCTGCCGCAGCGTCACCGTGCCGTGGAACTCCTGCCGGAAGTTGTTCGGCTCGTAAGGTCTGCCGTCGAACCAGAACGTGGTGGGTTCGTCGGCCACCCGCGTCAGAGGGGTCACCGGAGGATAAGCGCCGCCATCCAACGCCGTCCGCAGCGCCGTCGCGTAAACGAACGGCTTGAAGATCGACCCCGGCTGCCGCCGCGCCAGCGCCCGGTTCAACTGGCTCTCTCCATAGCTGCGGCCGCCAATCAAGGCCTTCACTTCGGCCGTATACGGATCCAGCGCCACCAGCGCCACCTGCGGCCGCGGATACTGCTTCTTCCGGCGGGCCAGCTGTTCGTCCACTTCCTTGATTCCGGCCTGCACCGCAGCCAGCGCATCGCGCTGCAGCTTCACGTCCAGAGTCGTGTAAACCCGATAGGAGCTGGCCTGAAAGTCGATGCTCTGAAACTGGTCCTGCAGACGGTCGTTCACCAGATCCACGAAATATGGCGCATCGGAGCTTTCCGCCCCGCCCTGAGCGAGCTTCAAAGGCGCCTCCAGCGCCAGCCGGTATTCCACCTCGGTGATATAACCGTTGTCGCGCATCAGCCCGAGAATCACATTGCGGCGCTGAATGCTGCGCTCCGCGTTGCGGTACGGGTTATACAGGTTCGGACCCTGCACCATCCCGGCGAGCAGCGCCGATTCGGCCACGTCCAGCTCGCGGATGTCCTTGCCGAAATGCACCGCCGCCGCTTCAGCGAATCCCTGCACGGCGAAGCTGCGCCGCCAGCCCAGATCGATAAAGTTGCAGTAATTCTCAAAGATCTGCTCTTTGGTCATGCGCTGCTCGAGCTGCAGCGTGATCATCGCCTCGGCGGCTTTGCGCTTCCACGTTGGATCCCGGTTCAGGAAGAACGTGCGCGCCAGCTGCATCGTGATAGTGGACGCGCCGTACCGGCGGTTCTGCGTGATGTCCACCCAGGCCGTGCGCGCCAGCCGGATCGGATCGAAGCCCGCGTGCTGAAAGAACCGCTTGTCCTCGGCCGAAAGAATGGCGTGAATCAGCACCTGCGGCAGATCCTCATACTTCACATTGCGCCGCTTCTGCCGGGCGCGGTCGAAGAGATTGGTGAACAGCTCCGGTTCCAGTTCGTACACGGAATATTCGGCGTTCGAGGAGCCGGACACGATGCGGGTCACGATCCCGTTGCCGATCGTGATCACCCCCGGCTGGCTACGCGCGTACGCATCCTTGCCGGGATGGATTTCGACCGTGTTATCGCGCACCTGGTAATAGCCCAGACGGTTATTGCGGTCCTCGGTATATCCGCGCCCGCGCAAGGAGGCCGTTAACTCGTCCGGCGTCACGCGGTCGCCGATCGACACGGGCTCGGGCGCCGCATACAGCATCGCCGTCTCGCTGAACGGGCCTTGCTGCAGCTTGGTGTCGATCAGGTTCGAAAAGTGAATCCAGAAGAACGCGAATACACTCAGGCCCGCAACAAAGACAAAGGCGGTCAAACCCGCGGCGATCTTCGCAAACAGGCCGAAGCGGGTTGGGCGCTTGCGGGGCACTTTTTCGGTGCGGTTGGTTGAGGTGGAGGCCACTCGGATTCCCGTCTCTCGCTCCCCCATATTGTCTCACGAAGCACCTTAGGGCTCGCGGCCTTCGAGTTCGCGGAGTTCCTTCCAGATGTCCTCGTGCTGGGTCCAGATGGGCGGCTGAGCCGCGGCAACATGCGCTTCCGGCGTCGCCAAAGTGCCGTGTCCGTAAGGGCAGATGCGCTGCGTCTCGGGCGGGCTGAACAGCGCCGCGCGGTCCCACCGGCCGCTATTGACTGGCATTCGAAGCCGCCGCAGACATACCCGGCAGCGCTGCCGCTGGTCCCAGATGATCAGATAAATCAAACCCACCGCGAACAGCCAGAGGCCGAGAAATGCCGCTGTCCAGGGCAGATTCTGCGCGAACCGGTTCACGCGGTGCCGCAGGAAAATCTCCGGCTCCGGCATCCACACGTTGAGACCCCGCCACAGCGCCCACATCAGGAACGTCCCCGCCAGAGTCTTGGCAAGGAAAAAGCCCCAATACTTCCAGTTCTTTCGCACCCTGCCCTCTTAGACTCACCCCCAGGGGCCGAAGTTCCTAAATTTATGTCGCCGAAATGTTTACGCCCGCAACAGGTTGCGAAACACGAACAGCGCGTTGGCGGGCCGTTCGGCGATCCGGCGCATGAAATAGGGGTACCAGGCTTCGCCATACGGAATGTACAGCCGCACCCGCCAGCCCTCCCCCGCAAGCCGCTGCTGCAAGTCGCGCCGGATGCCATAAAGCATTTGAAACTCAGAGGAATCCTGCGCAATCCCCCGCTCGCGAACATGCTGCAGCACGCCTTCAATCATCGCCTCGTCGTGCGTGGCAAAGGCGGCGTCCACTCCCTCATCCAGAAGAAGCCGGGCCAGCTTCAGATAATTCGCGTCCACGCCCGCGCGGCTTTGAATCGCCACCTCCGGCGGCTCCCTGTAAGCCCCCTTGCACAACCGCACCGGGATGCGCAGGCCGTTCAACCGGCGAATATCGTCCTCGCAGCGGTGCAGATACGCCTGCACCACCGCCCGGACCGGACCCGGCAGCGCGTGCATCCGCTCCCCGATCGCCAGGGTGCGCGAGGTGTACTCGCTGCCCTCCATATCGATCTCCACCCGGCTGCCCAGAGTGGCCGCCTTACGCACCACCGGCTCGACGTTGGCTATACACTCCCCATCGCCCAAATCGAGGCCGAACTGCGTGAGCTTGATCGAAATCGTGGCGGTCAAACCCAGCCGCGCAATCTCATCCAGGGCTTCGAGCATGGCGTCGCGCGACGCGCGGGCTTCTTCCGCTCGTGTCACATTTTCGCCCAGATGATCCAGCGTGGCCAGCAGGCCCGCATCCTCAGTCCGGCGGGAAGCCTTCAGCACATCGCGCAGTTCCCGCCCTGCAACAAATCGTGAAGTTAACCGCCCGGCGAGACGCGAAGTCTCCATCCAGCGCCGCGGCCACCGCCGCCGGGACATGAACAGGAAGAGCTGCCGCAGCATGAGTGTCCGTGGCCCAAGGCCCTATCCAGACGGTAGCAGATTCAAATTCGATCCGGGCCTACCGCGCCGCGGGCCGCGTCGAATCGCGCCGGTTCACCAGATCGAGGGAGATCCGGGCAATGCGGCCAACGTCGTCTTCATAGCGGACACTATCCGGGCGCCATTCGCACCAGACCGCTTCGATCCTCTCGCCGCTCTGCAGCACCAGGCGGCACAGCGAGACGCGCTCGACATCCAGGGCTTCACGCCTCGGCGCGGGCAGCGCACCTTCATCGAAATCAGTGATTGCGGGGTGGAAGACCGGGCGTTGAAAGTCCTTGTTTTCAACCCAGGCGCGCGCCGGCGGTTCCGGTTCGTAGGGCTTCGGCAGCGGGCGCTCCTCACGCATTCCCCACCAGCCGCCCCACGGCCACACCATCCAACCGCCGCGACCGAATCCACGCCCGCCGAGGCCCCGGCCACCCACGCCGCGCCCCGCTGAAGGATCGGGAGCGGCCGTAATGGAAGCCGGGGGATGACGCTGCTGCGCCTCCAGCACCACCGGCGCCGGAAACAGCGCCAGCACAAGCGCCCATCCAAACGTCCGATTCGGCCTCATACCCCCACTATAATCGAGAATGGTGCCAAAAACCGCGATTTCGACGTGCGCCCTGGACTGCCCCGACGCCTGTTCCGTACTAGTCACCCTCGATGCGGACGGCCGCGCCACCCGCCTGCGCGGCAATCCCGCCCACCCCACCACCCAGGGCTTCCTCTGCGCCAAGGTCACCCGCTACCTCGACCGCGTCTATCACCCCGACCGCCTGCTCCACCCCCTAAAACGCACGTCCGCGGGCTTTGAGCGCGTCTCCTGGAACGAAGCCCTCGACGCGATCGCCGCCCGCCTGCAAACCATCGCCGCCGAAGACGGACCCGAAGCCATCCTGCCCTACAGCTACGCCGGCACCATGGGCTACCTGAACGGCTCCGGCATGGACCGCCGCTTCTTCCACCGCCTCGGCGCCTCCCGCCTCGACCGCACCATCTGCGCCTCGGCCGGGGCCGCCGGACTCATGGAAGCCCAGGGCGCGCGCCTCGGCATCGATCCGCGTGACTTCGTTCATGCCCGGTTCATCCTCGTCTGGGGCGCGAACATCCTCGCCACGAACGTCCACCAGTGGCCCTTCATCGTTGAGGCCCGCCGCCAGGGCGCAAAGCTCGTCGTCATCGACCCCGTCCGCACCAAAACCGCCGCCCTCGCGGATCAGCATCTGGCGCCCTACCCCGGCAGCGACCTCGCCCTCGCCCTCGGCCTCATTCACGTCATCCTGCGCGACGCCCTCGAGGACCAGGAATACCTCGCCCGCCACGCCACCGGCCTTGATTCGCTCCGCGAACGCGCGGCTCAATTCCCGCCCGCGCGCGCCGCTCAATTGACCGGCATCCCGGCCCACGAGATCGAACAACTCGCCCGCGCCTACGCCACCGCCTCGCCCGCCGCCATCCGGCTCGGCTACGGCGTTCAACGCAGCGAACGCGGCGGCCGCGCCGTCCGCGCCATCGCCCTGCTGCCCGCGCTCACCGGTGCGTGGCGCCACGCGGGCGGCGGCCTGCTGCTCACCACCTCCGGCGCCTTCGAGATCAACCGCGACGCCCTCGAACGGCCCGATTTGCAGCCCCAACCGGCCCGCGTCGTGAATATGTCGCTGCTCGGCGACGCCCTCACCCGGCTCGACAATCCGCCCGTCAAGGCCATCGTCGTCTACAACTCGAATCCCGCCGCCATCGCCCCCGATCAAGCCCGCGTGCGCGCCGGATTCGAGCGCGAAGACCTGTTCAAGGTCGTCATCGAGCAGTTCATGACCGATACCGCCCGCCACGCCGATTTCGTCCTGCCCGCCACCACTTTCCTCGAACACACGGACCTTTACTTCGCATACGGCCACTATGAGATGCAGCTCGCGCGCCCCGCGCTCGCGCCGCCCGGTGAGGCCCGCTCGAATGTCGAAATCTTCCGCGCGCTCGCCCGGCGCATGGGCTTCACCGAAGCCTGCTTCGCCGATTCAGACGAGGACATGATCCGCGCCGCCCTCGATTCGCCCTCGCCGTATCTCGAAGGCATCACGCTCGAACGCCTCGAGCGCGAACACAGCATCCGGCTCAACGTGGCGCGCCTGCCCTTCGCGGAAGGCGGCTTCCGCGCCGCCTCGGGCAAGTGCGACCTCAGCGGCGATGCGCTCGAATACACGCCGCCCGTCGAAAGCCGCCTCGGCGAGGCCGCGCGCGACGGCCGCTATCCCCTGGAGCTGATCAGCCACAAATCGGCCGACGGCATGAATTCCACCTTCGGCAACCGCGCCGAAGTCGATGCCCAATGCGCCCTCATTGACCTCCATCCGGAAGACGCCGCCGCCCGCAACATCGCCGATGGCGCGCCGGTGGAAGTCTTCAACGGCCGCGGCGCGGTGCGCTTCACCGCCCGCGTCAACGGCGCGGTGCGCCCGGGTGTCGTGCGCACACGGTCCGTCCGCTGGGGACAGAATGTGAACCTGCTGATCTCTCAACGCCTCACCGACATCGGCGGCGGCCCCACCTTTTACAATTGCCTCGTGGATGTACGCCCGTGCTCCGAATAGCTTTGTTCCTCATCCTCGCCGCCGCGCTGGCAATCACCGGCTGCGAACGCAAGTACCGCCCCGACCCCATGGCCACCATCGAGGAGCCCGAGGACCTGAAGTCCTCGATCGCCATGGGCGACCCGCGCGATGCCTCGCAACTCCTGCATGGCTTCTATGAAGCCGAGGGCAGTTCCTGGCGCTGGTCGATGCGCCGCTTCGGCGTGTCGCTCCGCCCGCCGGCCGGGGCCGCGCTCCAGGGCGCAAGCCTGCGGATGACCTTCACCATCCCGGATGCCGCGGCCGAGCCGCTCACGGGTCTGGAAATACGCGCCTCGGTCAGCGGCGTGAAGCTCGAACCGTTCCGCGTGTCCGGCGCCGGAGAACACCACTACCAGGCGCCCGTCCCGAAAGCGGCACTGGCCGGCGAAGCGGTCACCGTGGAATTTGAGTTGAGCCGGGCCATCGAACCCGGAGTCCTCGACGGCCGCGAACTCGGCATCGTGGTGTCGTCCATCGGGTTTGCCGAACCATGAAGCACGCCCGCCTCGCGCTGTGGTGGCTGCTGCCGCAGCTTGTGCTCTACGCGCTGAACCACTATGCCTTCCGCGCCTGGTTCCAGCAGGACGATTTCGCCTGGCTGAGCCAGAATCAGAACCTGCACTCGCTGCGCGACTGGCTCGTGGCGCTGTTCGAGCCGCGCGCCCAGGGCACCATCCGCCCATGGAGCGAAAGGCTGTTTTTTCTGCTCAATTACCGTCATTTTGGCCTCAATCCGGTTCCTTTCCACGCCTGGGTCGCGGTCACGATGTCGGCCAACCTCGCGCTGCTCCAGTGGCTCGTCTGGAGGCTCACCGCCAGCCGTGTGGCGGCGCTCGCCGCCCCGCTTGCCTGGCTCGCCAACCCCGGCCTGGCCACGCCTCTTGCCTGGCTGTCGGCCTACAACCAGATCCTCTGCTCGTTCTTCATCCTGGCTGCGCTGGCCTGCCTGTTGCGCGCTCTGGAGACGGGCCGCGCCCGCTGGTGGTGGGCGCAACTGGCGCTGTTCGTGCTCGGGTTTGGCGCGCTCGAGATGAATATCGTCTATCCCGCGCTCGCGCTGGCCGTGGTCCTGCTCCGCTCCCCTCGCGAATGGCTCAAAACACTTCCGCTGTGGGCGATCTCGGGGCTCTATTTCGTCTGGCACCACTCCGTCGCCGCCAAACCCACCAGCGGCCCCTATGCCCGTTACTGGGATCTGGACATGATCCCCACCTACGGGCGCTATTGGGGGAACTCCCTCGCTGGCGGCATGATCCTGCCTCACTGGCGGATGCCCGCGTGGAGTTGGGAGGCCGCCGCCTGGACCCTCGCCGCCCTCTTGCTCGCCTTCGCCGTCTGGGCATGGCGCCGCGGCGACCGCATCCCGGCCCTCGGCATCTTCTGGTTTACCGCCGCCATCGGACCCGTGCTGCCTCTCCGGGACCACTTTTCGACCTACTACATGACGATTCCCGCCATCGGGCTCGCCTTCATCCTCGCCTCGCTCTCGGGCTGGGCCTGGCGTCACGGCTGGCCCTGGCGCGCCGCCGCCGCCTTGGTGCTTTGCCTTCACCTCTATTTCGCCCTGCCGGTGCAGCGCGCCACCACCCGCTGGCACTTCGAGCGCGGCCAGCGCATCGAGGCCCTGGTCCACGGCATGTGGCAGGCGCATACGCTGCATCCCGGCAAGATGATCCTGCTCAAGGGCTTGGACGACGAACTCTATTGGGGCGGCTTCTATGACGCACCCTATCGCGCGCTCGGAATCCCGCAAGTCTTCATCCTTCCGGGTGAAGAAAAATCCCTCACCCCGCATGCCTCCCTGGGTGAGATCGCGCAAACCGTCGCTCCGGAGAACGTCACGGCGCGCGAGCTGTTGTGGGACCGGGCGGTTGTCTACGAAGTGGACGGGCGGCGTCTGCGGAATGTCACCCGCCAGTTTACACGTGCGCTGCCCCCTGCCTGGCTGGATGCCCGCCCCCGGTTGATCGACGCCGGCCTCGCCCCGTTCCAGCAGGACCTCGGCGAAGGATGGCATCAGCGTGAAGGCAACTACCGCTGGATGAGCCGGAGAGCCGAGGTCCATCTCGCTCCGCCCAACCCCGCCACCGACGCCCTCTTTATCGCCGGCTACTGCCCGGCGGATCAGGCCGCCCTCGGCGTCCGGCTCACGCTCAAGTCCGGCGACACCCCCCTCGGCGAGATCCGGATCACAACCGCAAACGCATCATTTGAAACCTACTTGCCTATTCCCGACGGCTTCGCTCCAGACCGGCCCATCACAGTCGTCCTCGAAGTCGACCGCACCTACCAGGAACCTGGCGGACGTGAACTGGGCTTGGCCTTCGGACGCATCGGATGGGTCCGGAGGTAGCCGAAAGATCGCAACAAGCGCTCCGATATACCTCATCCTGGCGAAACCTCCCGCGATTTCCTTCGTCTGAGTTCATACAACCATAATCTTTCCGCTTGCGCGTGCCGATAAGGTCGTGTAAGATTCAGGCCGGAAAGTCTGAGACGAATGCCGGCTGGCCGGCACTTTTCAAGGTAGAAAACATCGAGCCCGCAGCCGGGCGATGTGAATCTGTATGGTTGGGATGTGGGTGGGCGGCCCAGTCTGCCGCGGGTTGGCCCTTGAATTGCATGTTGTGTGGTATTCTAGGCGATGGCCTGCAGATGATTGGGGGCGGAGAGGCCCTCCCGGCGGGTGGTGAAGAGCCTATCGGAATAGGCGTAAAATTCGCCCCTGTTGATGAAACTTTTCCGCAGTTTTAGCGTCTGTACGGTGTTAGGAAAAAAAAGAACAAAACAAGTCATCAGGAGAAACGAAAATGACTAAGACGGAGCTCAACAAGTACAAGCGAATCCTCGAGGAGAAGTTCGCAGAACTCTCCAAGGCCGTGCGCGATCGCGAGGGCATTGCGATAGAAAAAAGTCCCGACGCGCTCGACGAAGTCCAACACGCCGCCGAGCGCGAACTCGCCATCCGCAACCTGGACCGCGAATCGCAATTGCTGCGCAACGTGCGGGCCGCCTTGCGGCGCCTCAATGAAGGCAACTATGGCGTCTGCCTGCATTGCGAAGAAGACATCAATCCGAAACGGCTCAACGCTGTGCCCTGGGCGCCGTTCTGCATCCAGTGCCAGGAACTCGCGGACCGCAGCCGCGACGAAAACCTGGAAATGTTCGAAGAACTGATGGTTGCTTAACTTTCGCCCAGCTCCGCATTAAAAAGGGCGCGGCCGCTTTCCGGTTCGCGCCCTTTTTTTGTCTACTCGCGCACCCCAATTACGGCAAACATCCTTTGCCCCGTTTGCCGGTCTCTTCTCCAGGAAAAAAACTCACTCCCCCCGCAAAAGGTGCAGGGCGCCGCGCTGGCGATCCGCCTCTCCGGCACCCCTCCGCGCATCAGAATCCTCCGGTTCGCCTCCCGCAGGTCAATCCGTCCCGGATGCGCCAACCTGTCCCATTCCGGGAACAGTGCCCGAAATAAGACACTCACCTCTTCGCCCACCTCGTAGCAGCATGGACCGATCGACGGACCCATCGCCACCAGAAGATCCTCTGGCCGGCTGCCAAACCGCCCGGCCAGCGCCTCCACTCCAGCTTCGGCCACGCCCGCCACCGTCCCCCGCCACCCGGCATGCACCGCGCCCACCACCCGCTTCACCGGATCGGCGAACAAGATCGGCACGCAATCCGCTGATTTTACGGCAATTCGCTCCCCTGGACGGTTCGTCACCAATCCGTCCGCTTCCACCTCCGGCGACCACTCCCCGGCTGTAATCACTCTCGCCGAATGCACCTGCCGCAACGCCAGGCAGTTGTCCCCGGCTTCGGCCGCCGCCGTCCCAAAAGCGTGCTCCAGCCACGCCTCCCCGGCCAGAAGCGGTGAACGGTAGTATTGATCGGGATCGCGCCGGAGCTTCACGCGACGGGGCTTTGCACCTGAGCCACCATCACCTGGCGCTTGAAATCCTCAAGCATCGCCTCTTCGAGGCGGACTTCGGTGGGCCGCTGGAGCAGGCTCATCTGATCGATCTTGTCCTGCAGCTTCAGCAGGCCATAGAACAGGTTTTCGGGCCGCGGCGGGCATCCGGTCACGTACACGTCCACGGGCACGATCTTGTCCACCCCCTGCAACACCGCGTACGTGTTGAACGGACCGCCCACGCTCGAACACGCCCCCATCGAGATCACGAACTTCGGCTCGGGCATCTGGTCGTAAATCCGCCTCAGCACCGGCGCCATCTTCAGCGTCACCGTCCCCGAGACGATCATCAGATCGCATTGCCGGGGACTCGGCCGGAACACCTCCGAGCCGAACCGCGCAATGTCAAACCGCGCCGCCGAGCTGGCGATCATCTCGATCGCGCAGCACGCCAGTCCGAACGTCAGCGGCCATAATGACGACTTCCGGGCCCAGTTGAAAACATAGTCCACCGAAGTGATCAGAAGGTTTCGTTCGTTCGGATTCTCGAGGTACATGAACGCTCCGTGCCTCCCATTCTAACAGGACATTCTACTCCTATAAATCAAGCCGTCCGCTCCGCCTCCGCGTACCAGGCCAGCGTCCGGCGCAGCCCCTCCTCGAAGCTGAACCGCGGCGCATGGCCCAGATCGCGCACCGCCGCCGTCACGTCGGCTTGCGAATCGCGCACATCGCCCGCCCGCGGCGGACCGTACCGCGGCTGGATCGCGGCGCCGTGAATGTCGCACAACAGCCGCCAGGTCTCGTTCAATGTGTACCGGTTACCATTGCCGGCATTGAACACCCGGCCCTGGACCCCTTCGGCCTCCGCCGCCCTCATCACCAGCTCCGCCACGTCCTCCACATAGGTGAAGTCGCGCGACTGCTCCCCATCACCGAAGATCGTGGGCGGCGTACCGGCCAGCACGCACTTCATGAAGATCGACAAAACCCCGCTGTAGGGGCTGTTCGGATCCTGCCGCGGGCCAAATACATTGAAAAATCGCAGCGAAACGGTCTCCAGGCCGAAGCAGGAATGAAAGACCGAGCAATAGTATTCGCCCATCAGCTTCTGCGCCGCGTAGGGAGACAACGGCGCCGGCCGCATCGATTCGGTCTTCGGCAGCACTTCCGTGTCGCCATAGGCCGATGAGGATGCCGCATACACCACCCGCCGCGCGCCGGCGTCGCGCGCGGCGCTCAGCACGTTGAACGTCCCGTTGATGTTCACCTCGTGCGAGGGGTTGGGATCCGTGATCGAGCGCGGCACCGATGGGATCGCCGCCAGGTGATAGACGGTCGCCCCGCGCTTGATCAACGGCTTCAGCGCGCCGGCGTCCCGGATGTCCACCTCATGCAAATCCACGCGCTCCGCCACTCCGGCCAGGTTTTCCCGCTTCCCCGACGCGAGATTGTCGATCACCGAGACGCGCTTCGCCCCGGCGTCCAGCAGCGCCCGCACCAGGGCGCTGCCGATGAAGCCCGCCCCGCCCGTCACAATGGGATTCGCGCTCATAGTTTGGCGATCACGCCCTCGAGATACCGCAGGCTTTCCGCAGCGATCCGTTCGGCGCCCGGATCGAAGTTGAACGCTTCCAGCGAGACCCAGCCCTGATAGTTGCGGTCGCGCAAAACCTTCAGAATCGCGCCGAAATCGTAATCGGCCGTCCCGCAATGGCCGCCGTCAAGCTCGTTCACGTGCACGTGGCGGATGTAGTCGAAGTAGCGTTCCACCAGCACGGCGTGCGGCTCGGTCTCGTTCACCGCGTTGTGGGTGTCGAACATCGTCCGCACCCCCGGGCTATTGATCTCATTGACGATCGAGACGGCTTCCTCCAGCGACAACACAACGTCACATTGGTTTGAAGGCAGCGCCTCCACCAGAATCGTGACGCCGCGAGCGGCCGCATGCGGCGCCACCGCGGCCAGGCCGTCGATATAGCGCCGCGTGGCTTCGTCGCGCGTCGCGCCGCCGGTGGTCTCGCGCTGCTTCGGCGAGCCGAAGATCATCACGCCGTCCGGACCCAGATCCGCGCAGAGATCCACCAGGCCGCGGATTACATCCCAACTGCGCTTGCGCAGCGCTGCATCGGGCGTGGTGACATGCAGCCCCTTAGGGGCGACCATCAACCAGTGCAGCCCCACAAACTGCAAACCCGCATCCCCGATGATGCGGCGGTATTCCGCGCGCTGGGCGGCTGGAATCGCGGGTGGGTCTTCGGAAAGCGTAAAGGGCGCGATCTCAATGCCTTCATAGCCCGTTGTCTTGATGTGAGCGCAGGACTTGGCGAAGTCCCAGCCTTGATAGATCTCATTACAGATGGCGTGACGGAAGTGGTAACTCATCCCTTCCCAGTGTAGTCAGGCCAGGCGGGCCTGAACAACGATGCATTCGGATCAGCCGGCCACGGCCAGCACCGATTTGGGCGCTTCGGCGCCTTCGCCACCCAACGCGGCGCGCCAGTCCTTGAGCGCCCGCCGGTGGATCATCGCCTGCAGCACGCCGCGGTCGAAGCGCGCAAGATCGCTAACGGCCGTGGCAAAATGTTCGGGCGACGCGTTCACTACCCCGGTGACAGTCTGGTTTTCCATCACCGTGCGGAAACCCGGGAAGCGCACGTCGAAATCGGCCGCGCCAATTAGGACCATCACTCCCAGCGGCGCGAGCCAATCCAACCCCTGCCGCGCCGCGGCCGGAGCACCGGAGCATTCGAGCACGACGTCGGCCTTTGCGGAGGGCGTCTCGTTGGAATAGCGCGCCCCGCCGCGGCGCGCGAGTTCGGCGTTCGGATGATTGGGCGGTTCGAGCGAAAAGACCTCCACTTCCCAACCGCGGGCCACGCACGCCAAGGCTGCCAGCAAGCCCACCGGCCCCGCCCCGAAGATGAGGGCGCGCGCGGGGCCCAGAGGATGTACGCGCTCGGCCGTAGTCAACCCCTTTTCGACCACGCTGAGCGGTTCGGCGAGTACGGCAATGGATGCCAGGTCCGCGGGAACCGCGACAAGATCGCTCTCATCGTCCACCACCCATTCGCGGAGATAACCGTGCAGGCCAAGGATGCCGCGTTCGGTGTATCCCCCGGAAAGACACAGATCACGGCGGAGCCTCCGGCACGCCGCGCATCCCGGCAAGCACGGCCGGCGGACCAGCGGGGCCACCAGATCCCCTGGCTGGAGCTTGGTTCGCGGCCCGGCTTCCACGACTTCAGCCAGAGCCTCGTGGCCGAGCGTGAGCGCGTGTTCGCCGGGCGGCGGTTCCCCGATCTCGAATTCGCTCAGTTCGCGGTCGGTGCCGCACAGGCCCACCTCGAGAACGCGGAGCCTCAGTTGCCCCGGGCCGGGCGCGTCAGGTTCAGGCAGGTCGAGTTCAGCCACCCGCCGGGCTTCAAAGTCGAGTCCGATGGCAAACATAACTGTGAGTGTATGACGGAATTCTCAGCCGCGGCGGCGCGCAACCACGATCAGGGAGAGGCCGGACCAAGGCAGCACATGGTCGAGCAAGCGCCAGAGCCACACGGTCTTGTCGAAGAATTTCAGCGTCAGCTTCGAAGGGCGTTCGCGGCGCAGCACGCGGCTCGACAGCCACCACGCCACACGGCCCATCTTGTTGATTTGATGTGTGGTTTCGATCTCAAAGCCGGCCTCGTGAAGCAGTTCGCCCACCTGCTTGCGCGAGAACCTCCTGCGCTGCCCCATGGCGCGGTCGATGGATCCGAACAAGCCCGGACCCAGAGGCGCCAGCAGCAGCAAACGCCCTCCGGGTTTGACCGACTTGCGAAGGCCCGCCAGCGCGGAGGCTGGATCTTCAAGTCCCTCCAGCACATTCAGGCAGATCGCGGTGTCGAATTCGTTCGTCCACGGGAAGGATTCCGCGCGGCCCGCATCGCATTCCGCAACCTCTACGTTCGGCGTCCGCAGAAATCGATTCCTTAGCGCATGGAGGTAGAGCGGGTCTCCCTCAGCGGCCACGTAGCGCAGCCGCCGGCCCATCAGGATCGCGCTGAACGCACCCGTGGAGGCGCCGATCTCCAGGACATGATCGCCGAGGTGGGGCCGCAGCAGGCTGACGATCCAACGCACGTAGGAAGGCGTGCGCGTGAGCGTGATCAGCGTCCCGCGGCCATGCGGAGAGGTGTAGAGATCGTCGATCAGCCAGAACTTCACGATCACGGCCAGCGCCTTCACGCCATCGCGCCAGCCGATCTTCTTCCCTTCCTCGTATGTGCGGCCGTGGTAGCTGATGGGCACCTCATAGATTCGCAAGCGCCGTTTGGCGCACTTCATCGTGATTTCCGGCTCGAATCCGAAGCGGTTCGAGCGAATCGGGATGCTTTTCAGCAGGTCGGTGCGGAAGACCTTGTAACATGTCTCCATGTCCGTAACATGAAGATTAGAAAAGATATTTGAGGCCCAAGTGAGGAAATGATTGATCTTGGTGTGCCAGTAGGGCAGTACGCGGCGCTGCTCGCCCGCCAGATAGCGCGAGCCGAACACGGCGTCGGCGTGGCCGGTGAGCAAGGGCTTCAGCAGGATCGGGTATTCCTGCGGATCGTATTCGAGGTCCGCGTCCTGGATCAGGCTGAAATCGCCATCGGCGTAGCCGATGGCTGTGCGGACGGCCGCTCCTTTGCCCTGGTTCACCTCGTGGCGGAAGAGCCGGATGCGCGGCTCGGCGGCGGCCAGACGCTGCAGGATGTCCCATGTCCCATCTTTGGAGCAGTCGTCGACAATGACTAATTCACGCTCCATCTGCTCGGGCAATGGGGCGTCGAGCACTTGCCGGAGACTCCGCTCGACGACTGTGCGCTCGTTGTAAACGGGTATCAGAATACTCAGCAACAAGCCTTCATCATTCTACACAACCAGAGTTCGGCAGACGCCGGTTGCGGATGTATCTCAGGTGTTCTAAGCGAGATTGGGCCTGGGTTCTACGGCCAAAGCCCGGTTGTTGAGGGACCAAGGTTGGGGCACTATAGTCCTAGTACAGCGTAGGAGGAAGGACTAGCATGGACAAAATGATTCGGAGGCTGTGGGCGGTCCGGGGATTCCTTAATGCTCGGCTTCTTCGCGCGGGAAGCGGTCAGGATTTGGTCGAATACGCTCTTGTGGCGGGCTTTATCGCAGTCGCGGTGGCGGCGACGATCCCGTATGTGGTCAAGGATCCGATGATGAGCATTTACAATACCATCTCCTCCCACTTGCAGCGGAGCCTGAACTAGGTCACGAGGACTGCTGGATCAAGCCCAGAATCAGGCAGGTCAGATTCCAGACGATCAGTGCCGCATAGCCGATGTTGACGCGGCGCAACAGTAGTGCGCGGCCGGAAGCCCAACAATACAAACCCAAGGCCAGCGCCACTGCTTTAACCATGAGCAGCCCGGTCAGTGGATCGGGCGCTTTCGCCATCGCGAAACGCGCAATCGGATTGCCCTCCTCCACCCCGCTGAGCAAGAACGCAACGGTGGACAGCAAGTCCAACCCCTGCAAATACACATACGTCAGGAAGAGAATGCCCATTCGGGGCGCGGGAGCCGGGTTGAAAGTTTGAGCGGGCTGCATGTTCTCTCTACCATTAGGCAGCCCGAGACGGCCTTGGGGAAAGACCTTATAGTCCTAATTTTCGGACAAGGCTCTCCAGTACGGCTAGGAAAGCTCCGCGCGCTCGCCCCGCGCCGGCACATGGGCGGGTACACCGTGGACGGCTTGGATCATCTTCGCCAGAGCATGGGACTGGCTCTCTTCGCCGTGCACCAGCCACACGCCCTTCAAACCCGGGACGAGCGGGCGCATCCACTCCAGCAGTTCGTGTTGGTCCGCGTGGCCGCTCAGCTCGTTCAGCTTCACCACTTCGGCGCGCAAGCGCACCGGTTCGCCGAAAATCGGCACTTCGCGCTGCTTTTCCACGATCCGGCGGCCCAGGGTGTGTTCGGCCTGAAAGCCGGTGATCAGCACCATGTTGCGCGGGTCCTCGATGGTGTTACGCAGGTGATGGACCACGCGGCCGAATTCGCACATGCCCGAAGCGGAAATCACGATCAGAGGACCGCGTAAGTCGTTGATCGCCTTCGAGTCGGCCACGTCGCGGATGTAGCGCAGACGCCCGAAACAAAACGGGTCTTCTCCGTTCTGGACAAACCCGTAAGTTTCTGAATCATAATCGCCGACGTGCTCCCGGAACACATCGGTCACCTCCACCGCCAAGGGGCTGTCCACGAACACCGGAATCGGCGGAATCCGGTCTTCCTTCATCAACTGATGGAGCAGCACCACCAGTTGCTGGGTGCGTCCGACCGCGAATGAGGGCGCGATAACACGGCCCCCGCGCGCCGCGGCGCGATTCACGGCTTCGGCCAGCTTTTCGCTGATATCGCCCAGGTCTTTGTGGAGCCGGTCGCCGTAGGTGGATTCCAGGATCAGATAATCGACGGGCGGCAGGGTGACCGGGTCCTTCAAAATGGGCAGCAGCGCGCGGCCAACATCGCCGGAGAACGCCAGCGTGCGTTTTTTGCCGTTTTCGGCGAGTTCCATCAACACGGACATCGACCCAAGCAAATGCCCGGCTTCATGGCCGGTGTACGAAAAACCGGGGCCGGCCTCCACCCGCTCGCCTAGCGGCGCACGGCGAAACAGGGGCACGACCCCTTCGGCATCGGCCAGGGAATAGAGCGGCTCCACCACCTCGAGGCTGCCGTCCTCGCCGAGACGCCTGCGCCGCTGAATGCGTTTTCGCACGAATTCTGCGTCTTTTTGCTGGATATATGCGCTATCCGGCAGCATTTTTACGCACAAATCCGCGGTTGCGGGCGTAGCGTGGATCGCCCCGGAGAACCCATTCTTGACCAGGGATGGCAGATTTCCGCTGTGATCGATGTGGGCGTGGGAGAGGATCACGGCCTCGATCTCCCTGGCCTTGAAGGGCAAATTGGCGTTGCGTTCGCGGGCCTCGCGGCGGCGGCCCTGATACAGGCCGCAATCGAGCAGGTAGCGCCGGCCGGCCACCTCCACTTCGTGCATCGAACCGGTGACGGTGCGGGCCGCGCCCCAGAATGTAAGTTTCATTGCGCTCTCAGCTTAGCAACATCCGCGCCACAAGAAAGGCGAGCACCATCAGCAGCCCGTAGAGCGCTTTCTGCTCGCGGTTGTGCCGGTACATCGCCCAGGAAAAGCGGTTTTCGTGCTGTTTTTCAGGTTTTTTGGGCCAAAGTTGGGGTACACGCGCGGCGTATTCGGTGAACTCGGGGAAGAGCTTGGCCAGGTGCTGTTCCTCCTGCTCCATCACCGGCTGATAGACCAGCAGGAAGACGGCCGCCGCCAGCAAGGCGAGCCAGGGCTGCGCGGCGGCGACGGTACAACCCACGGCCATCAGCAAAGTACCAAGATAGAGCGGGTTGCGGACCCACGCGTAGGGTCCGCTCATGGTCAGCCGCTCATTTTTGCGCAAGTGGCCCGCGGCCCACGCGCGCAAGGCGAGGCCCGCGGCGCAGACCGGCAGGCCGGCTAGCAAGGTCTCCCAGCGCGGTGAGGCAAGCCACGCGAATGCAGCGGCGAGCACGAATCCGCTGGGCACGCGAAAGCGCTGGACCACGTCGGCATAGCGCTTCGGGAACAGGGGGCCGCGCATCAGTCCGCCACACCAGCCCCGGTCAGCGCCCGCCGGAGCGCCGCGGCAGCCTGCCCGGGTGAGATCGCCCGCATCGAGGCTGCGATTTCGGTTTCGCGTCCGTAGCTGGTGGTTGCATCCGGGGCGCGCAGGACGGCGAGGGTCCCTCCGTAGGGACCGTTGCGCGCCGGATCCGTCGGGCCGAAGATCGCAACGCCCGGCTTGCCCAGCGCCGCCGCCAGGTGCAGGGGCCCGCTATCGACGCCCACGACGGCCGCGGCGCGGCGCGTGGCGTCGATCAGTCCGGCCACAGAGGAGAGATGGATCACAGCGCCCTGAATGCGCCGCAGCGCCGCTTCACTGCCGGGCGGACCGTTCACGACCAGCGGCAGCCCCATGGACTTTCGCACCTCGCGCGCGAGTTCCTCGTAATATTCCAGCGGCCATTGTTTCGAGACCCACCCCGCTTGGGGGCTGGCGAGGACGAAAGGACCTTCTGGCAACCGGCCTTCGGGGCGGCCCGCGGGCAAGGGAGACTCATACACCCGGCGCATCGCGCCAGCGGCGGCGGCGAGTTCGAGGTTGCGGTCCACAACATGACTCGAAACCGCGTGGACGGACTCGGTATAAAACATGGCTGCGCCGCCTTCACGCGCTTGGGCGCGCTCGTAGCCCACCACGCGGGAGGCCCGGGCCACAAACCCCACCAGCGCGGACTGCCACAGCCCCTGAAAATCCACGGCCACATCGAAGCGCTCGCGCCGCAACGCGCGCCACGCCCGGAGCCAGCCGCCCGCGCGGCGGCGGTCGATCTCGATGAGTTCGTCCACCAGCGGGTTGCCATGCAGCAGATCGCGCCAGCGCGGCGCGGCGGCCCAGCAGATCTCCGCCTGGGGGAATCCCAACCGCAATGCCGAAACGGCCGGCAGGGCGTGGAGAATGTCGCCCATCGCGCCCAGCCGCACCACGAGAATCCTGGAAACTGCCATCGGGAACCGCTCAGCTCATCCGTTCAACGACATGCGCCATGAATCGCGCGCGCAAGGCGGCGTGATCATCGTCGAAATGGCGCTCTGGCTCGGGGAGCACGCCGCTACTGTCATCGGTTACGACAAGATCCACCACGCGCAAAGCCGCCACCATTTCGGCGCGAGCCTGGAGCCCCAGGATCGCTCCGGGCGGCTCGCCCAGCGCGACCACCAGCCGCGCGCCCGGCCGCTTGAAGGCGGCCAGCGCTTCGGCAGAGGCCGCCAGCAGCGGGTCGAACCAGCCGGCGGCGATTTGGACGTCCGCACCGGAGGCGCGCCATTGCGCGATGCGTCCGGCAGCTGCGGCGCCGGTCAGAATCTTTTCACGCGTGTCCATTGCCTTTCCTTTGTAGCAGTTCGAGCGCCACATCAGCCACTTCCCCGGCCTCGACGGCCTTCATGCAGCGGTGATCGATGGGACATTCGCGCAGCAGGCATGGGCTGCATTCCACGTCTCGCCGGACGATGCGCGCCCAGGGGCCCGTCGGCCCGGTGGTGATGTGATTGGTGGCCCCGAAAACCGTGACGGTGGGCACCTCCAGAGCGGAGGCAATATGCATGGCGCCCGAATCGTTGGTCAGCACCAGTGAGCAGGCCGCGGCGCGCTCGATGAACTCGCCCAAAGAAGTCGCCCCGGCGAAATTGCGCGCTTCCACGCCCCGGTTCTCCAGGTCCAGGCGAATCGACTCGGCCACGTCCTTCTCCGCCCCGGAGCCAAATAAGGCGACGCGCGCGCCGGCGGCACGGGCCACGCGCGCCGCGGCTTCGGCGAAGCGCTCGGGGAGCCAGCGCTTGGCGTTTCCGTACGCGGCGCCCGGGCTGACGCCGATCACCGGTCCGGACCAGCCCTCTTCGGCCCACCGCCGCGCACCCGCCTCGCGCGCGCGGAACCGGCCTTCCAAACGGATCAGAGCCTCGGCCGGGACCGCTTCGACCCAACCAACCGAGCGCAGCAATTCCAGGTAGTAGAAGCTCTCATGCGGCGGGAGGGCGCCACGCCGGGGCCGCGCGATGGCATCGGTCAAGAGGAGACCGCGGCCGTCGCGGGCGTAGCCGATCCGGCGCGGGATCTTTGCGAGCCAGGCGATGAGCGCGGCGTCGAAGGCGTTCTGCAGCAACAGCGCGCAATCGAAGTTGCGCTCGCGCAAGTTATTCGCCATGGTGCGGCGGGCGCGCCAGCCGTTCCAGCCGCCGCCGGGCTGATACGGGATGATCCCGGAGGCGAACGGCTCGTGGCGGTAAAGGTCCGCCACCCAGGGCCGCGCCAGCACCGCTATGTGGGCTTCGGGAAAGCGCGCGCGCACGGCGGCCAGCGCGGGCAGGCTCATCACCGCGTCGCCCACCCAGTTCGTGGCGCGTACCAGAATCCTCACCCACCCAGAGTAAAATACCGCCATGAACGGCGAACAGCGGCGGCGGTTTCAGGAACTGGGGTTTGTGGTGATCGAGGGGGTGCTGGAGGCGGCAGTGCTGAGCCGTGTTCGTGCGCGCGTAGAGGCTCTGTTCGAGGCGGCGGGCGAAAACGCGGGGCATGAGTTTCAGCGCGATCCCTACGGGCGCCGGGTCACGGATTTGGACCCTCGGGACGAGGAGTTGTCCGCCGCGGTGCGCCATCCCACGGTGACGACTGCCGCTGAGTCCGTTTTGGGGCCGGGCTGCCGGCTGGTTCGTTTGAGCGCGGGTTCACGCAGCCCTTTCGCGCCAGTCGGGGGGACGATGTCCGCGGAAACCGGCGAGGGCCTTTGCGCGGTATGGCTGCTGGATCCTTCGACGACGATCCGTTTCGTGGCGGGCTCCCATCGGGAGGATGCCGGAGCGCATGATGCTTCGGCCGCGTGTCCGGAGGAAACCACGCTGACCGCGTCCGCCGGCGGCGTCGTCCTGTTTGGTTCGCGTCTCGTTTACGGCGGCGCGCCGAATCCCACCGGGCGCCACCTCCGCACGTTGCACGGGGTCTTCGCGGCGGCGGACGAGGAATAGCCGGGTTCGGCGTACACTGAAGGATTGGCGTTTGTCAGCCCTGCTCATGTCCCGTTTCTATACCCGCTCCGAACTCGTCGAAGTCCGCGCGCAATGGCGGCGCGAGGGCCGCAAGGTGGTCTTCACCAACGGCTGCTACGACATTCTGCACCCCGGCCATATCCGCCTGCTGGAGGCGGCGCGCTCGCTGGGCGATGTGCTGGTGCTGGCGCTCAATTCCGACGCGAGCGTGGCGCGCATCAAGGGACCGCTGCGTCCGCTGCTGGACGAACGGCAACGCGCGGCTGCGGCCCTTCAGCTTGAAGCGGTGGATGCGGTGGTCCTGTTCGACGAGGACACGCCGCGCGAACTGATCGCCGCGGTGCTGCCCGACATTCTGGTGAAAGGCGCCGATTGGGCGCATTTCGTGGCGGGGCGCGAGGAAGTGGAGGCGGCGGGCGGCGAAGTGCGCCTGCTGCCGCTGGAGGCGGGCTACTCCACCACCGCCACTGTGGAAGAGATCGTCGCCCGCCGTCGCGGCGCGCCTTCGCCGTGAGTACCCGGGGTCTTCAGCAACTGCTGCTCTCGCTGGCCGAAGGCGAGGCCTTCCGGGAGTTGCTGGCGCGATTGACGACGCGCGAGGAGGCGCGCGCCCTGCTCGCCGGCCTGAATGGTCCGGCCAAGGCGCTCTACCTCACGCTGCTGGCGCGCGAGACCCGGCGTCCGATGCTGGTGATCACCGGTTCGCCGCGCTCGGCCGAAACGCTGCTGGAATCGCTCGACGCCTTCCATCTTCTGATCGAGGACAAGCGCCCGCGTCCGCTGTTGATTCCGGCGCCGGACGTGCTGCCGGGCCAGGGTCTTTCACCGCACAACGAAATCAAGGAACAGCGTGCGATCGCGCTCTACCGGATGGCGGCGGGGGAATGCTCGATCGCGGTGGCGCCCTTGGCATCGGCTCTCATGCGCGTGGAGAATTCCCGGGCCTACCGGCAACTGGCGATTCACCTGCGTTTAGGCGACGAAATTTCCATGGACGACCTCGCCGCGCACTTGCGATCCATCGGTTATTCGCCCAGCGAACCCGTGGAAATGGAGGGTGAATTTTCAATACGTGGCGGAATATTCGACGTGTACCCGGCGGAGGCCGAGCGTCCGGTTCGTATTGAATTTTTTGGCGATTCAGTGGAAAGTCTGCGTGAATTCGACGCCGGCACACAGCGCTCGACCGGCGCGATCGGAGTCTGCACTCTGCTTCCGCTCGAAGAAACGCCGCGGTTGCCGGAACTGCTGGCCGGGCTTTCCGAGGACGCGGTTCCCTTCCCCGGCTGGGAGTTTCACGCGCCGAAAGTCCGGCCGCGGCCCCATTCGCTCGAATCGCTTCTGGACCATCCCATCGTCGTTTGGGACGAACCGGAAACGCTGGCCCCGGCGGCGGACAAGCTCTGGCAGCGGCTGTCGTCGACCACCGAAGCGCCGCTGCCGCCCGAGCAGTTGTTCTTCCGCTGGGGCGAACTGCACGCGGCCAACCCGCAGCGGCAGGAGATCGAGCTGCGTGAACTCGCACTGGCCGGGGAGCTTCATTCCGAGTTGGCGCCCATTGAAATCGCCTCGCGTCCGCCCGTGCCTTTCCGCAACCAGATGCCCGCCGCCGTGGCCGACGCGCGCACGTTTGCGGAACAGGGGTATCAGGTGGTGTTCTTCGCGGCCACGCCCGGTGATGTGGACCGCTTGAGCGACATCTTCGGTGAATATGAGCTTCCGCATCGCCCGCGTTTTCCCGCGGCGTCCGTCTGGCTCCAGCAGAGCTTCCTGCGGCGCGGCACGGTGCTGCCCGAGGCGCGGCTGGCGCTGATCGGCTTCGAGGATCTGTTCGACACAGCCGAGCTGACCGCGCCTCCGGTGCGCCGCCGCTCGCACATCGCCACCTTCACGCCCGAGTCGCTCGATCTCACGCCCGGCGACTATGTCGTCCATGCCCAGCATGGCATCGGCCGTTTCACGGGGCTGAAGCAGGTGAAGATGGAGACCGCCACCGAGGAGTTCATGGTGGTGGAATACGCGGGAGAGTCGCGCTTGTATGTGCCTCTGACGCGGCTGGACCTGATCCAGAAGTATCGCGGCGCGCGCGAGGCTCCGCCGGCCATCGACAAGCTCGGCGGCCAGACCTGGCAGAAGACCAAGTCGCGCGTGAAGGCGAAAATGCGCGACATGGCGGACGAGCTGCTCAAGCTCTACGCGCAACGCAAGACCGTCGAGGGCTTCGCCTTTTCGAACGACTCGAACTGGCAGAGCGAGTTCGAGGACTCCTTCGAGTACACGCCCACGCGCGATCAGACGCAGGCGGCCACTGAGATCAAGCGCGACATGGAAAGCGCGCACCCGATGGACCGGCTGCTGTGCGGCGACGTGGGCTTCGGGAAGACCGAAGTCGCGATGCGCGCCGCGTTCAAGGCGCTGGGCGACGGCAAACAAGTGGCAGTGCTCGCGCCCACGACGGTGCTCGCCTTCCAGCATTACGAGACGTTTCGCAGGAGGTTCCAGACCTTCCCCGTGCGGGTGGAACTGTTGAGCCGGTTCCGGACCGCGAAAGAGATCAAGGCGACGCTGGCCGATCTCGCCGCGGGCAAGGTGGATATCGTCATCGGCACGCACAGGATGTTTTCGAAGGACGTGGAATTTCCAGATCTCGGCCTGCTGGTGATCGACGAGGAGCAGCGATTCGGAGTCCGCCACAAGGAGCGCCTGAAACAGCTTCGCGGCAACATCGACGTGCTGACGATGAGCGCGACGCCGATCCCGCGCACCCTGCACATGTCGCTGCTCGGCTTGCGCGACATGAGCGTGATCGAAACGCCGCCGAAGGACCGGCTGGCCGTGCAAACCGTTGTGGCGCGTTACCATGCGGACCTGATCCGCACCGCCATCGAGCAAGAGCTTTCGCGCAACGGGCAGGTGTATTTCGTGCACAACCGCGTGGAGAGCATCTGGACGCGCGCCGCGGAGATCCAGGCGCTGGCGCCGGGCGCGCGGGTGGCCGTCGGTCACGGGCAGATGGGCGAAGATGCGCTCGAGAAGGTGCTGCTCAATTTCATGCGCCACGAGGCGGATGTCTTCGTCTGCACGACGATTGTGGAGAACGGCCTCGACATTCCGCGCGCGAACACGATGATCATCGAAAACGCCCAGAATTACGGGCTCTCGGAGCTGTATCAGTTGCGCGGGCGCGTGGGGCGGTCGAACCGACGCGCCTATGCCTACCTGCTGGTGCCGCCGGATGGCGAGCTGACCGAGATCGCGCGCAAGCGGCTGGCGGCGTTGAAGGAATTTTCCGATCTCGGCGCGGGCTTCAAGATCGCCGCGCTCGATCTCGAGTTGCGCGGCGCGGGCAACCTGCTGGGGGGCGAACAGCACGGGCACCTGGCGAGCGTCGGCTACGAGACCTACTTGCGCATGCTGGACGAGACCGCGCGCGAGCTGCGCGGGGAAACCATCGGTCCCGAGGTCCATTCGTCGCTGAACCTGGGATTGGAGTTTCGCATTCCGCACGAATACATCGCCGACGAGCAGCAGCGCTTGCGCGCCTACAAGCGGATCGCCGATTGCGGCGAGCCCGAGCGCGCGGGCCAACTGCTGAGCGAGCTGACCGACCGCTACGGCGCGCCGCCCGAGAGTGTGCGCCGGTTGATCGCATTCTCGCGGTTGAAGACGCTGGCGCAGCGGACGGGCGTGGAAGCGGTGGACCGGCGCGGCGGCGGTATCAGTTTGAAATTCCATCCCGGCGCGCCGATCGACCCGGACCGGCTGATGCGCCTGGTGCGCGACACCGCGGGCGCGCAATTCACGCCCGCCGGCGTACTGCGCCTGCCGCTGGCCGCCACGGACGCGGACGCGCTGATCCGGGAAGTGGAGACCCGGCTGAACGCTCTGACCGCCTGAGTGATAATGAAACTTATGAGGATTTGCGCCTTCGCATTGTGTCTGGCCTGGTTTGCCGCGCCTGTTGCGCCGGCCGCCGACCCGGTGTTGGTTGAACAGATAATCGCCAAGGTCAACGGCGACATCATCACGCGTACGGAACTCGATCGCGAACTGCAGCAAGTGGAGGCTGGCTTGCGCGCCCGCGGGGCGACTCCGGAGCAGATCCAGAAGGAGGTCGAGGCCCGCCAGCCCGATCTGCTGCGCGACCGCATCGATTCGCTGCTGCTGATCCAGCGCGGCAGGGATCTCAACATCAACGTCGATCAGGACGTGTCGAAGTACCTGGGACAGATCCAGTCGCAGAACAAGATCGCCGACCCCGACAAGTTCCAGGCATGGATTCGCGAGCAGACCGGCATGAGCTTCGAGGACTTCCGCTCCGAGACCCGCAACGGGATTTTGAGCCAGCGCGTGATCGGCCAGGAGGTGTCGAGCAAGATCAACATACCGCGTGCGGATGTCGTGAAGTATTACGAAGAACATAAGGACGAATTCAACCGCAAGGAACGTATTTTTCTGCGGGAAATCTTCGTCAGCAATGAAGGCCGCACGCTGGAAGAGGCCGAGAAAAAGGCTACGGAACTCCTGACCCGCGCCCGGCGTGGAGAGCGCTTCGCGGAGCTCGCGCGCGATAACTCCGATTCCGTCAGCGCGGCGGAAGGCGGCGCCATGCCGCCGTTCGAGCGCACGGGCGATTTCGCGCTCGACGCCACCATCGCCGAACAGGTGTGGGACAAGCCCCGCAACCATATCACCGATCTGATCAAGCGCGACAATGGTTTTCTGATTTTGCGCGTGGAGATGCAGCATCGCGAGGGCCTCGCGGAGCTGGATGAAGTGGAGAACGAAGTCCGCGAGAAGTTATTCGAGCCGCGTATCCGGCCGCGCATTCGCGAGTACCTGACCGAACTGCGCCGCGACGCGTTCCTTGAGATTCGCGAGGGTTGGGTGGACACGGGCGCCGCGCCCGGCAAGGACACCGCCTGGACCGATCCCGCGATGCTGCGGCCCGAAACCGTCACCAAGCAGGAGGTGATGAGCCAGATCCGGCGGCGGCGCCTGCTCTGGATGATGCCCGTGCCTGGGACCAACGTCGCCAGTTCCGGAAAGAGCACCAGCCGCTAAGGCTCCAGATCCATGAAGTCACCCAGCGTTGCCGACCTGGAACCGCGCCAGCAGGTCACCGGCCTGTTCCTGGTTCAGGCCAAGGATGTCCGGCAGAAGAAGACCGGCGAGCCGTACCTTGCGCTCACCCTGATCGACCGCACCGGCGACATCGACGCCAAGATGTGGGATAACGTGGCGGACATTCTCGATACGTTCGAGCGGGACGATTTTATCCGCGTCAAGGGTGAGACGCAGCTTTATCAGAACAAGCTGCAGCTCACCGTACACCGGATTGCGCGGGTGGATGAAAGCGAAGTGGACCTGGCCGACTTCCTGCCCGCGTCCAAACGCGATCCGGAGGAGATGTTCACCGAGTTGCAGGCGCTGATTGCCTCGAACGGCAATCCGCATCTGCGCGCGCTGCTCGAGAACGTCTTTGCAGACGCGGAGGTCGCCGAGGCCTTCAAGCGCGCCCCGGCGGCCAAGGCGATTCACCACAACTGGCTCGGCGGGCTGATCGAGCATGTGCTTTCGCTGGCCTCGCTGGCGCGCGACGCGGGGCGCCACTACCCGTTCATCGATCAGGACCTGCTGCTGGCGGGAGTCGTGCTGCATGACATCGGCAAGATCCGCGAACTGAGCTTCGCCCGGAGCTTCAACTACACCACCGAAGGTTCGCTCATTGGTCACATTCAGATTGCGCTGCGGCTGCTGGCCGATAAGTACCCGCCGGGTTTCCCCGAGAAGCTCCGCAATCTGATCGAGCACCTGATCCTCAGCCACCACGGCCAACTCGAGTTCGGTTCGCCGAAGCTGCCGCTGTTCCCCGAAGCCATGTTGCTGCACCATCTCGATAATATGGATTCAAAGATGGAATTAATGCGCTCCACGATCGAACGCAATCAGCCCGGGGGCTCCGAGTGGACCAGCTACGTGCCGGCCATCGAGCGCTACGTCCTCGACAAAGAGCGTTACCTGAATGGAGCGCCGGAGCCGCCGCCCACGCCCGCGAGGCCCGCGGCATCCAAGCCGGCGGCCAAGACCATGATGGGCGACAAGCTGATGAGCTTGTTTCCGGAGGGCACGAAGTAGTGAAGAAGCCGCGCGCCACCCGGGATATTCCGCCGCCGCTCGAGCTGGAATGCCTGCGCGCGCTGTGGACTCTCGGGGAGGCAAACGTACAGGCGGTACGCAGCCAACTTGAGCCGCATCGTCCGCTGGCCTACACCACGGTGATGACCATGCTCGACCGGCTGGCGCGCAAGCAGGCCGTAACGCGGCGGAAATCCGGCCGGTCCTTCCTCTACACTCCGCTGCTCAGCCGCGAGCAAGTGCGCCGGCTCGCCGTCAAGGAGTTGCTGGACACGCTCTTCGACGGGTCGTCCGGCGATCTCATTGACTACCTGAACGGCAGGCCCGCCGCCGCGCAGGAAGATCAAAACGGCGCGTTCGCCGCCGCTATTGACGATACTTTGCTTTAGCCGCCCGTTCGCGGTTCCCGCCTTCCCGCAGAGTGCCCGAAAGCAGCGTGCGGATTCGCTCAGCGAGCGTGCGGCGGCTTGCGTCATTCCGCACCGCCTGTTCATGGAAACCGATGATAAAAGTGCGCGGCGCGCCGCGCAGCATCGGTTTCGCTTCCTTTGCGCGGCCGAAGCCGAAGACGGTCATTCCATCGGGGGACGCGAGCCCGGCGCGGGTGTTGCCCATGACGCCGAAGGAATCCAGGCTTTCGTCCGGTTCGCCGCGCGCCAGAAACAGCACGCGGGCGGTGCGCGAATGTCCTAAAAAAACCCACTCAAAGTGGCCTAAAACGCGTTCCCCGCGCACGAAATCGGGCATTTTTCGCATAGGTTCCGCGCCGTTGTGGCCCCAGTACCATTCATCCGGTTCGTAGACGCCTCCGGGCGTTCCTTCGTAGAGGAACCAGTAGGCGTCCGGGCCGGCGCGCTCCATCGTCACCCGCGCATGATCGGCAAAGAAGGTCCATCGCCAGCGCCATGCGCCGCTTTTGCTCTGCGTGACAATGGAATCGCCATCGCGGTCGCTCGTGCACTGTGTGAAGCCGGGATGACCGGCTCCAGCCTCGGGCGCGGCGAACACGAAGTTGGGCAGGCCGCGGTAGGACGAAGCGGCGGAGGCGGGAAACTCGTTCCAGGGTTCGCGCCGGAAGCCGATCCAGTCGCGGCCGTCGCGGTCGATCAGACGCGAGAAGCCGCCGCCCGCGCGGTCATACCAGTAGGTGGCGGCGGGGGTTCGCACCACGAAGTGCTCCGCGCCTTCGTAGGTATCCGTGGCGATATGGACCTGGGCCAGCGCGGGCGCAGCCATGCACAGCAAGATCCGGAGGATCATCGCGTCAGCCGGCGCTCGATCTCATCGGGCGCGCCCGCTTTGAAGACCTCGAGCACATCGCCGGCCATGCGTACCCGGCGCCAGTTCTCCGGGCTCGCGCAATAGGCGGGCGTGGCGATGTGAAAGGCGGGCGCGCCCGTGCCGGGCAGCTCGCGGATGAAGTTGTTGTTGTGCAGATGTCCGGTGAAGACGGCGGTCAGGTGCCGGCGCGGCCCGAGCGCCGCCGCAGCCTGCGCCCAGGAGTCTGCAGACGGCGGGATGTGGACCCCGATCACCATGGGTTCCGCCGCGAAGGCAGGCAGTTCGCGCGCGATCCAATCGAGCTGCGCCGCATCGAGAGCGCCTGTGCGCGGGCCCGCCTCGCGCCCGGGGAACAGCCCGAAACAGCCGTTGTTCAAGACCACGACGCGCCACCGGACCGCGCCCGCCTGCTGCGCGAAGTGATAGTACGTGCCGGTTCGGAAGCAGGGCATGGCCTGGATCCACGCCGCTTTCGCGGCCTCCACCACGCTCTGATCCCCTTCGAGTTTCGCGCCGTAATCGAGCACGTCGTGGTTGCCCAGCGCCAGATGCATGGGCACGGGGCATTGCCGCGCGGGTCCGGCAAACGCCTCGATCTGCCCATACACTGTCTCGCCCTGCGCGCCGAGGAAGGAATAGGCGTCGATGGCGTCGCCGGTGTGAAGGATGAAGGCGGGGTTGTGGGTCTTCTGCAGGCGCCGCCAGAAGGCGGGCAACGTGTCGCGCGTGTGTTCGTATTGCTTGCGGCGTTCCACCCAGCGCGGGTCCACGCCATCGAGGCGCATGACGTGGGTATCGGAGAGGTTCGAGAACTCCACCGCGTCCGCGGCGGCGCCGCGCAGGAAGGGCACGGCGGAGAGCGCGCCCGCAAGGAAGGTTCGCCTGGTGACCATGTCAGAATCCACACTATCATTTCGACCCGCCGGCCAGCCCCACTTTGATACCCTCGCAGGAGAAAATGATGCATCGACCGGGCCGCCGTGAATTCCTCTCCCTGGCCACCGCCGCCGCCCTCCCCGCCGCCGCGCAGTCCAGCGATCCCGCCTGGATGACCATCGCCGAAGCCGCCGCCCTGATTCGCCGCAAACGACTCTCGCCCGTCGAACTCACTCGCGCCTGCCTCGCCCGTACCGAAGCCCTCCAGCCTCGCCTGAACGCCTTTATCACCATCACCGCCGAATCCGCCCTCGCCGCCGCCCGCGCCGCCGAAGCCGAAATCGCCCGCGGCCGCTATCGAGGCCCCCTCCACGGTATCCCCATCGCCCTCAAGGATTTATACGACACCGCCGGCGTCCGGACCACCGCCGGCAGCGCCCAGTGGCAATCCCGCGTGCCTACCGAAGACGCTGAAGTCGTCAAACGCCTCAAGACCGCCGGCGCCATCCTGACCGGCAAAACCAACATGGACGAATTCGCCTACAGTTTCACCGCCGAATCGAGCTATTTTGGCCCCGCTCGCAATCCGTTCGACCCCGCCCGCTCCCCCGGCGGCAGTTCCGGCGGTTCGGCCGTCGCGGTGGCGGCGGGCATGTGCCCGGCGGCGCTGGGTTCGGACACCGGCGGTTCCATCCGCCTGCCTGCGTCGTTCTGCGGCATCTCCGGCCTCAAACCCACCTTCGGCGTCGTGCCCACTGGGGGCGTTGCCCCCCTCGCCTGGTCCTGCGACCACGTTGGCCCCCTCTGCCGCACCGCCGCCGACACCGCCCTCGTCCACGCGGTCCTCGCAGGAAGCCCCGTTCCCGCGTTCCCGAAGGTCAAAACGCTGCGTTTGGGTGTTCCCAAACGCGTTTTTTACGACGATCTCGAACCCGTCATGACCTCCGCCATGGACGCCGCCCTCCGCCAACTCGGCCAGTTGACCGCCGGCATCGAGGACATCCGCCTTCCCGAATTCGCCGTCAACCCGGATGCCGCCAATATGCCCGTCCTGACCGGCATCCTGATCGCCGCCGAGGCCCACGCCTTCCACCGCCAAATGCTCGCCGATTCGCCCGGCCTGTACAGCCCAGGCATCCGTCAAAGTATTGAAAACGGGGCAAGTATTGCCACCGCCGACTACATCCACGCCCGCCGCGCCGTCGCCGAGGCCCGCGCCACCATCGCCGCCGCCTTCGGTCCCGCCGACCTGCTGATCACCCCCGCCGCCCCCGGACCCGCATTCCCTCTCGGCAAGCCCGTCACGCTGATCTGGCTCCGCAATTCGGCGCCCTGGAATCTGTACGGCCTGCCCACCATCGCTGTGACTTGCGGTTTCACTTCCGGGGGGCTGCCGCTGGGGATGCAGATCACAGGCAAGCCGGGCCGCGAGGATCAGGTGCTGGCGCTCGCGCAGGCGTGGCAACTGGCGACGGACTGGCACGAGCGCCGCCCGCCCATGGATTAGGATCTCGCGAACGCCATTCCGCCCCGCATACAATGGGGGCAGCCATGACGATCCAAGCCGCGTTTCTGGACGAGATCCGCCGCGCGCTGCCGCGCGCGGGCGGCATTCGCGGTCTGATTCTGCTGCCCGCGCTGGCGTTGCTGGGCACGTTGATTCCGGGCCGGCTGGGCACGGCGTTTCTCGACCCGGTCTATCACGCTCTTTACACCGCGCTGGCTGTGTTGTTCGCCGGGACGTTCGCGGCACAAGGCTTCGGCGGCGAGCGCGAACGGCAGTTTCTGATGAATTGGACCGGCGCCCTGCCGCCCGTGGTGCTCGGGAAAACGCTCGCGGCGGCGGCGTGGGGCTGGCTGTGCTGGCTATTGATCTACGGCGCGTCGCTGGCGGCAATGGGCGGCACGGGGCGGCCCCAGTCGCTACCGGTGATCACGCTGATCGGGGCGGCGTTGCTGGCCGCGGGCGGCGCGTGGGCCAGTGCCGCCGCGGGGGCGCTGCTGGGGTTGACTACAATGTCGGCGGTCACCGCGCGCCAGTTGCACCGGCTGGGGTTTTTCTTTTTGCTGCTGATGCTGGTGATCACGCCGCGCCTGTTTCCGACCGATATCCAGGCCGCCCTGCGTGGGCTATTGAGTTGGAGCGCCGCCGGGCGCACGATGGCGTTCACGGGCGCGCTGTTGATTCTGCTGGGCCTGGCTTTATACCGGCGCGCTCTCAGGCAGCTGGCGGAGCAGCGGACTGGGCTTTCGATCGCGCCGTAACGAAGTCTTTATGCGGCGTGGGCTTTCGGCCGAGCGGCGGCGCTGCGCGCAGGCGGACAGGTATGACGAATCGCTGATTCTTCATTTGCCGGGGCTCACGCGGGAGGTGACTTTCAGCGCCTCGCGTCAATCACTTTGACGTCCCAGTTCCCTGCGGCCGGGGCGCGCGGGACGAAATTGGCCTTGTCCGTGCGGTAGGTGTAGGCAGTCTCGCCGGTGTCGCGGTTGACGACCTGGATGAGAGTGCCGGCGCGGGGAACGGGTTTGAGCGCTGGTCCCGCTTTCGGGAAACCGTTGTCCAACTGGTGGATGGTGATGGGCCAGCCATTGTAAGGGGCGGCGCCGGGGCGGGTGGCGTCCACCCAGCGCGGCCAATTGGCCATGGTGAGGTTGCGGGAGCGCCGGTCGAACGTAATGATGCCGTAGCCAGGGGCGCGGTGCATCAGGGCGGCAGGCTCATGCTTCACCGCGTGCGGGTTGGAGACGGCATGGACGGTGATCCTGTTGCCGAAGCCATCGAGAAACTCGCCGGCGTATTTGGGTGCGCCGCGCTTCTGGTTCTTGCCGGGTTCGGGCGGAAACCAGCGGCGGGGCCAGACGTTGGCGACCGAAGGGACGCAGATGGCCCAGGAGCCATCGTTCCAATCGTCGATGCCGTACTGGATGGTGGAGCCGAGATGCTGGTCGCCGGCGATGTGGAAGGCGAGGCCCTGCCGCATGGAGCGCAAGGCGCGGTTGCGCGGCGTCTGGGGCCAGCCGTTTGAGTCGTGGTCCTGGACCGGGATTTCGCCCCGGGCGTAGCCGCCTTCGGGCAGGACGACGAGTTTGGGGGTGATGGCGTCCGTAGCCGCGCCCTTGGGCAGGGTGGCGACGTTGGCGAAGATGGTCTGGCTGATGACGGACTTCATCCAGACGCCGCCCGACCAGTCGTTGGCCCAGTTGGCGAGGAATTTTTCCTGACGGGGACCGAGCAATTCGGCGCCGGGGACGTCGCCCTCTTTTGAGGAATCAAAATCAGGATTTTGCGCCCAGCCATTGAGAATTTGCGCCTTCGGAAGAAGCATTTTCGGGGCAGATTTCCACATGCGGTCGGCGAGAATCGCAAAAGAAATGCCGCCCAAGCGGAGATCGGTGTGATAGACGGTGATGCCCTGTTCGATGGGTTCGGGGTCCACCGGGTCCGGGAGATTGGAGACCTGAGTGCGGTGCACCACGTTCACCCAATCACGGTGCATGATGTAGCCGCCCTTATCCTGGCCTTCGTTGCCATAGGGTTTGGAGGCGCGTCCGCCCGCGCCCCAGATGTTGCCCTGATAGACATCGTGGTCGTCCGGAATGGCGACCGCGGGAATATCTTTCATCAACTCTCGGTATTCCCATCCAAACAAGTACCATTTGCGGAGATAATCAAGAGTGGCAACATTGACTGGCTCGCGTTCAATACCGTAATCGGCAACGCGCTCGTAGATATTATCTCCGGTAAATGCGAGTAAATCAGGCTTGAAATGAGAGACGTTGCGCACAACATCGGCGTGGGGAAAGCCCAGGTCGTTATTGCCCGTGAAGGCGGCGACGGTGATGGCGGGCTTCGAGCGGGGATCCTTGCGGATGGTGCCCTCGTACTGATGGGACTGATAGACGACCCGGTAGGGCGTGTCGCGGGTGTCGTTCCAGTTGGGGACGCGGAAAGTGGCCGTGCGGGCGAGGCGGTCGATGGTGGTGGAGGCGAGCCGTTGCCAGCGGTTGCCGATTCGGGCCTCGAGGTGAACGTCCTGCGCTTCGGATTCGGCGATGGGGGCGAGTTGCGCGTTCAATTTCAGGACGCGGTTCGAGAGGGTATGCATGGCGAACAGGATGGGTCCGAAGGCGCGCTCGGGGTGATGGGTGAACTTCGGCCCATCCACTTTCCAGTCGCGGAACCAGACGCGCAGCGTGCCGCCGCGCTGGGTGTGCCGGCGTTCGCCGAAGCCGGGGAGGAGTTCAGGGGGAGTTGGTGTTTCGGGGATTTCACCGTTGTGGACGACGAGGGCGGCGAGGCCGGAGAACCAATCGGCGGGGAGGTTTTCGCGGCGGAGTTCGAGGGCCGGCCGGGAGCCCTCCAGAGCGGTCAGCTTCACCGAGTAAGTGCCATTGGGAGCAGGCGAGGCTTCCAGACGCAGGGTGAGGTCGCGCGGCAGGGGGCCGATGGAGACGGAGGAGCGATCGAGTTTGCCGATGAAGAGGTGTCCTTGCGTGGTGATGCCGGCGTTGACGCCCTCGCCGCGCACGGCGGAGTCGCGATAGTCGTTAAAGGCGCCGCGGATGCCGAAGCGGAAGCCGGCGAAGCCCTCTTTGAGCGGTGTGTGGTCGGATTCGAATTGGCCCATGCGCACCTCCATGGAGAAGGGGGCGGCGGCGGAAGAGAGCTCATGGGTGAGCAGCGCGACGTTGCGGTCGCCCCCGGCGACGTGGTTTTCGAGGCGGCCGTTCTGGATGCGCCAGTCCTGGAGTGGGTTGGACCAGTAGGCGGGGCCGGGCCAGGGGCGGTCGGGCGTGTCAGCGAAATTGGCTGCGAACTGAGCGGAACAGACCGCCGCGGCGAGCAGGGATAACGCGAAGAGTCTCATGAGGGCCTCCCGCCGCATTAAATCACAGATAAGGATAGTGGAGAATGGGAGGCAATGCCGCTATCACCCCAACAGCAGGCCGCGGTGGAGCGCACGGGACAGGACGTGTGCTGCGCGGCGGGGCCAGGGTCGGGCAAGACGCGCGTGCTGGTGGAGCGATTCGCGTGGCTGGTGGAGCAGGGGACGCCGCCGGAGCGCGTGTTGGCAATCACGTTCACCGACAAAGCGGCGACGGAGATCAAGCAGCGGCTGGCGCGGCGCTTCGCTGTGAGGCCGGATTTAAGGGAGAGCATCGAGCGGGCGCCGGTGTCCACGGTGCATGGATTCTGCGCCCGGATTCTGCGCGAGTACGCGCTCGATGCCGGTCTGGATCCGGGTTTCCGGGTGATGGACGAACTGGAGGCCGAAACCCTCCGCGCGCAGGCCATGGACGCAGTGCTGGACCACTGGGCTATTGACAGGACGCTCGAGTTTCGAGCGCTCGTGGATGCCTGGGCCTGTCACCGGCCGGCCGCGCATCTGCGGTGCTTGCACGAAGCCTTGCGCAAGAGCGGCGGCATCCGCGAGCAGCTGCGAGAGATGGTCCGCTTCGATGCGCGTGGCGCGCTGGACGGGCTTGCCGCCGAGGCTCTGGAGCTAACGCGCGCGGCGCAGCGCAACACCGAAAACCGCCGGAGGAAGATCGAGGCGGTTGAGGAATGGCTCGCGCGCCGCGAGGGCATGGATGCGCTTTCGTGGGTGCAGTCGTTCGCCATTGACCGCAAGGGTCTGGCTCCTGAGGACAGCCGGCAGGCGGAGCGGGTGAGGGAGGCTCGCGACCATGCGGTCGCAGTGCTCGCCGGGGCGCTTAACGAAGCTCAGCGTGACACGCTGCGCGATCTGCTCATCGAGTTTGACGGCGAATACCGGAAGCGGAGGGCTGCGGAGGCGGGCGCGGATTTCCACGATCTGGAGGAGCGCGCGCTGGCGCTTTTGAACGATGGGACCCTTGCGCAGCGGGAGATTTCCGCCCGTTTCGACGCGGTGCTGATGGATGAATTGCAGGACACAAATCCTTTGCAATGGCGCATCCTGGAGCGCCTGCGGCGGCCGGGCCGTTTCTTCGCCGTGGGCGACCTGAATCAGTCGATCTACGGATTCCGGCACGCGGACCCCAGCCTGTTTCAGGACTTCGAGGAGTCACTCACGGCGGCGGGACTGGCGGTGGACCGGCTGGAGACGAACTACCGGAGCCGTCCAGAAATTCTGGACTTCGCCGCGGCGGTTGCAGGCGTCTGCGCGGGCATCCGGCCGCACGCATTGCGAGCGCGCGAGAGTCCTTTCCCGCCAAAAGCGCAGCCCTGCGTCGAGATCCAACGATATGAACCTGGTGAAGACGCGGATGCCGACGGCGCCGGCAGCGAAGCGCAGTGGATCGCCTGGCGGCTCGAACAACTCAAGGGTGAGTTGCTGGTGGGCGACCCGCCGCGCCCGGTGCGGTGGAAGGACATGGCCGTACTGGCGCGCACCGCAACCGCCTTCGACACGCTGGAGGATGCGTTTGCCGGGCGCGGCATTCCGTACACGGTGCGGCGCGGGCGGAATTTCTTCGATGAGCCAGAGGTGATCGACCTCACGAATCTCCTGCGAGTTCTGGCCAATCCGGGCGATGAAATCGCGATGTATGCGCTGCTGCGTTCGCCTTTTTTCGGGATTGCCGATCAGCGGCTGTATGAGGCTCACGCGGTGGGCGAGTTCCCGCCGCCAGAGGCGGCCGGAGCTATCGCCGGGTTGCTAAACGTCCGCGAAGACATGCCGCCAGACCGCTTGATCGCGCGATTTCTGGATGAACGCGGGTATCTGTGCAATCAGCGGGCCGGCGTTCGCGCAAATGCAGACAAATTCGTGCGTTTGCTGCGCGGCTGGCACGAAAGCGCCCCGGGGCAGTGGCGGCGGTGGCTCGACGATCTGGCGGTGCTGCGGGAAGCGGGTCAGGAGCCGAACGCACCCAGCCTGGAGGATGAGGACGCCGTGGAATTGACCACCATTCACAAGGCGAAAGGTCTTGAGTTTCCTGTAGTCGTGATCGCGTTTCTGCATCGTTTGCCGATGAATGAGTCGGAGCCGCTGGGCTGGTCGCCGGTTTCCGGTCTGGGCGTGGCGTGGCGGCTGGACGGCTCCGCGAAGGGCGTTCCCGACGCGATTCTGAATGCCGCCCGGCAGCGTAAACGTGAGCGGGAGGACCTGGAATCGCACCGCGTGTTGTATGTGGGCCTGACGCGGGCGGAAGAGCACCTGGTGATTTCCTGGACGCGGACACGGAACGCGAGCGGCTGGGTGGGGCTCGTGGAGAGAGCGCTGGGGATGGCGTGGCCGGACGCGGCGGGCACGCCGTGGCTCCATCAAGGCGTGCGTATGTCGATGTTGAGCGGCGCGCCGCCGGCGCCCGCGTCCGGCGGCGCGGACTCGCCGCGGACGCATGAGTTCGTCGAGATCAAGCGGATGGAACCCGGAGTTGAAGCGGCGCCGGCGGTCGGAGTTACGCCCCTGGTCTATTTCAGCGAGTGTCCGAGGCGCCATTTCCTGACTTACGCCGCAGGTTGGCCCCAGTTCCGCGACGTCCAGCTCTCGACGGGCGCACGCGAACTCGGCGAGGAGGTTCACCGCCTGCTGGCTGGCCTGCCTGTGGAAACACCCTCGAGCGAGGCGCTGGAGCTGCGAGAGAGGTTTCTCCGCAGCGACCTCGGCCAACGCATGAAGAATGCCGCGCATGTTGAACGTGAATTTGACTTTATGTTCTCTCTGGATGGCACACTTCTGCGTGGAGTGATCGATCTCTGGATTGAGGATGGCGACGGTGTGACACTGGTGGACTACAAGACAGGGCACTCGATCCCGCCGGAAACGATGGAAACGTACAAGGATCAGCTCCGGTTCTATGCCCTGGCGCTGGAAGCGCTTACCGGGCGGCTGCCCCGGCGGGTGGCCCTGTTCCTACTGCACCAGGACCGGGCGGTGGAGGTGGGGATGGACGAGCATCCGAGGGCGAGGTGCCGGGACGTGCTGGCCGGGTGGCTGGAGGCGCAGTCGAGAAACGAATGGCCGGCTCGTCCGGGCAATCGTTGCGAATGGTGTCCCTACGAAGGCGCGGGGTGCGAGGGCCGGGCTAGGCTTGCGCTTCCGGACAGTCCGCTTTGACTCCGCGCTGCTGGGCTTTTTGCTCCAGCGCGCGCATCAGGCGGTTATGCACGGGGTCGGGCAGCGGCTGGGGGTCCATTCCCTTGTAGACCTGAATGGTCTTCTTGCAGGTATCGAAAATCACCCAGCAGTTGGGGCATTCGGTGATGTGCCGTTCCAGGTCGGCACGCGTAGCTGGATCGGTGGTCTCGTCGAGGTATTCGCCCAACTCGCGAAGAAAGTCCTTACACGTAACCAAGGATCTGGTCCCCTTTCCGCTTGAAGGTTCGAGTGAGCCGCTCCCGGAGTTGCAGGCGCGCGCGCAGCAGCCGGCTCTTCACCGCGGCGATGGAGAGGCCGAGGATCTCGGCAGTCTCCTCGGTGGAGAGTTCCTCGACGTCGCGCAGGATGAAGACGGTGCGGAAGATCGGTTTCAGGCTGTCGATGGCCTTATCGAGGATCTCGCGCAGCTCCGTCTGGCTGTAGCGCTGTTCGGGATTGTCGTCCCAGACCGCAATCTCGCGCACAATCGGCTCCTCATCCGTTTCGATGCTTTCATCGAGCGAAACGCTTCGGTCGGATTTGCGTTTTCTGAGCTTCATGAGGCTTTCGTTCACGGCGATCCGGACGAGCCAGGTGTAAAACTTGGAGTGGCCCTGGAAGGAATCGAGGTGTTCGAAGGCTTTGAGCATCGCCTCCTGGAGCACATCTTCCGCATCTTCATCGTTCTGCACGATATGCCGTGCGGTGCGATAGACTCGCCGCTCATAGCGCCGGACCAGCTCGCTAAAAGCAGCCAGATCTCCGCCACGCGCCTGTTCGACCAGCACGAATTCTTCCACCGGGGCTGGATCGGCGTCGTCTTTTATGCTTGAGCCGGCCATACGTTCATCCAACTTCAAGGCTAGCATGGGCCGCGGCGGCCGGACGGGCGGGTGGTGCATGTTACCCTAAGAAATTCAGCGGTTTTGCCTTATGAGTGAGACGTTTTCGATCACGCTGCCGGACGGCAGCCAACAGACAGTGCCTGCCGGGACAGCTCCCCTCGATGTTGCGCGCGGCATTGGCCGCCGCCTTGCCGACGACGCCATCGTGGCGCGCGTCAATGGTGATTTGTGGGATCTGACTCGTCCATTCGAGGCCGATGCCGCGCTGGAGATCCTGACGGCGCGCGATCCGGAAGCTCTGGAGGTTTACCGCCATTCGACGGCGCACCTGCTGGCGGCGGCGGTGCTGGAACTGTTCCCCGGAACGAAACTGGGCATCGGCCCGCCGATCAAAGACGGCTTCTACTACGACTTCCAGCGGGAAACGCCCTTCACGGCGGCGGATCTGGCCGCGATCGAGGCCAAAATGGCCGAGATTCGCGACCGCGACCTGCCGTACGGGCGGGTGCTCGTGCCCAAGGATGAAGGGCTGAAGAAGTACGCCGCGCTCGATGAGCCGATGAAGTGCGAACTGATCGAGGAGCGGGCGGGCGAGGTGTTCAGCGAATACACGCTGGGGCCGAATTTTATCGACTTCTGCCGTGGCCCACATATCCCGACCACGAAAAAGATCAAAGCGTTCAAGCTGCTTTCGATTGCCGGAGCGTATTGGAAAGGTGATGAAAACCGTCACCAATTACAGCGAATTTACGGCACGGCCTGGTATTCGGCCAAAGAGCTGGAGGAGCATCTCAACCGGCTCGAAGAGGCCAAGAAGAGGGATCACCGCGTGCTGGGCAAACAGCTCGGCTTGTTCACGGTGGACGACAAAGTGGGCCAGGGGCTGATTCTCTGGAAGCCCAAAGGCGCGATTATCCGGCAGGAATTGCAGACTTTTATTAGCGAGCACCTGCGCCGCCAGGGCTATTCACAGGTCTTCACTCCGCATATCGGAAAACTCGATTTGTACAAAACGTCGGGACATTTTCCCTATTATGCGGACAGCCAGTTTCCGCCGCTGGTGGACCGCGAGCAGATCGCGCAGCTTTCAAGCGAGGGCTGTTCGTGCGCGCAGTTGTCGAATCTGCTCGACCAGGGCCAGGTGGAAGGCTTCCTGTTGAAGCCGATGAACTGCCCGCACCACATCCGGATCTTCGACAGCGATCCGCACAGCTATCGCGACCTGCCCGTGCGCCTGTCGGAGTTCGGAACGGTCTATCGTTTCGAGCAGAGCGGCGAACTGGGCGGGTTGACGCGCGTCCGCGGCTTCACGCAGGACGACGCGCACATCTTCTGTACCGAAGAGCAAGTGCCGCAGGAATTGGCCGGCTGCCTGGAACTGGTCAAAATCATCTTCTCGACCCTGGGCATGAAGGACTACCGGGTGCGCGTAGGTCTGCGCGATGCGGACAGCGCCAAGTATGTGGGCGATCCCGGACACTGGGACCGCGCCGAGGCGGCCTGCAAAGCGGCGGCGGAATCGCTGGGCGTGCCGTTCAGCCTGGAACCTGGAGAAGCCGCGTTCTACGGACCGAAGATCGATTTCGTGGTGCAGGATGTGATCGGGCGCGAGTGGCAGTTGGGAACCGTGCAGGTGGATTATCAACTGCCGCAGCGGTTCGAGTTGACCTACGCCGGTCCGGACAACAAGCCGCACCGGCCGGTGATGATCCACCGCGCGCCGTTCGGCTCGATGGAGCGATTCGTGGGTGTGCTGATCGAGCACTTCGCGGGAGCTTTCCCGCTGTGGCTCTCGCCCGTGCAAGCAGTCTTGCTGCCGATTTCGGACCGGCACCTGGACTACGCCCGTAAGGTGCATCAATGCCTGATCGAGGCGGGCATCCGGGCCGAGTTGGATGACCGCTCGGAAAAGGTGAACTACAAGATCCGCGAGGCGCAGCTTGCGAAGATCCCGTTCATGCTGGTGATGGGCGACCGTGAAGCGGAGAACGGCACGGTGGCGGTGCGCAACCGCAAACACGGCGACCTGGGCGCGAAACCGCTCGATGAGTTCGTGGTTGAAGCTTCGGCGCTGATCGCCTCGAAGGCGGTGAGCGAGTAGGGCTTGGGAAACGGTCATGGCCCTGGTTGCCGCCATCCTTTTGGGCGCGCTGGTGGCGGGTTCGTGGGTCTTCTGCGTTCTGGTGGTGATCGCCGCGCGGCGGTACCGGGCGGAGCGGTCCGCACCTCTGCTTGCGTTCGAACCCATTTCGATTCTGAAGCCGCTGCATGGTTTGGACGACGGACTGGAGACGAATCTTCGCTCCTTCTTCGAGCAGGATTATCCGTCGTTTGAACTGCTGTTCGCCGCGCGCGAGGAGAGCGACGAGGGACTGACCCTCGCTCGCCGGCTGGCGCTTGAGCACCCGCACGTTCCCGCGCGCTTCTTCGTCACCGGCGAGCCCCCTTACGCGAACGCGAAGGTGTGGAGTCTCGAACTGATGATGCGTGAAGCGCGTCACAGCCTTCTGGTGATGAGCGATTCCGACATCCGGGTTACGCCTGAGATGCTTCGCGCGGTTGCGGCTGAATTCGCCGATCCGGGGTTGGGTGTGGCCACCTGCCCGTACCGCGCCGTCCCGGGCGCGAGCTTCTGGTCCACGCTGGAAGCGATCGGGATGAACACGGAGTTCTGGGGCGGGGTTCTGACGGCGCGACTGGTGGAGGGCGGTGTGCACTTTGCCATCGGACCGACGATCGCGGCGCGGCCCGGCGCGATTGAAGCGGCGGGAGGCTGGCCGCGGCTCGCTCAGTACTTGGCGGAGGATTTCGTGCTGGGGCAATCCGCGGCCCAAGCCGGCTTCGGAGTGATTCTTTCGTCGTACGTGATCGAGCACCGCATCGGCGCCCAACGGTTACGGCCCAATTTCGCACACCGTCTGCGCTGGAACCGTTCGACGCGGCGCTCGCGGCCGGCGGGCTATGCCGGGCAGGTTTTCACCAATCCGCTGCCGCTGGCGCTGGCCCTGGCGATTGCCGCGCCCGCGCTGTGGTGGGTTGTGATTCCCACGGCGCTACTGCGCGCGTGGGCGGCGCACGAAGTAAGCTGGCGCACGCTACGCGACCCGTTGTGCCGCCGCCGCTGGTGGCTGATCCCGCTGCAGGATCTGTTGAGTTTCGCCTTCTGGGTAGCAGGCTTTTTCGGAAACACCATCGAGTGGCGCGGTCGGCGCTACCGTCTGCTAGCCGACGGGCGGTTCGTACTGAAGAAGTAGAAAAACCGCCTTATAGGTACACAAAAGGCCCGCCACGCAACACGGCGAGCCTTTTGTGTACGACTGCTGCCCCTGGGGTTCTACCAGCCCAGGCGCAGGCCGAAACGGAACATGCGTTCATCGATCCCTTCCCGGCCGATGCCGCGCACGCTGGTGATCTCCATGAAGCGGCTGTTGGCCACATCGCCGATGGGCGCGTTGAAATGCGGCGTATTGGTGACGTTAAACGCTTCGCCCCGGAACTGCAAGCTGAAGCGTTCGCCCATATTGAACCGGCGGAAGATGCCCATGTCCAGGTTGATAATTCCGGGGCTGGGCAATACGTTCCAGGGGGCTGTTCCGAACCGCGCTTCGCGCACCTGGCCGAAGGCCGAAGGGTCGAACCACTTCTGGCCGGGCCCGACGCCGGCGATCTTCTCGACATTCGGCTTCAGCAGGTCGGCGCGCTGCGCGTTGCCGGGAGAGTTCAGGTCGGTTCCCGGAGCGGTGATGTTGAAGGGCTGACCGCTCATCGCGCTCAACAAGCCATTGAACTGCCAGCCGCCGAAGAGCCAGTTCGCGAAACCGTCGCGAGCCCAGCGCTTGTCTTTGCCGAAGGGCAGCTCATAGATGCCGGTGAACTGAAAATTGTGGGGGATGTGCAGATCGGTCACGCCGTAGTTCAACCGGAAGAACTCCGGCAGGTGGATGCGCGGGCTGCCATCGGAGTTGATGTTGCCGGCGATGCCGAGGTTCTTCGAGAAAGTGTAGGCGAAGTTGAGTTGATACCCGCCCGCGAAACGGCGTTCGAGCCGGGTCTGCAGCGAGTCGTACTTGTAGGTGCCCAGGCCGGTCACCTGAATCGTGTTTGCGAAACGGCCGAAGCGCTGCGCCAGAGGGCGGTCCGGATTGCCGCCGCCGATGACGCCGGCGTTCCGGTTCAAGTTGCCCAACTGATTCACGGCCCGCGTGGCCACATAGCCCGCCTCGGCCACCCAGCCGCCGCGGAGGCGCTTTTGCAGCGACACGTTCCAGCTCTGGATATAACCGCGCGTCCACTGATCCGCGATGACCGTATTCGCCTGAATGAATGGACCGATGTCAATCACGCCGTTGCCCAGATCCGGGGCCACGATGGTGGGGATGCCGTCGTCGAAGCGCCCTACGGGGGTGAAGGAATCCCGCGGTGTTTCGTTAAACGGAATCAGCAGCGGGTGGTTGGTCCGGAACGGTCGCCCCAAATTGAACGGATCGTTCGTAATGCCGTAGCCGGCGCGGAGCACGAAATCGTCGGCCAGCCGGTAAGCCAGGCCCACACGCGGCGCGAAGCGCCGCTTCGACTCGTTCACGCCGCAGTTCTTGGGAACGATGCCCACGCCGCAGACGAGCATTTTGTTTTGCCCGAAATCATATTGTTCCAGGCCGCGGTCGGCGCGGGTGGGGAAGGGGAAGTATTCCCAACGTACGCCGTAGGTGAACGTGAACTTGTTCGTCACTTGCCATTGATCACGGAAGAAAGCGGAGTACAACTGCGTCCGCGTGGTAAATTCGTCGGGCACCATCAGCAACCGGCCGCGGGTATTCACCGCGCCGAGCAGGAACGAGGCGAACGAATTGAACTCGCTTGTGTTCGGCGCGCCGGGTCCGCCGGGACTGGCCCGGAACGATGTCTGGCCCGGGCCGAAGTTAAAGCCGCCCGCCGCGCCCCATGGTGCGCCGACAAACTCGGGCTGCGTCTGATTCAGCTGCTGCGAGTAGATATCGGTGCCGAAGCGGATCTGGTGGCGCCCCTTGTTATAGTTCGCGTTGGCGACGTATTGGAATTGCGGGTCGCGGTTGATGAAGGGCATGAAGTTGTTGGGATGCCCGAAGTTAGTGAATCCGCTGACCTGAAATTGCGGGAAGCCCCCTTCGAAAAAGCGCGGACCGTTCGTGCCCGGCAGACCCAAAACCTCCGATCCTACCCGCTCTTCCAGACGCGGCTGCCGCGAATCCCCCTGCATCTGAGTCCAGCCGAAGTAGGCGTCAATGATCAGGCTCGGCGTCGCTACGTAGGTCGCCGCGATAGTGGTTGAATACGAGTTCCCGTCTGCCTGGCCCACCTGGCCGCCCGCGATCGGCGGTCCGCCCAGCGAGTCGCCGAAGAAGCCCGGATTGGTCACCCGGTAATCCAACCACGACAGCCGCCCGTACATCGTGAACTTCTCATTCGCGTTCCAGTTGACTTTCGTGTCGACTGTGTCCCGGTCGAAAGCAAAGTTATCCGCCGCGAAAAAGTTGTTTACGGTGCCCTCCGCGATCGGATTCGGCCACAGCGCCGCCAGTTTGGCCGCAGCCGGACTGAAGCGGGCCGCCGGAATCCGCATCCCGGGGAAGGGCTGCCGCCCAAAGCCGTTCGCGTCGCCGCTGGCCGGATCGAACACTGGCCGGGCCGCCGGCGCCGCGCTCAGATCGCCGCCGCGCATCGCCGGCGTGGGAATGTTCGCCAGCGAGGAAGCGAACCGCCGGTCCCGCGTCGCATCCCAACTGGCGAAGTAAAAGAGCTTGTCCTTTTTGATCGGACCTCCGATCGTGCCCCCGAACTGGTTGAAGACAAGCTTCGGATTCCGCTGACCCTGCGGCAGGAAGAACGGTTTCGCCTTCGTTGCGTTGCCGTTGTAGTACTCGAACGCCGAGCCGTGGATCTCGTTCGTGCCGCTCTTGATCTGCACGTTGATCGCGGCGCCGCCCGCCAGGCCCTGTTCGGCATCGAAGGAGTTCGTCACCACGTTCACCGTTTCGATCGACTCCAGCGCGGGCACATACGCCACCATGTGCGGCAGCCAGATGTTGGTGGACGACGCGCCGTCGATGCGGGTGTTGTTGGAAGAAGAACTGGTCCCGTTCACATTGAACTGCAGCGCGCGGCTCGGATTCGCGGGCACCGAATGCGCGTTGCGCGGCGGCGAAAAGCCGGGAATGGTGACGAACAGATTCTGATAGTTGCGGCCCGCGGGCACGGGCACGTTGAGAAGCTCCCTGCTGGTGACTTCGGCCCGCACTTCCGCCCGGTCGGTCTGCAATGTGGCCGCCGAGGCCTCCACGGTCACCGACTCGCTCACGGCGCCAATCTGAAGGGCGACATCTACGCGCGTCACCGAGTTAATCGTGACGCTCACGCCCGACTCGCGCTGCGCCCGGAAGCCGTCCTTCGTAAAGGTGATTTCGTAGGAGCCGGGCTGGAGCGTATTGAAAGAGTAACCGCCCGTATCGTTCGTTTCAGTGGTGCGGCTCTGCCCCGTCTGGAGATTGAGGAGCGTCACCCCGACTCGTGGCACGGCGGCCCCGGAGGCGTCGCGAACGGCGCCGACAATGGAACCGTACAGAATTTGCGCGTTCAGGACGGTTGGACTCAGGGCCATGGAGAAAAGCGCAGCGGTTGCCGCGATCAAGAGCCGAACAGGCATGAGAGACTCCTTTCGAACACAATCCACACTGACGGGCGGCGGGCCAACCCAGAGCCGTGGACTGTTCTGAGGTGCTTACCTTGCGGACTAGTGAAAAAATATTACGCCTGAACCTATCAAAGTGTCAAGAAAAAAAGATAGTTGTTTTTGGTGCTCTCCGAATGGTTTCACCAACGGAAGGGACGGTCCTCGGAATCGGGTCTCGTTCTCGAATTCGTCCAGACCAAGAGGCGCCGTTCGGACGCCGGCTTGACAGCAACCGGCGTGTGCCGGCCGGCTACTCCGTTGGGCGGTCGCGCGGCGGGGCGTAGGCCTGGAAGTCCTGTTGGACGCGCGTGGTGAGCGCGTTGAGCAGTTCACTGACGCGCGAGTGGGAATCCGAGCGGACGATGAATCCGACATGGTTTTTCTTGTTGAGACGCCAGACGATTTCAGGGTCGGTGTAGGCCGATGTGTCCGGGTGCTCCTGGCGTGCGAGGGAGACGATCAGGCCGGCGTAGTCGTGGCGGAGAGGCGGGAGTTCGTAGGGAGCGTCGCCGCCGGCAAACTCGACGCGCGCCCATTCGGCCCACAGGTTCAAGCCGGTGGCCGCTTCGACGAGGTCGGCGATATGCGCGCCGCCGACGCGGGCGGAGGTTTCCAGGAAATAGAGGCGGCCGTCGTGGCCGGCGATGAATTCCGTGTGCGAGACGCCGAGGGTGAGGCCGAGGGCGGACATCACTTCACGATTCAGCGCGAGCAGCGCCTGCTCTTTCGGTGAGCCGCGCTCGACCAGCCGAGTGGTGAAGACACCGCCACTGTGGGCGACATCCATCGGCGGGCGTCCGTAGCCACTGGCTACGGCAAAGCGGATCTCGCCGTTGTAGACGATCGTGTCTACGTGAAAGATATCGCCGGGCACGTAGCGCTCGAGCAGGTAATGCGATTGTTCGTCGCCGAGTTGTTCGAGAATCGCCCATAGCTCTTCCGCGCTGTGGACCTTTTTGATGCCCATGGCGCCGGCGGAGCTGCGCGGCTTCAGCACCCAGGGGGCGGGGACGCGCGCGATGAATTCCGCGAGCCGGCCGTGGTGCAGGACGTGAATGAAATCGGGCACGGCGATGCCCGCACGCGCCGCACCCATGCGCATGGCGAGCTTGTCCCGGAAATAGCGGGTGGCCGATTCGCCCAAGCCCGGCAGGCGCAAGTGTTCGCGCAGCGAGGCGGCCATTTCGAGGTCGAAGTCGTCGAGGGCGACGATACGGCTTATTGGTTCCGTGCGGGCGAGGTAACTTACGGCCTTGAGCGTGTCATCCAAGTTCCATACCTTCTGCTGGTCGGGCATGTAGAAGATATCGTCGAGCGATTCGCGGGGCCATTGCGCAGCGTCCTTGAGACTGAGCGAGGTGAGCAGGAAGACACGGGCGCCGCCCTGTTTCGCCTGGCGGAGGAAGGCGTGGCCTTTTTCATAGCTCGCGATGGCGAGCAGGGTAAGAGGGGGTTGTACGCTCAAAGCACCGCTTATTCTACCGTGATCGAAGCGCCTTTGGACTCGGTACGGTTGATGTCGCTGATGCGCTGGTCAATCAGGCTGCGGAGACCCTTGAGGAATTCCACGCGAGCCGTATCGAAATGGCGCTTGGCCTCGGGAGGAGGGCCAAGGCGGCGCAGGAATTCGGTGAAAGCGGGTCCGGCGCCCTGGCACAGGCAATCGCCGCAGGTGGTTTGGTTGGTTTTGGTCTCTTCGCTCATGCCGCTTCCTTCATCTCCACTACCAGGGTACCGCCATCGAGCCTCGCCCGGACTGGCGAGAGTCCGGCCATCGAGGTGGGCAGCCCGATGTGCCGGCGCACGGTACCGACAGTGACGACGAGTTCGTCGCCCTTCTTAAACAGGCCAATTTCGCCTTTGCCGGCGAAGGGCGCATTGAGGCGCACCTCCCAGTGGTCCGCGGTTCGCGTGAAGGTGTAGGGGCGTTCGGTGCGGGTGACCGCAGCGGGATCGCCGCCTTCCTGATAGAGCAGATTGGCGAGCGCGGTGATCCGTTCCAGCCCGACGACTTCCCTCTGTTGCAGGGGTACGCGGCACACGGGCACGGGCGCGAAGTAGGCCTCCACCTCGCCGAGGAAGTGCTGCTGTGATTCACGCCATTCGCCGAACCATCCGTCCCGCACTTCGTCCGGGAGCACGCGGTTCACAATAATGCCGTCGACTGTAAGGCCGTGGAGCGAGAAATAGACGAAGGCCCGTTGGGTTTCGCGAACGACCATCTTCTCGGGGTTGGTGACAAGGCGGACGCTGGTGGTTTGCGGGTCCTCCATCAAAGTGTCAATACCTTCAATTTTGTTGTAGAGGTCCTTGACGTTGGCGAAGTAGCTGTCGGCGGGTAAATCGACGGGTGAGATGCGATTGGCCAGAGGCCGGACGGCTTTGAGGATGCCGCGCTGCATGGGGAAGATGTGTTTCATGTACCAGTCGAGCGTGGTCGGCATGGAGACGAACCTGAGCGATTCGGCGGTGGGGGCGCAATCGAGGACGATGACATCGAAGCGCTGCTCCTTGCGCCATTGATTGACGTACATCATGGCGCTGAGCTCTTCCATCCCCGGGAATATAGCCATTTCCTCAGCCTCGACGTGATTGAGGCCGGAAGTTTTCAAAATCGAGGTGATGTAGCCCGCGATCTCGCGCCAGTGGCGTTTGATTTCCTGCTGAATATTCACCTCATGGATCGAGAGGTTTGGCGCGATCTCCTGGGGATCGGCGGTGGAGGCATCAAACAGGCTGCTTTTGAGATCGAAGCAGTCGGCAAGGGAATGGGCCGGATCAACGCTCATGACCAGAGTTTTGTAGCCAAGCTGAGCGAGGCGGACACCCGTGGCTGCGGCGAGGCTGGTTTTTCCGACCCCGCCTTTCCCGCTGAACAGTAGAATACGCATCAGTTTTAGGATGCACCCGGGCGGCGGGCGGCGCTAGGGGATGGCAGGCGCGGACGGACCGGAATCGGTGACAATGTGAGATCAGCCATGACACGCCCTCTGCTGAGCATCATTATCCCGGTATGGAATGAAGAAGAATTTCTGCCTGAATTGCTTCGGCGGGTGGTGGAAGCGCCGCTACCGGGACCGCGTGAAATTCTGATCGTAAACGATGGATCGACGGATGGTTCCGGAGAGATCGCGGAGACGTTCGCAGCAGCCCATTCCGGGATGGCGCGAGTCTTCCACCATGGGGGGAACCGCGGCAAGGGCGCGGCGATCCGAACAGCGATGAAGGAAGCCCGCGGCGAGTTCACGATCATCCAGGACGCCGATCTTGAGTACGATCCGCGCGAGTACATGCGGCTGCTGGGGCCGCTGATGGAGGGCCGCGCCGAGGCCGTGTATGGAACCCGCTTCGCCGTCGGCGGCGAACGGCGAGTGCTCTATTTCTGGCATTCGTTCGCGAACCACCTGCTGACGACGATGGTGAACGTGGTGGCGGATCTGAACCTGACCGATGTGTGGACCTGCTATAAGGCGGCGCGAACGGAACTGCTGCGATCCATTCCCATCGTCTCCGACCGGTTTGGGTTTGAACCCGAGATCACGATCAAACTGGCGCAGCGACAAGTGCCGGTGTATGAGACGCCGGTCAGCTACCACGGGCGCACGTACGAGGAGGGGAAGAAGATCGGGAAGGCCGACGCATTCCGGGCGGTGTTCACGATCCTCCGGTGCGCGGTGACGAGAAACATCTATCGCGAGGCGGGGCCGGAGATTTTGGACATTCTCTCCCGCGCGCCCCGCTTCAACGTGTGGATGGCGGAGACGGTGCGGCCCTTCCTGGGGCGGCGGGTGCTGGAGATCGGCGCGGGCATAGGGAACCTGTCCAGGCATCTGGCGCCACGGCGTGAGCGCTATCTCGCCACGGACATCGATGAGGAGCACCTGGCGCGGCTGCGCGCTCGCTTCTCGCACCGGCCGCAGGTGGAGGTGCGGCGGTGCGATCTAGCCCGCCCGGCGGACTTCGACGAGATTGAAGGCAGTGTAGACGCGGTGGTTTGTCTGAATGTGCTGGAGCATGTCGAGGACGATCGCCTGGCGCTTTCCAACATTTACCGCGCGCTGGCTCCGGGCGGACGAGCCGTGGTGCTGGTACCCGAGGGGATGAGCGTTTATGGAACGCTGGATGAAGCGCTGGGCCACTGCCGCCGTTATGAAGAGAGCGATCTGCGGGCGAAGCTTGCCGAGGCGCGCCTGGAGGTAGAGACGGTCCTGCATTTTAATCGCCCGACGCGGCCCGGCTGGTATGTCAACGGACGGATATTGAAGCGGCGGACATTCTCGCGTTTCCAGATTTGGGTGTTCGATCGCCTTGTATGGTTGTGGCGCCGCATGGACCGGTGGCTGCCGTGGAAGCCCACTTCATTGATCGCGGTGGCGCGGAAGTCCGATTGAGGTGGAGTGCTGGTTGTGATACAACATGGCGACGGCCACTTGCCGCAAGGAGGCGCCTTATCGTACCCGAAGCTGCCGGAGCCGCCGCGGGATTGATTGGTGGAATCATCCTGGGGATTCTGTTTTTTATGATCGTCGCCGCGGTGATCGTGGCCGTGCCCCATTGGAAACTATTCGAGCGTGCGGGCTACTCGGGCGCGCTGTCGCTGCTGATGTTCATTCCGCTGGTGAATCTCATCGTGCTGGTGTGGTTCGCTTTCTCCGAGTGGCCCGCCCTGCGCGCCGCGAGCGCAACACCCGCGGCGGAGCCTGACAGGAGGTTTGGCCGGTGAACCCCGAAGATGCGGCGGCGTTGCTGGCGGGGGGCGGACTTCTGTTCGTCATGTTAGCGGGCCTGATCGGGTTGGTAATCCCGATTGTCTGTTACTGGAAGATCATCGGCAAGACCGGGCATCCCGCGCCGCTAGCCTTTGCATTCCTGATTCCGATGGCGGGCTTGGTGCTGCTGTATTGGCTGGCATTCTCGGAGTGGCCCGTATTGCCACGCCGAACCGCGCCGGCGGGAGGGGCGCCCGTGCCCGTGCCCGTGCCGCCGGCCAGGATACCCGAGACTGCCGCCAGTTCCGAGCCGCTTGCGCCTGTCCCACCACCCGCGGCGCCTTCACAGCGGTTCTGCACAGGGTGCGGCTCAGGCTTGGATGGGACAGAGCGTTTCTGTGCCAACTGCGGAAAGCCGGTAACCGCCTAGCGGGACCAGAGCCGGCGCCGGGCGAGAGCCCACAGCACGGCGGGGAAGATGCCAAGAAAGCCCGTGCCGGCCGCCACCGCGCGGATCGACACGCCCCAGTCAACCAGATTCGACGCCAGGAACGAGACGGCTGCCATCGTCAGGAAAAGGCCCGCGAAATCGGCGGAAAAAACTCGGCCGCGATAACGGTCGTCTGTCATCTGCTGTAGCATCGTCGTGGAGAACACCCAGTTCAGCGACGTTCCGGCGTGACCCACCACCACAGCCAGGCAGGCCAGCCCGAGAGTTGGCGCAACACCCAGGCCCATGTAAGACACAGAAACGATCAAAAAGCCGTAGAGGATGATGGAGCGCATCCGCCCCTGGTCGTTACGGCCCAGATAGCCCGACATCAAGGAACCGATGAGGGCGCCGACGCCTCGCGCGCCCATGAGCAGCGACATCGACAGCGCGCCCGAATCCTTGATGACGAACACTCGTTCGCCAAGCATGGGCAGGATGACCCAGTGCGCGCCTAGCACGCCCATCCCGGTCTTCACGAGCAGCGTGGCGAGCATGCGGGAGTCGCGGGTCACGTACTTGAGCCCGTCGAGCATGGGCGTATAGTCGAACAGATCGCGCACCTTCAGCGGCGGCAGATGCTCGGCGTGGGTTTCCCGCACGGTCATCCGGCGAAGGAACCAGACCGAAAGCAGGAAGGTGCAGGCATCGATCACGAACACGGTATCGCGGCCAAACTGCCAGGCCACCAGGCCCCCAATGGACGCGCCGACAGCGAGATTGAACGACCAGGTCATCGACGACAGCGCGTTCGCCACCAGCACCTCGTCGCGCGACCCACAGAGCTTCGGGATGATCGCCTGCCGCCCCGGTTCGAACAGGCCCCACATCGTGGTTTCGAGAAACAGCAGGACGTACACCAGCCACACGAGTTCGGGCCCGCGCACCAGAAGCATCGCCAGGATGATGCCGCAGCGGGCAAAGTCGGTGAAGATCATCACCGAGCGCCGGTTCAGGCGGTCGTTCAGGATGCCCGCGAACGGGGCCATGAAGACCTGGGGAAGCAGTTGCAGCAGGACGGCGATACCGACGCTCTTCGCCTGGCCCGTGTACTCGAGCAGCAGCGAATACACCGCGATGGCGAAGAACCAATCGCCGATTTCCGAGACGATCTGCGCGCACCAAAGCAGGCGGAAATCGCGGTTGTCGCGCAGCAGGCGGCCGTAAGCCGCCAGGCTCCACGAGTTGACCGCGGTGGACTCCATGGGGTGCGCTAGCCGGCGTAAACGCCCATGCGCTCCTTCACAAGATGCACGGTCTGTTCGGCCAGTGCGGAGGCGCGTTCGGCGCTGTCGCGCAGCACGCCGCGCAGATATCCCGGTTCGGCCATCAGCTCTTCGTAGCGCTGCTGAATAGGTTGAAGTCCGGCAACCACGGCTTCGGCGACGGTTTTTTTCAGGTCGCCGTAACGCATGCCCGCGAAATGCGCCTTCACCTGATCATCGGTCCAGCCGGTGAAGGCCTGATGAATCGCCAGCAGGTTCGCCACGCCGGGACCCATGTTCTCGAAGTCCACGCCGGGCATTGAATCGGTGGTGGCGCGCATGATCTTCTTGCGGATCACGGCCGGAGGATCGAGCAGGCTGATGGCGTGGCCGGAACCCTCCGTCGATTTGGACATCTTCTTCGTAGGGTCATCCAGGCCCATGACGCGCGCGCCCACGGCGGGCAGCCTGGTGGCGGGCATCACAAAGGTCTCGCCATAGAGGGCGTTGAAGCGTTGGGCGATGTCGCGTGTCAGTTCCAGGTGCTGCGTCTGATCGTCGCCCACCGGGACGATCGCCGCCTGGTAGAGCAGAATGTCGGCGGCCATCAACACCGGGTAGTTCAGCAGGCCGGCGCCGACCGATTCCTGTTTTGCAGACTTGTCTTTGTACTGCGTCATGCGCTCCAGCCAGCCGACTGGTGTGACACAGTTCAACAGCCAGGACAGCTCGGCGTGACCCTTCACGGTGGATTGGACGACGACGGCCGACTTAGCGGGGTCGATGCCCGCGGCGAGGAACAGGCCAGCGGTCTGTTCGATCTTGCCGCGCAGTTCGGCCGGGTCCTGAAAGATCGTGATCGCGTGGAGATCCACGATGCAGAAGATACACTCATAGGTATCCTGCAGTGTGACCCAGTTTTTGAGGGCGCCGAGATAGTTGCCTATGTGCAGAGATCCAGTAGGCTGGATTCCCGAAAGAACTCGTGGTTTCATGCGGTAGAGAAGAAAGGACTCTTTCATCGTAAGTGATCGATAAAGCAGACAACAAACAGGCGCCTGGGCCGGAGGTGGAGATTGAGAAGTGGGTGTACGGCGGCTCGGGGCTGGGGCGGATCGAGGGCCGGGTAGCGCTGGTTCCGTTCGTGCTGCCAGGCGAGCGCGTGCGGCTCGTGATCGGGCGGGAGAAGACCTCGATGATCGAAGCGCGGGCTGCGGAGTGGCTGGAGACGGCTCCAGAGCGCGTGGAACCGGCGTGCCGCTATTTCACACAATGCGGCGGCTGCCACTATCAGCACGCGCCTTACGAGTTCCAGAGCGCACAGAAGGTGGAAATCGTCCGGGAGGTTCTGAGGCGCGTGGGCAAGGTGGAGCCGCCTGCGGAAATCAAACTGGTGACCGGCGAACCGCTGCACTATCGCAACCGCAGCCAGTTCCATCTGCGCGGCGCGCGCATCGGGTATCTGGCCGCCGGATCCCACGATCTGGTGCCCGTGGACGAGTGTCCCATCTCGGCGCCCGCGATCAACGAGGCGCTCGCCGTCTTGAAGAAGTCGATCAAGGACCGCCGCTGGCCGCGTTTCGTCGAGCAGATCGAGCTCTTCACCAATGGCCGCGAGACGATGGTCAACGTGCTCGAAACCGAAGGCGGCCGGCGCGTGGCGCGCGGGTTCTTCGACTGGCTGGGCGAACGGATTCCAGGAGCGGAGATGGGCGCCATCGATTACCCGGTGGGTGAAGGCCGCTTCCGCGTCAGTCACGACTCCTTCTTCCAGGTGAACCGCTTCCTGGCCGAAGCGCTGGTGAATGAGGTGCTGGGAGATCTATCGGGCGAAACTGCGCTGGATCTGTATGCGGGCGTGGGCCTGTTCTCTTTGCCCTTGGCCCGGCGGTTCGCGAAGGTCACGGCGGTGGAAAGCAGCGCCTCGGCCGTTCACGATCTGCAATATAACGCGGCGGAGCACGGTGTTGAAGTCGATGCGCAACGCATGCAGGCGGAACAGTTCGTCGGCGGTCTTCAGGCTGCCCCTTCGCTGGTGATCGCGGATCCGCCCCGCAGCGGGCTGGGCAAGAACTTGACAAAGCATCTCGCGCGACTCGGAGCCCGCAAGCTGGTGCTGGTGAGCTGTGACCCGGCGACGCTCGCGCGCGATCTGGGTGCACTGACCGGAGCAGGTTACGCGCTGCAGTCGATGAGCGTGGTGGACCTGTTCCCGCAGACCTTCCACGTGGAGACTGTGGCGCGGCTGGAATTGCAGTAATAGCCGGCCCGACGCCTATGTCGTCCGCGGACGGTAACCGGGGCGGGCCGAGACCCGGTAGCGGCGCGCGGCGTCGGTCAACACTTCGACGGTGATGCGGCGGAAGCCCTCGTTCGGGTTTGGCTGCGGATAGTAGGTCACGGTGTAGGAGTTGCCCAGATCCTCGCGAATGGCCTCGAAGGCCTCCACCTGCTTCTGCCAGGTCTTCGCGAAAAAGGTCTTCCCGCCGGTCCGCGAGGACAGTCGCCGGAAGACACCAGTGGAGATGGGGTCCCGGTTCATGTCCGAAGTCGAGATCACGTAGATGGGAATGCCTTCGTCCTCGGCAACGGCGCGCACATCGTCGGGCGCCACCATCGAAGCGGAGTCCGGCCCGTTCGAGAAGACGATCACTACCTTGCGGCCAGGCACCTTTGCGGCGTCGCGCAGGCTGAGCAGAAGCGCGTTGTACAGCGCGGCTTCATCGCCGGCGACGGCATTGCGCAGGCCCTGTAGCACCTGGTTGCGATCGCTCGAAAGCTTCGCCGTCCGGTTCAGGTTGCGCGAGAAGGTGTACACCGCCACGGAGTCGGCGCGGTCGAGGCCGCGCACGAAATCAGCGATGGCGTCCGAGGCGTAAACGAATCCGCGGTACATGTAATTCGAGGTGTCGAACAGCACAAAGACGTTTGTGCCCACGAAGGCATCGGTCGAGATGCCTCCGCGCGTCTCGTCGCCGGTTTCGCTGGCCTGGAACGGGCGCACGGAGCCGTCCTCCATGATTTGCACCGGCGGGCGGTTGCCTTCGGCGAAAGTCGACACTTTCTGTGGAATTCCATCTTCCAGAATGCGAAAATCAGATGGTTTCAGGCCGTTAATGTAGCGGCCTTTGTTGTCTGTCACCGTAAAAGAGAGCACTACCATATCCACCTTGACGGTGAAGGTGGGAGACTGAGACCAGACGGGAGCTGCTAGCCGGGCCATGCCAGCGGCTGCGGCAGAGTAAATCAATTGGCGGCGAGAGTAGCGGCTAATCATGACATCCATCCTTGAATTGACGATCTTTCGCTCAGTTCTATTCCAGGGAAGCCTGCTCTTCGAGAGCTTGACTTTTACGGGTTTCGGTCCGGATTTGGCCCGCGATCACGTGCATGGAACGCAGCAACGCCGGCCAGTCTTCCAGGTGAGTGGCAAAAATCTGCTCCACGGTCCGCTGCGTCCATTCCGGGATCAGCAGGTTCAATTGCGATGGCCGGTAGCCCAGTTCGTCGCTCAGGGCCGCATAGAAGAGGTTGCTGGATTCCCAGGTCTCCGCGAGGATCCGCGAAGAATAGCCCATAAGCGTTGGAAAAGTGCGCAAATTCAGCAGTTGTGGGCGAAGGCTGTTGGCGAGCGTCGGCTTGGGCGTCCCAAACGCCGCCGAAATGGCGGCGTGGTTGTGGCGCTCCGGGTCGGCGTTGGCCAACTCCGCAATCTTGGCATGCAGGCCTCCAGGCACATCCAACTGCTTTTCAATAACGAGCGCGCCAAGGTGATAAAACTCAGAAGGCGTCACCTGTTCGATCGCCTGCGCGACCTGCGCCTGTTCGAGGTGCGCGGCAACACGCTTCCAGCGGGCAGGTTGGGCGAAACGGTCGAGCAGTCCCAGCACATCGGTCCGAATCGCCGGCGAGAGCGCCGCCTCAGCGAGTGCGGCTTCGCCGAGGCGAAGGTGCAGGCCTACCCAGTGTGTTTGGCCCGGGGTCACGCGCCACCAGCGGGGAAGCTTAGCCGACACAAGCATCTGCGGGACCAGATCGCCCCAAATCAGCGCCTGTTCGCGGCTCGGAATCAGGAAATTCTGCTCGGCTTCAGCCAGCGCGTAGGGCAGCGTGCTGAGCGAGCCAACCAGCCGCCCGCCTGCCGATGACGGCCAGCCGGTACCGAGCACTTCGGTGGACTTCCAGGTCTGCTGCGTCCCCTGAATGCCGATAAAATCGTGGCTGCGAGCGAAGAGAGAATTCGTGTAGAGAATCTGCGCACCTGGCGGAGCGTAGTGGATATAAAGCAGCCCCACCAGGGTGTCGCGAAGCAACGGCGCCAGCAGGCCGCGGGCCTCGCGAAGCTTCTCCGCGTTCCCGCCGGCGCGGTCGATCACGGCGCGGAAGTTGAGCTTGCGCTGGGCGTCGAGATGGCGCTCTGTCCAATAGCCAAAACTGAACGAGTTCTTTTCGGTTGTGGTCAACGACGCTTTCGGCAGGTTCAGATCCGAGACGCGCGAGGCCAGCCGGTTCAGCAAGGCGGTGTTCAGTTTTTCGCCGCGCGACAGGGATTCAAGGTGTTCGGAAAGGTCGAAGATCACCTTCAGCGAGACGAGCCGCTGGGCCTCGAACACACGCAACATTTGGGTGCGAAGCAAGCCCAGGGACTCCTCGTCGCGCGCGTCGGGCGCGCCGGCGAGCAAGTCGATCATCCGGTCATGAGGATTCACTTCGGCTGGGGCGCCGGTGGCTTTCAGCAGCGCGAAGACGCCATCGCGGCCGGCGTCGAACAAATCCTGATCATTCCGGATGCGCGTCGTAAAGGGCTCCACCAGTCCAGCCAACACTGCATCGGCTTGCGCCGCCGGCAACAGTCCCTGGCGGACAAACACCTGCCACAACCCCGTCAGCGCCTGCATGGTGCCCGCCGCGTCGGCCTTCATGACGTTGTTGCGGATCGAAGAAACCGCCGAGGCCGCATCCATGAATTGAAGGATGGTGGCGTCGCTGAGCGAGGGAGCTTCGGTAAACAGCGAATACTGAGCGCCATAGGCGCGGAACTCCCGCGCCAGCCGGTCAACGGTGGCGGATTCCAAAGGGCGCTCACGGCGGCGGTCAATGTCGGTGAGCGTGAGAAAAATCTTCAGCGGCTCGTTCTCGACCGCCTTCCGCGAAAGCGCAAACAAAGCCTCCACGACGTCATCCGGCTGCGACCATCCGGACGCGGCCCTCGTCAGCTTACCGTCATATTTCCCATGCGGATGCTTGATGAAGAGCTGCTTCCAAACGTCGATGCCGCCGGGGATGTGCGGGCGCCCGTCAGACAAAACGTGGATGCGCGTGGTGAGCAGCATCAGGTCGGTGTTGGCGCGGAAAACCGGCCGGGCAGGGCCAGGCGATGTGATACGGCCACGCAGGGCGGTGTAAAACCTCTTCATCCGGTTTGGCTCGGTGAGGTAGTCCACGGCAGGCCCGCTGATGCGCGAGAGGGCATCGAAGTAGGACGCCATCCAGCCGTCGTCCTTGGTGACGAGCTTTTCGACAAACACCACCCCTTCGTTCGGATGGGAACCGACAAGGTCCGCCCAGGCGGCGGCCGAGCGCTCTCCGCCGGGAGCGACTACCCTGCCGTTGCGTAGCTGGAACATTCCGCCAAAGAAATCGAAGACATGCGCGAAGGCGCGGACGCGCTGCACGGGCATGTGCTGGCGAACTTGCTCCGCGGTCTCGGGGTCCAGTTTCACGAGCCCGAGGTATAGCCGGCACAGCGAAGGGTCGCCCAGGAAAGCGTCGATCGTCTCGCCCGTGAAGCGCTCGCGCGCGGAGAGCCAGTATTCGGGACCGTAGAGCACAGGGATTTGCGTCGGAGACCAGTCATGACTGAAGGGCCGGTTTGTCCGCAACGCTTCCTCAAGCTGCGCCAGCGGGAAACCCGAGTCCATCGAAAGAAAGGCGCGCGAGGCATTGACGGTTTCCAGCACGACGTCAGCTCCGCAGCCGCCACGCATGCGGAACCCGAGAATCTTGAGCAGTTCGCCGGTTTGCGCCGAGTCGCATTCCGGCAAATGGATCTGACGCGACTCCCCGGCGAACTTCTCGAGTTCACGGGCCTGGCTGAGATATCGCAGGACGAGCTTTAGGTACTCCGTTTGCTCGAGCGACTCTGACCCGCCGACGGCATGGTAACCATTCATCACCACGTTCCGGGTGAGCGCGCCCATTACGTCGTTCGGCAGAAGGTCCGGCGATAAGGCGGCCATTCGCGAAAATCCACGCATCGGACCGGGGATGTAAATCGGCTTCATCGGCAGGCCGGAACCCGCCTCTGACGCGGACGGCAGCACGGGCGGCGAGGGAAGGTTCGCCAGGCGCCTCTCGGCCGCCTGCCGGTCGCCCGCGATGAGTTCGAGTAAAGCCAGCCTTCGGCCGGCGTCGCGCCTCAGATCAGGGTTCAGAGCAGGCAGCGCGAGGAACTGCTCGTACGCTTCCCGCGCGCCAGGATCGCGGCGCTGATCGAGAAATGCCGCCCAGAGAGCAAGCGTCGCCGCATCCCGCGGGTTCGATCGCAAGGCCCGCTGCAGCATCTGCCGCGCGCCCCTCACATCGCCGTTCATCTCAAGGCCGCGGACCTGCCGGGCCAGTTCAGATTCGTTCCAGCCCGACGCTGGCGCGCAGAGCAGGACCGCTCCCACGCTCATCAAGGCAATACCAGTAACGGATCGAAGCATGATTGCTCGCCTCCACTGTGGATCTCAGCCCTTCCAACGGTTTGGTGTATGACTCTACCACACCTGGACCGGACAGGGAAGCCCTACATGGCTTCTCCCTTTGATGCACTGGCGGCACATCCGATGCAGCAACTTAGGCAGAGATGTATGCTGATGCTGGAGAGGCTCGTGACAACCTTGAAGCCCATTTCACTCTTGCCTGTGCTCGCAGCTCTTGCGGCCGTACCTGTTTTCCCTGCCGAACCGACCATCGCGGTGGTCGGTCTCGTGCATTCCCACGTTTGGGGCCATCTGAGCAAGATGGCATCCAATAAACCAGCCCGCCTGGTGGGCGTGGCCGAAACAATTCCCGATCTGATCGCCGAAGCCAAACGCCGCGGCGTAAGCGAAGACCTGATTCACGCCGACTGGCGCAAGATGCTGGACGAAAAGAAGCCGCTGATCGTCTGGGCCTTCGTCGAAAACAACCGCCACCTCGAGATCGCCGAGTACTGCGCGCCTCGCAAGATCCACGTCATGTTCGAGAAGCCTCTGGCTTCAACTTATAAGGACTCGCTTGCCATTCGCAACCTCGCCCGCAAGCACAGCATCCAGATACTTACGAATTATCAGATGGCCTGGTGGCCCTCAAATTACGCGGCAAAGCGGCTGGCGGAATCCGGCGCGCTCGGCGAGGTGTTCCGCGTGCGCGGCATCGTAGGCCACGGCGGACCCGGCGGGCCCACCGGCCTGAATAAGTACTTCTTCGAGTGGCTGACGGACCCGGTGAAGAACGGCGCGGGAGCGCTGGTGGATTTCGGATGCTACAACGCGCTCTGGTCGCTTTGGTATCTCGGACGGCCGGAATCGGTCTTCGCCCACGCCAACCAACTGCGCCCGGACGAATTCCCCAAGGTCGAGGACAATTCGGTGATCATGCTAAATTACCGGCGCGGCGTGGCCATCCTGGAAGGCAGTTGGGACCTGCCGCGCGGCTTTCAGGATCTGGAAGTGTTTGGCCGCGAGGGCAGCCTCTACATGACGCGCGCCCAAGTAGAGTTCCGCAAGGGCCGGGGCGAACCGGAACTGCTGAAACTCGATCCTCTGCCCGCGGGCCATGAGGAACCAATCGCCGCCATGATCAAGCAGATCGAAACGGGCCAGGAAGCCTCGCCGCTGACCTCCCTGGAGTTGAACGCGGAGGTAGTGGAGATCCTCGACGCGGCGAAGCAGTCCATTCGTACCGGCCGCGCGGTGCGCCTGCGGTAGCCCCATCAGTAGGCGAGTCGAAGGATTTCCGAAGCCACCCGGACAAACGCAGAGTTGAGTTGCGTTGTGGTTTCCGCATAAACGTACAGCCCATCCGGCCGGTTCGGGTCGTAAATCGGGCTGGTGGGATCGTTCGACTGGCGCCGGTTCACTTCGTGGTTCACATCGCCAAGGCCGATCACGTAGATCACAGGGCTCAGAGTCACGTCGTCGCGGATCCGCTGCGCCGCGTTGTCGGTCGCGTTCATCCCTGCCCGGGTGAGGGAGCGAGGCACATCCACGCGGATGCGGCCTACGTGCGGGTGTCCAGAGCCGAATAACATGACACCGGTGAAGTTCATATACCCGCGGGTGGAATTGCCGTAGATGTCCTGGTCGGGCAGATACGCCACATCCCGCCGCATGCTGGCCCAGTTGCCGACTGTATTCGCGGCGCAGTCGTCGAGTCCGCCGATGACTTTGTTCGCCGTATCGCTCAGTGAGGAGTAGGTCAATTCGATGGGACCGACGGTCGATCCTGTGTTGAGCGTATCCGTATCGCCGGCCGCCTGCGTCACGACGCCTCTGCGGGTGCCGGGATCCCAGTTCGGGTTCCAGCCCGGGCCGCTGTAGTCGGTTTTGCTGCTGCACGTCGAGTTGGCGCACCGCATGTTGTAGTAGTGGTACGGGGGTGAACTTGTGCTGCCAACGCGGCACGGGCTCGGCGGCATCGAGTATGTGGTGGATGTGCTGCTGTGGGTGAAGTCCATGCGTGTGTTGATGTGGCGGGTCGTTGAGGTGTCTCGCCTCACGCCGCCATAACGCGAATCGGTCACCCTGCGATACGGCAGATCGGCCGAGATCGCGTTCGGCCAGCCGTCGGTGAAGTGAACAATGAGGTTCAGCGCGCCAGGCTCGTCGATGGCTTGAATCATCTGGTAGCCCTCCCAGAGTGCCATGGCCGTCGAAGTGCCGCCGGCGCAGGCCATCGACGTCAACCGCGATGTCATCGAGGCGCTGCCCCCGCTCTTAAAATTCATCGACGGCGCGAAACCCACCACGGTGCCGGAGCCGTAGGCGATAAAGCCCAGCCGGTCGCGCCCTTCGGCGAACATATTCGTGAAGTTGACGGCAGCCTGCTTCATCACCGCGCAAGGCGAAGTGGACGTCCCGGCGCTGCCCATCGAGCCGGAGCGGTCCAGCACCATGATCAGATTCACGTCGCGGCGCGAGGCGCGGCCCATGGCGGCGATCCTCGTCGTGCTGAATCCCAGCCAGCGCATGAAGTATTGCGGCGCGTCCACCGCCGCATTCACGGTGACCGTGCGCGTCCGGAAGGCGGTCTCCGCCACGCCGGCGGTCACCGAATGATTCCTGGTATTCCAGGCGTTGTTGGGAAAATTGGCCCGGAAGAAGTCGATGGCCCGCTGCCGGGCAGCTTCTTCCTGCTCGGCCAGCGTGATGCCGACGTTTAGAGAACGCGCCGCCGCGATCGCCGCGGCGTCGGCGGCCGTGGCCAGCTTCGCCTTGAGAGCGTAAAGCACCACTGCGTCGATCGCCAGCCCCGCCACCGGGACCAAGGCGAACAGCAACACCGCCGTCATCAGGATGGCGATTCCCCGCTCCTTGCGGCTTAAAATCCTCCGCGAATTCTGGTGCGGCATGACTTGTCCTCCGAAATCCTTCCCCCTAGTAAATAGCCCGGGCATACACATCGTTGCCCACTTGCGGTGACGTCAGGCTGATGCCCGCGCCCTTGAAATGCCCCTCGGCGACAAAAGCGAACTGGCCGGAGGAAAGTGTCAGCAGACTGCCGAAGTTGTCCGCCCTGAGCGAAGCGTCCCGGTGAATGTCGTAGGCGTTGCCACGCTCATCGAGACTGTTCGAATTCGGCGTCCCGAACGCACTGGCCCGAAGCGAAGGATTACCCACCACCACCCGGTTGGTGATCACGTAGGTGCCCCGGTTCGTGCATTCGCCCAACGGCACGCCGCTCGCCGTGCAGTCGTAGTCGTCGATATAGGTAATTTTACTAAGCAGAATCACCCCATCGCCGCCGGTTCTTGTCATCCGCAGGCCGATCGCCAGACGAACGAGAAGATCCTGATTCGACGGCAGCGTGAAATCCACCCAGCGGGCATACATATGGCCCGCGTCGCGCACCACTTGCGTCACGCGCACGCTCTGGTTCAGATTCATGCCGAGGGTAAAGGTGCCGAGCAACAGCGGCATGATAAACAGCGCCACCACCGCGAATTCCAGGATGGCGTTGCCGCGGCTCCAGCGGCGGCGGCCCCCAGCCACCATTTGTCGCTTTGTGCTTAATTCCATGTCATTTATCCTCTATGCCGGCGTTCCCGCCCGGCAGGGCGGCGAAACGCCTCCGGGCAGGCCCTCCATCCGGTCGCTCGAGCGGATCAGCATGCTCATCGGCGTGTTGCTGCGCCAGATGGGCGCAATCCAGCCCCAGGTGAAATCCTCCACCGAGACCTCGATAATATTGCCGGGGTTGTTCTCGCCCGAGGGGCTCAGCGTGTCAGGCAAATAGTAGCGGATGTGGATCTTTTCCTGGGCCTCTTCGCTGGACAGAAAACCCATCGAGTTCCGGACCACCACGTTCTTGATCGAATCGTCGTGGCAAAAGCCTTCCTGCGTTTGGAAGGTGACAGCGTAGCGCACGCCCTCGCGCACCGCATGTTGCAGCGTCGATTTGACGAAGATCGCAAGGCTGAAATCGATAATCGCGCAGAAGATCGCCATCAGCGGCAGAAATATCAGCGCGGATTCGAGAATCGCGTTACCGCGCTGGCGCGCCCGGCGGGGTGAACATACAGAAAGCGGCATCACAAGGGACCCTCTCACAACTAAAGTGTAGGGTTGGCCGGGTAAAAGTGCGATTGGGCTTAAACCTTAGATGGCTAACGGGATTGTCGGCGGACGGCCGGATCGGGCCAAGTAAGTGAAATGCCTGAAACAGCTAAGGAATTCGCCTCACATCACCGCGCCGTCGAGCCCGCGCCAGAAGCCAGATTCCCGCCACCCCGAGTCCCGCCGCGATCCATTGCGTCCACGTCAGCGGACCCCCGATCGGAGGCGCCTGGTCGTGTTCGCGGAAAAATTCCACGACAATCCGTGCCGCCGAATACAGGACAAGATAGAGGCCCAGCACCCGGCCCGGCGGATGGGGCCGGGCGATGGCATACAGAACAGCCACCGCCACCAGCGCGGTCAGCCCGGCCTCATAGAGCTGTGTGGGATGCAGCGGAACATTCAGCGGAACACCCGTGAGTTGATGGGCATCCGGACTGGTAAAGGTCACCGCCCAGGGCCTCTGGCAAACCGCGCCCCAGCAGCATCCGGCGGCGAAACACCCCAGGCGGCCAATGGCGTGGCCAAGCGCCACGGCCGGCGCGAGCGTGTCCGCCGTCTTCAACCAGGGCAGGCCCGTGCGGCGCACATAAAACCAGGCAAAGGCCAGCGCCGCCAGAAACCCGCCATGATAGACCCCGGCCGAAAGCAAGGTGTCGAACGAGAACAGCGCGCCCGGATGCCGCCAATAATAGTCCGCGTTCAGGGCAAACATCAGCAATTTCGCCCCTGCGAGACCCGCCAAAGCGCAGTAAATCGCCAGATCCGAGACCTTTTCGGCGTTCAGGCCCTGCCGGCGCGCCAGGCGTCCAGCCACCCACAGGCCTGTCAGAAATCCGAGCGCCACGAAGACGCCGTAGGCGGGCAGGTAGAAATCGCCGATGGTAATGATCTTCGGAAACATGGCTTTACAGGGGCCTCCTTGCGGAGGCGATCAGGGTTCCGCCATTCACCTCCGGCCGTAAAAGCTCGACTTCGACCTCCGCGAAGCCCACCCGGCCCAGCAGCTTTGTGTACTCGCCCGGCGCCGGCCGGAAATAGGCTTCCAGTTCACGGGCCGATTCCACCGCGCCGCCCAGCGAAGCGGCGAAGCGCCCGCCGGGCTTCAGGCAGTCGAACACCCGCTCCGCGGCTTCACGCGGCGGATGAACCCAGTGCAGCGTGGCATGGGCCAGCACGGCGTCGAAAGGCTCCGCCGGCCGGTAGTCAAGCAGATCGGCCTCGACAAACTCGCAGCCGGGATGGGCAAACCGCGCCTGTTCAAGCAACGCGGGCAGCACATCGATGCCCGTCACGCGCGCGCCGGCTCGGGCCAGCCGGGCAGTGGAGCCGCCCATGCCGCAGCCTACATCAAGAATCCGTTCGCCTGGTTGCGGTGCCAGCACTTCAAGAAGCAGATCAAGGGTGTCCAAATTAGAGATGGTACAGCATGCCGTACACCACCACGCCCGTCACCGAGACGTAAAGCCAGAGCGGCAGAGTGATTTTCGCCAGCCGGCGGTGGCGCTCCAACTGGTTCTTCCACGCGCGGTAAAGAGTGATCAGCGCCATCGGCGTGATGGCCGCCGCCAGAATCACGTGCGAGATCAGAATTGTAAAATAGACCACGCGAACCGGCCCCGTCCCCGTGAACTTCACGCTGCCCACCTGCGCGTGGTAGATCAGGTAGCTGATCAGGAACAGGGTCGAAGTGGCGAACGCCGCCAGCATCGTCTTCTTGTGCGCTTCAAAATCGCGCCGCCGGATCAGCACCCAGCCGCGCACCAGCAGCGCCGCTGCGATCGAATTCAAAATCGCGTTGACCGTGGGAAGAATCGTGAAATCCATGCGATCAGAGCACCTCTTTCCGCAGTTTCAGGATGTCGGCGATCAACTCCGGGATGGCGTTTGTATGGCTCGTGTCGTAGTAGGCTCGGATGCGCCCCTTGCGGTCCACCAGGGCGAAGCGCGAGGAGTGCTCCAGCGACCCGCCCACTTCGGCGAGATGAAAGGTGTCGGAACTCAGCCGCCGCAACTCCACAGGCGCGCCGGTCAGGAAATGCCAGCGGCGAGAGTCGGCTTTGTAGCGCCGGGCATAAGCGGCAAGCACCTCGGGCGTATCGGTGGCGGGGTCGATCGTGAAACTCAACAGGCGCACGTCGTCGAGATCGCGCGTCGATTCCTGCACCTCGCGCATCTGGACGCTCATCCGCGGGCACGGGCCATTACAGGTCGTGAAAAAGAAATCGGCCACCCAGACCGTGCCCGCAAGCTCGGAGGAATGAAACGTCTCGCCGGTCTCGGAGGTAAGCTCGAAATCGGGTACCGTGCCCAGAATCGGCAGGTTCGACCGCAGCGTGCAGCCGGTCGTGGCGAAGACCAGAGTGGCCAGCAAGACGAATCTCATGCGGCGTTCCCCTGAGGCCTGCGTTCGACGGCGTAAATGGCGGCGGTGAGAAAGAACAGGCCCACGGCGCAAGTGATGGCGATGCTGGGCGCCAGCGCGGGCGCGGGCGCGGTGGAAGCGGGCAGCAGCGTCCGTTGCAGAATCGCGTGGAAGTACAGCAGCGGATTCGCGTTCATCAGGCCACTCAGCCAGGGATGCGCCGTCTGCTGCGTGAACAGCGCGCCGGAGATCATCCACAGCGGCATCAGCACGATGTTCATCAACGCATGGAAGCCCTGCGGCGTGCGGCTGCGCCAGGCCAGCCAGAAGCCCATGGACGTGAAGGCCAGCCCGGTCAGCGCCAGCCCGCCGGCCGCGCCAGGCAGGGCCGACAGGGCGATAGGCGTGCCCGTGAGCGGCAGGCAGACCAGGAACATCAGGCCCTGCACCGCCGCCATCGTCGCGCCGCCCAGCACCTTGCCGATCACAATGGCGCAGCGCGGCGCGGGCGAGGCGAGCATCGCCAGCAGGAAGCCCTCGCGGCGGTCGTCGATCACAGACATGGTGGCGAACACGGCGGTGAACATCACACTCATCAGCAGCGCGCCGGAGAAAAAGCGCGCCAGGTCGCCGAAACCCGACCCGATCACCAGCCAGAAAATGAGCGGCGAACCGACGAAGCCGATTACCCGCGAGCGTTCGCGCCAGAAGTGGAGGATTTCACGCCGCCAGACCGCGCCCGTGGCGAGGAAGAAGAGCCTAAACATGAATCTGCTCCTCCAGCGGACGGCCGGCGAGGCGAACGAAGACATCCTCGAGCGTGGGGCGGTGCAGCGCGGCGGCGTGGATGCGGCCCGGCAGCGCTTCCATCGCTTCGGCAAGAAAGCGGTGGCCGTTGGCGGTCTCGACGCGCGCTTCCCCGTCGAGGGCGAATGCCTGCAGCGCGAAGCGCTCCCGCAGCGTCTGCGCGAGATCTTCGGCGCTCAACCCGGGGGCGGGCTCGAAGACCACCACATCGCCGCCCACGCGCGCCTTCAGCGCCGCCGGCGCGTCCTCGGCCAGCGCGCGGCCCTCGCTCATCAAGAGCAGGCGCGTCGCGTTTTCGGCCTCGTCCATCAGGTGCGTCGTGAACAGGATCGTCAGATTCCTCTCTTCGCGCAACCGGTGAAGCTGCGCCCACATCGCGCGGCGCGCCGCGGGATCGAGGCCTGACGAGGCTTCATCCATCAGCAGGACCGGCGGTTCGTGCAGCAGCGCGCGCGCGATCTCAACGCGCCGCCGCAATCCTCCCGACAACAGGGAAACGCGATCCGCGCGGCGGGCCGCAAGTTCGAAGTCCTCCAGCAGCGCGGCCACGCGTGCGCGCAGCGGCGCGCCGGATAACCCATAGAGGTGGCCGTGGGCGATCAGGTTCTCTTCCACCGACAGGCGTCCATCCAGCGTCGAGGATTGGAAGATCACGCCAAGCTTGCGGCGCACGGCGGAAGAGCGTCCGCTCAGCGGCGCGCCATCGATCACGGCCGTGCCGGCGTCCGGCGGCAGCAGCGTGGCGAGGATGCGGAACAGCGTGGACTTCCCGCAGCCATTCGGCCCGAGGATGCCGAACGCCGCGCCGCGCTCCACGTCGAACGACAGGCCTCGCAGCACGGGCCGGTCCCCGTAGGCGTGCGTCAGATTGTTAACCGTGAGAATCACAGCCCGAGGAAGCGGCTGTCCAGCACCAGTGCGAGATACAGCAGCGGCAGATAGATCACGGAAGCCCGCAACACGCCGCGGGCGTTCAGCAGCGTACGGTCGGCGGCCACGCGCGCGGCCGAGCGGACAAACAACCCGCCCAGCACGAGCGCCGGCGCCAGATACCAGTGGCTGGTCATCGAGAAAAACGCGGGCAGCAGGCTCACCGGCACGAGCAGCAGGGCGAATGCCATGATCTGGCGCGACGTCGAGCGCCCATCCGGCTCCACCACCGGCAGCATCCGGATGCCCGCGCGCGCATAGTCGTCGCGGTACATCCAGGCGATCGCATAGAAGTGCGGAAACTGCCACAGGAAGATGATGGCGAACAGAATCCAGGCCTCGGCGGTGAGTTCGCCGCGCGCGGCCGCGAAGCCGATCAGCGGCGGCATCGCGCCGGGAAACGCCCCCACCGTGGTGGACCACCACGATCGCTGCTTCATCGGCGTGTAAAGGCAAAGGTAGCTCGCCACCGTGGCAAAACCAATCCAGGCGGAAAGCGCATTCACCGCCAACGCCAGTTCCACCGCCCCCGCCACGATCAGCGCGAGACCGAACAGAAAGGCATTCAGCGGCGCCACCCTGCCCGCGGGGATCGGCCGCTGACCGGTGCGGTGCATCCGGGCGTCGGCGTCCCGTTCATACCACTGATTCAACGTCGCCGTGCCCGAGGCCAGCAGCCCGGTACCCATCAGGCAATGCAGCAGCAGCGCCCAGTCGAGCGCCCCCTGATGGCCGAAGTAATAGCCGATGGCCGTGCTCATCAGGATCAGCCAGGTGATGCGGGGCTTGGTTAGCGCGAGGTAGTCGTTCATGTATGATGCCCCGTTTCCACGGGTGAATTAGCGGAGGCGGGTACGGCGTCGCGAAGAATCCACGCGCTCATCGCCGCGCTGACGCCCAGCACCAGCGTGCCGGTGCCGACATGGGCGTGAATGGCGCCTGAAAGCGCGCCAGCCCCCTCCGGCATGAGTCGCGCGACAAAGGCCAGCACACCGAGCAGGACCTGCGCTCCGGTGGCGATCAGCAGCACCATCGCCCAGCGGCGCAGCGGCTCATGGCGCGCTTCCTGAGTGAGAACAAATAGAGCCAGCACCAGCGCGAGGATCGCAGTCAGAAAAGCCCAGGAAACGTGCGGGATCAGCCCGATCAGCTCATTGCGGTACGCCGACCCCAGGGCGATCTGCAGCAGTACCGAGACAGGCGCGGCCCACGCCATCATCCGCAGACTAGGCCAGCCGCCATCGGCAAAAGGCTGCGCAGGTCCGGCCCACGCTCGCGACGTCCTCGCCACCAGCACCATCATCACCGCGAACAGCCCGTGCAACGCCAGCGCCAGGCCCACGCCCCATGGGCGTGCCGCGCCAGCGCCCACAGCCGCAAATGCCGCCGCGGCGCCGGCGACCGCCAGATAGTGCAGCCAACGGCTCTTCATGATCACTTAACTAGATGAAAACCCAGCAGGCGCAGGATGCAGCGCCCATGCGATTTATTCTACCCTGACCGGAAAATTTTCGCACAGACCGGATGGGCCCAGGTTGGCGAAAAGGGCCGGAGGCAAAGCTCCAGCCCTTTATTTTCAATATGCTCTGGGACTAGCGCCCTCCGCTGACCGCCGCCGAAGTCCCGGCCGAGTTGATCAGAGCCACCGAAACCGACTGGATCAGGTTCGCGTCGCCTGTCACCGTGAACGGCACGGTCATTAGGAACCGGCTGCCATGAGCGCCGCTGCCGGGGAGGATGAACCAGCTATGGGCATTGCCGCTCACTTCCACCGTGAATGCCGACTCTCCTTCGAGGCGCGCCGTCGGCGAAGCCGTGAACGTGAAGCGCGCTTGAGCTAGGTCGCGCGGCGTCGAATAACCCTGCAGTTCGACATTGAAACCGGTCCCGGAATTCACGATCCGCACCGAGTTCGGAGTGATCACCGGCGCGATGCGCCCGATGATCGCCGTGGACGACGGCGCCGGATCGGGCAACAGGCTGACGCCGGCGCTTTCGAGTGAGGTCAACGTAAACGTGATCGCCCCCGCGACCGTACCCGCGTTGAACGCCCCACTATTCGCAAGGACCGCGGTGGTCTGGCCCGCCGGTATCGTGAAATTCGCCGTGACGCCCCCGGAAACAAACTGTGTCGCCGGGTCACGGTAATTCGATGATAGGCCGGTCGCGGTGTTGGTGAAGCTCAGTGTCACCGTGCCACTCAAGGGCACGGGAGCGGGCGACTGCAGACTCAACGTCAGATTGCCCGACGTGCCGGGATCGATCGTCGTCCCGCCGCCGCTCAGGCTGATGGGCGGAATCGCGATCTGCCGCGGCGTCACCGTGAACCGGACCGGGTTCGACTCCTGCTGGTTCTGCACCACGGTGACAAAGTAATCGCCCGTGTTCTGGATCATGCCGTTCTCCACGCTGGCCACGATCTGCGTCGTGGTCAACGACGACGGCGTCAGCACCGCATCACCGCCAAAACGCACCACCGCGCCGGCGATGAAGTTCTCGCCGGTAATCGTCAGCGTGAAACCGCCCGAATTCACTTCCCTGCTCTCGGGCGAGAGCGAAATGATCCGTGGCACAGGCACGGCGGTCACCGTGAAGTTCACCGTGTTCGAATCCACCTGCGTCTGGCGCACGCGGACGGGAATCGTCCCCGGCGACTGAATCAGGTTTGCGGCCACCGCCACGACGATCTGCGTCGCGCTCACCGAACGCGGCGTCAACGACGTCTGCCCGAACAGCACCGTAGCGCCCTGCTGGAAGTTGGCCCCCGAGATCGTCAGATCGAAGCCCTCCGAACCCGCCACCCGGCTAGCCGGCGAGATGGCCGATATCGACGGCACAGGCGCCGAAGTCACCGTCAGATTCAGCGGCGCGGTGTCCACATTGTTCTGCCGCACGCGCACCTGGATGCTCCCCGGCGCGGTCACAAGATTCGTGGTCACCCGCACCACGATCTGCGTGGCGCTGAGCGACGCCGGCGTCAGCACCGTCGAGCCGAACAGCACCGATGCCCCTTGCACAAACCCGCTGCCCGTCAGCGTCAGGTCGAAGTCCGGCGAACCGGCGGTCACGCTCGAGGGCGATAGTGAACTCAACGTGGCGCCCGTCGAGGTCACGGTGAAATCGACGGCGTTCGAGTTCGCATCCGCCTGCCGGACCCGGACCGGAATCGGGCCAGGCGTCTGCAGGAAGCTGTTCCCGACACGCACCACAATCTGCGTCCCGGTGACGCTCAACGGCGTCAGCGTCGCGCCGCCGAACAGCACCTGCGCCCCGCTGATGAAGCCGCTGCCGTTGATCGTCAGCTCGAAATCGCCCGAATTCAACGGCCGGCTCGACGGCGACAGGCTCGTGATGAAGCTCTGCTGCACTTGTCCGCCGCGCGCCTCGAACACCAGCCGCCCGGGTACGGTGCTGTTCAGCGTACGGCGGATTAGAGGACTGTTGCCGTTGTCCAGAAAAGCGCCCGGCACGAGCGATCCCGAAATGCTGAAGAACGTGCCGCCCTGCCGCGTGCCGTTCGAGTAACCCGCCGAAGCAGGTATGCACGACGGCGGCCCTACCACGCAGACCCCCGCCGCACCCGCGCCGGGATCATGGCTCGCCTCGCCAACCTCCCACTGGATCTGCTCGTAGTTCATCTCGATGTCGAAATTGCCCGCGCCCGTGTCCGAGCGGTCGATCAGCACCACCTGGAAGGTATTGGCCTTGTCGGTGCGCCGGTCGTAATAGCCCACTTTGTCCCAGATCACCCCGAAAGCGGGCCGGCCATTTACGGTGTCGCGGCCGTAAACGATCCGGCCCTGGCCGAGTGTGTCGACATCGGCCCAGAACGGCGCAATGATCGCCGCACCCAGGTTCCCGATGCCCTCGGGCGTATACTCATCGAACCCGCCCTCGAAGGTGATATTCCCGTTGTGGTTGACGAACGCGCTGCTGTATTGCTTCCCAAAAAAGTTGATCGTGAAGCCCAGCGCGATCGCCTGACTGCTCGGCCCGTCATCGCCCGGCGGCAGCGAATTCGCCAGGAAACCCTGATTGCCGCGAATCGCCTGTGCCGCCAGCGGCTCGATCCCGCCCGCCAGCAACGCCAGAAACAAACCGATGGCGAGTCTCATTGCCGCACCTCCCCAACCGCTTCGGCCAACTCGACCGGCGCAGCCGGCGCAGGTACCCAACTCAATTCCGTTCGTCCGTCGTGGACCAGCGCCACCTGCGCCGCCATTTCATCGGGCGAGGACACCAGCAGCGCACCGGCCAGCCGCAACATCTCCAGTTGTCCACCCGCGGCTTCAAAGCGCTCCGCAAAGCCCGTCGCAGGATCCACCCGCCACAGGAACCCTGGCTCTGCAGCCCAGACCGCTCCGAACGAATCGAAGCCCGCGCGCTCGGGCGCCTTCAGGCCATCGCCGGCCCCCACCGCCGGCCGGACCACAAAACTGTCGCGCTCCCGCGACGCCACCATCAGCGCCCCCGCCTCCACGTCGACGTAGGCCAGCCGGTCGCCAGCCCGCGAGAAGCTCACGCCGCGCAGCCCGGCCGCCGGATGCAACGCCACCGGCGCGGCTTCGGCTTCGGCCGTCAACAGATACAGCCCATCCTCCGCAACCCCGGCCAGCATCTCGCCGCCCGGCGCCAGCGCCAGCTCGCGCAAATCGCGAGGCCACATCAGATCTGCGGCGGTATGCAAGACCCGCGGCGCTTCCGGCAGCCCGCCAAACACGAACAGGCGGCCGCCCTCCTCCCAATAAAACGCCGCTTCCCTGCCCGTGGAACTGATCGCGGTCAAATCCGGAAGGCCTTCAACCCCCGCCAGCGCCCACGTCTCGCCCGTTTCCGGACGCCACGCCCTCGCTTCCCGCTTGCCCAGCGCCAGCACCCAGCCATGGCCGGGCGCGGCCAGCACGCGCGACAATCCCTTCGGCCCCTGCACCTCTTCGGACAAATGCGCCGCCCCTGGCACCCCCAGGATCAGCCGCACGTGCCGCCCCCGGATCCAATAGCCCAACGCGGGCCCCTGCAATTCCGCCCACTCCCGCGCTTCTTCACCACCGGCTTGCCGTGTGGCCGCCTGCCGCTCCTCGCCCCCCGGCCGGATTTGCTGCGCCTCTACCGGCAGTAGCGCCGCTAAAACAATTCCTGTGAGTATCGTTGTTTTTCCGATCATTTCTCTGACCTCCTCCGATGCCTACCGCGGCGGACCCACCGTCGCTCCGCCGCCCGCGCCGATCCGCACCACCGGGGCCGCCGGGCCCGTCGGCGTTCCGCCGCCGTTGCCGCCGCCCGACGCCGCCACGGCCACTCCGGCTGCCGCCGCCGCGCCGACGACGATCAGCGTCAGCGCCGCCGCCGAAAGCCCCGCGCCGCCCGCCACGCCCGCGGACACCGCCGTCATATTCACGGGGATCGTTGCCGAAGCCGACTGCGTTGACGAACCCGCGTTTACCGCGATGTTGAACGTGCTCTGCGGCGACGCCGTCACCGGCCCCGTCGACACGATGCCCTGCGCGTTCGTCGTCAGCACGTTCGTGCCGGTGCCATTGATGAATGACGCCTTGCCGTTGCTGATTTGCGTGAGCAAAAAGCTCACCGTCACACCAGCCACCGGGGTGTCGTTCTCATCCGTGACCCGGACCACCGACTCCGAGCTCACCATGCCCTGCCGCCGCTTCTGCGCCTTGCCCGCGGCGGTCAGTATTTCAATCTTGTACTTCGGCGCATCGGCCGCCTGTTGCTCTGCGGGCAGCGGGACAGCATGGGCCGGCAGTATCAGAACAAAGCTCAGGCCGGCGGCCAGAGCCTCTCGTGAAAATTTCATGAAACCCCTCCGGTTCCAGTCTTTCGGTCGGGCTTTAGTATAGCGGTCCCCAGCCCCGCTTTCAAACTGACCGAAAGATCCCCGCGCATCGCGCGAATGGAACTGGTGCGAGACCCCGCCCAAAAGTAGGGCAGGCTTCAGCCTGCGCGGGACTCAGTCCCGCCCCGTCCGGGCCTCCGCCGTCAGGCGGAGGTAAACGCCCTGTGAAGCGCTAGCACTGAGCCCATTTCATTCACCCCACCCACCCTACCCTTGCGCCCAAGCCGCTGAAATGGTCCAATTCCCAGAAGAGGGCGCTTCCAGTTGTGCAACACCAGACCGGTCATCCCCGTCCCCGTCTCGGCGTGTTGCGTGCCCTGCCGCTCCGGAGGTCCATGCCACTGCTCTCACCACTTCTCCTGCTGGGTTTGACCGCCGCCCTGGCCGCTCAAGCCCCCACTCCGCCGCCCAAGGCTCCGCAACAGCGCGACCTCGTCCACGAACCCCTGCCCACGCCGCCGCCCGGCATCGATCAACCCGTCGCCGTGCCGCGCGGCTATGCCGTGGTCATCGGCGTCTCCGACTATCTCCACCTCAGCGGCGACGACGACCTGCGCTTCGCCGAGCGCGACGCCGAGGCGCTTTACTCCGCCCTCATCTCGAAGGAGGGCGGCAACATGGAATGGGAAAACGTCCGCAAATTGCTCGGCAAGGACGCCACGCTCGCCAATATCCGCGAAGCGCTCGAGGAATGGCTCCCTTCGGTCGCCGCGGAACCCGACCGCGCCGTCGTGTACTTCGTCGGCCACGGCCTCGTCGATCCCCAGGGCCGCGGCTATCTCGCTCCCTTTGACGTGAAACCGGGCGAGATCGCCGAGACCGCCTACCCGATGGCCCGCCTCAGCGAAGTCCTTTCCAAGCAGGTCAAGGCCCGCTGGAAAGTGTTGTTGACCGACGCCTGCCACTCAGGCAAGATCTCCCCGGACAGCTCCATCGAGCGCATCAACGAAAGCTTCCGTAACCTGCCACGCTCATTCCTCACCCTCAACTCAAGCCGCGAGGCCGAGCGAAGCTACGAGGACGAAGCCCTTGCCAGCGGCTCCGGTGTCTTCACCTATTTCCTGGTGCGGGGCTGGCTCGGCCAGGCCGACACCGATCCCAACGACGGCATCGTCACCGCCGACGAACTCATCGACTACGTTCGCCGCGAAGTCCGCAGCTACACCCGCACGCGCGGCGTCACGCAAACCCCCACCGACCACGGCGACTTTCCCAACGACCTGCTGCTCGGCTTCTCGCCTACGCGCCGCCAGCAGGTGGCGGCCTCCGCAACCCAACTAGCTAACGGCACTCTCATCGTCGAAGCCAACCTCGAAAACGTCGAAATTTATGTCGACGACCAGCGCTACGGCGTCGCCTCGCCCGGCAAGCCGCTCCACATTCCGGGCCTCGCCAGCGGCACGCATTCCGTGCGGGGCGTCCGCATGGGTTACGAGCCCGCCACGCTCGAAGTAAACCTCGTTCCCGGCGCCACCCAGACCATCTCTCTCCGCCTGCTCTACCAGCGCACCGTGAAGCCCCAGGCGCGGTCGAACTACCAGGAGGCGCAGCAGATCTGGGACCGCTCCCGCGGCGGCGATCCCCAACTCCGCCGCGCCGCGACCCTGCTGGAAGCTGCCCTCCGCGAAGAGCCCAACTACAGCGAAGCCGCGCTGCTGCTGTGCCGCGTGCAGAATGCGCAAGGCGACAGCGCCAAGGCCCTGAAGTCGTGCCGCCAGGCGGTGAACGCCGATCAGGACTTCGTCGAAGCCCGCGTCATGACGGCCATCCTGCTGCTCCAGACCGGCGACGCCCCCGAAGCCGTCCGCCAGGTGCAACAGGCTGCCGGCCAGGCGCCTTCGGACAGCTACGTCCACAGTGTGCTCGCCGAAGCCCTGATCCAGGTGGAACGCTACGAGGACGCCGAAAAGTCCGCCACCCGCGCGCTCGAACTCGATAATGCATCGGCCCAGGCTCACCTGCTGCGCGCCGATGCCCGCCTGTTTTTGGACAAGCACGAAGAAGCGACTCTAGATTACCAGCGCTCGCTGGCGCTTTCCGATTTCAATAGCGGCGCTCTTCGGAAAATCGCCTTTTACGCCGTCGGCCACGGCGTCACGAAAAACCGTTCAGGCCGCCGCGCCTTGCACCGCACGCAAAAGGCCTCGGCCTATTACGGCCTTTGTTCCTGCGAATTTCACCTCGACAATTACCTTCGAGCCATTCCATATTGCGAGCGTTCGTTAAAAGAAGATCCTGCCGATGTCGAAGCCCATATTCTTTTGGGACAGAACTATTTGAGCCTGTTTAATCGTGATAATCGACGCGACCAGCTCGCCGGCGCGCAAAAGCACCTCGAACAAGCCCTCCGCCTCCAGCCCGCCCACCACAACGCCCCCCAGCTGAAAGCTCAGATCACCCAGATCCGCGAATTCCTTCCCCTTGTCCGCTAGCCCGCCAGTGCCGTGCTAGTCCCACGCCACGCCCCGCGCGCGTAATTCCGCCTGCAAAGCCGTGAAGCCCTGGAACTGAACAGCGTCAATCCCGAACCGCCGCGCCCCCTCGACATATTCCGGGATATCGTCGGTGAAGAAGCACCGCGCGGGCGCGCAGCCCGCCTTCGCCACCGCATCCGCATAAATGCGTCTTTCCGGTTTCATCGCGCCGACCTTGTACGACAGTGTGTAAGCGTCGAAGTGCCTGAGAATCGGGAACCGCTCCTCCAGCATCGTATAGTGCATCTCGTTTGTATTGGAGAGCAGGACGAGGCGGTAACGGCTGCGCAAAGCTTCCAGAAATGACTCCGGAATCAGGGTTTCTTCGAAGAAAATCGACATCCAGATCTCACGGAATTCATCGAATTCAAGAGTAATCCCAAGCGCTTCATTCACCCGCTTGACGAAATCCCGCGACTCGATCTGGCCGCATTCGTACTCATGCACCACTCCCGCGGCCCGCAGCCGGTCGCGCATCTCAGCCGTGGTCAGCCCGCTGAGACCCGTCATTCGTGCGTACGCACGGTCGAAATCAAAATGGATCAGCACCCGGCCCATGTCGAAAATGATGGTTTCAATCACACCTCCATTGTCGCCTGAAAACCTCGCGGGCGGCGCCGGAACGCCGCCCGCGAGGTTTTCGGACTGGAACGGAGAGCTAAAAGGTCAGCCGGGCCTGAATCTGGATCCACCGGTTCGTGGCCGAGGTCTGCGAAACTATCCGGCCAAAGTTTGTGGAAAAGGGGTCCGTCACAGGCGCGTTCATCTGCGACCGGTTCAGGACGTTCAACGCGTCAAGGCGAAGCTGCAGGTTCCATCGCTCGCTGATGGGCAGGTTCTTCGACACGTTCGCATTCCACTGCAGCGTGTGGTCGCGGCGTAAGTCATCGATGCGCGGCGGGAACATCCGGCGGTGGAATGCATTCGGTCCATTCGCGTTCACCCGCTCGAAGTCAGCGGTGTTGAACCAGGTCTCGAACGACCGCTGCACATTGGTGATCTGGCTCAGATCGCTGCCATAGAACCAGACGTTTGACCCGAAATCGACTAGCGGACCCGGTTGCCACTCCAGAGTGGATGCAAGCTGCCAGCCGCCGATAATCAGATTGCCGGCCTTGTTGACATTCGCGGCCAGCGGCTTGCCCTTGCCGAACGGCAGTTCGTAGATGCCGGTGGTGATGAAGCGGTGTGGCCGGCCGTCGTTCGAGACGCGCCGGGTGGGCCGCGGGTCCCATTCGTTGAACAGGAAGTCCGCTTCCCGGATATGCATCCCGGTATAGCTCGTCATCAGGTTCCAGCCGGCGGCGAAGCGCTTCTCCATGGTGAGTTGGATCTCGTTGGTGCGCGTCCAGTACCCAAAATCCTTGGTGTTGTTCAGCCCGCTGGAATTGAGCGGTAAGCCGCGCAGCAACTGGTGCTTGCGGATGAACTGCTGCGTGAAGAACGCGTTCGAGTTCAGATCCGTCCACACCAGCGGGTCGTAGTCGGCGCGATTCAGCAGGGTCACCCGGAACGGATTCGGCACGTTGGCGTTCATATTCGTGGCAATGGCGTTGTTGCGGACCAACCCGTCGGCCCAGAACTGCTCCGGCAGGAAATCCTCGCGCGTGGAGATCGAGATCCGGTCGGAGTAGGAACCGGCGTACGTGGCCGTCAGCACCCAGTTCGCGCCAAACTGCCGCTGCATGCCGGCCTGCCAGCGCTGTTGGCGCGCATGCGGCTGATTGAAATCGGTATAACTGTAGCCGCGCCCGGCGACAGCCATGGAGCCGAGACCGTTGCGCGTGGGTTCATCGAAGCGGGAACCATCGGCGCGGACCGGGAAGGGATCGTTCAAAGGCGAACCGCCATTGTTAGGATTGGCGTTGCCCGTGAAGTTCCAGCTCTGGCCAAAATCGTTTGTCATGATCGCATTCGTCGTTCGTGAATAACCGAACTGATTCGGGCCGAAGTTCAGGACGTTGATGGTGTCGAAAAACACGCCGTAACCGCCGCGCAGCACGGTCTTGTTATCAAGCGAATAGGCCACGCCGATGCGCGGCAGCCACATAAACTCATTCCGGTAAAGTTGCCGCGGCGCGCCATTGACACCCACGTAGGTATTGCCGCCCGCAATCCTGAACTGCGAAGCGGGCAACTCCGGAATCGGGTTCGCCGCGTAATTCGCTTCCGCGGCCCGGGCAAGTGGATTTGGCAGCGAAGCGTCGAAAGCCCCGATCATGCGGTCATACCGCTCGGTCGGTCCCCGCTCGTACTCGTTGCGCAGCCCCAGGTTCAGCGTCAGCTTCGGCGTCACGCGCCAGGTGTCCTGAATGAACCAGCCGTAGTAGGGGTTGTGCATCGCGAACGTGTCGTTGGTGGCGATCGCCATCGAGGCGGGGATGCCGAGGGCGAACGCCGCCCAGCCATGGCTCAGGTTCGAGGCGGGCGTGTTGCCATCGTCGTTGCGGCGGGTCCACTGGTTATTGAAGACGAAGTTGCCGCTCGTATTGCCGCCGCCGCCGCCGGCGCGGAACATGTTGCGGTTATCAAACGCCGCGCGAAGCGTGTGCTTGCCGCGGATGTGGGTCATCTCCAGTTTGGCGGTCATGATGCGCGTGCGCGTGAACACGCCCACGCCACCGGGGCTGATGGTGGACATCCCATTCACGTTCATCTGCGGCAGCATGGTGAGGGCGCCCGCCTTCTGGTCGAGGTAGGAGGGCAAACCGATTTCGCTAGGCTTGAAGCTCTCCGGGAAGGGCCGCACGTTGCCTTCCCGGAACTGGTTCATCGCCACATTCAGGTTCCAGAACGTGGTTGGCGACTGGGTGTAGATCACGTCCACGTTGCCGCCTTTGTTGTTGCGGACCAACCCGTTCAGGTTCATGCCCCGCGCCGTTTCATACGTCCAGTCGCCCCGGTCCTCGGGGCCGAAGTTGTTGATCGACCACCGCCCGAACATGCGCCATTTGTCGCTCAGGTTGTAATCGACGCGGTTCGAGTACGCGTAGTAATCCCAGTTGTAAGGCGTCTGCGAGGCCAGATAATTGTTCACCGGGTCCAGCCCCGACGGGATGGCCACGTTCGGCAGGGGATAAAAATCCCGGATCCGGTTGTACGCCGGATTCACCATCCGCGAACGCGGAATCACATTGTTCGGAAACATCGTCCGGATGAAGTTATTCGGCCGCGCCGGATCCCGCATGATCGTGATCGGGTCGAAAATCGTGTGCTGGATGGCGTTGGGCAGCGCCAAGCCTTCGCTGAAATCGCCTTCCCTCTGCCGCAGCGTCGGCACTGTCCGGTTGAAGGCCGCCGCGTCCTCGACTTTGACGTCCTTGAAGGCGTTGTAGGTAAAAAACCAGAAAAGCTTGTTCCTGCCGTCGTACAGTTTGGGAATACTCACCGGACCGCCGCCCGAAGCGCCCCAGTTGTTCGACCGCCCCGTCGGCTGCTTATCCTGGCTGCGAAGGTCATTCGCAAGAGCCGTGTTGCCCGCGGCCTCGGCCTGCGCGATGCGGCGATAGTAGTTCTGTTTGACAAAGAATGGTGTGCCCTGCCAGCGCTGCTGCCAGTGTTGCCAGGTCATCGTGCCGTGATATTCGTTCGTGCCCGATTTCGAAATCATCGAAATCGCCGCGCCCGAGGTCTGGCCTATCCCGGCGTCGAAGTTATTCGTCTCCACCTTGAACTCTGCCACCGCATCGGTATAGGGCAGGAAAGCCGTGCGGCGTCCCGGTCCCTGGTTCGGCGCGCCGTCCAGCGTCCACATGTTGCCACCAATGTTACCGGCCACATTGTAGTCCGATCCGCCCGCATTCGAGTGCAACGCCAGGTAGTTATTCACACCCCCATACTGCACTCCTGGCGTCAACTTCACCAGTAGCATGGCCGAATTACCCATCACGGGCAACTCCATTACCGTCTTGTTGTCCAGCACGCGGCCGGTGGACACCGCGTTCGTTTCCAGCAGCGGCGCATCCGCCGTCACGGAAATCGTCTCCGTCACGCCGCCCACCTCGAGCGGCAGGTTCACCTCGATACGCGATGACACCGGCAGCGTCACACCACCGCGAATCAGCCTCTTGAACCCCGGCATCTCCGCCGCCAACTCATACGTACCGGGCATCAGCAGGTTGGCCTCATAGTAGCCCTGGTCGTTTGTTCGTAAGGTGATCGCCAACCCCGTGTCCGTGTTGCGGACCACCACCGTCGCCCCCACCACCGACGCCCCCTGCTGATCAAGCACCCGGCCAAAGAGCATCGATCTGACTTCCTGCGCTCCCAAAGGCGCGCACAAAAAAAAGCACGCAAGCGCACCTTGGATCCATTTCCCCGTTAGCATATTCGGACCTCCTGAGCGACAAATCCTCAGATAGTATATAGTCCGCTAAACGGCTCTTCAATCAGAAATTTGACCTTTGGCAGGTATCTTTGGATCGCTTAATGGGGTCTTTTCACGCGACCCGCGTCAGCGACATCGGAGCATGGTACCGCCGGTTCAATTCGCTCCACTCCACGATCAATTTCGTGCCATATTCGGCCTGCTGCTTTTCCCAGCTTCGCAGCAAATCCATGCACGAGTGATCGATGTAGAGCAGGCGCTGGACGTGCAGATGCACGTCGCTGCCGTTCGGAATGCGCTCCAAAGCGTGCGCCAGTGTCGGGAGCTTCAGAAATGTCGCCGCGCCCTCGATGTACACGTCCACGCGGTTCCCCTCGCCGGGCTCCACGCGGATCCAAAGCCTCGTCACCTTGAAGACAAGCTTTGCGATCGATAGCACGATGCCGGCCATGATGCCCGTCAGCAAATCCACAGAAACGATCACCGCGATCGTCACGAGGTAGATCAAAAACGGCAGCCAGCCATAGCGCTTCACCTGTTTGGCGTTCTCGACATTCACCAGTTTGTAGCCCGTGTGGACCAGGATCGCCGCCAGCGCCGCGATCGGAATCCGCTCCAGCACAAACGGCAAAGTGACCACCAGGATCAGCAGCCACAACCCGTGCAGGATGGCCGACATGCGCGTCTTCGCTCCCGCCTGCAGGTTCGCCGAGCTACGCACGATGACGCCTGTCAGCGGCAGCGCCCCGAGCGCGCCGCACAGCGTGTTCCCCACCCCCTGCGCGAAAAGCTCGCGGTCGAAGTTCGTTCGCGGGCCTGTGTGGAGCCGGTCCACCGCCACCGCGCAAAGCAGGCTTTCGGCGCTCGCCACGAAAGCCATGCCGATCACGGCGACAATCACCGCGGGATTAGCCAGCACCGCGAACGACGCCACCGGCGTAAACTCGACCGACTCCCACAGCTTCTCGGGCAAATCAACATACCGGATTGGCAATTGCATCACCGCCGCGATTCCGGTGGCGATTGACACGCCCACCAGCGCACCAGGAATCAGTTTCAGCCGCTCGGGCTTGTAGCGGTTCCACATCAGCAGAGACACAATCGTGATGATGCCCACCACTGCCGCGATATGGTGGCTGCTCCCGTCCACGGGAAAGATGCCCTTGTAGATCGCCTCGGGAATCGAAAGCAGGTTCAATATGCCGCTCGCACGCGGGGAATCGTCCACCATCACATGGAACTGCGAGGCGAGGATCAAAATCCCAATGCCCGCCAGCATCCCATTCACCACCGCCGGCGATACCGCCCGGAACCAGCGCCCAATCCCCAGCAGCCCCCCGGCCACCTGAATCAGCCCGGCACACAACACCACCACACCCAGCGTGGCCAATCCGAAATTCTGGATCAACTCCCAAACCAGAACCACCAGCCCCGCCGCCGGTCCACTCACCTGCAGCGGAGAACCGGCCAGGGCGCCCACCACCAGCCCGCCGATGATCCCCGCAACTAAACCCAGCGCCGGCGGCACGCCGCTCGCGATCGCGATGCCGAGACACAGGGGCAAGGCCACCAGAAACACCACGATCGACGCAACAAAGTCGGCTAGTTGAAACGGCGTGCCGCGGCGCTCACTCATGTCTGAACCCCTGGAGAGGGAATGCTGTAACTCGCCCTCCTCACTTTGGGGGTGGCGTGCGGCATGTTCTCTACCGCGTCGCCCGTCAACTCGACGAAATCGCCTTTCTCGGCGTCGAAAGCGACGAGTTGGCCGCGCTCAAAGTCGTACACCCAGCCATGCAGTTTCACCGAGCCGCGCGCCAGCGCGGAGGCCACCGATGGATGCGTGCTCAGATTCGTGATCTGCGTCAGCACGTTCTCAAAGGTCATCCGCTGGACCATCTCATCTTCATCGCAGCCATGGCAACTCTCCGTCACCACCCGCCTGGCCGACTCGGCGAAGTTGAGCCACATCGCCACCGTCGGCATGGCAGTCAGCTTCTCCGGATGCAGCATCGCCTTCACCGCGCCGCAGTCCGAGTGGCCGCAGATCACAATGTGCGGGATCGACAGGGCCTGCACCGCGTACTCGATTGTCGCCGTCACGCCGCCCTGAGCGTCACCCCACGGCGGTACGATGTTGCCCGCGTTCCGGCAAATAAAAAGATCCCCAGGATCGGCCTGCATCAGCAGCGACGGCTCAACGCGCGAATCCGAGCAGGTAACGAACAACGCCCGCGGATGCTGCCCGCCGCTGAGCATCTGAAAAAGCGGCTGCATCCCCGGGTACACTTCCTGGCGAAAACGGACAAAACCATCCATGAGCTTCTTCACACAGTACTCCTTTGCGGCCGATTGCCACTTCTAGTATGGACGTACATTATTGCGTTTGCAATAGTTTATAGATTCAGATGTCTGAATTTATTTTATGCTCGTTCCCTCAGCTCCGATTCAGACTGACGTGCTATGATAATGGATTGTCAGGCTCCGGGCTCCGTGCAACAGGAGACTGCGAACCCCGCCAGGTCCGGAAGGAAGCAACGGTAGTAGTTCCCCCTGTGTGCCGCGGATTCCCCGGGGTCTGGCATACCCAGCCCCGGCCCAGCTCCATGTACCAGGTCATCGCCCGCAAGTACCGGCCGCAAAACTTCTCCGAGCTGATCGGTCAGGAGCACGTCCGTTCCACACTCGACAACGCCATCACCCAACGCCGAATTGCGCACGGCTACATCTTCTCCGGGCAGCGCGGCACGGGCAAGACGACCATCGCCCGTATTCTCGCCCGTTGTTTGAACTGTGTCGAAGGACCCACAGCCGCCCCGTGCGGCGTCTGCTCCTCCTGCCTCGAAGTCACCGGGGGCAACGCGCCCGACGTCATCGAAATCGACGCCGCATCCAACCGCGGCATCAATGAAATGCGCGAATTGCGGGAAAATGTCCGTTACCGTCCCGCGCGCGACCGCTACAAAATCTTCATCATCGACGAAGCTCACCAGATCACGAACGAAGCCTTCAACGCGCTATTAAAGACCCTGGAAGAGCCGCCGGAATGGGCCGTTTTCATTCTTTGCACCACTGAATCGCACAAAATTCCCACAACGATCGCCTCGCGCTGCCAGCAGTTTTCTTTCCGCTCCGTCGATTTCAACCAGCTGGTTGAGCGCATGCGGTGGATCTGCGCGCAGGAGGAAATCCAGGCGGATGAGGAGGCGCTCGCCGTGCTGGCGCAGTCGGGCGAAGGCTCCGTGCGCGATTCCCTTTCCGCCCTGGACCAGGCTATCGCCTGCTGCGGCAATAACTTGCAGGGCCCGGCCGTGCGCGATCTGCTCGGCCTCTATTCGCTCGAATCCCTCGCCACCGTCACCCGCGCACTTGAGAAGAGCGACCCCTCGGCCATGCTCGAAGTCGTCGCCGAACTCGAATCCAGCGGCAAGAATCTCCAGCATTTCACGCGGGAATTGGCCCGCTGGTTTCGCAATCTGTTAGTCGCAAGAATATCGTCTGGCGACACCCGCCTGATCGCGGCTTCGTCCGCGGAACAGGAAACGATGCGCGCCGCCGCGGCCCAATTTTCGGAAGACGATCTCACCCGCTGGCTGCAATTAACTCTTGATCTTTTCGGACAATTGCAATATTCGCTGCAGCCGCGCTTTCACCTCGAGTTGGGTCTTCTACGGCTGATCCACGCCGGCCGCCTGAAGGCGGTGGAGGAAGCCCTCAAGGAACTTGGCCCCGCCGCCGTCACTCCACCACCGAGGCCAGATCCCCGCCCTTTTGAGCCGTCACAGCCCAGCGCTCCGGCCGGCCCGCCGCCGGCCGCGAAGCCGCCATCCCCGCCGCCCCCATCCAATGGGCCACTCAAGGAACGCCTGCGCGCGGCCGCCGAAGCTCTCGGCGCGTCGGCCTTCACGCTCGACGCCCTCGACCACGCCGATGTCGCGCAATCGCCGGGTGGGGTCGAGTTCATCGCGCCACGCCACCATCTGCTGGCCCTGCGTGGCAGACACGTCGGCGAAGCCCTGGCGCAGCTGCTCGGCCGGGCTCCCCGGATCACCTACACCGCCGGCGGCGGCGAACCTCTCCCGGACGCTCCTCCTCCGAAGTCCGCCGACGATGAAGAGACTCTCCAGCGCGCCCTCGCCCATCCCGGCGTGCGAAGATTTCAAGAAGTGTTCCCCGGCGCCCGCGTCATGGGCGTCCGCAATCTCAAGGAATAGGAGACCGGCATGAAATTCCCCGGCGGAGGCAACCTCCAGGCCATGATGAAGCAGGCGCAGCAGATGCAGCAGCGCCTCCAGGAAGAGATCGCCGCCATTCGCGTGGAAGCCTCCGCGGGCGGCGGAATGGTGACCGTCAAAATGGACGGCCAGAAGCACTGCCTCGGCGTCGTCATCGACCCCGAAGCCGCCGGGGACGCCGAAATGCTGCAGGACATGGTCCAGGCCGCCTTCAACGAAGCCACGCGCCTCGTCGATGAAGAGGCCCAGAAGAAGACCTCCGGCATGCTCGGCGGCATGGGCCTGCCCCCGGGGCTGTTTTAGCCCGGCGCCGCTATGCCCGATTTCGCCGAACCCCTCGCCCGCCTCATCCAGGAAGTGAAACGCCTGCCCGGCATCGGGCAAAAGTCCGCTCAGCGGATCGCTTTTCACGTGCTGCGCGCCCCGCGCGAGGATGTCGACCGCCTCGCCGCCGCCTTGCGCGACGTGAAGGACAAACTGGGCCTCTGCGCCCGCTGCAACAACATCTCCGACGCCGAATTGTGCCTCTATTGCCGCGATCCTCACCGCGACCCCGCCAAGATCTGCGTGGTTGAAGAGCCGCTGAACCTGATCCCGATCGAAACCACGCGGACCTTCAACGGCCTCTACCACGTGCTGCACGGCTCCATCAGCCCGCTGCGCGGCATCGGCCCGGAGCAACTCCGGATCAAGGAACTGCTCGCACGAGTCCAGGAAGGCGGCACGGAGGAGATCATCCTGGCCACCAACCCTACGGTGGAAGGTGAAGCCACGGCCGTCTACCTCGCCCGGCTCCTCAAGCCGCTCGGCCTGAAGGTCACCCGCATCGCCATGGGCATCCCGGTCGGCTCGGATCTCGAATACGCCGACGAGGTCACCATGTCCAAATCCCTCGAAAACCGCCGCGAAATGTAGGATTGTCGCCGCTTACCGGAGGCCGCACGCCCCGCGCGCCTGCGCGGTGTCCGCGTACTGTTGAAACCGGATCGCCTTGCCGTCGCGCAACCACCAGATGTGCGCGAACTGGCAGTCCAGCGGCGTGCCCGTCTGTTTGTGCTTGCTCTTGTAGCGGCCCAGCACCACGATGTTGTCCCCGGCGTCCAGCATGTGCTCGATGTCGAGGCTCCAGAACTCCCAGTCCTCGCCGATGCGCTGGAAAACACCCGCGGCCACGGCCATCGGCCCGATATACGGGTTGCCGTCGGCGTAAGGAAAATTCTCGGCCTCGTTCCATTCGATGCCTGGGTCCATCGCGGCGAGCACCGCGGCTCCATCGCCCCTCCCGAACGCCTCGTACAATCCCCGGACCACGTCCATATTTTGTTGCGCCATCGCATCTCCTTCCCCCTGTAGAAAACTTGAACAGGATCGGAAAAGGCTACCAGTTTCGCGGCTGGAACACAAGTTCGAGTTGGCCAGTTATGATTTCAATCGCGGGAATTTTGCACAGGGCGCTTTCGCCGCAGCCGTGTTCGCCGCAGCCGGCCTAATGCGGTCCGTCATGATGGCCGAAATATGTTTGAAGGATAAGCAGCCATGACCCTTCGCGTCTTCACGGCGCTCACCATCATCGCGACGGCGGGCTGCCGGAGTGTCGAGCCCCCGGCCCGCCAGCGGCTCGAGGGCTACACCATCGCTTCGAGCTACCACGACGGCCTGGCGCTCGTCCTCGACACGAAGTCCCGCCTCTATGGCTGCATCGATCGCGACGGACGGGTCGCGATCAAGCCACAGTTCGGCTCCGCGCAGCCCTTTTCCGAGGGCTTGGCGGCAGTCACGCCGCGTCGCCGCGCCGCGGAACCGCACGGCTATATCGGCAAGGATGGCGAATGGGTGATCCGGCCCCGCTTCGACGCCGCGTTTCCGTTCTCCGAAGGCTTAGCCGTGGTCGAAATCGATGGCAGGCAGGGCTTCGTGGTCCGCGCCGGCGAACTGCGGATCGCGGCCCGGTTCGACCGCGCTTTCGCGTTCTCCGAAGGCCGCGCGCGCGTTGTCCTCGATGGGATGGCCGGTTTCATCGACGCCTCGGGCGCCCGGACCGCGCCTCCCATGTACTTCAAGGCGGGCGATTATCGCGAGGGCCTGGCGCCCGTTTGCACGCGCGACAAGTGCGGCTTCCTCAACCTGGCGGGCGAAACCGCCATCCCGTTGGAGTTCGACGACGCGGGCGAGTTCGGTGGCGGCATCGCGCCCGTCCGGCAGGACGGGGCCTGGGGCTACATTGACCGGCAGGGGCACTGGGTGGTGGAGCCGCGATTCGACGAGGCGCACGCGCTCCGCGAGGGCCTCGCCCTGGTAGGCGAGTGGATGCCCCGCCAGCCGGACAAGGGCTATGGGGCCTACACCGGAGCGGGGCTGGTCTACGGCTACCTCAACCCGAAGGGCGAGATGGCGATCCCCCTCGCGATCCGGCACGCGTCCAGCTTCGCGGGCGGGCTGGCGCGGATTCAGGTGCCGTCCCGCGGAGCGTTTCTTTGCTCCGATTGCTATGACACCGCCTACCTGCGCCCGGATGGACGCGTAGTGGGGCACTGCCGCTCGGGCAGAGAATTCAGGGAAGGCGCGGCGGTTGTGATAGCGGACCGGATGGGCCAGCAACGCGGGTTCCTGATCGATCCCGAAGGGAACCGCCTGATCGAGTTCGATGGCGCGGACTTGAGCGATCCGCTCCATTGGGCGGAGCGCGCCACTCGCGTCCTCTCCGGTTTCATCGGCAAGCAGGGCGAACTCGCGCTGAAACCGGAATACTCCAGCGCGGAGCCCTTCTCTGAAGGACTGGCGCTGGTGCGCATGGTGAACCCGAAACCGTCCGCCCGGCTCGTCTTCATCGACCGCGGCGGCAAAACGAGGATCGAATTGCCGCGCCAGGCGAGCGCGGCGCAATCGTTTTCCGAAGGGCTGGCGCTGGTGACCATGCACGGCGTCGGCGCGCGCTACGCCTATATCGACCGGACCGGTGCAACGCGCATCGAGGCGCCCTACGCGGCCGCCCAACCGTTTTCCGGGGGTTTGGCGGCGGTGAAGACAGCGCCCGAGTTGGGCGCGAACAACTGGGGCTACATCGATGGCGAGGGCAAGATGGCGATCCCGCCCGGGTTCTATCAGGCGAGTCCCTTTGTGCGCGGCTTGGCGATGATTGCCCGAGTGGAAAACACCGTGCTGACGGGTGGCGCCATCGACCGCACTGGACGCGTGGTTGCCCCGGCCTTTTATCCGCCCGATCGCCATTCGGATGCGTTGGCCATGATCCGGCTCGACGGACGGCTCACCGGCGAACGGAAACTGATCCCGATTCAGACCCGATCCGGCTTCGCCTACCTCGACCGGGAAGGGCGCGTGGCGATTCAGAATCCCCGCTATGGGCAGGGCCAGGAGTTCTCGGACGGGCGCGCGGCCGTGATGCTGGCCGGCGAGGATGGGCGGCCCCGCTGGGGCTACATCGGCGAAGACGGAGAACTGGTGATTCCCGCACGCTACGCGGAGGCGCGGCCGTTTATCGAAGGATTCGCGGCCGTACGGGATGAGACCGGTCGCTACGGCTACCTGAACCGCGACGGTGGCTGGGCCATCCCGCCGGGCTGGTTCGAACAGGCGTCGGACTTCCAGGAAGGCCGGGCGCTGGTGAAGGTGAATGGCCGCTTCGGATACCTCGACGGCGGCGGCGCTCTGGCGATCCCGCCGCGCTACCTGCGGGCGTCGGACTTCAGCGAAGGGCTGGCCGCGGTGGGACTGGCACGCCCCGTTTCCCGTTAAGATCGTAGGTGAGGTATCAGCTTTGACATCTGTCCAGAGGATTACCATCGAACTGCCCGAGGGAGTTGTTCGCGAAATCGACCAGCATCATGAAGACCGCGGCAAGTTCGTGGCGGAAGCTGTGGAGCGTGAGTTATGGAGGCGCCGTCAAGGCGAAATGCTCCGTTCTCTGGAAAACCCTCATCCTGAGAGTTTCGAACTGGCTGAGCAGGGATTGGCGGACTGGGCGGGTCAGTTGCCGCAGGAGGATGCGCTTGGGCTAGTCGAGCCGGGCAGAGGACGGGCGGTCGAGTGGGTGCCGGAGCGAGGCTGGGTTGGAGTTGATGAGTGACGCTCCGCCGCGGTTCGGTTGTGCTCGTCGAGTTGGACCCGGCGGCCGGGCATGAGCAGCGCGGAATCCGCCCCTGCGTCGTCATTAGCGCGGAAGAGGTCGCGAGCAGCCAGAAGTTTCCGCTACTGTGTGTTGTCCCCTTAACCGGGACACGAGGTGAGGGGTTGCTGTATCCCTCCATTGAACCTGGCCCCAGCGGATTGGTGAAGCAGTCCTTCGCTCTGATTGACCAGCTCCGCTCGATCGATAAGCGCCGGGTGAAGCAGATCTACGGCGAAGTGAAGCCGGAAGAACTGCGGGTCATTGAGGTGGGATTGTGAGCCTTTCTTGGCTTGAGCGAAACAGGCGAAGGGGCTCAGTCCAGCGCCTCGGGGTGAAGGGCGATACCGGTCTCGCCGGCGGCCTTCTTCTCCCAATATTTGCGGACCCAGGCTTCCCAGCTTTTCCCGGCCGCGGGGTCGCGGCCGTCCAACTCCAGGCGGGCGATTTCGGCGCACGGGATGTTGCGCTTTTCGCGGGCATTCCTGGGGATCAGCCGGATGTAGGAATCCTCGAGCGCGGCGCCGATGTGGCGGTCGAACAGATATCCTTCAACGGCTTCGCCGGACCGGAGCGTCAGTTGCACATCGCCGCGGTAATCGAAGGCCGCCTCGATGGCCGCGCGCAGCTCCTCGGGACTCATGCGTGGGTTTTTTCCGCGGCCGGCGCGGCCTGGATCTGTACCAGCGGGTTGCGCTCGTGCGCGGGCACGATGGGTTCGGCGAGCAGCGCTTCCGCTTCGCGGCTGCGGTATCTCGCGAACAGCGTGGCGCCCACCGTCGCCAGAAATCCGGGCAAAGTGAAGAACGTATCGTGGACCGCCGAGGCTTCATGGCCCGAATGCACCATGCAATTGGCGCACTTCGGATTGCCCGACTCGGCGCCGTAGCTTTGCCACGCGGTTGTCGCCATCAGTTCGGCGTGCGTGTCGGCATAGCCGTCCTGCAGCAGATAACAGGGCTTCTGCCAGCCGAACAGGTTGAACGTGGGCATGCCCCAAGGCCTGCAGTCGTAGCTGCGCCGGCCCATCAGAAACTCGAGAAACAACGGCGACTGGTTAAAACGCCACCCGCTCTTGCGGTTCGAAAGAATCGCCGAAAACAGGCGTTTTGTGCGTTCGCGCGGCAGAAAACTCTGCTGATCCGGCGCTTTGTCGTAACTGTAGCCCGGCGACAGCATCATGCCTTCGACGCCCAGCTCCATCATCTGATCGAAGAACCGGCGGACCGAGTTCGGATCGGCGCCGTCGAACAGCGTCGTATTGGTGGTGACGCGGAAGCCGCGCGCCAGCGCCGCCTGGATGCCTTCAAGCGCCAGGTCGTAGCCGCCCTCGCGGCAGACGGCGAAGTCGTGGTGGTCGCGTTCGCCGTCCATGTGCACGGAGAACGTGAGGTACTTCGAAGGCGTGAAAAGGTGCAGTTTTTCCGTCAAAAGCAGCGCGTTGGTGCACAAATAGACGTATTTTTTGCGCGCGACGAGGCCGTTGACGATCTCCTCGATCCGCGTATGCATGAGCGGTTCGCCGCCGGGAATCGCCACCATGGGTGCGCCGGCTTCGTCCACGGCGCGGAAACATTCCTCGGGCGTGAGTTCGCTCTTCAGGATATGCGGCGGGTACTGGATCTTGCCGCAGCCCGCGCAGGCGAGGTTGCAGCGGAACAGCGGTTCGAGCATGACCACGAGCGGGTAGCGCTTCCGCCCCGCCAGCCGCTGCTTGAGCACGTAGCTGGCGACGGTCCACATTTGGGAAACAGGAACGCTCATCGGTGTTTCGGCAATGGCTCCGCGGAGCCCCTCATCTTTTGATTATAGTGGGCCGGTCCGGGTTGCGCGGGCTATCCCTGAGCTTCGCCGCGAGAGGCGCCGCCTATGCCAGGCCCCCAAAGCCCCGAACGTGAGTGAGGGGCAGCGTTCCAGATGCGCCCCTCCGTTGACAGTCATCTCCGCCTCCCCCCTCACTCACGTTCGGGGCTTGGCATCCAGTACGGGCTACACGGCCGAAGCGAAACACAGGAGATCCCAACGAGCATTCGGCGAGCGGGGACGTACGCGCTGATACCGTCGCGACGATCCCGCCTCCACGGACTTACGGCTTGTGTCCGGGCGCGGGTTTCATGCCGAACAGGAGCCGGGTGGCCCGGTGGCGGCGGGTGATTTCGAAAACGGCCCAACTGCCGAGGAACGTTCCGGCCGCGAGCAGCGGGAATTTCACGGCAATGGGAGCGTTCCAACCGATCATGTGGTAGGCGATGGCGATGATGATGGTCTGGTGGACGATGTAGAAGGGGTACACCGCTTCCGTGGCGTAGCGCAGCAGCCGGCTGTCTCGATTCAGTTTCACGCGGCTCCAGCCGAGCAGGCCAAGCACCCAGCCAAAGCCCATGTAGGAATCGACCAGCATACTGGCGTACATGCGCTGGAGCGGCGTCCAGGACTCGCGCAGGGGCGCGAGCCGGTAGCCGTAGAACAGGACGGTCACCACGAGCGCGAATAGCAGCAGTTCGCGGCGTTTGCGCACGATGAGGTCAAAAAAGCGGCCGTTTCCGCAAATCACGAAGCCCCAGAGAAAGGTCAGCAGCGACCCGGTCAGGTTGGCCCAGTCGGCGATTAAGTTGTGCGTAGTGGGCCAATGCGGGCCGAGCCAGGCGGCGACGGCGAGGTTGGGCAGGCCGATGACATAGAGCGCGCCGGGCTTCTCGCAGAACCGCGCCAGCGCTTCCACCAGCCGCTGCCCGCGCGCGCTTCTCAAGGCGGCGAAGACGGGAATACAGACCAGCGAATACACCAGGATGTAGGCGACAAACCACAGGTGATGCCAGCTCAGACTCCCCTGCGGATAGGACTGAAAGGCGAAGACCGTCTTCCAGAAATCGAAATAGGAAGTGAAGACCATGCCCTGGTCCAGACGCTCGAAATAGATCTGCGGCGGTACTACGACGAGCATTCCGAACACCAGTGGCAGCAGCAGGCGGCGCAGCCGTTCGCGGGCAAATTCGGCATAGCCGCGGCGACGCAGGGCGAACGCGACGCCGGCTCCGGAGATGAGAAACAGCAGGGGCAACCGCCAGCGGTTGAAGAACAGCATCACCCAGGTGAGGGCTTCGCTGCGTTCCGGGTTCTTGATGTGAAAGTCCCAGGGGACAAAAAACATGCCGGTGTGATAGCCGATGAGGATGGCGAACGCGATAACGCGAAGCCAGTCGAGCCCGTACTCGCGGCGGGCGTTGGCCATGGAATCCATAGACTGGGAGAACGAAGGCGGGAGGCTGGAAGTTCCCTGGGGACAGGGTTTCTTTGGGGATGGGCGGGCCGCCTATCACAACTTCGAGGCGGTGGCGGGGTCCATTCGGACTTGCCGCACTTGGCGCTGATGCCGGCCGGCGCAGGTGGAACTTGTGGTGAGTTGCTGCCGGCCCGGTCCATATAGTATATGATCGGTTCTGTCGAAAGCTGATGCGCCCGCGACCGGTTCGGGAGCGGGTTCGGAAAGAGGTGAAAGGTGACGCTGAACGAAAACGGCGTAGTGCTGGCGGCACTGCTGCTATTGCCGGGGCTGATGACGCCGCTGGCCGCGCAGGGCGGGGCGCCGCGCCGGACCGTGGTTTCGATTGAAGGCGACGACTTTCTGATCAATGGGCGGCGCACCTACGAGGGCCGCCAGTGGAACGGGCGGCGTGTAGAAGGGCTGTTGTTTAACAACCGCGTCGTGCAGGGGACCTTTGACGACTTGAATCCGGAGACGGTGTCCCGCTGGGTGTACCCTGACACCGGCAAGTGGGATCCGGAGCGCAACAATCGCGAGTTCCTGGCCGCGATGCCGGAGTGGAAGCGGCATGGGCTGTTGGGCTTCACGGTGAATTTTCAGGGCGGCTCGCCGGAAGGCTATTCGAAAGGCCAGCCATGGGAAAACCACCCGTTCGATCCCGATGGCAGCCCGCGCCCGGCCTTTTTTGAGCGGATGAGACGCATTCTGGATGAGGCCGACAGGCTGGGCATGGTTCCCATCGTGGGCTATTTCTACTTCGGGCAATCGCCCCGCTTCGAGACCGATGAGGCGGTGATCCGCGCCACGGACACGCTGACACAGTGGCTGCTGAAGGGAGGCTGGCGCAACATCCTCGTGGAAATCAATAACGAATCGAATCCCGGCTACAGGCCGCCGATTCTGCGGCCGGACCGCGTCCATGAATTGATCGCGCGAGTGCGCGACACCCGCGCACCCGACGGCCGCCGCCTGCTCGTGGGCACCTCATTTCCAGTGAAGGTGATGCCGACGGTGGCGGTCCACAAGGTGTCGGACTTCATGCTCCTGCATGGAAACGCGTTCAAGGCCCCGGGCCTGCTGATCGACAAGATCCGCTTCACTCGCGCACTCGATCCGGCGCGCGTGATTCCCGTGGTCATCAATGAGGACGACAACAACGATTTCGACGAACCCGACGGACGCCTCGTGCGCTGCCTCGCCGAGCACGTCTCGTGGGGCTGGTTCGACTGGCGGCGCAAGGGCGAGGCGTTCGAGGAAGGCTATCAGTCGGTGCCGGTGAACTGGGGTCTTAGCTCCGACAGGAAACGCAGATTCCATCAGAGGATCGCGGAGATCACGGGCGCCGGCAAATAGCGCGGCCCGGCTATTGCGCGCCTGCGGGGCGCGGCAGATTGGGCGTGGTGGTCAGCAGAAACTGGTCGAAGCGGAAGTCCGAACTTAGCCGGGAACCAACTGGTATTCCCGGAGATCGCTGCGCGCCCCAAAATTAGCAGGAAAGAGCGGCGCCTCAGCGGAGAATTTTGACGCTCAACGCCGCTCGTTGCCGGTGTAGCATGGAGAGGATGGCACTACAGTTCGATGTCGTGATCGAGCGCGATGAAGAAGGCATCTACGTCGCCTCGGTCCCCCAATTGCCCGGCTGCCACACCGACGCCGCTTCGCTGGATGAACTCATGGGTGAGATTCGTGAGGCGATCGAGTTGTGCCTGGAAGTGCAGGGACGTAAGCCAGCCGCGCTGGAGTTCATCGGCATCCAGCGGGTGACGATCGCCGCATGACGACACTGCCGCGGCCCACGGGCAAGGAGTTGGTCCGCGCGCTCGAGCGAGTTGGTTTCACCGTGGAGCGGACCCGGGGAAGCCACTGTTTTATGCGGCATCCGGATGGACGGGCAACCGTGGTTCCGGCTCGCAGCCGCACTTTGGGTCTCGGCTTACTGAGGAAGATACTGGCCGATTGCGCGCTCGATACGGACGAACTCCACCACCTGCTGTAAACATGTTCCCTCCATCCCACGGCACTCGGCGGTGGAGGCGTAAAGCTGCCATCACCGCACGTCCTGGCCGGGGTGAATCACGAACCGCGATTTGCGATCACTGCGCGCCTGCGGGGCGCGGCAGATTGGGCGTCGTGGTCAGCAGGAACTGGTCGAAGCGGAAACCGTCTTCGCGCATCGAGAACTGGACTGTGTGCTCGCCGGGCGCCGGAACGTCGAGATAGATCATGCCCGGCACGCCGCAATGCTGCTGTTGCGTGCGCTGCCGCGACTCCCACCACCACTGGCGCTTGCCCTCGCAGAACTGGATGCGCTGACCGGATTCGGGCCATTCGCCGTTGAGCCCGAGGTGGATGGAGTTATCTTCGGCGCCGGTGGAGAAAGCGCGAACCCAGACATAGTAACGCCCCGGCGTCGTGAAGCGGACCTTGTAGCTGAGGATGGCAAGCACGCCGGGTTTGTTCGAGAAGTTCTCGCCGTGAATCAGTTTGTCGGCGTGGGTGACGCGCGTGTCGGGCAGGATCTGCAGGTAAGCGCCGCCGGAGGCGCTGGGATCGTCCTTGCGATGCCACTTGCGGACTTCGTCCTTCTGCTGTGCGTGGTAGTTTTCCGCTTCGACTGCAAGAAATCCGTTCCGTTCGATGAAAACGGCCGGAGGCGCAAGCAGGAGCAGAATGAAGGGGAGCATGGCTGCATCGTATATCATCTGAGGCGTTTAAGTTGTGCGGGTGAACTTCTTTTCAGACGGTCGTCAGAATCGATGGCTGGCGGGAGCGGAGCTGAAGCTCCGCGCGCGCTGAAGCGCGCCCTACTTTGGAGGCGATATGGTGGGAGGGTGAACGAGGAATTGCGGGAGATGTTGGATGAGTTGCCGCTGCGGTCGCGGACGCCGGCGGCGTGGGCGCGCAGCGTGCTCCAAGACCCCGTGGCGCTGTTGATCGACCACGCCTTTCTCGAGAAAAAAGCCGCCAACAACGCGATGGACATGATGACGCGCTGGCCCGGTGAATGGGTGCAGGGTTGGGTGGAGACGATGACGAGCGTCGCGCGGGACGAGGCGGCGCACCTGGCGCAGGTCTCGAAGGCCCTGGCGCGGCGCGGCGGGCGGCTGGCGCGGGTCCACAAAAACCCTTATGCGAACGCGCTGCGGGCGCTTGTGCGTAAGGGCGAAGCGGGCGAAGTGGTGGACCGGCTGCTCGTGTCGGCGTTGATCGAGTTGCGCTCGTGCGAGCGGTTCGGCGTGCTGGCGGCGGAGGCGGAAGACGAAGAGCTGCGGTCGTTCTACCGGGCGCTATTTCGCTCGGAAATGAGCCATTATCAGGTGTTTTTGAAGCTGGCGCGAAAGATCGCGGGCCGGCCGGCGGCCGAGGCGCGCTGGGCGCAGATGCTGGAGGCCGAGGCGCGAATCCTCGCTGAACAGCCGCCGGGGCCGCGGATTCATTCGGGTTCCGGAGGTCAGCAGAGGGTGTGACACCGATTACGAATTTATTTTTGTTTTATTTTCAATCAGTTGGTGTCGCGACGGAGAAATTCAAGGAAATCGGTCTGCTTTGATGGGTGGCAGGAGGAGACGACTACGCAAATGTCACACTCAGCAACTCAGAGGGCGTGCTCCGAGGGCCGCCTATTCAAATCGATGGCGATCATGCTTCGGCCGGAAGAGGAGCAGCCTTTCCGGGCGTTCGCCCATGCGGTATTGGACGAGGTCCAACCGGAAACGCAGTTGGAATACCACTTCTGCAATCAACTGATTTTCGCGCAATGGAACCTGAACCGGATCGGGGCGGAGGAGTCGCGGTTGATCGCTTTTGCTAACCATCCCTTTGACGGCCGGGGGGAGGGTCGCCAGCTAAAGGCGATGCTGGAAAGCCGTCACCGGTACGAGGCGACGCAGCAGAACGCTTTACGCGAGCTGCGGGAATTGCAGACTCAGCGCGCTGCGCGCGGAGAGTCCGGACCGGAACCGCCGCCGCTCGCCGTGCCCGCGCCGGGCAGGCTGCGCGGCGCGGATCAAGCGGGCGGAGGCTTGGAGCCGCGGGCAGCGGCGGCCATCAGAATGCCAAGCGCGGCTACGGCGGCGGTCTCAGCTCTCAAAATCATCGAGCCGAGAGAGACGGGCAGCCAGCCGGCTTCGGCGGCGGCGGAGCGTTCGCGCGAGTCCCAGCCGCCTTCGGGTCCGACGAGGATGGACGCCTGCGGGAGTGGCGAAGACAACTGATCGAGGATGGGCGGCGCGCCGCGCTTTTCATCAAGGAAGAGGCGGCAGGGCGACGGGTCGCGCAGGGCTTCGTCGAAGGTGGCGGCTGGGTCGAGATGAGGCGGGGTGAGCCGGCGGGATTGCTGGCCGGCTTCGGAGGCGATGCGGAGCCAGCGTTCGCGGCGCTTGGGGGCGGCGCGATCGAGGCCAAAGTCGCTGCGGAAGGCGATGACGGGGGTGATGCGCTCCACGCCGAGTTCAGTGGCTTTTTCGATGATCCATTCGAAGTGGTCGAACTTGATTAGAGAGGCGTAGAGGCGGATACGGGCGGGCGGCGCGGCGGGGATGAGTTCTTCGATGACGCGAAAATCGATGCGGTGCTTGCCAAAGCCGCTGATTTCGGCGAGGCAAAGGGTGGTTCCGTCGGAAATCTCGTACTTCTGGCCCTCTTCGGCGCGCAGGACCTTGCGGAGGTGCTTCGCGGTATCGCCTTCGAGGTGGGCAGCTCCGTCGCGGATGGAATCGACATAGAAGAGGCGGCGGGCCACAGTTCAAAGTTCCTCCCGGCACCACAGAAGCATGGAGCGCAGGGCCTGGCCGCGGTGGGAGACGTCCATTTTGCGGCCGGGCGGGGTTTCGCCGAAGGTTGCGTTGAAGGGTTCGTAAAAGAAATGGGGATCGTAGCCGAAGCCGTTCGCGCCGCGGGCTTCATCGACGATACGGCCTTCGACGGCGCCGCGGAAGGTGGCGAGCAGCCGGCCGCGCTGGGCGAGGGCGATGACGCAGACAAAGCGGGCGGAGCGGTCCTGGGCGCCTTGCAGGCGTTCGATGAGCAGACGGTTGTTGCCGGCGTCGGTGGCGTTGGGGCCGGCGAAGCGCGCGGAATAGACGCCGGGCGCGCCGCCGAGGGCATCGGTTTCAAGGCCGGAGTCGTCGGCGAAGACGGGATCCTCGGTGAAGGCGGAGTAGTGGAGCGCCTTTTTCGCGGCGTTGGCTTCGAAGGTGTCGCCGTCCTCGACGGGCGCGGGCAGAGCGGGGAGGTTCTCGACGGGCTCGATAGCGATGGAATCGAAGCCAAAATGGGCGGCAGCGGCGCGAAATTCGCGTAATTTGCCGGGATTTGTGGTGGCGCAACGAAGCACGGTCAAGACGCCAGCACCTTCTCCTGCGCGGCGATGAGTTCCTTGACGCCCTGACGGCCGAGGGCGAGCAATTCGGCGAGGCGATCGTCGCCAAACGCAAGTTTCTCGGCGGTGGCCTGGAGTTCGACGAAGGCGCCGGCGCCGGTCATGACGATGTTCATGTCGACTTCGGCCTGGGAGTCTTCGTCGTAGGCGAGATCGAGCAGGGCGACGCCATTGACGATGCCGGCGCTGGTGGCGGCGACGAGATCGCGCAGAGGATTCCGCTGGAGGGCGCCGAACTCGAGCATTTTCTTGACGGCGAGGCCGAGGGCGACGTAGCCGCCGGTGATGGCGGCGGTACGGGTGCCGCCGTCGGCCTGGAGCACGTCGCAGTCCACGACGATGGTGCGTTCGCCGAGAGCTTCCATGTCCACGACGGCGCGGAGCGAGCGGCCGATGAGGCGCTGGATCTCCTGCGTACGGCCCGAAGGCTTGCCCTTGGTGATTTCGCGCGGTGTTCGTTCGGCGGTGGCGCGAGGCAGCATGGAGTATTCCGCTGTGACCCAACCCCGGCCCGAGTTTCTCAGGAAGGACGGCACGGTTTGCTCGACGGTGGCGGCGCAGAGAACGCGGGTGTGGCCGAGTTCGAGCAGCACCGAGCCTTCGGCGGTGGCGAGCCAGTGGGGGGTCATTTTGAGGGGGCGGAGTTGCGCGGGAGCGCGCTGGTCGTTTCTCAACATGGGATGGGGCCTCCTTTAGCCGGTACGGGCAATCGAGAAGTACAGGATGAAGCCGAGGATGGCGAAGCCGAGCACCAGGAGGATGAGGCAAGGAATCGCACCGGGCGACGCGGGTCCGGAAGCCTTCTTTTTCTTCCCGACGGGCTTGATTTTGGCCATAAAACCCGATTGTATCGCTCCGGGGTTATTCAATGCGGAGCCAGGCGAACGAAGCTTGCAGGCCGGGGGCTTTCGGGCTGCAGGCGTAGAGGCCGATGTGGGCCTCGGGGCCGCCGGCGAGAGGCGCGACGCGCAACTGGACCCAAGGCTCGGGATCGGCGGCGCGCCAGTCGACGAGGAAGGTATCATGCTCGCGGCGGACGCGGAGTTCGATATCGCGGCGGTCGCGGGGGAAGTCCTGGGTGGACCAGTCGGAATAGCCGGAGCGGGTGACGACGGCGCCGAGGCGCGCGGGGCCTTCGGGTTCAAATTCGACGGAGGTTTTCAGCCACTCGTCTTCGAAGAAGCGGACCATGAGTCCAGCCTGGTCGTACTGGTGGGCAGGCTGGAAGCGGACGCGGGCGGTCATGGTGAAATCGCCGGTCCAGGGGGTGAAGAGGAAGTGGCCGTTGTCGGCGCGAAAGCCGTAGTGGGTGCGCTGCCAGAAGTCGGTGGCGGCGGTGGTGACGATGTGAAGGCCGTTTTCAGAGGACCAGCATTCGGGTTCATTGAACCACTGAAGGCGCGGATCGAGGGGGCCGGAGAAGCGCTCGCCGATCATCGCAGGCAACGGGCGACCTCGCCGAAGAAGGCGTCGAGGGCGTCGAGCGAAGGATCCTCGAGGTTCTTGAGAGTGATGGCGACGACGAGGCGGCAGCGCTGCTCAAGAGCCATCTGGGTGGCGAGGAACTGTGCGCGATGGTAATCGGCGGTGTACCTGGCTTCGGGGATTTTTTCGGCTTTTTCGCTGAGCAGAACGGTGGAGAAGCAGCGGCCATGACCGATGATCATTTCGTGATAGCTGTGGTTCATGGCGGGGCCTTCGTAGAGGTCCACGGGCATTTTGAGTTTCTGCCGGAAGACGCGGTCGCCCGCTTTTTCAAGTCGCTTGCGAAGGGCCTGGCCGCGCAGGTCGTAGCGTGTGTCGCCGAAGAAGGTGAGTTCTCCGTATTCGATGGCGCGCGAGCCGGCGAGTTGCTTGAGCAGTGCGGCGTAGGCTTCGGGGGCGTCGCGGCCGTCGAGTTCGATTTCGCAGGGGAGGCGGTCGTAGGAGAGGGTCAGCACGCCGCGGAACTTCTTTTGCCTCGGGGAGGCTCTCATTTTCTGCCATTCGGGCACTTTTTCGATGCCGCCGACGACGCGGGAATGTTCGTAGAGGGGGTTGGTGATGGCCTTGTAGAGTTCGACCGAGGGCTGGGTGACGAAGTTCATCTGGCGGAGCCAGCCGAGTCCGAAGACGGCGTAGTGGATGAACTGCATGTAGGCGGACAGGGGCACGCCAGGGTTCAGGACAAGATGGGCGACGGGATAGCCCGCGCGGCGGAGGGCGGCGATTTTGGCTTTGTCGAGGCCGGGTTCGCCTTTGCGTTCGAGGGCGAGGAAGAGCCGGTCCTGGCGGGCGTCCTTCGGAGGATGATAGTTGGCGAGGCGAACAGGTTCGTTGATGACGATCTTGATACCGGTGTGTTCGCTCTTGCCGAGAGATTCTTCGAAGTTCTGCTTGGTCCACAGAGCGGCGGCGGCCATGGGTTTGGAAGTGAGCAAGGTGACCTTATCGCGGCCGGCGCGCGCCTGGGCCTCGAAGAACGAGGCGAGTTGGAAGGCGGTGTGGATCTGCGCTTCGTCGAGGTCCGTGGCCTTGAGCCAGGCGGCGAGGTCCACGCCGGCGAGGGCGAGGGGATAGAGCGAACCGCGGGTGAGAGGACCGGAGTGGCGGCCGGCGGTGGAATTGCCGTTGTCCAATTGGAGTTCGACGCGCCGGTAGCCGCGGGGGGAGGCGAACTGGTCGAGCAGCGAGCCAGGCAGGGTCAGGTAGAGGAAGTTGGGGCGGGAGTCGATCTTGTGCCGCTCGAAGAGGTTGTAGAGCTTTTCGAGGTTGACCACGGGCTCGAAGGAAGTCATGCCCATGGCCATGCCGGCGACAAGAGTGGAGCGGAGGGCGGCGGGCAGGGATCCCTTGGAGCGCGCTGTGATGTCGGCGAGGATGGCCTTGAGTTTGGCGGGGTCGGTGGAATCGAGGACGTAGACGCGGGGGCCTTTCCTGAGCAGGCGGGCGGCTTCGTACATGGACTTGTCTTCCGCTGAGCCGCCCATGCCGGCCCAGATGAGGAACTTGAGCGGCGCGCCGTGGGTCTGCTGGATGCGCGCGCGGACTTCAGCCACTTCCTGTTCAACCTGGGAGGCCCATTCCTGGTGTTTGGCGGCCATCCAGGCGAGGTGGAAGAGGCCGTAGGAGTTTTTGGTGACCGTGCCGTCGGGCGCGGCTTCCATGCCGATACGGATCAGGGGATTGCGTGAAGCGTTCAGGCCGGCGAGTTTGTTGCGGCGGGCTTTGGCGTCGAGGGCCTGCAGCTTGGTGAGAATGCGCTCTTCGGCAAAACGGACGGCCATGGGCGCGGAGGGTGGCGTGTCGTGATACAGCGATAACTTCACGCTGACCGTTGTATCACACGTTCAACCCGGTATCGCGGCGCTATGATGAAAACATCATGCCGCCGCGCTTTGCTTTCGCCTTGCTGGTGCTGTTGAGTTTGGGCTCCTGCGGAGGCGATGCCGGCCCTGCTTTGCCCGCGCTGCCGATGGAAGTGGACGGCTGGAAGCGGGCGGCTCTTGAATATCCGCCTGCGGCTGAGGCTCCCGAGCAGGCGCGCGCGCTAGGGGCGCGTGAGTGGGCACGGACGCGTTACCTGCGCAATGGCGAAGAGCTGAAATTGAGCGCGTTCGCGTTTGGCAGCGAGACGGCGGCGTTTGAAGCACAGCAAAAATGGGCACGCCCCCGGAATGTCACCACGTTCTACAAGGGGCCGCTCTTCGTGGTGTGCGAAGCCCCCACGCTGACGATGACCGAGACGATTGCCTTCACCGGAGCCCTGGAAACGGAATGGCTCAAGCCGCCCACACGCTGAACGGCGCCGCACCCGCGGCCGTCGAGCGCTTCTATCACGTCTGCCTGCTGGGCATGCTGGCGAGCGGCTACTTCGCCGTGGCGGGCTCGCAGGCGCTGGACTGGCCCACGCTGGTGCTGGCGGGAGCGGCACTGGCGGCGCGCGCGGCGCAGCTTGCGGGATGGGTGGAATTCACCGTGCCGGACGGGTGGGTGACGGTCGCCACAGTGCTGTATATCGGCTTTTTCGCGCTGGACTATTTTCTGCTTTCGCGCGATTTTCTGTCGGCCACGGTGCATCTGGTGTTTTATGTGGCGATCGTCAAACTGCTGACAGCGCGGACGCGGCGCGATTTCCTGTTCCTGGAATTGATCGCCTTCTTGGAGCTATTGGCGGCGTCGGTTTTGTCGACAAACCCGAGCTTTTTCGTGTTTCTGGTGCTGTTTCTGTTCTTCAGCATCGGGACGTTCGCCAGCGGAGAGATCCGGCGGGCGGCACGGCGGATGAACGGGCGCAGCCGGGCCGCGCCGGCGGTCGGCAAGCGGCTGAGCTGGCTGACCGCGGTGGCCGGGGCGGCGATCCTGCTGATTACGGCGGCGCTGTTCTTCGTGCTGCCCAGGACCGCGCGCGCGGCGCTCGAGAAACTGGCTCCGAACGCGGCGCGCGTGTCGGGTTTCGCGAACGAACTGACGCTCGGCCAGACGGGCGAGCTGCGGCGGCAGGGCGGGGCCGTGATGCACGTGCGCTTCAACGGGGCGGCTCCGGAAGGGCTGCGCTGGCGCGGCAACGCGCTGGCGGAGTTCGACGGCTGGAAGTGGTATAACTCTTACGCCAAGCCGCGTGTGCACCATCCCGTGCAGGGGTTGCTGAAGCTGGTGGACGACGACCAGCGGCGGCGTCCGGGCCGGCGGCTCGACTATGAAGTCGTGCTGCACACGCCGCCGAGCGACGCCCTGTTCATCGCCGGGCTGCCGGAGCATTTGCGGATTCCCGCGCCGGCGCTGGTGGAGACGCCCACGGGGGCATTCAAGATCCCGCTATACGAAGCCGAGAACCTGCGTTACGTGGTCCATAGCTATCTGGGCGAACCGGCGGTGGCGCAGCCCGAGGGCGGCAATCTCACTGAGATGGAACGCAACCACCATCTGCTGCTGCCGCCGGTGGACCGGCGCATTCTGGCTCTGGCGCGCGAGTTGACCACGTCCTATACCAGCGATTATCAGCGGGCGCGGGCGGTGGAGGAGTATCTGCGGACGCAGTTCGCGTATTCGCTGGCGCCGCTCGAGCGCGAGCCGGCCGATCCGCTGGCGGATTTTCTGTTCGAGCGCCGGCAGGGGCATTGCGAGTACTTCGCTTCGGCGATGGCGGTGATGCTGCGGGCGGTATGGATTCCGGCGCGCGTGGCAACAGGGTTTCTGGGGGGCAGCCGGAATCCGTTGAGCGGCTGGCATGTGGTGCGCGCGAGCGAGGCGCACGCGTGGGTGGAGGCGTGGATTCCGGGGCGGGGCTGGGTGGCGTTTGACCCGACGCCCGCGGACCCGGATCAGGGGCGGATGACGGCGTGGTACCGGCTGTCGATGTGGACCGATGCGTTCGACATGTTCTGGCAGGAATGGGTGCTGGGGTACGACCTGGACCGGCAGTTGACGCTGGCGTTTCAGGTGGAGCGCGGGCGCCGGAGCCTGAGCCTGAGGTCGGCTTCCGACTGGTGGCGCGAGATGTCCGGGCGGCTGGAGCGCTCGCGCGAGGCGGCGGTGGAATCGCTGCCGTGGTTGTTGGGGCTGGCCGGTCTGGTAGCCGTGTTGATCCTGGCGGGACCGCGTCTGGTGCGTTTGCATCGCGACAGGCAGAGGCTCCGGCGGTGGCAGCGGGGCGAGGGTTCAGCCTCTGACGCCGCGCTGTTGTACCGGCGGATGCTGGTGCTGCTGGAGCGGCGAGGCCACCGGAAGGCGCCCGGTCAAACGCCGCTCGAATTCGCCCGCAGCCTGCCGGAATCGCATTTGGCGCAGTTGGTGGAGAGTTTCACGCTCTCCTATCACGAACTGCGTTATGGGGCACGTCAGAGTTCGGCGGTGCGCATGGCGGAGTTGATCGGGCAGATGGCGCCGCGGCGCGGTTAAGGCCGGCTGCGGCCCGCAGTCCGGACCCGTTCCAATTCCGCCGCGAGGCGCTTGGCTATTTCGGGATATTGCCGGGCGATGTTGTTGCGTTCGCCAGTGTCGCGTTCAAGGTCGTAGAGTTCCTCGGGGGAATTGGCAGGCCGGTTGCCGCCGTTCCAGAACAGCGCGCCGGAAGCTTCACCGCCGCCGGGGATGTACTTCCACCTGCCCGAACGGATCGCAAGGATCCGGGCGTGTTGAATGATGTGCGAGCGGCCCTCGATTGATTCGCCCAGCAAAGCGGGCAGGACATTCAAGCTGTCGGGGCCCGCCTCGCGCGGCAGCGGCGCGCCGGTGAGGGCGGCGAAGGAAGCGAGCAGGTCCACCTGACTGACCAGCGCGTCCGACACGCCAGAGCGCACGCGCGCGGGCCAGCGGACCAGGAACGGCATGCGTGTGCCGCCCTCATAGATGCTGTACTTGCCTCCGCGCAGCGGGCCGGCGGGGGTATGCCCGTTCAGGTCCTCGAAGGCGCCGTCCTCGTAGCCGTCGTCGATGACGGGTCCGTTGTCGCTTGTGACCACGATCAGCGTGTTTCTGGTGAGGTCGTTGCGTTCGAGCGTTTCCATGATCCGGCCAACGCACCAGTCGAACTGTACGGTGGCATCACAACGGATGCCGCATTCGCTCTTGCCCTGAAAGCGCGGGTGCGGCACGCGGGGGACGTGAATATCGTGCGTGCTGAAGTAAAGGAAGAACGGGTTGTCCTTCTGGCGGCCGATGTAGTCGGTCGCTTTGCGCGTGATGGCATCGGCCATGCCTTCATCCACCCAGCGGGCGGCGTGGCCTCCCTTCATGTGGCCGATGCGGCTGATGCCGTTGACGACGGCCATGTCGTGACCGTGGCTGGGATGCCAGCGCAGCAGGCCGGGGTTGCCGGAGCCAGTAGGTTCGCCGGGGATGGGCTTGCCGTACTGAACGGTGATCGGATCCTTGGGATCGAGCCCCACCACGCGGCCGTTTTCGACGTACACGCAGGGCGTGCGGTCACCGGTGGCGGGGATGAGGAAGTGGTAGTCGAAGCCGATCTCGCCGGGACCGGGGCGGATGTCGCCGTTCCAGTCCACGTTGCCATTGCCGAGACCGAGATGCCATTTACCGACCACACCTGTCGCGTAGCCGGCCTGTTTGAGCACCGAGGCGATGGTATGACGGCCGGGTTCGATCAGCATCGGCGCGTTGCCGGGCAGGACGCCCGAGCCGGGTTTACGGAAGGCGTATTCGCCGGTGAGGAGCGAGTAGCGCGTGGGGGTGCAAGTGGCGGAGGAACAGTACGCGTTAGTAAAGCGAACGCCCTGCGCGGCGAGGCGGTCGAGATTGGGCGTGCGGACGCGCGTGGCACCGTAGGGACCAGTATCGCCATAGCCGATGTCGTCGGCCAGAATCACGATGATGTTTGGGCGGTCCGATTGCGCGCGGGCGGCAATGGACGGGAGGAACGAGCACGCGGAAAGACTCGCGGCGGAACGAAGAAAATTGCGGCGGAGCATAGCTACCGCGCAGTCTATCGCAGCTGGCGGGGATCAGGCCTTCTTGGCTAGAAGTTGCTTCCGGAGTTCGCGCTCGGCGTTGCGCTTGCGCAGTCTGCGTTTGCGTTCACGATGGTACCGGGCGCGGTCGCCGTTGCGTGCTGACATGGTTCAAGCCTAGCAGACAAACGCGGGCGGCGCGCCTTTGCTACGCTGGCAGGCGTGGCGCGCGGAGTGGTCCTTAGCCGCCGCTTTTATAATCTAGAGATCTGAAGGGCGATCCTCATGCCTCCATCCACCGATGATTTTGTCAGCTCCAACCGGGAGCGTTTTCTGGAAGAACTGAACGAGTTCCTCCGCATCCCCAGCATCAGCACGCTGCCCGAGCACAAGGACGATGTGGCGCGGGCGGCTCAGTTTACGGCCGACAGTCTCAAGAAGGCGGGCCTCGAGAACATCGAGATCATTCCAACGGGCGGGCATCCGCTGGTGTACGCCGACTGGCTCCACGCGCCGGGCGCGCCGACGGTGCTGTGCTACGGGCACTACGACGTGCAGCCGCCGGACCCGCTGGAACTGTGGGAGTCGCCGCCGTTCGAGCCGACGCTGCGCAACGGCAACCTGTATGCGCGCGGGTCGGCCGACGACAAGGGCCAGATGTACATGCACGTGAAAGCCGTCGAAACGCTGATGGCCGTGCATGGCGGCAAGCTGCCGGTGAACCTCAAGTTCCTGGTGGAGGGCGAGGAGGAGATCGGCGGGAAGTCGATCGCGGCGTTCGTGCCGGAGAACAGGGAGAAGCTGAAGGCGGACGTGGCGCTGGTGTCGGACACGGCGCTGTATGCCGAGGGCGTGCCGACGCTATGCATCGGTCTGCGCGGGCTGGTGTACATGGAAGTGGAAGCCAAGGGACCGGGACGCGACCTGCATTCGGGCCTCTACGGCGGCGCGGCGCCGAACGCGGTGTACGGGCTGGTCGAATTACTCGGCAAAGCCAAGGACGCCGACGGGCGGATATTGATTCCGGGCTTTTATGACGAAGTTGCCGAGCCGGCGGCGGCGGAGATCGAGAGCTGGAAATCGCTGCCATTCGACGAGGCCGCGTTTCTGAAGCACGAGGTGGGATCGCCGCGATTGACGGGCGAGCCGGACCGGATGATTCTGGAGCGGGTGTGGTCGCGGCCGACACTCGAGGTCCACGGCATCGCGGGCGGCTTCACGGGCGCCGGCGCGAAGACCGTGATTCCCGCCACGGCGACGGCGAAGGTTTCGATGCGGCTGGTGCCGGATCAGGAACCGGAGAAAATGTTCGAGAGGTTTTCGGCCTGGGTGGCGGCCAATCAGCCGCAGGGGGTGTCGTTCAGCGTGCGGAAGTTGAGCGGCGCGCCGTCGACGGTGGTGGACCCGGACCACCCGGCGATCGCTTACGCGGCGGAAGCTTTCGAGGAAGTGATGAAGGCGAAGACGGTCTTCATCCGCTCGGGCGGGTCGATTCCGATCGTCGGCGAATTCGCGCATCACCTGGGGATTCCCACCGTTTTGATGGGCTTCGGCTTGCCGGACGACGGGCTGCACTCGCCGAACGAGAAGTACAAGCTCGATAACTTCTATCTGGGCATCATGACGGTGGCCCACTTCTTCGAGAAGTACGGCGCGAGCCGCGGGTAGGGGGGCCGGACAGGACCCAGTGTCTCAGCCCGCGTCGCAGTCCGAAAGCGTGTTCCGCCACGCGGGCATTGCCAGTTTCGCGGTCTTGTTGAGCCGCGTCAGCGGTCTTGTACGCGAGGGCGTGATGTCGCGCCTGTTCGGCGCGGGCGCGGCCGTGGACGCATTCGTCGTCGGCTACCGGATTCCGAACCTGACGCGGGATCTGTTCGCCGAAGGGGCGCTGTCCTCGGCCTTCGTCCCCACGTTTGTCGATTACCTGAACAAGAAGAGCAGGCGGGAGGCGGCGCACCTGGTGAACCTGGTGGCGACGGCCATCATCCTGCTGGTGGGCGGGTTGTGCGTGCTGGGCATCGTGCTGGCGCCTTGGCTGGTGGCGCTGGTGACGGGCCACTGGGTAGAGGATGCGCCGGCGAAGTATGCGCAAGCGGTGCGGCTGACGCAGATCATGTTCCCGTTCCTGCTGCTGGTGGCGCTGGCGGCGCAGGCGATGGGCGTGCTAAACGCGCTGAACCAGTTTGCGGTTCCGGCGTTCTCGTCCACTTGGTTCAACGTCGGCAGTGTCGTTTTTGGCGTACTGCTGGGCTTCTGGGCGGGGCCGTGGCTGGGCATCAGCCCCATCGAGGGTATGGCGTTCGGGGTGCTGGTGGGCGGCGCTCTGCAACTACTCTGGCAAATGCCCAGCCTATGGCGGGCGGGCTTTCGCTTCCGCTTCGCGTTCGATTGGAACCATCCGGGTTTGCGGCATATCTTCCGGCTGATGGGTCCGGCGATTCTGGGCGGGGCTTCGGTGCAGATCAACGTCCTGGTGAATACGTTTTTCGCCACCAGCATCGACGACCCGGTGCGCGGGGTGGACGGACCTGTGGCGTGGCTGGGCTACGCCTTCCGCTTCATGCAACTGCCGCTGGGCCTGTTCGGCGTAGCCATCGCGACGGCGACGCTGCCGGCGATCGGCCGAAGCGCGAGTTCAGGCAACGTGGACGAGTTCCGCGAGACGCTGGCGCGTTCGCTTGGGCTGGTGTTCCTGCTGACGGTGCCATCGTCGGTGGGCCTGATTTTGTTAGGGCCATCCATCGTGGGCGCGATTTATGAGGGCGCGAAGTTCCAGCCCTACGACACCCAGCAGACGGCGCTGGCGCTGTCGTTCTACGCGCTGGGACTCGCCGGTTACGCGGCGACCAAGGTGCTGGTGCCGGCCTTCTACGCCTTGAACGATTCGCGAACCCCGATGTACACCAGCCTGGCTTCGATCGCGATCAACGCGGGAATGGGCTACACGCTGGTGCGCGTGGCGGGCATGGGCCATGCGGGACTGGCGCTGGCGACGTCAGTGGTGGCCATGTTCAGCTTCATTGTCCTGTTCTGGGTGATGAAGGGCAGGATCGGCGGAGTGTACGGGAGACGGCTCCGCGGCGTGGTGTTGAAGGTGACGCTGGCTTCGGCCGTGATGGGGGCGGCGGTGTGGGGCTCGTCGACGCTGCTTCAATCGGCGCTCGGCGTGGGAACCCTCGGGCGGCTGGTGGACCTGGCGGTGACGATTCCCCTGGGCATCGCGGTTTTGTACTTCATCAGCCGGGCACTGCGCGTGGAGGAGTTGGAAATGGCCGTCAATGCCGTGGGCGGGCCGATTCTGCGACGGTTTTCATCGCTGAATGCTAAACTCGGCAGTTGATGCATCCCGACATTTCCAACGCCCTCGTCGTCCAGGAATTGGACCTTCATATCGCCGGGCTGCAGAGGGAGATCGCGCTGCTTCCGCGACAGGTGGCTGAAATCGAGAGGCAGCTCGAGGCGCATACCCGGCAACTGGAGCAGGAGAAGGCCTCGATGTCGGCGAACGCGCGCGACCGCAAAACGCTGGACGGCGAGATCCAGGTCCACCGGCAGAAGATTTCGAAGCTGAAGGACCAGATGATGCAGGCCAAGACCAACGAACAGTACCGCGCCTTTCAGCACGAGATCGAGTTCTGCGAGAAGGCCATCGGCGGCTGCGAGGACCGGATTCTGGAACTGATGCTGGCGGCGGAGCCTCTGGAGGCGAACGTCAAAAAGGCAGAGGCCGCGCTGGCCGAAGAGCGTAAGGCGGTGGAGAAGCAGAAGTCCGAGGCGCGGGCGCGCACCGCGGAAGACGAAGCGGCGCTGAAGCGCGCATTGGGCGAACGCGAGGACGCGGCGAAGCAGGTGTCGGCCCAGGTTTTGGCGGCCTACGAACGGCTGCGCACGAGGAATAAGGACGGCGTGGCGATCGCCGAAGTGGTGGATGGGCAGTGCGCGGCGTGCCACATGGTGCTGAGGCCGCAGTTGCTGGTGGAGGTTCGGAGCGGCGAATCGGTGGTGGCGTGCGAGAACTGCCGCCGGCTTCTATATCTGCCGATCCGGCCCGTGGACATTGCGGCGGAGATGCAGACGTAGCGGTTGCGGGCTCCGCGGCGGGGAGACTCCCGTCGAACCGCGACAAGGACCGCGTGCATGTCCGGAGCATGGATGCCGACGGGCTGATCACCTCCGAGGTGGAATCGAGTTTGCCGCAGGAATTGCGAGCCCGGCTTGCGCACATTCGGGCGACCGAGTGAACGGCTTCGAAAGGCCAACCTTTCAGCATACACCGGACCCACGTATCCGTTTTGAAAGTGTCAGTTGTGATACGATTTCGGCGAAGAACCGCCTTTGCCGGAGGCGGAGAAAATCAACCCAGGGAGTAACCCCACGTGAAGGTTTACGAAAGCACCGATGTCAGAAACGTGGCCCTCGCCGGCCATGGGAATAGCGGGAAGACGACGCTCGCGGCGGGCATGTTGTACGCCGCCGGAGTGACCACCCGGTTGACCCGAGTCGACGAGGGCAACACGTTGACGGATCACGACGATGAGGAGATTGCGCGCAAGATCACGATTGCAACGTCGATCGCCGCGATCGAGTGGAAGAAGAAGAAGCTGAACATACTCGACACGCCGGGTTTCAACCTCTTCATGTACGACACCAAGACTGCGATGGCCGCCGCCGATGCGACGCTGGTGCTGGTGGACGCCGTGGGCGGCGTCGAGGTGCAGACCGAGAAGGTATGGCAGTTCGCCGAGGAGTTCAACCAGCCCCGCGTCCTGTACATCAACAAGCTGGACCGCGAGAACTCGAGCTTCGACCGGACCCTGGAGGCGATTCAAGAGGCGTTCGGACGGCACTGTGTGCCCGTTTCCCTGCCGATCGGCGCCGAGCGCGATTTCGCCGGCGTCATCGACGTGGTCCACATGAAAGCCTACTCCTACGAGCCGGACGGGAATGGCAAGGGCAAGGAGATCCCGATTCCCGAGGCGCTCGCCGCGCGCGCCAAGGAACTCCACGACCAGTTGATCGAGCACGTGGCGGAGGGCAAGGACGAGTTGATGGAGGAGTTCTTCGAGAAGGGCACCCTTGCGCCGGAACACATCTACGCCGGCCTGCACGACGCCATCAAGGAGGACAAGATCTTCCCGGTGCTGTGCGGCTCCGCTCTGGCCAACATCGGCACGGATCTGCTGATGGACTTCCTGCTTGAATTCGCGCCGAACCCCACCGAACACCCCGCGCTGAAGGCCGTTTCCGCGGGTCAGGAGATCGAACGCAAGATTACGGACGACGACCACGTCACCGCCTATGTCTTCAAGACCATCGCCGATCCGTTCGCGGGGCGGCTGTCGTTCTTCAAGGTCTGCTCGGGTGTAATCAGAAACGACGCAAACCTGAATTGCATGCGCTCGGGGAGCGCGGAACGCTTCGCCCACTTGAGCGTGCCGCAAGGCAAGGACACGCTGCCTGTGAACGAATTGCACGCCGGCGATATCGGCGTGGTGGCGAAACTGAAGGACGTTTTGACAGGCGATACGCTCTGCGAGAAGTGCGAATCCATCGCGTTCCCGCAGGTCGATATTCCGGAGCCGTCGATCGCTTATGCGATTTCCGCCAAATCCCGCAACGACGAAGACCGCATGGGCAACGCCGTCAGCCGCATCGTCGAAGAAGATCAGGGCCTTCGTTTCTACCGCGATCAGCAGACGAAGGACTTCCTGCTCGCAGGCTCTGGCGGCCAGCACGTTGAAATCATCGTCAGCCGCCTGAAACGCCGTTACAACGTGGAAGTGGAACTGAAGGCGCCGAAGATCCCTTACCGCGAGACGATCCGCGGCTTCGCGGACGTACACGGCCGCCACAAGAAGCAGACCGGCGGCCACGGCCAGTTCGGCGACATCAAAATCAAGATGGAGCCGCTCGAGCGCGGGCAGAAGTTCGAGTTCGTTAACGCCATTTTCGGCGGCTCGGTTCCGAAGCAGTTCATCCCGGCCGTCGAAAAGGGCCTGGTGGAAGCGGCAGAAAAAGGCTACCTGGCCGGCTATCCGGTGGTGGACTTCAAGGCGACGCTCTACGACGGCCAATACCACGACGTGGACTCGTCGGAAATGTCATTCAAGATGGCCGCCCGCAAGGCCTTCAAGCTAGCGATGGAACAGGCCAAGCCCACGCTGCTTGAACCGGTGATGAAGGTGGAAGTGGTGGCTCCGGTGGAATACGCCGGCGACCTCATGAGCGACCTGAACACGCGCCGCGGCCGCATTCAAGGCATGGATACCAAGGGCGGCACGCAGATCGTGCGCGCGCAAGTCCCCATGGCCGAGATGCTCACCTACCAGAACGACCTGACCTCGATCACGCAGGGGCGGGCGTCATTTTCGATGGAGTTCTCGCACTACGACTTCGTGCCGCAACAGCAGGCTGAGAAGATCATCGCCGCCGCGCGCGCCGAGATGACGGGCGTGGAGGAAGAGGACGAGTAGACTCCGAGAGCCTTCAAGAACTTCAAGGCCCCGCTGCGCAGCGGGGCCTTTCTTCTCAATGCCGGAAGTGCCGGATGCCGGTGAACACCATCGCGACGTTGAGCCGGTCGGCCGCGGCGATCACCTCTGAATCCTTCACGGATCCGCCGGGCTGGATGAAGGCCGTGACGCCGTGTTCGGCCGCGGCTTCGAGTCCGTCCGGGAACGGGAAGAAGGCGTCGGAGGCGACCACGGAGCCCTGCAATGGCAGGATCGCCTTCATGGCCCCCACCTTCACGGAATCCACGCGGCTCATCTGGCCCGCGCCCGCGGCGATGAGCTGCCCGTCGCGCGCGTACACGATGGCGTTCGACTTCACGTGTTTCGCCACCCGCCACGCAAATTCGAGCGATTTCCATTCGTCCACCGATGGTCCGCGTTGCGTGACGATGCGCGCCTGGGCGCGGTCGAGCGTGGCGGCATCGGCGGATTGCACCAGATAGCCGCCGGTGATGGACTTGACCACCGGTTCGTCGGGAACTCCGCCGCGCACCTTCACCAGTCTCAGGTTCTTCTTCGCCATCAGGATCGAAAGAGCCTTGCCCGAGAAGCCCGGGGCCGCGATGGCCTCGACAAAGAGCTTTGCGACCTCGTGGGCCGATTCCTCGTCCACCTCCCGGTTGAAAGCCAGCACGCCGCCGAAGGCGGAAACCGGGTCGGCCGCCAGAGCGCGGCGATAGGCTTCTGCGAGCAGGTCGTGTTGCGCGCAGCCGCAGGGGTTCGTGTGCTTGATGATGGCGGCCGCGGGCTCGCTGAACTCATTGATGAGCTGCCAGGCCGCGTCCAGATCCACCAGATTGTTGTAACTGAGTTCCTTGCCGTGGAGCTGTTCGCTGTTGGCGACGCCTTCCGTCCCGGCCGAATAGAGCGCCGCCTGCTGGTGCGGGTTCTCGCCGTAGCGCAGCACCTGCCGGCTGGGGACTTGAATAGAGAGCGTCGTGGGCAGCGAGGCCGGCTGGTCGCGGTAGCGTCCATCCTCTACTTCGATGTGAGCGAGCCGGGTGGTTATGGCGGCGTCGTAGCGCGCGGTGAGGGCGTACGCCTTGCGGGCGAGGTTCCACTTGGTCTTGAGCGAAAGCGCTCCGCCATTCTCGTTCATCTCCGCGATGAGAGCGGCGTAATCGTCCGGATCGGTGACGATGGCCACGTCCTGGTGGTTCTTGGCGGCGGCGCGGATCATTGTGGGTCCGCCGATGTCGATGTTTTCGATCAGCTCTTCGATAGTGACGCCGGGCTTGGCGGCGGCTGCGGCGAAGTCATAGAGGTTGACGACCAGCAGATCGATGGTGGGGATCGCGTGCGCGGAAAGCGCCTGCATGTGGACGGGGTTGCCGCGGATCGCCAGCACCCCGGCGGCAATGCGGGGATGGATGGTTTTCACGCGGCCGTCGAGCATCTCGGGGAAGCCGGTGACTTCCGCGACATCGTGGACGTTGAGGCCATTGTCGCGAAGCAGCTTGGCGGTACCGCCGGTGGAGATCAATTCAACGCCAAGATCGGCGAGACCTTGGGCAAAGGGGACGAGACCGGCTTTGTCGGTCACGCTCAGGAGGGCACGTTTGACTGCGGACATAAGTCTCTATTCTTTCACGAGTTGGGCGTTGCTACCATAAAGATCGTGGCATACCAGATTACTCTTCTTCCAGGCGATGGCATCGGTCCCGAAGTCGCCGAAGCGACGGTGCGCGCGATCGCGGCCACCGGCGTCGAGATCGAATGGGACCGGCAGGAGCTGAGCGCGGCGATCATCGAGGAGACGGGCACCAGCCTGCCGCCGCACGTGCTGGAATCGCTCGAACGCACGCGCATCGGCCTGAAAGGGCCGGTCACCACGCCCATCGCGGGCGGGTTCAAGAGCGTGAATGTGACGCTGCGCAAGCGCCTGGACCTGTTTGCCAACGTGCGTCCGGTGTTCACGCTGCCGGGCCTGAGGACGCGCTTTCAGGATGTCAACATCGACATGGTGATCTTCCGCGAGAACACGGAGGATCTCTATTCGGGCCTCGAGCACGAAGTGGTGAAGGACGTGGTGGAGAGCCTCAAGATCATTACGCGCTACGCGTCGATCCGCATCGCCCGCTACGCCTTCGAATACGCGCGAAAGAACCACCGCAAGAAGATCACGGCGGTCCACAAAGCCAACATCATGAAATTGAGTGACGGGCTGTTTATCCGGTGCTGCCGCGAAGTGGCGGCGGATTTTCCCGAGATCGCCTACAACGAGTTGATCGTCGATAACGCCTCGATGCAGCTCGTGATGCGGCCGGAGACCTTCGACGTGCTGCTTCTACCCAACCTGTACGGCGATATCGTGAGCGACCTGGCGGCAGGCCTGGTCGGCGGCCTCGGCGTGGTGCCGGGCGCGAACATGGGCGAGGACCACGCGGTGTTTGAAGCCGTCCACGGCTCGGCGCCCGACATCGCCGGGCAGGGCGTAGCCAACCCGACGGCGCTCATGTCGTCCGCGATTCTGATGCTGCGGCACATCGGCGAACCGGCCGCGGCGGACCGCATGCAAAAGGCGCTGATGAAGGTGTTCCGCGACGGCACGCACCTGACGCGCGACGTGGGCGGCACAGCGGGCACCGAAGAGTTCACCGATGCCGTGATCGCGGAGATCGAGTCGCAGGCGTGACCGGCCTCATCGTGATCAACGAAGCGCCCAGCGGCGAGCGAGTCTGCATTGCGTGGCGCCGGGCATACATCGCTGACGCACCAGACGGTTCGATCCGGAGTTTCACGGCTATCCCCCTCATTCGCACTCCGCTTTGAGGGATTTACAGGCTCACCATCGGCAAGCCGCGAGCGCGGCGCCAACCTATTCCGTTTCGAAAGCCAGCCGGATCTCGAACTCGGCGTCCTCCAGTATTAGATTCACTCCGGGCCGGGGCCGGGCGATTCACGGTAGCGCACCATCATCCCGACACAGGCTCCGGCGGCTTGTTTGTAGTATGCGGAATGCGCAGACCGCGCCCATGCTAACCTACTTGGCGTGAAGTTAAAGCTGGCGATTGGGGCGGTGGCGTTGGCGGCGGCGATTGTGGCGACTCTGCCCGAACTGCGGCCGGGACTTCTGGCGCTGGCGGGCCGTGGCCAGGGTTGTCCGGTGAGCCACGCGTTGCGGATTTCGCGCGAAAAACAGGCCTTAACGGCGTCAAAAGACCGCATTTTGCGCGATTCTTCGCTGCTTGAGACGGATCCGGCGGGCTTCGAGCACTGGGAGACTCCCTATGGCCGGTACTGGATTCCGAGGGGGCAAAAGTACATTCTTCCCTTCAACCTGGCCGAGATGGAGACCCGCATCTACGGCTCCGGCGCGCATTACGTTCAACCCGGCGACACGGTGCTCGATTGCGGCGCGAACGTGGGCACATTTGCGCGATTCGCGCTGGAGGCGGGCGCGGGCAAGGTGGTGGCGATCGAGCCGTCGCCGGAGAACCTGGAGTGTTTGAGGCGGAATTTCAAGAGCGAGATCGAGGGAGGGCGTGTGGTGGTGGTGGCGAAGGGCGTTTGGCACAGGCAGGACACGCTGGAATTGCTGGTGGACCCGGACAACCGGGCGGCGGATTCGTTTGTGATGGAACGCGAGGCGTCCACGGGGGCGGTCCGGGTGCCGCTGGTCACCATCGACCAACTGGCGGAGGACCTGGCGCTGGCCCGCGTCGATTTCATCAAGATGGACATTGAAGGCGCGGAGACGAACGCGCTGCGGGGGGCTGCGCAGGTGATGAAACGGCACCGGCCGCGGATGTCGATTTCGGCCTACCATTTGCCGGCGGACCCGGAGGAGATTCCGCGCATTGTGCGGGCGGCGTGGCCGGACGTGCGAACGGAGTGCGGGCCATGCAATTACGGAGAGTGGTTGTTGCGGCCCGACGTGCTGTATTTCGGTCCGAATCGATGAAGCGGGTGACGGTGGGCGGGGGCGGTCCCGCGGGCGCGGCGGCGGCGCTGGCGGCGTTGGGGGCTGGGGCGGAGGTGGAGATCCGGGACCGGTCGGCATTCCCCAGGCACAAGGTGTGTGGGGAGTTTTTGTCGCCGGAGGCGTTGGAGGTGCTGGAGCCGCTGGGGGCGGCTGGGCGCGTGCTGGCTCGGAAGCCGGCGTGGATGCGGCGGGTGCGGCTGGTGATGGGGCGGCACGAGAAGCAGGCGCGGCTGGAGCGCGAGGCGATTGGGATTTCGCGGTACGCGCTGGATGCAATTCTGCTGGAAGAGGCGCAAAGCCGGGGGGCGTCGCTGGTGCGGGGCGAAGCGTTGCCGCTGGGGGCGCCGGCGGTGGATGCCACGGGGCGCGGGGCGCATGCCGCGCGGGCAGGCACGAAACCGGGGCGGTTATTCGGATTCAAGGCGCATTTCTCTGGACCCGCTTCCGATGAGGTGGAGTTGTTCTTCTGGGATGGGTGTTACGTAGGAGTGAATCCCGTGGAGGACGGATTGACGAACGTATGCGGGCTGGCGCCGCAGGCGAGGCTGGCGGCGGTGGAATTCGATGTCGATGCGTTACTGCAGCAGGGCGGCGATGCGCTGCGCGAGAGGCTGGCGCCGTTGACGCGGCAATGGGAATGGATCCGGACGGGGCCTTTGGTGTATGCGCGGCAGCGGTGGGGGCCGGAGCGGACCGAGGGCGTGTACCCGGCAGGAGATGCGCTGGGCTTTGTGGACCCATTTACGGGGTCGGGGCAACTCTGCGCGCTGGTGTCCGGCCGGCTGGCAGGCCTCGCGGCGGCGCGGGGCTTCCCACTGCACCGGTACTTCGGGGAGGCGGAAAGGTTGCTGGGCCGGGCGGCGAGGGTGTCCGGAACGATGCGGCGGGCATTAGAGGCAGGGATGCCGGGTTGGCTGGCCCAATTCGCTCCGATAGGGGCGATCTACTCTTGGACACGGCCGTCCATCAAATTGTAAGGGATTGGAGCAATAGAAAAGGCCGGTGAGAACTCGGAGGAAGATCCTCACCGGCGCAAAGCCAGCTTGAAACGGAGGAAATGCTGGCTGGGCGCGCGCAGCGCGCACCTTTGAATTTCAGTATAGCACAGTCCTAATTCAGATGAAGCCGAGAGTAAGGTAAAGACTTCGGACTTAAGCATAGAAGGCAGACAGCGCCATCATGCCGATCGTCAGGATGGAGGCGATCCAGAGCGCGGCGGTAAGGCCGAGGCCAGGGCGGGCTTCCTGGGGGGAGGCCTTGTGGCGGAGATAGAGGGTCGCAATGGCGATGACGGGGAGCATGAGGGCCTGGGCGAAGCCGCCGGCTTTGACCATCATGACGGGGGATTGGAAGGTGAGGTACATCAGAACGGGGATGACGGTGAGCATCCAGACGAAGCGGCTGCGCCACTTGAGGCGGGAGGGGTAATCGTCGCGCTGAAAGGCGCCGAGCATACGGGCCATGTCGGCATAGAGGCGGGAATGGGCCGCGGTGGCGGCAAAAATGGTGCCGTAGAGGGTGACGATGGCGCCGGCATAGAAGAGGGCGACGGCCCATTCGCCAAGCGTCTCCGTGTACATGCGGGACAGGACGGGGATCATGTCGTTCGCGCCGGGGACGAGGCCCTGGGGGTGGAGGATGCCCGCGCCGAGGACATAGAAAGCGACCGTGGCGACGGTATAAATGATCATCGAGGCGACGATGTCGACGTGCATGACGCGAGTCCAGCCACGGGCGCGCTGGAGCCATTCGGCTGAGCTGTCGCGGCGTCCAGTGAAGCGGGCGTAGCCCTTTTCGACGCACCAATAGGGGTACATGAAGAGTTCCGAGGCGCCGACGCCGGTGATGCCGAAGACGGCGATGGCGGTGAGGAGACCGGCATCGGGAGGCAGGCGGAAGGAGAAGCCCTCGCGGAGGAGTTCGCCGGCATTGAAGAGTTCGGGCCGGCGGGTGAGCAGCATCGCGCACAGGACGGTGAGCATGGTGAACAGGCCGACCTTGATGGTGGCGAAGCGTTCGATGCGCTCGTAGCCGCCGCCGAGAAGGACCCACAGGGTCAGGGCGAGCAGAAGCAGGACGTAGGCGTTGACCGGGATGGCGGGGAGGAGGATGTGGAGGACGTGGGCGACGCCGCCGAACATGGCGCCGACCTGGAAGAGGGTCATGATGACCATGAAGGCCCAGGCCCAGACGACCCAGTTGACCTTGAAGCGCGGGCCGGGGAAGCGGTCGAAGCCTTCGAGGCCGGTTTCGCCGGTGACGATGGAGTAGCGGCCGATTTCGGCCTGCATGGCGGGCTTGATGAGACAGGAGAAGATGACGATCCAAAGGGCGGTGTAGCCCCATTCGGCGCCGAGGGTGGTGGTGGCGATGAGTTCCCCGGAGCCGACAATGGAGGCGGCAAGGATCATGCCGGGGCCGATGCGCCGGAGGATTTGGCTGAAGGCGGAGGGGGGACGCTCGACGTCGCGGGGGTCGAGATCGTAGAGGTCCTGCATATTCTGTCGAGTATAGGAGAAACGGCGCGGTGACGTCAGGAATCGTCTGGCTCGTTGGAGATGCCGAGGATCTGGTGCAGGGCGGGGCGATCGGACTTTTCGGCGAGGATGAGGAGGGCGTCGCCGGCCTGAATGAGGGTATCGCCGCGGGGGGCGAGGAAGTCGTTGCCGCGGGCGATGAGGACGACGAGGGAGGTTTTGGGGAGGTTGAGGTCGAGGATGCGGCGTTGGATGGCGGGCGAATCGGAGGGGAGTTCGAGTTCGAAGAGGTCGCTGGTGGTGCGGGTGGCGGGGACGAACTCGAGGGGGTATTTTTTGCGGCGCGGGAGGGGAGCCTCGAGGCGGAGTAACCGGGTCATGAAGGGGATCGTCGTGCCCTGAATCAGGACGGAGGTGAGGACGATGAAGAAGACCAGGTTGAAGAAGAATCCGGCGACATCGAGTCCCGCCATGAGCGGAAAAGTGGCCAGGATGACAGGGACGGCGCCACGCAGGCCGACCCAGGCGACGAGAGCCTTCTGGCGAAAGCGCAATTTCGCGAAAGAGAGGGAGATCAACACGGCCAGGGGGCGGGCGACGATGATGAGGAAGAGGGCGAGCAAAAGGCCGCTGAGCGCGATGGGAGGGAGGGCGGTGGGAAAGACGAGCAGGCCGAGTACGAGGAACATGGCGATCTGCATCAGCCAGGCCATAGCGTCGTGGAAACGGAGCAGACTGCGTTTGTGAAGGAATTCGCCATTGCCGAGGACGATACCGGCGAAATAGACGGCGAGGAATCCATTACCGTAGAGCAACGTGGAGCCACCGTAGGTCAGCAGGACGACGGCAATCGTGAAGACGGGGTAAAGGCCGTCGTTTTCGAATTTGAAGCGATTGAGCACCCAGAGCGCGGCGCGGCCGGCCGCGAGCCCGGCGATGGCGCCGACGGCAAGTTGGAGCACCAGGAGGACAACCAGGCGGACCGGGCCGGTTTCGGGGTGGGAGATGGCCTCAATGAGGCCGACGGTGAGCAGGACCGCCATGGGGTCGTTGCTGCCGGATTCGAGTTCGAGCAGTTCCTGGGTGCGGCCCTTCATGCTAACGCTTTTGGAGCGAAGGATCGAGAACACGGCGGCGGCGTCGGTGGAGCTGACAATGGCGCCGAGCAGCAGACCCTCGAGCCAAGTGGTCCGCAGGACGAAGTGGGCAAAGGTGCCAACCAGGAGGGCGGTGAGGACAACTCCGAGAGTGGAGAGGCTGAGGCCTTGCCAGATTACGGGGCGAATGGAATTGCGGTCTGTCTCCATGCCGCCGGAGAAGAGGATGAAGGCGAGAGCGATGACGCCGACCGACTGCGAAAGGCGGGCATCGTCAAACCAGATTCCGCCGGGACCGTCAGAGCCGGCGAGCATGCCGATGGCAAGGAAAAGCAAAAGGCCGGGGACGCCGAGGCGGTAGGAGAGTTTCGAAGCACCGAGCGCAGCCAGGAGCAGGAAGGCCGTGATCAACAGCAGCGCACTGAGAGGATCGGACTGCACTTCCCCATCGTAATCGACGACGGGGCGGTGGCTTTAGGGTTATGATGGCGGATTCGGTGCTTCGACGGAAGTCTTGAGGGAGTTGAACCGCGACATGACGCAGACCAATGGGCGGCTGGTGCCACCGGGAATTCTATGGCCCTTTATCCTGCTGACCAGTTGTTTCGCCTGGTGGGGGCTGGCGAACAACATGACGGACACGCTGCTGGCGGCATTCAAGCGCATCCAGAGCATGTCGGACTTCCAGACGTCGCTGATCCAGATAGCATTCTACGGATCGTATTTTTGTTTCGCGCTGCCGGCGGCGATATTCATCAAGAAGTTTTCATATAAGGCGGGAGTTTTGCTGGGACTGGCTCTATTTATCGCCGGCGGATTTCTGTTTTATCCAGCGAGCCAGACGATGGTGTATTGGCATTTTCTAGTTGCGCTTTATATTTTGGCGGGCGGGCTTTCGATACTGGAGACGAGCGCGAACCCCTACATCATCGTGTTGGGGCCGGAGGCGACCGGGACGCAGCGGTTGAATCTCGCGCAGTCGTTCAATCCGATCGGCTCGATCATGGGCGTGGTGATCAGCAAGATCTGGATTCTATCGGAGTTGCGGCAATTGTCCGCGGAGCAGAGGGCGGCGCTGCCGCCGGAGGAATTGCACCGGATTCAATTGGATGAATTGGAAGCGGTGATGGGCCCCTATGTGACGGTGGCGATCGGGCTGATGGTGATCTGGATTCTGATTGCAGTCTGCAGGATGCCAAATTCCTCCGACCAGGGCGATGGCGAGGATAAATCGTTAAAATTGGGGTCCACATTGTGGAGGCTGGCAAAGAACCCGCGGTATATGACGGGCGTGGTGGCGCAGTTCTTTTATGTCGGCGCGCAGATTGGGGTCTGGTCGTTCACGATTCGATACGTGATGAAGGAATTGAATCTGAATGAGGAACAATCATCGACTTACTACATCGCGTCGCTGGTGCTGTTCGCGGCGTCGCGGTTTGTTTGCACGGGGCTGATGAGCGTGTATGCGCCGGGTAAGATCCTGATGACGCTGGCAGTGCTGGCGATGATTTGCACGGCGGGGGTGATCTGGATGGGAGGGACAGTGGGGGTGTATTCGCTGGTGGGGATTTCGGGGTGTATGTCGTTGATGTTCCCCACCATTTACGGGCTGGCTGTGCGAGGGCTGGGTGCGGACACGAAGATCGGGGGTTCGGGGCTGATCATGGCGATATTGGGGGGCGCGGTGATGACGGCGGTGCAGGGGCAAGTGTCGGACGGCACGGGGAGCATCAACCTTTCGTACCTGGTGCCGCTGGGGTGTTTTGGGGTGATTGCGCTGTATGCGCTGATGGAGACGCGGCATCCGGTGGCGAAGGGTTGATGGCGGGGCTGAAGCCCCGCCCTACGAGGGTGATGGGGGGTGGTAATCGAGGGCGAAGTTGAGGGAGTTCTGGGCGAGCTGGCGGAGTTCGTCGCGGGAGAAGCCGAAGTGGCGGTGGGCGATCAGGTACTCGTTCAGCAGCGTGGTGTGGAACATGGGCGGATCGTCGGTGTTGAGCGTGATGGGGACGCCGGCGTCGTAGAGGCGGCGCACGGGGTGCTGGTCCAAAGAAGCGACCACGCCGGTGCAGAGGTTGGAGGAGATGGAGATCTCGAGCGGGATGCGGTGGTCGCGGAGATGTTTGACGAGCGAGGGGTCCTCGATGGCGCGGATGCCGTGGCCGATGCGGGCGGCGCCGCCTTCGAGCGCGGACCAGACGGATTCGGGGCCGCCGGATTCGCCGGCGTGGGGGAGGATGTGGAGGCCTGCTTCGCGCGCGAAGGCGAAGACCTCGTGGAAGAGGTGAGCCGGGCCGCGGGCTTCATCGCCGCCGATGCCGAAGCCGATGACGCCACGGTGACGATTGGCCGCGGCGAGGCGAGCCACTTTCCAGGCGGGGTCGAGGCCGAACTGGCGGACGGCATCGAAGATGAAGCGCGCAGGGATGGGCCCATCAGCGGCGGCGGCGGCGATGGCGGCGAAATTCGGTTCGAACTCCTGGTTGCGCCAGAGCAGGACGCCGATGCTGAGATTGATCTCGGCGTAGTGGACCCCCTGCTCGGCGAGGGCGCGCAGCAGGCGGCGGGTGATGAGCGCGTAGTCATCGGGAGTGCGGAGGAAATGGTTGACCCACTTGTAGGCATCGAGGAAGCCGGGGAAGTTGTCGTAGCGGTAGCGGGCGAGGACTTCTTCGCGCGTGAGAGAGGGTTCCAGTTCGAGAACTGTCTCCGGCGTGATGGAGCCTTCGAGGTGGACATGCAGCTCCGCTTTGGCGAGTGACCGGAGAAACTTTTCCATTGTTGCCATAATAGCGGCATGACCACGGCTGATCTGGAAGCACTCGTAGGCGGATATCACGGCGACCCATTTGCGCATCTGGGGCCTCATCTCGATCCGGAAGATGGCGCCGTGGTGCGCGCGTTCTTGCCGCAGGCGGCCGAGGCTGAGTTGCTGGCCGGCGGCGCGGCGCGGGCGATGGAGAAGCGGCATGCCGAGGGGTTCTTTCAGATCCGGCTGGATGCACTTCCGAAGAGCTACCGGCTCAGAGTGACACGTTACGACGGCGAGATCGAGGAAATCGACGATCCGTATCGCTTTCCGCCGCTGCTGACGGCGTTCGATGTGCATCTGCACGCCGAAGGGACCAACTACGAGGCGTGGCGCTCGATGGGGGCGCACCTGGTGGAGTGCGAGGGTGTGCGCGGGGTGCGGTTTGCGGTGTGGGCGCCGCATGCGGAGATGGTGAGCGTGACGGGCGATTTCAACCAATGGGACGCGCGGCGGCATGCGATGCGCAAGCGCGATGGAGGCGTGTGGGAGATCTTCATTCCGGAGGCGCGCGAGGGGCAAATTTACAAGTACTTTGTGCGGTCGCAGATCTTCGGGGTGCATGCGTTGAAGTGCGACCCGTACGGGTTCGCATCGGAAGTGCCGCCGAAGCAGGGGTCGGTCATCCACAGCCTGGACCACTACGATTGGGGTGACCACGAGTGGATGGAGCGGCGGGGGCGGACGAACTGGCTGGAGAAGCCGGTGTCGGTGTACGAAGTGCATTTGGAGTCGTGGATGAAGACGCCGGAAGGCCGGCCGTTGACGTACCGCGAGATGGTGGAGCGGCTGATTCCCTATGCGAAGGGACTTGGCTTCACGCATCTGGAGTTGATGCCGCCGATGGAGCATCCGTACGCGGGTTCCTGGGGTTATCAGGTGGTGGGCTTCTTTGCGCCGACGGCGCGTTTTGGCACGCCGGACGAGTTCCGGTACTTCGTGGACATGTGCCACCGGCACGATCTGGGCGTGATCATCGACTGGGTGCCGGCGCATTTTCCGAAGGATGCGCACGGGCTGGCGCGCTTCGACGGGACGGCCTGCTACGAGCACGAGGATCCGCGCAAAGGCGAGCACAAGGAGTGGGGCACGCTGGTGTTCAACTTCGGGCGCAACGAGGTGCGGAATTTCCTGATCTCGAACGCGCTTTTCTGGCTGAAGGAGTATCACATCGACGGGCTGCGGGTGGACGCGGTGGCGTCGATGCTTTATCTGGATTACGGCCGGCAGGAGGGCGAGTGGATTCCGAACGAGTACGGCGGCAATCATAACCTGGAGGCGATCCAATTCCTGCAGAAGTTCAATGAAGAGGCGCACAAGGTGCCGGGGGCGGTGACGGTGGCCGAAGAGAGCACGTCGTACGCGGGGGTATCGCGGCCGGTGTACACGGGCGGGCTGGGGTTCACCATGAAGTGGAACATGGGGTGGATGCACGACATGCTCGCGTACTTCAAAAGCGACCCGGTTTACCGAAGATTCAATCATAATCATATTACATTTAGCTTGCTCTATGCATTTACCGAGAATTTCATGCTGCCGATTTCGCATGACGAAGTGGTGCACGGGAAGGCGTCGCTGATCGGCAAGATGCCGGGCGACGAGTGGCAGCGGTTCGCGAATTTGCGGGCATTTTTGGGATATATGTGGACGCACCCGGGCAAAAAGCTGCTGTTCATGGGTTCAGAGCTGGGGCAGTACGAGGAGTGGAACTGGCAGGGCTCGCTGCGCTGGGATTTGCTGCAGTATCCCCTGCACCGGGGCGCGCTGGAGTGGGTGAAGGAATTGAACCGGTTTTATTCGCATGAGCCGGCGCTGTATGAGGTTGATTTCCATTGGGGCGGGTTTGAGTGGATCGATTTCCACGATGTGGATAATTCGGTGATCAGCTTCGTGCGGCGCGCGAAGGACCGGGGGAATTATGTGGTGGTGGTGTGCAATTTCACGCCGCTGGTGCGGCATAACTATCACGTGGGCGTGCCGGAGCCGGGCGCGTATCTTGAAGTACTGAACAGCGATTCGGAGCTGTATGGGGGCAGCGGCGTGCGGAATGCGGGTCCGGTGTGGACGAGGCAGGAGCGAATGCAGACGCAGGATCAGCACATCACGGTCACGCTGCCGCCGCTAGGCGTGATTGTGCTGCGCAAGGTGGCGGGGCCGGGAGGCGATCCCCATAGTGGGTGACCATTTGTTCCTGAGTTACTGGCTGAAGGGATTTCATCCGATGGGGCTGCCGGTGTATTTCGAGAAGGCGCTGGAGGTGTTACCAGTCTCGAAGCTGCGGCCGGAGGCGGTGCTGCGGGTGCATGCGATTTCTTTTCGGGAGCCGCCACAGTTGGAGCGTTTGCTCGCCGGGGGGCTGGACTTGAAGGAAGCTGCCGCGCTGGCGCGGGAATTTCTGCATACGGATTGCGTGTTTACGTTGGAAACCTACTGGGATTTGTGGCGCTGGGATGGCGAATGGTCATTACAGCCGTCGCGAGTGTCGGTTGAGGTTTACGGGCCTGACTTTGAAAGCGCAAGCGGCGAACATCTGCTGGTGGACGCGGGGCCCGAGGATCTGTTCCTGCCGAACCCGGCGAGCGATCAGTGGCGGCCGGTGCAGTCGAACATCCGCAGCGTGCTGCATCTGGCGCAGGACCTGGATGCGGCGCTGCCGGTGGAGCGGCGGTTGTTGTGGTCGGAGACTGAGGAGAATTTCGCGGCGCGCCTGGAGGAATTTCCCGGCTAGGCGAGCAGGTCTTCGATGGTTTCAACGAGAGCGTTGGGCATGAAAGGCTTGAGGATGGACGCGGTGCGCGGCTGGTGGGCTTCGGGCAGGTGCGCCGGGCTCCAGGCGCTGCCGCTGCAGATGAGGACGCGAATGGTGGGCGAGATATCGAGCAGGCTGGTGAGGAGTTCGTCGCCGGGCACGTCGGGCAACTTCAGATCCAGCACTACGAGGCTGAAGCGCGCGGGGTCTTCGCGGAACAGGGCGAGAGCGGCCTGGCCGGTTTCGCAGGCGGCGACCTGGTATCCGCGGCGTTCGAGGAATTTCGTCAGCAGGCTGAGCAGCGGACGTTCGTCGTCCACCAAAAGGATGCTGTGGGCCATGCAGTTTGACCATATCATGCGTGAAAGGATCGGGGCCGGAACGGCATATCGAGGTCAGGAGCCAAACGCTTTATGAAACAGATTCTGAGCCTGATGCTTGCGGCGGCGCTGACGATGAGCGGCGCGGAATTACCGGTGACGCGGGTGGTGATTTACAAGAATGGCGTGGCGTATTACGAGCGCGCGGGCGCGGTGCCGGCGGGCGAGACAGCGCGGCTGGAGTTCAAGGCCGAAGAGATGGACGACGTGCTGAAGTCGCTGGTGGTGGAGGACCGCGGCGGCGGCAGCGTGACGCAGGTGCGCTATGAACTCGATGAGCCGCTCGAGAAGAAGCTGGCGGATGCGGGGGTGCATTTATCGCCTGGGCAGCCGCTGGTGGTGCTGCTGGATCAGTGGAAGGGTGCGCGGGTGGAGATGAGTTATGGCGGGGCGATGGTGAAGGGGACGATCCTGAGCGGGCGGCTGGCGGCGGCGGGCCAGGAGCAGGGGCAACGGCAGGAATTGACGCTGCTGCTGGATTCGGGCGAAATGCGCATGCTCGCGATTGAGAACGCGACCGGGATCCGGTTGGAGGATGCGCGGCTCCAGGGGCAGTTGCAGGCGGCGCTGCTGGCGTATGCGCAGAGCCGGACGCGGGAGAAGCGGTCGGTGTTCATCGATGCGGCGGGGCAGGGAGCGCGGAACCTGGCAGCGCGGTATGTGGTCCCGGCGCCGGTGTGGAAGTCGAGCTACCGGCTGACGCTGCCGGACACGGGCGATGCGATGCTGGAGGGCTGGGCGATTGTCGAGAACAACACGGGCGAGGACTGGTCGAAGGTGGAGTTGACGGTGGTGTCGGGTAGGCCGGTGAGCTTCATCAGCCGGTTGTATGAGCCGCGATATGTGCGGCGGCAGGTGGCATCGCTGCCGGAGGATGAAGCGGTGGCGCCGGAGTTGTACGCAGGGGCGGTGCGGGAGGAGGCCGTGGCGGCGGAGTTGATGGCGGACGCAAATGAGGGGCGGGCGAGGATGGCGGTGCGGTTGGCGCCGGGCACCGCGGGTGGTGTCGGCGCAGGCCGATTCGCGGCGCCGGCGCCGATGATGAGCAGCGTGGCGGTGGCGGCGGCGGCACGGGAAGCAGGCGAGCTGTTCGAGTACAAGTTCGGGACCGCGGTGTCGGCGCGGCGGGGAGAGTCGCTGTTGTTGCCGTTCGTGCAGCAGAAGATCACGGCGCGGCGGTTGCTGATGTATTCGGACCGGTCGAGCGCGCACCCGCGGGCGGCGGCGGAGTTAACGAACAGCACGGGCAAGACGCTGGACGGCGGGCCGATCACGGTGGCGCAGGCTGGTTCGTACGCGGGCGAGGCGCTGATGGAGACGTTCAAGGCGGGAGACAAGCGGCTGATCAGCTATGCGATGGATCTCGGCACGCGCATCACAACGAAGCTGGATTCGAGCACGGCGGCGACACGGCAGATCACGGCGAGGCGCGGAGTGATCACGACGCGCAGCGCGGTGGAGACGAAGACCACGTTCACGATAAACAACATCGACGCGCGGGCGAAGACACTGGTGGTGGAACACCCGATTACGCCGGGGGTGAAGCTGGTGTCGCCGGCGCCGGCGGAAACGACCGCGAACGACTACCGGTTCAACGTGAGCCTGCCGGCGAACGGAGGGCAGACGTTGGCGGTGGTGGAGGAGCGCGAGATGGCGCAGACCACGCAGGTCAGCTCGATGACTCCGGATGTGCTGCAGAGCTTCATCCTGAACAAGACGCTTTCCGCCGCGGCGCGCAAGCAGCTTGAGGAGATCGCGTCGCAGAAGCGGGAGCTGAACGGAGTGGAGTCGGAGATGCGGAGCTTGAACGAAACGATGTCCGAAATCACGAAGGATCAGGACCGGATCCGGCAGAACCTGAGCGCGCTGCGGCAGGTGGCCGGGCAGGAGCAGCGCGTGCAGGCATACGCGGCTGAGCTGCAGAAGGGCGACACGCGGATGGTGACGGCGCGCGACCGCAGCGCGGAACTGCAGAAACGCAAGACGGCGCTGGAGGCGCGGATTCAATCGTTGATCGAGGGACTCGACTTTTGAAGCTGGCGCTGATCGGTTATGGCACGGTGGCGCGGGCCCTGGCGCGCCTGTTACAGCAGAAGCGCGGCGCGCATCCGTTCGTGATGACGGGGGCGATGACGCGCCGGGGTTACGTTCTGGATCCGGCGGGCATTCCGCCGGATCCCGTTCTTGTCGAGACATCGTGCACGGTGGAAGCGTTTCTGGACGAGTGCCCGTGCGATGTGGTGGCCGAGTTGACCACGTTGAATCCGTTCGAGGGCGAGCCGGCGATCACGCACATCCGCGCCGCGTTTGCGCGCGGGAAGCACGTGGTGACGGCGAACAAGGGACCGGTGGCGCACGCGTATCATGCGCTGCGGGAGGAGGCCGCAGCGCGGGGGCTGCATTTCCTGCACGAATCGGTGGTCATGGACGGCACGCCGATCTTTAACCTGGCGCGCCACACTTTGCCGCAAGTGAAGGTTCTCAGTTTCGCGGGCGCGCTGAATTCCACGTCACAGATCGTACTTTCGGCGATGCAGCGCGGGCTGCCGTTCGAGGAGGGTGTGCGGGAGGCGCAGCGTTTGGGAATCGCCGAGGCGGATCCGTGGTACGACCTGGAAGGCTGGGATTCGGCGTGCAAAGCCGCGGCACTGGCGAACGTGCTGATGGATGCGCGGATCACTCCGCAGCAGGTGGACCGCAAGGGCATCACCCGGCTGACTCCGGAAAAGCTGGCGGAACTGGAAGCGAAGGGAAAGCGGGTGGGCTTGGTGACCCGAGCGCACCGCGGCCGCGATGGCGTGAAACTTCGGGTGCGCGCGGAGGTACTGGAGCGCGACGATTTCCTGGCGAACACGGACGGGCTGCGAAGCGTTCTGCTGCTGGAGACGGACCTGATGGGCAAGGTGGGCGTGTTCTCGATTGGGTCCTCGCCCGATCAGACGGCTTACGGTGTGTATGCGGATCTGCTCGAGATCGCGCGCGCTACCGGCGCGGCCTGAAGAAGCCCATCCACTGACTGCCGGGGACGTGTTCGCGTTTTTCGACGAGTTCGAAGCCGTTGGCTTCTACTTCCCTGATGACGTCGTCCATGTCGAGGCGGACATGCTCCACGGCATCGACGCGGTCTCCCATGGCGCCGGGGCGCTTGTAGTAGTCAATAATGACAAGCTGGCCGCCGGGTTTGAGGGCGCGGGCGATGGAGGCGAGCATTTGAGGCGGATAGTCGAAGTGGTGGTAGCTGTCGATGGTGACAGCAAGGTCGCAGCAGGCGGCCGGGAGTTTGACGTCCTTTTCGTTGCCCAGGACGAACCCGACATTGGCGAGACCCTGCCGCGCGGAATTGCGGCGTGCGGCTTCGAGGAAATCGGGGAAGATGTCCTGAGAAATGACCTTGCCCGCGGGGCCGACCGCTTTGCTTAATAGCGGCAGCATGACACCGGCGCCGGTGCCGATGTCGGCGACGGTCATGCCGGGTTTGAGAGGAAGCGCGGCGATGATGCGTTCGCCCTGCAGGCGGGTGAGGCGCTCGGGGTCGCTGAGGTTGGCGACCATGACGGCGCGCGATTTTTCGTTGTTATACGAACGGTTCGCATCGGCGGCGACCTGGGCCGTCAGCGCGCCGGTAAGAGTCAAGAGGAGGGCGAGTAGTTTCACAATCCGGGCTCCAGGGGCATGGCAAGGGGCGGCTCAACCATGAAGTCGAGGCCGCTCATCTGTTCGAGCGCGCGGCTGATGCGCATGCCGCTTGTGGATTCGACGGTGATGACGAAGGGGAGGTTGCGCCAGTCCTCCTTGGGGAGTTGCAGGACGGCGTCGATGGAGATCTCGTGTTGGGCGAGGATCGCGGAGAGCGAAGCGATGATGCCGGGGCGGTCCTGCACGCGAAACCGCAGGTACCAGGCGCGCTGCTGTTCGCCGATGGGCCGGGGTTTCGCGGGTTTTGGTCCGGTGAAACCGAAGGGGGAGACGCGGCCGGAGGCGCCGGAGCGCAAGTCGCGCGCGACGCGCATCAGGTCGGAGACAACGGCGACGCCGGTCGGTGTCGGGCCGGCGCCTTTGCCATAGTAGAAGGTGTCCGCGCCGTAAGCGCCGCGCGTCCAGACCGCGTTATACGCGCCGCGCACCGAGGCGAGGATGGCATCCTTGGGGATCAGCGCGGGGCGAACGGCGAGGAAGAGCCCAGCAGGGGTTGCTTCGGCGGAGCAGACGAGCCGGATGGTGCAGCCCAGTTGGGCGGCATAGCGGAAATCCACCGGCGTGATGGGGCGGATGCCGGAAGTAGGGATGTCGGAAGGCGTGAGTTCCACGCCGAAGGCGAGCGAAGCGAGCAGGGCGAGTTTGGAGCGCGCGTCGAAACCATCCACATCGGCGGTGGGATCGGCTTCGGCGTAACCGAGGCGCTGCGCTTCGGCCAAAACAGCATCAAATTCGCTGTTATATTGCTCGATTTCGCTCAGAATGTAGTTACTGGTGCCATTGAGGATGCCATAAAAGGCTTCCAGGCGGTCGGCGGCGATGCCTTCGCGGAGGACTCCGTGGATCGGGATGCCACCGCAGACGCTGGCTTCGATGGCGAGTTGAACGCCCCGGGCGGCCGCCTGGCGCCAGAGGGCCGCACCTTCGAGCGCGATGAGTTCCTTGTTGGCGGTGACCACCGCTTTTCCCGCGGCGATGGCGGCTTCGACGATCTCGCGGGCGGCGGTGGTGCCGCCGATGAGTTCGGCGACAATCTCGACATCCGGATGGGCGACGACTTCGCGCCAGTCCTCGGTGACCAGGGCTGCCTCGAGGCCCGCGGGAAGCGCCCTGGACTTCGCCGTGCGGCTACAGACGGCGCTCACAATCAACCGAAAACCGAGTTTTTGCGCCAGTTGAGCGGCGTTTTCCGTCAGAATAGTAAGAGAACCGGTGCCTACATTGCCCAGACCGATGATGCCTACATGGACGTCGCGCATAAAAGGCCATGATAGCAGTGAGCCGCCGCCACGAAAGGCCAAGTTGAGCGCGGCAGAGCGCCGCGCGCAGGAGTTCGCGGAGGCTCGGAAGGAAGTGGGGCGTATGCGCGAGTTGGCGGGTGAACTGCGCGAGGAATTAGAAGAAAAGAAATTTCACGCGCTGTCAATCAAGGCGCTGGAGCGGCTGGAGGAGATCGAAAAACTGAGCAAGGACGTGCGCGGGAGGCTGCGGCGATGAAGCGGCGGGCTCTCATCATGCTGGCGGCGCTGCCCGCGCTGGCGAGCCAGTTGCCGCCGCCGGGCTTTCCCGATCCGAGGGATCGCCCGAAGCGCCTGCCGGACGGACGCCTCCAGAACGAGGCGATTCTGCGCGACGACTATGAGCGCAATCTGCGGGAACTGGAGCAGATGGAAGAGTTACTGAAGGGCATCGACGAGGCACTGGAGAAGGCGGCTCCCGGAAAGGTGAACCGTGAAGTTTTCAAGGATTTGGAGGAGGTGGAGAAGCTGAGCAAGCGGATCCATTCCCGGATGCGCCGGTTCTGATTTCATGTGCTAGGCTGGGGGGTTCGGCGGACAACCTGCATGAGTGCCACACGCGACAAAGCCCAATTGATGAGCGCCTCGGAGATCGACCGCACACTGGTGCGGCTGGCGCACGAAATCCTGGAAAAGACGACTGACTTGACGCAGCTTGCCTTTCTCGGTATCAAGCGGCGCGGCGTACCGATCGCACAGCGGCTGGCATCGAAGATCGAAGCCCTGGAGAACCTGAAGATCCCCGTCGGCGTTTTGGATATCCACCTTTACCGCGACGACCTCTCGACGGTCGGTCCGAAGCCGGTGGTGAGCGGCACGCAGATTGAGTTCGAGGTGACGGGGAAGGACATCGTGCTGATGGACGATGTGCTCTACACGGGGCGGACCATTCGGGCGGCGCTTGATGCGCTGTTCGAGCTGGGGCGTCCGGCGCGGGTCCAACTGCTGGTGTTGATCGACCGCGGCCACCGCGAGTTGCCGATCGAAGCGCAGTATGTGGGCCGCAAGGTGCCCACGTCGTCGCGGGAGATTATCGAGGTGAAGTTCGCCGAGGTGGACGAAACCGAGAAGGTTTTGCTGGTAGAGAGGATCGGCTGACGCCGGCGGGAGGAGCCAATGGCGAAAGGACTCCTGGGCATTGAGCCGCTGGAGCGGAGCGAGATCTTAGAGATTCTGACCCGCGCCGAGGCGTTTCAATGGCATGGACAAGGCCCGTTTCAGAAATTGACCACCTGCGCCGGGCGCATGGTGGTCAATCTTTTTTACGAGAACTCGACGCGTACCCGGTCGAGCTTTGAGATTGCGGCGCGGCGTCTGGGCGCGGATACGCTGTCGATCACCGCGGCGGGTTCGAGCGTGTCAAAAGGCGAAAGCCTGGTGGACACGCTGAATACGCTGGTGGCGATGCATCCGTCGGCGATCGTGATGCGGCACGCGGCTTCGGGTGCGCCGCATTTTCTGTCGCGGCACCTGACGACGCCGATCGTAAACGCGGGCGACGGCATGCATGAGCATCCGACACAGGCGCTGCTGGACGCGCGCACGATTCTCGACCGGCTGGGGCGGCTGGAAGGCTTGCGCGTGGCTATTATCGGCGACATTCTGCACAGCCGGGTGGCGCGTTCGAACATCCACCTGCTTTCGAAATTCGGCGCAAACGTGGTGCTTTGCGGGCCGCCCGCGCTGGCGCCGCGGGAGTTGGCGGCGATCGCGCCGGGCATCAGCCTGGAGACGGATATTCGCGAGGCGGTGCGCGATGCCGACGTGATGATGATGCTGCGCGTGCAACTGGAGCGGATTCACGAGCCGTCGATGCCCGCGGGCGAGTATTTCCGTTTTTATGGGTTGCGGCTGGAACATCTGGAACTCGCCAAGCCGGAGGCGATTGTCATGCACCCGGGGCCGATCAACCGGGGGCGTGAGATCGCGAGCGAGGTTGCTGATTCGCAGCGGTCGATGATCCTGAATCAGGTGGAAAACGGCATTGCGGTGCGGATGGCGGTGCTGGAAAGGGTGTTGTTGCAGTGAAGAAGCTGTTGATTCGCGGCGGACGCGTGATTTGCCCGGCATCGGGTTTGGACGCGGTGAGCGACGTGCTGATTGAGGAAGGGCTCATCGCGGGTGTGGGTCCGCGATTGGAGACTTCGGGAGCGGAGGTGATCGACGCCACGGGACTGGTGGTGGCGCCGGGGTTCATCGACATCCATGTCCATCTGCGCGAGCCAGGGTTCGAGCACGCCGAAACCATCGAGACGGGCGCCCGCGCCGCGGCGGCGGGCGGCTTCACCACGGTTTGCTGCATGCCGAATACGAAGCCGGTGAACGATTCGGCCACGGTGACGAGCTACATCGTCGATAAGGCGCGCAAGCACGCGGTGGTGGAGGTGTTTCCGATCGGGGCGATCACCAAAGGCAGCGCGGGCGAGGAGATGGCTTCGATCGGTTCCATGGTGGCGGCGGGGGCCGTGGCGATCAGCGACGACGGCCGTCCGGTGATGAACTCGCGCGTGATGCGGCGGGCGATGGAAGCGGCGCAGGCGCTCGATATCCCGGTGATCGACCATTGCGAGGACCTGAACCTGAGCGCGGGCGGCGACATGCACGAGTGCGTTGAGAGCGTGCGACTGGGCCTGGGCGGGATTCCTTCAGCGGCCGAGGATGTCATGGTGGCCCGCGATATTATCCTGGCCGAGATGACGGGCGCGCGATATCACGTGGCGCACATTTCCACGAAGAACGCGGTGGCGATGGTCGCGTTTGCCAAGCAGCGCGGCCTGCGCGTGACCTCCGAGGTGACGCAGCACCATATCGCGCTGCACACCGGGCACATGCGTCCCTACGATTCGAACTACAAGATGAAGCCGCCGCTGCGCTGCGATCACGATGTGGATGCGGTGATCAACGGCGTGGTGAGCGGGGCGATCGACTGTCTGGCGACGGATCATGCGCCGCACGCGGGCGACGACAAGATGCAGGAGTTCGAGAAGTGCCCGTTCGGGATTATCGGGCTGGAGACGGCCCTGGGCGTGTCGCTGGAGGTGCTGGTGCATTCGGGCAAGATCGCGCTGCCGCGGCTGGTGGCGCTGTACACCAGCGAGCCCGCGCGCGTGATGGGCTGGACGGGCGCGCGCGAACGCGGCACGCTGCGCCAGGGCGTGAAGGCGAACGCCACGGTGTTCCATCCCGAGTACCCGTGGACGTACGACGTGACGAAATCGGAATCGAAAAGCCGCAATTCCCCGTTCAGCGGGCGGACGTTCCGGGGAGGACCGATTGTGACGGTCGTGGGCGGCGAGGTGGTATGGAGGGCGGCAGGCTTCTAAAGATGAGATCGCTTGCGACTCGCGTCCCTTGCGATACCATGCTCAGCCGTCGCTTGGCGCAAACGTAGATTTCACGAAGCAGAGTTCAGCGCTGTTCCTCAGTGAATGCCCAGCCGCTTCTGCATCTGCTCGAGCGTGTAGCCGCGGGTCTCCGGGAAGATACTCAGCACCACGAAGAACTGGGCCACCATCATGGCACAGAAGAAGACGAACGGGCCGGCCTGGCTGAGGGCGGCAAGCACGGGGAAGACCGCGGCGATGATGGCGTTCATCGCCCAATGGGTAAAGCTGCCCAGGCTCTGGCCCTTGGCGCGGACGCGGTTCGGGAAGATCTCGCTGAGGTAAACCCAGATCACCGCGCCCTGCGAGAAAGCGAACGACGCCGTAAAGCCGGCCAGCATGAAGACGAGCAGGTGTTTGTTTGTGCCGGTAAAAAAGATCCAGGCCGTGCCGGCCAATGACAATGCGCAGCCGACGGAGCCGATGAGCAGCAGTTTCTTGCGGCCGAGTTTGTCGATGACGCTCATGGCGAGGATCGTGAACACGAGGTTCGCCGAACCCAGCGCGACGGCCTGCAGATCGCTGGAGACCTTGTCAAAACCGGCCTGCGCGAAGATGTCGTTCAGGTAATAAAGGATGGCGTTGATGCCCGAAAGCTGGTTGAACATCGCCAGTGAGACGGCGAGAAGGATGGGAAAGCGGTACTTGCGCGTAAACAGCGGCTCGTCGGCGAGGCCGTGCTCGGCATCGATCGATTCGATGATGGCCTGGAGTTCCGCCTCATAGTTGGTCTCGCCGGTCATCTTGAGCACCTGGCGCGCCTCATCGATCAGGCCCCGCTTGACGAGCCAGCGGGGACTGCGGGGAATGAAGAACAGCAGCGCCAGAAAAACCGCGGCGGGCACGGCTTCGATTCCAAGTTTCCAGCGCCACTCCTGGGCGCCAAGGCCGATGAGGCCGATCAGGTAATTCGAGAAGTAGGCCAGCAGGATGCCCAGCACGATATTGAACTGGAACAGGCCCACCAGGCGGCCGCGCAGCCGGGCCGGGGCGATCTCGGCGATGTACATGGGCCCCAGCACCGATGAGGCGCCGATGGCGAGGCCGCCGAGGAAGCGCGCCACGAGAAACGAATACCAGTCCCAGGCCAGCGCGCAGCCCAGCGCGGAGAGCAAGTAAAACAGGCCCAGCAGGCGTAGCGAATCGCGGCGCCCGAAGCGGTCGCCCGACCATCCGGCAAACATCGCGCCGAGCACCGTGCCCCACAGGGCGCTGGAAACCGTAACTCCGAGCATGGCGGGAGTGAGCTCAAACAGCGCAGCAAGCGCCGCGGTGGCGCCGGCGATCACGGCTGTGTCGAAACCAAACAGCAGGCCGCCGAGAGCGGCGACGATCGTGGCGCGGAACAGGTACGGGTTGAGAGACATAGCGATAGTACGGAGAAACCATTGTGTCGCATCGCGGTGGAAATCGGGAAACGGCGGACGCAGGTGGATACACTGGTGGAGAGACAAATCAATGACAGATGAGATTCAACGTCCCCGCGCGAGGTTCGGCCTCGGATTGGTAATCGTCCTCATATTGGCGGCTCTGATGAGTGTGCGGGCGATCGCCCGCTTCGTCATCGAGTACCAGTGGTGGCAGGAAATGGGCCAGTTGGAAACCTGGTACCGCATGTTGAGCTTCAACTACCTGCCCGGGCTTTCTGCTGCGTTGCTCGTGTTTGCCCTGTTCTGGATCGCGCACGCGCGCGGCATGAAGAAGGCGGGCACCCGGATGCGCGCCTATCCCGGCTATGCGAAGCTGGCGACCGCGGCGCTGTTTGTCCTAAGCCTCATTGTGGGAACAGCAACCGTCGATTCGTGGACCGTGGCGCGTTTCACGGGCGGACTCGCAGTGGACGCGCAGGACGCCTGGCGCGATCCGGTCTTTCAATTGCCGCTCAAGTATTACTTCTTCCACGTGCCTTTCTATGGCGTCCTGCTGCGGCTGCTTTTGGTGGCGACTATTTTCACGGCGGTGATCTACTGGCTGACGGCGCGGCTGTGGTCGCTGCGTTCGCGGATACCGGAGTGGACCCCGGAAGCGGGGCTGCAGTTCGACCTGCGCGACTTGAATCTCGGCGGAGCCCTCGAAACGCGCTTCATCCGCGTCGCGGGCGGCGTCTTCCTGCTCGCCTTGGCGGTGCGGTTTTTCCTGACGCGATACGAACTCCTGTACCAGGACCACAGTTCGCTGGTCGGCATGGATTGGACCGCGGAAACGGTGACGATGCGGCTGTTGTGGGCTTGCATGGCGGCGGCGGTCCTGGGGGCCGTCGGCCTGTTTGCCGGCAAGTGGAAACTTCTGCTCCTTTTGCCAGTAACGGTGGCCCTCTATCTAATCGTGCCCAGCATTCTCTATACCCTGTACGTCCGGCCAAGCGAGATTACGATTCAGGCCCCGTATATCACCAGGCATATCGCGGCAACCCGGGAAGCGTACGGGCTGACCGTGCGCAGCAAGGAAATCGAATTCCCCGCTTCGCAGGCAGCTCCCGTGGATCCCAACCGCCATCGCGCTTTGTTCAACAACGTGCGGCTGTGGGATTGGCGGGCCTTCCACGACACCATCACGCAGATCCAGGCATTGCGCCCCTATTACGTCTTTCACGATAGCGACGTCGACCGCTATATGATCGACGGGCAGTTGCGGCAGGTGTTGCTTTCGCCACGCGAGTTGGACGTCAACCAGTTGCCCGGGGATGCAAGGTCTCGCTGGATCAATCCGCACTTCATCTACACCCACGGCTATGGGATGGTGGTTGCGGAGGCGGCACGGATTACGCCGGACGGCTTGCCGCGTCTGCTGGTGTTGAACGCCCCTGCGGAAGTTCGCACGGATTCCCTGAAACTGACGCGGCCGGAGATCTATTACGGCGAAGTAACCCACGAGCCGGTATTTGTACGCACGGCGCAGCCCGAATTCAACTACCCCTCGGGCAGCGGCAACGTCGAAACCCGCTACAGCGGGAAAGGCGGCTTCCCGATTTCCTCTCCGCCGATGCGGTTCGCCGCGGCTTTGGCCACGGGCGACTGGAACATTGTACTGACCAGCTACCTGAAGCCCGAGAGCCGGATGATGATCCGGCGCAAGGTGCGCGAGCGGATTACGGCGCTGGCGGGTTTCCTGCATTGGGAACCGGATCCGTATCTGGTCATTCGCGACAACGGCCAGTTGGCCTGGATCATTGACGGATACACGAGCGCGTCGTCGCACCCCTATTCCCGCTCCGTGCGTCTGGCCGGAATGGGCGAGGTGAGCTACATCCGCAATTCGGTCAAGGCGGTGGTGGACGCCTATGACGGCACCATCACCATTTACGTCTTCGATGAGAAGGACCCGGTGCTGCGCGCCTACCGGCATCTGTTCCCGAAGCTGTTCACGCCGAAGTCCGAGATGCCATCGGATCTGCGCCAACACACCCGCTATCCCGAGTTCATGTTCCGCGTGCAGGCCGAGATCTACCGGACGTTCCACATGACCGACACCGAGGCGTTCTTCAATAAGGAGGACGTCTGGGAGATCGCGCGGAACCTGAACAATCCAACCGGCCGCGCGGAGCCTGCCGCGCCGACTTATGTGATCGCCACCCTGCCCGGCCAGGACGAGCCCGAATTCCTGCTGATGACCTCTTTCACGCCGAGAAACAAGGACAACATGATCGGGCTCATGGTGGCGCGCTGCGACGGCGAGCATCTGGGCGAACTGGTGTTCCTGAAGCTGTCGAAACAGGAGCTGATGTTTGGCTCGATGCAGATCGAGGCGCGCATCAACCAGGATCAGTTCATCTCGAAAGACCTGTCACTCTGGAATCAGCAAGGGTCGCAAGTCTTGCGCGGCCAAATGCTGGTGCTGCCCGTGGACGATACGTTCGTTTACATCGAACCGATTTATCTGCAGGCCGCCGAGGCGCGCATGCCGCAGTTGAGGAAAGTCGTCATCGCGGTGGGCAACCGGCTGATTTACGAAGACACGTATGAAGAAGCGTTGCAGGCGCTTGCGGGCGGCGAATTTCTCGACGCTGCACCGCCGCCGCAGACCGCTGCCGCAGTGGCGGCGGCGGCCACGGAAGCGCCTGTTCCCGCGGCCGCGCAACCGGCCTCCGAGGCGCTCAACAGGCTGCGAAACCATCTCAGGCGGTACCGCGAGTTGCAGGGCCAGGGCAAATACGCCGAGGCGGGCCGCGAGATGGAATCCATCGAGCGGATCATCAACGAACGCGCGCAATAAACCCGCGCAAGGCCGCTACAGCGTAATCTTCCAGGGCGCGCGCGCTTCGCGGGAAGCGAAGCGCCGCGCCTCAACGGGACTTACCGTCTCGGTGGCCGGATCAAAATCCACGCGGCACTTGGCGCGGATCGAGATATTCGCCAGATGACAGGTTGTCGTCGATTTATGGCAGTTTTCGATGTCGGAGACGGGTTTTTGACGCGTTTTCACGCAATCCAGGAAATTGGCCCAATGCTGAACGTTGCCGCCGCCTCGTTCGGCGAGCATCTCGAGCGGTTCGATGCCGCTGCCCCGGATGGGCACGATGCGGAAGCCCGAGCGGTCGCAGTATAACGTGCCCTTCGAACCGTGGAATGCGGTGTTGCCGTAGGGGAACGGGGAGTGGTTGTTGGCGAGCCTGTTTTCGTAGGTGGCGATGAATTTCGAGTACTCGTAATTGGCTTCCAGCGTGTCGGGCGTGTCGCGATTGTCCTGGATGTAAGTCTTCTTGCCCAGGGCCACGCAGGCGGTGGGCATCTCCTCGCCGAAGGCCAATTGCACGATGTCGAGCAGGTGGACGCCCCAATCGGTCATCATGCCGCCGGCATAATCCCAGAACCAGCGGAAGTGGGAGAAGGATTTCGGATCGACGCCGAAGCGGTTCCGGTTATACGGGCGCATGGGCGACGGGCCTAGCCAGAGGTCCCAATCGAGATCCGCCGGGGGCTTCTCATCGGCCGGCGCGCCGATGCCCTCAGGGGCGGTGAAGCCGTAGTTGCCCGTGCGGACAAAGGTGACATCGCCGATGGCGCCATCGGCGATCATCTTCGTCAACCTCTGATAGTGGGGCTGCGAGCGCTGCTGCGTGCCGGCCTGCACGACACGGCTGTACTTGCGCGCGGCCTTCACCATCAACTGCCCTTCCTCGATGGTGACCGAGACGGGCTTTTCGACGTACACATCCTTGCCAGCCTTGCAGGCTTCCACGGTCATGTAGGCGTGCCAGTGATCGGGCGTTGAGATGCAAACGATATCGATGGACTTGTCGGCAAGAATCTGGCGGAAATCCTTCACCTTGCGGACTGTGGCTCCGTGGAGGTTCTTGGCCGCGGCTTCGTAGCCTTTGTCGAGATTCGGCTGATAGACGTCGCACACGGCGACGGGTACGAGGTTGTCCTGCCGCATGGCGGCGCTCAGGTTTCCCATGCCCATGCGGCCCATGCCGATGAACGCTGCTTGCAACTTATCGTTTGCCCCCCGGGCAAGCCGTGGAAAGATGTGGGTAGTGAGTCCCGCGGCGGACGCGGTTTTGATGAAGGCGCGGCGATCGCTCATGGCGAAAGCGATTCTATCAGAGCGTGCCTCAGTAAGTGGTGAAGCAGAAGACAATGTTCTCGCCGTCTGGCGTGAGGCAGTATTCGCCATCTTCGATGGGCTCGTTCACTTCTACTTTGAACAGGCCCTTTTCTAGCGGTGTGACCATCAGAAAGACGGGCTTGGGCGTGTTCTTGCCGGGCCGTTCGGGAAAGCGAATCACACGGCTGCCCCGTTCCACAGTCATCTTGTAAAGGGAGAGCCGGTCGGCGTTGATGCGCTCGGACTTGAACAGGAAAATCGGCTCGGGCACTGGCGTTTTCACTGACGAAGCCGCGCCGGCGACCGTGTATACGGTGAAGCGTTTGTCCGTGGACATCACCGCCTCGCCGGGTTCGGTTTCGACGAGATTACGGGCATGCAGCAGGTACGGCAAATCCGCCTTCTCCGGCCGAGGTCCGTCGTAACGGCCTTGCGCGGTCAACGCAGCCGCGAGCGCGAATGCGAGAAAGGTACAAGCGACAACACGTGACATAGCCATAGCTTCTCTAATTTCAGCAGACGCTCGCGCGGCCCGCACGGTTGCAGAACTCAAGCGCCCGGGTAGCGGCCTCCGATTTCCACCAGCAAGCGGCCGAGTTCGGCCGGATCGGGCGGCCTGCGCAGCACGAGAACCGGTCCGCCGGCGGGCTGCGGCACCGAGGCGCTTTCTTCGGCGTCGGGCAGCAGAACGAAGCTGGGCACATGCCGGCGTGTGCGTTCGTGGAGTCCTGCCCAGGATGGATCGGAAGAAGATACGGCCGCGAACAAGGCGTCGAAGCGAAAGCGGCCGCAGAGGTCGAGAGCCTCGGTATCCGAGGCCACCGGTACCGCCCGATGATTGCGCGCCGCGAGCAGGTCCACGAGGTGGCGGCTGTCGTGCGGGTCGGGCGCCAGCACCAGTAAGGTGAGCGGGCGGGAAGGCTCCGTGAGCGAGGGGCTCACGGGCGAGGCGGCGCTCAGCAAGGGGAGGTTGATCTCGCAACGCGCTCCTCGGGGCTCCCGGGTGATGCGAAGACTGCCCCCATGATTGCCCGCGATTCCGCTTGCGACCGACAGGCCCCATTCACCGGGCTCCTGTTCAAGGGCAAACTCGACGATCACACGGGCGCGCCCTTCCTCCCGGGCCAAGGTGACCGCAAGGCGCCGGTCGCCGTCCGCCGGCAACAATTCCTCCGCCCGCAGGATCACACTGAGCAGAGCCTGTTCCAACTGGCCGTACGAGCCCATGACAGTGAGCGGAGCGGAAAGCAACTCCAAACGCGTTCCAACCTGGCGAAGGCGCCACGTGCGCTCACGAAAGTGGGCGAGCTTTCTGAGCAGTTCGCCGAGGTCCACCGGCCGTGCCCGCGATTCGGCCGGGCGCCCGAAGGCCACCAGCCGGTCGAGCGCCTGCGTGGCGGCCGCGCTCCACTCGTTCAACGCACGGAAGGCCTCCTGGTTGGGGTCCGATGTCTGGAGGCGGCCGGCGATCCGCGCGATCTCTTCGATCGGTTCCTGCAGCTCAGCGGCGACTCCGGACATGAGCTGGCCCACGGCTCCCAGCCGTTCACTGCGAAGCACCTGCTCCCGGAGCAGGCTCTGATCCAGAAGCCGCAGCGCGATGGCGATCTGGTTGGCAAGGTGCGCCAGGGCGGCCTGCTCTTCCACGGAAATCCGAGGCGTGCGCTGCGCCCAATGCAGTTCCAGGACGCCCAGCGTCCGCCCTTCCGTGCGCATGGGCAAGAGCAAGCGCAACCCGTCTCCGGATTCATCGCGGCGCGCAGCGCCGCTGTCGAAGCACTGCCGGCGCGCGTCGGACTGGCCCTGCGCCGGTATTGCTGGACCGCGCCCGTCCGCCGCCTCCAACTCCCCCGTGGAAGGCTCGGCGATCCAAAGCCGCGCCTGCGCGCCTCCGGTCAGGCCGGGGAGGGTTTCCGCAAGCAGTTCCTGAACGGCCGTCGCCGAACGGCCCGTGAGCACATCTTCGGACAACGCCTGAATCGCCGCGATTCGCTTACGCAGCCGGTTGACGCGCTGGTCGCGGAACCACCAGACCAGCGAAGCCGCCGCCATCGAGAGGATCGCGGTGATCAGCGGTGTCGGACTCAGCAGCTCGTTCATGAATTAGAGCGGCCTCTGCGCGGCCAGCCATTCGGGCAGGCGCGGATCGGTGAAATCGCGAATCGCCAGGGCGGCTTGCGGCGCTTCGGAAAGGGTTGTGAGCAAGGCCACCAGGCGGGCGCCGGCTGCGCGCGCGGCGGCCATTCCGCCCGGCGAATCTTCGAAGACAATGCAATCTCCCGGCGGCACTCCGATCCGCCGGGCGGCCTCGAGATAGACCTCCGGGTCGGGCTTTGGCCGGCTCACCTGATGCCCGTCCACCACGGCGCCGAACAGTCCTTCGAGACCCGCGCCCTGCAACACGAAGTCGACGTTGAGCGGCTCGGCGTTCGTGCCCATCGCCAGGGGTATCCCCGCCTCCGCCGCCTCCCGGACGAATGCGGCGACGCCGGGCACCAAATGCTGCTCTAACACGGGCGTCATGAGCTCCCGGTACAGGCTTTCCTTCGCCGATCCATGCCGGTCCACTTCAGCCTGCGGCAGGTGCGGGCCAAACAAGTCACGGACGATTTGATCGTTCCGCTTGCCCAGCATGCGGCTCATGATGCCGTTGGCGTTCACGTTCAGGCCGGCCAGATACCGCTCCCAGGCGACAGTATGCATGTCCGTGGAGTTGATGACCACGCCGTCCATGTCGAATATCAGGGCAAGCCCCTTGGGCCACTTCGCTCGTGTATTCACTCGCGGCAAATGATAGCATACAGGGCGCGCGACTCCGGCAGGAGTGCGCCTGCGAGGCCTTCTCCATGGTCCGAACATACCCTCTCCTGTTTGCCGCGCTGCTGTGGGCTCAAACCAGTGACGCGCCTGTCGTCGCCCCCGGCTGGCGGCTGGTCTCATCCGATACCGGCGGACTCGAAAAGCCCTTCCCCGGGGATCAGCAGACCGCTTCGGCGGTTTTCGACATCAACGGCGACGGCGTCAACGATTTCGTCATCACCGAACGGACCGCCGCGCCGAGCGTGGTGGGCTACATCCGTCAAGGGAATGGCTGGCAACGTATCGTCATAGATAATGAGATCCGCCGCATCGAGGCGGGCGCCACGTTCGGCGACATCGACGGCGATGGCCATCTCGATTTCATCGCCGGTGGAGACGGGCGTTCAAATGAGATCTGGTGGTACGAGAATCCCGGCCGCGATCTCGATCCGCGCAAACCCTGGGTCCGCCGCAACGTCAAGAAAAGCGGGGCGAACAAGCACCACGATGTGATGTGGGTGGACGCCGATGGCGACGGCAAACGCGAACTGGTGTTCTGGAATCAGGGTGCGCAGCGCCTGATGCTGGCGCGGGCGCCCGCCAATCTCAAAGCCGCGAGCGAATGGCCCTTGACCACGCTCTACGAATACTCGGCCGACAGCGAAACGCGGCAGCGCGGCAATCCGCCCGCTTGGCGGCGGACGAATGAGCATGAGGGCCTTGCCTTCGCCGACATCGACCTCGACGGCAAGCCGGATCTGGTGGGCGCCGGGCTGTGGTTCAAACATCTCGGCGGCGACCGTTACTTGCCCAACGATATCGATTCGAGCTTTCACTTCTCGCGTTCGGCAGTGGGTCAACTCAAGGCGGGGGGAAGGCCGGAAGTGGTCCTCTCGATTGGCGATGGCACAGGTCCCTTGATCTGGTACGAGTGGGTGAAAGGCGCCTGGATTCCGCATCAACTCGCGGACGTCGACAACGCCCATTCGCTCGACATTGTGGACTTCAACGGCGACGGCCACATGGACATCTTCCTGGGCGAAATGCGCCTGAACGGCGGCAACCCCGCATCGAAGACCTGGATCTTCCTCGGTGACGGCCAAGGGAATTTCCGCCGCGAGGTGGTCGCTACGGGGTTGGACAACCACGAATCCCGCATCGCCGATCTCACGGGAAATGGCCGCTTCGATATCCTGGTGAAGCCCTACAACTACAAAGTGCCGGCGATCCACGTTCTGCTGAACGAAGGGCGCCGGTAGCGCGCCCGTTATAATCAAAGCAATCATGGACCTGCTCGAAGAAGCCGTGCGCCTGCGCCGCGAGGGGCGAAAGTGCGCGCTGGCCACGATTGTGGAAGTGAACGGGTCGATTCCCAGCTATGAGTCGGCGAAAATCCTGGTGCGTGACGACGGCACCATGGCCGGCACCATCGGCGGCGGCTGCGTCGAAGCCGATGTCTGGGCCGCCGCGCGGGAAGTCATCGAAACCGAAAAGCCCCGCCGCATGCAGTTCAATCTCGGGCAGGACGCGGCCTACGACAATGGACTCATTTGCGGCGGACAACTCGATGTGTACATCGAGCCGCTGCTTCCTCACCCCCGCGCGTTCATCTTCGGAGCCGGACACATTTCGAAAAGCCTGTGCCAGGTTGCCGCGCTGGCCGGTTTTTCCACGGCCGTGATCGACAACCGCGAGAGCTTCGCGAACCGCGAACGCTTCCCCATGGCCGATGATGTGTATGCGGAGGAATACGAGGACGCTTTCCCCAAGTTGAACGTGAACGGGTCTTCTTATCTGATCATCGTCACGCGCGGTCATCGCGACGACATGCGGGTGCTGCGCTGGGCCATCACCACGCCCGCGCGCTACATCGCCATGATCGGGTCGAAGCGCAAGACCATTGCGGTGGTGAAAGAACTCGAGAAGGAAGGGATTGCCCGGGAGGCCTTCCACCGGCTGTTCGCGCCAATGGGCCTGGACATCGGCGCGATCACCCCCGAGGAGATCGCCATCGCCGTGGCCGCTGAGATGATCGCCGTCCGCCGCAACCCGGACCCTGCCTGGCGCGCGCTCGCGAAGTCCGTGTTTGCGCACGAAGAGTTGAAAGCGCTGCTCAAGTGAAGCCCGGCCCTCCTGAATTCGCTGCCGTCCTGCTGGCGGGCGGGGCCTCTACGCGCATGGGCGCTCCCAAGCCGCTGCTTCAGTTCGAGGGCGAGACGTTTCTCGACCGGCTCGTCCGGCTCTTCTCTCCGCATTGCCGTCGCGTGATCGCCGTGCTGGGCTATCAGGCCGAAGCCGTCGCGCGGGGTTTGCAGCGTCCCGGCGCTCCCGTGCTGGTCCTGAATCCGAAGCCGGAATGCGGCCAGTTATCCTCCCTTCAGACCGGCCTTCGCGCGCTGGCTCCCCACCCAAGCGCCGCGTTCTTTCACCCGGTGGACATTCCAGCGATTCAGGAGGAATCGATTATCCGCCTGTGTGCGGCCTGGGAGGCCGCTCCAGCCGGAACCCTGGTTCTTCAGCCGCGCCACCGGGGCCGGAAGGGTCATCCCGTCTTGCTCGCCGCCGCCCTGATCCCCGAGTTGCTCGCCCTGCCCCCAGAGGGTTCCGCGCGGGATGTGCTGCGCCGCCACGTTGAGCGGACCATTGACGTGGATGTGGAAGACCCCGGCATTCTGCGGGATGCGGATACCCCGGAGGACTACCGCCGCCTGACCGGAGAGATCTCCCCGCCATGAAACGGAAATGGCTGAAACGTCTCCTGCTGACGCTCGCGCTGCTGCCCGTGCTCTTTCTGATTGCGGCGCTCCTGGCGCCTCAGTTCGAGGCCAGGGCTCTGCGCGAACCTCTGCAAGCTGCGCTGAGTGAACAGTTGGGCCGGCCCGTTACGCTCCGCGAAGTCCGCTACACGCTGTTTCCTTCCATCGGTCTTTCCGCGACGGACCTGGTGATTCCCGAAGACCCGGAGTTTGGCCTCGAACCGTTCGCTTACGTCACGGAGATGCAGGCGGGCATCCATTGGTCGTCGCTCTTCCGCCGCCGGCTGGTGCTCGCCTCTCTGCGGCTGGTGGAAGGCAGCATCAACCTGAGCCGCGATGACGCGCGGGGCTGGAACGCGGGTGTCCTGCTGCGGCAGGTCGAAGATCGCATGAAGTCGCAGCGCCACGCCCCGTCCTTCTCTCTGCGCAGCGGCCGGATCAACTTCCGCCAGGGCACATTGAAGTCGCCTTTCTTTCTCAATACGGTGGATCTCGACATCAGCCCCCCCAGCCGCGAGGGTGGCTCGCTGCGCTGGAGTTTCGAGGCCTCGCCCGCCAGGACCGACCGCTCGGAACAGGGTTTCGGCCGCTTTAGCGGCGGCGGACAGTGGAGGCCTCTGGCCGATCAACCGGGCATCGCCGACGTCGAAATCGAGCTGGAACGAAGCGCCGCCAGCGAGGTGGCTATCCTGCTCGCCGGCCGCGACCTGGGCATCCAGGGAAGACTCGGCGCCCGCGTTCGACTCGATGGCCCCCCAGACAATCTGAAGCTGCTCGGACGCCTCGAACTGGAAGGCTTCGACCGCGGCGGGCGTTTCGGCCCGCGCGGCAAGGAATGGGTACTGCCCTTCCAAGGCGATTTGAGTCTGGGCCGGCAACAGCTCGAGCTGCGCACTGTGGAGCAAGGTGAGGAACACGACTCGCCGCTCACCATCCTGATGGCCGTAACCTCCCTTTACACCCGGCCGGAAGTGGAGGCCGCCTTCACCTTGAACGGCATCCCCGCGGCGACGTTTCTGGACATCGCCCGCAGGCTGGGCGCCGAAACCCCGCCCGGCTTCTCCATCGAGGGCACCCTCCATGGAGCGATTGCGCTGCCGCGGCAAGGCTCCCTGAATGGCGATGTCGAACTGCGCGATGCCGAAGTGCGCCTGCGTTCCGCCGGGCCTGTGCTGATCGAAAAGGCCACGGTTCGCCTGGCCGCGGGGACCGTCGAACTGCTGCCGGCTACGCTGGCCACCCCCAGCGGCGCTACGGCCGAACTCGCCGGACGCTGGGCCGCCCCCTCCGGCGCGCTGTCCTTCCAGGCGAGCTTCCCCTCCCTGCCGCTCGATGAACTCAACACAGCTTTGCGCGACCTGCCCGCCTCCGCCGCGCCCGCGCCCTTGCAGCAATGCCGGGAGGGAACTCTCGGCGGCAGCCTTCGTTATGACACCGCATCCGGGGCCGCGGATGGCGTCTGGGTCGCGGCATTACTGCTGCAGAATGTACTGTGCGAAGTCCCTGGCGTTCCCGGCCCGGTCCGGCTGGTCCGCGCACCCCTGACCGTCAAAGGCCCGCGGTGGTCGGTCCGCAAGGCGACCCTGCGCTGGGGAGAGATGGACGCCATCGCTAGCGCCGACGCCGACCCCTCCTCGCAGCGGCCCTTGCGGCTCGCCATGCAGACCCCCGAGCTCGACTCCGGGCAACTCGAAGCCGTACTGCGGCCCGCCGTCGACCGCCCCTCGTCCTTCCTCGACCGCACTCTCCGCCGAGCCGCGCGCCTTCCGCCGTGGCTGGCCGGCCGCGGATTGGATCTGCAACTCGACGCGCGGCAGTTCCAACTCGGCGGCGAGGCGTACGAGCGGCTTCGCTTGCATGCCTTCTGGGACGGCACGGAAATCGACATCCCCTGGCTCGAATTGCGCCGCGACGCCGCCCACTTCCAGGGCCGCGCCAGCGTGGAGTTGCGCGCCGGCGCCCCCCACTACCGCCTGCTTGGCCGGGTGGACCGAGTTCCCCTGGCGGGCGCCTCGATCGCCGCCACTGTCGACTTGCGCGCCCAGGGATTCGGCCGGGATCTTCTCGATCAACTGCGGCTTGCGGGCCGTCTCGATGCGTACCCTTTACCCGCCGCCGGCGAGCGGCCTGACTGGCTTGCCGCCTGCTATGACTACGACGCCTCCCGGCCCGCTCCGGCCCGCTTGCGGTTGAGCTGCCTCGAAGCTCGCGACGGCGCCGAGTATTTCATAGCCGGCCCCGTAGCCACTTCGCCGGACCGGATCAGTGTGGAACTCATCTCACCCCGGCGCAGCCTGGCATTCGTCTGGCCGCCGCCGCTCTGATTGGGTCCCGGCCCGATTCCCGCTACAATTTCATTTAAGAATGGCGCAACCCGAGAATCCGCCCCCGGCCGTGCCCTCCTTCCTCCAGCAGGAGCAGGACACTCTTCGCGACCAGTTGAATGCTGCATGGCAACTGCAGGTCGAACAGGTCCAGCAGCAGTTCGACGCAGGCTGGCGCGACCACCTCGATCACACCATCGGCGAACGCTTCGCCGAATTGGCCCAGCGGATGGAAACAGAAACCGCGCGCCGCGTCGCCGAAGTCGCCGCAGCCGCCGAGGAGAACGCCCGCGACTCAGCCGCCGCGGAATTGCGCCGCTACACGGAGCGCCTCAACCAGACCGCGCGCCGCCTCGAGCAGGCCGAGGACGCCCCGGCCTGGGCCGCCGCGCTGCTCGATGGTATGCACGCGTTCGCTCCCCAGGTGGTCCTGTTCAGCGTCCTCACCGGCAAGCTCCGCCACGAGGGGCACCGCGCCTCTCATGGCCGTTCGCTCGACGCGGCGGCCGAAGTGGATCTCGAAGCCGATGCCCCGCCGGCCTTCGCCAATGTCCTTGAGACTCTCGACACCGTGATCGCGCTCGCCACTCCCGGCGAATTGACTGAGACTTTGACTCAGGCTGTCGGCGCCGACCCAGCCAAGCGCGTCTGCCTGCTGCCCGTGATCATTGGCCGTTCCACGGCGTCGCCCCGGGTGGCGGCCATCGTCTATGCCGAACCGGGCGAAACGCCTTCGGACCCCAACGCGCTGGAGCTGCTCGCTTCCCTCGCCGGAGCCACCCTCGACTGCCGGCTCAACCGCCGCGCTCCCGCGCCGGCCAAGCCCGTCGCCGCCGCCGGCGAGCTGATCAGCATCGGCGCCGAGACCGACGGTGAAGAGGCCGGGCCACTCGCTGAACCGCCGCCCCTGCCCGAACCGCCACCGCTCGCCTCGCTTACCCGCGAAGACCAGGAGTGGCACGCCAAGGCCCAACGCTTCGCGCGCGTTCGCGTCGCCGAAATGCGGCTCTATCAAGCCATGGCCGTGCGCCAGGGCCGCGATCAGGCGCGGCTCTACATGGCGCTCCGCGGCGAAATGGACCGCTCCCGCGCGCAGTTCAAACACGAGTTCCTCCAGGTTTCCTCAATGGTCGACTACTTCCACATCGAAGTCGTCCGGACGCTCGCCAACGACGACCCCGCGCTTCTGGGGCCCGAGTACCCGGGACCGCTGGTCTGAAATGGGAGTGGGCCTTCCAGTGTCTGTCCGGCTCGCGGCCGTCCTGTGTCTGTTCGCCGCCTTCGCACCCGCCCAGGACGCCGCCGTGCAACAATTGGCCTCCGCCGTGGACATGCTCGAAAAAGGCAACGCCACCGGCGCTGCGCGCGCCCTCGCTCCCCTGCCTGCCCGCCTGCCCGCTCTGGCCGACTATCCCGCTTTCTTCCTCGGACAGGCGCGTTTCCAACTGAAGGATTATGCCAACGTCCCGCCCGCGCTCGAGCCCGTCTTCCGCATCGCCACACGCTCTCCGCTTGCAGGGCGCGCCGCCGTCCTGGCCGCCCGCAGCCTGCTGGAGATCAACGAACCGCAAGCGGCGCTGACCTGGCTCAACCGCGTACCCGCGGCTCTGCGCGCCGAGCCCGAAGCTTCTCTGCTCGCCGCCCGCGCCCAGGAGGCGCTCGGTCATCCCATTGCCGCTGTCGCTGCCTGGAAGACCATCCACTACTACTACCCCGTGTCGAAAGAAGCGCGTGATGCTGAAGCGGCGCTCGAACGGTTGAAGAAAACCCTCGGCGCGGAGTACCCTGCTGTGCCCGCTGAGGCCCGTTTTGAGCGTGCCGAGCGCTTCTCCAGAGCGCGCCAGTACGACAACGCCCGCGCCGAGTACCATGAGATGGCCGCCGAGCTCGCGGGCCTCGACCGCGAACGCGCCATGGTGCGCGCCGCCGCCACGCTCTACGACCAGCGCAACACCACCGCCGCCATCAGCCAGTTGAACGCGCTGCGCCTCACCGAAGCCGAAGCCGAGGCCGAACGCTGGTACTGGCTCGCCGCCGCGCATCGCCGCGCCAACCGCGACGAAGGCATGGAATCGGCCGTCGCCCAACTCGCCCGCCGTGCTCCCGAATCCACCTGGCGGCGCGACGCCCTCGCCCTCGCGGGTGACCGCTACCTCCTAGAGAACGATCACGCCCACTACGTTCCCCACTACTCCGCCTGCGCCGAAGCCTTCCCCGGCGATGCGGGCGGCGCTTACTGCCACTGGAAAGTCGTGTGGCGCGCCTGGCTGGAAAGAAGCGCCGGAGCAGCGGAAATGCTCCGCGATCACCTGCGCCATTTTGCCGCCTTCGAGAAGGCGGGCGCGGCTCTTTATTACCTGGCAAAACTAGCGGAATCCGAAAAGCAATACGGCGCCGCCCGCCTCTATTTCGAGGAAGCTGTTTCCCGTTTTCCCAACTATTACCACGCCGTTTTGTCGCGTGACGAGTTGAAACAGCCACAATTCGCCAACGCTCCCCGCCACGAAGCCACGGCTCGCTTTCTCGCTTCCGTTCCGTTCCTCGATCGCGACCAGAACCCTTCATTCCAGGCCGATCCCGAGACCACTGCCCGCCTCCAGCGCGGCCGCCTGCTCCAGCAGGCCCGGCTCGCCCCCTGGGCCGAAACCGAGATGCGTTTCGGCGCGCAGCACGGCGCCAACCGCTGGCTGCTCGCCATGGAACTCGCGTCTACCGCCGCGGCGCGCGGCGCCCACGCGCAAGCTCTTCGCTACATCAAAGGGACCGCCCCCGGCTATCTCTACCTGCCTCGCGAAGCCGCGCCGGAGAAGTTCTGGCGTCTCGCCTTCCCCTTTCCTTACCGCGCCGAAATCACCCGCTTCGCCCGGCAGCGGAACCTGAACCCGTACTTCGTCGCCGCCCTGATCCGGCAGGAGTCTGAATTCGACCCTGTGGTCGTCTCCCGGGCCGGCGCGGTCGGCCTCATGCAGATCATGCCCCCCACCGGCCGCCAGCTCGCCCGCCAGTTACGCCTCGGCACGTCGACCAACGCCCGCCTTCGCCAGCCGCTCTTTAATCTGAATCTCGGAACTTTTTATCTGCGGAAATTGTTGGACCTGCGTGGCGGCTCCATTGAAGAAACCTTGGCCGGATACAACGCGGGCGCTTCCCGTGTTGTCCGCTGGAAAACCTGGGGCCAATTCCGCGAACCTAGCGAATTCGTCGAAACGATTCCCTTCTCAGAGACTCGGAATTACGTCCAGATCATTTTGCGCAATCAGGACATTTACGAGTGGCTCTACGCCGGCACGCCCGTTCCCGCGGAAGCCGCGCCCGCCAAACCCGCGCCCCGCAAGGCCGCTCCGAAGCCGGCTACGAAGAAGCGGGTCGTCCGGAAGAAGTAGCCCCTGCCGAGCATCCTGCCTCGGAACCGAATATGATGGGGAACCATAGGAGTGGATGCCATGCTTTCCAACCATCGAAGAGATTTCCTGCGCGCCGCTGGCGCGGCCGCAATTGCCACCGCCGCCCGGCCCATTCTCGGCGCCAATGATCGCGTCCGCGTCGGCATCATCGGTCTCGGCGGCCGCGGCAACAACCACATGAACTCTTATGCCTCCATCGCGTCCTGCGAGGTGGCCGGCCTTTGCGATGTCAGTCAGGCTGCCCGCGAACGGGGCGTCGCCCTGATCGAGAAACGGCGCGGCAACAAACCCAAAGAGTACGAAGACATGCGCCAGATGTTCGACGACAAGCTGATCGACGCTGTCTCCATGGCCACGCCCAACCACTGGCACTCGCTCGGCGCCATCTGGGCCGTGCAGGCCGGCAAGGACGTCTATTGCGAAAAGCCTGCCAGTCACAACATCTACGAGGGCCGCAAAATGACTGAGGCTGCCCGCAAATACAATCGCATGGTGCAAATCGGTTCGCAATCCCGGTCGAAGCCGCACACGATGAAAGCCGTCCAACTGCTCAAGGATGGCGTCATCGGCAAGGTCTATATGGCGAAGGGCCTCTGCTACAAGCGCCGCAAGTCGATTGGCGTCACGCCGCCCGAACCCGTGCCCGCGGGCGTCAACTGGGACATGTTCCTCGGCCCCGCCCCCATGCGGCCTTTCACCCAAAACCGCTTCAAATACAACTGGCACTGGTTCTGGGACACCGGCAACGGCGATATCGGCAACCAGGGCATCCACGAAATGGACGTCGCCCGCTGGGGCCTCGGTGTGGACCTGCCCACCCACGCCGTCTCCACCGGCGGCAAGTACGTCTATGTGGACGATCAGGAAACGCCCAACACCCAGATCGCCACCTTCGACTACGGCGACAAGCAGATCGTCTTCGAGGTTCGCGGCATCATCACCGGCGGCGAATCCAACTTCGAGCCGCGCGGCAACAACACCGTCGGGGTGATCTTCTATGGCGCCGACGGCTACATGGTGCTCTCAGGCGCGGGCTTCACTGTCTACAAAGGCGAGGACCGCCAGGTGGCCATGGAAGAAAAACCCTCCCGCGCCGACACCCAGGAGCACATGGAAAACTTCCTGGCCGCCGTCCGCTCACGCAGGCACACGGACCTCACCGCCGACGTCGAGATCGGCGCCAAGTCCATGGAACTCGTCCACCTCGCCAACATCAGCTACCGCGTCAAACGGGCCATCCAGTACGACCCCGCCACGATGACGATCAAGAACGATCCCGAGGCCTCGAAGCTGCTGACCCGCGAATACCGTGCGCCTTATCTGATTACCGATAAGGTCTGACGTTTACCGCAAGGCCACAGGCGGCCCGGCACACACTGAATGGCTTCATCGGACGCGCACAACGAGTACATCGGCGACCTCCAGCGCGAAGTGGCTGACTTGCGCTCCCGGAACGAGTCCGCTCAACAGCAGCTGCAACGCCTGCGCGAAGATCCTCTGGAATGGCTCGCCGCCAGCGGCTCGGCCGCGAGCCAGCCGGCGCCTTCAGCCCCGGCGGACGTGGATTCCCGGCTGATCTCCGTCATCGTGCCGCTCCACAATGGCGCGGCTTTCATCGAACGCTGTCTCGATTCCGCAGCCACCCAACAGCCTTGCGGCTATGGCCTCGAGATCATCGTCTGCGACGATGGCTCCCGCGACGATTCCCTCGCCACCGCCCGCGCTTGGGCCGCGCGCCACCAGATCCCCGTTCACGTCCTCACGCACGAGGATGCCGGCAACCATGGCGTCAGCGCCACCCGCAACCGCTGCGCCGCCCATGCGCGCGGCGCCTTCCTTGCGCTGTTGGATGCGGACGATGTCTGGCTCCCGCACAAACTCGCCACTCAGATGCCGCACTTCGAGCAGCATCCGGAATCCACGTGCGTCTGCGCCTTCGGCTACAACCGCAACCTCGCCGGCGAACCGCTGCCCGGCTGGAGCGGCACGGAACTCGCCGGCGACCACCGCCGCGCGCCCGCTCCGCTCGACTTCCGCCCTCCTTACGATTTCGACCAACTCCTCCGCGGCGATCCCATCGTCAACTCCACCGTCATCGTCCGCCGCGAGGCCTTCCACCGCGCCGGCGACTACCCCCGCACCATGAGCCATCAGGCCGAAGACTGGCTCCTCTTCCTCAAGCTGTCCCTCGCCGCCCCCATCCAGCTCATCCCGGAACCCCTCATCCACTACACCGTGCACGAAGGCAGCTACACCGCCGAGTACCTGCGCGCGGGCTTCGCCTCGGGCAGCCGGCTCGAAGTGCTGCTCTTTCTGCTCCACTGGATGCTTCAGCAGCCCGCGCACCACGAACGCGCACGCCGCATCTACCGCCGCCACTACGCCACTCTGCTCGCCGGCATGGGTGGCGCACGCCGCCTCGCCGAGTCCTTCTATCAAGCCCACCCGGAAGCCCACGGCAGCCTGCACCACTTCGAGCAGCACCTCAACGAGCTGTACCGCGAACTCGACGAATTGCGGAACTACCGCAATCACATCGAAGGCCAGCTCAACCGGCTCCGCCGCATCCCCGGACTGAGATCCCTCTACCGCGCCGCGCGATGGCTGGGAGGCCGGTCCGGTTGACTCGCCCCATGCCCTCCGAACAATGGCCCCGCATCACGGTTGTCACCCCCAACCTCAATGGGGGCGCCCACCTCGAGGAGACCATCCTCAGCATCGTCAACCAGCACTACCCGAATCTCGAGTACATCATCGTGGACGGAGGTTCCACCGACGACTCGCTCGAAATCATCCAGCGCCAGTCACATCATGTGGACCTGCTCCTCCAAGGCCGCGACCGCAACATCTACGACGCCCTCGCCAAGGGCTTCGAAGCCGCCTCCGGCGAGATCTTTGCCTGGCTCAACAGCGACGACCTCTACGAACCCGGCGCGCTGTTTCGTGCCACCGCCGCCTTCCACGACCATCCAAAGCGCGACGTGGTCTACTTCGAAGGCACGATTCTCAAAGAGGGCTGGCGCCTCCAAAACCGGCCGCAACGCCAGATCGGATACCATGATCTGCTCCGCGGCCACATCCTCTACCAGGAGTGCGTCTTCTTTACCCGCCGCGCATATCATTCCGTGGACGGACTCGATCGCGCGAACTTCCGCCTCGCCGGCGACTACGACCTCTGGCTCCGCCTCGCCGCCCGCTACCCGTTCCACTTCATCCCCGAATCGGCGGGCTGCTTCCGCATCCGCCCCGGCCAGCTTTCGGGCGATCCCCGCGAATACCGGCGCGAAATGGAGGTCGCCCGCCTTCTCGCGATCCGCCGCGACCAACACCGCCGCATTCCGCCCGCCCCAACCTCGAAACGCGCCGCCCAGCCGGACCATCTGGTCTACCCTTTGCGCGACGAGCACCTCGCGTGGCCTCTTCTAACTGCTCCCCGCCCGGCCAGCGAAGGCCGCTGCCCCCTCTGCGGCAAACCGCCTGCGCGCCTACTCTTCACCACCGCCTGCGGCCCCGAAAGCCGCTCCGCCCGCACCTGGTATCACTGCGCCGCCTGCGACCTCGCCTTCGTCGACCCGCCGCCCGGCGAACCCGCCGGGCCGCCACGCCCGGCTCCGCATCGCCCTTTCGCGACCTGCGGCCTGCTGAGCGGAAAGCCCCTCTATTCCATCCTTGGCAGCCTCGCCCGCCCCTCCAACCTCCGGGTTCCCACCGATGCGCTCAATCCCGCGCAGACACCCCTGGACGAATTCGTCCACGCCGCCCGGAACCGCCCCCACCCGATCATCGCCACCCCCAACCTGCACAGCATCTGGGCCGCCCGTTACGGACCCGCATGGAGCCAGTGGCACAGCCCGCACGTCAATGCCATCTACTCCCCGCGCGCCCTGCGCATCCTCGCCAAAAAAAGCGGCCTGCACCTGCGCCACCTCCACACCGCCACCCCCGTCGAATCGCTCATCCACAGCGAACTCCAAGCCCCCCACGGCGCCTGCCCCGGCGTCACGCCCGAAGACATCGCCCGCGCCCGCCATCTCCTGACCCCGGCGCGCGGCGCCGCCCTGCTCTTCGACCGCCTCGGCCGCGGCGACCTCCTCGTCGCCAGCCTCACCCGCTGAGCCATCCACCTGTTCCAATCTCGTGACCCAGTCAGATCGAACTGTTCAACTAGCCACCGCGCCTCATTGATTCCGCCGGACAGGACCTGCCCTCTCCGTTGGCAAGGGTCAGCGCTTCACCGCCACGTGCGCCTCATAGAACGCGAAATCCGTGCCGCCCGATCGCCCATCGCCTTGCACCCCGCACCGCCCCACGTCATGAACCGCCCACGCCGCGCATACCACCGTTGTCGTGTGCCATCCGGCGGATTTCATCGCGTGAATCGCATCACATCCCTTGCGGGTTGCGCCTCGCCTGGCCAACGGCAATCTGGACAGTTCCGTAGCTCTATCCTCACAGCGTGGTAAAATACCGAAGGTCATGGGCGCCGACGTCACCCGGTTGTTGGCCGATTGGAGCCAAGGCAATCAAGGCGCGTTCGAACAGCTCGCGCCCGCTGTTTACGATGAGTTGCGGCGTCTCGCCGCCCGCTACCTCAGCCGCGAGCGCGCAGGCCACACCCTGCAGCCCACCGCATTGGTTCATGAAGCGTTTCTGCGGCTGATCGACCAAAGCCGTGTCGAATGGCAGGGCCGGGCACACTTTTTCGGAGTCGCCGCGCAGATGATCCGGCGCATTCTCGTTGACCACGCCCGCGCGCACCAGGCCGCCAAACGGGGCGCCGGCGCCGCTCACTTCGCCATCGACGACAACTTCGACGCCGCCGCTCCCCGCGACCTCGACCTCGTCGCGCTCGACGACGCCCTCGGCGCGCTGGCCGAACTCGATCCCCAGCAAAGCCGCGTCATCGAATTGCGCTTTTTCGGCGGGCTCTCCATCGAGGAGACCGCCGCGGTTCTGAACGTCTCACCAGCCACGGTGAAGCGCGAATGGGCCGCCGCCCGTGCCTGGCTCTATCGCGAACTGAGTCGCGGTGCACCCCCAGCATGACCCCGGAGCGCTGGCGTCAAGTCAAATCCACCCTCCAGCAATTGTTGGACCAGCCCCGAGCCGCGCGTCCGTTCCTCCTGGACTCTCTTTGTGCCGGCGACAGGCAGCTGCGCGCCGAGGTGGAATCGTTGCTCGCGGCCGACGATGAAGCCGGCGCCTTTCTGGAACAGCCCGCGCTCGAGCAGGACCTCACGCCCGGCACCCGTCTCGGACCCTGGCGGCTTGCCGAACAGCTCGGCCGCGGAGGAATGGGCGCCGTCTATCGCGCCGTCCGCGACGACGACCAGTTCCAGCAGGAAGTCGCCATCAAGGTGGTCAAGCGCGGCATGGACACCGTCGAAGTCCTCGAGCGCTTCCGGTACGAAAGGCAGATCCTGGCCTTTCTCAACCATCCCAATATTGGCCGGATCCTCGACGGCGGCGCCGCTCCCGATGGCCGCCCTTACCTCGTCATGGAACTCGTCGAGGGCATCCCGATCAACGATTATTGCTCGATTCACGGTCTCTCCATCCCTGCGCGCCTCGACCTGTTCCGCCGGGTCTGTGAAGCGGTGCAATATGCCCACCGCAACTTGATCGTTCACCGGGATCTCAAGCCCGGCAACATCCTCATCAACACCCAAGGCGAGCCCAAGCTGCTCGATTTCGGCATCGCCAAAATCCTGGTGCCCAACCTGCCTGGCCAATCCGCCACGCTCACCCTGAATGAGCGCCGCCTCACACCCGACTACGCCAGCCCGGAACAGGTTCGCGGCGAACCAGTGAATACCGCCTCCGACGTCTACTCGCTCGGCGCGGTCCTCTATGAGCTTCTGACCGGCAAACGCGCCCACCGGTTCGAGAATCTGTCTGCGGCCGAACTCGAGCGCGTCGTCTGCGAAACCGAGGTCGCCCGCCCCAGCGAGGTTTGCGCCGAACATGCCCCCATCTTGCGCGGCGACCTCGACACCATCATCCTCAAGGCGCTCCATAAGGACAGCAGCCGCCGGTACCTGTCAGTCGAGCAATTCTCCGAAGACCTGCGCCGATGGGAGGCCGGCCTGCCGGTCCTCGCCCGGCCCGACACCCTCACCTACCGCGCACGCAAGTTCGTTGCGCGAAACCGCGCCGGCGTCGCATTCGCCGCGCTGCTGGCCATCGCCCTCGTCGGCGGCGCCGTCGCCACCGCCTGGCAGGCCCGAGTCGCACGCTGGGAGCGCGACCGCGCCACCCGTTGGTTTGAAGACGGCCGCCGCCTGGCAAATGCCTTCCTCATCGAACACGACGCGCTCGCTTCCATCCCCGGCGGCACCGGACTTCGCGAGAAGCTCATGACCGACGCCCTCCGTTATCTCGACGCCATGGCCGCTGAAGCCCGCGAAGCGCCCGGCTTGATCGAAGAGCTCGCGCTGGCCTACGAAAAAATGGGCGATGTTCAGGGCCGCGCCGACGGCCCTCACCTCGGTGATACCGCCGGTTCCCTCGAGTCCTACCGCAAGGCTCTCGCTCTGCGCGAGCAGCTTCCCCGCTCCCCCAGGACGCGCAAGGATCTGGCCCAAACCCACCTCCGCCTCGCCGGCGCTCTCCGTATCGCGGGGGACTTTCACGGCGGAATCCTACACGATCTCAAAGGCCTTTCCATCCGCGAGGAACTCTTCGCCGCCGACCCGGACAACCGCGAACTGCTCCGCCTCGTTACCGCCAGCCACACTTCCCTGGGCGGCTCTTTCTACCACGTCGCCGACCACGAGAATGTGCTCAAGCACCGTACCAAGGCCTACGAACTCGCCCAGCGGCTCATGACCACCGGCCAGCCCACTGGACCCGATTACCGTGTATTCATGCTCGCCGCCGTGCGCATGGGATCCGTCCTGGCGCGGAATGGCAAAACCGCCGAGGCTCTGAAATGCTACGAGGAAGCCTTGACGGCCGGCGAAGAAGGTCTGCGCCGGTTTCCGGGCCACTCCCCCATCCGCCTCACCCGCGCTACCACCCTGGGCGCGCGAAGCACCATCCGGCTCGAACAGGGCCGTTTCACCGAAGCGCTGGATGACCTGCGTGCCGCCATCGAGATCTATCAACGGCTGCACAACGCCGATCCGAAGGACGCCCGCACGGCCTTCATGCTGGCCAACGCCCATCACCGCATGGGTGTGGTCGAAACCGCCGCTGGTCAGGCCCGTTCCGCCCTGAAGAGTCTTGGTATCGCCCTCGCTATGCGGGAAAATCTCTCCGGGCATGACCCAGCGAACGCGGGAGCCCGCGCGGAAGTCGCCGTCTCACTCGGGGCACTCGGCGATGCTCAGCTTGCCCTCGGCCAGCGCGACGGAGCCACACAAAGCTACCGGCGCGCCGTCGCCCTCATCGAGGAGCTCGAGCTGCGCAAGCAGGCGAACACGGAGTCGCTGGGCGAGCTCAAGCGCGTCCGCCAGCGGCTGGCGGCTCTCGGGTTGTAGCACCACCTGGATCATCTGTTCTTCTTCCCAGCTCATGATCATGCCTTTGCCTCCTCTGGGCAGATACGCGCAGCCTAGCAATGAAACGGCTCATACGTTCATCCGGTTCCAGGCTCAATTTGTAAATTCTCAGAATGAGCCAGCATCCACAGGCTCCCGGCTCTCGCCAGCGTCAGGAACGTGACCGCCGGTTTATACGCGCAGCTGGAACGCTGCGGGTAAGAAAAGTATTATTTTTCAATATGTTAAACCTGCCATCTTCAGGCGGCAAGCTGGGGCGATGTGCTCACACGAGCCGGCAACCGCTGCGCCGGCGAGCCCGCTCAGGCTTTCCTGATCTCCTGACCGTGAAACTCCTTGAAACGCTTCCGGATGTCGTCCCCCACTTGCCTGAACGGCGTCATGATCTGCTCGTCGCTCCCCGTTGCCTTGGCGGGATCGGGAAACCCGATGTGCAGCCGCTTGCCGGCTCGACCCCGCAATATGGGGCAGCTCTCATCCGCTTCCCCGCACACCGTCACCACGAAATCGAAGGGAAGCTCACGAAATTGCCGGACATGCTTCGGCTTGCCGCCCGATATATCGATGCCGATCTCCTCCATCGCCCGGACCGCGTAAGGATTCACTCGCCGCGCAGGCTCGGTCCCTGCCGAATGCACTTCCAAATCAGGATCCCGAGACTGCAAAAACCCCTCCGCCAATTGGCTGCGCGCGGAATTGCCCGTACACAACACCAGGACACTCACTCTCTCGCCCCCCGCTCCAAACCGCGAGACACGTCCGGCAATGCGTCACGTGGCACTCCTCCTCAGGTTCGTCAGACTACTCGCAGAAACGAACAAGCTGGTCAGGTGGAATCGCTTGATTCCTCGTGCAGCACTCGGCGTACAGAAAATCCAACAGGTTCCGGAGCGATTCGGTGTTCGCCCGGTACCACAAGAACGTCCCGTCGCGCCGCACCGCCACCAGACCCTCGTTCTTCAGCTTGTCCAGATGATGCGAAAGAGTGGAGGCCGGAATCCCAAGCTCCGATTGAATGTCGCCCGCAACCATCCCCTCCGGATGCGCCGCCAGTAAGAGCCGGATGATTCGGAGCCGCGGCTCCGCCCCCATCGCCGCGAACATGTCGGCGAATCGGGCCACATCGGGCGCCGGCTGATTCGAGGAAGCCATCGCGTCCTCCAGAATACCCGAAAAGCCGAAAAATTGCCTGTCCCCCACTTGACATGCACAATATTTCGATTATCCTAGAAATATGAACATCAACCTCACAGATCCAGATTCTGTCAAGGAACTGGTCAAGAAGAAGTACGGCGAAGCAGCGCTCCGCGTCGTAACCGAAGGCAAGACCTCCTGCTGCGGCACGGCAAAACCGCTGCACGCCGTGGACCCGATCACCCGCGATCTGTACGTGGACGGCGAGGCCGCCCTCGTCCCGGCCGACGCCTTGCTGGCCTCGCTCGGCTGCGGCAACCCGACCGCTTTGGCCGAACTCAAGCCCGGGGAAACGGTGCTCGATCTGGGTTCGGGCGGCGGGATTGACGTACTGCTGTCGGCACGCCGCGTGGGCCCGGCGGGCAAGGCCTATGGTCTCGATATGACCGATGAGATGCTCGCCCTGGCGAACGAAAATAAGCTCAAAGCGGGCGTCGACAACGTCGAGTTCCTGAAGGGCGAGATCGAGGACATCCCCCTGCCGGACAATTCCGTGGACGTGCTGATCTCGAACTGCGTCATCAATCTCTCCGCCGACAAGGGGCAGGTGCTCCGGGAGGCCTTTCGGGTCTTGAAGCCGGGCGGGCGGTTCGCGGTTTCCGATATCGCCTTCCGCGGAGCAGTGCCTGAGCAGATTCGCGAGAGCCTCGCGCTGTGGGTAGGTTGCGTCGCGGGCGCGCTTGAACAGAACGAATACCGCGAAAAACTCGCCGCCGCCGGCTTCGAGAACATCTCCCTCGAGCCCACCCGCGAATACAAGGCTGCTGACGCCCGCGAAATGCTGGAAGCCGCCGGCATCGACGTGGAAGCCCTCGGCGCGGCCGCCGACGGCAAGGTCTTCAGCGCTTATATCCGGGCCACGAAACCCTTCTAGCGGGCCGCGGAGGTTTCCAGGGCCGCCACTTCGTAGTCTTCGGTACGCGGAATCGTGAACTCCACTGCCCTGCCCTGTTGCCGGAAGCGGACCGGCATTTCCGCGCGCAATAGCGTTATTTTGCGTATTTTTGCCCCTTCCGGAGCCAAAAAACGCACACTTTGAGCGCCTATTGGCGAATGCCGCCGTACCGAACCGCGGTGGAAGTTCGGGTTGTTGTAGTTCAGCAGGTGGATCGCGAAGCCCGGCCCGGTCTCCCAAGCGAACATCTCCAGCAGACCATCTCCTCGCACCTCCACCGCCGTCCGGCCACGCAGCACCCAGCGCAAGGCATTCGCCAGCAATCCGCCCGGATCGGGATGCCCCGCCCGCCAGTAGGTACGCCCGATGTCGCCCGGCAGATAGACAAGCCGCGACGGTCCGCGCTCGCGCGCCACGGCGGCCGGTTCGGATGTGCGCATCGATTCCGTGTAGGTGATCTCAGTCGGATACGCCGGATAGGGCGGCACCACAGTCATCACCGGCTCGCCTTCCGCGTGGATGGGAACGCGCCATTCCGCGCCCGCGATCCAGTTGGTATGTTCGAAGCCTTCCGTCAGGGCATGTCTCCGTTCGATGCGGGCGTAAAAGGAGTTCTGAAAACCGCGCGACCCTTGCCGTTCGCCGGCACGGCGGATCCCCAGGACCTGGCCCAGGCCAAAATCGCCGCGGGCCCGGCCTCTCTCGTCATACAGGCTGGTTTCAAACGTGGCGATCAGCGATCCGCCCGCTTCCACATAATCTGCAATCCGGCGGCACTGGGCATCGCTGAAGTAAGCCACGTTCGGGAGAATGAGCGCGTCGTATTTGCGCAAAACCTCCGGTTCCAGATTGTCCTCGTGGACAAAATCGAAGGGGATCCGGTTCTCGACGAGTGCGTAGTACACGCCCTGGACTTCCTCGCCTGCGTCGCCTTCGCCAGGCGGCGTGTAGAAGGTCTGGGTGCGCTGTCCAAGAACGATCGCCACGTTGGCGATCGAGCGCTGATTCGCGAAATGCCGGTCGTGGCGCGCGTGCCATTGCAGGAAGCGCCGTCCGGTGTCCTGCCAGCGCCGGTCCTCACCCAAACCCGTCTGTGCGCCCAGCCAGTGGTACCAGATCACCATGCCGCTGGCCACGGTCTGCGCCATCCAAGTCTCCGCTTCGGCCGGCGCCTTCGTGGCGTTGCGCCACATCGGGCTCCCGGTGGACCAGGCCGCGGTCACGTTCGTAATCGTGCGGCCCTGCATCACCGCTTGCGCCACCCGCCCCTGTTGCGCCGCGCCCCATTGCGGCGAGGCCCCGGTCCTGCCCTGATTGTCGGCATTGAACCAGGCAGCTACCGCCCCCAGCCGGTGCAAATCCAGACCGGAGCGCACCCCTCCCCCAAGATTGCCGAAAAACAGGTTGTCCGGGCGCTTTTCTATGGCGATCCGGTCGTATAGCTGCCAGATTTCGATTGCGCGATCCATGTAGCGCCGGTGGTACTCGAACGAATCCGGCTCGCCGATCCGCCGGCAGGCATCGCAATAGCAGCGCGGCACGTTGAAGTTGGGCCAGCCGTTGGCGTACAGGCCATCTACGTCATAGCGGGCATTGATTTCCCGCATCACCGCGGGGGTGAACTCCGAGAAATAGCTGGTGAACATGCACGTCTGGTACAACCCGGGAGCGCGGCTGAACACCGGCACCGGCTTCCCCTCCCGGTCGCGCATGAACCATTCGGGCCGCTGCGGGATCACCTCTTCCCATTGCAGGTCGGGACTCAACCGCCCGATCACCCGGATCCCCCGCTTCTTTGCCGCGGCGCAGCACTCGCCGAAAAAGTCCCGGTCCCCTAAATACTTGCTGCGGCGGTGGAACGGCACCTCGGTGGGATAAAACGCCAGCATCCCGGTGACATTCAACAGGACGGCATCCACCTTCACCTCGGCCCAGTAGTTCGCCCAAGCCTCGACATCCGCCTCGGCCGGATCCCGCTCGTTGAAGTTCACCTGGCCCACGCGCCGGAGCCGCTGATGCCACGGCTTGCCCTCGTCCGCCCGCAGCGGCGACCCGAGCCAAGCGGCTCCCGTCATGAGAATCAACTCCCGGCGCGTCGTTTCCATGGCAGTCTCCTGTGCGCGTCCAGCATATCCCAGCCGGAGGTCCGCCGCCGTAGCCACTGCCTGCCCGCAAGCCGGCCGATCCCACAGAGGTGAGCGCAGATCCCGCACTCACCTCCCGTTCAAAGGCTTAATTTTCCAGATCTTCTCGGCGTACTCCCGGATCGACCGGTCCGAACTGAACCGCCCCATCCGCGCCGTGTTCAAAATCGACTTGCGCATCCACTCTTCCTGGTCCCGCCATGCCGCCGAAACCTCGTCCTGTTGCTCCAGATACGAAGCGAAATCGGCCAGCACCAGATATTCGTCCCGCCACAGCAGCGAGTCGATCAGCGGCCGGAACAGACCGCGGTCGCCGCGCGAGAGCCAGCCCGAACCCAGCGCATCAATCGCCCGCCGCAGCAATTCATTCGTCTCGTAGATTCCATGCGGATAGTAACCGCCGGCCTTCACCCGCTGCACTTCCTCGGCCGAGTGCCCGAACAGGAAGAAATTCTCCTCGCCCACCGCCTCGCGTATCTCGACATTCGCGCCATCAAGAGTCCCGATCGTCAGCGCTCCATTCATCGAAAACTTCATGTTTCCGGTCCCTGAAGCCTCCTTGCCGGCCATCGAAATCTGCTCCGACAGGTCGGCCGCCGGATACACGCGCTGCCCCAAAGTCACGTTGTAGTCGGGCAGGAACACCACCTTCAGCCGCCCGCGCACATCCGGATCGTGATTCACCACCTCGCCCACCGAATGGATTAGCTTGATGATCAGCTTCGCCATCGTGTAGCCCGGCGCCGCTTTGCCGCCGAAGATGAACGTACGCGGCGCAACGTCAAAGCCCGGATTGTCCTTGATCCGCAGGAACATCGCGATAATCGCCAGCACCAGCAGGTGTTGCCGTTTGTACTCATGAATCCGCTTCACCAGCACGTCGTACATCGACTCCGGATCGGCGATAACCCCCAGCCGCTGTTCGATGAAACGCGCCAGATCCCGCCGCCCCTCCAACTGCGCCTGGCTCCATTCCGCGCAAAACTCCGCATCGTTGGCCAGCGGCTCCAGCCTCCGCAGGTCATCCAGGTTCTTCACCCACCCATCGCCGATATGGCCCGTAATGAGCGCCGATAGCCGCGGATTGGCCAACAGCAGCCAGCGCCGCGGCGTCACCCCGTTGGTCACATTCACGAACTTGCCCGGCCAGTAATCGTCGAAATCGTGCATCACCTGCGACTTCAACAGCCGCGTGTGCAGCGCCGCCACGCCGTTCACCGTATTCGATCCTAGCGCCGCCAGATGCGCCATGCGCACATACTTCGGGTGCTGCTCGTCGATCAGCGACATCCGCGCGATCCGCTCCGGATCGTTCGGGAACCGCCCGTACAACTCATCGATGAAGCGCCGGTTGATCTCGTAAATGATCTCCAGATGCCGCGGCAGCACGCTTGCGAACAACGGCAGCGGCCAGCGCTCCAATGCCTCCGGCAGCAGCGTGTGATTCGTATAGCTGAACGTGCGGCGGGTGGTGTCCCACGCCTGATCCCAATCCAGACCGTGAACATCCACCAGCAGCCGCATCAGTTCCGCCACCCCGATCGCCGGATGCGTATCGTTCAGTTGGAAGGCGTACCGTTCATGAAAACGCGACGGCGGCAACCCCATCCGCAGTACCGCCCGCAGCGCATCCTGCAGCGAGCAACTCACGAAGAAGTATTGCTGCTCCAGCCTCAGTTGCTTGCCCTGCACGCCGGAATCGTTCGGATAGAGCACCTTCGAGATGTTCTCCGACACCACCTTCTCTTCCACCGCGCCGAAGTAATCACCCACATTGAAAGCCTCGAAATCGAAGCTCTCCGCCGCCTCGCTCTTCCACAGCCGGAGAAGATTCGCCGTCCCCGTGTGGTAGCCAAGGACCGGCGTATCGTAAGGAACGCCCTTCACCACCCGGCTCGGGACCCACCGCACGCGGTAACGCCCGTCCGTGTCGTAGTACTGCTCGGTGTGCCCGCCCAGCGCAACCTCCACCGCCCGCATCGGCCGCTGAATTTCCCATGGATTCCCATATCGCAGCCACAGGTCGCTGATCTCCACCTGCCACCCATCGCGGATCTCCTGATCGAAAATCCCGTACTCGTACCGGATCCCATAGCCGATCGCGGGCAGATCGAGCGTGGCGAGCGAATCGAGAAAACACGCCGCCAGCCGCCCCAAACCGCCATTGCCCAGCCCAGGCTCCTCTTCCATTTCGACGAGCTTCTGGTAGTCGTAGCCCAGTTCGGTCACTGCCTGCTTCATTTGCTCCCGGATACTCAGGCAATACAGGTTATTCTCCAAATGCGGGCCAAGCAGGAATTCCGCCGACAAATAACAGCAGATCCGTGTTTCCCGGTTTTCGAAAGTCGCATCCACCGTGCGCACCCACCGGGCCAGCAGCCGGTCCCGTACCGTGTAGGCCAGGGCAAGATATAAATCGAGTTCAGTGCAATTCGAGGGCGAACGCCCCTGTACATAGAAAAGGTTCTCACTCAGCGCGCGCTTGAGGGCATCCACGCCCATCCCGGTGCGGGTGTGCTCATGATCGGGAACTGGGATCTCCATCGTCGTACTCCTTACTCCACGATACGCGGTTCACAGGCCGGCGAACAGCCGCTCGGCGGCGGAGGCCCCACAACCATCGCGCATCACTCCCGCGTAATGAAAAGCCGGCGCCCGAAGTAGGCCAGATTTCCGGTGGATTTCTTGTGGATCGGGCTTATCATGAGACGTGATTCTCGTTAGTTGCCGCAAGGATTTCAACTCCGATCGGCAGTTCGCGCCCGCCAATCAAGTCGAAGGCATGACCGATGCCCAGTTGGCCGATCGCGTTCGCGGAAAACATGTCCTGATCCTCATCCACGGCTACCGGACGCCCATCCACAACGTGCGCGCAGCGTACCTGGCCATCGAGGATGGCCTTCGCGCTCAAGGGCTCATCTCGCCAACGAACTATGGCGAGGTCGTCGGCTTCGCCTGGCCCAGCTACCGCTTGCGCGTCAGCTTCCCCGCCGCCATCCCGCACGCCAATGCCGCATCGGAGTACTTCTACGACCTGATGCAACTGCTCACCGGTACCACCCGGACCATCGACGTACAAACCCACTCGCTGGGCGCGCGAGTCGCCCTCCAAGGGCTCGCCGCGCAATCCGAAGTCAAAACGGACAACCTCATTCTCACCGCTCCCGCCGTGGACAACGAATGCCTGGATCCACAGCAGGAATTCAACGAAGTTCTCGCCCGTACCCGCCGCTGCTACGTGCTCCATTCCAAACAGGATTCGGTGCTCAGGATGTACACCCTGGCCAAAGCCGACCGCGCCCTCGGCAAAAACGGACCGCAGCGGCCAAAGGTCATCGAGCAGAAATGCCCGAACGTCTTCGTCGTCGATTGCCACCGCATCGTGAAGAAGGATCACTCCGGCTACCGGAAAGTGGCGCACTATTACGATTTCTGGAAGCAGGTCCTGGAGAGCCCCTCCACCATCAGGCGCTTTTCAGTCTGGGAATAGGGGATGCGGCCGGAACCCACCGCCCTGACTCATGCCCGGACCGCCCAAATGAAACCGGCACAGTCTGGCGAGCGTAGCTACTCCGGCTGCCATTCAAAGTACGAACCGTAGCCCGCGCCCAGATTGCGCGCCAGCCAGAGCCGGTATTCGCGCGAGGCGGTGCGGGTGATCTCTTTGCGGCTCGTCGTGGCATTGGTCAGGATGACGATTTGCCGCCTGCCGCCCTCCGCCGGGCGCCAGCACACGATTTCGTCGCGGTAATCGCCGAGCAGGTCGGCAACCATGATGACGTTGCAGGCGTCGGCAGAAGGCGCGGGGGACGACGATGACACGAGTTTCGTCCCGTCAAACCGTGCGATTTCGTGCGAGTCCGGACTGACAAGGTCGCGGGCATCCGAGCCGGTCCAGTTCACGGGGCGGTATCGCGCCGGGAAACCCTCCATCAGGATCTTGCCATCGGCGCCGAAGATGACTGTCTGCTTGGCCAGGTGGCCGTCGCGGTTGGTGAGCATCTCCATGCCGGGATGCGCGGCGGAAATGTCGGCGGCCCAGCCGATGTGGGCGTGGGTCCAACGGGGGTCGTCCTCGCGATTCACCTTCCAGATCATTTTGCCGGTTGCAGCATCGACCAGGTAGGCTCCGGCATGGGTCGAGGTCTCGACCACATAGAACACCTGGCGGGTTTTCGTGTTCGGCAGTATGTGCTTGATGGCAACGATATCGGGGTGCGCGCGATAAAGCGACCAGCGGATCGTGCCATCGGGATTGAGCAGCGTGGTGCCGTTGAAGACCTCGTCGCGGCCGTCGCCATCGACGTCGGCGATGTCAACGTGATGGGAGCCCGAGCCGCTGGTGGCGCCAAAGCTGTTGAACTCCCAGATCTGGCTTAGAGTGGCGGGGTCCCAGGCGTGGAAGCGTTCGTTCTCGTAAAGCCCCGTTTGGGTGATGAGGGACGGGCGTTTGCCGTCGAGATAGGCAACCGCCATGTGGACGCGCGTGGAGGTGCCCGAATGGTCGGTGGCCATCTCGGGCCAGGGTACGCGTCGCAGCAGCTTGCCGGTCATGCCGTCGAGGATCGCCAGATCGATGCTGCCGTTGACCAGCATGCGGGCGGCGACCTCGGCCTTGCCGTCGCCGTCGAAATCGTAAATGAGCACTGGCGAGTTGTTGGCGTTGCCGTAGCAGTGTTCATAGTCGATCAGGGGCCTGCGCCAGAGCTGCTTGCCATAGGAGGTGAACGCTTCGAGTTCGACGGGCAGGCCGGGGTCGCGCGTGTTCTCGCGGATGCCGTTGTTGCAGCGGAACAGCACATCGAGCTTGCCGTCGCCATCGAGATCGCCGAACATCGGCGTGCAGTCGCCCTGCGCGGGGCTGGGATCGAAGACGGCCGCCACGTTCGTCGCGGGGCCACCGGCGGTGACGGATGCCCACTCGGACGGGGCGGACTCCTTGCCGTCCGCCGCCACGGCGCGCACGCGGAAATGCAGCCGGACGCCCGCCGGGGCCGTGCGATCGACAAAGGTGGTGGCATCGGTGATGGGCTTCGAGGTTATGCGCACTCCCGCCGCATCGAGCCGGGGCGAGCGATAGACGTGATAGCCGGGGGCGTCGCCCGGGAGCATCTGCCAGGACAGCAACACGCCCCCTTCGGCGGGCAGCGCGGCGAGGCGGCGCGCCTGCCGGTGGAAATGAGTCGTGCCCAACGGTTCGCGAACCAGCCGGAAGCCAAGATCGGGGTGACGAATGCCCGCGCTCGTGCCGCCGCGCGTATTCACCGGCAGGTAGGCGGCGCTGCGCGCCCAAGAGCCGCCCGCCACGCCGCCGTCTTTCTCCATCGGATGCGTGAGCCGGAAGATCCACTGGCGGCCGGCGAGTTCGTACTCATTGCCCACCATCTGCCAGACGTTGCCCGACATGTCATACAGGCCCCAGGGGTTCGGTTCGTAGCTTTTCACTGCTTTGAGGTGCTTCTGCCAGGCGCTGAAATCGCGGTCGCCGGAATCGGCGTAGTTGGCCTTGCCTTGCGGATCAGCATCGCCCCACACGTATTTAAGGCCCACGCGGCCGGCCTTGGCGGCGTATTCGTGTTCGGCTGAGAGCGGCAGGCGATAGATGCGGTTCTCTTGCTTCGACCGCCACCGGACGTATTCGTAAACGTCATACCGGTTGACGAAAATGACAGGGTGGTTCTCGAAGCCCGGCGGGGGAGCGCCGTTGATGAAGTGTTCCGGAGCGCGATAGCCCGTGGCGCGGAGGAACTCGGCATATTGGGCATTGGTCAGGGGGGTGTCGGCCATCTCGAAGCTCTCGACGCGAACGCCAGGCCGGTCGGGCACTTCCCCGCCCTGGATGAGAAAAAACTTCTCCTGCGCAGCGGCGGCGGAACAAAGAAAGACGGCGAAAACAAAGCAATTCAAGGCCGATTTCATAGCGATGAGTAGCCTATCACAGCGGACCGCGGGGGTCGCGGCCGTGAAAGGCTGCGCCCCTGGCGTCCGCGCGCCCCGCCGCATATGATGAGCGCAAGGAGGCCGCCATGTTGCGTTCCGCTGTCCTGGCTTCAATTCTGCTGGCGGCGGCCGTATGCCCTGCCGCCATGTCCCCTGTTTCCTTCGCCGAACTCAGCCGCATCATGCGCGGCTTTCAGGAGAGCCGACTGCTGTTGAGCGCGGTGGAACTCGATGTCTTCACCGCCGCCGGCGCCGGCGCCACGGCTGCGGAGGTCGCCGCGAAAATCAAGGCCCATCCGCGTTCTACCGAAACATTTCTGAACGCACTGGTCGCGGTGGGCGCGCTGGTCAAACAGGGCGACCGCTACCGCAACACGCCTGAAACCGCCCGCTATCTCACCGCCGGCTCGCCCGATGACGCCCGCGCCGCCCTGCTGCACACCGTGCATGGCTGGGATGCCTGGAGTCAACTCACCGAAGCGGTACGCCGCGGCACCACCGCTGTGGAACCGGGCGTCGAGGCCCGCGACGCCGAATGGACCGAAAGCTTCATCGCCGCCATGCACCGCAACGCCGGGCCCACAGCGCGCGCCCTGGCCGACGCGCTGGGCATGAAGAAGGTGCGCCGCGTACTCGATGTGGGCGGCGGTTCGGGCGTCTATTCCATCGCCTTCGCTCAAGCCAATCCAGAGCTGCGCGCCGAGGTGCTCGACCTCGCGCCGGTGGTCAGGATCGCCCAGCGGCATATCGCGGAGGCGGGCCTCAGTGAACGGGTGACCACGCGCGTGGGCGACCTCACCAGGGACGATTTCGGCCGCGGTTATGATCTGATTCTGCTTTCCGCCATCTGCCACATGCTCGATGAAGCGCAGAATCAGGACCTGTTCCGCCGCTCCTACCAGGCCTTAGCGCCCGGCGGACGCCTGGTCATCCGCGATTTCATCCTCGATGAGGACAAGACGTCCCCGCGGGGCGGCGCGCTCTTCGCCGTCCATATGCTGGTACAGACCCGCGGCGGGTCGAATTACAGCGAGCGCGAATACCGCGAATGGCTGAAAGCGGCCGGATTCAGCCGCGTCGAGCGGCCCGCGGCGGATGACGGCCTGCTCGTTGCGACCCGCTGATCCGGTTCCGGCGCCATCCCAGGCTGCCCCGCGCTAATCTTGAGAAATGGCATGGACTGATAACCGGCGCGTTCTGGTCACCGGCGGCGCCGGATTGATTGGCAGCGCGGTTGTTTGGCATCTCAACCGGCTCGGCTTCGACCGCATCCTGATCGCCGACCGGATGGACCGCTCCGAGAAGTGGCGCAACCTTGTCCCTCTGCGCTTTCTCGACTACATCGACGCCGACGATCTGCTCAAAAGCCTCTCTCGCCTCGATGAAATCGACGCCGTCTTCCATCTCGGCGCCTGCTCAGCGACCACGGAGACCGACGCCGATTTCCTCATGCGCAATAACTTCGAGTACACCCGGACGCTCGCCTACTGGGCCGTGGGCCGCGGCGCCCGCTTCGTGTATGCCTCTTCGGCCGCCACGTACGGCGCGCGCGAGGACGATTTCCGCGAAGACCTGCCGCTCGAGTCGCTGCGCCCGCTCAACATGTACGGCTATTCGAAGCACCTCTTCGATCAATACGCCAAGCGCGCCGGACTGCTCAACGATATCACCGGCCTCAAGTATTTCAATGTTTTCGGACCCAATGAAGACCACAAAGGCGACATGCGCAGCGTGGTCCACAAGGCCTTTCATCAGATTCAGGCCACCGGCAAACTCGAGCTTTTCAAAAGCCACCGGCCGGAATATGCCGACGGATGCCAGCAGAGGGATTTCCTCTATGTGAAGGACGCGGTGGCGATGACCGTCCATCTCGCGGAACAGCCCGATGCCACGGGCTTGTACAACCTGGGCTCCGGCACGCCCCATACCTGGCTCGAGCTCGCGAATGCTATCTTCAAGGCGCTCCGCCGCGAACCCGCGATCGAGTTCATCGCAATGCCCGAACACCTCCGCGCGAAGTATCAATACCGGACCTGCGCCACCATCGCGAAACTCCGCGCCACGGGCTATGACCGGCCGCTTACCCCGCTCGCCGATGCCGTCGCCGACTACGTCCGCCATTACCTCTTGAAGGACCGCCGCCTCGGCGATGAGATTCTAGGCTAACGCCCGCCACAGATTGTGGATGAACGCCAGGTTGTCGCACTGCACATAGTGCATTGATCCGCCCATGCGCGAAAAACTCTTACAAAAGCGCAGATAATAGGCCGGATTTGTCTTCGGGGGTTCGCCCTTGGTCCAGTCCCAATTACCGCTGTCCTGCAAGTCCACAACGTAAATAGTCAGGTCCTTCACGATGGGCCTTCCGGTGGACAGGCGCAGATTGTTCACGCAACTCAGGCTCTTTTCGAACACCTGCGGCGCCATGATTGCCGAACCAACTGACAGAACCACGCCGCCGTCCAGCGTTTCCACCGAAGCGCCGAAGAGCCGGAAATCGAGGCCCGCCGCGCGGCCCACCACCGCGCCGTTGAAGATCGGATGATTCGCGATGATGTCGTAGCCGATACCGGGATGGGCGGTCGCGGGAACGCCATGCCGGAAGGCAGACGCGAGAATCGAGGCCTGCTTCCAGCCGTGGTTCACAGGGAACCGGCCGCCCGGAATTCCGAAGCGCAGCATGGTTTCGAGCAGGTCCGCGCGAGCGGCGGTGAGCGGATGATCGGGTTGCCGGGCGATTTCCGCCCGGAGTTCATCTGGAGCGGGCAGGTCCGCGCCGTCTTCCTTGATGAAGCGCCCGATGGACCCTCCATAACCCTCGTGACGTAGCGCTCCGGCCATCATGGCCACGTGCAGGTTCCGCCCGGTTTCGTCCCATGCGCCGAAGGTTCCGGTGGCGACATTCTCCTCCACGCTTTCGGTGGAACGGCCGAGCCAGGCGTATTCCCAGTCATGGATTGTGCCGGCGCCGTTGGTGGCCACGTGGGTTAGCCATCGCCGCTCCATCATGTGGTCGAGGATCAGCGCGGCGCCGTTGCGCAGCAGATGCGCGCCGTACATGAGGATGACGCCCGCGCCCCGGTCGCGTGCCGCCCGCACCTGCTTCGCGCAGGCGGCGATGGCTTCGGCGGCTCCGGGCGGGGCGGGTTTCGGCTCGGCGGCGGGATCGACAAGGATGTCTTCCACGCGAGTCAGACTGCGGCGCTGTTCGAGCGGGTAAACTTTTAATTGGGACCAATCTAGAGACTTTGGATTCATTTTTCATCGGACCGGTTGGCGATCGACCCATATAATTCGGGTCTCCGGAAGCGGAAAGTGTATTCGAATTGTGCGCGGGCTTCCAATAGATCGTCCCGCTTCAAGACTGTGAGCAGCATGTGGGGTTCGGCTGATTGTTCCGTGGACGCGGCGAGCACATCGCCGCCTGGGCCCACTGTGAGCGCTCCGCCCGGGAAGCTCTGTTCCACGCCGGCGAGGCTCGCCTGCCCGAAATAGTTGCACGCCACACCAAACAGGCCGTTTTCCGAACAGCGGGCCTGGAGAACCGGCTGCGCCCAGGCCGCCCAGGCAGCCGCCGTCGCGGGCGGCGGATCCGCCGCAAAGGGGAACAGCGCGATCTCCGCGCCGCGCACCCCGAGCAGGCGCGTGGACTCGGGCAGGAATGCGTCAAAGCAGATATTGACGCCGAGTTTTCCCAGATCGGTCTCGACCACTCCGGCCGGTCCGCCGCCGTTGTAAACCTGCATTTCAAACAATGGAATATGCATTTTCCGCCAAATGCCAAGAAGCCGTCCATCGCCGGCAACAATATGCGTATTGTATAGAACATTGCCGGCGTTTTCCAGCAATCCAGCGGAGATATAGATGTTGCATTCTTTGGAAAGCGACTTCAATTGCTGCACTGCCGGGCCGTCCAGCGGTTGCGCCGTCCGCCACGCGCCGCGCAGCACTTCCGCCAGCCATGCCGCATGATCTCCGCTGGGATGGTTGGGGATGAATCCCGTCACGCTCAGTTCGGGAAACAGGGCAAGCTGCGCGCCGGACTGCGCTGCCCGGCGGCACCAGCCGGCGATCCCTTCGAGGTTCGCCTCCACGCGTCCGGGCTGGCCGTCGAAGCAGATGGCGGCTGTGGTCACTTCGCTGAGCATGACTTGAGACGGAGACTCCCTTTACTCGAATGCAAAGCCCAGCATACCTCCGCCATTGACCCCGCCGCGACCAAGCTCATATAGTGGGCACAAAGCCGATTCGAGTCTGGAGGTTCTTATGCATCAATCCACCACCCGCCGCCGCTTCATGGCCGCGACCGGCGCGCTCGCCGCCGCGCCCACGCTCCAGGCCGTCGACACCCGGCCCGCAATGCTGGGCGGCAAACCCGTCCACAACGGCAAGTTCCCAAAGTGGCCCGTGTTCGACAAGACGGAAGAGAACGCCCTGGCCGAAGTTGTGCGCAGCGGCGCCTGGTTCCGCGGCTACGGCAAGAAGGTCGATGAGTTCGAAACGGCCTACGCCCGGCTCACCGGCGCGAAGGCCTGCGTCAGCACGGTGAACGGAACAAACTCGCTTTACACCGCGCTCAATGTGATGGGCGTTACGGCGGGCGACGAGGTTCTCCTCACCCCCTTCACATTCCTCGCCTCCTTCAACGTGATTCTGCGCCAGCACGCGCTGCCGGTGTTCGTGGACTCCGATCCCGAATCGTTCCTCCTGGATCCCGCGGCGATGGAGGGCCTGGTGAACGAGCGCACGCGCGCCATCATGCCGGTTCACATTGGCGGTTCGTGCGTGAACATGGACGGCGTGATGCCTTTCGCGCGCAAGCATTCGCTCGGCGTGCTCGAGGACGCCTGCCAGGCGTGGACCGCGCAGTGGCGCGGCAAGAACGTAGGCCGCACCGGGACCGCCGGCTGCTTCAGCTTCCAGGCCAGCAAGAACCTGAACTCGGGCGAGGGCGGCGCGATCATCTCCGACGACGAGGAGTTCATCGACCGCTGCCATGCCTTCCACAACCAAGGGCGCTCCCGCCGCGGTCCCGGCTACAAGATCAGCGGAAGCAACCTCCGCCTCTCCGAATTCCAGGCCGCCGTGCTGCTGGCGCAAATGACCCGCTTCGATGAGCAGACCCGCACCCGCTCTGCCAACGCCGCCTATCTCGATTCGCTGCTCAAGGAAACCACCGGCGTGCGCCCCGCGAAAACCTATGAAGGCTGCACGCGCAACGCCTATCACATCTACATGATGCATTACGACCAGCGCCAGTTCGGCGGCCTGCCGCGCGCGAAATTCCTCAAGGCGATGAACGCCGAAGGCATCCCATTCCGCGCCGGCTACGCTTCCCACAGCAACTTCGAATTCCTGCGCGAACTGCCCAAAGATCGCGCATTTCTGAAGCTTTTTGGCGAGAAAAGACTACAGGAATGGTCCAGACAGAGCTTCGATCTGCCGAAGTTCGAGCGCGTGTGCCAGGAGCATGTCTGGTTCGGCCAGAACATCCTGCTCGCCGAGCGCGGTGTCATGGACCGCATCGCCGAAGCCGTCCGCAAAGTTCACCGCGGCGCGGCGGAGATCGCGAAAGCGTGACCCGCCGCACCGCCATCGCGCTCGCTACGTCGGTGTTTGGGGGCAGCGCCGCTCAGGAGAAAAAAGTCCCCATCCGCGGCATGTACGCCAGTCCCAAGCCATTCTGGGACACTGGCGCGCGCCTGCCGGACTACGGCGTCAACGCGCTGTTCGTCCATGGCAGCGGCATCAGCCAGGAGGTCATCGAGCGCGCGCATAAGGAACGCGCCCAGGTTTACGCCGAATTCCCCACACTGAACGGCAAAGGCTACATCGAGAAGCATCCCGAAGCCTGGCCCGTGAATGAGCAGGGCGAACGCGCCCCCGCCGCTACGTGGTTCATGGGCGCGTGCCCCACCGAGCCGAAGTTTCGCGAATTCCGCAAATGGCAACTGAACGTGCTGCTCAGCAAATTCGACGTGGCGGGCGTCTTCATGGACTATGTCCACTGGCACGCCCAATTCGAAGACCCGAATCCCGTCCTTCCCGAAACCTGCTTTTGCGATTCCTGCGTGAGTAAATTCCAGAAGGACACGGGCCGTACCGTGCCGGGCAGCACGGTGCGGGAGCGCGCCGCCAGGATTCTCGGCGGGCACGATGCCGCCTGGCGCACCTGGCGCTGCCGCCAACTTGTCGAATGGGCGCAAATGCTGCGTGCGGTGATCCGCGAGAAACGCCCCGGCACGCTTTTGGGCGCCTACCATTGCCCCTGGACCGATGAGGATTTCAACGGCGCGCGCCGCCGCATTCTCGGCATTGACATCGACATGCTCGCGAACGAGGTGGACGTCTTCTCACCCATGGTCTATCACGCCATCATGGGCCGCGCGCCGGAATGGGTGGGCGAAAACGTCGAGTGGTGGTCTCGCCGCCTCCAGGGACGCGCGAAGCTGTGGCCCATTGTCCAGGCGCTCGACAAGCCCCGCGAAATCAGCCCGCTCGAATTCAACAACGTGTTGCGCTTGGGCGCCACAGGCGCGGCTACGGGAATCATGATGTTCACCGTGCAGGCGGTGGCTTCGAACAAGGGCAAGCTCGAAGCCATGGGCCGGCTGTACCGCTCGTGGTCCTGAGCGGGCTCGTGCGATACTCGAAGCGCGATGCGTCTTCGACTTGTCCTGCTGTTGATCCTGGTTGCGTTCGCTGCGCCGGCACAAGATTGGAAGCCCCTGTTCGACGAGCAATCGCTCAAGGGCTGGCGCGTCACGCCCTTCACCAACGGCGGTGAAGCCCGAGCCGAGCAGGGACGCATCGTGCTCGCTCCCGGCGCGCCCCTCACCGGTGTCACCTGGGCCGGCGAGTTCCCGCATACGCGCTACGAAATCCGGTTCGAAGCCATCCGTCTTCGCGGCAACGATTTCTTCGCCAGCCTCACATTTCCAGCCGGCGGCGATTTTTGCACCTGGATTGCCGGCGGCTGGGGTGGCGACATCGTAGGCCTGTCGAGCATCGACGGTATGACCGCCGCCGAGAACGAAACCCGCACCTACTTCAACTTCGACAACAACCGCTGGTACCGCTTCCGCCTGCAAGTCACGCCCGAGCGTATCTCAGCCTGGATCGATGACGAACGAATCGTTCATGCAGACATCGCGGGCCGCGAGATCTCTCTGCGGCCCGGCGAAATCAAGCTGTCAGCGCCGCTCGGCTTTGCTTCGTTCGCCACCGAAGGCGCGCTGCGGAACGTGGAGTACAGGCTGCTGCCCGGCGGGCGCTAACCGTCGAGCTTCCAACCCGCGCGGTAGGTGCGCTTCAGGTAATCGTTCGCCTCGGGCATGTTGGTGACGCGTCCGCTGGCCGGATCATAGGTGAGCTTTTTGCCTGCCCGGTGCGCCACCAGACCCAGTAGCATCTGCTCGATCATCGTCCCCGAGTAATCGAAATCGCAGTGCGTCTTGCTGCTGGTGCCGTGTTTGACGTTGCTGTTCTGCCCTTTGCAGGCGGCGAGCCATTCCAGCTGGAAGGGATCGAGACGGCGCGGGCGGCCTTCCCTGGCGGCTTCCAGGACCGTCGTGATGGAGTCGTTGGGCAGCCCCAACGCGGCTGGGACTTTGCCGTTGAGCATCTGGACCTCGGGAAACCCGCCCGGGCGCGGCGTCGCGTTCGGCATCGCGGTGAAGCCCGGAGGCAGCGCCGGCGGCTGACGTCGGCCCTGCGGACGCCCGCCCTGCGGCCCCGCCTGCGTCGGATTCCCCACGCCATGCACCAGCGGGAGCGTTTCGCTGCTCGCGCGGCGCTTGTAATACGTCAGGTCGCCGTCATCGTTGTTCGGAATAATCACCCGGCTGGTGAAGTCCGCGAAGATGCTGCCTTTGGTGCCTTCGAAGATGGCGCCGTTGCCCACGCGATCGAGGCTGATGTAGCCCTTGGGCGGTTCCGGTTTCAGGCCTCCCTGGTACCACACCACCTGCACCGGGCCGCGCCAGCTATTGGCCGGATGCTCGAACATCGCCTTCAGCTTCACGGGGCAGATGTCGGGGTGGAACTTGTCGCTGACCTCAAAGTCGACATCCACGCTGATGGGCCCGCCCGCGTCGATCGCGTTCCACACCAGGTCCATCGTATGCGCGCCCATGTCGCCCATCTGGCCCACGCCGAAATCGCGGTACATATTCCAGAACAAGCAATTCAAACCGCTCGAACCGCCGAAGTATTGCGGGCTGTATGGATGATACGGCGACGGTCCGATCCACTGTTCGTAGTGGAAGCCCGCCGGCGGCTGTCCCTGCGCTTCCGGATAGCCGGGCCGGGGCAACTGGCGCGCATCCCAGCTATGCACCACCTTCAAGTCGCCAATCGCGCCGTCGAGAATCAGCTCGCGGATGCGCTCGAAGTTCGGATAGGCATGCCTCTGTGTGCCGTGCTGCGTGGCCACCTTTGCTTTTCGCTTCAGGTAATTCGCGCGCACCACGCGCGCTTCCTCCACGCTGATGCCCAGCGGCTTTTCGCAGAACACGTGCATGTCGCGGTTCAGCGCCCAGTTGGCGACGAAAGCGTGATGATGATCGGCCGTGCAGATCACCACCGCCTCCACGTCCTTCTGATCCAGGAGCCGGCGCCAGTCGGTGTACGTCTTGGCCTTTGGAAACAGTTCGACGGCCTCCTTCAGGCGCAGATCGTTCACGTCGCACAGCGCGACCACGTTTTCGTTGCGCAGCGAGTCGTAAAACGCCGTGCCGCGGCCCCAAACGCCGATCAGCGCGACGTTCAGCCGGTTCGAGGGCGCGGTCTGCCCGCGCAGAAGGCCGCTTTTCAGAACGGTGAGTCCCGCGGCGGTGGATTTTAGAAGAGCGCGTCGTTGCATAGGTGGATCCTTCCGGCACTTATCATATCTGAAGGACGCCCCATGATCATCTCCGCTTCCTATCGGACCGACATCCCGGCGTTCTACGGTGAATGGTTCGAAACGCGCCGCCGGGCGGGCTACTGCCTCGTCCGCAACCCTTACAGCGGGCAGCCCTATCGTGTCTCCCTGCGGCCGGAGGATGTGGACGGCTATGTATTTTGGACCAAGAATCTCGGCCCATTTCAGCCGGTTTTGACAGCATTGCGCCGCGAAAACCGCCCTTTTGTGGTGCAGTACACCATCAACGGCTATCCCCGCGAGTTGGAACGCGCCGTTACCGACTGGCGGCGCGCCGCCGAGCACATGCGCTGGCTGGCCGAAGAGTTCGGTCCGCGCGTGGGCGTCTGGCGCTACGACACCATTCTCGCCACCTCGCTCACTCCGCCGGACTGGCACCTCCGCAATTTCTCCGCGATTTCAGCGGAATTAGCGGGCCTGACCGATGAGGCCGTGATCAGCTTCGCGCACATCTACCGGAAGACCCGCCGCAATCTGGAATGGGCCGCCCGCGCCCAAGGCTTCACCTGGCAGGACCCGGAACTCGAACTCAAACAACGGCTCCTGCGCGAACTTGCCGCCATCGCCCGCGTGAACGGCCAGCGCGTCACCGTCTGCGCGCAGCCCGAGGCGGGCGGTGAACCGGCCCGCTGCATCGACGCCGCCCGTCTCGCCGATGTGGCCGGCCGGCGGATCGCGGCGCGTCAGAAAGGAAATCGCCCGGGGTGCGAATGCGCCGAATCGCGCGATATCGGTGCCTACGAAACCTGCCCGCACGGCTGCGTGTATTGCTACGCGGTCGATACCCCGGCGCGCGCCCGCCGCCACTGGCGCGCTCACGATCCCACGACGGAGTTCCTCTAAAATAAAGGCATTCACGCGCATAGAAAGGCTTCTGTTCTCATGTGGATTCGACTCGCTCCCGTTTTCATCACGTTGGTCTTGTCCCTCTCCGGCGCCGAAAAGTGGACTCCGCAGGACGTACTGATGCAGGAAAGTGCCGGCTCACTCGATCTGAGCCGCGACGGGCGCTTCGCCGTCTACACCAAGTCGAGAATCGACAAGGAAAAGGGTGTTTCCGTCTCGAATGTCTATCTGAAACACATCGCCGATGACTTTGAGATCGCACTGACGCGCGGCTCCGATGGCGCTTCCTCGCCCAAGTTCTCGCCCGACTCGAAGCGCGTCGCGTTTCTCACGTCGCGGAAGGCGCCCGGCGCGCCCGGCGTGCCCGGCGCGCCCGGCGCTCCTGGCGCTTCCGCCGACAGCGGCGGCTCGCAGGTCTGGCTCATCGATGTGCGCGGCGGCGAACCGTGGGCCCTCACCAAAATGGAGAAAGGCGTGCGCGCCTTCGAATGGCTCGGCGACGACGCCCTGCTGCTCGTAGCCGCCGAGGATTCCAGCCTCTTCGAACTCCGCAACAAGGAGCGCAAAGACAACACCAATGTCCTCGACGACGAAGACCACGCCGCGCCCGTCCGCCTGTTCCGCTTCGAAATCAAGGGCTCCAAGGTCACCCGGCTTACTACGAACACCGACCGCATCACCAACGTCAGCGTGTCGCCCGACGGCGCGTGGGCCGTCACCAATCACAACCGCTCCCTCGCCGAGACCTTCAACCAGAAAATCAAGCCGGTCACCTTCCTTCACGACCTCAAAAAAGGGACCAGCACTCAGCTTTTTGCCGGAACGAAGCTGCTGGCGCGAGGTGTGAGCTTCGCGCGCGACTCGAAGGGCTTCTATTTCATGTCGCCCTTCAACAATCACGACTACCTGCTGAACGCCTACGTCAACCGGATGTACTACTACGATCTCGCCGCCGCCCGCCACACCGAAGTGCCGCTCGATTGGGAGCGAGGCGCGGGCTACGGCTACGATGTCACCCCTGACGGCTTCGTGGCTGTGCTGCTCGACGGCGCGCGCAACCGCGCCGCCCGCTACACGCGCTCGGGCGATTCCTGGAGCCGGACTTGGCTCGAGGGCGAGCACGTCCGCAATATCTTCTCCGTCACCACCGCCTTCGATGGCAACAGCCTCGTTTACACCCATTCCACCGCGTCGAAACCCGCCGTCTGGATGCGCGCCGCCCTGAACGGCGCGAAAATCGTAGAACCGAAACCGTTTGTCAAAACCAATGCCGGTTGGGATAAAAAGACGATTGCCAAAACAGAAGTGATCACCTGGACCGGCGCTCTGGATGAGGAAATCGAAGGGATTCTCTATTACCCGCACAATTATGAGGCAGGCAAGAAATATCCCCTGGTCGTGATGATTCACGGCGGCCCGCACGGCCACGATATGGATGCATTTCGCGAAAGCTGGGGCTACCCGCATCAATTGATGGCCCAGCGGGGCGCGTTTATTCTCAAGCCGAATTACCACGGTTCCTCGGGCTACGGCTTGAAGTTCGGTGAATCCATTTCCGGCGGGAAATACAACGATCTGGAATGGATCGACGTCGAAAAAGGCGTCGATCACCTGATCGCCAAGGGCCTGGTGGACGCGGACAAACTCGGCGTGATGGGCTGGTCCAACGGCTCCATCATCACCATCGAACTCACCACGCGCACCACCCGCTACAAAGCCGCGGGCGCCGGCGCGGGCAATGTGAACTGGATCAGCGACTGGGGCAACGCCGTGTTCGGCGACTCCTTCGACAGTTACTATCTGGGCACGACGCCCATGGACGCGCCCGATCTGTACGTCCGCAAGTCGCCGCTGTTCCGCATGGACAAGGTGACCACTCCTACCATCATCTTCTTCGGCACCGAGGACAAACAGGTGCCCACGGAGCAGGGCTGGCAGCATTACCGCGCATTGCAGCACTACGGGAAAGCGCCTGTGAAATTCATGCTCTTCCCCGGCGAGGCGCACGGACTTCGGAAACTTGCTTTTCAGGAAAGAAAGCTCGAAGAGGAATTGCGCTGGTTTGACAAACACCTGTTCGGCACGCTCAAGGACGAAAATGAGGCGCTGAAAAAGGAATCCGCCCTGGCTGCCGCGCTCAAGCTTCAGAGTGCGAATGACACGCCCGAAGTTGTCGAACGCGGCGCCATTCACGTTGGCCGTTTTGAAGTCACGCGTGCGCAATTCAAAGCATTTGACGCCGGATATCAGTACCCCGAAGGCACCGGAAATTATCCGGCAAACAATGTTTCTTTCGACAAAGCCAAGGCGTATTGCGATTGGCTGTCCAAGAAGTCCGGGCAGAAGTTCCGCCTCGGCACGGAGGAGGAACTCGGCTCGCTGCTCACCGCCGCCAGGACTGAAAACACGCTCGACGCCTGGGCGGGCTATTCCATCAATCCGGACGACGCGGGCCGCCTGCAATCGCTTCTGGAGGGCCTCGCCCCCGGCGCCCTGCTCAAGCCCGTCGGCTCGTTCGCCGGCAAAGGCGACGATCCTGTGTATGACCTCGGCGGGAACGCCGCCGAGTGGGTCGTCACGAAAGACGGCAAAGGCAAGGCCATGGGCGGTTCCGCCGACCGGCCCGTGGACCCGAAAGCGCAAGGCGAACCCCGCTCCGAATACGTCGGCTTCCGCGTGGTTCGCGATTAATAATGTACTAAGCAGGTCTGAAAACCTGATATGATCGCGGTAGTGGCGTTCGCCGGAAAGCCGCGAAAATGCACGAAACCGGAATAGCCGCCGAGATCCTCGATATCGCTGAACGCGAGGCGGCGCGCCGCGGCGCGGCGGGCATCGCGGCCGTCACGGTGCGCGTCGGCGACCTCTCCGGCGTGGTGGCCGAGGCTCTCAGTTTTGCCTTCGAAGCGCTCTGCGCGGGGACTGCCGCGGCCGGGGCGCGGCTGCACGTCGAGCGCGTCGCCGTCCGTGCGCGCTGCCCGCATTGCCGCCGGGAATCGCAACCCGGCGCTGATCTGGTCCTGTGGTGTCCGGACTGCGGCCAGCCCCTCGATGTCATCGCGGGCCAGGAACTCCAGGTGGAAAGCCTCGAACTCCGGGAGGCGGTATGACGCAAAAAGTGGCCCTGAATGCCCCCGTATTGCGCAAAAATGACGAGTTTGCCGCCGAAAATCGCGCCTGGTTCGCCGCGCGCCGCTGGACCGTCATCAACCTGATGTCCGGGCCCGGCGCCGGCAAGACCACGCTGCTCGAAAAGACCCTGCCCCGTCTCGCCACGCGGCGTTGCGCGGTGATCGAAGGCGACATGCAGACCGATCTCGACGCCAGCCGGATCCGCGCCGTGGGCATCGCCGCCCATCAGATCAACGTGAACTCCTGCCATCTCGACGCCCGCATGGTGGGCGAGGCGGCGCGGACGCTCATCGCGGTGGACCCGGATCTTCTGTTCATCGAAAATATCGGCAACCTGGTGTGCCCGGCCGCCTACGACCTTGGCGAAGCGTGGCGCGTCACCGTCTTCAGCGCCGCCGAAGGCTCCGATAAGCCACGCAAGTACCCGAAAATGTTTCTGCAGAGCGACGCGGTGGTCATCAACAAGATCGACCTTGCGCCCTATTGCGATGTCTCGCTCGAAGAGCTCCTGGAGAGCGTGCGCGCGGTCAGCCCGCGCGCCGCCGTGTTTCCGCTTTCCAGCCGCACGGGCGAAGGGTTGGAAGCCTGGGTGGAGTGGGTGGCCGCGCGGGAGGTGCGGTGAACAATGTGTCTGGCGGCGCCGGCGCGTGTGCAGGAAGTCCGCGGCGAGGAGCCTGAATTCCGCTGCGGCATCGTGGATTTTGGCGGCGTCCGCCGCGAAGTGAGCCTCGCGTTCACGCCCGGTGCGCGCCCCGGCGACTACGTCCTGGTGCATGCCGGTTTCGCGCTCGAGGTGGTGGACGAACGCGAGGCCGCGGAACGGCTGGCCGCTTTGCGCGCGCTCGGTTTCGACACGGATGGCGGCCCATGAAGCATCTGGATGAATACCGTGAAGCCGCTCTGGCGCGCGCCCTCGCCGCCGAACTGAAGGCGGCGGTGCGCGGGCGCTGGACCATCATGGAGGTCTGTGGCGGACAGACGCACACGATCCTCAAGACCGGCCTCACGGCGCTGCTGCCCGATGGCATCGAACTTGTGCACGGCCCCGGGTGCCCGGTTTGCGTGACGCCGGTTCCGCTGATCGACGCGGCTGTGGAACTCTCGCTGCGTCCGGGCATTACGGTGACGTCGTTCGGCGACATGATGCGCGTGCCCGGCTCGCGCCGCAGCCTGCTCGAGGCGCGCGCCGAAGGCGGCGACGCGCGCGTGGTCTATTCGCCGCTCGACGCCCTCAAGCTCGCGCGGCAGCAGCCTGACCGCGAGGTGGTCTTCTTCGCCGTTGGTTTTGAAACCACCGCGCCCGCCAATGCCATGGCCGTCTGGCAGGCCGCCCGGCTCGGTGTGCGGAACTTCAGCATCCTGGTGGCGCACGTGCTGGTGCCGCCGGCGATCCGCGCGATTTTCGCGGGCGCGGCTTGCAGCGTGCAGGCGCTGCTGGCGCCCGGCCATGTTTGTACGGTGGCGGGCTACGAGGAGTACGAACCGATCGCGCGGGAGTTCAAGATCCCGATCGTCGTTACGGGTTTCGAACCGGCGGACCTGCTCGAAGGCACGCTGATGGCGGTCCGGCAACTCGAGGCCGGCCGCGCGGAAGTGGAGAATCAGTACGCGCGGGCGGTCCGCCGCGAGGGGAACCCGGCGGCGCGGCGGGTGATGGACGACGTATTCGAGGTGTGCGACCGGGAATGGCGGGGCGTGGGCGTGATTCCGGGCAGCGGTCTCTGCCTGAGGCGCGAATACCACGATTTTGACGCCAAAAAACGCTTCAAAACGGCTTCCGGAGAGCAAAACAGCGCCGTTTTGTGTCACGCTGGAGATATACTCCAGGGGCGGCTCCGGCCGCCCGCGTGTCCGGCGTTCGGACGCGAATGTACACCGGCGCACCCCCTCGGCGCGCCCATGGTTTCGAGCGAAGGCGCTTGCGCAGCGTACTACCAATATGGCCAGTGATCGCATCGTAATGGCCCACGGCAGCGGCGGCCGCATGATGGACCAGCTCATCGAAGAGGTCTTTCTGCCCGCTTTCGGCGACCCCGTGGCGCACGAACGCCACGACGGCGCGCGGCTCGACGGCACCATCATCTTCTGCACCGATGCCTATGTCGTGAAACCGCTCTACTTCCCCGGCGGTTCGATTGGCGAACTCGCTGTGTACGGGACCGCGAACGATCTGGCGATGTGCGGGGCGCGGCCGAGGTGGCTCAGCGCGAGCTTCATCCTCGAAGAAGGTCTCCCTCTCGAAACGCTCCGGCGCGTGGTGACGGACATGGGCCGCGCGGCCCAGACCGCCAAGGTGCTGATCGTCACCGGCGACACGAAAGTTGTGGAACGCGGCGCGGCGGACGGTCTTTACATCACCACCGCGGGCGTCGGGTTCGTCGAATTCGGCGCGCGCGTGGGACCGGCGTTGATCGGCCCCGGCGACGCGATTCTGATCAGCGGCGAGGTGGGCGCGCATGGCGTGGCGGTGATGTCGGTGCGCGAGGGGTTGGCGTTTGAAACCGAAATCGTCAGCGACACCGCCCCGCTGTGGCCGGCCGTGGAGAAACTGCTGCGCGCCGGCGCAGAAGTGCACTGCCTGCGCGACCTGACGCGCGGGGGATTGGCCAGCGCGCTGAATGAAATCGCCCGCGCGCGTGGAGTGGAGATCGAGGTTCAGGAAGCCGCCATTCCGGTGGGCGAGGCCGTGCGCGGCGCGTGCGAATTCTTGGGGTTGGACCCGCTCTATGTGGCCAACGAAGGGCGCTTCATCGCCATCGTCAAGGACACCGACGCGGAGAGCGCTCTGGCGGCCATGAAGAAGTTCGACGAGCGCGCCGCCATCATCGGCCGGGTGGGCGAAGAAGGCCGCGCGCGCGTGACGATGGAAAGCGCCATCGGCGGCCGCCGCGCGCTCGATCATTTGAGCGGCGATCTGCTTCCGCGCATCTGCTGATGCCAGTAAACTGGCGGGTATGCGGATCGCGGCATTCCTGATTCTCTTCTCCTCCCTGGCGGCGGGACAGACGCCGGCGCCGGTTCAGGTTTACGATACCCACGCGGTGGACCGGATTCTGAAGTCCGTCGACGACCTGATGTGGCACGTCAAGATGGACGGCCTCGCCGAGGTTAACAAGGTTCGCTTCACCAGCACGCCGCCCGCGAAAGAGCCCAACCCTACGGCGCAGGGGGTGGGGAATCCGCTCATCATCAACGCCTACACGTACATCCCGAAGAAGCTCGACCGGGCGAAAAAGCACCCGATGCTGATCTACGTCCACGGCGGCGTACACGGGAACCACTCCACCACCGCCGTGCCGCTGGTGCGCGAGATGCTGGAACAGGGCTACGTGGTGATCGCGCCCGAATACCGCGGTTCGAACGGCTACGGCCGCGGGTTCTGGGAGCACATCGACTACGGCGGGCGCGAGAACGACGACATCGAGGCCGCACGGCTCTGGGCCCTGGAAAGCTTCGATTTCGTGGATCCGAAGCGTGTGGGGATCCTGGGCTGGTCCCATGGCGGCATGATCACGCTGATGAGCATCTTCGACCGGCCCGAAGCCTACGCCGCGGCCTATGCCGGAGTGCCCGTCAGCGACCTGGTGGCCCGGATGGGCTACAAGAGCGATACCTACCGGGGGCTGTTTTCGGCCGATTATCACATCGGGAAGACCGCCGAGGAGGACGTGAAGGAGTATCTGCGGCGTTCGCCGGTCACGCATGCGCACAAGCTGGCTACGCCGCTGCTGATCCACTCAACGACGAACGACGAGGACGTGAACGTGCTCGAGGTGGAACGTCTGATCGCGGCTCTGAAGTCGGCGGGCAAACAGTTCGAGCATAAGATCTATCAGGATGCGCCCGGCGGGCATGCCTTCAACCGGCTGGATACGAAGCTGGCGCGGGAGTCGCGGCGGGAGATCTGGGCGTTTCTCGGGAAAGTGCTCAGGCCGGGCCAATGATGCGGCGGGCCTGCTGGTAGTAGGCCGCGTATTCGGGCGGCACCTGGCGAAGCGAATCGAGGTGGCGGCGAACGTCGACATAGAGGCCGCGCGCGAGGTAATGCGAGGCTAGGATCAGGCGGGCGTCGTCGCGTTCCGGGCGCGCCTCGACAAATCGTTCAAAAGCCGGGAGCAGCAGGGTGCTGGCTGGGTTATCCTGTTCCAGGCAAATGAGTTGCCACAGCGCGAACTCGTCCCGCGCGCCGAGTTCAAAGGCGCGCCGGAGGCGTGCGCCCGCGCGCGGATCGTTCCGGCGCAGAAGCAGTTTGGCGGCGAGCGCGTGGGCTTCGGCCGACTCGATGCCTTCGAGATGATCGAGCGCTTGCGCATCCCGGCCCAGCCTCGTGAGCGCGAGGGCCAGCGTCCACCGGTGTTCGTCGAGGCCCAGCGGACGCTCGACAACAGAGGTGGCAATCGGAGCGGGCTGAAGGGGGAAAGGCTTCCGGAAACGCCGGACATCGGCTGCGATTTGCCGGTGCGTACGTCCTAAGAGGGCGGGAAGATCACCGGAAAAAAGCCCCGCGCTGGCGTTACGAAGGAGGTCAGGCCAGCGCGGGGTGTAGCCGGGATGATGGCGCAACAGGTGCGCCATTTGCCGGCTTTGATGGTAGAACCCGGTTCCGGCCGGGGCCGCGCGCAGATGGGCCGCCGCAGGCCGCTCGGCTGCCAGGACGGTTAGATCGAATCGTCCGGGGCGCCGCTTCGCCCCGCGGGGCGGAGCCGGCCGTCCCGAATAGAGTTCGGCGAGGCCTTCCTCCAGCCAGAGCGGGAGACGGAGACCGGCGGCCCGCACGGCCGCGTGCACATATTCATGCGCCAGCGTGGGCCAGTGATCCTCCGCCAGACGGCCCAGAACGATGAGATCACCTTCCGGGCCGCTGGCGAAGAACGCGGGTGATTGAGAGCTTGAGCGGTAAGGCTCAAACTCCTTCTCCGAGGAGAAAGCAAGAATCCGGACCCGGCCGGGCGGCGCGCCCAGCCAGGGCTCGGCACACGCGATTTGCAGGCGCACGGCTTCGAGATGCGCCAAAGCGGCGTTCGCTTCCGTGGCGTCTGCATTGGTCAGGAGGTCGAAATTCGCGGACTGAAACTGCCGCCATCTGGCGCTGTCCCCATGCAAGGAAACCGCACATATGATGGCCATCGCGGCAATGGACAGAACCTGCAAATTCGCGCCTCCTGTCCAGTCCATCGGCAGGCGCGGCAGGGTTCGATATGAGGGTTCAGCCTTAGTCCAGGGCAGGCTGGGAGGAGAGAGGCCCCAACCCGGTGTTCGCCAATAGCAAATATTTTTATCCCGCCCCATTTCAACGAATTACC